>CAWJVS010000016.1:0-199906 GCA_963846335.1 uncultured Bacteroidales bacterium
AATATTTAGTTGACCGTCTTTTTCAACAGCACTAATACTATTTCTTATCTTATTGGGCATGCAAATTCAAAAGAAGTTACTTTTTGACCACGGATCATCTCCTGCTTACAACTTAAAGCCCAGAAAATTGCCTGAACTGATTTATCTCCATTAAATTTATAAATCTCTCTTAAAAAGTTTTCCCATCGACCCATTCTTTTATTATAGTTTAAATGTCCTTTACATCCAGAAGGAATTGATAGTTTTAAGAAACTCTCAATTCTGGTTATCGATGTTGGTGAATGGAAGATGTGTGCGAATAACTTTTCTTCCTTATTTTTCATTTACTTTAGTCTTTAGGTTTATCTGATGTCTTGGGATTTGTGCGTAGTTTAAATTATAATGTTTATTTAAAAGGCTATTCCGATTTTTTTTTCTATAATCTAGAATTTTATCATAAGATTATTTTTTTATACTGAAATCAATTTTTTTTGTCTCTCTTTGTTTAATTGAGTTTATAGTTTAAATCATAGTCAATAGGAGCAAAATCTTAGCGGGAGGTTTTCATTAAAAGCTTTAATACGGTAGAAAAATTCTTCGATATCATTGGGATCACAAACATTTGAACCAAATGTTGGATAAATGTCAATTCGCTGCATCCACTAATCTTTTGAAAAGCATTAAATAATGAATCAAACAGATATGGATGAAATCCCGTTATGTTTTCACAACCGAGTTCACTCAATCCATGAAAATATGGATGGATACAAAAATTGTTAAATTTGGATAGCTCTTTAAGATGATCTTCAGTTACAATGGGCACGAGTACCATCTCATTTGAATAAAAGGAATTAGATTCGTTTCTGTCCATAAAAATATTTCGTGATGTCAATGCAAGAATTATTCTATTTCACGAAGGATTCTGATAATGAATCCGGAACAAGAAATGGCTCACCTCCAGTGAGTCTAAGAATATTTGTGCTATTTCTTTATCTGTTTCTCTTTGTTTTAAAAACGACGCCACTATTTCCTTTGCAGTGAACCAATGTTCGAAGGATTCGAAGATCAATACGGATTTTTTTATTGCAATGATTACTAATAAAACATGATGCACAGCTAATTCTAAGGCATTCTTCAAGATAGCAATGCCAACAGTTAAGTGGACATTTTGATACATGGACAGATACAAGTTTATTATATCTCTGAATAGAAGTAACCTCTGATCCTGTTAATTTACTTCTACCTATTGAAGGATAATCCATTAGACTATCTTTAAATTGGTCAAAAGGATTCCTTAAATCATATAATGAGTTTAGCTTTCGGCCCTTTTCAGGTTTTACCGGAGTAAATAGCCTAAAATATGGATATATAAAACCGGCATCACTTGTAACTGAGGAAGTACCAAAATCGGAAACTAAAAGGAATTCAGCAATTCCTCCTTTATTAATTCGATTTAGTATGATGCTCAATAAATGTTCTCTTAATCAAATTTTCCATTAATGTATTGAGGTCTTAATAATTTGAATCATTGACTTTGTTCACTTTAGTATCAAAATTAGCGATTTAATTTATTAATTTAAAGAATATAGTAAACAACAATTAACTTTCACAAATCATACTTAGGTTAGATATAATAGTTGATTTAGTTCTAAACCGGTAAAATGCTCGCTTATATCCAAAACTTAAAGGTTTTATGATAGATTTGAATAATTCAAATCCTTCGTCTGGTATCTCATAAAAAAAAAGGAGGTACAAAACCTCCTTTTTTGATACTAAAGAATTACTGACCTGGTCCCATACAATTCCAGATTTCAGAAATCAGTTGTCGACTTGGAGGATTTTTGATCATTACTTCTGAAATACCAGGACTGTTTATTCGCTGAATACCTGAAACCCAACGTCCTTTAAGGTATCCTTAATCTGATAAGTTTTCCGGTCATCCAAAGCCAATTTTTGATGACTCCAAGTGAAGCCCTCTGGATTGACCTTTTCCTGAAGGATTTTGATAATGTCTGGCAGAGAGACTTTCTTCTTTCACTTCTTCAACCGGCTTAGATTCAGTAAGAACACTCATTAAAGTTGAATATTCTGTTTTAATTGCTTTAAGCATCTCATCCTGGTCAATAAAAACCTTGGATAGTTCATCAAAACGTAGCTGAACCTCATCTGCAGAAGTACAACCAAAAAATAGATTACTTTTTCATAATAAATAAGTTTTAGATTAATACTTGATTAAAGAATAACTTGGATTTAAAAAAGAAAGCTCCCTTTCGAGAGCTCTTTATCAAAGTAACTAATCCTTAAAGTCCCATATCTGCATCACTTGGCAGTTCTGAGATATCATCCTGTAGATATTCAAGCATATCCCAACAGTCATCACAAAAATTTACAGTATCAGAAGAAATGTATCCTTCTGAAATAAGGTCAACGGCTTCATCACTTGGACAAAATAATTCACCACAATGTCTACATCTAATTTTCATGGCTATAATTATTTATGGTTTATAAAAGGCCATTATCAGCAAACGAGTAGTAGTTGCCCTCAGTAGTAAGGATAAGATGATCGAGCAACTGAATGTCCATGAGGTTCCCGGCCTCTTTGATCTTTTGTGTGATCTTAGTGTCCGATTCGGAAGGATTAAGATTTCCGGATGGGTGGTTATGACAGACTATAATGCCTGATGCATTTGCCTTAATAGCAGCCTGCAAGATTATTCGAACATCAGTGACTGTTCCGGATAATCCACCCTTGGAAACGGCAAGAATGCCAAGAACTGCATTGGATCTGTTCATTAGCAGCAGCTTGAATTCTTCAGCATG
Organism: uncultured Bacteroidales bacterium; assembly: GCA_963846335.1. Lineage (GTDB taxonomy): Bacteria > Bacteroidota > Bacteroidia > Bacteroidales > VadinHA17 > LD21. The sequence continues at coordinate 2,800 of CAWJVS010000016.1, forward strand.
CTCGAGAGTGTCAGGATTCCAACTTTGTAGAAACAAATCGAATGCATCTCTCGAGCATTTTATTGATCTCCTCTGAGATGCAGGAACTTTGCTTTTGTAAATCAGCTGAACTTCAGCAACATTAAACATTGATAATTGAATAGCGTTTTTCATGTCGGATAATTTTTAGTTAATATCCGAATCAGAAATAACTTATTTAAAAAAAATGATAGGCTTAACGCTGACCTATCTTGAGTTCCGCCAGGCAGAACACAGCATGCATTACGATGTTGCATAACATTGAGCGATATTAGCTGTTTGCCTTCCTTTGTCTCCAGCGCATATTAATATCAACTAATAAAATAACTTTTTTCAATGAGCCTCATTGTCGCTACAAAAGATGCCCCCGCATAGGCGGCTCGATGGGCACCGGCAAAATCTGGGTACATAATCTGGCTCACCCGTTTATAGGGTGATGATAATTATGGTACCATTATCAGGGTATTTATTTGGATGGAGTTATGGTACCACTATTGAGATTGTAATTTAGGTTCCATAATGACACCACTAACAGGGGTTTAATTTGGAGAAGATAGTGACACCACAAATGAGGTTGTAACTTAAACTCTGTTATGACATCACAATTGGGGTATTTATTTGGATGGAATTGTGATATCACATTTTAGTTGATATGATATTAGCAAATCTGGCAGCACATTTATATTTTGGAGATCAATGAGTAGGAGAACTCATCTGGTATGGAGTATTCTGGATATGATTTTTTTTTATTTAAACTTTGAAAAGACTCCTTGTAAGGACGCAGATACACAGCTGAGTAATGCCCAATTCTTTGAGCACTCTAATTGCTCTCTTAATTTTGCTTGATGAATAATCAGACAGACAATCATTTAACATCCTAATAGAGGTTCAATAGATATTAGAAAGCAGAAACAAAGAAATGGAGTTGCTCAGCCTAATTACCTATTATTTTAGGGGCCCTCAAATCTGGTGTGTGAGCAGACGTTTACGGAATGCATACCGGGGGTTTGTGGATCAGTATGGCTCCATTTGCAAGATATTGTGGGCAGGGAACAAGAAGTTTAAGGCTTTATCACAGCGGCTATTTGGCGAAGCCAGGTACATATTAACTATTATAGGGGCCTCAGCACTATAATATTTAATATGTAAATATAGCTTAGGATTTTGAGGGGAGTCGAAAATGTCTTAAACTTCTTTGCGTGTTGAAGGTGTTTCCCCAATTCGGCTAATGGTTTAATGGAAGAACTGGCCAGCAGTTACACAACGATTGTAGAGTGGGGCTCTAATAAACAGCCATTTTGGCATTGTCAAGATCCACGATAATATTAGCCACCAGGTTTTAAATTCGCCCAATGCACATTTCCACTGATTTTGCAGACCATTTCTCCTGTCCTCGGATCTACCAGTTTCATTACTTTTTTCTTTTTCCTCATATTCATTTTGATTAATAATTATTTAGAATCATTTTGACCTGAAATAGCTTCTAACGATGCATCTATTAATACTATTTCACCATTCGAAATTGTTTTTAGTCTGTTTCTATTGATATTATTCTTTCTTCTGTAATCATACTTTCGTTTTTTATTATTGTTTCTCTTCTTTCTTTTTTCAAACATTCAATCACTGATTAAATGTATCCACATTTAATGGTTCCGTTTTTTTCCTCTCTCGGTTCAGCTGACAAACTTTTCTGAGGTTGTCTTTTCTTCTTAGTGTTATACTGCATCGTATTTCATCGGGAAGCTGTTTTACAATTCTATTTTTTATCTTCCTCAATTTTCTAGGTTCATATGGACCATATGCTTTTAATTAGATTTAAGTCAACAGAGGGAATCTTCAAATCTTCAAACCTTTTAATTGACTTGAGGTATTTCTTCTTCTGTGAAAGTTTTTTGTACCTTGATACCGATGTCTTTGATTTGTTGAGTACTTTTGCCAGATAAGTATGGGCAAGATGAGGGTACGGAGGAAACTTATGTAACTGGGAACTCCACATTTTTAATTCCGTCACAGGTTTCCTCCGCCTCAACCTCATCATGAAATATTTATAAACCGCTGCAATTGCAATACTTTTATAATTTTTTATCTCTGATTTATATATCAGTACTCCTGTAGCTGAAAAGAAATTCAATTTGCTGGCTAAAATCTCGAAACTGATGATACGGATACTATTCACCTCGTAATCAGGAATAAGCCATCCTTCATTTATTAACCAGGTTCGATGGTTCAAAATCGTTTTTTTGTAACACTGAACTTTTTTGCCGCTTCAGTATATATCTTATTATTGTTTTTTATATAGCCATTTGAAATGGATTTAAGATATAGATACAACCTTACTTGATTTACTTTTCTTTTTTGTAAGGAATAAGTACAAAGTTCAATGGAACATTAAGATAGTCAAAATATTGAGGACCATTTTTTTTCATAATTCCAGGTACTTTTTAAGTGCATCTTGATAATTCTGAATGCTCCAGGCTGTTTTTCCAAAATCTTAATTCCCAGGAAATCTTTCAGATGCTTCGAGATGCTTTCTCAGAAGTAGACTAAATTGCGCGCCACGTACCCGAATTATGAAGACTTCAAAGGCTATGATGGACATTATTATAGGTCTGCTTGTACATTGCTTTATTTTGGGTACGTTGCACAAGAAAATACCTATATCCATTTCTGGAAATTTCTTCAGGAAGGTTTTTCATAAAGCTTATTTTGAAGATTTTTTTCAAGAAGTTTTTCAACGTCTTCCAACTTATAAAAGATGTAGATCCCTTAATTTTACTATAAGAGAGAATTCCTGAATTGCGCAGGTTTTGCACTGAAGATGATGAAATACCAAGCATCTTCTGAACGTCAGAGGTACGGTCCACTTATTCAGTTTATGAGAGTCATTATCAAAATGGATTTTTCTAATCTCTTCAATAAGGTCTTTCCTAAAAGATATAGATCATCAATTGTTACAAAATCTATTTTCATCTTTTTTGACGGCAAGATATATTGTAACAAATTGCATGGCAAGTAATTATTAAGTAATTACTTAATCCACCAAAAAGTTGCCAATGACATTTATTGGGATAGTATCGTCACGAATGTGGGAGACGTTTTTAATTTATCAATTACTTTACGTAATATTTTACCATAATCTTTATAATCTTTTTCTTTCATCTGTGAAAGAAGGACGTCAAAAGCTTCAGCTGGTCCATGATTTTGGTTATCATCAAGTAGTAAAAAGGTTGATTTTATCGTCCTGGCTAATTGGGAATTTTTTAATCCAGAGTCAATTAAATTGCATTCCCTAAACAAATATATTAATGCACCAAATTGATCTCGGGTGAGGTTGATCTTAATTTTTTGATTTTTACCTTGTATTTCTTTTTCATCATCCAAGTTTGGACTATCATTTAACTCATTTTTATACCTATCATAGATATTCAATTCAAGTTGTGAAATGTGCTTTATAAATAGTTCTTTAAATGGGTCATTACAACTTTTACTTTTCTTTAATAGAAATTCAACTTTATTTTTTACTGACCTTATAAAGCCTATTCTTTCATTTTCATTGTAGAATGAGAAAAACACTCTTTCAATATTATCATAAACAGATAAGATTTCAGACCTTAGACATTCATTTATGTGATCATTCAAAGTCTTAATGATAGGAGGTTTAATACCTATATAGTCACTTAAATCCTCATTCCAAGGCTGGTCAATCTCAATTTGGTTTGTGATCTCGTTTAATACGATCTTGTTTATATTCATAAATAAATGTCTGTATGTTTATACCATCTGTTTTTACCACATTATCAAATAACTGGAACAAATTCCAAGGTTCTTTTTTCATAATGAGTTGAATTTTTTATTTATATTTTTTTTTGACAATTTCTTTTTTAATGTGCTCATGTCCTCACTGACTTTCTTATCAATGACCTTTGCGTAAATTTGAGTTGTTCTTATGCTCTTATGCCCAAGCATTTCACTTACAGATTCAATTGGTACTCCATTCGTCAAAGTCACGGTTGTTGCAAATGTATGTCGGGCCAAATGGAAAGTAAGTGTTTTATTTATTCCTGCCAGGGTAGCTATTTCTTTCAGATAGGCGTTCATTTTTTGATTGCTTAGGATCGGGAGTAGTTTATTACTATAAATACAAACTGGATCATCTTTGTATTTTTCAATAATTTTAAGAGCCTTTGGCAGGAGAGGAATATTTGATTTTGTGGATGTCTTTTCCCGCTTTGTAAATATCCATTTTTCACCATCAATGCCCGTGACAAGGTTTTCTTTTGTCAGGTTAAGTACATCGACATAAGCCAGACCGGTATAACATGAAAAGACAAAAATATCTCTCACCTGAGCCAATCTTGGGATATATCAATTTGTTTATCTTCCAATCTTTTGAAGTTCATCAGCAGTGAGATAGTCCCTGTTTACTGGTTTTATTGTGCCGCAAAGTTAATGAAAGGATCTTTGTTTAACCAGTCATTCTTTATAGCCAGGTTGATGATTTTTTTAAGGTTCTTAATGTATTTGCTTGTTGAATTATGATTACATGATTTAACTGTCTTGAAATAGTGTTCGAGGTTAGTAACAAACTCATGATTGAGCTGGCTAATAAAAGATCATCTGTTTTATATTGGTATTTTATGAAATGCCTCAACATGGCTTTTTGGTTGTCTTAAATCTAATCAGGGTTGTAGGGGAGATAGTCGCCCGGAACTTTTTCCTCCATCAATTTGTTGTGATATTCGAAAAGTCTCAAGATAGCTTATGTTGCTTATCTGATTTTCCCTGTACAATGTTACGGATAGCAAAGCGAAGTCACCGGTTTACTATCTTCAATAAGTGATTTTTGTGCCTGATAAACTTTACTCCTCTGCAGTGATAGATATTCATTTAATTGTTTTATTTCGTTCCTTGAGTTCCTCTTGGAACACCGGACTCATTATTCCAATACTCAGGATCAATAAACCGGTGAATAGCCATTTCCGCACGTTTCCCATTTACTAGTTATTCGCATATATATCGGTACTTCCGTATCACTTTTCTTTTTGTCTCTTCGCAGATAAAATAATATTGACAGTGTTTGACGTTCGTTCATGGTGATAAAGGTATCCTAATTCAATGAAATTGCAAGTAAAATTAAGTAAATATATATTAAAAATACCAAATTCTAATATAATTTAATACAATTTGTTACGGCTTATTAGGATACCTCGTCAATAAAATTGATTTAGGTATCCGAATAAGGGTCATTTTATTTACTTTTTAGATGGATATTTTACTTTTTATAAATAAAGAAAAATGCCTTAACATATTAATATTAAGGCATTTTACTTTTATTTACTTCTTGAATCGTGGAGCTGGCGGGAGTCGAACCCGCGTCCATACATGGAAACCATATGCTTTCTACATGCTTAGTCCTGCTTGATTTTCGTGACCTGTCAGCTGCAGAACAACCTAACCTGCCCTTATTTCCTGTTTGTTTCGCCATCGGGTCGGAACAACCTTCAGACTAGCCCCGGATTGCGTGCGCCTCCGTGTCGGGTTGGATCAGGGCTTGACCGCCCGGGAGACGTCTCGTCCCGACACATGTGCCTGGAGATTCTGCCTTTCGGCATGAAGTGCCTAAGCTACTGTTATTCGCTTATGCTGCGAGAGCGTAATTGTTTTCGCCTTTTATTGGTTTGTGACACTGTTCAAGTGACGCGCCACCACACACTGCATGCTTACATACCACCCCTCATGCTGTCAAAACCATGTCAGCCCCGGTTGATATGAACCGCAAAGATACAAAAAAAAGTTTAGAGTGCCTAGAGTGCCTAAAGTGCCTAGAGTGCCTAGAGTACTTAGATTGGCATTATTCATTTCTAAAAACTCCAGGCACTTCAAACTTTAGCTCACTCCTAACTTTTTTTTGTATCTTCACCTGCAGTCTATAATTGTTCCTGATTATGACAAATAAAATCAAAATCGGAATCCTGCGTGAAACAAGAAATCCTCCCGACAGAAGGGTGCCACTCACTCCACCTCAGATAGTTGCTCTGGAAGAGACTTATCCCGACGTGCAGTTCTTTATCCAGCCAAGCGATTTCAGATGCTATTCAAATGAAGAGTATGAATACCTCAATATCCCTCTAAAGGAGGATCTGAGGGATTGCGATATCCTTATGGGGGTAAAAGAGGTTGACAGACGGACTTTTATTCCCGGGAAAACATATCTTTTCTTTGCGCATGTAGCCAAGAAACAACCTCATAATCTTGATATGTTCAGGGCAATGGCTGAGAACAAAATCAGCCTCATTGATTTTGAATATCTTACTACCGATGATGGACAAAGAGTGGTTGCCTTTGGCCGTCATGCCGGAATTGTCGGAGCATATAACGGTTTGAGGGCCAGGGGTATCAAAACAAACAGGTTTAAACTTAAACCGGCATACCAGTGTCATGATCTTGATGAGATGTGGGCAGGACTGAGACTTATTGAACTTAAACCCGGGCTAAAAATACTTGTTACAGGAGAAGGCCGTGTATCAGAAGGAGCCATGGAAACCCTGAACATCGCAAATGTAGTACAGGTATCACCCGATGACTACCTGAACAGGAATTTTGAAGTCCCTGTCTTCTGCCAGATCGGACCTCAGCATTATACAAAACACAAAGCTGGCTATGAGTTCAGCTTCTCTCATTTCAGGATGCAACCTGAAGAATTTGAATCTGCATTCCTCCCTTATAGCAGGGTTACAGATATTTTAATCACGGGCCATTACTGGGATCCGCGCTCCCCTGCCTTCTTTACAAAGGGTGACATGAGACATCCGGACTTCAGGATTTCGGTGATAGCTGATATCAGCTGCGATGTCAATGGCCCGATACCATCCACCATCAGGGCCACTACAATTGCAGATCCATTCTATGGTTATAACCCGTATCTTGAAATCGAGGAACCTGCCTTTACCAGTCTGAAGAATATAACAACCATGTCGATCGATAACCTTCCCGGTGAATTACCGCGCGATGCCTCTTACAGCTTTGGCATTATGCTGATGGAGAATGTACTGCACAGCCTGTTTACCGGTAATGAGAGCTCTATGATAAAAAGGGCCACAATACTCTCCGGCGGACATCTGACGAAGGCTTTTGATTACCTCTCGGATTATCTTAAAGTTTAAGGTCACCTTGCCTCAACACATCCTGCTCAATTCTTTTCAAAAAAGAAGTAATATTCCTATCTTGCTTCCACTCTTAATCAGATCTCAGATATGAAGCAATTTTCAGCTGCCATTCCATTTGTTCTCATTTCACTTTTTCTGTCCGGTTGCGGAAGCAAAAGTGAAAAGGACAGCAATAACCTGAAACTTTGGTACAAACAACCTGCAATAGCCTGGGAAGAGGCCCTGCCAGTTGGAAACGGACGCATCGGGGCAATGGTTTTTGGTGATCCTGTGCATGAACGGCTCCAGCTTAATGAAGAGAGTATCTGGGCAGGCAGCAGGATCAATAATAATAATCCAAATGCACTTAAAACACTTCCTGTCCTTCAGACAGCAATTTTCGAAAGCCGTTACAGTGATGCCCTGAAGCTGGCCGATGAGAACTTCCTGGGGACTCCTCCCAATATAAGGTCATATCAGCCGCTTGGTGATCTGTTCATCGACTATGAATGGAATACTACTCCTGATAACTATTCAAGGGAGCTCAACCTCAGGACAGGCATCGCAACAACCCGGTTTTCTGTAGATGGAAAAAGCGTGACACAGGAGGTACTGGCATCGGCTCCGGGTAACATTATTCTGGTTCATATCGCATCTACCGGCGGGTTGCCGGTGACTGCTTCTTTCCGGATGTCAAGGGAAAAGGATGCGGTGATAAAAGCGGATAGTACCGGCATGATCCGGCTTTCAGGTCAGATCATCGACCAGGATGATCCCAAATCTGGTCCGGGCGGGGCACACATGAGATTCGCAGGCGAACTCAGAGTATCTGCCAAAAACGGTACAGTAACTGCTCAGGATGATATTCTCACAGTAAATACGGCTGAAGAGATAACTGTCAGATTAACTGCTGCAACAGACTACAACATTGATAAGCTTGACTTCGACAGGTCAATCGATCCGGCATTCACTTGTAAAACAATCCTTGACGAGTCAGAAGGGATACCCTACGGAGAGCTGGTAAACAGTCATCTTAAGGAGTACCGGGAAATGTTTGACCGTGTCAGTCTCTCATTTGGTCCTGACTCCCTGTCGTACACACCTGTTGATGAGCGTCTTGCTGCTGTAAAAGACGGGGCAGTCGACAATGGCCTGACAGCTTTGTATTTCCAGTACGGCAGATATCTACTGATGTCATCCTCCCGTACTCCGGCAGTGTTGCCGGCCAACCTGCAGGGTATATGGAACAGAGAGATGAATGCACCCTGGAACTCCGACTTTCATACAAACATCAACCTGCAGATGAATTACTGGCCGGCAGAGGTCTGCAATCTGTCGGAGACTGCGGAAAAACTGGTCTCTTTCATGGAAAAGCTGACCACCCCCGGATCGGTTACTGCGGGGGAGATGTATGGGACAGGCGGCTGGACAATTCACCACCTGACTGATCCGTTCGGAAGAACCGGCGTTGCAGATGGTGTCTGGGGCATAACTCCTTTAAACGGTGCATGGATGACGTTCCCTGTTTATGAGCACTACCTGTTCACGGGAGACACATCTTTCCTGAGGGATAGAGCTTACCCGCTGATGAAGGGGACAGCAGAATTTGTTCTTGGATTTCTTATTGAATCACCTGAAGGATACCTTGTTACTAATCCATCCCACTCTCCTGAGAATAATTTCAGGGATAACAAAACCGGTGAAGTATCAGCTCTCACATATGCCGCAACAACAGATATTGAGGTCGTAAATGCCCTTCTTGATAATTGTATCGAAGCCTCCGGAATACTTAAGAAAGATCATGAATTTGCCGCTGAACTCATGAGAGTGAAAAAACGTCTTCCCCCGGTGAAGATCAATTCAAAGGGTGTGATCCGGGAATGGATAAATGATTATGATGAACCGGAGCCGGGACATCGTCATATGTCCCATCTGCTGGGCCTGTACCCTCTTTCCCAGTTCACACCGGAAACCCCTGACCTCTTCAGGGCTGCAGAGGCAACAATTGAAAGAAGGCTATCATTTGGCGGCGGTCATACGGGATGGAGCAGAGCATGGATTGTTAGTCTCTTTGCACGTTTGCAGAACGGGGAGAAAGCCCATGAGAATCTTCTTGCGCTTTTCCGGAAATCAACACTTCCCAATCTCTTCGACACCCATCCCCCTTTCCAGATAGATGGTAACTTTGGAGGCACAGCCGGGATTGCTGAAATGCTGATCCAGTCTCACAATAATTTGATACGGCTTCTTCCTGCTATTCCAAAGGAGTGGAATAGGGGAGAAGTGAAAGGCCTTTGTGCCAGGGGTGGTTTTGTGATAGATATGAAGTGGGAAGGTGGTAAACTACTGGAGGCAAAGATCAGTTCTGAGAAAGGAGGGAAGTGTTCTTTATTCTACAACGGGAAATTCCAGGGAATCAGCTTAAACCCAGGACATGAGATAATCCTTGATTTCTAACATAACCCACAGCATCTCAGAAATTTTTATAAATTGTGTCTGCTGATAGCTCGATCTCCGTTACCCACTTAATCCAACTATAGCCCAGTTTGGATTCAGCCACAACCTGGAAGGGAAAACCTAATTTTTCAGGTAATTTCAATCCATTCACCTTATAAGCTAACAATAGTTGATTAGTATGAATAAATTCTAAAGGCATGGAGGTTATGTAACCATCAGCAGCATGGAAGATCACTGAGACAGCACTTTCCTTTATACCCGCCTGTTTGATCAGATCATCAATAAGAATACCTTCCCACAGAGTTGTCACTTTCCATTTTTCAATACATAGAAGTGTTACTACTTTTTTAGTATTTTTGAAAGCCAGAACCTGATCATATGTCATCTCTAAGGGAGACTCTACCAATCCATCAATTTTCAATCTATAAGTCACTTCATCAACATACTGCACACCGGAAATTGAATTCTCCTGGAATTCAGAAATTGGTGATAATTCCTGCCCATTGAATTCAAGAATCTCACCAACTGACTCTGGATTTACTTTCTTATCAGCATCCTGAGGGCTACATCTCATCAACGTAAAACATATTATAACCAGGATCTCTGTTTTTAAATTAATTGTTCTCATAAACTCATCCTCCTTGTTCAACTTTGTTAAACAATATTAAATCATATATTAGCTAAAGAAAAAACCAAAAAAAATCAGAACAGTATAAAGATCAGTTAAATTTTATTACCTGAATTGCAGAATGGAAAAATCTTTTATTTTAACACAAAGTACTTACAGTTTCTCTTCAGAAAACATTTTGATAATGCAATACACGACATACAATTAAGGGGATTCAATTACCCGGTTCATTTGCGTTGAGAGTCTTTTGACTTAAGCCTTACTAATTGAACCCTTTAATAATAAATATGGCTTCCTGACCATTTTACATCCTGTTTTGATATTTTTACAGAATATTTTCAAAATAATGAATATCATTTCACTTGGCCCAGCGTATCCCTATCGCGGTGGATTGGCTGAATTTAATTTTCGTCTGGCACAGCAATTTGTTGCTGAAGGTCATAATATTGAAATTGTCACATTTAGTTTGCAGTATCCCCGGATCCTTTTTCCCGGAAAGACGCAATTAAGTGATGGTCCGGCACCGGAAGGTATCCGTATCACCCGCAGGATGAATTCCATTAATCCGTTGAGCTGGATAGCCACAGGAATCAATATCAGGAGAGCAAAACCCGATATACTGCTTTTAAGGTACTGGCTGCCATTCATGGGGCCATGCCTCGGAACCATTGCAAGGATAGCAAGGTCGAACAGGCATACGGTTGTGATCTGTATTTTTGACAATGTGGTTCCGCATGAAAAACGACCGGGTGACAGGCTTCTTACAAAATATTTCACCGCCGGCATTGATGGCGGCATTGTTATGTCGGAGAGTGTATTGCGTGAACTTTACTCTTTCCGCTCCGGGATACCGGTCAGGCTGAATCCCCACCCTTTATTTGACAACTATGGCAAGCCGGTAGAAAGGGAAGAGGCATTATCTGCCCTTCAGATGGAAAGTGATTACAGGTATCTGCTGTTTTTTGGATTTATAAGGGAATACAAGGGACTGGATCTGCTGATAAAGGCTTTTGCTGATAAGAGGCTGAGAAGGAAAAAACTCAAACTGATTATAGCAGGTGAGTTTTATGAAGATGATACTCCCTACAGGCAGCTGATAAAGTTGTATGACCTTGAAGATGATGTTATAATTCACGATCATTTCATCAAAGATAAGGATATTCCGTTGTATTTCAGTGTTGCAGACCTTGTTGTCCAGCCTTATAAGAGTGCGACCCAGAGCGGAGTTACCCAGATTGCTTATTATTATGAGAAGCCGATGCTGGTGACTGATGTCGGCGGACTGAGGGAGATAGTTCCTGACAAGATATGCGGCTATGTTGTGCCTCCTGACCCCGAAGATATTGCAGTGGCAATAATCGATTACTTTGAAAATAAGAGACAGGAACCCTTCACAGAAGGTGTGAAAAGGGAAAAAGAGAAATTCTCCTGGGATAAGATGACTGCTTCGATCCTCGATGTATATGATGAATGTATCGCCGCTAAGAAAAATAGGATTTGATGGTTTAGGAAGTAATTATATCCCAGATATTTTATAACCACGGAGTTACACTGAGTTTGCACAGAGTTGCACGGAGGGATTTACTCCGTGTTTTACTCCGTGAAACTCCGCGTAACTCAGTGGTTAATAAGCCAATATAATTATTCTCCCCAAAGCCTGCGCCTTCATCAATTTACCCTGTCCCTTATCAGGTATTTATTCCTCTCGGGTGAGTTCCTGTTTATCAGTTCCCCGAGGAAGCCTGTAAGGAAAAGGAATGATCCTATGATCATGACAGTCAGTGCAATAAAAAAATACGGGCTGTCGGTAATCAGCGGTGCTCTCAGGTTCTGGCTGATAAACAAAAGCTTCCTTATTCCCAGGTATCCTGCCATCACCAGGCCTAGCAGGAACATGATTGTTCCCAGAGATCCGAAGAGGTGCATCGGGCTTTTCCCGAAGCGGGTGATAAAGCCAATGGTCAGAAGGTCGAGATAACCCTTCACAAACCTGTCAAGACCATATTTTGTAACACCATATTTTCTCGATCTGTGTTCAACGATCTTCTCTCCCATATTATGAAATCCTGCCTCTTTTGCAAGCATGGGTATGTATCTGTGCATCTCGCCGAAGACCTCAATGCTTTTAACGACTTCATGGCGGTATGCTTTCAACCCGCAGTTAAAGTCATGCAGATTAATGCCAGAAGCCTTCCTTGCAGTAGCGTTATAGAATTTACTTGTAATGCGTTTTACAAATGGATCGTATCTTTTTTTCTTCCAGCCGGAAACTATATCGAATCCGTCCTCCCTTATCATCCTGACCAGATCCGGAATTTCATCGGGACTGTCCTGCAGATCTGAATCCATAGTGACTATTACCTCACCCGATGCTTCCCTGAAACCCGTATAAAGCGCAGCTGCTTTTCCATAGTTGCGTCTGAAGCGGAAACCTTTTACAAATTTTTTCGTTTCTGCGAGAGCGACGATTCTGTCTCCACGACGAATCGTAACTTCCATCATCAATATAAATAATCTCAAATGAGAGCTTTTTCTCGGCACATACCTGTTCAATCCATCCTGTCAGCTCAGGGATAGAATCTTCCTCATTATAGACCGGGATAACAACCGAGAGATCCATCAGAATTTTTTCAGATCAGTTAGCAGGAGTTTCTATCAGAGGATTGCCCTCTTTCCTGATGAAGATGCTGACAATCAATGAAAGAACCACTCCCCACAGCATATTGCCCAAAATACTGAGAGGTGCCATTAAAGCCGGTTTCATTATTTTCTCCTGGATGGTCATGGCTGCATCGATAGAAGCCTGTGGCAGTCCTTTTTTCTGCATATGTCTCTTCCGCAAAAGCCAGTTGCTTGGCAACAAGGCCTGTATCAATAATACTGTAAAGCAAATATGCAAAGACCGCCATTATCAGGGAATAATAAAGGCATATTATAACACCGGCACCCACCGATTCTCCGAATGTAATTTGTCCATGCTTGTAGTTGTCACGATATGATTTAAGCAGAAAGTAGAGGATTACAGCTTCAATCCCCATGAATACATAACCCTGGACTTTATTCAGGGACAGATCCAGAAAATAGATTACAAGTGAATATACTACTCCGGCGAGGCCAAGGATAAGGCCGTTAGTCAGGTTTGCTTTCCAGACATTGACATTTTGTTCCATGATATTGTATTTTGATTTCTTTGAAATATTAATTGATTAACAAATATAGTTTAAAAATAGAAAAGAGTGCAGTGTTAAAATGGGATAATTATTTTGCAGTATTACCGATATATTGTACTTTTGTGCGGGGTAAGTCTTATACGACCAGCTCCTGCTGAACTCCCCCAGGATCGGAAGGTAGCAAGGGTAGGCAGTTGTAGCGGTGCGATATAAGTAGCTTACCCTTTTTTTGCCTGAAGTTTGGAGTGCCTAGAGTGCCTGGAGTTAATATATCAGATAAACTTTAGGCACTTTCGTCATTTTAGGCACTTTAGGTACTTTTCATTACATTTGGCAAATTTTTTACTATATGTTAATACGCATTTTTAACGAAAACCCTAACCAAAAGCATATCAGACAGATTGTTGATCTGCTGGAAAATGGAGGCATAATCATTTATCCTACAGATACTGTTTATGCAATGGGATGTGATATAAAGGCATCAAAATCCATTGAAAAGATTGCAAGGTTCAAGGGACTTAATCCTAAAAATCCGGATCTATCCCTTATTTTTCATGATATGAGCCAGCTCTCGGAATATACAATTATCAGGGATAATAATATTTTCAAGCTTCTTAAACGAAATCTTCCGGGACCCTTTACCTTTATTGTGCAGGCAAACAACCAGATTCCCAAACTCTTCAAAAATAAAAAGAAAACCGTGGGCATAAGGATCCCCGCCAACAATATTGTACTTCAGCTTGTGAGTGAGCTTGGCCGTCCGATAATTACCACATCCATACATGATCCGGATGAAATAATTGAGTACACCACCGATCCTGAACTTATACATGAGAAATACAGCGATTTCGTTGATGCTGTACTGGATGGCGGTTATGGAAATAATGAGGCATCAACGATCGTTGATTGCACAGGTGATGAAATTGAAATCGTCAGGCAGGGACTTGGAATCCTTGAACTGTAAGCATCAGTTCCTGTAAAAACTCCTTGTAAACAATATCATAACTGACAGCAATTCAAGTCTGCCCAGGAGCATCAGGGCTGAGAGAAACCATTTTCCGAATACCGGAAGTGAAGAGTAATTTGAAAATGGGCCAAATGAGCCCAGGGCTGGCCCAATATTGGCCAGCATGGATGCAGCAGTGCTGAAGGAGGTTATCATATCATAACCCATAGCTGATATGACAAATGTACTGAGACAGATAACAAAAAAATATAATGTCAGAAATACCAGAACGTTATAAATGGTGTTCTGGGGAACAATATGCCTGTCGAGACGCACGGGTAGATATGCACTCGGGTGTATCAGTTTTTTAAGTTCCTGTCTGCTGTTCTTTGTTACCAGAAGTAGTCTGACAATCTTTATGCCTCCGCTTGTCGATCCTGCTGTACCTCCGGTAAACATAAGGATGAAAATTACCAAAACCATGGAGTATCCCCACAGGTTATAGTCCTGAGTGTAAAAACCTGTAGTAGAGATAATTGAGATTATGTGAAAAGCTCCCTCAGCTATTGCTTTGCCAGTGTGAATATCTCCCCTGAAAAGCAGGATTGCGGAACTTATCACTATGAATACCGCACAAATTCCTGAATAGAAAACAAATTCATTATTTCCCGTGACCTTTCTGAAATTGCCTTTGAACAAAAAATAGACAAGTACGAGGTTAGTGCCGGCAATGAACATGAAGAGAGTTATAATCGTAGTGATATAGGGGGATGGCAAACGCAGCTATTCCGTTGTTCCTTGTTGAAAAACCTCCGGTTGACAGTGTTGAGAAGGAGTGACAGACCGCATCAAAAACCGGCATCCCGCCAGCGATCAGCAATAAGGCCTCTGCAAGTGTAATGGCGCCATAAATCATTAATAATCTTCTTGCAACCCCCTTAATCCTTGGATTGATTTTCTCTATCTGGCTACCGGAAAACTCAGTTGCAGCAATCTGAATATTGATTGATTTTACCACCGGGAATATTGACAATGAGATCAGGATTATTCCAATTCCTCCCATCCATTGGGTTAAGCTTCTCCAGAAGAGGATACCGTGAGGCAATGATTCAACATCTGAAAAGATGGTGGCTCCTGTTGTTGTGAAACCCGACATTGATTCGAAGAATGCATCGCCAAAACTCTCTATTGAACCACTGAACAGGAAGGGAAGGGTTCCGAAAAGGCTGAAGATAACCCATGTGCCTGTAACGATAATGTATCCTTCCTTTTTTCCTGAAACCCTCTCCTCATTTCTGAGCGGTGTGAATACAATTATTCCGGTGAAAATTGTAATAAGGGCTGAAAAGAAGAATGAAGATGCAGCGTGTTCCTGATAAAGAAACGAAATGCCTGCAGAAACAAGCATGAAAAGACCTTCAACAATGAGCAGCAGGCCGAAGACCCTGGCTATTATCCGGATGTTGACCATAAGGATTCAGGTAAAAAATTTCGAAAGTGTCTCGTAACCTGAAGGCAATGTAAATACAACAACTTTATCGTTAGCATTTATTATGGTGTCACCGGTAGCAATGAAAGGCACTCCATCCCTTGTTCCGCCTCCAACAATGGCATCTCTCGGGAACTCCAGGCTCCTGAGGGTGCCTTTGGTGATTTTTGCATTTGCCGGGACATTGAACTCGATTACTTCAGCTTCAGTCCCGGTCATATATTTTACCTGCGTCACATTGGGGTTTGAGGTATGCCTGAAGATCCTGCTGGCAGCTGATATCTTCTTATTTATGATTGTGTCAATACCAGTGTTCTCTGCAAGACTGATATATTCCATGTTTTCCACCTCTGCTATGGTTCTTTTTACTCCCATCTTTTTCGCCAGCAGACATGACAGAATATTTGTCTCTGAATTACCGGTCACTGCTACGAAGGCATCTATCCTGGTTATTCCTTCCTGTTCCAGCAGGTCAACATTACGTCCATCACCGTTTATAATGAGGGTATTGTCGAGTAACTCCGCAAGGTCCTCACATTTTTTTATATCATAATCAATCAGCTTAACCTCACAGGTCTTCTGCATATATGATGCAACATGCTTTCCGATCCTGCTGCCACCGAGTATCATTATGCTTTTGGCTTCAAAATTTTCCTTCCCTGAAGTTTTCATCATCTCTTCAATGCCTTCATTGGTAGAGATGACATACACAAGATCTCCCAGTCTGAATTGCTCATTTCCACGGGGAATAATAGTCTTGCCAGCTCTTTTTATGGCAACAGCCCTGAATTTGTCAGTCCTGTTGGTTAAGGCAATTTCCTGCAGGCTTTTATTGATGATGGGAGCATTTTCATCGAGTTTCTGGACGTACATTGCCAGTCTTCCGCCGCAGAATTCCATAAATTCCGTAGCTCCGGTCTCATGAAGCAAACCAAGTACGGCGCGTGCGGCAATCAGCTCCGGGTATATAAGGGAATCAATTCCAATCGATCTGAAGAATTCAGTTGTCGAATGCTCCAGATAATCCAGCTTATCAATACGGGCTATTGTTTTAACAGCTCCAAACCTCTTTGCAAGTATGGCCGAGGTTATATTTGTATCTTCAGAGTGGGTTACCGCAATAAATAGATCAGTCCTCTTGCTAAGCACCTCTTTAAGAAGACTTACGGAGGTAGATGAGCCTTCGCGTGTCAGAACATCAAGCGAGCTGTCAATTGGCTTCAGATGGCTTTCTTCCGGGTCAATAATAATAATTTCGTGATTCTCATTCGATAGCATCTTTGCAAGATGTGTCCCAACCTCACCTGCCCCGGCAATAATAATTCTCATGTTAAACCTGATTGAAAAACATGACAAAAATACAAGATAAATCGCTTCAATTTCAAGTTTTACATGACTTTTATTCAGCACGGCTCAAATCCTTCTGCTGAATGCCCCCGACTTCTTTACCAGATATACGGGACAGGCAGTTTCGGACTTTTTGCAATGTAACGAAGCGGTGCGGGGAAACCCTTCTGCTGCTACGACAATCATCCCCGGGTATGAGTTCTGATCAATTCCGGATTCCATTTCAGGCCCTGGTCCGGTAAGAATCACAATGTCAGGAGAGAAATCATCGATAATTTTCTTATTCAAGGAGACAGTAATAACTATTTTTGTATTTCCGGCTTTAAGGCAACTGCTGCTTTTCCCGATCTTGTTCTGGTTCATTTTCAGTCCCAGCGTCGCACAATGTCTTTTTACTTCAACCCCGGCGATTGTGGTATCAGTGTAAACACTGAGTATCTTGCCGGTTCTTATTCCAATGGTCGAAATCCCGGGTGTATTGTAAACTATTATTTCATTGGTGACTCTTGTCGATATCTCACTTGTGGTTCCCGATAACAAAAAAAATGCAAGGGCTGTGATGGGATAGATTGCCTTCAACGAATCTTTCTTAAGCAGAGAACAGGTAACAAGAAATATTGCTGCCGTAAACAGGAGACATTCAGCATTTGTAAATCCGACATTTTCAATTGAAGCAAGCGGGAGGTAGGAGGCTTTCTTCGTCAGAAGTTCGGTGAGGCCTGTAAGATTATTCAGGATCATGGCAAGAAACTGTGACAGGAACTTCACCGGGAACAGAACGGGAACCAGACAGCCAATTATTACCAGGAGAGATGAAAGAGGAACAATTATAATATTCGTAATTATGAAATATGTCGGAAACCTGTTAAAAAGAGCTATAGTGAGAGGCATCGTCCCAGCCTGGGCAACAATAGTAACAACAGCTGATTGCCATATCTTGTCAGAAATGAAATTCCTGAAAACAACTTTCTGATACAGATCCCTGTAAAATGCTATAATATAGACTACAGCCGAATATGACAGCAGAAACCCTGCATCAAAGATCACTGAAGGTCTGATAATAATAAGTACAAATCCTGATGCCAGTACTGAGTTCATACTGTTGACTGGTCTTTTCATGAGGTTTCCGGCGTGCAGAAACGAGAACATCATCGTTGCCCTCAATACGGATGGCGTAAGGCCTGTAACAAATGCAAATGCCCACAGAATTGCTATTGTCAGAAGTATTCTGATGATGTTTAATCGTCCCTTCAGAAAGAAAAGAACATTGAAGACAAACAGGCTCAGGATTACGGTATGCAGTCCGGATACAGCCATAATATGCATTACTCCGGCCTTTACGAAACAGCTCTTCTGATCAGCATCCAGCATCTTTTTCTGGCCGAGTGTAATTGCTGCCACCAGAGCCAGCCTTTCACCGGTTATCCCTCTCTCCTCATACATCCTGATAATCTTCTCTCTTATGATCAGTGCTTTGTATATCGGTTTTCTATGTTCCTGGTAAACATGACTTATTATGCTCTGCTGGCTGGTAAAGGCATAGTAACGGATACCCTGGTTTTCCATATAAAACCTGTAATCGAACTCATATGGATTACCCTTTCCTGATATCTGAACCGGGGTGCATTTAATTACAAGAAGATCACCCGGAAGGAGCTTTGTCACAAGCGTATCTTTCCTGTGATATAAAACGATGGATCCGTTGACCGGCTCAGAGTCATGACCATTGATCATCCCGTTCAGCTTCAGGGTCAGCATATGGGTCTTAGCCTTTTCTAAGGGATAATCCTCCAAAGTACAGGCAAACAGGGATTCTTTTGCCTCCAGCAGTGATATGCTGTTTTTTTCATTTGTGTAGAGAAGGTAGCCACAAGTGAAAAGTGATACTGTAAGGAAATAGCCAAAAAAGATATTTGTCTCTGATTTGTTATAAAAAAGGCTTAATATAAATATGGAGGCAATTACTATACCGGCAAGTAAGAGGAAGAGCTGATCAGGATGAATATAAAGGCCTGAGATTATACCTGCACAAAGGGGAAAGCAGATCCTCAAAAATGGAATTTCTTTAATTAGCACAGTCTGCAGCTATGAAGACTGTATAAAGTTAAGAAAAAGTTTAGAGTGACTAAAGTTTAGAGTGACTAAAGTTGAAGAAAGACACTTTAGTCACTTTAGTCACTCTAGTCACTCTAGTCACTTTTCTTTTATTTTCTGGCCCGGAAGAATGGTACGGTATTCTGCTTCAAATCTACCTTTGCTGATGGCAGTAAGTTTGCTTTTGAGCAGCCTTTTTCTTAGCGGACTCACTTTATCAGTGAACATTATGCCATCGAGGTGATCATATTCATGTTGAATGATTCTTGCGGTGTAACCTTCATAAACCTCATCATGCCAGATCCAGTTTTCATCGTAGTATGTTATTCTTATCCGCGATTCCCTGTTGACTTCCTCCCGAAGGTTGGGGATGCTCAGGCATCCTTCAGTCATCAGCACAAGGTCGCCGCTTTTTTCTATGACATGAGGATTGATGAATGCTTTTTTAAATTCAGCCAGTGCAGGTTCATCCTCGGCTGCGGGTTTACCGTCGATAACAAAGATCCTTACTGACTTTCCGATTTGCGGCGCAGCCAGTCCCAGTCCTTCAGAGCGATACATAGTCTCGAACAGATCTGCAATAAGCTGATCCAATCCGGGGTAGTCTCTGTCAATGTCATCTGCAACCTTTCTCAATACAGGATGTCCGTAAACAACTATTGGATATGTCATTTCAATCTGATTTCTCTTTATTTGACCTTTTGTCCAGGAAAGACTGAAGAATTATTGAGGCGCTTATTTTATCAACAATTGACTTATCCCTCCTGTCGTTCTTTCTTACACCTCCGTCGATCATAGTCTGAAAAGCCATTTGCGAAGTAAATCTCTCATCGACAAGATGGACAGGTTTTCCTGGAAATGTTTTACTAAGTTTTTTAATGAACGGATTTACCTGATTAACAGATTCACTCGGTTTATTGTTCATCTGAACAGGATAACCGATAACAAAGGCATCTATAGCTTCAGTCTTAAGATAATTATCTATATACCGGTAAAAATCATCAGGTTTAACTGTATCCAGAGGAGAGGCAAATATTTGCAATGGGTCTGTAACAGCCAGTCCTATTCTTTTTGTACCGTAGTCAATCCCTATTATCCTGCCCATAATTTTACCTGGGTGCAAAAATATATAGAGGGTGTCTCAAAAGGCAAATCAACCACCCCGTCATGACCCTGCGGGCATGACACCCCTCCTTGAAAAGGAGGGGAAAGTATTGATATATAATACCTTAACTTTCTCCTCCTTTTGAAGGAGGAGTACCCCTGACGTTAGTCAGGGGGGAGGTGGTTGATTTTTGAGACAACCTCATGATTTATTCAGTTTTAGAAAACTCCATCGCGGCGAGGCGCTGGTAGGTCTTGTATCTCCATTTTGCATTCTCCTCAGCGGCTTTGAACAGCACCGCTGATTCTTTCGGGAATGACTGATGAAGGGATGTATATCGCACTTCAGATTTAAGAAAATCCTGAAATTTCGACCAGTCAGGTTCTTTTGAATCGAGTATGAACGGATTTTTCCCTTCAGCCTCAAGTTGCGGATTATACCTGTAGTTGTGCCAGTATCCGGCTTCCACAGCAGCTTTTGTCTGAGCCTGTGTCCTTCCCATGCCTTCTCTCAGGCCATGGTTGATACATGGTGAGTAAGCAATTATCAGTGATGGTCCGGGATAAGCTTCAGCTTCCCTGATCGCTTTCAGCGTCTGTGCATTATTTGCACCCATAGCTATCTGTGCAACATATACATAACCATAACTCATTGCCATCACTCCAAGGTCTTTTTTTCGCACCTTCTTTCCTGATGCCGCAAATTTAGCGACTGCTCCTACAGGTGTTGATTTGGATGCCTGACCTCCTGTGTTTGAATATACTTCGGTATCCAGAACCAGTATATTGACGTCATCCCCTGAAGCAATAACATGGTCGAGTCCTCCGTAGCCAATATCATATGCCCATCCGTCTCCTCCAAATATCCAGTGCGATTTCTTGACCAGGTATTGTTTCAGGCTGAGGATCTCTTTAGCGACTTCTGATTTTTCATTATTGCATGCAGCAATAACTTTCTCAGACGCTGTTTTGGAGGCTTCACCGTTATCCTTATTTTTCAGCCACTCTTCAAAGGCAGCTTTTGTTTCCGGATTCAGTGATCCGTTTTCCAGGCTTGCAGCCATCTTCAGGGTAATCCGTTCCCTCAGTTTTGTTGTTCCGATTGACAGGCCATACCCATATTCGGCATTGTCTTCAAATAGTGAATTTGCCCATGCAGGACCTAATCCGTTCTTGTTTGATGTATACGGTGTGGAAGGAGCAGAGCCGCCATAGATTGAAGAACAACCTGTTGCGTTCGAAATGATCATCCTTTCACCGAACAGCTGGGTGATTGCCTTTATGTATGGCGTTTCACCGCAACCTGCGCATGCACCCGAGAATTCAAACAGCGGTTGTGAGAACTGGCTGTTTTTGACATTGACAAATTTATCTGCTATGGTATCTTTATAGCCGACTTTTTCGTGCATATATATCCAGCGTTCTGCTTCGCCGAGCTGGGTCTCAAAAGGCTTCATGATGAGGGCCTTATTCTTTGAAGGACAAACATCGGCGCAGTTGCCGCAACCTGTGCAGTCATATACGCTTAACTGAATTCTGAACTTATATGATTTCAGCGGACCACCCACACCCTGAATAGCTCTTGTGCCTTCAGGAGCATTTGCCAGTTCCTCTTCAGTCAGCAGGAAAGGACGGATTGCTGCGTGAGGACAAACATATGAACACTGGTTGCATTGTATGCACTCATCAGGCTGCCATTCAGGTGAATTGACGGCAATACCTCTCTTTTCATATGCAGCTGTACCGGCAGGGAATGTTCCGTCTTCCCTTCCAAGAAATGCGCTTACAGGCAGATCATCACCCTTCATGCTGTTAATAGGCTCCATAACTTCGTGTATGAAGGCAGGGATATCACGGGTCTCGGTTTTTTCTGCTACCTCAATGTTAGCCCAATCAGAAGGAATCTCAATTTTTGTCACCTCGCCCCCTTTATCAACAGCAGCATAGTTCATATTTACAACTGCTTCACCCTTTTTGCCGTATGATTTATCAATTGCATGCTTCATCTCAGCAACAGCTTGTTCGTAAGGGATAACATTGGCTACCTTGAAAAATGCAGCCTGCATGATTGTATTTGTACGATTCCCAAGTCCAAGTTCTTCTGCAATTAATGTTGCATTGATAATATAAAAATTGATTTTGTGTACAGCCATATATTTTTTCATATGGTCCGGCAGACGATTTTTAGTCTCTTCAACATCCCAGATTGAGTTGAGGAGGAAAGTCCCGCGTCTGACCAAACCCTTAAGCATATCATATTTTTCAAGATATGCCGGAACATGGCATGCAACAAAATCAGGAGTATTTACGAGATAGGGTGAACGTATGGGTTTATCTCCGAAACGGAGGTGAGAGGTTGTTATCCCGCCTGATTTTTTTGAATCATATGCAAAATAAGCCTGGCAATATTTGTCAGTACTGTCACCTATAATCTTAATTGAATTTTTATTTGCTCCCACTGTTCCGTCAGAACCAAGGCCATAGAATTTGGCCGAATATGTACCAGTGCAGCACACATTGATTTCAGGCAGAACAGGAAGTGATGTGAATGTCACATCATCAACAATTCCAACTGTAAAATGATTCTTGGGTTCCTTCATTTTCATGTTCTCATATACCGACATCATCTGTGAAGGAGTGGTATCTTTGGAGCTGAGTCCGTATCTGCCGCCGATAATAAGAGGTTTCATGCTGCTTTCGTAGAACATGCTTCTTATATCGAGGTAAAGAGGTTCACCTTCTGCTCCTGGTTCTTTTGTCCTGTCTAAGACTGAAATGCGTTTAACTGATTTAGGGAATATATCGAAAAAGTATTTTGCAGAGAATGGACGGTAGAGATGAACGCTAATCAGCCCTATTTTCTCACCTTTTTCTGCCAGGTAATCGATAGTCTCTTTTATGGTTTCCGTTACCGACCCCATAGCAATTATAATATTTTCTGCATCGGGTGCACCATAATATGTAAAAGGCTTGTATTCTCTTCCGGTGAGTTTATTAATCTCAGCCATATAAGCGTTAACAACATCAGGAATAGGCTCATAAAACCTGTTGATAGCCTCTTTTGCCTGGAAGAAGATGTCAGGATTCTGAGCTGTTCCCCTGGTTACGGGATGTTCCGGATTGAGTGCATTGTCACGGAATTTTCTGAGGGCATCCTGATCAAGTAATTTCTTCAGGTCTTCCATTTCAAGTGCTTCTATCTTCTGAACCTCATGAGAGGATCGGAAACCATCAAAGAAATGGAGGAATGGAATCCTTGTTCTGATCGCTGAGAGATGGGCAATACCTGCCAGGTCCATTATTTCCTGTACGCTGCCAGCTGCCAGCATTGCAAAACCTGTTTGACGGGTAGCATAAATATCACTGTGATCGCCGAAGATTGAAAGGGCATGGGCAGCTACAGTACGGGCAGAAACATGGAATACAGCAGGTAGAAGTTCTCCAGCCATCTTGTACATATTGGGGATCATCAGCAATAGACCCTGTGATGCAGTGAATGTTGTTGCCAGGGTACCGGTCTGAAGAGCTCCGTGCAATGCTCCTGCGGCTCCTGCTTCAGACTGCATTTCGACAACCTTGACCTCTTCCCCGAACATGTTCTTCAACCCATTGGCAGCCCACTCATCAACATATTCTGCCATTGTGGACGAAGGTGTAATTGGATATATGCAAGCTACCTCGCTAAACATATATGCAACATGCGAAGCGGCCTGATTGCCGTCACACGTTATAAATTTTTTTGTTCCCATTGTAAATTATATGTTAGATTAAAAGAATAGTTTTAAAAATTGAGTGCAAAATTATAAAAAAAACTGGTACGTTAGCTTCCATTCATTGAAATCAGAAACTCTTCATTTGATTTGGCCTGTAACAACCTGTCTCTCAGGAATTCCATGGCTTCAACTGAATTCATGTCGGTAAGGAAGTTCCTCAGAACCCAGATTTTCTGCAGGATGTTTTTGTTAAGAAGCAGGTCTTCCCTCCTGGTGCTCGATGCAGGGATATCTATTGACGGGAAGATTCTCCGGTTAGAGAGCTTTCTGTCGAGCTGTAGTTCCATATTACCGGTTCCCTTGAATTCTTCGAAGATCACATCATCCATTTTTGATCCGGTATCAGTGAGGGCAGTTGCCAGAATAGTCAGTGAGCCTCCGTTTTCGATATTTCGTGCAGCACCAAAGAATCTCTTTGGTTTATGGAGGGCATTTGAATCAACACCACCTGACAATACCTTTCCGGAAGCAGGAGCCGTGGTGTTGAATGCCCTTGCCAGACGGGTGATAGAGTCGAGAAGAATTACAACATCATGTCCGCATTCAACAAGCCTTTTAGCTTTCTCAAGAACTATGTTTGCAACACGGCAATGACGCTCAGCGGGTTCATCAAATGTAGAAGCAATGACCTCTGCCTTTACATTCCTGGCCATGTCGGTCACCTCTTCTGGTCGCTCATCAATCAGCAGGATCATCAGGTACGCTTCGGGATGATATTTTGCTATAGCATTTGCTATCTCCTGAAGCAAAATAGTCTTCCCTGTTTTAGGCTGGGCAACAATCAATCCTCTCTGTCCTTTGCCGATAGGAGTGAACATATCTATTACCCTAACCGACAGCGATCCTTCGCCCGGCTGACAAAGGGTAAATTTTTCATTTGGGAAGAGGGGAGTCAGGAAATCAAACGGTACCCTGTCTCTTATGAAATCAGGACTTCTTCCGTTTATCTCATCCACCTTAATGAGAGGGAAGTATTTTTCACCCTCTTTAGGCGGACGGATAGATCCTTTAATTGTATCGCCCGTTTTGAGTCCGAAGAGCTTTATCTGTGATTGTGATACATAAATATCATCGGGAGAATTAAGATAGTTATAGTCGGGAGATCTTAAGAACCCATAGCCGTCAGGCATTATCTCCAGAACACCTGTATTATAAATTATGCCTTCAAAGTCAAAAGGTTTCTCCTTCCTGTCCTCCTTTACCTGCTGTATCTCCGGAGACTCCTTCACGGGAGACTCAACTATAATATCTCCGAAGTAAACCTCCGAAGAAGGTTTTACATCTTCAAACTGAGCATCAGGTTCTGCCATGGGAAGTTCATGTTCTGCAATTCCCTCTGCTGCAGGTTCCGCCTTTATCCATTCGGGTTTTTCAGTGAGCTTCTTTTCAAATCTTTCATTCTTTCTCACCCCTTCATCTGTTCTCTTTCCGTCTCTCTGATCAGGTCTCCATTTTGGAGCTTTTCTTTCCTCAGAAAGAGGTTCCGGGCTTTTAAAAAGATCCGGCTTCTCATCAGTTTTTATCTTTTTCCTTGCACGATCCTGCCAGTCAGAAGTCATTCCCTCTGGTCGCTTAAGGTCATCGGGAGAAACAGACATAACTGATTCGGTAGGCCGTTTGATTACGGGTTTCCGGGTCCTTGGCCTTTTCCCCCTTCTCAAAAGAGATTCGGTATCCTGACTGCCCTGATCCGGTGAAGATGGCATCTCTGGATTTTCATCCGGATTATCCGTCTTCAGGTTCGTTGCGTCGATCGCCTGCTGGTCAAGGATTTTGTAGATCAGATCCTGTTTCTTAAGAGTTTCTGCCTTTTTGATGTTAAGTTCCTTTGCTATTTCCTTCAATTCAGGAAGCAGCTTCTTACTTAATTCAAGAATGTCGTACATATTTTAATGATAAGTGGAATATAAGAGATCTAAAATGATTGTTTTGGAAAAACGGGTCAAGAATCAAAATGAGCCCGTCAGGTTATATTACAGTGCTTAACGTATCCGAAAACAGGTGCAATATTAAATAAAATTGCTTATATATTTCCTAGT
Organism: uncultured Bacteroidales bacterium; assembly: GCA_963846335.1. Classification (GTDB taxonomy): domain Bacteria; phylum Bacteroidota; class Bacteroidia; order Bacteroidales; family VadinHA17; genus LD21. Next base: position 29,010 of record CAWJVS010000016.1, read on the forward strand.
AAAAGTTGTTAAAAAAGAAAAGGGATTATATCAAATCAACTAATAATTTGATATTCAATATGTAAAATTGCACCGCAAGTTATTAAAAAAGTAGCATAAACCAAAAAAATATTGAGTGAAAATATTGATAACTTGTATTTTTTCACTAAAATTGTGTTGAATACCTGATAATTCCTTTACAAACCAAACCAAAACCTGTATATGCGTCAGCTAAAGATTACTAAACAGGTTACTAACAGGGATACCCCGTCACTTGATAAATATCTTCAGGAGATCGGAAGGGTCGAGCTGATTTCCCCGGAGGAGGAAGTAGTTCTGGCAAGAAAGATCAGATCGGGTGATTCTGAGGCACTGAAGAAACTGGTTAAAGCCAATCTGCGGTTTGTTGTCTCTGTTGCCAAGCAATATCAGAACCAGGGAATCAGCCTTCCTGATCTGATTAACGAGGGTAATCTGGGACTTATGAAAGCTGCGCAGCGTTTTGATGAAACAAGGGGATTTAAGTTCATCTCCTATGCTGTATGGTGGATCCGTCAGGCAATTCTTCAGGCTCTCGCGGAACAATCACGTATAGTGCGGCTTCCTGTTAACAAGATCGGGTCCATAAACCGTATAAACAGGACTTTTGCCCGTCTCGAGCAGCTGTATGAGAGGGAACCCTCAGCACAGGAGATTGCAGATATGCTTGAGATGATTCCGGAAGATGTTAAGGAAGCCCTTAAGACAAATGGAAGAACAGTTAGTATGGATGCTCCTATCAGCGCGGAGGAAGACAATAACATGTACGACCTCATTCAGAGCACCGATACTCCAAGTCCTGATAAAAATCTGATTAATGAATCTCTTGCCTACGAGATTGAAAGGGCACTTAATACCCTGTCACCCCGCGAATCGAAAGTCCTGAAATTATACTTCGGACTGGGAATGAAACATCCGTTTACCCTTGAAGAGATAGGAGAGGAGCTGACACTAACCCGGGAACGTGTAAGGCAAATTAAGGAAAAGGCAATAAAAAAAATACAGTTTACAACCCGTTGCAGAATTCTTAAAACCTACCTTGGATAACAATTTGTTTCTATATTTGCCAAAATAATCAGAAATGGATCATCTTGTCTCTCCGTCCTTACTGGCTGCTGATTTTGGCAATCTGCAAAAAGATGTGTCAATGGTTAATAATAGCCAGGCTGACTGGATTCACCTCGATATAATGGATGGCCTTTTCGTTCCGAATATCTCTTTTGGCTTTCCGGTTATTGAATATGTAAGGAAAGCAGCAAGTAAACCTCTCGATGTACATCTTATGATTGTTGACCCCGACAGGTACCTGTCGCGGTTTCATGATTCGGGAGCAGATATTCTGACGGTACAGTACGAGGCATGCACACATCTTCACAGGACAGTCACCGAGATCAGAAACCTGGGGATGAGGCCCGGGGTGGCGTTGAACCCTCATACACCGGTATCACTCCTCAGAAATACACTTCCTTTTATCGATATGGTTCTTATAATGACTGTAAACCCAGGCTTCGGAGGCCAGTCGTTCATTATGGAGAGTTATAATAAAATTGCAGAACTGCGCAACATGATAGACAGCAATGGTTACAACGTTCTGATCGAGGTAGACGGTGGAATAGACACCTCAAATGCCGCCCGACTGGTCGGGGCAGGGGTAAATGTTCTGGTAGCCGGTAATTCTGTTTTCAGTTCCTCCGATCCGACAGATACAATCCGTAAATTAAAAAACTTAGAAAGCTGACTTCCATATTATAACCACTAAAGTCATCTTAATCGCAAACCGCTCAAAGTTTTTTCAACATCTTATACCCCCTCTGGCTGCTGGCGCAGCCATCTCCCCCAGTGGGGGAGAAAAGCTCCGCCATATCGTATTTTTTTTCTAATTCCATAAGTCTCTGAAGAAATTTGAATTCCTCTTCTTTAGCGGCGCGCAGGCAAACCGGAAATGGTGCGAAATTTTGCCAGGCCGGAGGCGCACATTAAGGCTTGTGCGAGCGGGCGCCCGGACTGGCAAAAATTTGTCATTTCCGGGGCCCTTTTCTTTGGTTCATTTCTTTTGGGCAAGCAAAAGAAATGAACAATCTAATAGGATAAAAAGAGTGCCCTTTTGAGACACCCCTGCATTGGCATGACCGCTTAAGACGCTACCAGAAAATTACATACAACAACGCCAGAATAATTAGAATACCGATTGAAGCCCGGATAAAAACCGGGTCATTATTCCTGAAAATGCCTATGGGTAATTCCCATTTATTCGAAGATTCCTGCTTTTCTTTCCACAGCAGTGAAGTGATCACCATCTGGGCACATATAACCAGAAAAGAAACCACCATATTATCAAGAAAAGGCATAGCGGGAAATATCCATTTCAGCAAAAGAGGGACTGGAAGAGTTATCAGTACCGCTATCCATGCTGCCCTGGCAGTTGTCCTTTTCCAGAATATTCCAAGAACGAACATTGCCGTTATACCGGGACTCACAAGACCGGTATACTCCTGGATAAACTGAAATACCTGCTCTATGCCTGAAAGCATCGATGCTATCAGGGCTGCAGATATCACCATTATGGTTCCTGATATCCGCCCGGTCTTTACAAGCTTCTCCTCAGAAGCAGAAGGATTTAAATAGATCTTATAAAGATCGATTGAGAAAATTGTGGATGCACTGTTTATAATTGCTGCCAGGGATGATACGATAGCTGCAATTAAGGCAGCGAATACAAATCCTTTTATCCCCGGAGGCACAAGCCGGTCAAGAAGCCATGGATATGCCTCATCAGGTTTTGCAATGTCAGCTTTAAGATAGAATGCAGCAATGCCGGGAATTACAACCAGCAGGGGAATAAGGAGCTTCAGGTAGCCTGCAAAAACCATTCCCCTCTGAGCTTCCCTGAGGTTTTTTGATCCCAATGCTTTTTGAATAATATATTGATTCGCTCCGAAATAATAAATTCCCGCTATCCAGATACCACCCAGTATCGACCTTATCCCAGGCATGTACTTATAGTTTGGATCAGACCTTTGGAGGATCATATGGAATTTTTCAGGAACCTCTTTCATCAGAAGCGAGAACCCATTAATGGCACCCGTCCCTTGAGATACTGCATTGAGTGCAAGCCAGGTGGTTGTCAGACCGCCAAGGACCAGGAACACCACCTGAATAACATCGGTGTTGGCAATTGTTTTTAACCCGCCTCCCACGGCCAGTAACAATGAGAATAACGCAAGACCGGCAATGGCATATTCAATGTTTATTCCAAAGATGGTTTTAAGGGAAAGGGCTCCAAGGTAAAGAATGGAGGTAAGGTTTACAAAAACAAAAAGGAAGAGCCAGAAAACTGCCAGTACGGTTTTTATCAGTTTATTGTATCTCACCTCTAGAAACTGAGGCATGGTGTAAATTTTCATATGAATAAAGACCGGCAAAAACCAAATGGCGACCATTATAAGCATTATTGCAGCCAGCCATTCATAGGTTGCAATTGCCATTCCCATTGCAAAGCCCGATCCTGACATCCCTACGAATTGCTCGGCAGAGATATTTGCAGCAATGATGGAGCTGCCAACGAGGTACCAGGGAAGGGTATTGGAGGCAAAAAAATAATTTGCGGTATCTTTCTTTTTATTTACCCTGCGGGAGATAATGATTCCCACACTAAGTACAATGACACAGTAGACTAAAAATACAATCAGATCCGGCAGGGAAAAATTCATCGGTTCGGTTTAAGGAATTTTCCTTCAAATTCAGTTACAGCTTCTTTAATTGAAATAAGATTTTCCCAGGGGACCTCCGGTTCTACAATGTGGGTGGGACCAATGACAATCCCTCCTTTTGCGCCGCATTTTTCAAGTCTTTCAAGAGATACTCTCCTGACTTCCTCCTTAGTTCCGTACGGCAGCAGCTGCTGTGTGCCTATTGTACCCCAGAAGGAGACCCTTTCTCCAAAAGAATTGTGGACCTCATTAAATTCCATGCACTCGGGTTGTATCGGATTAAGTATCTCAATGCCTGATCTTATCAGCTTGTCAATAAATGGAATAATATGTCCGCAGGAATGATAAAAGATCATTATATCAGGCTTGATTTTCTTTGCGGCTTCTATTACTCTCTCAAGCCGGGGTTGAAGCCATTTTTCCCACAGACCGACATCAAGCATTAAGGAGTTCTGTGTTCCGATGTCGTCACCAAGCGATAATATATCCACTCCGGCAGAGGCATAAGCTTCTGCTTTGGTACAGGCAAAATCCGTGATCTTATCAAGCAGGATAGTTGCGGATTCACTTTCGGTCATCATGTCTATCATCAGCTCTTCCATGGAACGCAGATACCATGATGCTTCCCATACCGTCATCTGCATGAAGCCAAAGGAGGCTAATCCCCTGTTATGTATTGATAACACTTTTTTACTGAATTCTTCAGTCTTTGTCTCATCAACGGAAGGATAGGGGTAATTCACCAGTTCATCAGGTGAAGCCCCTTTCAGCGGATGATGCATCCTTGTCATGTGAAAAGCAAGTGCCGATCCTTTAGAATGACCGATTCCATATTCGTCAAAGAGAGTGCTGTCCGGCAGACTCTCTCTCGGGTAAAGACTATTTCCGCTGGTGAAATTTCTTTTTATATCCAGCTCTATTCTCCTGTGACTCAGTCCGAAGAACGTTTCATAATCCGAATGGCCGAAACGCTTTACAAAATCCGCTATCTGGGAATCACATAACACATAATCGACATGTACCCTGGTAAATCCCTTGCGTCGTAAACATCTGAGCAAATCCTGCCGGGGAGTATCCATAATAATCTGATTTCTGATCTGTAAAATTAATCATGTGGCTGAGAAAGAATCATCAATATACCTGAAAATTTCAGTTTTCTTTTCCGGGTTGAACCAGACAATTTCCTTGTCCTTACTCCACCATGTCAACTGCCTTTTGGCATATCTGCGGCTGTTTCGTTTAATCAGTTCAATGGCTTTATCCCTCGATATTTTTCCATCAAAAAACTCAAAAAACTCCTTATACCCTACACAATTAAGGGCATTCAGATGCCTGTATCCTAAAAGCTGCCTGGCCTCATCCTCCAGCCCTGTTCTGATCATGTCATCAACCCTTGAGTTGATCCTTTGATACAGTTCATCCCTTGCCCTCATGAGCCCGATTTTGATAATCCTGAAATCCCTTACTTTCTTTTGTTTCGTAAGAAATGAGGAATATGGTCTTCCAGCCGTTTCACACATCTCAAGGGCCCTGATGATGCGCTTGTAATTATTCAGATCCACTCTGGCATAATGTTCGGGGTCAAGCAACCTGAGAGCTATTCTCAATCCGTTGATTCCTTCATCTTTGTAAAGTTTAATGTATTTTTCCCTTGCAACCGGGTCAACATCCGGAATATCGTCCTGTCCATTGCAGACCGCATCAATATACATGCCTGATCCTCCTGACATCAGGGCAACATTATTTGTTGAAAAAAAAGATGTAAGAAGATTCAGTACATCTCTTTCGTAAATGCTGGAGCTATAATATTCTTCGACCGGGATAGATCTTACAAAATGATGTCTGACAATCTTTAATTGATTGTCATCGGGAACTGCTGTTCCTATTCTCATCTCCCTGTATATCTGTCTGGAATCAGCTGAAATGATATCACACCCGAAATGAATGGCCATATCTATGGCAACATCAGATTTTCCGACTCCTGTCGGGCCAAGCAGGACTATCAGGGTTTTATTCATCGGAGAATGATCCTAAGCAGGACTATTCTTCGTCCTCGTTCAGGTTATCAATATTTTCGAAGTCGGGAAGTGTTTCATCATCGTCTTCGCCAAGGAAGAGGTCATCAACTTCCGGTTCATCCTCGTCATCGTCATCAGATACAACTATGTTGTTATAAAGCTTGCGGGAAGAGCCGCCGAATATAACCTGTTTTGGAGGAACACCTTTGGAATTGGTGCAATTGGGGAGCTCACGACCTTCAATCTCTTTGGTTTCACCTGTGTATTCAATAAAAAGAGCCCTATCGTTGAAAAAATCGAAAACATAAAGTAATTTCTGATTCTTGCGAAAAATAATATCTTCAAGGACAGCTGTTTCCATCGTGGAAGATCCGGTTCCCATATCAAAGAGAGTAAATTCCTCCTCCTTTTCCCAGTTGTCGGTGGCCATAAAAAATGAAGCCAGTTGGGACTTGTCAAACTCTAACTCATCCTGAATAAGGTTGTGGAAATCTATTAAGGTATGAGAGTCGAGGAATTCAAATTCCCTTACAAATGACTCGTCTTCATCCGATAGCACAACAAATTTGTAAACCATAAATATGTATTAATTCGAAGGGTGCAATATAATATTTTTTAGATTACAATATTCCAGCATTATTTTTTTTTGAAAGAAATTCTAAAGTATCAATTCCGTCGGCATAATCCCACAGATGTGGTGACTGGGCCTTGCCAAACGGCAAATCAATATGCCCTACCACACACTGTATTTTTTCTTTCTGCGATTCTGTTTCATGTTGCAGGTCAGAAATGGACGAATAGTATTCAAAATGCAGAACTGCCACAGGAGAAGATAATCCCTTCTCTTCCCTCAGAAGGAGGTACCCTGTATCGAGGAACTTCTCCTTATTGACCAGGTATACAGCTTTGCTGAAATCGTAGTTATTTGCATATTTCGCATGATTGATCACTCCGGAAAAAGATTCCCATCTGCTGACCAATGGTTTAAGATCATATCCTTCCGGGATAAATATTTTAGAAACACTTCTGCAGCCAAGTCCGAAATAGAGAAAAATATCTGAACCCAGGCTTTCCAGTTCAGCCTGAGTCTCATTTCCTTCAATAATTGCAATACTGTTCCTGTTTTTCCTGATAATGTTGGGGTATTTTCCAAAATAGTGCTCAAAATACCTTGAGCTGTTATTACTGCCGGTTGCAATAACCATATCAAATTTCTTCAGCTGACCTTCTGTAAATTCCATCTTTTCCCTGAACCTGGGTTCTGCTGCGCAAAGTATCTCTCCAATCTTCAAAATAAGCGCGGAATCTTTGGAACTTGTTTTTGCAATCAGGTTATTCCCGCTGATAAGGACAGAAAGAAAGTCATGAAAACCGGCAAGAGGAATGTTTCCGGCCATGATGATTCCTGCTGTATCAGGTTTGACATCAGTGTGAAGCTGAGGGTAGGCATTTGTCCATTGAACAAGGTTTTCGTAAGTAAGTTCAGTGGCAATGGCTTTGATTGAGGCAGTTACATTCTCCGGAGTAAACCATGGATTAATGAGGTGCTGTGTATTAATAAGTTCGGGCAGACCGGAAGTTTTTTTATCTTCTATGCCTGAAAGTGATTTTCTGAGCAGCTCTCCAAGTTCTGCGAAAGCATTTATTCTCTCCTGAATTTTCATCTGATAATTATTCAGATGCAAATTTAGTTAATTTGGGATATAATTGCCGGATATGATCTATTTCAGGATAAATGTAATTGGCAGATAGTGCCAGGCGGATACAGGTTTCCCATCAACAATTGACGGTTCAAACCTGGTTATGGTTTTTACAACCCTGAGGGCTTCAGCATCGAGTTCCGGGCTGACGCTTCTGGTAATCTCATAGCCGTTAACATTTCCCCTGCTTGTTATCCGGAATTTAACCACAACCTTTCCCTGTATTCCTTTTTCCCTGGCAATATCAGGGTATTTTATATTCCTTGCTATATGTCTGGCAAGAAGGTCTTCACCGCCAGGAAAGATCGGTATCTGATCAATCATATCCCAGGTTGTGTCACTGCCTGTCATCGAAGGTATCTTTGGCGGAGGAGGAGGGAGCGGCGGCGGTTCCAGTTCTGCTAACCCTGTCATACCTTTCTTACTCCTGCTGCAGGAGGGAATTGCAGTCATCAGCAATGCTGTAACTGTCAGAACCATTATCAGAACAAAGCCTGAGAATGCTGAATTTTTGACTTTTACCATGGGCTACAACTATAAATTTTGTGATCACAGTGATTTAAATGGAATGCTTATATCAAATTTATAACGGATTTGTTATTTATGGAAAAAATCATTGATTTTTTTTTAAACCATCTGGCAGGGACAGGCCGCGACCTGTCCCTGCCAGTATTTTATTCAATTGAACAATTACTTCAATGAAAAGGTGATGGGGAGCATATAAAAACAACGAACTGCCACACCGTCATTTTTTGCCGGTTTCTCAAATTTCGGCAATGTTTTGATAACTCTTATGGCTTCCGCATCAAGCTCAGGATCGACACTCTGGATAATTGTAGGTTCTGAAACAGTACAATCCTTCTCGACAACAAACCGGATTATTACCTTTCCGGTAATGCCTTTCTTTTTAGCCACATCCGGATAGACTGTATTATTTCCAATATATTTCAGGATTTCCATATCTCCCCCCGGGAAGACAGGCATTTCATCCACCTGCACAAATGGGATGTCTTTTTTGGTGGGTTGAGGATCCTGCTGTACCGTAATGGTTGACACTCCCCCCGTCAACGGATCGATAGTTTTACCGAATGATGCATCTGCAAGAATAAAAGTCGCTGCAACAGGGATTAATATTGCAAGAGTGACTCTTTTCAGTGTACTTGATTTTTTTTCTCTCTTCATGGCCGTTTGTCTTAATTGTTAAACACTATTAGTTATATGAAAATTTCTTATATCAAATATACAACTAATATATTAGTTATACAACTAAAAGTTTAATTATTTATAAAATAAATTGAAATGTAATTATTTTCTGACCAAAGGGGAGGAGTTTGTCAGATCAGGACTTTTTGTCGCGACTAGTTTGTGTGAATTCAATATTGACATATTAAAAGTTGGCAAATGGCAAAAAGCAGTGGGCAAAAATTGAGTTAAAAATTGCCAACTGCACATTGCCAACTGCCAACTTAAAATTTGCGGCATAATCTATTTGACTTGACACCAGGCTGCTTTTGTTATTTTACTTCATATTCATAGGGAAGCCAGTCAGCGATCCGTTTCAGAGACATTTCACCCTGCCAGCTTACCGATGATGGATCGAAGTATCCATTTCTGTCAAAATTAACCTTCTCGTTCTGGAATAAAATATAACTGGATGGTAAGCTTGAGTAGTAGCATATTTCAAGATCTTCCGGATAATTGAGATATCTTGTAAGGCTATCTTCCCTGATGACAATATCTTCTGTGGTAAGTTTATCACCAGCTGAATTTTTTACAACGAATTTAGCTGAATCCAGTTCATTTTTCCAGAGTGACCTGAAGAAGTGCATTCTTGATCCAAGGTAAGCATCTTTTCTCCTTGTTTCAATAATCTGTTTTTGCTGTTCATCGGATGTCAGATTTTCAATGAATATTATATTGCCTGAAAAATAGAAAGATTCATTTTTCTTGTCAATAACAAATTCATCGAGAAAATATGTGACTTTGTAACCTAAGGCCCTGTTTTCAATCAGGATGGGATTTGAGGAGAATGCCTTTAATGTATCGTTGTCTGATTCAAACAAAATGTCCTTAGTATTGGTAATTTCACAATTCCTGGCATTTTTTGTATTTCCAAGAAATGTATCTGTAAACAGTTTTTCATTTCTTTTCCTTTCCCTTTCATTGCTTTTTCCACTGATAACCACCTCATTCAGTTCATAGAGCTTTGGCATCATGAAGATTATTAATGGCTTTGACGGTGAAACTACAGAGAGTGTTACAGAATAATACCCCAGAGCGCTTATTGTTAAGGGCATTGACGGATAGCTGGAAATGTCCAGCTCAAAATTTCCCTCTTTATCTGAGTTTGTTCCTGCAAATGTTCCGTTAAAATAGATATAAGCAAAATTGATTTTGCCGTGATTTTCCTTGTCCAGAATAATTCCTTTGATGACCTGATTATAGGCAATTATGTTTAAAGAGAAGAAGAGGAAGATAAAAAGGCATTTTTTCACGGCAGACCGATATTAAAATGGCATATTATGATAAAAGTACCTCCGGCGGTAGGGACATGTCGTGACCTGTCCTTCATGATCATTTAAATCAGAGGAATATTTATTTCAGGGTGAATGTGATTGGCACCATATACCATACAGCAACGGCTTTGCCGCCCTGTTTCCCGGGGGTAAATGCCGGTAATGTCTTTGCAACCCTGATTGCCTCGGCATCAAGTTCCGGATCAACTCCCTGAAGAACACTTACCCTGTTCACTGTTCCATCAGATGCAATACAGAAACGCAATATGACTTTTCCTTTTATGTTATTCTTCTTGGCATTTTCAGGATATTTGGTGTTTTCACCAAGATATTTGAGAAGAGCTGCATCTCCGCCAGGGAATAGCGGCATCTGTTCAACCTCAACTAAAGGCACTTCTCCGGGCAGTTCGGAATTAACAGCCGTTATTTCACTTTTAATCTGTTGAGGGGAAGCAGACGGAATTTTTCCGAAAGCGGATACGAATAATAAGACGATGCCTATAGCAGGAACTACAAAGAGCAGCTTTATACTTGCGAGTGATGATGTCGGTTTTTTTGTCATCATTATCATCCTCTTTTTGACAAGGGAGGGATTCGAGAAGCTGTTTGTGAGTGTGAATTTATTGGTTTTAAAGACCTGATTCAATAACAGACACTGGTAATTCACAACCGGAATGCCTGAGGTGAGGCATCCCTGATCAGCCTGGTATTCATGTATAGCCCGGAGTGACCTGTTGAAAAGCCAGGCAGCAGGATTAAACCACTGCAATGCCTTTACCATCCCTGCAAAGATTATATCAAGGAAATGATTTCTTTTCAGGTGATTCTGTTCATGTTTTATGATTTCCGCAGCCTCTTCCGGTGTAAGTCTTGTATTTATGAATACATATCCCATGGCCGAAAAACCGGCAGTATTAAATCCATGGAATCTTATGATCCGGCTGCCATCTTTTTTCTTTCTTGAAATTAAAAATAAAAGATTTATAAGATCAGCCAGCAGCTTGATACTAAAGATTGCGGTGCCTGTGAGATAAACAATGTATAGCAGATGCAAAGCTGAGAATACTGATGACCCGTAGCCTGATTGTTCATGGTCAGCTGATGAAGCAGAGATTAAGACTTCGGCGAGGCGCTTTCCAAAAAACTGAAAGTCAGCATACCCTGTATTTTGCAGGTTAAAGACAGGCAGAATCATTGCAGCAGCCATTGAAAGAATGATAAAGGCCCTGTTGCGGGAATATGATGTATCCCTGCTCAGCAGCAGGGAATATATGAGGTAAAATGCTGTAAGATATAGTGCAGCTTTGAACATGTAAAACAGAAGTGCATTCATTTTTTTATTTTTTGTCTTTTTACTTCTCCTTCCATTAATTTCATAATCTCTTCCATCTCATGTAAAGATATGCTTTTTTCCTTTGCAAAAAAACTAACCATCTTCTCAAAAGAGTTTGAGAAGTAGTCATTTACAAAGGTGCTGAGATGTGATTTTGAATATTCATTTTTTGTAATCAGGGGAAAGTATTCGTGAGTCCTTCCATAGGCCTTATGTGTAACGAAGCCTTTTTCCTGAAGTATGCGGACAATTGTGCTGACTGTATTGTAAGCAGGTTTGGGATCATCAAAATGTTCAAGAATATCTTTTACAAATCCTTTTTTGATTTTCCATAAAACCTGCATTACCTGTTCTTCTGCCTTTGTTAAATCTCTCATACTTTTGTCTTATCTGTGCATTATGGTGCCTCTTGTTTTCTTATCTGTCCCAAATATACAACGAAATCTTTAGTTATGCAACTAAAAGTTTATTTATTTCTGCTTTTATAAATTGGCATTAACCTGATTTTTCTCCTTTTTTGCCCCGGCCATAAAGGCTGAAAGGAGAAAAATCTACCTGTTCCCCTGCCGGCAGGCAGGCTTTAGGGATTCAGGGCCAAACAGGTATATTTTTCGAATATCCAAAGTAGAATTTATTAGCAGGTATGTTATTCTGTCGGAATAAAAAAAAGTGTACTTTTATTCATTATTATTAGGCACTGATAAAAGTTCGGGATGAAAGGAAATATTAAGAGGATTGGAATTTTCAGGGAGAATCTCAGGATTTCATGGCGGGCAATAAAATCCAACAGGGTAAGGGCAATCCTGACAATATGTATTATTTCATTTGGCATTATGGCGCTTGTAGGAATCCTTACAGCGATTGATGCAATAAAATCATCGCTTACAAACCAGTTTACCATGATGGGAGCCAACTCATTCACCATAACATCGAGGGGGATGAATATACAGATAGGGAACAGCAAATACAGGGCAAAGAATTTTTCAAGGATTTCATACAGGGAGGCTGAGGAGTTCAAAAACAGGTTTTCTGAACCCGCCTGGGTTTCCATTTCTACTTATGCCTCCAATTTAGCTACGGTAAAATTCGAGTCAGAGGAGACAAATCCTAATGTCAGGCTTCAGGGGGTTGATGAGAACTTCCTTACTGTATCGGGTTATGAGATAGAAACAGGAAGGAATTTCAGCGGCGAAGATGTTCTGGAAACGAAGCATCTTGTGCTGATCGGAAAGGATATAGAAAAGGATCTCTTTCCTACCGGGATCAATCCTCTTGGTCAGGTGATCACTGTTGCAGGGCTCAAGCTGAAGGTGGCAGGAGTTCTGAAGAGTAAGGGAGCGAGTGCCATTAATGACGATAACGTCTGTTTTATGCCAGTCACTACTGCAAGGCAATATTTTTCACGTCCGAATATGTCATTCAGCATCAGTATAATGCCTATGCATGCTGTTAACATGGATGTTATGGCAGGAGAGGCTGAAGGTGTTTTCAGGATAATCCGGAATCTTAATCCACGGGATGAATCCGATTTCAATATATCAAAAAGTGACAATATAGTCAACCTTCTTCTTAAGAACATAAGGTATGTTACAATGGCCGCTACAATCATTGGAATTGTAACCCTGTTTGGAGCGGCAGTAGGGTTAATGAATATCATGCTGGTCTCTGTAACCGAACGCACCAGGGAAATTGGTGTCAGGAAAGCAATCGGGGCAAAGCCTAAAACCATTAAATATCAGTTCCTGTTTGAATCAATTATGATTGGTCAGATGGGAGGCGTTTTTGGAATAATTCTTGGCATAATGATCGGCAATGCCGTATCATCCATGCTCAGATCGAGCTTTGTAATTCCATGGATATGGGTGATAACAGGTATTATTGTCTGTTTTATAGTGGGTGTGGTTTCCGGATATGCACCGGCAGTTAAGGCTGCAAATATTGATCCCATTGAAGCTTTAAGATATGAATAAATAAGGAATTTATGGAAAAGCATGTTATTCAGGAAGAGCTTAAGAACTGTCCGGCTATTGTCTATTATCCGGCAGCCAATAAGCTTGAGATGATAGGCCGGTCTATCCCTGAAAATCCAGAACTTATTTTCACGAGGCTTGATAACTGGATTACCCGGCATTTTGAGACGAATGACGGTCTGAATGTTTATTTCCAGCTGGAATATATAAACAGCGGCTCCTCAAAATACCTTTATGAAATATTGAAAAGGCTTACAGTTTTTAGCCGGTCGGGCAAACATATCAGCATGAAATGGCTATATGAAGAAGATGATGAGGCTATGCTTGAGCTGGGTGAGCATTACCGTGATACTGCGGGCATACCGCTTGATATAGAGATGGTAGTATAAAAAAATGCAGGGGCGTTGCATGCAACGCCCCTCTACATTTTTTAACAATATTTAATATTATACCTTTTACTTCACCGTGTTCATGTGAACAATGAGGTCGAGAAGTTTGCAGGAATAACCCCACTCATTATCGTACCAGGCTACTACCTTAACAAAGTTATCGTTAAGAGATATTCCTGCTTCAGCGTCAAAGATAGAGGTGCGTGAATCACCGATAAAGTCGCTTGAAACAACAGCATCTTCCGTATATCCGAGAATTCCCTTGAGCGGACCGTCGGCAGCAGCTTTCATTGCTTTTTTGATTGCATCGTAACTGGCTGGTTTCTCAAGACGGCAGGTAAGGTCCACAACTGAAACGTTGAGGGTTGGAACCCTGAATGCCATACCTGTCAGTTTTCCCTTCAGTTCGGGGATAACTTTTGTCACAGCTTTGGCTGCACCGGTTGATGACGGAATAATATTACCGGAAGCAGCACGACCACCTCTCCAGTCCTTCTTTGATGGACCGTCAACGGTTTTCTGTGTTGCTGTGGTTGAATGAACTGTCGTCATGAGGCCTTCCACAATGCCAAAATTGTCCTGGAGTACCTTTGTAATAGGAGCCAGACAGTTTGTTGTGCAGGAGGCATTCGATACAAACTGCATATCTGCCTTGTATTTATTCTGGTTAACACCCATTACAAACATCGGGGTATCATCTTTGGAAGGAGCTGACATAACCACGCGCTTTGCACCTGCTGTAATATGACCCATTGCGCTTTCCTTTGTCAGAAAAAGACCGGTACATTCAAGTACATATTCAGCGCCAACCTCATTCCATTTCAGGGTTGCCGGATCTTTCTCGGCAGTAATGCGTATAGTTTGTCCGTTTACCACAAGATGGCCGTCCTTAACTTCCACTTTTCCGTCGAATCCGCCGTGAACGGTGTCGTAACGAAGCATGTAAGCAATATAATCTGCTTCCAGGAGGTCGTTGATTCCAACGATTTCAATATCGTTCCTCTTTAATGCAGCCCTGAAGGCCAGACGGCCGATCCTGCCAAAACCGTTGATACCTACTTTAATTTTTGACATATCTCTATTGTTAATTGGTTAATAATTTTGAAGCACAAAAATAATTATTTCCATGAAAAAGTCAAATGATTAAAAAGATCATTTATTCTTTTTCTTTCTGAAGATATTTGAGAACTTATTTGATTCAGGATCAAGTGGATCAATGATCATTCCGAACCTGTAACTCACAAAAAGCGAAAAGAATACTGCCTTATTAGTACTTGTCGCCATTATCGGTATCTCTTTCAGAAAAGCATTGACCTGGGCCCCGACCTCTATTGCATGAATAACCTTGTCTTCCTTGCTGTACTCAAAATTAAAACCGAATTTGCCATATAATCCCGGCATAACTTTAATTTCATTGAACCCCTTTGTAAATGCTGCCCTGCCATAAATTTCCTGAGCCATGGTTATTGCGGAACTGAATTTTTCCTCCCTGATAACATATTCGTTGACGGAGACCGGATATAATACCCTGTAATAAATCGGCTTATATATGGCGAGCACGGGTCCTGCAGAATAAAAATAGCGTATGGCAACGCCACCGAGATCGGCCTTTTTGTAAAGTTCATGCTGATGACCTATTCCTCCCCTGAGGTAAAAGGTGGAATTGAGTTTCCCGAAAACGAAATTACCGCCGGTAGTATAAGGATTGGAGATCTTGTATTCCTTTGGATGCTTTAATGTTCCTCCATCGATCTCCAGTAGCCGTTTATTTCTGAAGTCAATTCTTCTGGCGCCTCTGTAACCGAGCCCAAAGCCATCAGTATTAAGACTGATGCCGAAAGACCTTTCATTGCGGAAGAATACCCTTTGCTGTTGATCCAGCTCTCCCTGGGCATAAAGGGAAGATATACCAATTAAACCTAAAACCGCTATTATAAGCAGCTTCTTCATTATGTGGCTAACTTATAAAACAGGATCAATAAAAATGAATTCCGATTATCAGACATTCTTTCCAGTCTGCTCAGTATGAGCTTTTGAATAAGCAGGGCATTCCTTTTTGTTACAGGAACTGACAACTAATACTGTAATAAAAGCAATAAGAAGTAAGACAGCAAATTTTTTCATACCTGGTAATAATTTTAATTAGTTACAAAAATATACTTTTCATTCTAAAAACAATCTTCATGCCAGAAATATTATGATGAACAACTTTTAATCAGTAACAGGTAACCAGTATTCAGTGTTCAATTACCGGAAATCTTTGACACCTGATCCTGAAACCAGATTATCAAATACTGATTATTTGATTAGCGGTATTTGATAAGCGGTATTTGATATGCGGTATTTGATAAGCGGTATTTGATAAGCGGTATTTGATAAGCGAAGTCTCCAGACTTCGCTTCCTCAGTTTAACAACAAATAATCCTTCTGCTTAACAATTTTATTTCCTGCTTGTTTATTAAATATTAAAAGATATTAACCGTATGAAAAGATTATTTACATTTATAATATTAACAATATATCTCAGCAGTATGAGTGAAGAAACATTTTCGCAGGAAAAGTTGCAATACTATGATCTGACAAAAGTGGAGTCAAATGTCATTAATAATAAAGGCACTGAATCGCCTTTTACCGGGAAATATGTCAAAAATAAGGAAAATGGCACCTATCTCTGCAAAAAATGCGGAGCGGCTCTGTACCACTCCTCTGATAAATTTGAATCAGACTGCGGATGGCCAAGCTTTGATGATGAGATAAAAGGTGCAGTTAACCGCTATCCGGATGCTGACGGAAGGAGGACTGAGATTGAATGCGCCAGCTGCGGAGCCCACCTCGGTCACGTTTTTACAGGAGAACGGTTCACTTCAAAAAATGTGAGACATTGTGTCAATTCAGTATCACTCGATTTTGTTCCGGCACAACTCGAAACCGGGAGGTATGGGATGGCAATTTTCGCAGGTGGCTGTTTCTGGGGCGTTGAATATTTTCTTCAGAAATCTCCCGGAGTAATCTCAGTTACATCAGGCTACACAGGCGGAGCTGTAAAGAATCCGACATACAGGGAGGTCTGCACAGGAAATACCGGCCATGCAGAGGCAGTAAAGATAGTTTATGATCCCGGTAAAACTTCATACGAAACTCTTCTGAGACTGTTCCTTGAAATCCATGATCCCACCCAGGTTGGCCGCCAGGGTCCTGACATAGGAGATCAGTACAGGTCAGAAATTTTCTATTTGAATGATGAACAGAAGAAGACAGCTGAAAAATACCTGAATATACTGAAATCGAAAGGGTATAGCATAGCCACAGGATTGACCAAAGCTTCTGAATTCTATCCGGCTGAAGCCTATCATCAGGATTATTATTTCAATAATGAGAAGGTTCCGTATTGCCATGGTTACACAAAACGTTTTTGAATTCAGGGGGGAGTGAAAAAAAATTAATAATTTGATAATAAACAATTGTCACCGGTTCGGGTAAACAATTAACTTTAGCAAGTTTAATTGATTTTGCCGGGAGACATGAGTTTAACTAATTATCATAAGCGTACACATTCATCAGGCAGAAGGAGATTCTGGCCGATTTTAGCAGGATTTGTTTTAGCCCTGATGCTGCTTAAATCAGGAAAGGTTGTTGTTTCATACACATCGACTGACAAGTATTGCATGTCATGCCATATACATCCGCATGCTGATCAGTCATGGAAACTTTCAACCCATTTTAATAATTCTTCCGGGAGTGTGGTTCATTGTGCCGAATGCCATCTTCCTCCCGAAGGACATGGCTACCTTTTTGCAAAAGCCAAACACGGGTTTAAGGATGTTTATGGCTATCTCTTTAAGGACAGTTCCGAAATCAACTGGCAGGAAAAGAAGCTTCTTGAAAATGCGAAAGGGTTCGTTTATGAAAAATCGTGTCTTAAATGCCATCAGAACCTTTTTCCGGTGACATTATCAGTAAACGGAGGTAATGCCCACCTTTTTTATACGACAAGCAAGGATCCGCTGAGTTGCATCAACTGCCATATCTCTGTTGGACATTATGACAGGAATGCAGTCCATGCTCACGATACAGGCTTTGGCGTTTCAATAACAACCAGCAGGGAGATCTTTACAGAAGCAACAAAGGTTGAAAAATTTGATAACTACACAGAGGCGATACCCGGTACAAATGTCTCCTTTGAGATGGTTGCGCTGCCCGGAGGCAGCTTCAATATGGGAAGTCCGGAAAATGAACCTTTTCGTAAACCGGATGAAGGACCCGTCAGGAAGGTTACCCTTTCAAAATTCTGGATAGCCAGGACTGAAGTTACATGGGATGAATATCTTGCCTTTTTCAGGGCTACCGGATCACAGGGCAGGACAGAAGGACAGGTTGTTTCCGGTAGGAAAGCTGATGCCATAAGCGGAGCAACACCGCCATGGGGCGCTCCTGACCAGGGCTGGGGAAAAGGTTCCAGGCCTGCTATCACAATGTCGTGGCATGCAGCAAATGTCTATTGTCAGTGGTTATCAAAAGTGACGGGCAAAAAATACCGTCTTCCGACTGAAGCTGAATGGGAATATGCCTGCAGGGGAGGAACCGGATCTCCCTATTTTTTCCAGGGTGATCCGAAAAAACTGACATCAGAAGGTTTCCTGAGAAAGATATTTGGTTCAGATACCACAAATATAGGATCAGTTGCCGTGTATAAGGAAAACAGCTCATCAAGGACAAAGGAACCTGCTTCGGTAAAGGGGAATCCTTTCAGTTTAAAAAATATGGCTGGCAACGTGGCCGAATTTTGCCTCGATTTTTATTCTCCTGACACATATAGAGCAGATACCATTGCAGCAATCAATCCAACCGGACCGGCCACAGGGCAGGAACATGTCATCCGCGGGGGGTCATTTAAAAGCGACGCAAAGGATTTGAGGAGTGCTGCACGTAATTATACAAAAACGAAAGCGTGGCTGATGACCGATCCTCAGATGCCAAAAAGCATATGGTGGTATTCCGATTGTATAGATGTAGGTTTCAGGGTCGTGTGTGAAGCCGACAGCTCAATGGGACAATAATGAATTTATTTTAACAGAAGAAATATGCAGAATCTTGACAGACGAAAATTTATTGGCAAAACAGCTCTGGCCGGAATAGGGCTGGCAGGTGCTGGTGCAATAATTACAGGATGCAAAGGGAAAGCAGTCGAAGAAATTGCAGGACTGCCTCCAATATTGAAGGGGGCACCCAAGGGCAAAAAGCTTCGCGCAGGGCTGGTCGGAACAGGTGCCAGGGGCACAGGAGCAGCAATAAACTTCATCAGTGCAGGACCCGATCTTGAAATCATAGCTTTGGCTGATCTCTTCCAGGATAAGATTGACGCATGCCGTGAAAGATTCGCCTCCTTCAACCTTCCTGTTCCCGAGGAAAACTGTTTTGCAGGCTTTGACGCATATAAGAAACTTATAGCAATACCTGAGGTTGATGTGGTTATACTGGCAACTCCGCCACAGTTCCGGCCGGAGCATTTTCTTGAGGCTGTCATGAACAATAAGCATGCCTTCCTTGAAAAGCCGGTTGCAGTTGATCCGGTAGGTATAAGATCGGTTATAACTTCAGCAAAAAAAGCTGCCGCAATAGGTCTGAATGTTGTAACCGGTACGCAGAGACGGCACCAGGAAGATTATATTGAGACATATAAACATGTTAAGAATGGCGCTATCGGAACCATAACTTCAGCAAAAGCATTCTGGAACCAGGATCACGTCTGGTTCCGTGAGCGGGAGAAAGGGTGGAATGATATGGAGTATATGATACGCAACTGGAATAATTTCTGCTGGTTATGCGGAGATCATATTCTAGATACCCATGTTCATAATATAGATGTGATAAACTGGTTTATGGGCAGCCATCCTGAAAAGGCAATCGGGTACGGAGGCCGGCACCGGAGAGTTACGGGCGATCAGTATGACTTCTTCAGCATCGATTTTGATTATGGCAACGGGATAAGTTCTCACAGCATGTGCCGTCAGATCGACAGCTGCGCTAATGGTACGGGTGAGCTTATAATGGGTACTGAGGGTTATACCAACTGCCAGAATACAATATGGGATCTGAAGGGAAATATTAAATGGCAGTTTGAATACCCAAAAGATGAAAACGGAAATCCGATGAACCAGATCAAGATTCCTCCATACGTGCAGGAGCATATGCATCTTGTTCATGCCATCAGGACAGGCAATTATGTGAATGAGGCAGAACAGACTGCAATTTCAACCCTTACGGCAATTATGGGCAGGACTGCCGCCTATTCCGGACGACTTATTACATGGGATGAGATTTTCAAATCAGATATGGACCTGGGTCCAAAGAAATTGGAATTCGGCCCTGTTGATATGATATTTGAAACACCTATACCCGGAACACCAGTGGTTGTTTAAAATCCTTTGTGTGACTTTGTGCATTCCTTTGTGCCCTTTGTGTTTAAGTATAAAAGTATTATCAAAAAAATAAAAACAGATCAAAATGAGAGACAAATCATCAAGAAGAGAATTTCTTAAGCAGTCTGCCAAAGTTGCCGCAGGTGCAATAATTCTTCCTAACATAATTCCCGCCTCAGTTCTTGGCAAGGGAGGGAGTACTCCCCCCAGCGACCGAATTGTTATTGGTGCGATCGGAACAGGATCGCAGGGTATGAGCAACATGCGGGACTTCCTTGACCTGAAAAATGCAGTGCAGTTTACTGCAGTCTGTGATGTAGACGCGCTTCACCTGGCAAAAGCAAAACAGACAGTCGATGAGGCGAATAAGAACACCGACTGCAGGACGTACGAGGATTACAGGGAATTCCTTGAAAAGGAGAAACTCGATGCTGTCTCAATTGCATTGCCTGACCACTGGCATGGGATAATTTATACCGCGGCGGTTAACAAAAAGATGAATGTATATGGTGAAAAGCCTGTATGCCGGACTATAAATGATGGCAAAACCATCGTCAGCGCTGTTAAAAAGAACAATATTATCTGGCAGACGGGAAGCTGGCAGCGTTCACAGTCTCACTTCCACCATGGAGCTGAACTGGCAATCAACGGTAGGATAGGTAAAATAAAATATATTGAGGTAGGATTGCCTGATGGAGGAAAGGGTATAGGCACACCGCCTGTCAGGGATGTTCCGGAAGAACTGAACTGGGAGATGTGGCTTGGACCGGCTCTCAAAGTGCCCTATCGCGGTGTCGCCCATTGGGACTGGCGATGGATTCTCGATTATTCGGGAGGCCAGCTGACCGACTGGGCCGGACACCATATCGATATAGCCAACTGGGGCGCAGGACTCGAATATACCGGCCCTGTTGAGATCACAGGTTCAGGTGTTTATCCGCTTGAGGGAATCTTCAATGCACCGGTTGAATATGATTTCCTCTGTAAATATGCAAACGGTATTGAAATGAGGGTAGCAAATGCAGCCAGACTGCCTCACGGGATGGGAGCAACATGGTACGGTGAGCTGGGCTGGATCCATGTTGACCGGGGTAACAGGATATCTGCCTCTGATCCTGAAATCCTTGACGAGGAAATAGGTGAAAATGAGATCAGATTATATAAAAGCGACAACCACTGGCAGAATTTCATTGATTGCGTAAGGTCCGGAAAACAGGCAATTGCTCCTGTGGAAGTGGCATACAGGGCGGTTTCCGTTGCTCTGCTCGGGGAAATAGCAATGACAACCGGAGAGACTATCAAATGGGATCCGGATAAGGAAGAGATAATTGGAAATCCAAGGGCCTCCAGGCTCCTCAGCCGACCGTATCGTCAGCCATGGCAATTACCGGCAGTATAATAAAGGAGAGAATCTGACCATAATCAAATAAAACAGTAACTGATGAAAAAACAATATTTACTTTTAATAATAGTTGCAGGTTTGCTAACCTTCATATCTGCCTGTAAAAATGAAACAGGTTATAAAACACTTATCATCACAGGTCAGAATAATCATGACTGGAAGACAAGTTCTCCTATCCTTAAGGTGATACTGGATGAGACCGGATTGTTTTCTTCGGAAATAATGATCACCCCGGAAAATGGAGGTGATATGAATGCCTTCAATCCTGACTTTTCAAAATTCAGGCTTGTAGTGCTCGATTATAACGGAGATTCATGGTCGGAAAAGACAAACGCTGCTTTCCTGGATTATGTTAAGAACGGGGGAGGAGTAGTTGTCTACCATGCTGCTGATAATGCTTTTCCCGGCTGGAAAGAGTATAATGAGATGATAGGTCTCGGAGGCTGGGGTGACCGGAACGAAAAGGATGGTCCGTATGTTTATTATAAAAATAATGAACTCGTGGTCGACTCTACAGCCGGCCCGGGCGGCACTCACGGAGAACGAAGGGAGTTTCTTGTCACTGCCAGGGTGGCTGATCATCCTGTTATGAAAGGGTTGCCTGCCAGATGGTTTCATGGTACAGATGAATTATACAGCCTGTTGAGGGGACCTGCAAAAAATATGGAGGTACTTGCTACCGCCTTTGCTGATTCTGCCGCTGGAGGAGGCACAATGAGGGATGAACCGATGCTGATGGCTATCACATTTGAAAAAGGAAGAATATTCCATACTGCAATGGGGCATGCTGACGAGGGAGGTGGTCCCGCAATGCAATGCACGGGATTTATTGTTACGCTGCAAAGGGGAGCTGAATGGGCTGTGACCGGAAACGTTACACAACAGGTTCCTTTTGATTTTCCAAACGCTGCCGGAGTGGTTCTCCGGCCTGATTTCAGGGAGATCACACTTGATGAATCACTGGAGAAAATTGGCAGCTATGATATAGCAAAGAGTACAAAATACCTCACCTGCCTTCAGAGTCACATAAGGAATGCTGCCGGAGATGATCAAAAATTGCAGGATCTTGAGAAAAAGATAGTAAAAGTACTGACTGACAAGGGAACCACTGCTGAGGCCAGAAAACTGATGCTTCGTGAATTAAGCTGGATGGGTACTGATTATTCTGTTAATGCCATAAAAGATCTTGTTTCTGATCCTGAGCTGAAAGATGAAGCTGAATATGCACTTGCAAGATTACAATTAAAGAATTAAAGAATGCTCGTTTTAGTTTACACCCCCCAACCCCCCCAGGGGGGAGCTAAAACCAGGACTAAACCAGGTTTTAACCCCCCTAGGGGGGCAGGGGGGCAATACTACCGTAACAAACAGGGGCAAGGGGGCAAACCTCTCAGAGAGTGCCACAGAGTAAAATCAACATCATGCTGTCACTTGTAATTCCGGTCTTCAACGAGGAGAAGCTTATCGATG
This sequence comes from uncultured Bacteroidales bacterium, assembly GCA_963846335.1. Taxonomy (GTDB): domain Bacteria; phylum Bacteroidota; class Bacteroidia; order Bacteroidales; family VadinHA17; genus LD21. The sequence goes on from CAWJVS010000016.1 coordinate 51,955, forward strand.
AGCTTGTAAACAGGACTTTATCAGCACTTGATTCCTTTATCACGGAGTATGAGGTATTATTTGTTGATGATGGAAGTTCAGATGGTACCATTGAGAAACTTCTTGCCTGGCAAAAAAAGGAGGACAGGTTAAAGATTTTATCATTATCCAAAAATTTCGGTCATCAGGCTGCTTATACTGCCGGTCTGGAGCGCGCTAAAGGTGATATTGTTGCAATGATGGATGGCGATTTGCAGGACCCTCCTGAGCTGCTTTCCCCCATGTACCGGATGCTCACCGATGAAGGATATGATATTGTCAGCGGTAAAAAGACCGGAAGGAAGGGCAGGAAAGACCGGAACTTATACTCATTCCTCTTCCATATTGTATTCAGGCATATTGGCGAGATCAAAAACATGGAGAACTCGGGAAATTACTCCATGATGAAACGGGAAGCCGTAGATGCCCTGCTGGCTATGAGAGAGAAAGTCAGGTATCTTCCCGGTTTACGAACCTTTATAGGGTTCAGGCAGGGATACCTTGAATTTGTAAGAGAAGACCGGTATAAGGGAGATCCGAAGATGAGTCTCCGGAAACTTACAATTCTGGCTGCTGATGCAATATTTTCTTTTTCAAGGTTTCCGATAAGATTCTGCCTTGTTCTGGGATCAATAGGCACACTGGTATTCATGGCAGCCGGCATTTATGTCCTGATTGCGAAAGCATACGGATATGCCTTAGTGGGATGGTCATCCACTCTTCTCAGTATATATTTTCTCGGTTCAATTCAGCTTGTATTCCTGGGGATACTGGGAGAATATATTTACAGAAGCTACAAGGAATCTCAGAACCGCCCACTTTATTTCGTAAGAAAGTTTTATGATGGCGGACAGGAGAAAAAATGAACGAATCAGCATTAAAATATCTCTTCCGTGCATTTTCCGGACTATTACTTGTTCTGATGCTGCTAACCAGCAGAGATGCAGGTATTTCATGCGATGAGGTTCTGCATTTCGATCACTCCGTATCTGTCTATAACTATTTTGCCACCCGTGGTCAGGATCAGTCTGCCCTGAATACTCCTGTCACACACCTTAAATATTATGGACAGTCCTATGATAACCTTATCACCATTCTGACAAAGTGGCTGCACATTGAAAATGTATATGGATTCAGGCATATAATGAGCACTGTCGCAGGATGGCTGACAATTATGGTGACAGCTCTGTTTGCTGTCTGGCTGACCGGCTATGGAACAGGGATCCTGGTTTTGGTCCTTTTTGCTGTTTCACCAGTATTTCTGGGACACTCACAGAATAACCTAAAGGATATTCCATTCGCACTGGGTTATATTTCAAGCCTTTTTTTCACATTGAAATTCCTGGTTTCCGGCAGAAAGATCTCTCTGAAGGATAGCATTCTTTTAACAGCAGCTATAGCATTTACAATCAGCATAAGAGCGGGAGGATTATTATCAATCTGTTACCTCTATTTTTTCTTCCTCCTTTACTGGTTGTTAAAATATTTGAATAATAACACGATGGAATCCTCTGAAACCAGGAAACGGTTACTCCTGATGAGCGCCATTACACTTTTATCGTGGATGCTGAGTATAATACTCTGGCCCTATGCACTTCTGGCTCCGGTCAGGAATGTTCTCGAATCGTATCGTATAATGGCTCATTTCCCCGGCACATTCAGACAGATCTTTGAGGGTAAGGTTGAATGGTCTGATTTTATGCCATGGTATTACCTGTTAAAGTCCATGGCTATTACAATTCCTCTGCTGGTTTCTGCCGGTTTTATCCTCTTCTTTGTTTTTGTTAAAAAAGTTGCAGGGAACAGCAAGTCGGCTCTTTATTTTTTTATTATGTTTTCCATTTTATTTCCGGTGGTTTTCGTTATCTGTGTGAAATCCAATCTCTACAGTTCATGGAGACAATTCCTTTTTCTCTATCCGTCAATAATACTTATCGCGGCAACCGGATTTAATTTCCTGTTTGAATATTTATTGAAAGTAAAACACGCAGTATGGGTTTTGATTCTACTCATTGTATTGCTGTCCGTTCATCCGGTAAGGTATATGGTATTGAATCACAGGTATTCGTATATTTATTACAATCAGCTGGTTGGCGGTCTGAAAGGGGCATATGGAAATTATGAAACAGATTACTACTATGTCAGTCAGACAGAAGCTTCCCAATGGCTGCTGGACTATCTGAATGGGAAGAAAGATACAGGCCGGGTTATAATCAAAGCCACCTATTCAGTCAGCTGGCTGTTTCGCAATCATCCTGAAACGGAAACATCTTACTTCAGGTATGAGGAGAGAAGCCAGTCAGATTGGGATTATGCGATAGTGGTGAACAGATATATCCCGCCTTTCCGGCTTAAGAATGGCAGCTGGCCACCGGACAATGCTATTCATATAATCTATGCAGACAAAATCCCGGTATGTGCAGTACTTGAAAGAAAAACCAGGTATGATTTTTACGGCTATAAAGCATTGAATGAAGGCAGAACAGCTGATGCTCTGATCAATTTTGAGAAAGCTCTTCAGGTTGAGTATAAGGATGAAATGATTTTCTATAACTATGCAGCGGCTTTAAACAAAGCAGGGCAGAATATTAAGGCCGATTCTGTATTAAAGAAGTGTCTGGAGATAAATCCTGATTTTGAACCTGCCCTGATGTACCTTGGGAATATTGCCAGGTCACAGGATAAAACAGATGAGGCAATTATGTATTACAGGAAAGTTATTAAAGCCAACAGGAAATACTTTGAAGCATATGTGGCATTGGCTGAATTGTTAAGTGACACTGACAAGGAACAGACAAGAGACCTGTTGAGGAGCTGTCTGAAAATTAATCCCCGGTATAAGCCGGCTATTGTTGCATTGGCAGATACATACAGAGATTCAGATCCGGAAATTGCAGACAAATATGATGAACTGGTTAATTCAATCGGGCAATAGTCAGTGCTTCGTATATTGTTTGTCAATAATTTATTATTTTGCACCTGTTTTGTTTTTGTTTATGAATGATGCTAATGGAGGTATATTAATTATATTTATTAAATCATAAAGTAGTTGAGAAAAATGAAAAGGTCAATTTTAGTATTATCGATCGCATCCTTTTTGCTTGCCGGCAGTTTAAAAATTACAGTTGCACAGGATCAGCCAAAACCAAAAAAAGATACTGTAAATATTGATACTGATGCAAAACCAACTTTTTACTATGCCGAAGAGGAAGCTGCAAAATCAAAAGGCGGGATTCCAACAGCAGTTATCATTGCAGGAGGTGCAATTGTGGTTGCTGCAGGTGCATTCCTCCTTTTAAGAAAGAAAAAGGGATAGGCAGCTGAAGTGCAGAATTAAAGGGATCATTTTAAGTTTCAGGCCGATGAGATCAATCGCTCTGTCGTGTTTTCTGATTTTAACACTGTCTCTGAGCATTAAAGCTCAGCAGTTTAAACCAGGTTTTTTCTGTTTTGAGGATGCTTTCCTGCTGTCGCCAGACTATACATTTGATTCACAGGCCAGACTTTTAAAGACTCTGGGCTTTGACGGTATTGAACTGGAAGGACTTGATAATACTGATGTAAAGCTCAGGATTCTGGATAAGTACAACCTGAAGGTGTTTATGGTTTATGTCCAGATAGACATTGACAAAGACCAGCCTTACGATGTTCGCCTGCTTGATTTCATTAAGAAAGTCAGGGACAGGGATGTAACTCTCTGGTTACATGTCCACAGTGACAAATACGGTCCTTCTGATCCCCTCGGAGATAAGATTTGTGTCCCCATAATTCAGAAAATTGCTGATTATGCCAGAGATTATAATGTGAAAATTGCACTCTATCCGCATTCCAGATTCTGGCTTGAGAAAGTTGGAGACAGTGTAAGGCTTACCATGAAGATCGACAGGAGAAATGTCGGAGCTGTATTCAATTTATGTCACTATCTCAAAACGGATGAAAGGGATTCACTCGACAAAAGGCTGACTGAATCAATTCCATATCTGGCTGCCGTTTCAATAAATGGTGCGGATGATGGTGATACAAGGGAGATGGAATGGTCACGTCTTATTCAGCCGCTTGGGAAAGGATCGTTTGATGTATTGAGTATACTGCACATTCTCAGGAATAATAATTACAGAGGACCCATAGGGCTTCAATGCTATGATATAAAGGGTGACCCTTCAGAATTTCTTAAGATATCAATAGAGTCATGGCACAGTTACATGAAAGAAATGTAATCCAGCTAAAACTGATCTTATGCCTGTAACAAGAAGAAAATTTTTGAAAAACAGCGGATTATTTGCCGGCTGTTCAATAGTATTGCCTGTAATTATACCATCATGCGCTTTCGGTGCAAATGACAGGATAACAATCGGCATGATAGGTACGGGCGACCACGGGATAAACTGGAATCTAGCTGCCTATTTAAAGCTGGATGATTGCCGGGTTATTGCCGCATGCGATGTTGATTCATCCCGTGCAAACACTGCAAAAGGAATTATTGACGCAAAGTATGGGAATAAAGATTGTGCAGTTTATTATGATTTCAGGGAGCTGCTTGAACGAAAGGAAATTGATGCTGTTCAGATTTCAACCCCCGATCACTGGCATGTGCCTGCCTCAGCACTGGCTCTGAAAAAGAAGAAGGATGTCTGCTGCGAAAAGCCGACACTTACAATTGAACAGGGGAGGTTTCTCAGTGATCTGGCAGCCGGGTCAGATCAGGTTTTCCAGACAAGCCTTGAAGACAGGTCGGTAGTTCAGTATCACAGGATGGCCGAGCTTGTACGCAATGGAAGAATAGGAAAATTAAGAAAAATGAGAGTAGGATTGCCGGGAGCCTTTTCAAAGCTCTATTATTATAATCCTGATCCTGCTGAGCAGCCTGTACCTGAGGGATTTAATTATGATATGTGGCTTGGTCCTGCACCATATGCCCCCTATACAGCAGGCCGTTGCCATTATAACTTCAGATGGATCAACGATTATTCAGGCGGCAGCCTGGCCGACTGGGGAGCTCATCTTATTGATAATGCTCAATGGATGAATGGTACTGAAAAGACAGGTCCTGTTTCTGTCGAAGGTGAAGGCTGGACCCTTGAAACAGGTATTTACAATGCCTTTAATAAATTCCGGCTCACTTATAATTATAAAAATGGGGTGGTCCTTGATGTGCATTCTGACTTTGTTGAGATCTACTGTGAAGGGAGCGATGGCTGGTTGCTGGTGAAGGACTGGAGGGGAACCCTTCAGGCAAGCTCTCAGGAGATATTAAACTCAGTCATTGGAGAAAACGAGACACGGCTGTATACAGATGAGAGTGAACATGTAAATTTTCTGAAGTGTATCAGGTCTCGCAAGTCGACCTACCACCCGGTTGAAGATATGCACAGAACTGCAACTATGGCCCATATTGGAAATATAGCCATGAAATTACAACGTAAATTGGAATGGGACCCTGCCAGGGAGGAGTTTGTTAATGATGCGGAGGCAAACCTGCTCAGATCAAGGGAAGAACGTGAACCATGGAGTATTAAGACTCTGTTAGAATAACCAATTTTGCAAATGAAAAATTTAAAAATATCCACGGCTCAATTCGAGAACAGGAGCGGAGACAAAGATTATAATTTATCAAGAATTGAATTCCTTTCAGAAAAAGCGGCTGATGAGGGTTCCGATCTTATTGCTTTTCATGAATGCTCACTGACAGGTTATACATTTGCACTTCATCATTCAAAAAAAGAGATGCTCGAACTGGCTGAATTTATCCCGGAGGGAATAAGCATCAGGAGATTGGCTCAGATAGCAGCAAAAAATAACATAGTTTTATGTGCGGGTCTTTTTGAGAAAGACAAAGATGATAAGATATATAAGGCTTATGTGTGTGTTGATAAGAATGGTTTGATCGCTAAGTACAGGAAACTTCATCCCTTCATAAATAAGCATATTACACCGGGCAATGAATATTGTGTATTCGATCTACTTGGCTGGAAATTCGGGATACTGATCTGTTACGATAACAATATTACAGAGAATGTAAGGGCAACAACCCTTTTAGGGGCAAATATAATTCTCATGCCGCACGTAACAATGTGCACCCCGTCCACCCGTCCCGGAGCCGGTTTTGTTGACCCTGAACTCTGGAAGAAAAGGGAAACTGATCCTACATCCCTCAGGCTGGAATTTGACGGGATGAAAGGCCGCGGATGGCTTATGAAATGGCTGCCCTCAAGGGCATATGACAATGGTATCTATGCCATTTTCTCAAATCCCATCGGGATGGATGCCGACCAGTTGAAAAACGGCTGTTCTATGATAATCGATCCTTTTGGCGATATTATAGCTGAATGCCGTACCCTGGGAGATGATTATGTGACTGCAGTCCTCACCCCTGAAAAACTTGCACAGGCAGGAGGCAGAAGGTATATTAATGCCCGAAGACCTGATCTGTACCGCGATATTATAGGCCAGCCTCATACACCTGTACAGAAAGTTGTATGGCTTAATCCTGAGAAGTAAATTTATTTTATTTTAACCACGGATTTTCACGGAGTTGCACAGAATTACACGGAGTCTGGTCCGGTCCCTCAGTCCCTCAGTCTCTCAGTCCCTCAGTCCCTCAGTCTCTCAGTCTCTCAGTCTCTCAGTCTCTCAGGTCTCTCAGTCTCTCAGTCTCTCAGTCTCTCAGTCTCTCAGTCTCTCATCTCTCACCTCTATACCAGATACGGGCTTCTCATTTCCCTTACAAACAGCTTATTGGCTTCAGGGTCGCCAATTACCTCTCCTTTTTGCGGATCCCAGGTAACTTTCCTGCCGGTACGGATGGCAATATCTCCCATATGGCTAATTGTATCGGAGATAATTGCCTCATCGAGCGGACAAAGTTCCTTTGATTTGCCTTTAATAATGTCTACAAAAACCTGTCCCATTTTGTTATTTTCACTGTCGATCCAGCCATCGCTGTTTTTAGGGAAATTATTCAGTTTCTGATTTATTTCAGGTATGTCTGACTGTGCTGATGACCGGCTCAGGGAGATCCATCCTTTGGAACCATAGAAGGTAGTGCCATTGGTCTCTTTAATAGTACGGTAGTCGAGCATTCCGGCCAGGGCTACATCCTCGCTTACAAAGCGGAGTTCAGGTCCGTTTTCATATTTGCATTTTACATCCCATGAAAGGATATTGTTATAAAGGCCACCGGGGGCCCAGAATTGTCCTGTCCCTTCAGCGGAATATGAACCTGATAACTTGTCTTTAAGGATCCATACAAGTATATCAAGCGGATGAGCGCCCCAGCCTCCCAGAAAACCTATGCTGTAATCATAATTGAACCAGGAGCTGTTATTGGTAACCCGTTCGGGACAATATGGTCTCATCGGAGCCGGTCCTGTCCATCTGTCAAAATCGAAATCAGCTGGCACAGGCGCTTCATTGCACACCGGGCTTTCAACCGGGTTCTTGCCCGGAGCCCAGACTTCTACGCGCTCAACCTCACCGATTGCTCCCTCCCTTATGAGGTTATATCCGAGCTTCATATGATCAGATGTCCGTTGCTGGGTCCCGTAATGAAAACGAACATCGTTGGCAACCAGCTCTTTTGCCAGGATCTTATATTCCGGATAACTCAGTCCAAGAGGTTTGGCAAGCATTATGTGTTTGCCGGCACGAGCTGCTTTGATGGCAGCTGGCACATGCCAGTGGTCAGGTGTGGTAATGTGGACAGCGTCAATATCCTTCCGTTCCAGGATCTCCTCAAAATCGAGATAGGGCAGGCACCCGGGTACCGGGTCATTGTTATCTTTATAAAACTTGTTTATAAGACCTGCTGCATTTTCGCGCCGGTCTTTGTGTACATCGCAAACGGCAATATTCAATGCGCCCCGCACAGGCAACAGGTAGTATATCAATTCCGCAGTTCCCCGGTCTCCTACACCGATATGTGCGATTGTAACCCTGTCATTAACACTTTTACCACCTGAACATGATGGAAGTATCATCGGTGCCAGAGCAGCTCCGATTGCACCTTTTACTGAGTTTTGAACAAAATCCCTGCGGGAAATTGTATTCTTATTTTTGTTTCGCTTATCCATAGATTAGATGTTTTTAATAATATGATTTTGTTCTATATTCCAGACATGATGTTGCGGTGCTCTGCACCTTATTAATAAAATTATCAATATCTGTACATTGCTACAAATATTATGGTGCTCTGCACCACCGCTTAAAATATCAGTGTGATGTCAGATATCATTTTTAATTCTAAATTAAAATTCAAAACACTGCAGCAGAGCTGCAAAATATTTGTAGAAATGAATCCGAAATATTTAAACAGAGGTGCAGAACACCGCAATTTTTAAATTCAACAATCAAAATCAGAATATAAATCTATCAAATGTTCATGATTTAATTTAATATACGGATTCCATTTTCTGACAAATTCAGTTTTTCAGGTATTCATCATATTTGTTCTGTAATTCCTCCTTGCTTGTTTTTCCTGGCAAAATCCAGGTTCTGTATTTCAGATGCAGTGTATCTTCTTTTCTTAATATAATTTTTCCATCGTATAATACAGCAGGGCTAAAATAAAAAAATGGTACTGCCGGATTATTGATAACATACCAGCTGGTAGTGGGAGTGGAGAATTTCATATTCTGAAAGATGCAAACTCCGGCTGTCTCGCCGGTGAGGGTACTGAATCCCATGTAGACCCAGTCATTCTTTTTAAAGTTCTCCTTTTCATCCGGCGCGATCACAACAGGTGAAGAATAATCCTGGCTGAAGCGTATTGACAAGCCTGCATATCCCCCCCAGGATCTGCCACCCGGTTCATTTTGAACCGGAGTGCGGTCAAGTTCCACATAATCGGCAAGAGCATTAAAAATATGTTCATGATCAATGAAGTAACTTCCGTCAGAAAAAGGAGGAGAAATATGAATATTACGGATCTCTTCAAGGATAGCAGTGCTGTCAGCCGGATGAAAGCCCAATTTCAGATTAATATCGCAGGAAAAATCAGGATTCTTAATTATTTCATGTTTCACTATTTCAGTGATTCCGGCGGATCTGAATCCGGTCTCTTCAGACTTGAAATTATCGAGGTATTCCCAGTAATTGACACCGTTTATGAATTTCCATGAGAACCAGAATCCCAGATGCCATGGATGATCCGTGGGACTGGCGGATGTAACTACAGAATTTTTAATGCATAAGGGGTGAAAATAAGGCATTCCGTAGCGGTTGTTAAAGTTGAATTGCCAGATCTTATCAGAATCATTTCTAAGAATTAATGCAGAATCAGACTGGATCCAGTTTAACACATTTTTCCGGATGCCTGCCATTTCTTTCATATCGGCAGGAGGTTCTGTCGTAACTGTCCTGTGCGATACCCATTGAGTGGCTCTCAGTATCAAAGTCTGAAGCCCTGAATTGAACAGAGCTCTCTCATCATGTCCGAGAGTAGTATAAAAGCTTCGTCCTTTTCCTTCCTGGCAGACAAATACGGCATTCTCATTTATCAGATGACCATCTTTTTCATCTGTTGCGGTAACGGTAGCCAAAGGTTGTGTTCCGGGAAAAATATCAGTTTTCTCCCAGATTTCATCTATTATGAAAAAATCTTTTAATCCTTTAGTGACAGGATGGTTTTTATCAAATCCCGAGATCTTTCCTTTAGTCTGCTCTCCATGTTTAGTCTCTTTTCCCCATCTGCCAATTCCTATATGGTGGTAATCATCCCAGCTGTAGAATGATGAGGCGCCGGCATGGATGAATAGAGTTCCGCCACCTTCTTTTACATACTTCAGGAAATCTTTTTCCCATTCTTCAGGAAAGCGAAGATCATTATCTGGCCATGTATTCCAGTTGCTCACCACAACGTCGAACTTTTTCAGATGATCATATTTCAGGGTGTCGGGCAGCTCGGTTGCAGAAACTGAAAAATGCTTTGCATCTTTATAGATCTTTACAAGCAGGGGAGTGGTCTTCTGCCATTCATGGTTATTTTTTCCGCTCAGGATCAGGATTTTGATAGGATCGTCTCCAGCTGATCTGGATTTACAGCCAGCCAGAGCTATTAGTGTTGATATTATTAACAAGTTTGAAATATGCTTTTTGATCTTCGACACCTGTTCTGATATTTTAGTAATTTCTATAAAGACTTTGGAAGTAATGTAGTCTTGTCAGTTATTTAACCACGGAGTATCACAGAGTTTTCACGGAGTTTCACAGAGTTTCACAGAGAATAATTTACTCCGTGTATTACTCCGTGCAACTCCGTGCAACTCCGTGGTTAATAAAGATATAAATACGCCTTTAACCATACCCAGCACCCAGCACCCAGTACCCAGTACCCAGCACCCAGCACCCAGCACCCAGCACCATTCAAAGTAACCTTGAAAGATGCTCAAAACTCCTGACAGCCTGGTCTATTGTTCCGCATTCCACCGAAAAAACAATATCCTTCCCGGTTGTTTTAACAATGCTTATTATTCGTTTCCAGTCAACCACCCCGTCTCCGCATGCACACCCTACCGGCGTTCCGGAGACTTTCCCGCGTTCAGCGTCACTTTGTGCCATGCTGATATCCTTAGCATGTAGATGAACCAGGCGGTCCTTTACCCTTTCAAGCCATTCATAGACATCGGAACCTCCGGCAAGGTAGCTGTTGCCTGTATCAAAGTTTATCCCTATGGCAGGTGAGTCCACCAGATTATAGATACTGTCAAGTCCATCCGGTGTTTTACTGTATTGCTGATGAGGCTCGAGGCCGATGACCACCCTGTGACGTTCAGCAACTCTTGCCGCTTCTGTCAGGGTGTATTTCATCAGGCAGTAATCCATTTCTTTAGTTGTCCATTCATGTTTTGGTCCCTCGTCCGTATTTACTACACTTACACCCATCTCCGCAGCAAACCGGATAGACTGCTTAAGATATTCCACACTTATTTCAGGTTTGCATAGTGGTGTATGGGATGACAGCCCTGACATTTTAATTTTACTGGCATCACATATCTCCTTAATATAAAGAGGATCATTATACATCGAAACAGAATGAAAGTATTCTGCTTCGCTGAGGAGCTCCCTTCCGAGATGAACCATCGGTTCAACATATTCATACCCGATTTCGGCAGCCTTTTTCACGCCGCTGGCAAAAGACATATCGTGATGACGGACAAATTCCATGTTAACGCCTAATCTGATCATGCTATTCTCATTTAATTTATTTTGCTTACCACAAAGTTACACTGAGGTTCCAATGAGTTACACCGAGGTTGATTTACTCCGTGTTTTACTCCGTGCAACTCCTTGTTAGTCAGTGGTTAATAATCCATTATGATTACAATCAGCAAATCCTGAACACTTCGCCCTTCGCCCTGCGCTCTGCGCTCTGCGCCATTATGCCAGTATATTCCTGCAGAACTCGACGCACTTCTTCACTTCTTTGACAGCATCCGAACCTTCCGGTACAGGATATTCCAGTTCAATATCAGCATGAATAGGCCAGTTGTTCTTTTTAATCAGCAGTAGAATATCTGCAATCGGAGTTTCACCCTTACCCCAGGGCATATTGGTATTTGCCGGATTACCTTTTGGTCCGGTTTTATCTTTCAGATGGATGCTTACTATGCGGTCGTGTAGTCTTTCAATGATGCCATTGGGATGGAGTCCTGTTGCACCAAAATAATGGCCGGCATCAAAATTAAGCATGTTGGCAGGGGAATATTCCAGGAACTTATCGAAGGTCCAGCCTGGTTCGCCTGGTTGAAGATGCTGATGAAGAATGGCATACATACCTTTAGTCTCAGCTATCGGACCCATTCTCCTGGCGGCATTCTCACCTATCTCATTGCAGACACCTGCTGCTCCAAGGGCTTTTGCAGCCTTGAAAGAATATTCTATCTCTTTGTCTGTCCAGTTTTCGGGTGAGAATTTCGCAATATGTATACTCACACCTGCATCTTTATACATCTTCCGCAGTTCCTCAAATTTCTTCATAGTTGCAGATATACGCCATAACCGTTGTGCTTCCTTTGCTTCCTTGCTGGCTTTTTCAAAACTGGCTATCTCGTCATCAGACAGCATCACCCCTGGGGCAGGTTTGGCAGGACCCTGTGGCAGCCCTGCATATTTTTCTGCAACATCACCCATCAGTTCAATTGAGCTGATATTTGTCTGCAGGCAATAATTAAGAATATCTTCTGCGCTTCCCGGCATGCTCCTCCAGGAATAGGTAATAGCACCAACCTGTACCCCACCGAACCTGGAGTCGGGTTTGCTTCCTTTCTGATTTCTGGAATTTTCAATAATAAAATTCCCGGGAATTACAGAGAAAGCAGCTGCAGCAGCGGAAAGTCCCAGAAACTTACGTCTTGAGACTTGATTTGTTGAGTTGGAAAGATCTTTCATCTTATATGTAATTTAAGAGTTTGAAAGTCAAAAGCCTGCGCCCTTTGCCCTGCGCCCTGCGCCCTTTACACCTTCACCCAGGTATTCCCTGCCTTATTCGAGTTAACCACGGCATGTATGAATTTCATGCCTCTCACTCCATCGTGGACAGTAGGGAATTCACACGGGTCAAATTCCAATCCCCTGATGGATTTTGCAGTACCCTTATAAATATTGGCCAGAGCTTCATAAATACCTTCCGGATGTCCGGGAGGCATAGTATGTCCTGCTTCAGCATTCCTGCCATTATATCCATGAGCCGGTTTGAAAGTTTTAGCGGGTTCGGTATCGCTGAGCATATAAAGATAATTCGGGTTTTCCTGTCCCCATTTCAGGCTGGCCTTAGATCCATAGACAGCTATTGTGAGATTATTCTCTTCACCTCCGCATACCTGGCTGGCACGTATAACCCCTTTCAGCTGTTTGCTGAAGCGCAGTAAAACTGTTCCATCCAGGTCCAGTTCTACACCATCTTTAACCGGATTAAGATCCGACAGAACTTCACTGACTTCAAGGCCTGTGGTATATTCGATAAGATTAAACGCATGTACTCCGATATCTCCCATGCAACTGCTGGCACCTGCATGTTTTGGATCAAGGCGCCAGACACCTGTAATCCTGCTGTCTGTGCCGTGAATGATTGAATTGATCCAACCCTGATAATATTGAGCATCAATTCGCTGAATTGTTCCAAGTGCTCCGCCTGCAATGAGATCTCTCATCTGGCGGACCATCGGATATCCTGTATAAGTGTGAGTCAGAGCAAAAGTCAGTTTGTTTTTTGAAACCAGTTTCTCAAGTTCTATGGCTTCATCCACTGTCATAGTCATTGGTTTTTCACAAACAAGGTGGAATCCATTTGAAAGCAGGCTCTTGGCAAATGGATAATGAAGTGCATTTGGTGTAACTATTGCCACCGCCTCTATCCGTTTGTCTGCCGGCATTTCAGTTTCTGCCTTTATAAGCGCATCAACCGTTTTGTAACAGCGGTCGGGACTAATGCCCTCTTTTTCTGCAAATTGCTTGCTTTTTTCAAAATCTGCATCAAAAACGCCACCAACAAGTTCGAAATCATTGCAAATTCTTGATGCCCGGCGGTGAGCATCACCGATGAATGCCCCGATACCGCCGCCGATCATTCCATACTTAATTTTCTTCATTTCTGTAAATATTATAATTCAACAGGTTTCCTGTTTCGATATGTAACATACAATACTGCAAAACCAATTATCAAAATCACCGGTAACAAGCCAACACTTCTGAGGGCAACCTCAGTTCCGCTGTTTTCAAGAATACGACCCATTACAGGCAGGAACATTGCTACAGAAACAAAACCTGCCCCACCCAGTAATGACAATCCCAATGCGCCACTGTTTGGAATGTATTCAGATGTAAAGCCCAGCATGGTCGGCCAGAAATAACAAACTCCTATTGCAAAAAATACAGCCCCAATAATTGTCATACCTGCAGAGCTCACAAAACTCAGGATATAGATCCCGGCTGCGGAGAATACAGCTGACATCAGCAGCACTCCAACAGGATTCATTCTGTGGACCAGTGATCCCGCAAAGAATCTTCCGACTGCCATTATACCGGAAATTAGTGCAAGGATCAGCATGGGACTCACTCCCGCATTCGCGAGAAGGGCATTAACCCATTGATTTGTGACAAGTTCTGTTGCTGATGTCAACAACATAAATGAAAACATTATTGGGAACAGGACACTCGACTTACGGATCAATAATGCTTCAACAATAGAGGCCAGTGAAGCGATGCCAATAACTGCAAGATACATCCAACCTTCAGGGAGTACAACAACATTAATTGCAAGCAGGAAAATTACAGTCATGGCGGTTATTATGCTCACGGGTGCACCGATGGCATCGAGCATCCCCTTATATGTTACTCCGCTTGCTACCCTCTCTGTCTCAGGTATTTTCTGGCCAAGGAACATGATGCCATAAATTGCAAGAGGGATAAACAGCAATCCAACATAGATCTGCCAGCTTATATCCATCTTGTCCATAAGGAAGTATGCCAGAAGACTGCCTATTACAATACCTCCCGGGAACCAGACATGGAATCTGTTAAGCATTCTGGTTTTATCCCTGGGGAATAGGGTCGCGACAAGCGGATTGAATGAAGCTTCAACACTTCCATTACCCAGTCCTATAAATATATTAGCAATAAACAGAGTCTCTTTGTCGTGTGCAAAAATAAAGATAATCGCCCCAATAGCCTGCAGTACGAAAGCAGCCCAGACAATAGTCCTGGTCTTGACAATATCAATTATAAAACCACCAACAACCATGGCAATTGTAAATCCCCAGAAGGCAGGACTATAAGCCCACCCGATCACATCTTTTGACAATCCGAAGATTCCTCCGTCGGCAACAGGACCGAAAATCTCCTCGATCTTTGCCCTCATTGCAAATGTCAGCGATGTAACAAGCAATGCAAAGCAACTTCCAATAAATAGTCTTTTTTTATTAAAACTCTGTTCCATAATCAGTTAGCTTTATGTGTATTATTTCTTTTCAAACGCAGCGTCAAAAGCAATATTGGAAGAGGGGAAGTCAACTTTTTTTACAAATTCGCATGCCTCTTTTGCTCCGAATTCCCTGTCCATGCCACTGTCTTCCCATTCTACCGAGAG
The DNA here is from genome assembly GCA_963846335.1 of uncultured Bacteroidales bacterium. Lineage (GTDB taxonomy): Bacteria > Bacteroidota > Bacteroidia > Bacteroidales > VadinHA17 > LD21. Next base: position 67,052 of record CAWJVS010000016.1, read on the forward strand.
GGGGCCTTTATAGTTAATACGGTTCAGGGCCCTGATGATCTCTTCGAAATTTATGTTCTCCATGGCCAAGGCTTCTGAAATCCCAATACCGGCCACGGGTTCCGAATTCGGTATGCCCGCCGAATACACCAGCCTCAACTGGTACTTTTGACCAACCTACATCCTTCATATGCACATGGAAAATCTTTTCTCCAAATTCAAGGATGAACTTCACGTAGTCGACTCCCTGGTAACCCAGATGGGATGGATCGAAGTTAAATCCGAAGTTTGCATGGTTTTTAAGAGCTTTAAGAGTTCTGTGCGCAGACGCAATATCAAATGCTATTTCGGTTGGATGAACTTCCAGAGCAAAGAGGATCCCGAGCTCATGAAATTTGTCAAGAACAGGTGTCATGCGGTCTGCAAAGTCAGAATATCCCTCATCTATCATCGCAGGGGTTACAGGCGGAAAGGAGTATATCAGGTGCCATATCGGACTCCCGGTGAAACCGTTAACAGTCGATACACCCAGTCTTTTAGCAGCTTCTGCTGTATGTACCATCTCGTTTGCAGCACGCTGACGGACACCTTCAGGATCTCCATCTCCCCAAACGTATGCAGGAAGAATACTTTTATGACGCTGGTCAATACGGTCAGTAATTGCCTGTCCTACAAGGTGATTGGAGATGGCAAAAACTTTTAATCCGTATTTTGCCAGAGTCTCTTTCTTTTTGCGGCAATATGCATCATCGGCCTTATTAACCTCGAAATGGTCACCCCAGCATGCAAGCTCCAAACCATCATAGCCAAATGATTTGGCCTTCTGACAAACTGTTTCAAATGGCAAATCTGCCCATTGTCCTGTAAATAATGTTACTGGTCTGCTCATAGTTCTATATGTTTAAAATTGTTATGAATATTAATATGCGAAAAGTCTGAAGTCCGAAGTATTAGTAAATGTATTACAAATAACCTTGCTTCCATTTTTTGACTTCCGACTTCCGCATCCGTATCCGTCTTCCGTCTTAAATCCATAACAAGTATAACAAACATTATCTTAAAAAACAATTATAATTGCTGCCTGTCAGGTTTAAATGATTAAATAATTTCATGAATATGTTTACTTTGTCTTATTAATCCACAATAATTAAAAATGAATAAAATATCAGATGTCCTGCTCAACAGAAGGACCATCCGTAAATATTCACCGGAGCCTGTAGGGGATGATATCCTGAATGAATTGCTTACAATGGCCTGCAGGGCCTCTACCACCGGCAATATGCAGGTTTACAGCATAATCATTACCAGGGATGATGACAGGAAGAGAGAGCTCTGCACCGCTCCATTTCAATCAGAAAATGGTCACGGAAGCGAAGGTTGTTCTTACATTCTGTGCGGATTTCAACAGGTTTAACAAGTGGTGTCTTTTAAGAAAGGCAGATCCTGGCTATGATAATTTTTTATCGTTTATTACTGCTTCCATCGATGCACTGCTGGTCGCCCAGACATTCTGCATCGCAGCAGAGGCAAAAGGACTTGGTATATGTTACCTCGGAACCACAACTTATATGGCCACAAAATAATTGATGTTCTGAAACTGCCAAAAGGTGTTGTTCCGGTAACAACCATTACCCTGGGCTGGCCGCTGGAGAAACCTGAACAGGCCGACAGGCTTCCTCTGGAGGCAGTTATTCATTATGAGACATACTGTGATTATACCAGTGACGGGATAGAGATGATTTACAGGGATAAAGAGGAGCGAGGCGACTCCCTTCAGTTCGTAAAGGAGAATAGTAAAGAGACCCTGGCACAGGTATTCACAGATGTGCGGTACAAAAAGGCGGATAATGTATATTTTTCAAATGTCCTTCTGCAGGTATTGAAGGATCAGGGGTTTATGAATCAATAGAAAAGATAAAAGATAAAAGTCACAAGATAAAAGTTGAAAAGTTGTAGCAATTGAAGTAGTTGAACATTAAAATTCCCTTAAACCTTATGCTCTTCACTTTTGTCTTTATCCTTTTGTCTTTTGTCTTTTGTCTTTTGTCTTTTGTCTTTGTCTGTCTTAATTTCAACCCTTCAACCCCTTCATACTACTTTCTTATTTTAACCGGATATGGAGGACGGACCGGCACCTCAGGTGGATTTTTCGCCAGTTCCCTGAGAACAACCTCAATAGCCTTTTCGAGCTGGGGATCTTTCCCCATTATTATATCGGCAGGCAATTGTTCTACCTCAATATCAGGTGCGATTCCGACATTTTCAACAACGAATCCATCGTTGGTCCAGATGGCAAGATTAGGAGCAGATACCGATCCTCCATCAATGAATTCAGGGAATCCCAAAATACCGACGAGACCTCCCCAGGTCCTTTTACCCACAAGTGTTCCAACCCCGAATTTCCTGAACATCCACGGAAGCATATCGCCTCCTGAACCGGCAGTCTCATCAATTATCATAACCTTTGGTCCCTGTATCGATGCACTGGGAGATTTGACATCCATTCCGTATCTCATATTCCAGTACGCCTGCAGGGGACGCTGAAGAATGTCGATGTAATAGTCTGCCAGCAGTCCGCCTCCGTTAAATCTTTCATCAACTATTATTGCTTTCCTGTTGGCCTGAGGGAAGAAGTACCTTTTAAAATATTCATGCCCGGCTGTTGATGTATTCGGTACATAAACATAAGCTACCTGTCCGTTTGTGGCTTCGGTTACTTTTTTCAGGTTTCCTTCAACCCAATCTCTGTTTCTGAGAGAATACTCATCGGAAACAGGAACAACTTTAACGACTCTTGAACCAGTATAATCAGGTTTATTGTTTATTGTCAGCTCTGTGATTTTCCCGTCAAGGTTTTCAAAGAAACTGTAGATATTCTTATCTGCTGTCAGATCTTTTCCATTAACAGCAAGTATAAAGTCTCCTTTTTTAATATTAAGTCCGGGTTCTGTAAGAGGTGATCTCAGGTCGGGATTCCAGTTAAGCCCGCCATAGATCTTATCAATCTTATATCTGTTGGAGGATGATTACATAATCTGCACCAAGCAATCCTACACCTATTTTCTTAGGTTCATAAAACCTTTCACCGCTGTCTAATATAGCTGTGACCCACGCTTAATTCACTTAACATTAACTGAATAACCTTGTAAAGATCGCTTTTGCATGCCAGATCGGGGAGAAATCTTCTATACTTTGTTCTTATTGAATCCCAGTCAGCTCCGTGCATCCCGGGATCATAAAAATAATCACGGTTTACTCTCCATGCTTCATCAAGTATCTGTGGCCATTCAGCCAGAGGATCTATTTTGACTGAAATAGCTCCGGTATTAAGTATCCCTTTTCCAGGTTCAGGTTTTTTCCCGGTTGCAGTTATTCCAAAAACATCTCCTTTACCGTAAAACATTTTCTTCCTGTCGGCTGATATTATATAGTCGTCAAGTTCCATAATCTCTTCATCCTTTCGGTCTTTAAGATTGTATTTATGCAGTTTGGAAGATTCTGATGGTATTGAAGGTCTGACTATATAGAAGACTTCACCGGAATCTCCAACTCCAAGATCTGAATAGTTGCCTGCTTTTACCGGCAGATTGATAATCCTGTCCTGCAAACCGTCAGTTTCAATTTTTAACAGATCTGGTATAACCTTTTCAGAAGAAGCGGTTTTTGCTTCTTTTTTATTCTTTTCAGCAGGCTGATCTTTTTCAGTTTTTTCAGTATTTGGAATCTCTTCATCACTCTCTTTTACCAGCGGAGAAATAATATCCTTTCTCAGTGTAACAAGATATATTGAATTGGTCATTCTCATATCCTCGATTTGAAAGATCAAACCAGTTGACAACAGGACCTGCATCTGTGGAAGCAAAGAAATAAAGATATTTGCCGTTCGGATCAAATTTAGGTTCGGAGACATCACTCAGACCGTCTGTTACTGGAAATGATTTTTGCTGATCAACTGAGTACAGATAAGACAACCTTAAAGTTTGTCTCCATCAGTTTAGTGTAAACGATCCATTTTGAATCGGAGGACCAGTCACTGAAAATATTTCTGAAAGCTCCGGGGGCATAAATTTCGTCAGAATCAATTTTCTTAATTGTAGTTTGTAGTTATATCAAGAATATAAAGATTCCTGCCATTGTCAACATAACATATTTTTTTACTGTCAGGTGACCACTTCGGAAAAGCATAGAACCCTGTGCCGGAGAAGCTTGAATAATTTTTGGATCTCCCTTTCCGTCCTGCGGTTTAAGATGAAGCATATACTCACCGGAAGCATCGGAGAAATAGGCAATGGTTTTTCCGTCAGGAGACCATGCAGGATATTTTTCATGGACATTTGTGGTAAGGGTAAGGTTTCTTGGGTCTCCTTTTTCGGATGGCATTGTTATTATATCACCTCTGAAATCAAAAACAACCCTTGATCCGGTTGGAGAGATATCACCACTTCTGATATTATTCGCTTCCCTGAACATAACGCGGTCTCAGTTCGAGGCAGATCAGCTGCAATACCAATCGTCAGTTTCTTTTCAGAGTTGGATTTTGACATCAAAAATATGCAGGTATCCTTCCTGTTCAAATATTAATTCTGTCATTCCCTGAGGAAGCTTTAAGGATTGGAAATTCCTTAAAATTTGTAAGCTGGCTGACCTCTTTGCTGTTGATATCGTAGGAGAACAGATTGAACTCCCCGTTTCTGTCGCTCAGAAAGTAAATCTTATCACCAATCCACATAGGATCTGCATCATTGCATCCTTCTTTTGGCTGAGGGATTTTTACAACCGAATAATCAGCCAGGGAACATATCCATATTGTTGAAATCCTTCCTCCCCTGTAATTTTTCCATTGCTGGTAGGCTGGAGATAAAGGGGTATAAGCCATTGATTTGCCATCAGGAGAATAGCATGCAGTCCAGGCATTGGGGATCTGAAGTTTTTCCGGGAAACCACCAGTTCATACCAACTGTAAAAAGCTGGAAATATCTGTTAGTGAAGGAAGATTGCTGCGAGACAAAAAGGACATTCCTTCCATCCGGTGTAAAGCCCCTGACAAGATCGTTGCCCGGATGCCAGGTCAGTCTTACCGGAACACCTCCTTCGACAGGAATAGTAAATACATCAGTATTCCCGTCATATTGAGCATTGAATGCTATAAGTTTTCCGTCAGGCGAGAAGTATGGATTGGATTCTATACCCTCATCAACGGTGAGCCTTCGTGGCTGAGATCCGTCTGCAGTTTGCAACCCAGAGATCCTCAGCATAAATGAATGCAATGTGGTTTGCACTTATTGCCGGCTGTGCCAGCATCCTTGTATCATTCGGATTTATCCCGGAGGTTGTCAGTGGAAAAAAGCAAAGACAAAAGGATCATCAGGACGAAATTTGTCACATTATTTTTCATAATTCGTTATTATTTATTAATTGGCATTATAATTTCTTGACTGTAATTCGTTTAACACTGAGTCACACTGAGTTTGCACAGAGTTTACGGTTTAAACGCCCGAGGCTCTGATGCTCTACGCTCTACGCTCATATCTCACATCTCACTTACCCTCTCCTGTAATTATGATGCACCCCCGCCTGCTGCGTCGGAGTAATTACCAGGTCATTTATGCAGACATGTTCAGGGAGCGTGGCACAAAAATAAATTATATCAGCAATGTCCTTGCCTGTAAGAGGATCAATACCCTTATAAACTGAATCTGCTTTTTCCTTGTCTCCCTTGAACCGGACTATTGAGAATTCAGTTTCTGCCATTCCGGGAGCAATATGTGTCACCTTAATGTTATTCTTCAGCAGGTCAATCCTCATCGATCTGGAGAGAGAATCCACTGCAGACTTTGATGCACAGTAGACATTGCCGTTCTCATAGCTTTCCTTTCCGGCTATTGATCCGATATTGAAAATATGTCCCCTGTTCCTCGCAACCATCAGTGGAGCAACTGCCCTTGTAACATAAAGAAGTCCCTTGACATTTGTGTCAATCATCCTTTCCCAGTCATCTATATTGCCGGCATCTATATGATCCATCCCAACGGCCAGACCGGCATTATTTACCAGTATCTCAATATCTTTCCACTCTTCAGGCAGTTTGCTGATAACCGTTGCAACTTCCTCCCTGTTCCTCACATCGAAAGTTCAGGGAAAGCACACGGATCTTACCAGATGAGAGGAGTTCTTTTTCCAGTTCATCCAGTCTCTCTTTCCTTCTTCCTGTTATTATAACGTCAAATCCGTTACTGGCAAATTGCACTGCTGTTGCCTTGCCGAACCCGGCTGTAGCTCCGGTTATCATTACGATTTTATTCATTGAAAGGTGGATTATTTAATAGTTGCAGGGTAAAATTAAAATTATTATGTTGCTGAAAAGAGATTAGAACTTTACCTGCCTTTCAAGGGGGGAGTCAGTAATGATCATGATTGATTATCCGGATCTGAAATTTCTTCTATCTTTGCGTTTGAATTTTTAATCGGAAAACAATCCCGGAAATATGCATGAAGACAGGAAAGTTATGGTTGAATCGATGTTTGATTCAATTGCATGGAGATACGATTTCCTCAATCACTTTTTGTCATTCGGCATTGACCGCATCTGGAGACGAAGGGCTGTCCGGATCATTTCACGCCATTTTAAAAATCCTGAGATACTTGATGTTGCAACGGGTACAGGTGATCTCGCCATAACCGCTATGAGGATTGAGCCTGTTAAGGTCACCGGAATTGATATTTCTCAGAATATGCTTGAGATAGGCAGGGAGAAGATCCGTAAAAAAGGTCTTGCAGGCAAGATTGAGCTGATACAGGGCGATTCGGAAAATATTCCTTTCGGAGATAATCTTTTTGATGTCTCGATGGTTGCCTTCGGTGTAAGAAATTTTGCTGATCCCCTGCTTGGTCTGAAGGAGATGCGAAGGGTTATCCGGAACGGGGGAATGATAATGGTGCTTGAATTCTCGAAGCCATCCGGATTCCTGTTCCGTTCAATTTATAATTTTTATTTCAGAAATATCCTTCCTGTTGTAGGTAAGCTGTTTTCTAAAGACAAGGCTGCCTACAGTTATCTGCCTGATTCCGTTTACAGATTTCCGGATAATGAGGTTTTCCTTCAGTTGTTGACAGAAGCAGGTTTTTCTGAAACCAGACAGGTAAAACTTACTGGCGGGGTGGCCAGTATTTATACCGGTTTAAAAAAAACAATGCAATAATCAGAATCCAATCGAGTTTACTATCTTGTATCCAAAATTTAATTGTTCCGGAGAAGTTTGAAGAGCAGAATAATCTATATAGTATTTTCACTTGTTTTTTCCCTTATACACCTTAATTTATCAGGGCAGAAGCAGAAACCGAAAAATGAATCGTGGTACGATGAGAAGCTTATTCATTTCGGGTTCAGCTCTGGGATTTAATGCTATGGATTTCCGTATAACACCATCCCAAAGCTATCTCGCTGCAGATTCCCTTTATCCGGAGGTCAGCAAATTGAATCCGGGTATAAATATTCAGATTGTTACCAACCTCAGACCTGCCAAATATATGGATATAAGATTCCTTCCAGGTGTTTCATTCGGGCAGAGGACTGTCAGGTACTATAAAAACGAGAGTGGTTTACAATGAACAGCAAAGACTTGAATCATCATTTCTGGAATTTCCGCTCCTTCTTAAATTAAAGGGTGACAGGCTGAATAATGTCCGTCCTTACGTGGTCGGAGGTTTTAATTACAGATATGACCTTGCAGCCAAAAAAGATTTTGATGATGATAAACCTGTCTATATCAGGATAAAAAAACCGGACCTCTACTATGAACTCGGGGCCGGTCTGGATTTTTACCTTCCATACTTCAAACTTTCTGTAGAGCTTAAGATGTCGAATGGTATAGGTGACATTCTCGTCAGGGATTTTGATCCGAGACATCCTGAGTATGGAAATGCCATTGAGAAGATGAAGTCTCAGATATGGATTCTTTCATTTCATTTTGAATAGAAATGATTAAACAGGTCAGGATAAACTTAAATCCTGCAGCAGCAGCCGATGAGGCAGAAATCAGGAAAATTTCCGCTTCACTGGCCGGGTTAGATCAGTCTGAGATTTCTTCCCTGCGAATCGTAAAGAGATCAGTTGATGCCCGGAAAAAAAATATCCGGGTAAATCTCATTGTGGAGATCTTTACCGGCGGGGACTCAGAAGTTCCGGTAATCAGTCCCTATAGAGCGGTCAATGTAACCCGCAACAGGGAAGTTATCATTGTCGGAGCCGGACCGGCAGGTCTTTTTGCAGCCCTCAGGCTGATTGAACTGGGAATCCGTCCGGTCATTATCGAACGGGGACGCGATGTGTCATCAAGGAAAAAAGATATTGCCAGGATCAGCAGGGAGCAGATTGTGGATCCAGAAAGTAATTATTGTTTTGGTGAAGGAGGCGCAGGCACCTATTCTGATGGGAAACTCTATACAAGGTCAAAGAAAAGAGGTGATAACATCAGGATTCTTGAACTCTTATGTCTCCATGGAGCTGATCACGAATATTTTATATGAAGCTCATCCTCATCTGGGTACTGATAAGTTGCCCGGAATTATTTCTGGTATCAGGAAGACAATACTCAGTGCAGGCGGTCAGTTCCTGCTTGAGAAGAAGGTAACGGATCTTCTCATTGAAGGGGATGTCATTAAAGGAGTAATGACATCGGGTAATGAAAAAATACTTTCTCCTTTTGTTATACTTGCAACAGGCCATTCTGCAAGGGATATTTATGATATTTGCCGCAACCGGGGCATTGAGCTTGTGATGAAACCTTTTGCGATGGGAGTGAGAGTAGAGCATCCCCAGGAACTGATTGACAGAATTCAGTATCATGGCGGCAGTAAATCCAAGTACCTGCCGGCAGCTTCATATTACCTTACCAGGCAGATAGACGGCAGGGGAGTTTATTCATTCTGTATGTGTCCGGGTGGTTTTATTGTGCCCTCGGCAACTTCACAGGAGGAGGTGGTAGTGAACGGCATGTCGCCTTCAGAGAGGAATTCACCTTATGCCAACTCCGGAATTGTGGTGGAGATAAGACCGGAAGATCTGCTAAAATACAGTCATTCAGGTGAGATGGCCGGAATTGAGTTCCAGAAGGAGCTGGAGCGTGAAGCATGGAAGAACGGAGGGCATAGCCAGAGAGCTCCTGCACAGCGCCTTGCGGATTTTGTCGCAGGAAAGGGATCAGATTCTTTACCTAAGGTATCATACTTTCCGGGTGTTACTTCATCGCCTCTCCACAGCTGGCTGCCAAAATCAATTGGCAGACGCCTGAGGGATGGTTTCCAGCAATTTGGCCAGATGATGAATGGATATCTCACCAACGATGCCGTAGTTCTTGGAGTTGAATCGAGAACCTCTTCACCTGTGAGATTGCCCAGGGACAGTGAAAAACTTCATCATGTAAGGATTTCAGGATTGTACCCCTGCGGTGAAGGTTCTGGTTATGCCGGAGGAATTGTATCATCTGCTGTCGACGGTATGAATGCTGCTGATGCTATCGGGGCAGTAATGGGTAATAGGTAATCGCCCTTTTTGTCATGCAGTCGTGCAGTCTGATGTCTTGCAGTCCGTATGAGATCAAAATGACCGCAACACCGCAAGACTATAACTTAAAAAAAATACCAGATGATTCAAAAAAACTACATCTTCCTGATTAGCGCTATTGCTGCCCTTGGCGGATTGCTTTTCGGTTTTGACACCGCAGTAATTTCAGGGACTACACCCTTTATAAAACCTTATTTCGATCTGAATGATATCTGGCTGGGATGGACTGTTAGCAGCCTGCTGGGTGGATGCATAATAGGTGTTATTTCAGCAGGCAAACCCAGCGATGTATTTGGCAGGAAAAAAACCATGATGGCTGCAGCAATATTGTTCGCTTTCTCAGCAGCCGGCTCAGCCCTTGCGCATAATCTTTCTTTTTTTATCGGGTACAGGATACTAGGGGGTTTTGGAGTTGGCATAGCCTCAATGCTGGTGCCGATGTATATCTCTGAAGTCTCACCCGCTGAAAGCAGGGGAAGGCTGGTTTCATACAACCAGCTTGCAATTGTGATCGGGATACTTCTGGCATTCATTTCAAATGCCCTTCTTGTTGACAGTGGCGAAAACAACTGGAGATGGATGCTTGCCGTAATGGGTTTACCGGCAGTACTTTTTTTCTGTTTTCTTTTTTTTGCACCCGAAAGTCCCCGTTGGCTTGTTCAGAAAAACAAATCCGCGAAAGCATTTAGTATTCTTGAAAGGATAAATGGAACTGAACTGGCGAGGAAGGAACTGGTTGCAATCGAGGAATCTATTAAAGAGGAAGAGCATTCAGGAACATTCAGGGAGGTTTTTGGGGGACGCATGCGTCCGATTCTTTTAATAGGGGTATTTATAGCTGTTTTCAGCCAGATAACAGGAATAAACTCGATTATGTACTATGCTCCGGTCATTTTTCAGAGTATAGGTGCCGGAGCAAGCAGCGCAGTAATACAAACTGCCATTATAGGAGGCGGGAACCTGATATTTACTTTTGTGGCAATAGCGCTAATTGACAGGTTGGGACGGAAACCCCTTCTGATCGGAGGTGTAACCGGAATGATAGTATCCCTCTCGGCCATTGCCGTGGCGTTCTATTTCCGGAAGTATGAAGGATACCTGATTCTTTTTCTGATCCTGACCTATATTGCATCTTTTTCAGCTTCTGTGGGTCCTGTAGGATGGGTTCTGATAGCTGAAATATTTCCCAATAAGCTGAGAAGCAAGGCAATGTCGGTATCCATCGTGTCATTGTGGCTGGCAAATTTTCTGCTCATACTGGTTTTCCCTCTGATCCTTAACAGGTTTGGCGGAGCAGCAGCTTTCCTGATATTCGATATAATGTGTGTGATCCTTTTGCTTTTTACGATATTCAAGGTGCCTGAGACAAAGGGTAAAAGCCTTGAAGAGCTCGAAAAGATTCTTGTCAAAAAGCATTCTGCCTGAGGAATTCAGCAAAAACAACTGAAGCGGCCATGCCTACATTGAGCGATTCAATTCCGGGCATTGCCCTGTTGACTCCGGGAATCATTATTTTATTTGTCACAAGTGGCATCAGTTCATCAGAGATACCTCTGGATTCATTTCCCAGCAGTATGATGCCCCTGTCACCTAGTTTATGCCGGTAAACTGATTCACCGTCAAGGACTGTTCCGTACACAGGCATTTTTTTCTCATGAGCCAGGCTGATGAATTTCTTAAGGTCTGAATAATATACGTTCACGTTTAGAATAGCACCCATGCTTGCCTGTACTACCTTCGGGTTGTAAACATCCACACAATCATCTGAACAAACAATATTTCTGATACCAAACCAGGCAGCAGCTCTTATGATTGTCCCGAGGTTCCCTGGATCCTGAACAAAATCCAGGGCAGCACAAAGTTTTTCCAGTATTTCATCGGGAACCATTTTCCTGTCAGGTATATGTACCACAGCCAATGCATTATGAGGCGTTTTTAATGAACTGATCTGTTTAAGTTCCTCGTAGCTTGCATCGGAAATCTCATCAATGCATTCCTTTAAAAAAGGGGGAAGCGCACTGATAAATTCCTTTTTGGCTATAAGTGTCTTTACAGGAATTCTGGCAGATAGAAACTCTTTTACAAGTTTATCACCCTCTATTATGAACAGCCCCTCTTCTTCTCTCACTTTCTTTTTCCGGAGTGAGACAATAAATCTGGCCCTGTTTTTACTGATCATATAATTCCCGCATTATCAGAAGTTCATTCCATACTATACTCCGTTTTACAAATGTATATTAAAGTAAGGACATGCAATACGATGTCCCTACATCAGATAATTATTGATATATTTGAGTTCTATTTTTCATTGGAGATTGAGAAAAGCCGGGATATATAACATACAGTTAATAAGGGGATTATATCTCCTGTTATTTCTTTTGATCGTTGTTGTCTCATCATGCAATCCTACAAAATATGTACCTGCCGAAGAATCACTTCTTAATGAAAATCATGTTAATGTAAACAGTGAGAGGATTCAGAAGAACGATCTTACACCTTACATCAGGCAACAGCCGAATAAAAAGATCTTTGGGGCACGGTTTCACCTTGGTTTGTATAATCTTTCGAACCTTGAGAAGCAGAATTGGTTTCACAAATGGCTGAGGGAGATCGGAGAGGAGCCTGTGATCTTCGATCCCTTTGCCACTGTCAAATCGAAGGATCAGATCAGATCATATGTTGCATCGAAGGGCTATTTTGACGCCCAGGTGTCTGATACAAGCACTACATCCAGGCAGAAAACTGATGTTTACTATAAAATCGACCTTCTGTCACCATATACTGTCCGGAATATCTACAACGATATAGCTGACAGTAATGTAAAGAAGCTCTATCTCTTTGATTCCATGAATTGCGTCATCGAAAGAGGAAAGCCATATGATGTTGATTTATTGCAGGCTGAAAGGTCCAGGTTTGAAAGGTTTGTACGGGACCATGGTTTCTACGGGTTTTCCGGAGACCACATTTTTTTCAGGGTTGACAGCACGGTAGGGAACAGGCAGGTGGATATTTACTACGGGGTGAAGAAATTCATGAAGATTGATCAATCCAGTAAGGTAAGCCTGGTCCAGCATCCTATTTATAAGGTGAAGGATATATACATCTATCCGGAGTTTATTCCCAAGGATGCGCTGGAAAGAGGACAGTCCTATCTGATGAGCCTGGACACAACATTTTATAAAGGTTATTATTTTATCAGTCCGGGAACGACGGAGAGAGTCAGGTATGATCTCATACTTCAGTCACTCTATCTTAAACCCGGTGCCACATATAATTTTACGAATACCGAACAGTCCCAGTCTCATTTGCTTACACTGAAAGTATACCGGCTGGTAAATATTTATTATAATGAGGCGGATTATAAGTCAGATCAGCAGAGTTCTGTGCAGGATCTGAACTGCAACATCCAGCTGACGCCTCTCAGTCAGCAGTCATATAAAGTGGAACTTGAAGGAACAAACTCAGCCGGTAATATTGGCGGGGCTGTGAACCTCATATATCAGCATAAAAACGTCTTCCATGGCGCCCAGCTTTTTAATATGAAACTGAAAGGTGCTATCGAGGCCCTTGCTCAGGAAAATACGGAATTAAAAAAGTCACAGGAGTATGGACTTGAAGCGAGCCTGAGATTCCCGGAATTTTTGCTTCCTTTTATTGAAAAGGAAGAGTTCATTAAAAAATTTAATCCCTCAACTGTCCTGCTGGGGGCAATTAACTATCAGAACCTGCCTTTCTATGAAAGGTTCATGTCGAATGCCACTTTTGGATATGTTTGGAAATCAGGTATATATAAGGAACACCAGGTATATCCCCTTCAATTTAACATAGTAAATCTGCTTAAAATTGACTCGGCATACCAGGAAAGAATAAATTCATCATCGTACCTGGCCTACAGTTACCAGGATGTAATGATACTCGGAGGTCGTTACTCATATATATTCAATAATCAGAAGATAAACAAGTCAAGGGATTACTGGTTCCTGAGGTTTAATGCAGAAACCTCCGGAAACCTGCTGGCAATGCTTAAAAAAGTTTCAGACGCTCCGAAAACAGAGGATGGAACATATGAATTCCTGAGACAGCCTTTTGCTCAATATATCAAAACCGACCTGGATGTAAGGTACAATTACAGGTTCAATGATGTTGGATCAATTGTTTACCGTGGATTTTTCGGAATTGGAATTCCATATGGCAATTCAAAGGCAATTCCATTCGAGAAGCAGTATTTCGGTGGAGGATCGAACGGAATACGAGCCTGGCAGGTTCGTACACTTGGGCCCGGTTCATATGCTCCGACGGATACTGTTTCCTTCCTGAACCAGACTGCCGATATCAAGCTTGAAGTAAATGCCGAGTACCGGTTCAGGCTTTTCTGGATACTTGAGGGTGCTCTGTTTCTTGATGCCGGGAATATCTGGACTTATAAGGATGATCCCTCACGACCAGGAGCTCAGTTTAAACTGAATAAATTCTATAAGGATATAGCTGTCGGCACAGGGACGGGATTAAGGTTTGACTTTCAATTCGTAATTGGAAGGGTTGATTTCGGGATGAAACTGCGGGATCCCTCGCTTGAGGGACGGTCAAAATGGATAATCATGAACAGGTCATATGAGTTCTGGGATGACTTTGCCCTGGTAATAGGAATAGGTTACCCGTTCTGAACCATTCCCTTCTTTTTCAGTCACTATCTAGAATACAGATTAGAATTCTGCAAATCTTCACATCATTACTCAGGACAATTTTGTAAATTGCATTGGTCTTACTGCATTTTGTGAAAATGAAATTAAACAGTGAACCGGTCAGGAGCTGGTTTGGTTTTACGCGCAGGGAAAGAAGATCGTCAGCTATTCTTCTGGCAATAATTATAATTATTATTGCTTCAAGATATGTTTTGCCGCAGCAAAACATTGATATTGAAGATTACGGTACATTTTTGGCTGAAGATGACAATAATCCGGTTGAAACCCCTGAGGCCCCTGAACCCACTGAACCCACTGAACCCCGGGTGGTACTGACACCGGTCTTTTCCGGACACTCAATGTCAGGTTCGCCTGTGCAGAAAAAGACGCCTATGGATATAAACAGCTGTGATTCAATGGCTCTTGTCGCTTTGCCTGGTATAGGTCCTGTTTTATCGGCCAGGATAATTAAATACAGGAATCTTCTTGGCGGATTTGCACGTGTTGAACAGCTTAAGGAGGTCTACGGGTTGCCAGCCGAAACCTACGATATGATCAGGGGAAGGCTTTTTGCAGACAGTTCCGCGATCAGAAAAGTAAATATTAATTCAGCAGGGTACATGGAACTGATCCGGCTTCCATATCTGGAAAAGTACGATGTTAGTGCAATGCTTAAGTACAGGGAACTGGAAGGCAGGATAAATAGTATGGAGGATCTGAAAGTGAATAAAATCCTTACTCCGGAAAAGGCTGAAAAAGTTGAGCCATACCTGGATTTCAGATGAAGAATGACTTAACCACGGAGTTGCACAGAGTATTCACGGAGTAGCACTGTTGTATTTATAAACTGGAAAATGCTTTTACAGATACTCTGTGTAACTCAGTGCAAAACTCCGTGAAACTCAGTGTTAAAAAAAATAAGATACATTTTTGGTAAAAGGGTTAATTTTTTGTAACTTTAGTAATTATATAAAGTGCAAAAGGGGACTGCTGATTTTAATTCATTATAAAAAAATCTGGTTATGATTAATTTTAATCCATAAAAGTTTTGAAAAGAATTTTTCTATTTCTAACTTTGCGCCTCGTTTAAAAACAGAATTCAGATTATGATTATTGTACCATTAAAAGAAGGCGAGAATATTGAACGGGCATTAAAGAAGTTCAAGAGAAAGTTTGAAAAGACTGGAGTAATCCGTGAACTTAGGTCACGTCAGGCTTTTATAAAGCCATCAGTACGCCGGAGGGAAGAGATCAAGAAGGCAATGTACGTTCAGAAAATGCAGGAGAGCGAAGAGTAATTCGTTTGGACTGCCAGTTTTTTATTAACAAACAGATACGGGGGTTCCTTCATGAGTCATAAGGAATCGTTCTTACAATATCTGCAAATCGAGAAGCGGTATTCACCTCATACTGTCAGATCATACTTAAATGACCTGGATCAGTTTTTTTTGTTTTTAACGTCACAGGGACAACCTGATGATCCTCTTTCCGTCACTTCGCATGACATAAGGGCATGGGTGGTCAGCATGCTCGAAAATAATTATTCTGCGGTAAGTGTTCACAGGAAGATCTCCTGTCTGAGGGTTTTCTACCGGTATCTTCAGGAAAGAGGGACTTATGAAGGGTGATCCGCTTGAAAAAGTATCCCTGCCAAAAAGAAAAAAGAGTCTGCCTGTCTTTGTTGAAGAGGGAGCTCTTGATGAACTTCTTGACCAGAATAGTTTTGGGGATGACTTTGCCGGAATAAGGAACCGTACAATAATCGAGATGCTGTACCTGACAGGAATGAGGAGGGCAGAGCTAATAGGGCTCAGGAACAGTGATGTTGATCTGGCTGAAGGTACCCTTAAGGTAACCGGAAAGAGGAACAAGCAGCGTATCATACCGGTGGTAAAGCATTTTACAGATAGGCTTAAGGAATATATCACGGTGAGGGATGCGGGGCTGATGACGGGAAAGGAGGGGTGGTTTTTTGTTACAGACAAAGGGAACAAGTTATACGATAAATATGTTTATAATACAGTTAACAGGTATCTGGCGATGGTTACTACGATTGAGAAGAAGAGTCCGCATATTTTAAGACATACCTTTGCCACCCATATGCTTAACAGGGGAGCTGACCTTAACTCCATAAAGGAGTTTTTGGGACATGCAAACCTTTCTGCTACACAGATTTATACTCACAATACATTTGAGAAACTCAAGAATATATACAAACAGGCTCATCCGAGAGCTTAAATATTAACCAAAAAACGAGGAGGACTACTATGAACATTCAGATTCATTCAGTAAGGTTTGACGCTGACAAGAAACTTATCGACTTTGTTCATCAGAAGCTGGAGAAGCTTGCCCAGTTTGGTGAGGATATTGTAAATGCCGAGGTTTATCTCAGGCTTGACAAGGATCAGGAGCGTGAGAACAAAATCAGCGAAATAAAGGTGGAGATATCGGGTAGTTCCTTATTTGCGAAGAAGCAGAGCAAAACATTTGAAGAGTCCACCGACGAGGCTATAGATGCACTTAAGAAGCAGATAACCAAGTACAAACAGAAGAAGAGAGGGATCTGAAAAATCTCTTGATAAAAATAGGCAGATTTATTTTGAATAATAAAATTTAAATTCATACATTTGCAAACCGTTTTTTGAGGGTTATTTATGCTCTTGCGGTGCGTTCTTTAAATTGCCGATGTAGCTCAGTTGGCCAGAGCAGCTGATTTGTAATCTGCAGGTCGGGGGTTCGAATCCCTTCATCGGCTCTTGAAAGACTTGTAAAAGTGTGTCTTAAGAGTTCAACTCTGTTTTATAGGGGAGATACCAAAGCGGCCAACTGGGGCAGACTGTAAATCTGCTGGCAAATGCCTTCGTAGGTTCGAATCCTGCTCTCCCCACATAAAACGGGTACAGACCGGGATTAAGACCTGGACAATCTGGATTAGAGGCTCTTTTGGACGATATTAAGCGGGAGTAGCTCAGTTGGTAGAGCATTAGCCTTCCAAGCTAAGGGTCGCGGTTTCGAGTACCGTCTCCCGCTCACTTTTTGCGGCCAGAGTAGCTCAGGGGTAGAGCACTTCCTTGGTAAGGAAGGGGTCGGGGGTTCAATTCCCCCCTCCGGCTCAACAGGAAAATGATTATGATTGAATATAGATAAACTTAATTTAATACGCTTGGAGTTATGGCAAAAGAAAAATTTGACAGGTCGAAACCGCACGTAAATATTGGTACAATTGGTCACGTTGACCATGGTAAAACCACTCTGACGGCAGCGATCACTATGGTCCTTGCCAAGAGAGGCCTCTCTGAGGTCAGGGATTTTGACTCAATTGATAATGCTCCTGAAGAAAAGGAAAGGGGTATTACTATTAACACTGCTCACGTTGAATATCAGACAGCTTCACGTCACTATGCACACGTTGACTGTCCGGGCCACGCTGACTATATCAAGAATATGGTTACAGGTGCTGCACAGATGGACGGTGCGATCCTGGTGGTTGCCGCGGATGACGGACCGATGCCTCAGACACGTGAACATATCCTGCTTGCACACCAGGTTAACGTACCTTCTGTGCTTGTGTTTATGAATAAGGTTGACATGGTTGAAGATGAAGAGCTTCTTGAGCTTGTTGAGATGGAGGTTCGCGATCTTCTTAACTTCTATAAATTTGATGGCGACAATGCACCAGTTATCCGTGGTTCTGCCCTCGGTGCAATGCATGGTGAAGCAAAATGGGAAGAAAAGGTTATGGACCTGATGAATGCTGTTGACGCATACATTCCAATACCTCCCCGTGAAAATGAGAAGCCGTTTCTTATGCCGGTTGAAGATGTATTTTCAATCACCGGCCGCGGAACAGTTGCAACAGGCCGTATCGAAACAGGCGTTGTCCTTACGGGCGATGAGCTTGAACTGATCGGACTTGGAGCTACAAAACGCAAATCAGTATGTACCGGTGTTGAAATGTTTCGCAAGATACTCGACAGGGGTGAAGCTGGTGATAACGTAGGTTTGCTTCTCCGCGGTGTAGACAAGAAAGAGATTAAGAGAGGTATGGTTCTTGCCAAGCCGGGATCAATAACACCTCATACCAAGATCAAGGCAGAGGTTTATGTTCTTAAGAAAGAAGAAGGAGGACGCCATACTCCGTTCCACAATAAATACCGTCCTCAGTTCTATATAAGGACACTTGATATTACTGGTGAGATCACCCTTCCTGAAGGAACAGAAATGGTTATGCCTGGTGATAATGTTACAATTACAGTTGACCTTATCTATCCGGTTGCTATCAATGTTGGTCTTCGTTTTGCTATCCGTGAAGGTGGCAGGACAGTTGGTGCCGGCCAGGTGACTGAAGTTCTGGAATAATAATTTGGGGATATTTTTTGGCGTCACAGTACATCGTGACGCCAACAATAAACGGGTGTAGCTCAGTTGGTAGAGCACTGGTCTCCAAAACCAGGTGTCGGGAGTTCGAGTCTCTCCTCCCGTGCTAAATTACTAGTAATATGAATATAAAAAGATATTTTCAGGAATCATTCACAGAACTCATGCACAAGGTTACCTGGCCTACATGGAGTGAGCTTCAGAACAGCGCCGTTTTAGTTATGGTGACTTCTCTGATCTTTGCCCTTATAGTCTCAGGGATGGATTTTGTCTTCAGCAGAGCAATGCAATTTATTTACAGTTTGTTATACTAACAGAAGAAGGTTGCAATGGGTGAGAATATAAAAAGGTGGTATGTCCTGAGAGCTATCGGCGGAAAGGAAAAGAAAGTCAAGGAGTATATCGATAGTGAAGTGGCTCGCCTTAAGCTTGAGGAGTATGTCTCACAGGTACTTATCCCGACCGAAAAGGTTTATCAGATAAGGGCCGGGAAAAAAATAAGCAAGGAGAGGACATTCTTTCCCGGCTATGTACTTGTTGAAGCAGTCCTGGTAGGCGAGATTCCGCATCTGCTGAGAAATGTGCCGAATGTGATCGGTTTTCTTGGTTCACAGGATGGGGAACCGGTACCCCTCAGAAAAGCTGAGATTAACCGTATCCTCGGGAAGGTTGATGAGCTGAATGCAAGCGACGAGGAGCTTAATGTTCCATTCTTTGTCGGTGAATCGGTAAAAGTTATTGACGGCCCTTTCAACAGTTTTACGGGAATAATTGAAGAGGTGAATGATGAAAAGAAAAAGCTCAAGGTGATGGTTAAGATTTTCGGCAGGAAAACACCTCTTGAGCTTAGCTTTATGCAGGTTGAAAAAGAGAATTAACAGAAGATATTGATAGTTGTAATATTCATAATGCTTCCTGAATAACTATCAAGCTCTCGCAATAAATACGCAAATTTAAAATTATGGCAAAAGAAGTTGCTGGACTGATCAAGTTACAGATTCGTGGCGGAGGAGCTAATCCATCTCCACCTGTCGGACCCGCACTGGGTTCGAAAGGTGTGAATATTATGGATTTCTGTAAGCAATTTAATGCGAGGACTCAGGACAAGGCTGGAAAAGTAATACCGGTAGTTATTACGGTTTATGCAGATAAATCGTTCGAATTTGTTACAAAAACACCACCGGTTGCCGTACAGCTTCTTGAGGTTGCTAAAGCTAAGAAAGGTTCTCAGGAACCTAACAGAGACAAGGTAGCATCAATTTCCTGGGACCAGGTCAAAACAATTGCTTCGGATAAAATGGAGGACTTGAACTGTTTTACAGTTGAGGCCGCTATGCGAATGGTAGCTGGAACAGCCAGAAGTATGGGAATAACCGTTAGAGGAGAGTTCCCGGTAAAATAATTAATTAGGAGAAAAAATGACTAAACTTACCAAAAACCAAAAGTCTGCTCTTGAAAAACTTGACAAGGACAGGCTTTATACATTGAAAGAGGCTTCCTCTTTGGTTAAGGAAATGACCAAGACCAAATTTGATGCTTCTATCGATTTAGATGTAAGGTTAGGTATAGATCCGAGGAAATCCAATCAGATGGTTCGCGGCGTAGTTTCACTTCCTCACGGAACTGGCAGAGAGACACGTGTACTCGTTCTCTGCACCCCCGATAAGGAGGCTGAAGCAAAAGAAGCCGGAGCCGATTTCGTTGGTCTTGACGATTTTGTCGAAAAGATCAAAGGCGGTTGGACTGATATGGATGTTATAATAACCATGCCATCAGTAATGGGAAAGGTCGGTCAGTTAGGTCGCATACTCGGTCCGCGCGGACTAATGCCAAACCCGAAAAGTGGTACTGTTACCATGGAAATAGGTAAGGCTGTTAAAGAAGTGAAGCAGGGGAAGATTGATTTCAAGGTTGACAAGACCGGGATCATTCATGCCTCTATCGGAAAAGTCTCATTTGAGCCTCAGAAGATCGTTGAAAATGCAAGAGAGTTCATCTCAATTGTAAACAAGCTTAAACCGGCTGCTGCCAAAGGAACCTACATACGTAGCGTATTCCTCTCAAGCACAATGAGCCCGGGAGTAAAGATCGATCCAAAAGGTCTTGATGATTAATTTATTAAGTAAATACTTGAATTAAAATGAGACGGGAAGAAAAAAATGCTATCATAGACAGCCTTGCTGAGAAATTAAAAGAGTACAGCCACTTTTATCTGACTGATACTGCTCAGCTTAATGCAGCTGATACAAGTGACCTTCGCAGAAAGTGTTTTGAAAACGACATAAAACTCATTGTTGTTAAGAATACACTGCTTAAAAGAGCACTGGAGCAGTCTAATGGAAACTTTGAAGAACTTTATCCGGTTCTTAAAGGTACTTCGTCCATCATGTTTGCACAATCCGGAAATGTTCCTGCTAAACTAATTAAGGAATTCCGCAGAAAACATGATAAACCTGTATTAAAAGGGGCATACGTTCAGGAATCTATTTATGTTGGAGATAATATGCTTGATGCACTCATCTCCGTCAAAACTAAGAACGAACTGATCGGTGATGTTATAATGCTTCTG
Organism: uncultured Bacteroidales bacterium; assembly: GCA_963846335.1. GTDB lineage: Bacteria > Bacteroidota > Bacteroidia > Bacteroidales > VadinHA17 > LD21. The sequence goes on from CAWJVS010000016.1 coordinate 88,221, forward strand.
CAGTCACCTGCAAAACGTGTTATTGGTGCCCTGCAATCAGGTGGAACTAAAATTCATGGTGTTCTTGAAACACTGTCAAAAAGAGAAGAATAATTAACGTATAATCAATTAAAAATCAATAAAAAATGGCAGATCTTAAGAAATTTGCAGAAGAACTGGTTAACTTATCTGTAAAAGAAGTAAACGAACTGGCTAAAATACTCAAAGATGAGTATGGCATTGAACCTGCAGCCGCAGCTGTGGCTGTTGCCGGACCAGTTGCCAGTAGCGAAACTGCTGCTGTTGAAGAAAAATCAACATTCGACGTTATCCTCAAAGCAGCCGGAGGACAGAAATTACAGATTGTTAAACTCGTGAAAGATATCACAGGCCTCGGACTGAAAGAAGCAAAAGCAGTTGTTGATGCTGCTCCTTCCCCGGTTAAGGAAGGTGTTTCCAAAGATGAAGCAGAAGCAATAAAAAGTCAATTAGTAGAAGCAGGAGCTGAAGTTGAACTTAAATAGTATACCTGATTGCTGGGTTATAGGTTTAGTCCCGATTTACCGGGACTAAGCCTTTTTGTTCTTTAATTTATAAGTTCACTTAATCTTTTAATAAATGTCCTCAAAAAATACCGAAAGAATAAGTTTCGCTTCCAGGAAAAATCAGCTGGAATACCCTGATTTTCTGGATATTCAGTTGAAATCCTTCGGTGAGTTTTTTCAGCTTGGAACAACTCCCGAAAACAGGAAAAAGGAGGGACTCTTTAAGGTCTTTACTGAGAATTTTCCTATAACTGATACAAGAAACAATTTCGTTCTTGAATTTCTTGATTATTATATTGACCCTCCACGCTATACAATCGAAGAGTGTATCGAACGCGGACTCACTTTCAGCGTTCCTCTCAAAGCAAAACTGAAACTCTACTGTACCGATCCGGAACATGAGGATTTTGATACGGTAATCCAGGATGTTTATCTTGGAACCGTTCCGTATATGACTGAACGTGCAACATTTGTAATAAATGGTGCAGAAAGGGTCGTAGTTTCCCAGCTGCACCGGTCACCGGGAGTATTCTTTGGTCAAAGTATACATGCAAACGGTACCAAACTGTATTCAGCGAGAATTATACCCTTCAAGGGCTCATGGATAGAATTTGCTACCGACATTAACAATGTGATGTATGCATATATCGACAGAAAGAAAAAACTGCCGGTAACAACTCTCCTGAGAGCTATCGGATTCGAAAGCGATAAGGAGATCCTGGAGATCTTTAACCTTGCTGAAGAACATAAAGTCTCAAAAACAAATATCAAAAAGCTTGTCGGACGCAAACTGGCTGCCAGGGTGCTAAGGACATGGGTGGAGGATTTTGTTGATGAGGATACCGGCGAGGTTGTTTCAATAGAAAGAAATGAAGTAATACTTGACAGGGAGACAATAATTGAATCAGAACATGTTGACCTGATAGTTGACTCCGGTGCAAAGGCAATCCTTCTGCATAAGGACGATACTACCCTGTCTGATTATGCAATAATATATAACACTCTTCAGAAAGACCCGTGCAACTCCGAAAAAGAGGCGGTTATCTATATATACCGTCAGCTGAGAAACGCAGAACCACCTGATGAGGCAACTGCCCGTGATGTTATTGACAAGCTGTTTTTCTCTGACAAGAGATATGATCTTGGCGAGGTTGGCCGCTACAGGATTAACAAAAAACTGGGTCTTGAAACTGATATGTCAGTCAAGATTCTTACAAGAGAAGATATTATTAAAATCATCGGCTATCTGATCGAGCTTATAAACTCCAAAACAGATATTGACGATATTGACCATCTCAGCAACAGGAGGGTTCGTACTGTCGGTGAGCAGTTGTATTCCCAGTTTGGTGTCGGTCTGGCCCGCATGGCCCGTACAATCCGTGAAAGAATGAATGTGAGGGACAATGAGGTGTTCACACCCGTAGATCTTATAAATTCAAAGACCCTTTCATCAGTAATTAACTCATTCTTCGGAACCAACCAGTTGTCGCAGTTCATGGATCAGACCAATCCGCTTGCTGAAATGACTCACAAGCGCCGGTTGTCAGCTCTCGGACCCGGGGGTCTTTCCCGCGAAAGAGCCGGTTTTGAAGTCAGGGACGTTCATTATACACATTATGGCCGTCTCTGCCCGATTGAAACACCTGAAGGACCAAACATAGGCCTTATATCTTCCCTGTGCGTCTATGCCAAGATTAATACCCTCGGATTTATCGAAACTGCTTACAGAAAGGTGAACGATGCCCAGGTCGATTTCAGTGAAGATGGTATTGTATGGCTGAGTGCAGAGGAGGAAGAAGAAAAAATGATTGCCCAGGCAAATGCCCCGCTTCTGAAAGACGGACATTTTGAAAATGCCAGGGCAAAATGCCGGTACGAGGCTGATTATCCCTTTGAAGAGGTCTCAAAGGTAGACCTTATGGATGTCGCTCCTAACCAGATTGCCTCTATAGCTGCCTCTCTTATCCCCTTCCTTGAGCATGATGATGCCAACAGGGCTCTCATGGGTTCTAACATGATGAGACAGGCTGTTCCTCTGATCAATCCCGAAGCACCGATAGTGGGTACCGGGCTTGAAGCACAGGTTATCAGGGATAGCCGGATTCTGTATATGGCTGAGGGCGATGGTATTGTTGAATTCGTTGATTCAAACGAAATCGTTATCAGATACACCCGCACCGATGAGGAGAAATTTGTCAGCTTTGATGACGATATAAGGAGGTATACCCTTCCAAAATACAGGAAAACAAACCAGAATACATGTATAAACCTTCTTCCTGTGGTCAGAAAGGGAGAAAAAGTTGTAAAAGGACAGGTGCTGACGGAAGGATATGGAACCAAGAACGGAGAACTTGCTCTCGGAAGAAACCTTAAAGTAGCTTTCATGCCCTGGAAAGGGTATAACTTCGAGGATGCTATCGTGATATCTGAGAAAGTTGTACAGGAGGACTATTTTACTTCGGTTCATATTGATGAATACCAGCTTGAGGTCCGCGACACAAAGCGAGGACTGGAAGAGCTTACATCCGATATTCCCAACGTAAGCGAGGAAGCTACCAAAAACCTCGATGAGAATGGTCTTATCAGGATTGGAGCACATATCAGACCGGGTGATATCCTTATTGGTAAAATAACGCCAAAGGGAGAATCTGATCCATCACCGGAAGAAAAACTCCTGCGCGCCATCTTCGGTGATAAAGCAGGGGACGTTAAAGATGCCTCCCTGAAAGCAGGTCCTTCTCTTGAAGGAGTGGTAATTGACAAAAAACTGTTTACAAGGGCTATCAAAGACAGAAAAGCCAAAGCAGTGGAGAAACCAATGCTCGACAAGATCGAGACTGAATTCAACAGGAGTGTGGATGATCTGAAAGCAAGGCTTGTCGATAAACTTTTTATTCTTGTCAATGGCAAAACTTCGCAGGGTGTCAAGGATTACCTGAACGTAGACGTTATTCCAAAAGGGAGCAAGTTTACTCTTAAACAACTCCAGGAGGTAGATTTTCTGAATGTCAATCCAAACAAGTGGACCACTGATAAGAAGAAAAATGACAGCATCAAGCAGCTTCTTCATAATTATATAATTAAGTATAAGGAGATTGATGGAATCTATAAGCGCAGAAAGTATAATATTACTATCGGCGATGAACTGCCAGCCGGTATAGTTCGTCTTGCAAAAGTCTACATTGCCAAGAAACGTAAGGTTAAAGTAGGGGATAAGATGGCAGGACGTCATGGGAACAAAGGTATCGTTGCCAGGATAGTCCGTGCTGAAGATATGCCATTCCTTGAGGATGGTACCCCTGTTGACATAGTATTGAACCCGCTTGGTGTGCCTTCAAGGATGAACCTTGGACAGATTTATGAAACTGTTCTCGGATGGGCAGGCCAGAAACTCGGACTGCAGTTCTCAACACCGATTTTCGATGGTGCAACAATCAGTCAGATAAACGAATATACTTCCTCTGCAAACCTTCCTCAATACGGGAAGACCTATCTGTATGACGGAGGTACAGGTGAAAGATTCGATCAGCCTGCCACTGTTGGCGTAATATATATGCTCAAACTTGGCCATATGGTCGATGATAAGATGCATGCCCGTTCTATCGGTCCTTATTCTCTTATTACACAGCAACCTCTTGGAGGTAAAGCCCAGTTCGGAGGCCAGCGTTTTGGTGAAATGGAAGTCTGGGCGCTTGAAGCCTTTGGTGCAGCACATATATTGCAGGAAATACTCACTATAAAATCTGATGATGTTGTTGGCCGTGCCAAAGCATATGAAGCTATTGTGAAGGGAGAACCAATGCCTCTTCCAGGTATTCCGGAATCACTTAATGTTCTCCTGCACGAACTGAGAGGTCTCGGACTTAGCGTGATACTTGACTAAAGTATATACAGCGCCGGGTTTTGAATTTTTAGTTTTAGATTTTTATAAATATTCGACATATGTCATTCAGAAGAGATAACAAAACAAAAACCAGTTACTCGAAAATCTCGATAGGCCTCGCTTCTCCTGAAGAGATACTTGACCGCTCCAGCGGTGAGGTATTAAAGCCCGAGACAATTAATTACCGTACCTATAAACCTGAGCGTGATGGTCTCTTTTGCGAAAGGATTTTCGGTCCGGTTAAGGATTATGAGTGCCATTGCGGAAAGTACAAAAGGATCCGCTACAAAGGTATAGTTTGCGACCGTTGCGGTGTTGAGGTAACAGAAAAGAAGGTACGCCGTGAAAGAATGGGTCATATCTCACTCGTAGTTCCGGTAGCTCATATCTGGTATTTCCGTTCCCTGCCCAATAAAATAGGATATCTTCTCGGCCTTCCGACCAAGAAGCTCGATTCCATTATCTACTATGAGAGATATGTGGTTATCAACCCTGGCATCAAAGCAGTTGACGGGGTAAAATATCTCGATTTCCTGACTGAGGAGGAATACCTTGAAATAACTGAATCGCTTCCAAAAGAAAACCAGTACCTCGAGGATAACCATCCTGATAAGTTTGTTGCAGATATGGGTGCAGAGGCTCTCTATAAGCTTCTTGGCCGTATCGATCTCGATGAGATGTCATACGCACTTCGTCACAGGGCAAACACTGAAACTTCACAGCAGCGTAAAAACGAAGCTCTGAAACGCCTTCAGGTAGTGGAAGCTTTCAGGGATTCCAAGCAGGTTAATAAACCTGAATGGATGATAATAAAAGTAGTGCCCGTAATTCCTCCTGAACTGAGACCACTTGTGCCTCTGGATGGAGGACGTTTTGCAACAAGCGACCTTAACGATCTTTACAGGAGGGTTATAATCAGGAACAACCGCTTAAAAAGGCTTATTGAGATCAAAGCTCCCGAAGTGATTCTGCGTAACGAAAAACGGATGCTTCAGGAGGCTGTTGATTCACTTTTCGATAATTCACGTAAGGCAAATGCTGTTAAGACTGATGCCAACAGGCCACTTAAATCTCTTAGCGACAGCCTGAAAGGAAAACAGGGAAGATTCCGTCAGAATCTCCTCGGTAAAAGGGTTGACTATTCTGCACGTTCAGTAATAGTTGTCGGTCCGGAGCTTGGACTCCATGAATGCGGTTTACCAAAGGATATGGCTGCAGAGCTTTATAAACCCTTTATTATCCGCAAACTCATAGAGCGTGGTATTGTAAAGACTGTAAAATCGGCGAAAAAGATCGTAGACAGGAAAGATCCTGTGGTTTGGGATATCCTTGAAAACGTTCTGAAGGGACACCCTGTTCTTCTGAACCGGGCTCCAACCCTTCACAGGCTTGGAATACAGGCATTCCAGCCAAAACTGATAGAGGGAAAGGCAATCCAGCTTCACCCGCTGGTATGTACGGCATTTAACGCTGACTTCGACGGTGACCAGATGGCTGTCCATCTGCCGCTGGGAAATGGCGCAATTCTTGAAGCTCAGATGCTCATGCTGGCTTCTCATAATATTCTGAACCCGGCTAACGGTGCTCCGATAACTGTTCCTTCCCAGGACATGGTTCTTGGACTTTATTATATTACAAAGGGAAGAAAGAGCACTGAAACGGAAAAGGTCAGGGGTGAAGGTCTTGTATTCTACTCTGCTGAAGAAGTCAATATTGCATATAATGAAGGAAAGATTGACCTTCATGCCTATATAAAGGTTAAAGTCAATGACAGGAAAGAGGGTGAATTCATTAACCATATTGTTGAAACTACTGTCGGAAGGGTAATATTTAACCAGTATGTTCCTGTAGAAGTAGGCTATATAAATGAGATTCTTACCAAAAAATCCCTCAGGGATATAATCGGACGCGTTCTGAAACTGGCAGGGACAGCCAAAACAGCTGACTTCCTCGATGCTATAAAGAACCTTGGATTCTATTCTGCCTTTAAAGGCGGCCTCTCATTCAATCTTGATGATGTTATTATACCTGAGGAAAAGACGAAGTTCGTTGCCGAAGGCTATGATCAGGTCGAAGAGGTGCTGAACAACTACAGCATGGGATTCATAACAAATAACGAACGCTATAACCAGATCATCGACATCTGGACACACGTCAATGCACGACTTACACAGTCGCTCATGAAACAGCTTTCGAATGACAAGCAGGGCTTCAATTCAGTATACATGATGCTCGATTCAGGGGCCAGGGGTTCCAAGGAGCAGATCCGCCAGCTCTCCGGCATGAGGGGACTGATGGCTAAACCTCAGAAATCAGGATCGACTGGTTCAGAGATTATCGAGAACCCTATTCTGTCTAATTTTAAGGAAGGATTATCCGTTCTTGAATACTTTATTTCAACACACGGTGCCCGTAAGGGTCTTGCCGATACAGCTCTGAAGACAGCTGACGCCGGTTATCTGACACGAAGGCTTGTAGACGTTTCTCAGGATGTAATCATAAATGAAGAAGACTGCGGCACTCTCAGAGGATTGATAGCAACGGCGATCAAGAAGAATGAAGAAGTTGTCGAATCATTGTACGAAAGAGTTCTTGGCCGTACTGCAGTTCATAATGTATACCACCCCCTTACAGGAGAACTTATTGTTGATTCAGGTCAGGAACTTACTGAAGAACTGGCAAGAAAAGTTGAAGATTCTCCGATTGAACAGGTTGAAATTCGTTCGGTTCTTACATGCGAATCCAAAAAAGGAGTATGTGCAAAATGTTATGGCCGTAATCTGGCCAACGGAAGAATGGTACAGAAAGGAGAAGCTGTCGGTGTTATCGCAGCTCAGAGTATCGGTGAGCCTGGTACTCAGCTCACTCTCCGAACATTCCACGTTGGGGGTACTGCATCTAACATAACCACTGAATCGAGACTTGTTGCACGTTACGGTGGAATTGCCGAGATTGAAGAGATCAGAACCGTTCCCAGGAAAGACGCTGAAAAGGGAGACATAGATATAGTTATCGGACGTCTGGCTGAACTCAGAATAGTGGACAAGAAGACGGGTATTGCCCTTACAACTCATACAATCCCTTATGGTTCAAAGCTTTATGTTAAGCCAGGACAGGAAATTGAAAAGGGTAAGCTTATTTGTGAATGGGATCCGTTCAACGCAGTTATTATTTCAGAACTTGGAGGTAAGATAGGTTATGATTACCTTATTGAAGGGATAACATTCCGTGAAGAATCAGACGAACAGACCGGATTTAAGGAAAAAGTGATTATAGAGAGCAGGGATAAGACCAAAAACCCGGCAATCAAGATTCTTTCTCCGAAGGGAGAAGAACTGAGAGTATATAACCTGCCTGTAGGTTCTCATCTTGTTGTTGATACCGACAAGCTTGTTGAAGCAGGCGAAGTTCTTGCCAAGATACCCCGTGCAGTAGGAAAATCAGGTGATATAACCGGAGGTCTTCCTCGTGTTACCGAGCTCTTTGAAGCCCGTAACCCTTCAAACCCTGCAATAGTTTCAGAGATTGACGGTGAAGTTACATTCGGAAAAATAAAGAGAGGCAACAGGGAAATCTCAATAAAGTCAAAAACGGACGAGACCAAAAAATACCTTGTACCGCTCTCAAAACAGATTCTGGTACAGGAAAATGATTATGTAAAGGCAGGTATCCCCCTTTCCGACGGAGCCATAACTCCTTCAGATATCCTTGCTATAAAAGGTCCAACAAAAGTACAGGAATATATAGTTAATGAGATTCAGGAAGTGTATCGTCTTCAGGGTGTTAAGATCAATGATAAACATTTTGAGATCATAGTGCGCCAGATGATGCGAAAAGTTGAGATCGTCGATCCGGGTGATACAAAATTCCTGGAACGTCAGATTGTAGACAAGCTTGAGTTCATGGATGAAAATGACTGGATCTATGGCAAGAAAGTTATAATAGACAGCGGTGATTCCCAGACGCTTCGTCCGGGTATGATTGTCACAGCCCGTAAGCTAAGAGATGATAATTCTGTTCTGAAACGCCGCGACATGAAGGTTGTTGAGGCAAGGGATGCTATTCCGGCAACATCAAGTCAGGTTCTTCAGGGTATAACCCGGGCTTCGCTTCAGACAAAGAGCTTCTTCTCTGCTGCCTCCTTCCAGGAGACTACAAAAGTGCTTAATGAAGCTGCAATCCTTGGCAAAATTGACAGGCTTGAGGGTCTTAAGGAGAATGTTATCGTGGGACACCTCATTCCGGCCGGAACAGGCCAGCGTCAATATAACAGTATTATCGTTGGCTCGCTCGACGAGTATGAAAATCTGGTTGGCATACATCATGAAGCTGAAATCGTAGCTGGTAAATAAATTTACAGAATATGACAGATCCCAAGAATCAGGGACAAATCAGTATTGAGCTGAATGAAGAAATTGCCCAGGGTACATATTCAAACCTTGCCGTAATAACTCATTCAGCCTCTGAATTTGTCATCGACTTTATAAGGATTATGCCCGGGATACCGAAGGCACAGGTCAAATCGAGAATTATTCTTACTCCTGAACATGCGAAAAGGCTTGTTGCCGCTCTCCAGGATAATATTGCCAAGTATGAGAGCGTTCATGGGCAGATTAAGGATGTTAAAGGTTCCGGACCAGCCATGCCATTAACTTTTGGCGGTCCCACTGCTCAGGCTTAAAATAAAATCCTTATCTTGCACATAAATTTACTCGTATCATAAGAAATATCTGCTATGAAAAGGAACATGTTAAGAAAACTTCTTGTTATACTTATTATTGTTGCTCCAATGGCTTCCTTCCCCGGTTGCAAGAAGCAGGCTAAATGCGGATGCGGCAAGGATATATTGTTTACCCTTACCAACGAGCGGGCATATGTATATTGGGATACAGGCTCATCAATCTCTTTCAGAACTCTGAATGATCCCTATTCTACATATAATTTCTGCAATCCGGGTGAGATGTTTCCAAAATTGTCAGATTATAAGTCAGGAGATGAACTCCTTATATCAGGCTATGCATACTGGAATTGTACTTATATACAGCAGGCCGGGAACTCATCCTACGGAAGCTATTATAAGACATATGATGTAGAAGTTACAGATGTATATGTGAATCTGTATGGTAAGTAATAGACTGATTTATTAATATTATTTGAATTCCGGATTTCTGCTGTAAATCCGGAATTTTTTTATTGGTTGCTGTTCATTAATCCTGCAATTTTGTATATTTCTTAAAAAATATCCGATGTTTAACCACAATATTTCTTTTGCTGGAGCGGGAAAAGTGGCAACTGCATTATCCGGAAAGATATATGAAGCAGGAATAAAGGTTGATCTGATAGTTTCGCTGACTGAAGAAAGAGGACGGCGACTTGCTGAATCGTGTGAGGCCTCATGGTCATCAATCCCTGAATTTCCGGTATCAACAGATATTATAATTGTTGCAGTTCCCGATCACAGGCTGAGGAATGTGCTTGAAAATCTGAGATGCCCTGTTGATACACTGGTTGTCCACACGGCAGGCAGTATCGGATTGGATGTATTTCCTGAACATATATCAAGAAAGGGAGTTTTTTATCCCCTTCAGACTTTTTCCATGGAGCGAAAAGTTGATTTCAGTGATCTGCCTCTTTTGCTTGAATCATCTGATTTGCAGTCAACTTCTATTCTGGAAGAGCTGGCAGCCGCAATCGGAGGGAAAACCTGTTTTCTTAGTACTGAACAGAGGATAATGCTTCATCTTGCAGCGGTTTTTATTTGTAACTTTACCAACCATATGCTGACCGGAGGTAAGAAGGTTGCTGAAAAGGCAGAAGTTCCGTTTGAAATATTTTTCCCGTTGCTTAAGGAAACGGTATCAAAAGCAATGGATCTGGGGCCGGAAAAATCGCAGACAGGACCTGCCGTAAGAAATGACCAGAATACAATAGGGAGGCATTTGGAATTACTCTCCTTCTCACCTGAATTGCAGAAGATTTACAGTGAGATGACGATGTCGATAATTAATTATCATTACAAGTTGTGAAGAATGGCTAATTTTAAAGAAGACCTGGTAAATGTCAAGGCTTTTGTTTTCGATATTGATGGCGTACTGTCAACCCAGACAATTGCACTCAATGCTTTCGGAGTTCCCAACAGAACTGTAAATCTTCGTGACGGTTATGCCATTCAGCTTGCAGTGAGAAAAGGTTATCGTGTCTGTGTAATTTCAGGAAGCAGTTCAAAAGAGTACAGGAAGAGGCTTAAATTGCTTGGCGTAAAGGATATCTATCTGAACAGCCGGTCAAAACTGGACCATTTCAGCGATTTCCTTAAGAGATATAATCTCAATAGAAGCGATGTCCTGTTCATGGGGGATGATATCCCTGATTATGAAGTGATGAAGGAAGCCGGTCTTTCCGTATGTCCCTCGGATGCCGACAGCGAAATCAGACAGGTGGCTTCCTATGTATCAGATAAAAAAGGAGGAGAGGGCTGTGTAAGGGATGTCATTGAACAGGTACTCAGGTTGCATAACAAATGGATGGATTCTGACGCTTTTTCCTGGTAGTATATGATAGCATTTTTTAACCTTATCCGTTGGAAGAACCTTATTATAGTTATTTTAACTATGGTTCTGATGAGATATACTGTTATTGAACCGGTTATTGGAAAGATAGGGGTAATCCTTCTCAACGGAACAGGAGAAGAGGTTCCAATGGTTTTACAGTTTTCGCTGGTTGATTTCATCCTGCTTGTACTTGCTACAGTCTTTCTTACAGCCGGAGGGTATGTAATCAATGATTATTTTGATATAAAAACAGACCTGATCAATAAAGGCAAGGTAATTGTTGGTACCAGTATCCCAAGGCGACAGGCTATGATGTGGCACAATATCTTTAATATTATTGGTGTCTCCTTTGGATTCTATATTTCATGGAAAGCCGGATATCTCTGGCTTGGAACAATGTTTCTGATTGTTTCCGGATTGCTCTATTTTTATTCTGCAAGTTACAAGAGGCAGTTTCTGATTGGCAATCTGGTTGTTGCAACGCTTGTTGCGATGGTTCCGCTTCTGGTTGTTATATACGAATGGCCGGCATTATACAGATATTATACATTGAATGCTTCAACTCTGCCGGAGTTTAACTTTATTTTTTACTGGGTCGGAGGATTCGCAGTTTTTGCATTTCTTACCACTCTTACACGTGAAATAATAAAGGACATCGAAGATTTTGAAGGTGATATCGCCTATGGCAGAAATACAGTCCCTGTGGTAATCGGGGTTCTTCCGGCCAAGATAGTATCAGTAAGCCTGGTGGTATTAACCATAACCCTGCTTTATCTTACCTGGTATTTATTTATCAATGATATAATTACTCTTGCTTATCTTTCCGTTGCCATAGTATTGCCTCTTGCATATGTCATATTCAAAGTGGTTATCAGCAGTAGCAGGAAACAGCTTCACAATGCCAGCAGTATTATGAAAGTAGTAATGCTGACCGGCATTCTGTATTCCCTCGTTGTTAAAGTAATACTAACCTGGAATCTTTTTTGAGTATGATAAATGATATCCTGGAGAACCACAGAATAATTCTTGCTTCACGCTCCCCAAGACGGCAGAAGATGCTTCAGGAACTTGGCCTTAAGTTTGATGTTATTGTTAAGGATTATCCTGAAAATTTCCCGGATGGACTTGATGGCAGGTCAATAGCAGAGTATGTTTCACGACAGAAGGCATTGTCTTTTATCGGTGAATTATCAGGCAATGAAATTGTCATTACTGCTGATACCATTGTATGGTGCAATAAAAAAGTCCTGGGTAAACCAAAGGATTTTAATGAGGCGGAGTATATGCTGAGGGAGATCTCTGGCAACACTCATGAGGTGATAACAGGTGTAACACTTTTATCTGCCGGAAAGGAAAAAACCTTCTCCGTTTCATCACAGGTAACATTTGATCCTCTCACGCCGGAGGAGATCAGTTATTATATCATTAATTACAAACCTTATGATAAGGCCGGAGCCTATGGCATACAGGAATGGATTGGACTGGTAGCCTGTTCTGCAATTGAGGGCTCCTATTTTAATGTCGTTGGCTTGCCGGTGAGAACTCTGTATAAAGAACTGCAGGAATTTGTTTCCTAAGAGCTCCCCTCCTGGGGAGCGTGTCGGGCGGGGGGTGAAAAAGAGTTTAGTTATCAAAAGACAAAAGACAAAAGACAAAAGACAAAAGACAAAAGTTGAGGAACGCAGTGACGAAATCCCGCACTGCGGGAACAAAAGACAAAAGACAAAAGTATCAATAGAAAAAAAGGTCTCTATGAATTTAAAATCACTTATTGGCATACTATTACTGACTTTGTTCCTTTCCCTCTCTGCCAGGGCGGATGAGGGTATGTGGATCCCTGTGCTGATCGAAAAATACAATATCAGGCTGATGCAGGAAAAGGGATTTAAACTTTCAGCGGAAGATATTTATAGTGTAAACAAGGCCTGCATGAAGGATGCAATAGTACAATTTGGAGGAGGTTGTACCGGGGAGGTTATATCCTCAGACGGACTGCTGATAACAAATCACCATTGCGGTTACAGCCAGATACAAAAGCATTCAAGCCTTGAGAATGATTATCTGACCAATGGGTTCTGGGCTATGTCAAGAAATGAGGAATTGCCAAATCCTGGACTTACCGTAACCTTTCTGAAAAGGATGGAGGATGTTACGGAGAGGGTGATGCTGGGAATAACCGATACAATGGATAATGATGAATATGATAATGTTATAAATTCAAACATAAAGGAAATAACAAAAAATGCCACTGAGGGAACAGGATATTCTGCAATAGTCAGACCTTTTTATATGGGCAGGCAGTATTTTCTTTTCGTGAATGAAACTTTCAGGGATATACGCCTGGTTGGTGCTCCTCCTTCGTCAATTGGCAAATTCGGCGGTGAAACTGACAACTGGATCTGGCCACGTCATACAGGCGACTTTTCAATTTTCAGAATTTATGCCGGTAAGGAAAATAACCCTGCAGAATATTCATTGGAAAATGTGCCGTATAAACCTATATATCATTTCCCGATATCCCTGAAGGGGGTAAAAGAGGGTGATTTTACAATGGTATTCGGTTATCCTGGCAATACGACAGCATATGTTCCATCCTTTCATATAGATCTGATCAAGAACTATTTCAATCCTGGAATGATAGAAATCAGGTCAAGGAAGATTGAGATTATGGATGCTGCAATGAAATCAGATCCAATGTTGCGGATTCAGTACTCGGCCAAGAAATCGGGTCTTGCCAATTCCTGGAAAAAATGGATAGGGGAGAACCAGGGATTGGAAAAGATGACCACAATTGAAAAGAAGCAGGAGTATGAGAAAAGGCTGACAAGCTGGATAAATGAAGATAAGGAACGTACTTACAAATATGGCAGCATGCTTGATGAGTATATGGCATTATATAAGCAACTGAACCAGTATTATCTTGTCAGCAGCTATACCAGCGAGGTGTTTTTCAATAGTGGTACGGAAGCAATAGGTTTTGCGAGAAATTTAAAACCATTAGCCGAGTTGTACGAAACAGACCATACTGACGACCAGACAGTGGTTATTAAAATCAATCTGCTGCAATCAGGGAAGAGTTTCTATAGAAATTACGATGTAATCACTGATAAAAAACTGTTTGTTGCACTGATGAACCTTTATGGCGAAAACGTGGACCCGGCATGGCAGGCGCCTGAATATATTAAGCTCAGGAATTCATGCAATGGTGACTTTCAATCTGTTGTGGATAAACTCTATTCCAGAACGATTTTTACTGACGAAAGCAGATTCAATGAATTTGTAACAAACTTTAAAACCTCAGACATCTCCAGGCTGAAAAAGGATCCTTTCTATATCATTGCAATCAGTGTCAGTGACTTTCTTGCATTTAATGTCAGACCGGAGCTTAGCCGTATCAATGGTGCTATTCAAAAACTGAACAGAAAGTATATTACGGCCCAGATGGAATTTGACAAGGGAAAAGTCTTCTACCCTGATGCTAATTCCACACTGCGTGTCTCCTACGGATCGGTCAGAGGATATCTCCCTAAAGATGCAGTCTATTATAATTATTATACAACGCTGAAGGGAATCATGGAAAAAGATAATCCCGGAATTTATGATTATAATGTTCCTGCGCGACTGAGAGAACTATATAATTCAAAAGATTACGGAAATTATACCCGGAACGGAGAAGTCCCGGTATGCTTTATTGCAGACAACCATACAACCGGAGGAAATTCCGGCAGTCCGGTCATTAATGCTGATGGTCAGCTTATTGGGGTAAATTTTGACAGAGCCTGGGAAGGGGTGGCGAGCGATATGGCATTTAACCCGGAACAGAGCAGGAATATAAGCCTGGATATAAGATATGCCCTGTTCATCATTGATAAATTTGCAGGAGCGGGATATCTGCTGAAAGAGATGACAATAATCGAATAATCTCTGTGACTTATGATTTTGCCCCACTGCCCCCTGAAGGGGGGTTAATTCATCTAAATCGACGCATTAGCCCCTCTTTAGAGGGCGTTGGGACAGACAGGAGTTGAAACTTGGGGGGGTAGGGGGCATATCACAAGAGGGTGGCAGTATTAACAGAGAACTAATTCGAGAATCAGAACCTGATTGTATATTTGACCTTGGCTCTTGCCTCATACGCCTCAGGCTGGAATCTTTCAGCAGGGTCGATTATTGGTGAATTGAAGGTAAGGAACAGCTCCTTGCCCGGTTTTATTATCCACTGGAATCTGGATTGCAATCCGATTGTCTCAGTCTGGTTCTCATATTGGGCAAAATTATACCAGGTCAGGTTCGGACTGAACATAAAGTTAAGATTAATCCGATAGATCTGAGCCACAAAGCTGCCATCCGGAAGATCGACCCATTTTCTGTCCGACTCCGCTCCGATATACAGAGGCACAAAAACTTTATACCCTGCCTGGATAAGCCAGTCAGTCCTCTTTCCTGAATAAAAACCTCCGACTCCCAATTTTGTTGATAACCAGAAAAGCCTTCTTTTGGCAGAAGTGACCTGTACATTATGTCTCCAGAAATTATAATCATCCGCCACGATGGTATGATCTCCGAAAATCCTGAAGTCCTCTTCAAGAGATTCAAACATGTATTGAGAAGAAAAAGAGATCTTATCGCCGCTCAGAAATATGACCTCAGAATAGTTCAGGTCAATCTGTGAGGTCTCCAGTCCACCATTATGCAGATCGCTTATGAAGATATATTTCAGCCCCGTCTTTACCTGCATAACCGGAGAATTCTTTGGTCTGGGACCAAGCCCTATTCCTCCGTAAAAATCACGTATGTTCTTTCTGGGAACAAATCCCAGTCCTGCTGTATAATTTTCACCTATCTCGAGATACCCAATCCTGAAATTCAGGAAATCATTGGGGTAGTTAATTTCAGTCCCGAATGACACATCTCTGCCTTTCAGACTATCGGTGAATGATTTGAGCCCGTATATATTGTATGTAATGTTCTTGCTCCCTGCTACCTCTGAACTTGCCAGTCTGAGATCAATTCCGGCCAGTGAGTTGTTGCCTGCAGACAAGGCATTCCCATTGGTTCCGATTATTCCCAGAGAAGATTGTTTACCAAGATCCCTTGCTATTCTGGCCACCGTGTATCCCGGATTGTCCCATTGATTATCATCCCTGACATGAAGCATTCCGAGATTCCAGCCATCAGTTTTTCCGGTAAATTTCCCTCCGTATTTTATCTGAACGGGATTGCCATCGGCATCAAGTCCGATCCTTCTTGAGAAGAATGGTATGTTGGTGGTATTCTGAGAATTTTCACTGTCTCCGTTTATTCCGAAGGTGAAATAATTCGATCCGTCCAGAAAGAAATCCCTCTTTTCAGGAAAGAAAAGGTTGAAACGTGTAAGATTAATCTGTCTTTCATCTACCTCTGTCTGAGCAAAATCAGTATTAATGGTAATCGCTGCCTTAAGGGCAGGTGTGATATTGTAGAATATATCTCCTCCGCCCTCCAGAACCGGTTTTCTTTCAGCATCCTGCTTTTTACTGAATCCTCCGGTAATGTAAGGTATGATATCAAGCCCGATACCCTGGGTTATTTCTGAAATTCCTGTTATGCGACCTGCATCAGAAATCTGGAATCTGTTGGCATTTAGCGATGTTAAGGGCCATGTAGAAATCTCTGATTTTCTCTTGATATACCTGATGATTTTCAATCCCCAGGTATCGTTATTCTTTTTAAATCCCATGGTTTTAAACGGGATGATAAGCTCCCCTTCCCATCCAACTTCCGTTATTTTTGCCCGGCCATCCCACAAGCCGTCCCACGATTTGTTGAATTCTTTGCCGTTCTCGTTCACAAGAGCATCCCCTATACTTCCCCGTGGGCCAATCTGGAACCAGTATCCACTCCGGCCATCCATATACGTATCAAAAATCAACTGTATCCTGTCATCTTCTCCCAGGTCGCCATCACGGCTTAACTCCTTCGAGGTTATTCTTTCCGGATCATCATAGCACCTTACTCCGACGTACATATTATGATGATCATACAGGAAATAGAACTCTGTTTTTTCAGAAACAGCTTCACCCGAATTGGGTTCTCTCTGAAAGAGCTCATTTATCACGGATGCATCCTGCCATACATCATCATCCAGGATACCGTCAATCCTCGGCGGTTTTTCCGTGAAGACGGCTTTTATTTCGGGTTGTGCAAGAAGTTCGGAAACTGACAGCATGGCTGCCAGGAAGACAATAAGAAAGCTGCGGATCATCTAATAAATTATGAGCCGCCAAAATAAGAAATTTTCAAATCAAAATAGGCCACTACTTTAAAAATGTCATTGGAACAATAGTACATCCGGATTCACTTCCTTAGACCCGCAGAGAGTACCAGTATCAAAAATGATTAACTTTATCAATTAATTTCTTTTGTTGTGAAAATAATTGCCGACGATAAAATACCTTTTCTTAAAGGAGCGCTTGAGCCTTACGCGGAAGTTGTCTATTTACCATGGAATGAGATTACCGGTAATGTTCTGAAACATGCCGATGCAATGCTGATACGCACAAGGACAAGGTGCAATCAGCAGCTGCTTAAAGGTACAAGTGTCAGGTTTATAGGTACGGCAACTATTGGCTTTGATCATATTGATACTCAGTATTGTGAAGATAATGGCATCCGGTGGACAAACGCACCCGGATGCAATTCATCATCAGTACAGCAGTATATCGCTGCAGCCTTGCTTACAGTTGCTTCCGCAAATAGTTTTTACCTCAGGGAGAAAACACTTGGAATAATTGGTGTTGGCAACGTTGGTTCGAAAGTTGCAAAACTGGGAGAGATACTGGGCATGAAAGTTTTGCTGAATGACCCTCCTCGTTCGAGGAGAGAGGGTCAAAAGGAATTTGTGCCCATTGAGGTGATTCTCCGGGAGTCGGATATTATTACTGTCCATGTTCCTTTAACCATGAGCGGAGAGGATAAGACTTACCATCTTTTTAATGATAGTGCATTTGGCATGATGAAGAAGGGAGCATGGTTCTTCAATTCTTCAAGGGGAGAAGTGGCAGACACCATTGCCCTAAAGAATGTTCTTGAATCCAGGGAAACAGGAGGGGCTGTCATCGATGTCTGGGAGAACGAACCTGATATAGATACTGAGCTTTTGTCAAAAGTCAGTTTAGCAACCCCGCATATAGCTGGCTATTCCACTGATGGCAAGGCAAATGGGACAGCCATGGTTGTAAACCACCTGTGCCGCTTCTTCAATCTGCCACTTGAAAACTGGTATCCGGGCAGTATTCCTCCTCCTGCATTCCCCGGGATAATGATTGACGGGAGAGGAAGAACAGATGAGGATATAATTATGGAAGCTGTTATTCATACCTACAACATAAAGTCCGATGATGAAAAATTCCGTTATTCACCATCTGCTTTTGAAACGCAAAGAGGGAATTATCCATTGCGGAGAGAATTTTCTTCATACACGGTCAAGCTCTCAGATAGTTCCGTCAGTGTGAGGTCAATGCTCGAAAAAATGGGATACAGGATTTCAGAATAATGCAGGAATTAATTGATTTTTAGCAATGAAAAAGTTATTTAATCGCAGGGAGTTTGCACGTAATGCAGCATTAGCCGGAGCTGCATCATTTAGTTTTGCCGGAATACCTGGTATTGCAGCCGGGAGGCGGGGGCCGGAGAAAAGTGACCGGAGGGATTATCTTAAAATAAGTCTGAATTCATTTTCATTCGATAAGCCACTGAGGGCCGGGACGATGTCGCTTGATGACCTGCTGGATTTCTGCGCAGAAACCGGATTTGAAGGTGTGGATCTTACTGGCTATTATTTCCCCGGTTATCCTGCTGTTCCTCCTGATGAATATATTTACCATATCAGGAGAAAGGCTTTCAGGCTTGGAATTGATCTGGGATGTACCGGTGTAAGAAATGATTTTACCTGGGCAGATCCAAAAAAAAGAGAGGAGGAGAAGAAGCTTGTGAAGGAGTGGATTCAGGTTGCAGGGAAGCTCGGGGCTCCCGGAGTCCGTATCTTTGCAGGGGTTCTCTCAAAGGAAGAATATTCCTGGGAACAAAGGGCGAAATGGATAGTTAACGACATCAGGGAATGTGCAGACTATGGTAAGGACTATGGTGTAATGATAGCATTGCAGAATCACTATGATTTTATTAAAAGTGCGGCAGAAGTTGAGAAAATCCTGAAGATGATTGACCATAGTTGGGTGGGACTGATGCTCGATATAGGCAGTTATCATTCTCCCGATCCTTACACAGATATTGCTGCAACTGCAAAGTATGCAATCACATGGCAGATGAAGGAACAGATCTTCAAAAATGATAAACAGGTTGATACGGATTATGAGAAGATTATAGACATAGTCAGAAAATGCGGCTACAGGGGCTACCTGCCTCTGGAGACTCTGGGGGAAGGTGATCCTGTTGCTAAGGTCGAGGCTCTGTATAAAAAAGTAAAGACTGTTCTTTACAAATAGCAGAATAAAACGTAGTCTGAGACTACGATATATAAAAAGCGAAGTTTTAAAACTTCGCTTAGCATTCAGGATACATGTATTTGCCGGATTTAATGAACCGGTTGCATTACGCTTACCGGTAGAACAACTTTCCCGTTTCTTTTTGCCGCTTCATATTCCTTTACCTGGAAGACAAATGCCTGTAGTCTGGTATCAAGGGCCACAGAGTCCTGCCCGTCATATGCAATATTTATAAACGGGATATTGCCATGGTCCTTTCTGAAACTGTCGCTCACTGAAGCAATAAGGGTTCCCGGCATACAGGTGAACGGAAGAATGGCTGCAATACCTGCAACGCCTCTTCTGGAAAGACCCACTGAAGTACCCATTGCAATGGGAGGATCCCCGTCATAAAATTCATTTACATATTTGTTGGATAGATTCAGCATTTCATGAAGGGATACATCTTTTTCATGATCTGTAAATTTCTTGATCCCTCGCAGTAGTGAAGCTGCAATTAATTCCTGACCAATACCCTGGATTTTTGATTTGATAATGCCTTTTTTGTCATTTCTCCATCTGCTGTCGCGGGTAAATCTGTAGGTTGAGTAATAGATCCATTCGGAAAAAGGAGCTACAACTACCTCAACACCAAGATCCTCAAGTCTGTTAGACATGTTTCCGTTGCATGCTTCATTGTCACGCATGAATATCTCACCGACAATAGAAACCACAGGTCTTCTCACACTTTTGTCTACCTTTATTGCTTTAAATTCTCCTGCAATTTCTGTCAGAACCTTATGAAGACCTTTAGCTCCTTTCTCGATACATTTCTCAAGTCTCAACAGAGATTCAGCATAAAGTTTATCTGTATCTCCCTTGTTTATCTCATAGGGTCTTGTTTCCCTGTGTATTTTCCGGAGATAATCTGCAACGATAAAGCCTTTCCATGCATTGATCCTGAATTTCTGACCATGCTCTCCGGCGACGTCTTCATATGAGGTGTCGTTTGATGGAGTAATAAGTTCAGCTTCGTGGAAACCAAGACGGTCGAATAAGATCCTGTGAAACTGGTTATACTGTCCGAATCTGCAGGGTCCATTGTGATCTGGCATAAAGAAGCTCACTTTTGACGGATCTGTGCCGGGTTCCTGAAGCTTTTTGACAAAGCTTCCTGTAGTACAGATCATTGGAAAGCACTCTTTGGAAGAGGTGTATTTTCTTCCAATGGCCATATCTTCAGAAGTCTGTTTTGGCAGTACCTGCGATGGGATACCACAACTGCGTGCAGCTGCGGCGATCATATATGCGCCATCATTCATATACGGGAAATACATTACCCTGTCTTTCGGAGGAGATGCAGGGCTTGGCCTTGGCCTGAATATCTCAAGCTCCTTTTTGGCATTCTGTTCAGAGCCCTTAAGGCTGTCGAGGAAAGCTTCAATGCGGGTGACCATACCGGCATCGGCTGAATGCTCATCCACCTCAAGATGCAGAAATGGCTTGTCTTTTAGTTCTTCTGTGATATAATGCCATATAAAGGAATCAGGGCCGCAACGGAAATTACTCAGGTAAACTGCATAAAGATTTTCTGTGTTTGCTACCAGCTGAGCCGCTGCGATCATTTTCTGACCATTTGGCCAGTACATATTCCTGTAGTTCTTAAGAATATTATAAGGGGAAAGGTCGAGCATATCGACCGGGATTGGCATAACATTCTGGGTTAACAGCTTATCGACAAGGGCAAGATTAAGATGCGGATCCGTGCTGTTATATGGCCTGCCAAGTAAAACTACAGGACGGCAATTTTTTGGAATGGATGCAAAAACCTCTTTACCATAGTCGACAAGCTTCTTTTCGAAAGCAGTCTGAAATTCGTCAGCTTTGTATACAGCCTTTCTGATGCTAACCTTGCTGAAGCCGAATTTCTCATTGAAATAGGCTATCATCTCTTTCATCAGTGCCCTTTCGAAAAACCTGAAATGAAGTGTGGGGATCAGAAGCTTAGATTCATCAACCTTGCCTTTGAGTGCAGCCTTGACCATAAAGGGATATGTCTGGATCCATGGGCAGTTGCAGTTAAATGTATCATTCCCCTCTTTTTGTTTCCCGTTGATTATAAAAGGGATAAAGATATAGTCTACATCTTTTTCAATCAGGTCCATCACATGTCCGTGCATCAGTTCCACCGGAAGGCATGTCTCTGTTGTCATAACTTCAATGGACTGATTGACAAGCCCCTTGTCTGATTCCCTTGAGACAATTATTGAAAATCCAAGTTCTTCAAAAAATGTACGCCAGAAGGGAAACTGCTGATAATAAACCATCAATGCCCTTGGAATACCTACTGTTTTTGTTTTCAGTGTTTCCTTCACCGGCTCTGTGTAGCCGTCACGAAGCATTTCAAGACGTTTTTCGAAAAGATTAGGTATATTGTTCTCTGCCTTTTTTCTCCCGTCTGTTTCGTATTTCTCACACCGCCCGCCATAGTATAAAGATTTTTTTACACCTTCAATCTTTACTCTTCTTATCTCACAGTGATTGGTGCAGCTATTGCAGACAAACCTGCTGATCTGATATGACACATTTCTGACGCCAAAGCCTTTAAAACTGGTTTTTTGTCCCTCCGTCAGTGATCTTTTGGCGAGGATTGCAACCCCAATTGCACCAGTCACATCAAAATGTGGCGGAATAATAATTTTTTTGCCTGTTACATGTTCAAAGGCAGCAACCACCGCCTTATTGTTTGTTACTCCGCCCTGGAAGAAGATCTTATTTCCCACTTTGCGGTCAACGACAACTTTCTGCAGATAATTATAAACTATTGAATATGCAAGACCACCGATAAGGTTCTCATCTCTGGCCCCCTTCTGCATGAATGAATTGACATCAGACTCCATGAAAACTGTACACCTGTCACCAAGCTTCAGGGGAGAGTCTGAGTTCAATGCCTTATCTCCGAACTCATTGACTATGTTAATGTTAAGTTTTTCTGCCTGTTCCTCAAGGAAAGATCCGGTACCTGCAGCACATACTTTATTCATTTCAAAATCAACAACTACCCCGTTTTCAATACTTATATATTTGGAATCCTGTCCTCCGATTTCAAATATTGTATCAACTGTGGGATCATAGTCGATGGCAGCTGTGGCCTGGGCTGTAATCTCATTCTGAATAGTATCAGCTCCGATAAAATCTCCGGTGAGATAGCGTCCGGATCCTGTTGTACCTGCACCAACCACTTCAACGTGTTCCCCAATCTCATCATAGATCTCTGTCAATCCTCTCTGAATAGCCTCCAGCGGCTGGCCTCCGGTAGGAATATACCTTCGTGCCACAACCCTGTGCTGTTCATCTATGAGAACGACATTTGTGCTCAGCGACCCGATATCCAGACCAAGATAGACCCTGGTCTTTGTTCCGTCTTTGACAATCGGATGGACATGTTTCTTATACTCGGCACAGGATTCTTTAAGCTTTGGCAGGCTGATAAATGAAGTAGAATCTGACGAGAGGTACTCATCAAGTTTTGTCAGTCCGGCAAAATGATTCATCTCGAGCTTGTTGTTATGAGCGTACATTACAGCTCCGATCGCACCCATTGAACCGTGATATTTGGGGATGATCAGCTCGTTTTCCTTAAGGTCAAGTATCTCATTGAATGCTCTTACTATTCCGACATTTGCAGCTACCCCACCGGAAAAAACTATCGGTTTTTTCATTTCTTTGCTTCTGGCCAGGTTGCTCCGGAAGTTCCTTGCCAGGGCGAAGCATAATCCTGCAACAATATCATGAAGCGGAGTTGCGATCTGCTGATGGTGGATCATATCGCTCTTGGCAAATACGCTGCACCTGCCTGCGATCCTGGGAGGATCAACCGATCTCAATGCCATTTGTCCGAATTCGTTCTCGATCGGAACTCCAATCCTCTTTGCCTGCTGGTCAAGGAATGATCCTGTGCCTGCGGCACATATACTGTTCATTTCAAAGTCGACAAGGCGTGATTTCCCGTCCTTGGGATCTTTCTCAAGAAAGATCAGCTTGGAATCTTCGCCTCCTATCTCAATAACTGTTTGAGCATCAGGAAAGAGGCTGCATGCAGAGGTTGCCTGTGCTATGATCTCATTTACAAATATCCCTCCTATAAGTTCGGTTGCCAGTTTCCCTCCTGTGCCGGTTAACGCAATCCCTGAAATAGATTCAGCCGGGTGATTTTCAAGTATGGCAGCTAACCTGCTCTTGAGAACGTTAAATGGCTTTCCATGTATATATTCATAATAATTTTCAAGTACATTATGACTTTCATCCATCACCACGGTGTTAAGCGAAACGGATCCAATGTCAAACCCAATTAACCGCTTCTTTTCTAAAGGAAGTTTAGATGTAATCTCTTGACTCATAGGACAAATCACTTAAATTAAAAACATTAGCTGGTACTATCTACACCTATCGACTACAAATATATCACAAATTTTAAAGAATTAATCTAAATAAGGTTACTTATGCCAAATAGCATATTCCCTAAACCCATTCTTCCTCCAGTACCTCACCATTAATTCCAACAATCATCTGCTTTACAGGGACTTTTCTGGAAGCTTTTGCAAGAGCTGTTTTTACCATTTGCATCAATCCTCCGCAGCAGGGAACTTCCATCATCATAACTGTAATAGTATTTACCTTTGAAATATCAATCATAGCAGTTAGTTTTTCAACATATATGTCGGTGCCATGATCCAGTTTCGGGCAGGCTATTGCGAGAGATTTTCCCCTGAGATGATTGCTGTGAAATCCTCCCATGGAGAATGCTACGCAATCAGCGGCAAGCAGGAGATCAGAACCTCTGAAATAAGGTGCACTGGGATTAACAAGGTGCATCTGAACAGGCCACTGTCTCAGTTCTGACGGCTGGTTTGATACTGCATCGTTCATTCCTTTGTCTTCAGGCTTCTCGATTACCATAGTTCTCGAACCGGGACACCCACCTTCATGCTGGTGGTTAGTGGCATTCTGACGGGCAACATTTAATCCGGCTGCAGCAGCTGCGATATTTCCATGATTGTGCACTTCCTTAATGACAGAATCAGCATCAAAATCAAGATCCATCCTGTTTGTTCTCAGAAACATAACTGCTTCCTGGAGAAAACCGGTCTCACCGTGATCTTTCAGATGTTTCATATGCGCAGTAATTGTGTTCTTACCCTTGTCCTTCATCTTCGACATCACAAAAGCTTCACTGTAGGGTTCAGCCTCCCTTGTCTCGATAGTTATGGCACCCTCCGGACAATGGCCTATGCAGGCACCCAGGCCATCACACATAAGTTCGCTTACAATCCTTACTTTGCCGTCAATAACCTGCAATGCTCCTTCATGACAGTTTGGAACACACTGTCCGCAACCATTGCACAATTCTTCATCAATCTTTAAAATATCCCTTTTCATAATATATCATTTATAATTATTAATGATACAAATCTGACTAATTGTTTTATTTTAAAATGTAACATATGTTACATTATCGTATTTTTGAGAAAAAAGTATGGATTATAATCAACTGTCAGGCTCCCCTTTGTTCAGGGGGGTATCAGATACAGATCTCGAAGGGATATTGTCTTCCGTTCCATACAGGATCAGGAAATTTAAAACCGGAAACCTTATTTCACAGACCGGAGAACCGGTTGAATCACTTATGATAGTTATCGGCGGCATTGTTAAGGGTGAAATGGTTGACGAGGCCGGCAGGGTGATCAAGATCGAAGACATCCCTTCGCCGGGAGCGCTTGCAACTGCATTTATTTTCGGCAGCAGGAACAGGTTTCCCGTTAATGTAATA
This sequence comes from uncultured Bacteroidales bacterium, assembly GCA_963846335.1. Lineage (GTDB taxonomy): Bacteria > Bacteroidota > Bacteroidia > Bacteroidales > VadinHA17 > LD21. The sequence goes on from CAWJVS010000016.1 coordinate 113,471, forward strand.
GCCCTTACTGACGGAGAAATCCTTTCGATAGAAAAAACCGATTTCCTTAAGCTGCTCATGAAGAATGACATTGTTCTGGTTAATTTTCTGAATATGATTTCCAACCGTTCACAATTTCTGTCAGAGAAAATAAAATTTCTTAATTTCAAGACTATTAAAGGTAAACTGGCCCAATTTATCCTTCAGAAGGCTGAGGGTGACAAATCAACCATTATTCTGAATATGACACAAAATGATCTTGCCGATTTTTTTGGAGTAGCCAGGCCATCCGTATCCAGGGCCATCGGAGAGCTTGAACAGGAAGGTTTGATAGAAGCTGCCGGGAAAAAAATCAGAATCCTCAATAAACAGGGATTGTCCGGATTTACTGCTGACTGAATACAGATGTCTAACTGATTTGTGAAGATCTGTCCAGAGGAAGGATAATAATAAAACATGTACCTTCATTCTCCTTGCTTTCTACCGAAATGGTCCCATTATTGATTTTCACGAGGTCGTGACACAGTTTTAAGCCTAACCCTGTTCCCTTTTCCTTCTCAGTACCCGGAGTACTTTCGATTTCGGTGGAAGTAAAAATATACTTTTTCTTTGTTTCAGGAATGCCGATCCCGTTATCACACACCTTAACCATGATTCCTTCCCCGTTATTTGTCCTGTCCTTCAGGAGAATGCTTATCCTGCCACCCCTGGGTGTATATTTTACAGCGTTCGAGAGAAGGTTTCTGATTATGATGTCGAGCAGATCCTTATCAAAGTAGGCTATTGAGGAACCCACCTGGGTAAAATTGACTGAAATCTCTTTATTATCAGCGGTTTCTTTGAAAATGCTGAGGTTTGTGAGTATTATATCGGCAAGGTCCCTTTTTTCAGGCGAGAATTTGATCCTGTCTTCCTGACCTCTTCCCCAGACAAGCATATTTTCAAGAAGACTGATCACAAGCTGTGCATATTGTATACTTGAATTCGCAAACTCGTCATACTTCTCCTTATATTCTTTTTCCTTAAGCAGATTAAGCATGTAAAGGATATTGACTACCGGACTTCTCAGATCATGGGCAATCAGGGAAAAAATCCTGTTCTTAAGATGGATTGTATCTGACAACTGTTTATTCTGCAGTGCGATTCTGCTGTTCTGCTTCTCAATCTCTTCATTCTGTGTCTTCAGTTCCTGGGTTCTTTGATTCACAAGGATCTCAAGATTTCTGTTCATGTACTCAAGCTCATACTGCAGCTTTTCCTTTTCATTAAAAGCTTTTATCCATTTGTAGAGCAGAAGTCCAGCCTGAATGAAGACGAAAAAGACAATCAGATAAGTTAACAGATATCCAATGGAATAATCCGATTTGCCACTGGCAACCCTTATATCGTGAATACCTCCGATAAACAGCAGGCAAAATGCTGCAAAGTAAAGGATGTCAATATCGTGTCTTTTCAGGGATCCAATGAGGCTTTTTATTATCATGTAGATGAACAGAAAAAGCATCGAGGGATAATAAACAAATGTGATATAGCTGAAGATATTTACAGGCAGGAATATTGTTGCCACGAAGGCCAGGGAATACAATATCGTATTAAACCATGTTACTAATCTGATAAGGACAGAAGGATAAATGTTTATAATAAACCATGACCATCCGATTATAATTGTATATAGTCCAAGGTATTCAAACCTGATAATCCATATCCAGTCGAGATTAATTAAATTCAGAATCAGGAAATGGGTAGTAAAAAGAGGCCTTAATGCCAATCCAACAGTTGCTATGCTGAGGAAGATCATCATTTTATCCTTGGGAGACATTATAAAGAAGAAGAGAAAGAAGAGCGAGAATCCCAACAGTACTGTTATTACCGACCATTCCGCAGCCCAGTTGCTTGCCATTTGCCTTTGCACTTCAGAAAAGGTACCCATCTTCACGGGGAGCCAGAATCCTCCCCTTCTGTGATCATAGTTCGCAACGTTTATTATTATATCAAGTGTGTCACTATCCGGGATGAATCTGAAAAAATTTCTCCTGTACTCGGGTGTTGTCTCATTCTTTGACTTTCCCGGGATCCCGTTGCTCCCAAGGTATTTCCCGTTCAGATAAATATCATATGAGGAATCAAAAACAGGCATATCAAATGCCATGGCGTTCTTTATACCTGAAGGCAACAGTACGGTCAGCCGGTAGGTGGCATACCCATATCTGTCAGTCTTAATTGACTCCTGGGCGTAATCAGTCCAGTATGATGGAACATTTCCGAAATAGTCAGGTCTTAGTGAATCCATCCTGAAATCAGCCGGACGCAGCATCTTTCTCCAGTAAAACTCCCATTCTCCATTAAGTTTTACAATAAACTTGTCAGGATTGGTTAGTTTCCTAAGATCGACCACTCCTTTGACAGCTTTCGGAACAGCTGCCGTTGAATTCATGTTTATTGTAAGTGCAAGAAGTACCGACTGGATTATGAAGATCCTTAATCTCATTAATTAAAATGCAAGTTCATCAGGTAAAGATATAATAATTAAAATAAATAATGCCGGGTGACATTTCATGTGCACCTCCTGTCTTCTGCACTTCATTCAGAACAATTAAAAGAAAGGAAAGACATCTGGGAGATGTCCTTCCTTGATTTACCTAAACCCGATCGTAGAAAACGCCGAATGGCGAAAGTTGAAACCTTAAACTAACATTTTAATCTTCCTTTTATGGCTGATCAAATGAATCAATAAAAAATGAACTTTATAATAATCTGTTTGCTCAAATTTATACTCCATTCAACATATAGACGTTTGAGGAGATAATTTGTTGCACCAAATATTGTTAATTTTGTGTTAAAGTTTTAGAAAAATATATAACTTGCACTCATTGTTTAAGCAGGATGATTTCTAAACTTAAATACCAATTCATGATGCAGCGCCTGGGGCGGAGGTTATACTGCTGCCTGATGTTCTATAATGCCTGCGGGATTCTGTAAAGCCGGATTATCATAAACGCATCTCTTCCCTTCAATCTTTTTCATTCTTTTCATTCTTTTCATTAATTCCTGATATGCAAGGATTTATCTTCAGCATTAAAAGATATTCTATCCACGATGGCCCCGGGATCAGGGTGACAGTTTTTATGAAAGGTTGTCCCCTGAGCTGTAAATGGTGCCATAATCCGGAAGGGATTCTGCCGCAGGAGGAAACAGCACTAAGTACATACAGAGTTGGAGAAAGGGAATTCACCAGAAAGGAGCAGGCAGGCAAATACTACTCAGTGGAGGATATTATTTCTTTTCTTGAAAGGGACAGGGTATTCATGGATCATTCAAAAGGGGGCGTCACATTTTCCGGCGGTGAGCCCATGCTTCAGTTCGAATTCCTGTATGATGCAGTAAAGGCCTGCAAGAAATCAGGCTATCATACATCAATTGATACCTCGGGGTATTCGCTGGCAGATAACTTCAGGTCAATAATCCCATTTACAGATCTTTTTCTTTTCGATATCAAGCACCTCGATGACGGGAAGCATATTGAGGCCACAGGGGTCTCAAATGCCGGTATCCTCGAGAATTACAAGATCCTCCTTGAAGATGCAGGTGCTGTGACGCTCAGAATACCTGTAATCCCGGGTTTTAATGATGATCCGGATCATATTGAAAGGCTTGTACAATTTATCGTTTCCACCAGAACAGTTTCCCTTAAGAATATTAACCTGCTGCCATTTCATAAAACAGGAGCATCAAAGTACAGAAGGTTCAATATTCCTTGCAGGATGGATCGAATTGAACCTCCTTCAAAAGCAGATATGGAGCAGCTTAAAAAACATTTCCTTGCCACAGGAGTCAATGTAAAGATCGGAGGTTGAGATATTTGCCCCGGGGTGCAAAACACAATGTGAAATAGCTATTATTTACTAAGCATAATAAACATGAAGATATCAGATAGGGTCAGGAAACTAAGGGATCAAAGCCTGAACGCGGCTGAAAAAATCAGCGGTGAAAGAGCATTATTAGTCACTCAGTTCTATAAGAGTGATGAATCGAGGGAATTATCAGCTCCTGTAAGGAGAGCCAGGACCTTTGAGTATCTTCTTAAAAACAAGAAGATATGTATCAATGAAGGTGAGCTGATAGTTGGCGAAAGAGGCCCTGCTCCCAAGGAGGTCCCGACTTATCCTGAGATAAGTCTTCATACTCTTGAGGATCTTGAGATACTCAGTTCCAGGGAAAAAGTCTCCTTTGTTGTGAGCGAGGATGTTAAAAAGCTCTATAAAAATGAGATAATCCCTTACTGGAAGGGAAAGAGCAACCGCGACAGGTTAATGAGCCTGATGGCTCCTGAGTGGATTAATGCCTATAATGCCGGTTGTTTCACCGAATTCCAGGAACAGAGAGCACCCGGGCACACGGTATTGGGATATAAGATGTTCACTACCGGCTTTCTGAATCTCAGGGAAGAAATAAAACATTCTCTTGGCACATCTGGATTTTAATAATGATCCTCAGGCTTATGAAAAGTCTGAAGAGCTTAAAGCAATGGATATTTCATGTGACGCGATAATTATGTATGCAAACCGTCATGCCGGTGAACTGGAAAAAATGGCAGCAGGTGAAAAAAACAGGGACAGGAGAAATGAGCTGGCCAGGATGGCAGCGGTTTGCCGCAGAGTACCGGCAAATGCTCCTGAAACAGTTCATGAGACTGCTTCAGCACTACTGGTTTATTCATCTTGGTGTCATTACAGAACTGAATCCCTGGGATTCATTCAGCCCCGGCAGACTGGATCAGCATCTTTACCGCGTATATCTGAAGGAAAAGAGTGCAGGGTCACTTCCGGACGATGAGTTGTATGATCTCCTTGGTTGTTTCTGGATTAAATTCAACAATCATCCTTCGCCGCCTAAAATGGGCGTTACTGCAAGTGAGAGCAGTACATATACCGATTTTTGCCTTATCAATATCGGAGGGGTCAAACCGGATGGTACGGATGCTGTAAATGAAATGTCGTATATTCTACTGGATGTGATCAGGGAGATGCGGCTTCTTCAGCCAGGTTCTATGGTGCAGATAAGTAAAAAAGGACCTGACAGGCTCATTCACAAAGCTCTGGATATTATCAGGACCGGATTCGGGCAGCCATCCTGTTTCAATACAGATGCTATCATTCAGGAGTTGCTGAGACAGGGCAAAAGTATAGTTGATGCCAGGAATGGCGGGGCATCGGGCTGTGTGGAGGCAGGAGCCTTCGGAACTGAAGCATACTGGCTTACTGGTTATTTCAACCTGCCAAAAGTCCTTGAGCTGACACTTAATAACGGATTTGACAGAAGAACAGGCAGACTTGTGGGGTTAGAAACAGGATCCGCCCACGATTATAGGAGTTTCGATGATCTCATGGATGCCTTCAGGATACAGGTCAGATATTTTATTGATATTAAGATAAGGGGTAACAATATAATCGAGAAAACCTTTTCCAACTGGCTGCCGGTACCATTCCTTTCCCTGCTGGTTGAAGACTGTATAGCTACCGGCAGGGATTACAACGCCGGAGGTGCCAGGTATAATACATCTTATATCCAGGGAGTGGGTCTTGGAAGCATAACCGATATGCTTACCTCAATCCGGTATAATATTTATGATACCAAAAACTTACTTTGGGATGAGCTGCTGAAAGCCATTGATGCGGATTTCAAAGGTTATGAACAGATTCAGTATGATCTGATATACAACACTCCGAAATTTGGCAATGATGATGATTATGCTGATCAGCAGGCTGTCGAAGTGTTTGAGATCTATTACGATGCCGTCAATGGAAGAGCGACCCCCAGAGGAGGAGTACACAGGATAAATATGCTTCCAACAACATGCCATGTCTATTTTGGAAGTGTTATGGGTGCAACTCCGGACGGACGGAATGCCTTAAAGCCTCTTTCTGAGGGGATATCTCCCAGTCAGGGTGCAGACAAAAACGGGCCGACTTCTGTAATTAATTCAGTTTCAAAGATCGATCACCTGCGTACCGGAGGCACTCTTCTGAACCAGAAATTCTCACCCGGGTTTTTTGAGGATGAGAATAGTTATGAATGTCTTACGGCATTGATACGCAGCTACTTTTATAAGGATGGCCATCATATTCAGTTCAATGTGGTAAATGCAGAAACACTCAGGGAAGCCCAGAAGCATCCGGAACTGTACCGGGATCTTATCGTGAGGGTTGCCGGGTACAGTGATTATTTCAATGATCTGGGAGAGGATCTGCAGAATGAGATAATCACGAGAACGGAACACGAGTAATTATCGCAGGGGCACAAAATTCTTTGCCCCTACGGGATTATTTTTTGGGTTTGTCTTTTGTTTCATTGAAGACGGAGGTAGCTGTTGCAACAATACCGGCAATGTCTGATAAGCTGGCAGGCACGATCATGGTGTTATTCGTTTTGGCCAGGTTACCGAATGCATTCAGGTATTGTTCGGCAATTCTAAGATTAACAGCATTTAAACCGTTTTCTTCTGAAATCGCAAGAGAAATTGCCCTCAGTCCATTTGATGTTGCCTTGGCAATCTGTTCAATCTCTGATGCACGACCTGCTGCTTCATTTATACGCTTCTGCATTTCACCCTCTGAATTTTTAATCAGGGCCTGTTTGTCTCCCTCAGCAACATTTATTTTTGCTTGTTTTGCTCCTTCTGATTCAGCAATGATTGCTCTTTTTTCCCTTTCGGCCCTCATCTGTTTTTCCATAGCGTCCTTTATGCTCTGAGGGGGAATAATATTCTTAACCTCATATCTGGTAACCTTGACGCCCCAGGGTTCGCTTGCCTTATCAACTGCTTCAACGATTGACACATTAATTGTCTCGCGTTCCTCAAATGTCCTGTCCAGTTCAAGTTTACCTATTATGCTTCTCATAGTGGTCTGGGCAATCTGTATTGATGCAAACCTGTAATTGTCAATTCCATATGAGGCTTTTTGCGGATCAAGTACCTGCAGGTAAAGTATTCCATCTACTTCCACAGAAATATTATCCCGGGTTATACAAACCTGCGATGGAACATCAATTGCCTGTTCCTTAAGCGTGTGCCTGTACCTCACTTTGTCAACAAAAGGTATTAATATCTGGAAGCCGGCAGTAAATGTTGCCCGGTATTTTCCGAGTCTTTCAACGATAATCGCTGTTCTCTGCGGAACAATCTTTATCATGGATGCAACCAGGATAAATCCCAGAAAGATTACACCCACCAGAATGAAAGTAGTACTATCCATTTCAGTTAGTTTTTAGGTTCAACAATTAATTTGAAATTATCTTTTTGAAGTATCATTACCCTTTGTCCGGTTTTTATTTCTGAAGAGGATTCTGCTTTCCACATTGTCCCCTTGAACTCTACTTTCCCGGTCTGCGGACCGCCAAAATCTGAAATGGCAAGCGCTTCCTTTCCTGTGAACTCATCTTCAACATCAACTGAATTGTCGCTTTTGTTGTAAAAGAATTTTTTCTGGATAATTTTTCTTAGCCCAAGGAGCGAAAGGACTGAAGTTATTGCAAAAATAATTATCTGCAGGTTGATACCCGGTTCCCAGATCAGACAGACAAGTGCTGTGACCCAGGCGCCCAATCCAAAGAAAAAAATAAAAAAACCCGGCATAACCAGTTCGAGCAGAAACAGGCCCAGACCAATGATGAACCAGAAAAGTTCAGGTCTCGAAAAAATACCTTCCATCATAGTAAATAATTTTAATTATTAGCAATAAAATTGCTTGTCACAGGTAAAGATATAATAAATTCAATTAGAATCTTAACAAGATTGAATTTTATCATTACAATATGATATTGAAATACAATAGGGAAGAGGAGAGAATTACTTTACCGGTATGCTGTTGTTAATGTTCTTCATCCATTCAGCAACCTTCTTGGAATAAAAATTGAGGTTTTCGCAGGTGAAGTCACCTTCCATTTTTATTATGGTCCCTTTATACATTCCGGAATTCTCCGAATAATGGTAGCATATATATTCTGCCGAACCGGCATCATCAGCTGCATTTTTTATGGCTGACACCTTGCTCGAAGCAATATTCTTTATATGATTCGAATATTTCTGAAGTTCTGATTTGGGGATCCTTATGCCTGAATGCGTACACATCGACAGATTTTCTGCAACCTGATCTTCACTGATCCTTAGTTCTCTGTCAGGAAAATTCCAGCTTTCAGGATTGTTATAGGTGAGCACATTGCCTTCATTGTCGATAAAAAATCCATAATGCTGGTAATTCCATGCATAGTTGACATATTCAAACTCGAAAAGGATAGCCTGCCTGTTGCTTATTGCAATATTCTTTTTGCATCCTGCCATTAAAACGGCAAGTAAAATGAGGAGAAATATCTTTTCTGTGGCAGCTTTCATTTTATCTCAGTTCGTCTAAAGATCCTCAAAAATCGGACCATAATCAGCAAAAACTACAATTTTGTTATTATTTATTGGTACCTGAATGGTTTTGATAAACGCTGCTGCAAAATAATTTCCATTTATGGTTTTTTTTTTGTAAATTATACGATTATATTTTTGGGTAAATTGTTTTGGGATAGCGAAGTTCAATTGATTGAAAAATCATATTTGTAATTCATATTTAATGGATTAATTGCATCATATTTTGATCTCAGGTCATTAATGAATGAAAGGAGGGTATCATATGGAAAAGTTTTTTGATTATTTTGATGGTCGTTACAGGGATTCCATACTAAGTATACCTCCGGCCGAGGATGGACCTGTGATCACCATCTCAAGGCTGACAGGATGTGATGCCCGTCAGGTAGCAGCAAGCCTTGTTGATGGACTGAATAATAAATATGGAACATCCAAATGGAGATGGGTCGACAAAGATATTATTTATGCTATTGCAAAAGAGCTGAATACAGATACTCAGCGTGTTGAGAATTTCTACAAAGGGATTGAACTTTCCAATATCTCTGAGATGATTATGGCTTTTTCAGGTGGTTTTGTCAGTGACCTCAGAGTTAAAAAGGCAATAAGGGAAGTCGTATTATCTATTTGCAAGTCAGGATATATTGTTCTGATCGGCAGGGGAGGTGTATCCATTGCACATGATATAGCTGATGCCCTGCACATAAGGTTGATAGCGCCATTTTACTGGAGGGTTGAGAATGTCATGAAAAAGAAGGGGGTGAATATCGAGGCATCCGAAGAGTTTGTTGTTGATACGGACGAAAAAAGATTTCACCTTATACAGACATTTCTCGATAAAAAGCCTCTTAATATTGATTACTTGTTCGATGCAACAATTAATCGCAGCTCTTTTACCATTCAGGAAATATCTGAACTTATCATCTCCATGTATGATAAAAAAGTGCCCCGTCAGATCAGTGAAAGGAAACTGATAAACAAAATTTTTTAAACTCTTTGCCAGGTCACACCGGATAAAAAAGAGAGCTTAGTCAACATTGCATTTGCTGATCTTTTTGATATGTTCGCCCAGCCTTCTGTCGAGGCTCTTCCTGTATGCATCCCAGTCTGTGATCGGATACTTTGCAACACCGCTTTCAATTGCAGCCTTTGCAACTGCTGGCGCTATACTGGAAATAAGTCGTGGATCCAGAGGTTTCGGAATGATATAATCCCGTCCGAAAACAAGTTCATCAACATCATAAGCTTTCAAAACACAATCCGGGACCGGTTTTTTTGCGAGTGCAGCAAGTGCCTTTGAAGCCGCCATCTTCATCTCCTCATTTATTGTTGAGGCTCTGACATCGAGTGCGCCCCGGAAAATAAAAGGAAATCCCAGAACGTTGTTTATCTGGTTCGGATAATCGGATCTGCCGGTGGCAAAAATCAGATCTTTCCTGGTTGACATGGCGTCTTCATAGGAGATCTCAGGATCGGGATTTGCCATAGCAAATACAACCGGATTATCAGCCATCGAAGCCAGCATGCCCTTCGTCATCATGTTTGCTGCCGAAAGGCCCAGAAAAAGATCCGCACCTTTTATCGCCTGCTCCAGGGTATCAACATCCCTGTCAGTTACAAACTCCTGCTTATAAATATTGAGATCTTTCCTTTTTTTGTTAAGGACACCTTTTGAGTCCACCATCACAATGTTTTCCCTTTTGATGCCCAGCGAAATATAGAGTCTTGAGCATGAAATTGCGGCAGCACCGGCTCCGCAGACGACCATTTTAATATTCTCAATCTTTTTTCCTGTAATTTCAAGTGTATTTAGCAGTCCGGCACCGGAAATAATTGCCGTACCGTGCTGATCATCATGGAAAACAGGTATATCAAGCATTGCCTTTAACCGGGTCTCTACCTCAAAGCATTCAGGTGCCTTTATATCTTCCAGGTTGATGCCGCCAAAAGTGGGGGATATTGCTGCACAAATCTGGATTAATTTTTCCGGGTCTTTTTCATTTACCTCAATATCGAAAACATCAATATCGGCAAATATCTTGAATAAAAGACCTTTACCTTCCATTACCGGCTTGCCTGCCATAGCACCAATATCACCCAGCCCGAGCACTGCTGTGCCATTTGATATAACAGCAACGAGATTTCCTTTTGCTGTAAAATTGTAGACACTCTCAGGCGTCTTTTCTATTTCAAGGCATGGGTAAGCGACTCCGGGAGTATAGGCCAGGCTCAGGTCAAACTGATTGTCATATGGTTTGGTGGGTATTACTTCTATCTTTCCGTGACGGCCTCTACTATGGTAGATAAGCGCATCCTCCTTTGTAACTTTATGCATATCCTGATAATTCGTTAAATTATCATTCAAAGTTACAGCTGTTAATGCACTATTTTCATGAAAAAAATCATATTATTTCTTTAAAAATGAGGAGGTTTTCCTGAAATGGTTGTGAAATAATCCCATAAATTCAGATATTATTTTGCAGTGACAACTAAATTAGATATTTTCAACACCTGTATTTATAACATTTGACTTATTTCATAATTTGATCTTTTCATGAAAAAGAATATAGCAATTGGAGCCGATATAGGAGGAAGTCACATTACATGTGCCGCAATTGATCTTGTTTCAGGCAAAATTCTCAGGGAAACCCTTTCCGAGAGAACTGTAAACAATCAGGCTTCAGCACAGGAGATTATAGGTGTCTGGGCCGACGCATTGTCGGCGACTCTCAAGAAAGTTCCTTCTGACAATGTCAAGGGGATTGGCTTTGCCATGCCTGGACCCTTTGATTATGTAAAGGGGATTTGCTACATAAAGGGTGTTGCAAAATATGAGAATCTGTATGGGATCAGTGTTCAGGAAGCCATCGCCAAAGCTCTGAAAGTACCTGCAGACTTTCTTATAAGATTCATGAATGATGCATCCTCATTTGCTGTTGGTGAAGCATGGGCAGGCAGTGCAACGAAGGAAAGTAGGTCACTCTCGATCACTCTTGGTACCGGTTTTGGTTCAGCATTTATAAGTGACCGTATTCCTATTGTTGACGGACCGCTGGTGCCAAAAATTGGATGTGTATATCATCTTCCATACAGGGATGGCATAGCTGATGATTATTTTTCAACGCGAGGACTGCTCGGCAGGTACAAGAAAATCACGGGTAAAGAACTCAGGGGAGTGAAGGAGCTTGCGGAATTAGCATCCTCTGACAAAACAGTGATGGACCTGTTTAATGATTTTGGAGATAACCTGGCCCTTTTCCTCGCCCCCTGGCTGAAAGGGTTTGAAGCGGAAATCCTGGTCATAGGCGGGAACATTTCCCATGCATATAAACTATTCGGCGATGTATTTGAAAGCCGGCTTAAAAAAGAGAGCTGCAAATCGAGGGTGGCCCTCTCAAAGCTCAAGGAAGATGCCGCACTAATGGGTAGCGCTTACCTGCTTGATGATGATTTCTGGAAATCAGTGCAGCATGCTTTGCCTTTGATGTAGGCTCAGGGCTCAGCACCCAGCACCCAGCACCCAGCACCCAGCACCCAGCACCATTATTCAGATATATTCATTAATAACTTTCTAAATAACCGACTATGAACACCCAAAAAGTAAATATTTCCAAAATTCTTCCCGTCCTCATGGCTTTTTTTGTTATGAGTTTTGTGGACCTGGTCGGTATTGGGGTTGATCGTGTGAGCAAAGATATGAATCTCAGTGCTACACTGGCGCAGCTGATCCCATCGGCAGCTTTCCTCTGGTTCCTGCTTCTCTCAGTGCCGGTGGGTGTCCTTCAGTCCCGTCTGGGTAAGCGGTTCATGCTAAATATAGGTATGGGTGTAACAGCATTGGGTCTCCTCGTTCCCTATTTCATCTACACTTTTGAAATGGTGCTGATTGGCTTTGCATTGCTTGGCATCGGGAATACAATTGTCCAGGTATCAGCAAATCCGCTCCTGGTTGACGTGGTTCCGGGAAACCGGACATCAAGCTTCCTGAGCTTTTCACAGTTTATAAAGGCTATCGGCTCAATGATCGGGGCACCTCTTGCGGCAGTTCTTGCCTCCAGATTCGGTGACTGGAAGCTTTTATTCCTTGTTTTCGGTATAGTTTCAATATTGTCTGCTCTGTGGCTTGGATCAGTGAAGATAGATGAGGTCAAACGGGCTGAGGTAAAAGCCACATTCAGGTCATCTTTCAAACTACTCGGCACAGGATTTGTTTTGATGATGGTTCTGGCGATATTCATTGTTGTCGGAGTTGATGTAGGCTTCAATTCAAATTCAGGACAGTTCCTGATCAAACAGTTCGGCATCGATCAGACAGCCGCTGAGTCGGGAAGAAGCGTCTACTTCTTCGGACGTATGCTTGGGACTTTTTCAGGTGCACTTCTGCTGACGAGAATAAGTTCGAAGAAATTCTTCGTGTGGACATCTTTGTTTGGAATAGTCTGCCTCGTAGCTATCCTGTTAATCCCATCCCCGGCCATAGCATGGGGCCTTATTTTCCTTATAGGACTGGCAGTGGCGAATATCTGGCCACTGGTCTTTTCTATAGCCGTTGAAAAATATCCGACCCGCAGCAACGAGATCTCGGGACTCATGATGATGGCAATTTGCGGCGGAGCAGTTATACCATTGATTATAGGCTGGGTAAGCGATCTCAGCAACGTTGCTTTTGGAATGTCTGTCCTGCTGATTTGCATGATCTATCTCTTCTCGGTATCACTGTATTGTCTGAAAAAATAGATATAGTCAGATCATTGTACGTTTTCTGCTATATTCCTTCCGGCACCTCTATTTATATCTGTATCCTGCATTCACGTCTGTTATTTCAGACCGGGTACCGTCTGCTTTTAATTATCTCCAGGAATAATTCTGGTTCTGTCCCGAATTTCATGCCATTTGTACAGTTATTTCATTGATTCATACAATAACATGCCCATTCTGTAAAATGCATAATTCAGGATAAGAGAATTAGGTAAGGTTACAGTTATATTTATCATGGTTTTATTGCCATGTATTTTATCTGACAAGAGCCTGCTGATCCTGGAATAATTAAAAAGCAACAATATAAAAATGACATAGTAAAATATACCTTTCTTCTGTTCCGGAATTCCCCCTTCCCCATTTTCCCTAATTTTCCGGAACACCATATCCCCCTTCAAATATATGATCTTTCAATCCGAAAGTACACATGTAATGAAGGGGGTTCTCTTTTTGAATGGTGCAAGGTGCATGGTGCATGGTGCAAGGTGTGTTGACAACCGGAACCCAGAACCCAGCACCCAGCACCATCCATCCTCCCGATAATAATTCATTTTAACCTGGGTACACCTACTTTTTCAGTTTATTAAAAATAGATCTTTTTCTATTTGTATTTTGACCATAAAACTTGCAAATTGCACTCCCGCCGGATATTGTATACATTCACCATCCGCAGGAAATAATAATCTGACATCAATAATCAGAAGTACGCTAAAAATAAAATACTATGAGAAAGGACAATTTGGACAGACGCAGTTTTCTGAGGAAAACAACCGTTGCGGCTCTTGCTTTTACTATTGTGCCCAGACACGTTTTTGGAGGTAAAGGTTATATCGCGCCAAGCGATCAGCTGACTAAAGGTATAATAGGAGTAGGAGGTATGGGTCGCGGACATATCGGATATGAAGGTACCAGATTACTGGCAGTTTGCGATGTCGACAAAACCCATCTTTCCCAGGCTATTGCAGAGGCCGGTGGGAATATTGACGGTTATCATGATTTCCGCGAACTGATAGCCCGTACTGATATTGATATTGTACATATTGCTACCCCGCCTCACTGGCATGGGATCATTGCAAAAACTGCAGCTGAAGCTGGAAAAGATATCTGGTGTGAAAAACCCATGACGCGGACTATAGGTGAAGGCATCAAGGTTGTGGAAGCCGTTCAGAAACATGGTTGCATGTTCAGGTTAAATACTTGGTTCAGATTTAAAGATCAGTTCTACGGTCTGGGTACAACCGTAAAACCCCTGAAGAAACTCGTTGACAGTGGTATCCTGGGCTGGCCACTGAAGGTTACTGTAAGCGGCATTACGGGTTATGACTGGAAATTCTACTGGAGCGGGCTTCATAACCTGAAACCAATGGCAGTCCCCTCTGAACTTGATTATGATTTGTGGCTCGGGCCCGCCCCGTATAAGCCCTACAATCCGGAAAGAGTCCATTCGAAATTCCGTGGTTACTGGGATTATGACGGAGGAGGTCTGGGGGATATGGGTCAGCATTATCTCGACCCTGTTCAATACCTGCTGGGCAAAGATGAAACCGGACCGGTTTCTGTAGAAATTGATGCTCCTCAGCAACATTATGATGCTGTTGGATCATGGCGCCGCATAACATATACCTATGCTGACGGTTGCCAGATAATACTTGACGGGGAGAACCGTGATAAAGATGCTGCATACATTGAAGGCCCTGACGGAAAAGTATACAAGGGATTTAAATCTGACATTCCTGGTCTGGAGAAGCTTATAAATTCACTTCCTGATCCTGACCCTCAGATAGGCACTTTCAGTGAGTCAGTGAGGACAAGGAAAAAATTTGCACTTAATGAATCAAACGGACACAGGTCATGCTCAGTCGTAAACCTTGGAATAATTGCGCTTCGTCTGGGAAGAAACCTGAAATATGATCCGGCTAAACAGCAGTTTATTGATGATGATGGTGCGAACAGACTTATCAATCCACCTATGCGAGGCCCCTGGAAAATTTGATAAATGTCAGATAGTTGAAGTGTTTAAAAGTTGAACAAGTTGAAAAGATGAAAATCCAGAAAATATTTGTAATAATTATTACTCTCCTGCATATGTCAGTTTTATCATACGCGCAGGACAAGAGAACTATTGAAACCAAAGTAACGGACATTCTGGCGAGACTACCTGCAAATGACCTTCAGAATACAGACAAACTGATGGGTGATTTGCTTCTTCTTGGAGAAGCCGGCATAAAGCAGATATGCGATCAGGTTATCCCGGCTGGCACAGGCGATGATACACGCCCAAGATTTGCTGTGGAGAGCTTTTCACGTTTTCTTTCAGCAAAAGGAAAAGAGAAAGACAGGGCAGTATGGGAAAAGATCTGTATCGGTTATGCTACCGGCAGGAAGGATCCGGGAATCCAGGATTTCTTTATGAAACAGCTGCAGCTGATTGGAGGTGTTGAGTCAGCAGAGGCTGTGAAAACATTCCTGGGCAGTAAGGAATTGTGTGATCCTGCTCTTGGTGTTATTGCTTCTGTCGGGGGACCGGCAACGGAGAAAATCCTGTCGGAATCTCTGAAAAACAAAGAGCTGCCTTGTGCTGCATCGGTAATGAACATCCTTGCGGCAAAGAATTCGGATATCGCTGTTACCGAGTATATCACATGGAGTGAAAAACAGGATGTAAATATAAAGACATCAGCTTATAATGCTCTTGCAAGGAGCGGAAATCCACTGGCATATCCTGTGCTGGCAAATGCTGCAAAAGCTGCTTCGTATAAATGGGAGCAGACAGAAGCCACATCCTCATTTATTAATTATGCATCCGCAGTTGGAAAGAGGGGTGATGTAAAAACTATGGAAAAGATCTGCCGGCTGGTTATGTCAAAATGCAATGACGACCTTACAATACAATACAAAACATCGGCTCTCAACACAATTGTCAGGTTCCAGGGCCTGGAAGCAATGGGATCAGTTTTTCAGGCAGCTGCCAGTCCCAATGACAAATACAGGAGTGCTGCAATTATGATGACACTTGAAATACCAGGCAAGGAGGTTGTTCAGAAGTGGCTGGCTTATTTCCCAAAAGCCTCCCAGGCTTCCAGACCTGAAATTATCACGATGCTTGGAATGAGGGGAGACAAGGCAGCACTGCCTCTTGTGTCAAAATCGCTGACCGATCATAATTTCAATGTAAGGAAAGAGGCTGCCGAAGCTGTTGTCAGGCTTGGTGGTGACGAAACTATAAATGCTCTTATTGATTATATGATGTTGTTTGACAGTGCACCTGATCAGGAGGCAGCGAAATCTGCTCTGATGACTGCGGCAGGAAGCGATATGATGCCCCGTCTGATCCCTGTTTTGAAGGGTGGCACTCCTGCAGCAAGAAAGAGTGTTATTGAACTTTTAGCATGGAGCAGGGAAGATAAGTATTTTCCTGAGGTATTTCCTTTCTCCTCATCAACTGATGAGCCTGTAAAAACAGCTGCTTTTAAGGCACTTTCAAGCCTTGCCAGGCCAGACGATCAGGATAAACTCATTGAACTTCTTGCTGCTGCGGAAAACCAGGAATATGTTGCCGGCATTCAGACCGCTCTTGCTGCTGCTGCCGGAAAAATTGCTGATCCTGAAATGCGCTCAGCAAAATTACTTCAGGCAATCTCAGGTAAGGTAACCAAAGAGAAAATCATACCTGTCCTTTCACAGACAGGCGGACGCCAGGCTCTTGCATTGGTCTTAAAGGAATTTGAGAATGGGAGTTCAGATACCCGTGATATCTGTTTCAAGGCTCTTATGAACTGGGTAGATCATTCCGCATCATCAGCTCTTTACGAAATATGTGCATCAGGCAATAAAACTTTTGAAGCTCCCGCTTTTGACGGGTATATACGACAAATCAGTTCCTCGGATTTGCCTGATGAACAGAAGTTGTTGCTTTACAGGAAG
This sequence comes from uncultured Bacteroidales bacterium, assembly GCA_963846335.1. Lineage (GTDB taxonomy): Bacteria > Bacteroidota > Bacteroidia > Bacteroidales > VadinHA17 > LD21. Next base: position 130,539 of record CAWJVS010000016.1, read on the forward strand.
ATAATGCCTTATGCAAAAGATACTGACCGGAAAATCAAAATTCTTGATGAAGCGGGTGGTCTTAAAATCTATCAGTCGCTCTTCTTTGTTTCAAAATATCTTGATGATCCTGCCTTGTCGCCAACTGCTGCCAGATCTGTTATGTCTGTCGCTCTCCCTTCAGGAGGTTCAGGATCAGGAATGTCAGGCGACCTTGTAAAAGATATACTCGTCAGGACCGCAGGTATGCTGAAAGGCTCAGAAAGCGATTATGAAAGGGAAATGATTACAAAATACATAGCGGGAATGCCTTCCGATGAGGGATTTAAGCCTATGTTCAACGGAAGGGACCTTACAGGCTGGCAGGGACTTGTTGAGAATCCGATCGCCCGGGCTGCTTTGAAACCGGCTGAGCTTGCAAAAAAACAGGCTGAAGCTGACAAGAAAGCCTTGCTGAACTGGAGCGTAAAAGATGGATGCATTTGGTTCTCAGGTAGTGGGGATAATCTCTGTTCTGTAAAGGAATATGGCGATTTTGAGCTGCTTGTCGACTGGAAAATCACCAAAGCGGGTGACAGCGGGATCTATCTCAGGGGATCACCTCAGATACAGGTATGGGATACATCAAGGGTCGATGCAGGGGCTCAGGTCGGATCCGGAGGATTATACAACAACGAAAAGAATCCCTCAAAACCTTTGAAAGTAGCAGATAATCCTGTCGGAGACTGGAACTCTTTCAGAATACTCATGATCGGTGAGAAAGTTACTGTCTGGCTTAACGGGGAGCTGGTGGTTGACAATGTGACTCTTGAAAATTACTGGGATCGCAAAATCCCCATTTTCCCCAGGGGATCCATTGAACTGCAGGCTCATGGTACAGATCTGGCTTTCAGAGATATATATGTCAGGGAAATATCCAGGGGAGGATATAATCTGACAAAAGAAGAAAAAGAGGAAGGTTTTGTCTTGCTCTTCAACGGCATAAACCTTGATAATTGGCTAGGGAATAAGGAATCTTACATACCTGAAAATGGAATACTTGTTGTAAAACCGGAGCGTGGTTCAGGTGGAAACCTCTATACTGAGAAGGAGTATGCTGACTTCATATTCAGGTTCGAATTTATGCTCACTCCTGCTGCCAATAATGGTATTGGAATAAGAGCTCAACTGACAGGTGATGCAGCCTATGAGGGTATGGAGATTCAGGTTCTGGATGACACGGCTCCTGTATATGCTGATCTGAAACCTTACCAGTATCATGGATCTGTTTATGGCGTAATTCCGGCAAAAAGAGGATCTCTTAAACCTGTGGGAGAATGGAACTATGAAGAGATAATGATAATAGGTACACGTATAAAGGTAACCGTTAACGGAATTGTTATTGTTGACGGTGATATTGCCGGTCCCAGGGATAACGGAACAATGGATCATAATGATCATCCCGGCCTGAAAAACACCAAAGGGCACATCGGATTCCTTGGTCATGGTTCGGAACTTAAATTCCGGAACTTGAGAATAAAGGATCTTTCAAAATGAAACCTGTACATTATAGATGAAGCGAAGTCTGGAGACTTCGCTTAGCAGTGAACTAAATATTTCATACTACATCAACATGAAAAACTTATCCATTCTTTTCTGCTTTATTCTGATTTTTACTGCATGTAACAAAGTTACTCCTCCCGAACCTTACGGCCCGGTACCATCTGAACGGCAACTTGCCTGGCACGACATGGAATATTATATGTTTGTTCACTTTACTGTCAATACTTTCACAGATAAGGAGTGGGGTTATGGGGATGAGAAAGAGACTGTTTTCAATCCGTCGCAGATCGATTGCAGGCAATGGGCAAAAGTTGCAAGCGATGCAGGTATGAAGGGAATAATAATTACTGCCAAGCATCACGACGGTTTTTGCCTGTGGCCCTCACAATTCACAGAACACTCTGTTAAAAATTCAGAATGGAAAGATGGCAAGGGTGATGTTCTTAGGGAACTGCGTACTGCCTGTGATGAATTTGGCCTCAGGTTCGGAGTATACCTGTCTCCATGGGACAGAAACACTGCCGTATATGGTACACCAGAATACCTGACCTACTACCGTAACCAGCTGCATGAGCTTCTGACCGGGTATGGGGATATTTTTGAAGTCTGGTTTGACGGCGCAAACGGAGGAGACGGTTATTACGGAGGTGCCCGCGAGTTGAGGAAAATTGATAACAAAACCTATTATGACTGGCCTAATACCCATGTTATTGTCAGGGAATTGCAGCCTTCGGCTGTTATGTTCAGTGATGCAGGACCTGATATCAGATGGGTTGGGAATGAAAGCGGGATGGGCAGCCTTACCAACTGGTGCCTGCTTAAAAAGGATGAAATGTATCCCGGCGGTGATTTTGCGAAGATCCTCGGTGAAGGTCATGCCGATGGTACCTCCTGGGTCCCGGCTGAAGTGGATGTATCAATCCGTCCCGGATGGTTTTACCACCAGTCGCAGGATTCACTCGTCAGGTCGCCTGAAAACCTGTTGGAGCTGTATTATTCCTCAGTGGGCAGGAACAGCAATCTTCTGCTCAATGTTCCACCTGACAGAAGAGGTCTCCTGCATGAAAACGATGTTAAATCCCTGCTTGCTTTCAGAGAGATGCGTGAGAAGGAGTTTGCAAAGGATCTGGCAAGGGGCATCTCAGCGCAATCATCGCATTACAGGGGAAAGAATTTTATTGCATCTTTCGTCAATGATGGCGATCCTGAAACTTACTGGGCCACACCTGAGAATGTTAAATCGGCAAACGTTACAATTAATCTTGGAGAAAAAACTGAGGTAAACCGTGTTTTGATCCAGGAATATGTTAAACTGGGACAGAGAGTCACTAAATATTCGGTTCATGCAATGGTAAACGGCAAATGGGAGCCGGTGGTTGATGGAACTACAATAGGACATAAAATTATACGCAAGTTTCCTGTTGTCTCTACTACTGATATAAGGATCTCAATAGATGATTCCAGGGCATGTCCTGCAATATCAAATATTGAACTTTTCAGGGCGCCCGGAGAATAAAACCTTATTGGACTATTATGAAAAAAGCTTACAGAGTGCTGGTTTTTCTGATCTGTATCTTTATCACCAGATCTTTATCCGGGGAGAGCCCTTCTGATGGAAATGGCTATGGCAATCCCTATGTGGTTACTACCTTTGAATGCGCCGGGATTTATTGGAAAACTTCAGTTTCCGGTCAATGCAGGGTAAAGTACAGGGAATTGAAAAGCACTGCATGGAAGGAGGCACTGGATTTGGTTTATTGCGTTAGTGATGATGAATACAGAGGATCAGTTGTCAATCTTAAGCCTGATACGGAATATGAAGCTGAACTGGAAAATGGTATTGTCAAAGATCATATTAGATTCAGGACCAGAAATGATAACTTCCCAACCGGTAAAACGACTTATATTCCTCCGGGGGAGAGTGATAAGCCAGTTGTTATTACTGAGTCGGGAACACCAGCAAACTACCACCTGGTGACGGTTTCCCCGGGAAGCAAATCAACCCTGAATCTTGAGAATGCTTCTAAGTATGGAATTGAAATAGATGCGGATTATGTTATTATCCGTGGCGTTGAAATAAGGAATGCAGCAATTCACGGGATACTTATCAGGCAGAACAGGCATGATATAATTATTGAGCAGTGCCATATTGCCTTCTGGGGAAGAATCGGAGGACCGGCAACATACGGAAACCTTGAGGGGGGGTATGACAGCGGCATTTTTGCTGAGGAGAGCACTTCAAATCTAACCATTCAACGCAACCTTATCGAGGATCCCAGAGGTGCATCTAATGACTGGGAAGCGGGACACCCCGACGGACCGCAGGGTATTACAATATTTCAGAGCAGGGGAGGCAATGTGATTAGATACAACGAAATTTTATCTTCCGAGGATCATGGCTTCAATGACGGTATCGGCGGAGGGGAGAATTATTCCTTAACAGGCAATATGAACAGGGATTCGGATATATACGGCAATATAATCAGGAATGTTTGGGACGATGCAATTGAAAGTGAAGGGGGAAATATGAATGTAAGGATCTGGGGGAATTATTTTCATGATTTCTTCAATGGAATCGCAACTGCCTCTACCTCCACAGGTCCTCTGTATATCTTCCGCAATGTCGCAGGTGAGAGTCGTACCGGTCATCGCAATTCCTCTGGCGGAGCTTTTATAAAGACTGGCGAGTCGGAAAAGTTCGGCGGAGGCCGGAGGTTTGTTTTTCACAATACTATTCTCCAGCCCGGAGGTGTTTTTGATGTTTTTACATCTCATCCGAATCCGAACTGTGTAACCCGAAACAATATATTTGATGTCAGGGGAAGGCTTGCAACTGACAGGGAAAAACAACCAGCCAGCGATTATGATTTTGATTATTTCTCAGGGGGAACAAAAGGAAAAAGCGCACTTGAGAACCATAGCATAAGATTTAATCAGACACCATCAGGTACACCCTTATTTGTCCCTTCATACAATCTTGAGTTTTATCTGAAATCATCTGTGAATTCCATAAAATGGGGTGCATTTCAGTATGAACTGGGTGAGGAGAAAGTAGAAATCACAGACCCGGTTGTCTGGATACCAAATCCATTGATCGATTCAGGAGCTGTAATACCCGGCTTCAATGACGGATATGCCGGAAAGGCTCCTGATCTGGGTGCATTTGAGACAGGTCTGCCACCCCTGCAATTCGGAAGGCGTGCCTATCGAAACTACAATGATGACCGGGCGCCCTGGGAATTATATTGAGAATTTTGCTGCTGTCAGAGCCTTTAATTATTTTTTTGGAACTCCTACAGTGTGGGCAAGTGTGATTCTCTGGTTTGTCCTCAGGCCAAGTTCAGCACCCAGATTATTATCAGGTACCGATCCTCTTACAACACAACCAAGGTTAGCTGATGCACAATAGAGATATATGTTCTGTGCTATAAACGCCGCATCGGAGTATGTCATGAAAAGGTCAGAATCCTTTATCACATCACCCTCTTTCATGCCGCGTTTACCCATATCTGCTACATAGAGAATATTAAGTGCAGCATCCGCAACGAAGCTCTGGGAACCAGTGTCTTTCCTCAGGTCCTTGTTATTGATAAATTTCAGCGAATGCGATTCTGCATCATACATATAGCTTCCTCCCTGCATAGTTAAATACAAATCAATCTCCTGCCAGTTCATTGCTGAGGGGGCCGTTCTTTTTTTCTGATCAGTCCTGTTAATACCAAATCCTGCCCATAACAGGTCGGAGAGCTGCTGAAGGGTCAGGCTGTCAGTGGTAAAGGACCTGGTTGTTTGCCTTTCATTCAAAGCCTGCATCAAGGGTTTACCGCCGGTTTTGTCAGGAACAGGCAGTACTATATCCTGAGCGATTAATGGTATGAGAATCCCATTAAATAAAAGGATGGTAAAAGAAATAATTAAATACTTTTTCATAGCTGAAGAGATTATTACAGAATTTTCGATCCTGGAAACAAATTTATTTAAAAAATACGGTTGATTTGTTTCTGTTGGGAAAAATATAATTTAGAGAGAAACATCCCCTTGATCCCCCTGCCAAGGCGGGGCAGGCTCTTCAAAGGGGGAATCAGTATAACTAGCACCCAGCACCCAACACCCAGCACCCAGCACCCAGCACCCAGCACCCAGCACCCAACACCCAGCACCCAGCACCCAACACCCAGCACCCAGCACCCAACACCCAGCACCCAACACCCAGCACCCAGCACCCAGCACCCAGCACCACCAGTTCAGTTTTGTCTTTTTCCTTTTGTCTTTTATCTTCATTAATAATTATCTTAGCAACTCAAACCTTTTTATGGCCATTTACTACATCCTCAATACCTGAATTTTTCCAATGAACCCATTTATTGCATCGATCCTGGTTGGTATTAGCATTATTGCTATAATTATCCTCACATCCAGGCTGAAACTAAAAGCCTTTATCGCTCTCTTCCTGGTATCACTTTTCCTCGCGTTTACGACACTTCCGGCGAATACGGTAATAAGCACCATAAAGGAAGGATTCGGGAACACCATGGCTTCCATAGGATTCCTGATCATTCTTGGAGCAATTATTGGTATAACTCTTGATAAAACGGGAGGAACATTGAGTATTGCCAGATATATTCTTTCAAAAACCGGTGAAAAACGAAGCGTTCAGGCATTGGGTATTACCGGATTCATAACAGGATTGCCTATTTTCTGTGATTCAGGCTTCATTATTTTAAGCGGACTTGGGAAATCATTCAGTTTTAAGTCCGGAGTCGCAATGCCCTTTCATGGCCACAGTACTTGCCTGCTCACTTTACTCCGTTCATTGTCTTATACCACCACATCCCGGCGCATTGGCCGCGTCAGGTGTTCTACAAGTCAATACAGGCTATCTTATACTTATCGGAATAATTTTTGCAATTCCGGGAACTATCTCAGCATATTTATGGAGCAGGTGGATGACAAAAGGTAAAAATTATCCTCCGGCCGGAGATATTAAGGTTGACGAACAGACAGGAAGCGAAAGTCTGCCCCCTGTTTTTCTTTCATTCCTCCCTGTTGCAGTTCCTTTGCTATTAATAACTTTAAGATCAATATCCGGCCTTATTGACAGGGGTGAACCCGGGGTTTTTTCAAAGATATTTTATTTACCGGGAGAACCCATACTCGCACTTTCAATTGGAGCTGTTCTTGCCCTTTTACTACTTAAGAGCCGGACAATTGCCACAATTAATTCGGTGTTCTCGGAAGCTATCGAGAAAGCCGGACCCATCTTAATAGTAACAGCTGCAGGCGGAATGTTTGGAATGGTGATTAAAGCAACAGGAACTGGTGAAGTCGTGGGAAGAATGCTGGCGGGAACAAGCATGGGACTTGTTGTACCGTTTCTGATTGCCGTTGTTATGAAAACTGCCCAGGGCTCTTCAACAGTTGCAATAATTACAACTGCCTCCTTCGTTTCCCCTATGCTGTCAACGCTTGGTCTGGATTCCGAATGGGGCAGATTGTTTGCCATGATTGCAATGGGAGCCGGATCGATGATAGTATCACATGCCAATGATTCCTATTTCTGGGTAGTTTCCAATTTTTCAGATATTGAACCGGATACAACCCTAAGGGTATATTCATCCTCAACATTGGTCATGGGTATGGTTGTTTTTGGATGTGTCTGGATAACATCACTCTTTGTTTTATAATAATTCAGCCTTTATTATGTAATTTTTCACAATTGTAGAAAGTTTCATAAAATGATGAATTTAGTTTTCATTGTATTCATTAAAACCCCCTACCCGACCTTCCCCCTATATTTGTGCCATTTGGCAATATAGGTTAGAAAAAGAGTTCTTTGACATAATTGTTAAATTTGTTGATATGATTTGTGGGATGAAGCGAAGGCGTAGCCGAAGCGTAATCCCACAAATCAGAGCTTTAAAATTACTATTTATGATCAACAATTCTTCACTCCAGAAATGGGATCGTCTAAAGCAGAAGCAACTAGATACCCAGTTTGTTAACAGTCTCATTCAGGGTATGAACTGCTCGCAGTTTGAAGCCAAAGCTATCCTGAATGCTGTCTATGATACCTATCGGCCATTCTTTGATAACTCCGGGGCTATGAAGCCGGGACAAGTTCTCTTTGAAGTAGTCTCGTTCGAGAATGGCGCACAAAAAAAGCTTTCTGACTGCAAGATGGTCTCAGTGGTACTTACCCTTGATGCAGGAGAAGAAGATCTTCAGGTTAAAGAGCATCACGGTGTTCAGGGCTTACGACGTCATCGGATGGAGCGAATAGTAAACGAAGCTTTCCAGCAAGGCGGGCTGCTTACCGTTGAGGACATTGCTAACCGGCTTCTAAACTGTGGTGAGCGGACTCTCTGCAGGGACATCAAAGCTTTTAAGGAGTTGGGGATAGTTCTTCCTCTTCGCTCTACGATCCGTGACATGGGTAAGTCTGTCACACACCGTTCTCTGATTGTTAAGCAGTGGCTTTCCGGGAAAGAATACTCCGAGATTGCCAGGGCAACACATCACAGCATTGATGCGGTGGCTAACTATGTTGACAAGTTTAAAAGGGTGGTTTGTCTGGCTAAGAACAACTATGAGATAAAAACCATAGCATTCTTAGTAAAACTATCCCCCAGTCTTACTCAGGAGTATTACGATCTGCATCAGACAATAGATGCAGTACCCCATCGGAGAGAAGAGTTGGATGATCTTATAAAAAAAAATCGACAGACCATTTAATCCAGGAAACAGGAATGATACCAACAGCATCATCAGTAAAACATTACAGTTCTGCACATGACAGGTTCCTGAAGCCTGCTATCGTAAACTTCTTTGAACGCGAATTCTGTGCTATGTTTGGTCCTGTTGTAAGAGAAAACATTGCTGATGCTCTTATCGATCTTTTTAACTCTCTTTGCCCTGAATCATCCAGATTAAAACCTGGACAGATAGTCTGGAACGCTCTGGATAAAAGAACCAGGGCAGATAGTGAGAAGCGCCGGTATAAACCAGTAATACTATCTCTGGTAACTGATGATGATGTCTCAATGTTCGAAAAAGGAACTTCAATCTCAACTACACGAAAGAATGTTATGGCCCGAATGATTAGAGAAGCCTATCAACAAGGAGCTGTATTGTCTACAAGAGATTTAAGCCTGTTACTGGTATCAAGTGCAGCTTATCTATCTCAGTTAAGGATCGAATATGAGAAGGAACATAAAACAATACTTCCTCATACCGGAGTCATTCATGACATGGGAACTACTTTAACTCATAAAAGAATCATAATCTATAAACATGTCGTTGAAAAGAAAGATCCTTCAATTGTTGCGAGAGAAACAAATCACTCTCAACCTGCTGTTGATAAATACCTTAAAGACTTTAACAGAGTAAAAACACTAGTAAATGACAATAAGGACATTGATTTTATCCATCACACAACAAACATGTCAAAACCAGTGATTAAACAGTATCTTCAAATTATTAACAACTATGTCAAAGAACGTTAAATATATTTTCTTTAAAACCCTTGCAATGTCAAATGACATTAACAGGGGGGAAGGGGAAACCCATCATTTCCCCCTTGGGGGAAAATGAAAGGGGGTAAAATCCTAAAATCCATCCAGATTGTTTCATAGAAATACTGAAGTTTATAAATATTGTAACAGTATACTTGCTTTATAACTCTAAATATGAATAGCAGAATTGTTGCTGAACAGATATTTCTTGCCGGAGTAGAGCGGGTCCTCCCTGACAGATTGATAAGCATGGCAATGTATTTGGAGGATAACAGTCTGTTTATAAACGATTTTAGCTTCAATCTTGATTCGGTTCGAAACATCTATGTGATAGGCGCAGGAAAAGCAAGTGCGCTAATGGGAGCGGAGGTTGAGAGAATTCTGGGAGAGAGGATAACAGCCGGGCATATTGTTGTCAAATATGGTCATTCGTGTAAACTGAAAAAGATCACAGTTACTGAGGCAGGCCATCCCGTGCCTGACGCAAACGGCTTCAGAGCTACCGGATCAATACTCGGAATCGCTGCCATGGCTGATAGTAATGACCTTGTAATATGTCTTCTGTCCGGAGGCGGATCAGCCCTTCTTGCAGATTTTCCGGAAGGATCAACTCCTGATGAAATGATGACGATGAATGATCTTCTTGTACAGAGTGGTTCCTCAATTAATGAGATCAATACTGTACGCAAACATCTCTCATATATAAAAGGAGGCCAGCTGGCAAAAGCAGTTTATCCCGGCACACTGGTCAGTCTTATATTGTCGGATGTGACAGGTGATCCTCTTGATGTGATTGCCTCCGGACCAACAGTTCCTGATCCCTCAACTTTTAAGCAGGCTCTGGAAGTTCTCAGCAAATACAATCTTACAGTAAATACACCTGGTGGAGTGATAAATTACCTTAGTGAAGGAGCTCTGGGAAGAAGGTCTGAAACACCGAAACCATCTGATCCTGTCTTTGATAGAACTTTCAATATCCTGATCGGTAATAACAAATTGGCTCTTGAAGCGGCTGTCAGAAAAGCTGTCGGTTTAGAACTGAATGCTGAAATTATCACTGACAGGGTTGTAGGCGACATTGCTGAAGTTGCTGAATACATAGTTGACACGGCATTTAAATATCAAAGTGACAAAAATGTTAAAAAACCTGCATGTCTTATTTTCGGGGGAGAGCCAACGGTAAAAGTTACCGGCAATGGTTCAGGAGGAAGAAACCAGCATCTGGCGTTGCATTGTGCAGGACTTCTGAGAACTCATATGGGAATTACTGTACTCTCAGCAGGTACTGACGGAAATGATGGGCCAACATCTGCAGCGGGGGCAGTGGTGGATTACGAAACTTACGATGCTGCTGTTATGAAGGGATTCATCCCTGAAGAATATCTCGGAAATTTTGATTCATTCAATTTTTTCAGAAGGGATGGAGGGCATATAATTACCGGACCTACCATGACCAATGTTATGGATATTGTTGTTGCAATAGTGGAGTGATGAGAACCATAGTAAGAGGTTAATTCAGAACAATGCTTTCACTCTTGTAAGAAATTATTAACCACTGAGTTGCACAGAGTAACACGGAGTAGTAACACGAAGTAGGAACACGGAGTAGGAACACGGGGTAAACAGCTCTACTAAAGTTGAATAACTGAGTTGCTGGTTTAACAGTGTAACTCCGCATTTACACCGTATAACTCCGTGGTTAAAAAACACTCCGGAAAATATTTAATTTTACAATAAGTAATTTCAGTATTATGAATCAGTCCTGTTTCCGACGTCAATTAAAAGCAACAGTGGGTTTATTATATGTACTTGCATTTTCTATCAACCCGGGTGTAGGAGCAGAGGTTGTTAAAAGGCCAAACATTATTATGTTTCTTGTTGATGACATGGGTTGGCAGGATACCTCAGTTCCTTTCTGGACTAAAAGAACACCTTTTAATGAAAGGTACCACACCCCTGCGATGGAAAAGCTGGCAAGGGAAGGGATGATATTCACACAGGCCTATGCTTCAAGTGTTTGTTCGCCAACCAGGGTCAGTCTTATGTCGGGGATGAATGCTGCCCGTCACCGTGTTACAAACTGGACACTGGAGAGAGACAAACCGGTAGACGGTAAAAGTGATATCCTCGCATATCCTGACTGGAATGTAAATGGAGTCCAGCCCGTAGATACGATACCACATTCAGTCTATGCAAATATGCTTCCCGAATTGCTGAAAGAAAATGGTTATTTCACAATACATTGCGGAAAAGCTCACTATGGTTCAATGGGTACACCATCAGCTGATCCCCTGAATTGCGGTTTTGATGTTAATATTGCCGGGCATGCTGCAGGCGGACCAGGGAGTTATCTTGGAACGATGAATTTTGGAAATAGTGAGAAAGGAGGTTATACACTTCCATGGGGTGTACCCGGCCTGGAGAAATATCACGGTGATTCAATTTTTCTTACAGAGGCACTCACCATGGAGGCACTGAGTACACTCGACAAGGTTAAATCCATGGGAAAACCCTTTTATCTGTATATGGCACATTACGCAGTTCATATTCCACTTTGTGCTGATCAGCGGTTTTATGACAAATACCTCTGTATGGGTCTGAATGAGTCAGAAGCAAGATATGCCTCCATGATTGAAGGGATGGATAAAAGCCTGGGAGACATTATGAATTGGCTCGACAGGAATGGTCTGGCAGAGAACACTGTAATTCTGTTTATGTCTGATAATGGTGGTTTTAGCCTGCGTCCAAGGGCTGGTGAATTGCATACCCATAATAAACCTTTGAACAGCGGTAAGGGATCTGCCTATGAGGGGGGTATAAGGGAACCAATGATAGTCAGGTGGCCGGGTAAAGTTCATCCGGGAACAAGGTGCAGTGATTACCTGATAATCGAGGATTTTTTCCCGACAATACTTGAAATGGCAGGAATAAAAAAATATTCAACAGTTCAGACTGTAGACGGGAAAAGCTTTGTCCCGATGCTGCTTCAGACAGGCAATACATCCAGGGGCAGGGATCTTTACTGGCACTTTCCGAATAACTGGGGACCAACCGGTCCGGGCATTGGCGCCACCAGCACCATAAGGAGCGGTGACTGGAAACTGATATACTTTTATGAAGATTGTCATTTTGAGTTGTATAACATAAAGAATGATATCGGGGAAATGAATAATCTTGCTGGTCAGCAACCGGCAAAAGTCACAGAATTGGCTTTGAAGCTGGGTAAATATCTTCGTGGTGTAAAAGCCCAGAAACCATCATACAAATCAGCGGGAAAGCCTGTACCATGGCCTGATGAAGTATTGTAAATCCTGATCGGGAAAAGTCTTTTTACTGAAAAGACTTTAACCACCTATTTTTAATCTTGCTGTTGAACCCCTGAAGGAATACCAGGCAACATACAGATAGGCAACCAGAGGAACTGTCATAGCAATTGCCATACTGTCCGTTTTTTCTGCGATATACCCCATAAGTGGCGTGCAGATGGCACCGCCGATTATTGCCATTACCAGAACAGAGCCTCCAATTTTGGTATTGTCCCCCAGATCTTTAATACTGATTGCAAATATTGTCGGATACATAAGTGACATGAAGAAACTTGTAAGGAAAATTGCCCACATTCCAATCCATCCCGGTATTAAAATGCTGAATCCAACAAGGATAATATTTATACTGCTGTACAATCCCATAAGACGGTTGGGTTGTATGAACCGCATAAACCATGTGGCAGAGAATCTTCCGATGCCAAAAGCAACCAGGGTTCCTGTCAGAAAATAACCTGCTACTTTTTCAGGCTGACCTGTATAATCCTGTACATATGGTATAAAATAACTCCAGGTTCCCACCTGTGCCCCGACATAGAAGAACTGTGCAAGAACCCCTTTCCAGAAGTTTGGAAAATGAAGCAGGTCTTTGAAACTTCCTTTTGACTCATTCTCCGATTTTAATTCAGTATCAAACTTCGGGAATTTAATTTTCATCATAATTATCGCCCAGGTCATGGCAAACAGGGCCAGTCCTATATATGGTTTTACTACCCGCATTGTTTCATGCTGGAGAAAAGGGCCATATTCACCTGACAGTTTCATTGAAGCAATTTGTGTCGAGTCTGGCTCTATGCCTGAAAAAATGAATATTGTGCCAATAAGAACACCAGTAACAGAACCTATAGGATTGAATGCCTGTGAGAAGTTCAGCCGTTGTTCCGAAGATTCAGGATTTCCCATAAGGGCTATAAATGGATTGGCTCCTGTCTCAAGAAAAGCCAGTCCGGATGCAATCACAAAAAGGGCGAACAGGAAGAAGCCGTATTTTCCGTCAATTGCAGCAGGCCAGAAAAGAAAACATCCGAGTGAGTAGAGCATTAAACCACAAATTATCCCCGTTTTGTAACTGTAACGGCGCATAAGGATTCCCGCAGGCACTGCAAGAACAAAATACCCCATATAGAAAGCTGACTGAATCAACCCTGCCTGGAAGCGGGAGATCTCCATGGATTTCATAAACTGTTTGATCAGGACACCATTGAGGTTATTGGGGATGCCCCACATGAAAAAAAGTATTGTGACCATTATGAACGGCAAAAGGTATCCCGGAAGGAGAAATCCACCTTTTCCTGTTTTAGCTGTGCTCATTTCTTAATCCTTGATTTCCCCTTAATATACTGTCCAACCTGATTCAATGTTGTGACATCAATCTCTCTGATCCGGCCTGCATAGTCAGGACCAACATTTAGTGAGAATATATTGCCGAATTTAACAGCGCCAAGATAATCCTCATATATTTTTTCAGCAGGCAGGCAGAGTGTATCGTGTACCGGAAGTGAATAAAACCACATTGCACCTCCCTCATGGGCCGGGAGGATTGGGTAAGTGAATTCAGCGGCAATATAGCCTTTGTATTCGCCACCGTTTTTATTGAAGCCAGCCCCTGAAATATCATCCAGTGCTGACGGATGTCCAAGTTCTCCGAGACGGATACGGCCGGCAGGTGTGCCATGATTATAACCGGGCAGACAGTTGGGCTGAAGCGTCGCAACCCATTTATCGGTCTCGTCATGACTTAATCCGCCGTCTCCCTGGGCATGATCAAACCAGATATATTCTATCGGCCCGTAATTCGTAAGCAGTTCTTTGAGCTGTGCTTTTTTTATATCCGGATTAATCCCCCCGCTTTTGGAAAAACTGGCACCGGGGAAAGTCCAGTCTCCTTCTGAAAAATAGAGAGCAAGCTTTATTCCATACCTGTCACATGATTTTCTGAGCTTTGCCAGTACATCAATGCCAAGATGACTGTTTGTTACTTTTTTTTGAGTCGTTTCTGTGTCCCATAAACAGAAACCATCATGATGTTTGGTAAGGAACAGAATATAATGCATCCCTGCTTTTTTTGCCACTTTACACCACTGGTCAGTATCGCACCCGGTAGCAGTGAAAAAGCTGGCATCTTTGTCCTCGGTTGGAGTCCATTCCTGTCCGGAGAATGTGCTGAAGCTCCAGCAGATAAACATCCCAAACTTCAAATCGCTGATCTGTCTGGCACGAACCTGATCATCAACCTTTTTTAAATAATCCTTATTCTTATCTCCGGAACAGTCTGACAGGACTATCAGGCTTATTAAGACTATGATTAATGTTGTCAGTTTTTTCATAAGATTCATTGTTGAAATAAAATTCTTGTTCTAAAGAAATTTTTCTTCTTGCCACCAGGGCACCAAGGCACGAAGATTCACCAAAGAGTCATTAAAGATAATCTCATTTTTACACTAGGTGTCTTAGTGTCTTGGTGGCAATTGCTTTTAGCAGAATCAATTGTTTAAGGCCGTTAGCTAGTAAATACAATCTTTAGCAGCATCGGCCATTATTTTGATGTGTTCAACAGGTGTTTCAAAGAAATGATCTGAACAGGCACAGATATAACCACCGTCATAGCCAACTTTTTCAAAAAGGGTATGTACCATCTTTTTTATTTTATCGCCGGGTCCGTCAGTAAGAACATTATACTGGTCAATTCCTCCTATCAGTGAAATTCTTTTTCCGACTTTTTCTTTAAGTTCCCAGGGTTCCTGGTTTCCTCCGATGCTTTTTGGGGCAAGTGTTTCTGAACAGTCAGTTCCGTTAGCAACTATATATTCCTCTATTCCATATGTACCGCCGCAGGTATGGTAGGTAATTTTAAATCCCAGAGAGTGCAGGGCATCATGCAACTTCCTGTCATATGGCATACAGAATTCCTTATGGAGATCGGGTGAGACAAGAGTGGATGAGGAGGAACCACCTCCGGTTTCAACAAGATCAAATTTTGCACCCTTCATCGAATTTACGAATTCGAGTTTCTTCTCAAGCAGTATCTCCATCAGGGTGTGGACCCAGGCAGGATCTGTCATCGCTTTTATTATCAATTCGTTGATGTCGTATAAGCAGGCGGCATGCTGCCAGCAGCCGGCCTGATCGCCCCATACGAATCCACGGACAATTCCATTGTCTCCAACCTCATTGTAGACTTTTTCAAGAGGCTTTTTATCCAGCATTGGCACCGGCATGTATTTGCGGATCAGCTCAAGGTCCTCATCCTTCTTGATGAGATACTCTGTTATCCAGGTTGTTTTTCTGTTTCCTGCGGTTTTATATGTAAGATCTCCCCCCGGAGTTACGATCCTGTGATGATTTATCCTGTTTTCAGGATCATTGCTGATTAACTGTCACTTCATCTTTCCATTCAGGTGTCGAGAATTTCGCAAAATCAGCATCGACAAGCCAGAACTGTCCCATATCGGCAAAATACTGAATAGCTGCATCCATTCCCACCATCTTAAAAGCTTCCAGTGGCGTTATACCATTCATATAAGTATCGAGGTGATAGCCCTGCCATTGATGTACTGTGACAGGTAACCTGTCAGGTTTCTCGCCGTTTATGGCACACATCATTCTTTCTTTTGAATTCACAGTATCAAGGATTAATTGTTATAAACTATCTCAAGTATATCATCTTTTTTCAGTTCTATTCCGGCTATGTCGGCTTTTATCATTTCAGGTTTAAAAATAATTCCGTTCTTAAGAAACTTCACGTTTGCCGGATCGGGAATTTTAATTTTGTATGAGTTATTCATTTCAGCATGCAATGATGCTCTCACAATCTTCATATCTGCCCAGCGGACACTGGCTGTTGCATCACCCCTTACACAAAGTCCCTTGTAATAGCCTGTTTTCCATTCTGAAGGCAAGGCAGGCAGAAATTCTATATAATCCTCGTGGCTCTGAATCAGCATCTCTGCAATGCCAGAGGCTGCCGCTTCATTTCCGTCAAGGACGAATATGTCATAATTAGCTCCGGCAATACCGGCAACAGAGATTGTAAGTAAGTTTTCCCTGGTTAAATTTTTGAGCAGGATATTTATGCTGTTCAAAGCTTTTTCCGGTTCTTTCAGCCTTGCAAAGAAATTAATCATATTGGCCCTGCTCCATTCAACATCTTCCCATCCGGGTGCATCGAGCCTGTATTGTATAGTTTTAGCAGCTGCTCTGGCCAATTCAGGCGTTTTTTCGGGGGAAATCTGGGAATAAGGATATAAGGCTGTCAAATGAGTTGTATGACGATGATTTGGAATTGCTTTTTCATAGTCATAAAACCATTCCTGGATCTCTCCTGTTTTCCCGATCTTCAGAGGCGGAAGTTTACTGACAGCTTTTTTCAGGGAACTTCTGAAGGCTTCATCAATATTAAGGATCTCTGAAGCTGAAATGCAGGAATTAAACAACTCATTAACAAATACTCTGTCGCATGTTGGCATCATAGACAGGGAAACTACATCTCCCTTATACCTGAATGAATTTTCCGGGGAGGTGCATGGCCCTGTCATTAAATAGCCGCTGCCCGGGTCAGTTACCATATAATCGAGAAAGAACTCTGCATTTTTTTTAAGGATTGGATAACCTTTAATTTTAAGGAATTCAATATTTCGTGTGAAGTTAAAATGCTCCCAAAGATGCAGAGCTATCCAGGTACCAGCAGTGGGAAATAAGCCCCATCCGGGCCACTCACCGGGAGCAGTATATCCCCAGACATTAGTTACAGTGTGGGCAACCCAACCAGGACTGCCATATACTTTGGCAGCGGTTTTTTCACCGGCTTCTGAGAGATATTGTACGAAGTTGAATAAGGGTGTATTGCATTCTGCAAGGTTAGTGACATTTGTCGCCCAGTAATTCTGCTGGGTGTTAATGTCGAGATGGTAGTCGCAGGTCCATGGCATATTTGCAGCGAGGTTATCATTCCATAATCCTTGTAAATTGGCCGGGAGAGGTGAATTTTCCCTGGAGCATGATATGATAAGATATCTGTTATATTGGAGAAAAAGAGCGCACATCTGAGGATCGTTATTCCCTGCATTGTATTTCTCAAACCTCAGATCAGTTGGAAGATTATCACTTTCGCCTTTCCCAATCGAAATCTCAAACCGGTTAAATAAACTGCAATAATCTTTTATATGGGCATCTCTTAATGCACTGTAGTTTTTTGATAGTGCACCATTAATTGTCTGTTTACATAATTCTTTAAATTCGGGATTATTATAGCTGGTTCTTATATCAACAATCAAAATAACTTCATCTGCATTGCTTATTAATAAAGATTTCTCTTTATGACGCGACAGTACCACCCGAAACAGAATAATTTACTATTCCCGTAAAATCGACACCCCCTTGGCTAAAGTCGGGGAATCCTTTTACTTTCAATGTTGATGTGGCTTTCCCTGTAAATTCAAGCTGATCCTTCGCCTGGTTGACCGAAGATTTACCAAGCAAATCAAGCGATAGGGCACAGCTGATTGATTTGCTTTTATCCGCTGTTACTCTTATAGCAAATATCCCATCAGGATTTGAGCAGAAATATTCCCGTTTGTAGGTTACGCCCCCACTTTTAAATGAAACTGTTGTTATGGCATTTTCAAGATTAAGTTCACGCATGTATTCTGTAACTTTCTTCTCATCAAAATTGAATTTCAGATTCAGGTCGCCGACAGGCAGATGTGTTCCAAAAGTATTTGGTTTTCCTGACAGGTATTTTTGAGCTGAATCATTTCCTTCCTTGATTCTTCCATCGAAAAATAATTTCCGTATTTCGGCCAGTTTTTCTTTCCCGCAGGGTAGTTCCTGATCGGGGTCAGGCTGACCCGCCCACATTGTTATCTCATTCAATGCTACACGGTCATTGTTTATTCCTCCGAAAATCATTGCCCCCAGACGTCCATTTCCAACAGGAGTCGCTTGCATCCATTCTTTCGCTGGCTGCCTGTACCAGAGTTTCAATACAGGCTTTCCGGTCTCAGTACCCGCAAATGCTGATATATTGAGTAGTATTAATGCATTAATCCAAAGCACCTTCATTAATGAGGTATATTTATGGTCTGTAAGCAACAGTTAAAATTAGAATATTATTTTACATCTGATACTGTTAAAATAAATTCAAAGTCTGACAATAATCACCTTCCTGTTACCTGGAAATAATAACTTTGTTGAATGACTTTTTAAACACCACTTGTATCTCATATTTGAAGAGTTCTTAATGTTTAATGATCAAAAATTTCTGTAATTTATGAAGCATGCATCCCTTTGCCTTTTCATTATAGTAAGTCTGTTGTCATGCAGAAATGACGAAGGAAAAAAAACTGCAAACCTTTCCGTAACGGATAAACAATTAATTGACACCGCCGATATGACCAATAATTTTTATGATAATACGGAAACATTTTTACTACCGCTTAAAGATTTGATTATTGAGGGGGAGATAACCAATCCTGGTAAAGTTGATTTTACAAAGCTTGAAAAGCATTCTGTAATTGTGAAGGAGGCTTTGCTGGACAGTTCCGGTTCGGACAGGTTTATCGGAGCATACAGGTATGATGGCTATTCGCTTTTCGATATCCTGAATGAAAGAATTCTTAATAAAGCAAACAATTCGGAGTTTAAGCCAATAATAGATCTTTATATTGAAATAGAAAATGACCAGGGCCAGAAGGTTGTTTTCAGCTGGGGGGAGATCTATTATCCTAACAACCTTCATCGGATTATAATTGCTTCCGGCGTGTCAAGGATAGTACCTTCGAAAACAAAAGACCTTTGGCCGCTTCCCTCCGAAAGTAAGATAGTTGCAGGAAACGACCTCGTAACAGAGAGGAACATGTTATCCCCGGTAAAAATATCGGTAAAATCATACCCTCTTTCGTTTAAGGTTGACAGGAATCTGGCTGATATGAACTCCACTGACATAAGTATTTTTAAGGCCTCAGTGAAGACAGACGTTATTAATACATTACCGGAGAGCATCAGTGTTCAGACTTTCAATACAATATTTTATGGACGCGGAAGGGGGATCCACAGTACTACTCCATTTACAGGGATCCTTTTAAAGGATCTCATGATTAGTTACTATCCTTCCGACAGGGAGAATCTGCAAAAAGGTATTCTGTGTCTGGCTGGAATAGATGGTTACAGGTGCGCTTTTTCCTATTCGGAAATTTTTAACAGAAATGACCAGCAGGAATTCCTTCTCGTCAGAACGAAACAAGGAGAAGAGGGTGGAGAGTTCAGGGTTTTTGCAGCCTGTGACTTTTTTTCTGACAGGGCAGTTAAGTCATTGAGCGAGATTCATCTGGGTTTCTGAATCCCTGACAATCCCCGAGGTCCTCTCAGTCATGACTGACTACACACACTTTCACAGGTCCTATCAGTCCCGATCTTATGCTGCCCCTGTACCTTGTAGGAATAGCTATGTAGTTGTTTGCAAGAGTATTATAAATCAGTACTTCAATGTCGTTTTTACCTTCCCTGACATAACCGGATATATCGAATGTCCATGGAGGCGACAGCTTTATACCGGCACTTTTCCCATTTACAAACAGTTCAGCCGAAGATACAAGGTCTCCAAGATCAATCTCAATATTGTTTTTTAAATCATTGGTATCAAGAGTAATGGTCTTCCTGTACCAGGCCCCTCCTGAATAGGATTTTAGACCATCAATTTCCGACCAGTCGCCGGGACTTATTTCACCTTTTCCGCAGATCTGCCTGATATATTGAGGAATCGAAGCTCCTCCATTATACCCCGGTTTATATTCATTCTTAATGACAACCTGCGAGACTCCAGGTTTCTGGTTATTTGCAGTAACTGTATACTCTGTCAAACCATCCGCATCGGTTTTCCCGGCTATTTCTTCTACCATTATTCCGTCTATCCAGACTTCCACTTTTCCATAAGCTGAAAATTCCAGAGATTTGAGGCCAGGAGCTGATATAAACCCAAAAAGTCCGCTTTTTATTCTGCCTGACAAATAATCAAAAGGCAGAACTCCATAATCTCTAAACCAGCTCATTGAAACAGGCTGTTTTTTAGGCCGGGGCGTGCCCGGTTTCCGGCAGATAAGGTATGTTTCACAGGCTTTATCGTACACCATCAAAACCTTATTTGAACCTTTCTGTAAATGAATCTCATTGCTGCTTGTATTTGTTTTTGAGTTGTTTATATAAAGAGTAACAGGCTTGACTTCGCCTGTCAGAAGTTCAAAGTAACCCTCTTCAGGAGCTATTATAGTTGTCAGAAGAATATAGTAATTTCCTTCAGCCTCTGGGACCCTTTTCAAGGACATTTTGCTATCCTCCAATGCTCCAAGACGGATAAAATTATCGTACATCTCACCTTTCAGACCGTGATATCCCTGGTGGCCATAATCTCCCTCGACACCAATCTGCCAGGAAAAAGAGTAATCAATCCAGGTGTATTTTTTACCGTAAATCAATACTTCTTCCCCTGCCTTTTTTGCAGAGATATTTTGTATCTCCTGGTCTGATGGTAACTGAGATAAAGGTCCGAGTTTAATAAACTGTGGACCAAATCCGCATGTTATCCTTTTCCACGAATCATCGAAACTGACCTTCTCACCGGAGTATTCTTCACTATCGGATAAAAATAACTCTCTTACCTCAGTACCTGTTAACCGGTCGGATGCCGGCAGTTCAAAATCACCCCACCTGTTGTCAAGTGACGGTTTCAATTCAAATTCCCATTTGTTATCGAGCGCATATTCTTTTATAATTTTTTTACGGGGAAATTTAACTCCTGAGCCCGGGTCTTCCGGATCAAAGATAATTATCTGTATTTCTTTGGATGTCAGTGGCAATGTTATTTCCGTGCCTTCTTTTGTTTGCACCGCATAGGCTGATAATGATGAGATATCACCATTCCACGGGTTCCAGAGCTGTACACTTCCCTTCGACCTGAAAAAACACCTGGTCCCTTGCGGGAAATTGTACAAAGCATAAACGTCCCGTCTGCCGATAATACGATGCATTACATAAGCTCTCTCTTTGATTGTGGTTATGATTCTGAAGCCGGCATCATATCTTCCTTCGATTGCAGCCGGGACATCCCTTGCTTCAGTGCACTGAATCATATTCCTGTCGGAAGAAAAGATATTGGTTATCAGAATAGTGGTTTGAAGATCATTTATTCCGGTTTTGTCATTAGCTTCCGGCCTGGCGCCGATATTTACCACTATTCCGCCGGCATCCTTGAATTCTTCAATTTTTTTGAGCGAGCTGTAACGAATAGCCTTCATTGAAGGAACAATAAGCACTTTATATCTCTCATCAGCAACATTCAATTCACCATTTTTAACCTCTGATCTGGAAAGTGATCCGAAATCAATGAAATCAAAGTCTATTCCTTTACTGTATAATAATTCTCCTGTCTCAAAGGCAATGTTTACAGATTTTTCACCATCCATTTCTGCTACAACTGGTTCGGTAGGATAGATTATTGCAACGTCGCAATTATGATAGCCTTGCGACAACAGGTAGGAGAGACGCTCAATATATCCCATGAGCGGATCGATCTGTTTCCAGTATGGCATCCTGAAATGGTTGTCGGGCGGTGCCCATTCCCACCAGCCTCCCATAGTTGAATAATACAGACCATGAAATGACAGGAGATTGTACCCCGCAACAAAGTTTGCAGAAATAGCCTCGGTTACATCAGCGGATGATGTACCCCAACCGCTGCTGTGAAAACCCTCCAGCCACACCCTGGGTCTTTTATACAGATGAGCAATAGATGAGGCAACTTTTGCCTTTATAATATCCTTTGAAAGCCCTGGCTGATCCGATCCCGGTCCCTGATTCCATCTCTGCGTCCTGAAATAGTCCCCAAATTCTGTAACATCTCTGCCTCTTCCGCCGTGATCACAGCCAAAGGTCATTCCCCTTTCCTCATGCCACTTGTAAACTGGTGCAAAAAAATTCTCTTCACTCAGACTAACAATTACATCATTGTAGTCCAGTCTTATTTTTGGAGTAATCGGATCAACATTAAAGAACAGTGCATCCAGCCAGGGGATAATGTCATACCCTTTCCGTATTTTGAATTCCTCTGCAAATCGGCTGTTCCATAGATTTCCGCTTAATCTGAAATTAAGCTCATCGGAAAAGAAGAAATTAAGCCTTCCTGATCCTTTGTCGGGCAATGCCTCCTCGAATTTATCAAAGAAATAGCGGTTATAAGCCTGCCCGCTTTGAGGATGCATCGGATCATATGAGGGAAACACTTTTTCAGGGAATACACAAATTACTTTCCAGGCAGACCGGCCAAAGTTCCAATCCAGTTTTCCCTTTTTTACAACAGGCAGCAGGTTTTTCCTGGTTTCAGAAATAATTGAACTGTCAGCCGCGATCTTATAGGCATTAAGGGACAGCATGTTTTCCGGCATTTGCCGGCTGCCCCTGCCTGAGAAGATATATGTAACGCATTTCAGAAGTGAACCGTTCAGGTCAGGAATGTCTTGTATCGCTTCATCCATTGAATATCCCTGTCCAACACCTATTGTGTAGTCACTCAGACTAACTGTCATGTCACGTTTTTCGGTTTCAGCAGAAAACCATTTGAACAGATCCCACCATGCTTTGGAGAATAATGGAGGTTTGCTTGGATTGGATAGCCCATATGTCAGGCCGCCGGAGTCCCGGTGGGAGTAATTGATCTGCAGGCTGGATATGCCTTTGTTCGTCAGCTGATCAAGTTGCCACAGAATCCGTTCCCTGGTAAGAGTGTCACCCTGCCACCAGTAGAACGGAACTTCGCCATAACCTTTGGGTGGGTTTGTGAAGCCCGGCAGGACATCAAATGAAGGATTTCGGGAAGGGTAATCAGGAGCCAACCCCTGTTGTGCTGATAACTGAATTGAAATCAGCAGAAGAACAAAGTGATAATATTTAACATTTTTATTCATAATCTGGCTATCACTTAATATAATTTTTCTTTAATACTAAGTTAAAAGTACGAATTTGAATCTGAAATTTATGTAAATCAAACTATGTAACACAATCTATGTAACGTAAACTATGTAACATAAACTATGGAACATATACTATGTAACATAAACTATGTAATGTAACTTATTTAACATAACTTCATATTCCAATCCTCAGGATGTAATCATTTCCCCATGATGTTTTTATTATATTTGCCACTGACCATTTTAATAATTCTCCATGCCATTAATAATCGTCATCTGCGGAATTTGTCTTTTCCTGCTGCTTATACTGGTATTAAAGTTAAATCCTTTTTTGTCATTTATCATTGTCTCACTGTCAGTTGCCATTGCCGTCGGAATGCCTGTCGACAAGGCTGTAGCTTCAATCGAGAAGGGCATTGGAAGTACAATGGGAATAATTGTTCCTATACTGGGTTTTGGCGCCATGCTTGGCAAGATGGTTTCTGAGAGCGGTGCCGCCCAAAGAATAACTTCAAGGTTAGTAAGTAACCTGGGCACCAAAAACATACAATCCTCCCTGATGTTGGCAGGATTTATTATCGGGATCGCACTTTTTTACGAAATCGGCTTTTTCATCATGATTCCGCTGGTATTTACGATAGCTGCTTCCACAGGTCTCTCGCTGCTTTATGTTGGACTGCCAATGCTGGCATCTCTTTCTGTCACCCATGGGTTTCTCCCTCCTCATCCCGCACCCACTGCTTTAACTGCAATGTTCAATGCCGATTTGGGTAAAACATTACTTTATGGACTGGCAATTGCTGTGCCTACAATACTTGTCTCCGGACCATTTCTTGCCAGATGGCTCAGCAGGGTAAATGCAAAACCATTAACTGAGTTTGTAAATCAGAAAGCTTTATCTGAAGAAGAGATGCCTGGCTTTTGGACCAGTTTGCTTTCTGCACTTCTGCCTGTCATCCTGATCACATCTTCAACAATTGCCGGGTTTATTCTGCCTGAAGAGAGTATTGTAAGAAAAATTCTCGGATCCATTGGAAATCCTGTAATAGCCATGCTCATATCTGTCCTGTCGGCTATTTATTTTCTGGGTTTGGCGAGGGGAAAGAATATGACCGGAATTATGAAATCATTGTCTCATTCTGTTGTAAGTATAGCAATGATCATGCTGCTGATTTCCGGTGCCGGTTCACTTAAACAGGTTCTTGTCGATGGAGGAGTAAGCAATTATATTGGTGGACTTCTGAGTCATTCCGTGCTTTCGCCCTTATTCCTGGGGTGGCTTATTGCTGCTGTACTGCGTATATGCATAGGTTCTGCAACTGTATCTGGTTTGACAGCTGCGGGCATAGTGTTGCCGCTTGTAACCGGAACAGCCGTTAACCCTGAGCTGATGGTTCTTGCGGTCGGCTCCGGCAGCCTGATATGCAGTCATGTTAATGATTCAGGTTTCTGGCTGTTTAAAGAGTATTTCAATCTGAGCATTAAAGATACCCTCAGGACATGGACTATAATGGAGACTTCAATAGGTCTCACAGGATTGGGTGGTGTAATGGTTCTGAGTCTGTTTGTGAAATAATTTATTAAACTATGAAAATAAAATTTATAGGTGCTGCCAGAGAGGTAACAGGAAGTAAACATCTGATAACTACAACCAGCGGAAAAAGGATGCTTCTGGATTGCGGGATGTTCCAGGGTAAGGGGCTCGAAACAGACAGCATGAACCGTGACCTTATGTTTGATCCCTCCATGGTGGATCATATTATTCTTACACATGCACATATTGACCATGCAGGACTGATACCTTATATGTATAAAATGGGTTTCAGGGGATCTGTGATCTGTTCTAACGCAACCAGGGATCTTTGTGCTATTATGCTTGCTCGATTCAGCTTTCATCCAGGAGCATGATACTCTCACTTTCAATAAACGAAGGGCAAAAAAAGGGCTGCCCCTGGTAACACCGATTTATACCCAGGAGGATGCGAAGGCCTGCATGGGTCTGTTTATTGGTGTGCCAAATAATATGAAATTCAGAATTGATGAAAATATAAAGGTTAAATTCACCAATACCGGTCATATGCTGGGAAGCGGGGTAGCAAATATTCAGATAATGGAAAATGGCCAGATTAGAAGGATAGCCTATACCGGGGATATCGGCAGGCCGGCTGATCCTATACTTGCTTCACCCCAGCCATTTCCCCAGGCTGATATCCTTATTACTGAATCAACCTATGGCGACAGATTGCATAAGGATGCAGAGGCAGCTGAAGAGGAGCTCCTGAGCATTGTTGTGGATACTTGTGTCAATAAGGGAGGTAAGCTTATCATTCCTGCATTCAGTGTCGGCCGTACACAGGAAATAGTGTATGCACTGAATAACTTTTTTAACCAGGGAAGGCTTCCTGAAATTGATATTTATGTCGACAGCCCGCTTGCAGTAAATGCAACTACTGTCTTCAGAATGCATCCTGAATGCTTCAATGAAGAGATTCTGCAAGGTGCTGGAAAGCGACCATGATCCATTTGGTTTTGACCAATCTGTTTTATATAACCCGGCAGGAAGATTCAAAGAGGCTGAATGATCATAAAAAACCCTGTGTAATAATTTCTGCTTCAGGTATGATGGAAGCCGGCCGCGTAAAGCATCACCTTGCAAACAATATCTCTGATCCTAAAAATACTGTTCTTGTCGTCGGATATTGTGCGCCGTCAACTCTGGGCGCAAGAATTGTACGAGGAGATAAAGAAGTTTCAATCCATGGAAATATTTATGAAGTAAAAGCAGAGGTAAAGAAAATAGAATCATTCAGCGGTCATGCAGATTATAGGGAAATGATCGGTTTCCTTGAATGTCAGGACAAAAGTGCTTTGGAAAAGACTTTTATTGTCCACGGCGAGTATGAAACTCAGAAGAAATATGTTGACAGACTTACCAGTGAGGGTTTTAAAAATGTTGAAATACCTGCAAGGGGACAGGAATATGAAATCTGAAAAATTTACCCCATCCCAGCCTTTCCCAGGGGGAAGGAGCTTATTATTTCCCTTGGGGGAAACAGGAAAGGGGTTAAAAGAATAAGATATAATTGCTTAAATATTAATGGTTTAATAAATTTATTCATTTTTTATTTTCAAAATAATGGGAAGAGCATTTGAATACAGACGGGCATCAAAGGAGAAGAGGTGGGACAAGATGTCTAAACTGTTTCCGAAACTGGCAAAGAATATAACGATTGCAGCCAAAGAGGGCGGATCTGATCCTGACCTTAATGCCAAGCTCAGGACTGCAATCATGAATGCAAAGGCGCAGAATATGCCGAAAGACAATATTGAAGCAGCAATAAAACGTGCATCAGGAAAAGATTCTGAAAACTTCGCAGAGATCTGCTATGAAGGGAAGGGTCCTCATGGTGTTCTTGTTTTTGTTGAATGTGCAACAGATAATAACACCCGTACAGTAGCAAATATTAAATCATATTTTAATAAGTCAGGAGGAGGTATTGTGCCTACAGGATCACTTGAATTCATGTTTTCACAGGAAAGCAGTTTTTGAATTTGATCTTCCTGAGGATAAAAATATTGAAGATATTGAACTTGAACTTATTGAAGCAGGACTTGAGGAGATTGAAAAATATGATGGATATGGATTTATGTCTATGGCGATTATACAAATTTCGGCTCATTGTCACATGCTCTTGAAGATATGGGCATTAGAGGTAAAAAGGCTACTCTTAAAAGACTGCCGCTTAACCAGGTCGAGTTCACCGAGGAACAGCTTAACTGATATTGAAAAGCTTATCGACAGAATCGAGGATGATGATGACGTCCAGGCTGTTTATACAAATATTGCATAGCAGCCAACAGTTGTCTTAGTGAATGTATCTCCGCAGATCTTTCCTGACTTTTTTCCAGTCAGGAAATAGTTCTGACAAGCAGATTCGATAATATTCTTGCCCATGATTATGGTGCTTCAGGTGACACAACTCATGAATAATCACATATTCAATATACATATCAGACAGCTTTATAAGCTCAGTGCTTAAGGGTTATTATTCCTTTACTTGAACAGCTTCCCCACCTGCTTTTCATTGAACGAATAACCAGTCCTGTTGGCTTGAACATTTTATTCTCATGGGTTTTTAGCGCCTTGACTAATATTTCAGGAAACACCATGGAAGCTTCTGTTTTGTAACCCTTGTACAGAAGCCTCCTGATAGCGAGTGGATCATCAGGTTTATCCGCTCCAACCTCAATTGAATTATCGTTAAACCGGACATATGGTTTTTGGGATTGAAAAATCACAAGAACACATTCTTTCCCCCGGAAAAGCTGTTTCTCTCCGTTAGATAAGCGAGCTGTTGAGCTTTTTGTTCCCTTCCTGCCTGTAACTGTCCCGGTGTTTTATGATCCACTCAGCCTTTTCCTGAACAATACTGCTGATAGTTTTTATGGAGGCACGGTATGGGGCTCTTACGATCACTGTTGAATCAGGAAGAACACTTATCCCAAGTGTTCTGCGTCTTGAATGGACTATCCTGAATTCTATATTATGTAGCTGGTAGGTTTGAGGCTCTTTATACATTAATTATTTATCAAACAATTAATTTACTCCTGAGAATGAATGAAAGGTGTAATTTTTTGATTCAAGGTAATTCAAAACGGAATCAAGTTTAAGATAGAACTTATCTGTTCTTCTCGGGTCAGTTCCCGGATGAATAAGCAATATATAACCATTCATTCCATTGCCTTTCTCATATGATAAAAAGTCTTTCATAAGTGAGTCGCTTGAAAAGTATGGTTTTCCCTTATCCGGGAATGTCCAGTCCTGATTTGTTATAGTACCTGATGAGTTATTGACCAGTTTGAGTCCTGCCTGCCTTGTCCAGGATGCAATGCTGTCATTGTACCATTCATAGGGAGGTAAGTAGATCAGGGCTTTATTTTTTTTAATTCCCAGTCTGTCAAGTTCTTTGTAATTATTCTCAATATCAGAAAGGAATTCCTTTTTTGAGACAAGCAGGGAATCTCTGTTTTCCCACGAACAGTAGAGAAGGTGTTTATCCGAATGAGCTCCGATATAATGTCCATCAGCTTTCAGCCTTTCAACTATTTTTCTATTGGAGGGAGTTCTTAAGAAGTCGCCGGTAAGGAAGAATGAAGCTTTTATTTTATGTTCATTCAAAGTGTTTGCAATATAATCAAAACCATCTGTAAATTCATGGGCAGTAAAACAGAGGTAGATATCTTTGGATGTTGTATCCATTCTGACAATTGCTCCATTGAGCATCATAAGATTGGGATTGCTGTAAATATTCTTCGATCTGTTCTGAAGTGCTGAAAGATAATATACCAGGCATGCAGTGCCGTCCATAGTACATTCATTGCTGGTATAATCGGTAATATCATCATGATAAGTTGCCATATCCGGCTGGACATCGGCATAAATATCCTTATTGGTCATGGTGATGTATTTACTATGGGACCGGAAGATGGAGGAGTAGACGGGTCCGTCAACCAATCCTCCGTTTACCTGCCCACCCACTGCAACGTAGGATGAATGGGTATACTTTGGGTAATCTCCGTTTTCCGGTATCCCGACAATCATGCTCGTACCCCATGGATTGCATCCGAAAAGCCAGTCCCTGTGAGCAGCCTCCATTTCGGCATAGGAATTGTCTCCGGTAATCTCTGAATATAGATGTGCCTGTGTGAGAATGGCAGCAACAAGATTATTTGAACACCAGATGAAAGGAACTCCTATCAGGAAAGGATTCTTTTCTGCCTTCCTGAATGTCAGCTCCAGTCCTTTCTTCATATATCCGGCAAATTCACCGGTATTTTCCGTTATCTGGTTTCTGGCCACTGCCGGATGACCCATATTAACAAAAGGGTACCACTGGTAATGCCGGGCTGTATCTTTCCCCATCCATGGAGTTGTAATCTCCTGTCGTCCGAATTCAGTTGCATAATTAAGGTATTTTGACTCACCTGTCAGGTTATACAGTTCTATTGCAGCAAGTTCCATGTCATCCACCCAGTTATCTTCCTCATAGAAATAGGGGGCAGTGCCAGGCGCTGTCTGGCAGGCGCCCGGATACTTCAGCCCGTAATTAAAAGCATCCACTGCTTTGGCTGCCAGTTGTCCGGAGAATTCAGGATCTATGTTTTTGTAGACTTCAGCTCCAAGTGAAAATGCAGAAGAAAATTTGCCTGCGGTGGAGGCAATTCCTGTTGCCCTGTTTTTATGTTCAAAGAGCCCCTGCTGTTTACCTGTGCATAAATAGACCGGTCTCTCTTTTCCTTTTCCGTAGTTTGCCGAATCATGGTTTGGAAATCTGAATCCGACATGATCCCTGTCATCCGCAATCTGGTTGTACATTCTTTCGGGCTCAGGATTCATTCTCAGAAGCCAGTCCAGGCCCCATTTGCTTTCGTTCAGAACGTCAGGCAATCCATCTGATCCGGGAAGACCATTTGCGAGATATTCATCACCGAATGAGTGCGGATTCTCTGACCAGGCAAAAAGCATCTGATATGTGGCATTGGCAGATGTTGCAACATACTGGAGGTAATCCGCAGCATCATGCCATCCTCCAGTTGCGTCAATATGTGCTGAATCGTTATCTCTGCCGTATATCTCATAGCCATCAGCCATATGGCAGGAATCCTTAAGGTAGGGGTTAAACCCGCATCTCTGCTGTCTCATATAGTTGAGAAGAAAATCGGCAGTTTTATCATAGACATCATCCCCAATACGAAAATCGGGTGATACTGCCCGGCCTGCAACTATTCTGTAGGTTCCGGCATTGGCATACCTGGTGAACGGAAGACGATAGCATGCAATAAATGGTTCCATGGGATCACTCTTCACAGGATTATCAAATGTCATAACGGTTTTGCCGGAGCTGGCATCAACCAGAGCGAATGATTTAAGATCCAGCTTTTTCTTGCTTAGAAAAACTGCTACCTTGATATCATTTTGCCTGTAGCCGAGCTGGTTAATCCTTATCCATTCATTTTTTTTAGTATTGCAGGATGTTGTCAGGAATAAAGTGGCGGCAATGAATATTAATAGAAGATTCTTCATCTTTTTCCGGGTTAATGTTAGTATGCAATTTAGCGATTTTGCGGAATTATTTGGAGGATATATCATTCCCTTCTCAGGGAGATGACTGTGATTACTGGCGGCATCCATATTCTGAAAGGAATGGCCAGTACTCCAAGCCCTGTATTTACATACTGAGCCTGATTTCCTTCGATATACAGACCACCCCAGTGAGGATAGAAATATTTTGCAGGACTCCATTTGAAATTCCTTGTATAAATACCCATCTGCATACCATGAGTGTGGCCTGAAAGGGTAATATTGATGTCAGTCTTGGAAGCAACCTCCAGTTCCCATTGATTGGGATCATGGCTTAACAGGATCTTGAGATCTACGCTGTCCAGTTCTGACATTGCCTTCTTAAGATCACCATGTACCATATCGGGATGCCTTCCTTTTGTGATTATTCCAATCAATCCTATTTTTGCTCCTTTAATTCTGACCACATTATTTGTATCGTTCAGGATTGTATAACCTGAAGATTTGATCAGGTTATTAATTATCAGTACATTGTTATATCTGTCTGCCTCTGTGAAAAAAGGATGGTAAGTTCCGAAATCATGGTTCCCCATTACTGCATAATTGCCATAAAGGCTCACTGCCCCGGAAAGGATCGTATCATTGGCATCAAATTCCCTCCATCCATAGCTTATGAAATCTCCGGTATTGAGAATCAGGTCCGGCTTTATAAGATTTACCTCATTTATTATTTCCTGGAGCAACATGCCTCTATTGTAAAAAGAGGAGAGATGCAAATCCGAAAGCTGAACTATCTTTAGTCCTTCCAGATCTTTATTCAGATCTTTGATTCTTATTTCAACATTCTCAGTTCTGAAATTATATCTGCCATAAAAAGTTCCGAGGGCAATAACTAAAAAAAACAATGTTGCAATTGTAAGTCCCGTATTTGTTAACCATCTGATATGTCCGCC
Organism: uncultured Bacteroidales bacterium; assembly: GCA_963846335.1. Lineage (GTDB taxonomy): Bacteria > Bacteroidota > Bacteroidia > Bacteroidales > VadinHA17 > LD21. The sequence goes on from CAWJVS010000016.1 coordinate 161,886, forward strand.
TCTTTTGATCCTGATAAGTTTTCCGGTGAAGTGGAACAAGATTAATATTATCCGTGGCACGATTACGGCACAAATTGCACCTGTCAGGCTCAAAAGCAGCGAAATATGTTCCGGGTTATCAAAAAATCCTTTATAGGTCGTTGTTTCAAAGAGAAGCAGCCAGAGCCAGATGCTCAGGATGAAACTGATGATTGCACCTGAGATAAAGAGCGCTTTTGATCCGCTTCTTAGCCTGTCTCTCAATACGATAAAAGTCAGAACTTCAATTATAATAAGAAAAAGGAATAATGGCATCTTAAAATATTTAGTCTGTAAAATTACTTAAATATTAGTTATTGTTATTATAGTTAAATTCGTGCAGTATTCAGACCTGTGTCCATGACTGAAGTGAAGTTCTATGACCCTGAATTTGAGCCTGAAAGAGCGCTTACCTATTCCGTGATTACTGCAAAATACGGGAACAGCTGGATTTTTGTCCGGCATCAGAATCGTTCAACGTGGGAAATTGCAGCCGGACACATAGAGACTGGGGAAACAGCAGATGAGGCAGCCGGCAGGGAACTGATGGAGGAGACCGGAGCATTAACCTTCAATCTGGCCTGTGTTGCAACCTATTCGGTAATAAAGGATGGTATGACCGGTTACGGAAGACTGTATCTTGCTGATGTTTTCGAGTTTGGACAGGTACCTGATCTCTCTGAAATTGCTGAAGTCATACTGCTTGACCATCTGCCGGGGAATCTTACCTATCCTGACATACAACCATATCTCTTCAGCAAAACACTGGAATATCTTGAAAGGAGAGATTCCGGGAATGGCACTAGAAGTAGAATCCAAGCGTAAGATAAGTAGTCAGCTTATTGTTTAGATTGGAAGTGCTCAGGATAAGCTCCACTGGTCCCGCGACACTGTTATATGCGAAGGAGATGCCTCCCCCGAGCATGAAATTTCCGCCAGTCTGAGATGAGTTCCGGTCATTGTACACCCCGAAATTGGAAATGAAATGTTGAATAGAATTTTTCCCACATCTTAATGCGGAGGTCGAGGCATGCGTATGCTATATTGTCGGCACTTATTTCCATCCGGTTAAGTCCTGCAAACGGAAGATAATTCCCGAAATAATTAGTTTTCTGGAATCCTCCGATATACGACCTGTAAAAGACAGGAGCCACGGATGCAAGCGTAATCTGTGAGTTGAAGGAAGGCAGAAGGACAACCCTGTCGGAGAGCTCTGCCGCAAATTTTAGATTCAATCCAAGCATGGCAAATGGTGAGTGCCCATTATAAGTCCATCCATTGTCGGTAACAAGTTTAATGATCCCGTTCATCGTCCATCCGCTGCGGGGAAAATATGGATTATCGAATTGGTCCAGCGTCCCTTTTAAAAAGTAATTAATAAAAAAGTCATCCTTTATTTTGGAGCTGTCTACTGACCCTATAACGGAACCAAAATGAAAATACTCTGCCGAACTTCCGAGTGAGATCCTGAGAATATCAGAAACCACCAGTTGCGTTCCGGCCTGTATGCTGGTCAGCTGAACATTCACCTCTGAAACCTTCTGCCCATCCTGATATCCCCTGAGTTCGTCAGCAATGAAAGAAGCAGCAGTAACAAATCCGGGTTTGGAGCCTCTGTCGAGTGAATACCTTGCTGAAAATACCGGCGATGTCGACATTTTAGCATCGAGAGATAAGTTGGATCCGCTTACGCGGTCGCTGTAGAATGTCATATTTATCAGGGCCGCTGCATTCAGATCCGTATTGTAATTTACTCCTACATTTAACCGGTTTGTGGAGCTTTCTTTTACCATAATTGTTACCACCTTCTTTTCAGCTCCGGATATTTTGTAATCAACATTCTGGTAATTTCCTGTTGCATAAATTCTTGCAACCCCTTCTCTTATTTCATGAAGGGTTGTTCTTTTATCCTTCCCAATACCGATCTTCCCGAGTATTGATTCAATATTGGTTTTGTCGGTCCCCTCAACATCAATCCGCTGCACAAATACAGGAGAGTATATATCAGGCAGTTTATGGGGATTTTTTCTTACCGGGTCCAGTCCGAGAGAGTCTCTCATCCTCATCAGTTCAGGAAGTACTTTGCGTGCAGCATCTTCTCCGCGCTGCATCAGCACTTTTGCAGCTGCGGTATTAAAACTAGATGCTGAGTAGCCTGAAATATCTGGTTTTATAAGTATATCAACATCTTCCCGGTTCTTTTTACTTCTTTCGAAGCTCAGTAATAATGTCAGCTGGGAAATCATTTCAGGAATCGACTGGATTTTTCCTTTGTCCATTAATTCCTCGCCTATATCTATTCCGATAATTATATCGGCTCCCATTTCACGACAGCGGTCCACCGGAAAGTTATTGATTATACCTCCGTCTACCAGCATCCGGTTATCGATCTCGCATGGGGCAAAAACTGCGGGTACAGACATGCTGGCCCTCATAGCCCCTGGAAGAAAGCCTGTGTCAAGCACTACCTCTTCACCGGTGGCAATGTCTGCCGCTATGCATTTGAAGGGGATAGGGAGATGGGAAAAGTCATTTACATCATGGTAACCGAACGACAGATACGAGAAGAGGTCCATCGCTTTCTGGCCGTTAAGGACTCCCTCGGGGATAGAAATTTTCTTGGCTTTGATAGGAAGAGAAAGGAGATATCTCGATTGTTCCTCCTTGGTGATTGCAGGTATGAATGTTCTTCTTGATTCATTGCTCAGCAGCGCTTCCCAGTTCAGGTCTCCAATTACCCTTTGCAGTGTTTCAGCATCATATCCTATCGCATAAAATCCACCAACTATACTCCCGATACTGGTCCCTGTAATAAAATCTACCGGTATGCCAGCCTCTTCAATGACTTTCAGTGCTCCCACATGGGCAAAACCTTTGGCGCCTCCGCCTGAGAGTACCAGTCCGATCTTCGGACGGTAAATAGTATCCTGGGTATAAGCCTGAAATGAAAGCGATGCAAATATTACTGCAAGGGATAGAATCTTCACTAATTTTGGGTTACAGAATTGAAGCGGCTAAGATAACCAAACAATTTTAGTCTCTGTTTTGCTTCTGAAAAATGATTTATTAACAAGCATCAGGGTTAGATATATTCAAACGTGACTTTCTTGAGCCATTTTTCTTCAAGCAGCCTGGCAATTCTCTTCACGACTGTTCTTCTTATTTCAAGATCGACCGGCAGGTTAGGATCCTGGTGAGCAATATTAATCCTGGTCCCGATAACGAAGTGGATCTCATCACTTTCCATAATAAGCCTGACAATTTTGTCGGCAGGTCCTTTCCCGAGTCTTACACTGTTGTTGTATCTTTTCAGCAATTCATTGACCTTCTGAAGAGTAAGAATTCCTTCAGTGACCAGATCAATGCCTTCGAGAAAGCTTTCAGGCGGAAGCTCGGGATCTTCGAATATAAGTTCATCCACGATAGTTTTGTCAAGTTCTCTGGCTACAATATCGGCAGTCGTTCCTCCGCAAAGGATCACCTTGCCCTTGTATCCCAGCACTTTTGAAGCAAGGTCTTTATCCTTATCTTTTTCATACGGGGGACCTGTGCAGATCAGTAGTTTACGGGGCTCCCTGAAATAAATTATCGCACAACTGATATCATCCCTGGCTTTGTAGCTGTCGTTTTTATGAGCCATGGTCACGATCTTCCCGGCCAGCATGGTTGCTGAAATAGAAGCCTCGCTGGTCACCAGTGAAGCTGCATATGTTGCTATATTGTCTCTTTCCCATCCGAACGGGAAGGCTTCACTTCCCATACCGCTTTGCGATACACCATCAGAGCAGAAGATGATACGGTCCTCTTTTTCAGGAAAGAAGGTGCAGGTTTTGAGGACTTTGCCCGAGTTTTTACCCTTGTCAAGAACCACTTTTTTCCAGGAGGGATCGAAGACAAGATTCCCCCTTAATACAACGGTTGAGGGGTTATCATATTCAAGAATGTTCACGCGTCCGCTGCTTTCTATATCAACAATGGTAAAAGTGGAGTAGCTTATCTTTCTCTCGCTGCAAACAGGCAGTGTATTCATGATTATCTCTGCAATCCGGTCGACCTCTTTATGCTCCCGGGTGAAATTAATTGCCATAGTTGCAGTAAGAGTAGCCAGAATATTGGCTTTTACACCATGACCCATACCGTCCGACAGAACTGCAATTACCCTGTTTTCTTCCTTGATGGAACGATAAAGGAATACATCGCCGCATATCCGTTCACCATCATGATTCCTCTGCTGGCTGTTAACTTCTATGAAAAAATTCCTGTTCACTTTTATTTCTTCAGGTTGTTTTTCAGGCTGACTTTTTTCGTTTTGTACGACTCGATTATAGAGTTGAGCATTTGTTCAGTTTCTGAGGCACCTTCACCGAGAAGAAATCCTATTTGCTGGACCATTTCAAGATTCTTGTCAATTACCTCACTTACCCTGTTGATCACCTCTTCGCCCTGAACTTCCGGTGAGTAGAGATCGCGGATAATTGCCCCGCACATCTTGTTCTTCTTGATAGGGAAGATAGATATATTCAACATCTTATCCTCAAAATGAACATCCTTGCTTACCACCGGCTCATCCTCCTTGATAACGAAAGTGAACATGTTATAGACATTGAAAGGTATAAGAGTTTTGATATCTGCTCCGGCCAGTCCGGGGATAACATCAGAAATGGCTTTCGCGTCTTCCCCGATGATGTTTATAAAGCTTTGATTGGAGTGAAGAATTTTAAGGTAGTTATCCACGATCACAACTCCGGTAGGAAGCTTTTCGAGCATATTATTCATCATGTCGGATGTATTCTGGGCTATCTCTTTTTCCCTGCGTGCAAGTTCCTCTGATTCTTTAAGGGCTTTTTTTGTTTCTGCCAGCTTCCTGTTTGTCTGCCGCAGTGTTTCAATATACTCCTGTTTGTTCCTGAGGTTGAATGTATGGCACATCTCGGGTATGGCCAGGCCCTTTGCAACTGTTGATGCAAATTCGCGGCAGGAAAGGTAACCGCATGCTCCGCAGTTTATCTCTTCGTCCGGATTTTCTTTTCCCACAATCTTCAGCACTTCGTTTATTGCCTCGGGCGGAGGTTCAGGAATCCGCTGGTCGTTGGGGGAGAAGGTCCGGGTAAAATCAATTTTTGACCATCTCTCCATGTCCTTCTGCCATTGTGTTTTATCGAGCTGACCGACTCTTTTTTCGGCGTACTTTCTTACAAGGGCCCTTCTCCTGAATCTTTCATTGTGATGTTCCATCGCTGGTCCCAGAAGGCAGCCATGGCAGAAAAACAGGTTGAAATGATGCTTGATGGTGTCTATATACTTATCGAAATCATTAACAGCCTCCAGTATATCCTCCTTGCCTGAAGCAGTAATAACACTGCTCGAGACCATATCCCGTTTTATTCCCCCGGCCTGAATTATTCCTGCAGGCAGAGGATAGAGGGCTCCCCAGTTTCCGTGGGGAGGATCAAAATCAGACATCTTAACCAGTCGTTCCTGGATCTTCATTTCATCGAACAGCTGCCTTAATTCTATAAAAGTCAGCACCCCGTCGACAAGCTTTCCCGAATCATAAATCAGAGCTTCATCCTTTGCATCGAGGCATGGACCAATCTGTACGGTCGCTGCTTCGGAGCCATATAACTCTTTTACAACCAATGCAGTAGCTATCATGGGTGATATCAGTGGCGCCAGATTTGGTACAAGTTCAGGGTGGAATTTTTCTATCAATTTTACTATTGACGGACAATTGGCTGTAATGAAGTACTTGCCTTCCGCCTTTGAAAACAGCCTTGCATATGCAGCAGCTACCAGGTCAACCCCAAATGATACTTCATGAACATAATCAAACCCGAGCGAACGGATCATCGCTACAAATTTCCTGTAATCTGTAATGTCATCAAACTCTGAAGCTATACTGGGTTCAATCAGGGCGACAGTCTTTCTTCCCGATGAAAGCAGCTGTTTAACCTGTTCCCTTGAATCGCGGAACTCAATCGCTTTTGGGGTACACGATACAAAACATAATCCGCATCCGATGCATCTGTGAGGAAGGATGAAAGGATGCGCCTTGTGAGGTTTTACTTCAATTGCATTTACAGGGCAGACACGCACACAGGAATATGAATTCCTGCATTTGTCGTCATTGATATAAAGAACCGGTTTACTAGCTGTCATAATGATTGCTGTCATATTTTATATTATTCCGGCAAACTCTTTTTCCAGGATACTCTCAATCTTGGTAATAGTGACATCCTCTACAATTACTCCATTTATGTTCAGGTTTGGCCCGTTGCTGCACCTGCCCATACACCTGGCGCCTTTGAATATAACTTTGTCGTCCAGATGGTTCTTTTTCAGGTAATCCTTTATGAACATAACCACATCCTTGTTCCCCCTTGAAAAACAGGAACTGCCAAGACAAATCTGCATTTCAATTCTCTGAGCCATCTCTTACTGTTCATAAATAAACACCAGCATCAAAAGTAGTAATTTTTTACAACCCTTCAGTCATCTTCACCAGCCTAAAAATGTATAATCTCTGCCTCCGATAGCTGTGAGATTTTTAATATCGAATATGTCCTGCAATCTTAAAGGACTATACAAGATGTATAATTAACACATAATAAATAAGATACAGATAAGATCATTACAGATCAAAATATAATATTTATTGTTAATAAAATAACATTGTTTATTTAATAACAATAAAATAACTTATATTTGTATTGAAAATTGTTTCCTTTAATTAAACTTTATGAGTGCTGATCTTGATCTGATTCTGAAAAAATATAAAAGCGGGAAAAGGGAAGAGCTTATTCCGCTTCTTCAGGAGATACAGGAATATCTTGGTTATCTTTCTGAAGATGCAATTGTAAGGGTAGGGAATTTTCTTGGTCTGAGCACAACGAAGATATATGGCCTGGCCACATTCTATGACAGGTTCAGGTTTATCCCGTCAGGAAAGATAAGGATCAGCATCTGCAATGGTACATCCTGTTTTCTGAACGGTTCAAAAGCCATCATCGATAAAATAAAAGAGGAGACAGGGATCATTCCGGGACAGACCACACGAGACGGAAATTTCAGCTATGAAATTGTATCATGTATGGGTGGATGCCATAGTGGGCCAGTAATCAGCGTTAACGGAGAGTACCATACTCATATTAAAGCTGAACAGCTGCCGGAGCTGATCAGAAAACTTAAGTACGTTATTGAAAACGACTAAAAACTTTCAAAAGACAAGATGAAAGATTTAAAGACTTTCCTGACAGATAAGGTACTTTTATTTGGATCAGATACACTGCTGCCGGAGACTGAAAAAGTTTTAAGACAGGTGAGACGGGAAAAGCCTGATAACCCTGTTATTTATATTTCTTCAGGTACAAGCAGCTTAATTGCCGGATCTGAAAGTACTTATCAGGCAATAGAGGCATATATAAGCGAAAACTCATCTGCCTCCTCCATGGTACGTGTCGGATGCAATGGTCCCGCAAATTTCGAACCACTTGTCTGTATTCATCTGCCGGGGAAGAATAAACTGTTCTTCAGGAATATAACCGAGGAAAAGGTTGAGCCGCTTCTGAACGGAGTTTTCCACAACGATATAAATGAAGATGATCTTGCAGGTCAGACAGGGACCAGGGGATTCGAATACTGGCCGGGGATACCATTCATGGAAGAGCTGCCATTTTTTGCAAGACAGAAGAGGGTCATACTGTCCAATTGCGGATGTTATGACCCTGAAAGCATTGAAGAATACATTGCAAGGGGAGGGTACCGTGCATATGTTAAAGCAATTCGTAATTACACATTTGAGGAAGTATGCGATATCATTGAGAGGAGCGGACTGAGAGGAAGAAGCGGGGGAGGTTATCTTACAGGGCTGAAGTGGAAGCATGCCCTGAATACAACTTCCAGTGCCAGGTATCTCATCTGCAATGCAAAGGAGAGTGATCCCGGAGCTTTTACAGACAGGACAATTCTTGAAAGTGATCCGCACCGGCTTATTGAGGGAATTGCAATTGCATCATACGCTATCGGATCATCAAATGCCATTGTATTCATAAGGTCTGGAAGTGATCATGCCAGGAAAAAACTCCAGCAGGCAATTGATATGGCAAGAGACTTTGGAATTATCGGGAACAATATTTTCTCAAGTGGCTACAGCCTGGATATTGTAATCAGAAAAGAACCCGGAGCATTTGTCTGCGGGGAAGAGACGGCTCTTATAAACACACTCGAGGGAAAAAGGGGCATGCCCCAGCTTAAACCTCCATATCCGACTACGTCAGGACTTTTTGGAAAGCCAACAGTGATCAATAATGTTGAAACCCTGATGAATGTCCCCCTGATAATGCAGAACGGACCTGAATGGTTCCGTACCCTGGGAACTGAAAATAGTCCGGGTACGAAAGTATTTGCGGTAGCAGGAAAAGGCCGCATGTCTGGTGTTGTTGAAGTGGAGATGGGAACAACGATAAGAAAAATCCTCGATGAAATTGCTGACGGAATCAGGGAGGGTAAGGAATTCAAGGCCATTCAGCTCGGAGGAGCCTCCGGGTCTTTCATTACCAGGGAAAACCTTGATATCCCGATTGATTATGAAAGCCTGAAGGAAAAAGGTATCGGGATGGGAGCAGGAGGATTTGTGATTATTGATGAGAATACATGCATGGTCGACCTTGTAAGGTATTATATGGAATTCATCCGTAACGAAAGCTGCGGAAAGTGCATTCCATGCCGGGAAGGAACTGGCAGGATGCTTGAGATACTTGAAAGTGTGATACGAAAACCGCTTAATGAGGAGTCAGGGACAACCCTTGAGCGCTTCAAGGGTGTAATGCAGCTTGAGACAATCTCATCTGTTATGAAGGATACATCGCTATGCGGTCTCGGACAGACAGCTCCGAATCCTTTTATAAGCGCCCTCCGGAATTTCAGGGATGAATTTGAGGAACACATATTTGACAGGAAGTGCAGGGCAAACATCTGCAGGGGACTCAGATCATTCTCCATCGATGTGGAAAAATGTACCGGATGCACTGCCTGTGCAGCCAAATGTCCTGTAAATGCGATTTACGGAACCAGGCTTCAGCCATTTTTCATTGTAGAAGATAAATGCATTGGCTGCGGAATATGTTTTGATATATGTAAGTTCAGCGCAATAAATGTTAAATAAGCTATATGCTCTTTACGATACAGGTAAATAATAAAAAGATAAAGGCAGAGAAGGGAGAAACGATCCTTTCGGCATTAAACCGGAATGGGATTATTATTCCAACCCTGTGCAGGATGAAGGAGTTCACTCCGACCGGTGCATGCCGTATGTGTGTTGTTGAGGTTGAAGGTCGTGAAAGACTTGTAACTGCCTGCTCCCAGCCGGTAGAGGAGTGGATGAAAATAAAGACCCATTCACCCAGGGTTATACAGGCCAGGAAGACAATAGTTGAGCTCCTGCTGTCAAATCATCCCGATGATTGCCTCTATTGCGACAGGAATCTTAATTGTGAACTTCAGCGTCTTTCAGAAGAGCTCAATATCAGGGAACGCCGCATACGGGGAAGAAAAATCAAACCACGTCTCGACCAGTCGAGTCCTGCCATAGTAAGGGAACTTTCAAAATGCATCCTTTGCGGAAGGTGTGTCAGGGTATGTGAGGAGGTAATTACCGCAACGACACTTGATTTTATCAACAAGGGAAGAGCAACACATGTGGGGCCGGCGATGGACAGGGATTTCAACTTTTCAAGCTGCGTACATTGCGGGCAATGCGTACTCGTATGTCCGACAGGAGCCCTTCATGAAAAACACAATATAACTGAGGTACAGGAATACCTCCATAAGCCGGATATCATTAAGGTTATTCAGTATTCTCCGATGGTTACTGCAGGTATTGCTGAAGAGCTGGGAATGAGGTATACGAGGGAGTTTGACAGGATACTGAATTCGGTGCTGAGAAGAATTGGCTTTGATAAGGTATTTACCACAGGAACAGGAACCGATCTCTGTATAACTGAGATCACCGGGCAGCTCTCTGCAAGGCTTGAACAAAAGTCAGATACCCCGCTCTATATTTCAGCATGTCCTGCCTGGGTTAAATATGTTGAACAATTCATCCCTTCGCTTATTCCGCAGCTCTCCACTGTAAAATCTCCTCAGCAGATCACCGGGGTGCTTGTGAAAACTCTGGTTGCAGATCAGGCAGGAGCAAAACCAGAGCAGATCTACTCGGTTTCTGTGACACCTTGCATGGCTATGAAATTTGAAGCCAGGCGTGATGGTATGATGCGCAAGGGAATAAGCGACGTTGATTCGGTACTGACAGTGCGGGAGCTGGCAAGGCTGATACGATTGTATGGAATAGATATTACAAATGCCGAACATGAACCGGCTGATGAACCACTGGCTGTGAGGAGTTCCTCTGCTGTGCTTGCTGAAGTCTCCGGGGGAATGGCTGAAGGTGTCTTAAGATTATATTATTACCTGAAGCTCAGAAAAGAGGCTGATAAACAGTATTTTAAAAAAATGCGCTCAGCTGGTTCATTCCGGGAGGCATCACTTGTGGTCGGGGATATTGAGGTAAAAGCAGCAATAGTCGATGGTCTTACAGGGCTTGAGAAATTGAAAAATGCCCTCGCCTCCGGGAAAAAATACGACCTTGTCGAAGTTATGACTTGCCCCGGAGGATGTGTACATGGTGCCGGATTGTCATTCAGTGCTTCAAAGGATGAAATAAAGAACAGGGCGAAGCTTGTTTACCAGATAGATGAAACTGAAGCCATCAGCCTTCCATGCAAATCTCCTGCACTTCTGAACCTGTATGACAATCTTATAAAGGCAAACCCTGAGATAGCCGACAAGAATATTTTCTTTACGCATTTTGAGAAAAGAAATGTACTTTTATGATCAGATAATATGCTTGTTTACACGATAAAGGAACTATGCCGCACTTGTTACACGTGCGTACGGGAATGTCCGGCCAGGGCGATTCGTATTGTTGGAGGACAGGCTGAGGTTATTGACGAAAGGTGTATTGCATGCGGCAACTGTACAAAGGTATGCAGCCAGGGAGCAAAGGTATTCCTGAATACAACCGACAGGGTTGCAAAAGCTTCTCGAAAAGGAACCGAAAGTGGCTGCGATTGTTGCTCCAAGCTTCCCGGCTGAATTTTCTGAACTTCCTGATCACACTGTGCTGGTAGGAATGATAAAAGCCCTTGGATTTGAATATGTTGCTGAAGTTTCATTTGGAGCTGACCTTGTGGCTGACAGATATAAGAAACTAGTTTCTGAAAATAAAAATTTCTATATCACCTCTGATTGTCCGTCCATTGTAAATTATGTGAAGTTCTATCATCCCGGACTTGTTGATAACCTCGCGCCGATTGTTTCTCCAATGGTGGCAATGAGCAGGGTAATGCGCGAAAAATACGGAAAAGAGACGCACATCGTATTTATCGGTCCATGCATTGCCAAGAAGGCTGAGAGCATGGAAATTGATGAGGCAATAACTTATACTGAACTGAGGGAAATGCTTTCCGAAAGGGGGATTGAGCCTGAGAATATCACCAAAGTTGATTTTGATCCGCCCGTAGGGGGAAGGGGAGCTATCTTCCCTGTTGCAAGGGGATTGCTTCAGACAGCCAGGATAAGTGATAACGCAATAACAGGCGACATCATAGCAGCGGAGGGACGGATAGATTTCCAGGGAGCACTGAAAGAATTTGAAGCTGGATTGATTAAAAATCAGCATATGGAATTGTTGTGCTGCGAAGGGTGTATAATGGGACCCGGATTGTCGAAAAACGGCAAGCAATATAACCGGCGATCGCTTGTAAGCTCATATGCACTCAGCAAGAAGGAATACATCGATTCTGAGTTATGGCATAAGATGTTTGATGAATTTGAAGATCTTGATCTGAGCATCCATTTCAGGCCTGACGATCACCGTATTGAAGAGCTCGATGAAAAAGAGGTGAATGAAGTGCTGGTGAAGATGGGAAAAAAAACAAAGAAAGATCAGCTCGATTGTGGTGCCTGCGGTTATGAGAGCTGTATTGAACATGCCATAGCAATAAAGAAGGGGCTGGCCGAAGTGGAGATGTGCCTGCCCTATACTATCGAAAAACTGCATAAGTCGGTTAAGGATCTTGCTCTGACTAATGAAAAGCTGTCTTCAATGAAACAGGCGTTGAAACAATCTGAAAAACTTGCTCATATGGGGCAGCTTTCTGCCGGTATAGCCCATGAACTCAATAATCCCCTTGGAGTTGTGATAATGTACAGTAATATACTTCTCGAGGAATCCAAACCCGGAGAGCCATTCAGCGAAGATCTGAAGCTGATAGTCGAGCAGGCGGCAAGGTGCAAGAAGATTGTTGGCGGACTGCTCAATTTTGCCCGGAAAAACCAGGTTAATCATCAGCATGTCAGCATCAAGGAACTTGTAAATCACAGTCTTGAGAGCCTTATAATTCCTGAAAAGATTAAGATAAACATAACCGATCACTGCACCAACCCTGAGGCCATGCTTGACACCGAGCAGATGATGCAGGTTCTTACAAACCTTATCAAGAATGCATTCGACGCGATACCTGATGAAGGAATTGTGGATATCGGACTGGAGGATACCCTCAGCGATGTTATTGTAACTATAAGAGATTCAGGTACAGGAATTAAGGAGGAGGACCGTGCGAAAATATTTGAGCCTTTCTTCACTACCAAGAGCATCGGTCATGGCACAGGACTGGGACTGGCAACAGCCTATGGAATTGTTAAGATGCACAAGGGCCAGATCACGGCTGAGTCAAATAACGATCCGGCCAAAGGACCTACGGGTACCTGTTTTAAGATTGTCCTGCCACGGAGAAAAGAGTAGGAAGCAGGCAGTATGTAGTAAGTAGTAAGCAGTTTGCAATGGGCAGGGATTCTGGTTCCCATCCTGGGAGGGGCTAGGGGTGGGTTCTTGTGGATAAGAACCAATGTTAATAAAATAACAATAGTTATATTTATCATATCAACTGTTTGATTTAAAGAATTTTTAGAAATTTGCGTAAAGATGAAGAAGAGTGATGTAACGATACTGGTGGCGGATGATGATCCCGATTATCTCTTTCAGACAGTTTTCAGCCTTGAAAAGGCAGGTTACAGGACAATGGCAGTAGAAAGTCAGGCTGAGGCAGAATCGGTGATAGCAAAATACAAGCCGAGCCTGGCAATTTTTGATCTGATGATGGAGAATGACGACAGCGGATTTATACTCTGTTACAAAATGAAAAGAAAGTATCCTGATGTACCGGTTATTCTTGCAACAGCTGTATCCCATGAGACAGGTATGTCGTTCAGTATTGATTCCGAGCATGAAAGGGAATGGATCAGGGCTGACAGGTATCTTGAAAAAGGGATCCGCCCTGAACAGCTTGACCAGGAAGTAATGAAACTATTAAAACTGTAAAATGGCTGTTTTAAAAGTACTTGTAATTGATGATGAGCCCGGGATTCGTTCAGGAGTCTCCAGGATACTTAACAATTTTCATGTCACTTATCCTTTCATGGACGAAGATTATACTTTTGAGGTCACAGAGGCAGGAACGGGAGAGGATGGCATCGCCATACTTGAACGCGAGATGCATGACATCCTGTTGCTGGATAATAAACTGCCAGGCATTCAGGGTGTTGATGTGCTTGAATATATCAGGAAAAGAAACTACGACATAGTGGTGGCCATGATAACCTCATACGCTTCACTCGATGTTGCCATAAGAGCCACTCGCGATGGTGCGATTGATTTCATACCAAAACCATTTACTCCGCAGGAACTTAAATCGAGTATTGAAAATATAACCAAACAACAGTATCTCAAAAGGATAACACATAAGATGAAGCAGGAGGGGAAAAAGATCAGATATCAGTTCCTCTCGGTTCTCTCCCATGAACTTAAAGCACCTCTGAATGCACTGGAAGGCTACCTGAGGATGATGCAGGAAAAACAGGCTGGCGACAGGATCGAGGATTATGCCACACCTATTGAGAGGTCTCTTCAGAGGATACAGGGGATGCGCAGCCTTATAATGGACCTGCTCGATTTCACTAAAATTCGTCTTGAGAGAAAGGAAGAAAAAATCCAGGAGGTCAGTCTGGCAGAAGTTGCCTCCGAGGCTATCATAACTGTTCAGCCTTATGCCATCCAGATGGATGTGACCATAAATCTTGACGTAAGGTCAGATGTATCAATTTTGGCTGATCCGGATGATATGGAGATCGTTTTCAATAACCTTATCTCCAATGCCGTTAAGTATAATAAAGTTGGAGGGAAAGCAGAGATCACCATCGATTCATCTGATATTGAAGCGATTCTTATCTTTTCAGATACCGGAATAGGCATTACCCGGAATGACACCGAAAACCTTTTTACCGAGTTTGTCAGGATCAAGAACGAAAAGACAAGAAATATATCGGGTAGCGGACTAGGATCTGTCTATTGTAAAGAAAGTTGTGGAACTTTATCATGGGACTATTAATGTGGAAAGTACACCGGATGTCGGGACAGTTTTTACAATAAGATTACCAAAAAAGCAACCTGCAATAACCTGAAAATAATTTATAACCGGGCCCCGAAATGTCGGGATTGGTGAAATCATGCTATCAACATTAACTATTTAAAAATGAAACTACCGGGAAAAACAGTTGAAAGGCTCAGCGAATACAGAAGGACACTTCTGGAATGCCTGAACGAAAAAAGAAACTTTATTTTTTCACATGATCTTGCTGCCCGTCTTCACATTACTGCTGTTCAGGTAAGGCGTGACCTTATGCTGATCGGCTATTCGAGTGTTCTCAGAAAAGGTTATGATGTGAGAGAACTTATTGATACAATTGGAAAAATTATTGACTCTGAAGAGAGCGTAAATGTTGCCGTTATTGGTATCGGTAACCTTGGAAGGGCAGTTGCCGGATATTTTAAGGGGAAAAGGTCGAAACTTAACCTGGTGGCTTCATTTGACACTGATCCGCAGAAGGTTAATAAAGTTATTTCAGGAGTGAAATGCTATCCTTACAGTGAGATAGAAAGAATAATCAGGGAACTGGATATCAGGATAGCAATTCTGACTGTGCCGCCCGATTATGCAGTGGAGATAGCTGAAGAAGCAGTTCGTTTCGGCATAAAAGGGATCCTCAATTTTACAACAATTCCATTGAATGTACCCTCAGGTGTCTATCTTGAAGAGTATGATATGATCACCTCCATTGAGAAAGTGGCATATTTTGTTAAAGAGAACAAGATTTAGGGATCTTCCCGGGACATGAATATTTTCCGAAGCTTTGAAGAAGCAAAGAATATCAGGAATCCTGTAGTAACCACCGGTTCATTCGACGGGGTTCATATCGGTCATAAGACCATTCTTGACCGCCTTAAGATCCTGGCTGAGAAGTACAGCGGAGAGTCAGTGCTGATCACTTTTGATCCTCATCCAAGAAAAGTACTTTATCCGGAGTCAGCCGGCAAAGATCTTAAACTAATTAATTCTCAGGAGGAAAAGCTTAAGCTTCTTGAAAAAGCAGGTTTGAACAATGTCATTATAATGGAATTCACCAGGGAATTTTCAAAGATTACAAGTGAAGAGTTTGTGCAGGGATATCCTGCATGGAATACTTCATGCCAGAGTGGTTGTAGCCGGTTTCAACCATCATTTTGGTTTCAACAAGGAGGGAGATTACAAACAGCTCTGGGGATGGCAGGAGAAATATAATTTTGAGGCGGAAGAGATACCTGAACAGGAGGTTCAGCATGAAACTGTCAGTTCAACAAAAATCCGCAAGGCAATAAGTGAGGGATATATTCAGAGGGCAAATGCCTACCTTGATCATTATTATATTATTATGGGTAACTGCTGAAAAGTATCATTGTTTCTGATAGTGAAACTCTTCCTGGTTTCCTGAAGAATTTCTACTGACGGAAGAATGTAAGCTTCTTCCGTCACCAGGAATTTATGCAGTTTCAGTGGAAGCAGGGTCCGGCTATTCAAAAGGCATGGTTGTAATCAACCATGGAGCTGACAATCATTTCTGATGTCCTCATCAGATATTTGATAACCTGAACCTTCCACCTGACCAGAAAATTTGCAGCTTTTTTCATAAGAAAATCCATGGAGCAGTCAATCTTTCCGACAGTAATTCAATCCGGAAGATCGACCAGGCAAAAGAGGAGATACTTGATCTTATTTACTAGGATATTTCATGGTAGATGACTAAAGTTTGTATCTTTGCAGCCTGAGTGCTGAATCTGATTTTGAACATTTATTAACTCAGCCAGTTGTCATTTTGCCTCACCCCAACCCCTCTCCCCGGGGAGAGGGGCAAAACCCGTATCATCGCTTACCCCTTCTCCCCCGGGAGAAGGGGGCAGGGGGATGAGGCGGATTGAAAGCGGGGTAAAGATGGAACTTTTTAATAACTACTATAATTCAATTCATGAAGTTTTCTCCTGAAAAACTAAGTATTCCTGATCAACGAATGAAGCCATTCATTGATCCTGAAGAGATATGGAATCTTATTAACAATACCAAACCGGATAAACATAGAGTCAGGGATGTAATTGCAAAATCACTTGAAAAGCAAAGACTTACACTTGAAGAAACTGCGGTCCTTGTAAATTCAGTCGGAACCGACCTGGCTGACGAGATAAAAGACGGGGCCCGCGAGCTGAAACAGAAAGTTTATGGAAACCGGATAGTTCTTTTTGCTCCTCTCTATGTTGGAAACAGGTGTACCAATAATTGCAAATATTGCGGTTTCAGGGCATCAAATGCCGATGCAATAAGAAAAACTCTTGATGATAATGAAATTATCAGGGAGGTTGAAGCTCTGGAGGATAACGGACAGAAGAGGCTTATCCTTGTCTATGGTGAGCATCCCGACTATTCACCTGAATATATTGCTCATACGGTAAAGCTTGTTTACGGGGTAAAGAAGGGACATGGTGAGATACGAAGAGTAAATATAAATGCTGCTCCGCTTGATATTGAAGGTTTCAGAAAAGTCGGAGAATCAGGTATAGGTACTTACCAGATATTTCAGGAGACTTATCATCCTGAAGCATATAAATGGTATCATCTTGGAGGTAAAAAGAGAGATTATGAATGGCGCCTTACATCACTCGACAGGGCACAGGAGGCCGGTATTGATGATGTTGGTATCGGAGCTCTGTTCGGCCTTTACGACTGGAGGTTTGAGGTGCTCGGACTGGTCCGTCATACTAACCATCTTGAGGCCTGCTATAATGTTGGTCCGCATACTATTTCCTTTCCGCGCATAAAGGATGCACTGAGCCTGAACCTTGACAAGAAATATGAGACCAGTGATGACGATTTTAAAAAGCTGGTTGCCATACTAAGACTTGCTGTTCCATATACCGGATTGATACTTACTGCACGGGAGGCTCCTGAAGTCAGAAGGGAAGTGCTTCAGTACGGTGTATCACAGATTGATGGAGGTACAAAACTTGAGCTGGGTTCATATTCAGATTCGAGGAATGAGGAACAGAACCTGAACCGGGAACAGTTTAAAATAAATGATGCCAGATCCCTTGCAGAAGTTATTGATGAACTGCTTACAAATGATTACCTTCCTTCATTCTGCACATCATGTTACAGAATGGGGCGTACAGGTGAACATTTTATGGAATTTTCAGTGCCCGGGTTTATAAAGAGGTTCTGTACTCCCAATGCAATACTCACTCTTTCAGAATATATATGTGATTATGCCCAGGGAGAAACAGTTGAGAAAGGCTGGAAAGTAATTGAAAAAAATATTGAAAAACTGGAATCATCAGTAGCAGCCGGCACCAGGGAGAAAATTGACAGAATCAGGGCAGGGGAGAGGGATCTGTATTTTTAAGATGAAGGGGAGAAAAGGGGAAAGGGAGACTAAGGGACTGAGTGACTGAGTGACTGAGTGACTTTAGAGATGCAAGACAGTGTAACTCTCCCTCTGGCGCTGTCCCGATAGCAATCGGGATGTAATCGGTGCCCATTCCCGGCAAGGATTGCAAATCCGTGGCAGCTACAGTACCAAAGCAGTGTTACTCCCTGCCTGCCGGCAGGCAGGCGTGAACAACTCAGTGTAACTCAGTGTTAAAAAAAGTATCTGTTAAAAGAAAGTATCTGTTAAAAGAAAGTATCTGACATTAACTACTGAACAAAAAAAGATCCAATGATAAAAGTTCTCGGAATAAAAATAATCGACAGGATAAAGGAAGCAGGTCTTACCCAGGGGATTTTATCGAGGCATGCAAATGTCATCACAACCCGGCTTGGGTTCCACGAAGTTACTGATGAAGTCTGCAGCCGTGAGGCTTATATTATACTTCATCTGAATGGCGATCCTGCTGATTCTGAAAAACTCAGTAGTGAACTTGAAGAGCTTGGCGGGGTTGAGATTAGGGAAATGACTTTTAATACTGAGAAGGAATTACTCAACTCTGAATCAGAAATGACTTCTGTCGAAATTCTCGGCATCATGGTTGAAAGGAATCAGGAGGTAATCGGTGCAGTTCAGAAAATTCTTACGGCTTATGGCTGTAATATCCGCACACGCCTGGGAGTCAATGAGGTATTCTTCGGAGAACCTGCAGGCCTGATCATCCTGGAGTTAAAGGGCGACTCCAGGCAAAGGCTGTTGCTCGAAAAGGATCTCAAGTCACTCAACCAGGTTCATGTCAGGACCATGGTTTTCTAATTAATATAAGTTGCTGGGTGCTGGGTGCTGGCTCATTTAATCTCCAACCGAGCACCCACCGCACCAAGCACCAAGCACCAGCCAGCACCCGGCTAAAGGCTATCCCCGAAATCTGCCCTGAATTTTGCCATTAGTTTTTCCGGCCATGGACTTGTTGCATCGAGTCGTCCTGTGAAAAACCTGAGTACGGGAGGCTCTTCAACAAACCTTAGGCCTCCTACAAGATCCTTATTATGAAACAGCCAGTTCAGTCTGTCAATTAAATACTCAACCTGTGAAAGGGTAAATACCCGACGCGGGAATGCAAGCCTCATAAGCTCAAGCTCGGCGTATATATCATTTCCATTTTCATCACGTATGCTGCTGAGTGTTCCCCGTTCCATTCCGCGTATCCCCGATATTAAATAGAATGCAGCAACCAGAGCGCCTGCAGGATATTCGCTTTGTGGTATATGCGGTAAAAATGTCTGTGCTTCAACATGGCATCCAAGTGCTCCGCCTGGCATTATTACAGGTAATCCAAGCTTGTCGAGTTCCTGCACGGCATAGTCTATGAATGAAGGAGACTGTCCGACAACATCTTCCACCAGTGTTTCATATAAACCGACTGTCATTGCTTCGATTTCACGGATCGAAATACCTCCATATGTAAGAAATCCTTCATAGAGTGGCACCAGGTCTTTCATTTTATTATAAAGATCCTTGTTATTTGTGCAGATTGCGCCTCCACGTGATGAACTTACCTTGCGTCCTGAAAAATAGACAATGTCCGACAGGTTGCACATCTCGTTCAGGATGGCTCCTATTGTTGAATCGGCATATTCCTTTTCTCTTTTCTTTATGAAGTATGCATTTTCTCCGATAAGGCTGGCATCCATTACAATTATTATTTTGTGCTTGTCAGCCACTTTTCTCACTTCCTTAAGGTTTTCCATTGAGAATGGCTGTCCTCCGATCAGGTTGGTAGAGGCTTCCATTCTTATGAAAGGAACATTTCCAGCTCCGTTTTTAACTATCAGTTCTTCAAGTCTTGCAATGTCAATATTTCCCTTGAAAGGATTAGTACTCTTGATCATCATCGCTTCGGGAGTATAGAGTTCCACAACTGCCCCTCCGTTTAGCTGGATATGAGCCAGTGTTGTTGTAAAATGGTAGTTCATCGGGACGACAGATCCTTTTTTAACAAAGATCTGCGAGAGGATATTCTCAGCTGCCCGTCCCTGGTGAACAGGCAGTACCAGGTTCTTCCCGAAAACATCAGCAACACTCTTCTGAAATTTAACAAAGCTCTGCGAACCGGCGTAAGCATCATCAGCAACGAACATTTTCGAAAGCTGTTCATCACTCATGGCATTGGTTCCGCTGTCTGTGAGCATATCCAGAAAAATATCCTTTGTTCCTAGTAGAAATGTATTGAATCCTGCCTCCCTTATTGCCTCAAGACGCCGTTCAACCGGTACGAGTTTGAGTGATTGAACAATACGTACCTTATGCATCTCAAGAGGTATCTCTTTTCCATTGAAAAATTTTACTGTTCCTGCTTTTTTAGTTTTTTCCATGATTCCTGTCAGTTGGTTTAAAATGTATAAAAAAAAGCTTACCACCTGTTTGGTAAGCCTCGTATTTTGTACTTTGTTGTCAGCATCAAATTATCCAGGACTTACATTTCATCCTGAATAACAGAAATGGTAATAAATACCAATATTTAATTTTAATATACCCATTGGTTAACGTCTGCCTTCAAACCTAGCTTTTTTTTATTGATTTTCAAACAAAGACAGTGAAAAAAATTAAAATTGTCTTTTTCATTTTTTGGGTAAGCGTGCTCTCCTGTCACTGTAATGCTTTGAATCGCCCCATTCACCATACACTACTTCAGCATCAGCAAGGCTTACCCTGGCTTCCAGGCAGCTCTGGCAATCCTCCGCAGAATCGTCTGTACAGGGTTTGTTATCATATAGTTTATAGCTGTCACGGTATTTTCCGGGAGTAATATTCGGCATCAGGATATTTGCGCCTATTCTGACAGCTTTTTCCCTGCCCAGCGGATCAATGGCCTGAAGGGCTGTTGCAGCAACGATATTGATATCTTTCATCATTATCCTGATTATTGCGATCATTTTAAGAGTGAGATCAAATCTCTCATTCAAGGGCATAAGGTTACCCTCATGGCTTATCAGAGGTGTATCTGCATGTTCAATATATGGACCCATACCGCACATATCAATGTCAAATTCCTTCATAAAAAGGAGGTCACCCGCCAGGTCATCCATGGTCTGAAAAGGCAGTCCTATCATTACTCCGGTACCAGTCTGATAGCCTATTTCCTGCAGGCTTTTCAGACATTCGAGTCTTCGGTTGAAGCTGTGTTTTGAATCTGCAGGATGTATCTTCCCGTACAGATCCGGATTTGTTGCTTCAACACGCAGCAGGTACCGGTGTGCACCTGCCTCAAACCATCTTCTGTAGACCTCCGGATCCTGTTCGCCGACCGACAGTGTTACTCCCAGTTCCCCGTTTGACATCTCCCTGATCATGCGGAGAAGGTTCTCTATCCTGCCGGTTGCAATATTGCTTTCAAGCTCTCCTGATTGCAGTGCTATTGAGCCATACCTGTTCGTATATGCAAATTTTGCAGCAGCAAGAATTTCATCATCGTCCAGGTTGTACCTCACCAGGTTTTTATTGCCCTTCCTGATGCCGCAATAAAGGCAATCTTTTCCGCAGACATTTGAAAACTCGATTAATCCCCTGAACCATACTTTGTTACCTATAAATTTCTCTTTTGTATCAGCAGATTTTTTAAAGAGAAGTGTCCGGTCCTCTCCTTCACAAGTCAGAAGCTCAATGATATCAGCCCGTGATAATTCGTCCTTATTCAGAATATCTTTAACTGTACTCTCCATTCATGTTTTGTTGGCATGTAAAGATAATAAAAGGGGTATCTCTTTCCACATCACCTGTCAGAAGTCATGTTTTGTGCTTTATATTTTTATTATCTTGCTGATACAAATAAGGACCATCTGCAGTTTTTAAGTTGTTATATATCACTGAGTTCATTGCTGCACAGTTACTGTATATCATGATAAATGAAAAGCTGATAAATCCGGAAAGCATAGTTGTAGTCGGAGGATCGGATGATCTGTTAAAACCGGGAGGTAAAGTTCTGAAAAACATTATCGACGGAAATTTTCAGGGTGATCTTTATGTCGTAAATCCAAAACAGGATCATGTTCAGGGAGTAAAATCATATAAGGACATTCATGATATTCCTCAGGTTGATCTTGCAATACTGGCTATTCAGGCTAAATTATGTCTGACGGCAGTTGAAGTCCTTTTACACGAGAAAAATACAAGGGCATTTATTATTATCTCAGCAGGTTTCAGTGAATCAGGGGAGGAAGGCAAAAAGCTTGAAAAGGAGATATCAGATATGATTGGCAAGGCTGGAGGGTGTCTGATCGGACCTAATTGCATTGGAGTTATAACACAGGACATACAGCGGTGTATTTACATCACCTGTCCCAAAACTTGATGAACGGGGATGTGATTTTGTTTCGGGATCAGGGGCAACTGCAGTCTTTATTTTTGAATCTGCAATGCCAAAGGGGCTTAATTTTTCAAGTGTCTATTCAGTTGGAAACAGTGCCCAGACAGGTGTTGAGGAGGTTCTCGAGTACTGGGATAATACCTTTGATCCGTCAGTAAGTTCACCGATAAAGCTTATTTATGTTGAGAGTATCCGTAATCCTGATAAACTGTTGCATCATGCATCCTCTCTTATAAGGAAGGGATGCAGGATTGCAGCAATAAAAGCCGGAACTACTGAGGCCGGAAGCAGAGCTGCCTCTTCTCATACCGGTGCAATGGCATCATCCGACCTGGCGGTGGAAGCGCTATTCCGAAAAGCCGGAATTGTAAGGTGTTCCGGTCGTGAGGAGCTCACTACAGTGGCATCTGTCTTTTTTCATAAACAGCTGAAAGGGAAAAATATAGCAATCATAACTCATGCAGGCGGACCTGCAGTGATGCTTACCGATGCGCTCTCTGCAGGGGGGATGAATATTCCCAGGATTACCGGCGCTCATCACGATAGATTGCTTTCGATGATGAATCCCGGAGCATCGGCTGATAATCCGATCGACCTGATTGCCACGGCTACAAATGATCAGCTTGATAAGGTAATAGAATATGTTGACAAGGAACTTCCTCTTATTGATGGTATGAGTGTTATTTTCGGCAATAACGGGCTGAATGACATGATGAGATTTATGATCTTCTGCATAAGAAGATCACGGAGTGCAATAAGCCTCTTTATCCTATACTTCCTTCAATAACAAGCTCATCAAAAGAGCTGGAGAATTTTCTCAACAAGGGACATGTTAATTTCCCTGATGAAGTTGTTCTTGGAAGGGCACTTACAAAAATTTTCAATACTCCTTCTCCTGCCGAGGAAAAGATCTTTCTCGAGAATGTAGATGTGTCGCGTGTAAGGCAGATAATTGAAAATGCTCCTGATGGTTATCTGGAACCTGCAGTTATTCAGCAGCTTCTTGATGCAGCAAATATCCCTGTGGTGAAGGAAGATGTAGTGGCATCCAAGAGAGACCTCCTGTCGGTGGCAAAAAAGACAGGATATCCTCTGGCCTTAAAGGTTGTAGGACCTGTTCATAAATCGGATGTAGGAGGTGTTACCCTGAATATAAAATCGGAAAAACATCTTGAAGCTGAGTTCAACAGGATGATGAAGATTAAAGGTGTTAAAGCTGTTCTTGTACAGCAAATGCTGTCAGGTACGGAGCTTTTTATCGGTGCAAAATATGAACCAAGATTCGGACATGTTATCCTTTGCGGACTTGGAGGAATATTTGTGGAAGTACTGGGAGATGTGTCATCAGGACTTGCACCTCTCACTTTCAATGAAGCAGAATCGATGATCAGGAGCATTAAAAGTTACAGGATTATTACTGGAACCAGAGGCAGACCAGGAATTAATGAGGCTAAATTTGCTGAAATAATTGTCAGGCTTTCCAGCTTGCTGCGGTATGCAACTGAAATAAAGGAGATGGATCTTAATCCGTTAATCGGAAGTCCGGAAGGCATAACAGTGGTTGATGCAAGGATAAGAATTGAAAAATGATCTGAACAAATATTATTTGATATAAAATTTTAATTTTATACTTGTCATTCTGAGCGAAGAGAAGAATCTCATACTTTTAACCAGACAATAATATAAAAAAATATAAAGTCATGATTATTCATCAGTTATCAGTTTTTCTTGAAAACAAGTCGGGACGGATTACCGAAGTTCTTGAGGTTCTTGGTGAGGAGAATATAAGGATAACTGCATTAAGTGTTGCCGATACTGCCGAATTTGGAATTTTACGGCTTATTGTTTCTGATCCTGAAAAAGCAAGAGAGCTCCTTAAAAAGAACAATTTCACTGTAAACCTTACAGAAGTCATTTCTGTTATGGCCCCAAATGAAGCCAAACATTATGCCAAAGTATTGAAGATCTTGTCTGACCTGGATATAAGTGTTGAATATACATATGCATTTTCAGTAGGAGATAAATCAATTATAATCTTACGTTGCAGCAATACAGATGAAGCCATAAAGGCACTTAAAAGTCATGAAATGGAATTGCTCAGGGCAAGTGATTTGTACAAGATATAAAGTAATTCCTTCTGTCAGGATGAATTTCAGCTAATAGAATTTACCGGATTAATTTTTTTGAGATGGAAATTTGGAACCGTCATTTCGAATGCATGGACCGGGATGAACTGAGACATGTTCAGAGTGAAAGACTCAGGGAGACCGTTGAAAGAGTTTACTTCAATGTGCCTTACTACAGGACCAGGATGCAGGAGGCAGGATTAGGGCCGGAAAGCATACAATCAATTGATGATCTTCATAAATTGCCGTTTACAACAAAGCTTGATCTCAGAGATAATTATCCTTTCGGATTATTTGCAGTTCCGATGAGCGAGATTGTCCGTGTTCATGCATCATCTGGCACTACAGGAAAACCAACAGTTGTTGGCTATACCAGGAGTGATATTGCAACATGGTCGGAAGTAATGGCACGAACACTCACATGTGCAGGAGCAAACCGTAATGATTTTATTCAGATAGCCTATGGATACGGACTTTTTACAGGAGGACTCGGACTTCATTACGGTGGTGAAAAGATCGGCGCATCGGTTATTCCGATTTCAGGAGGCAATACTACCCGGCAGATACAGCTTATGCACGATTTCGGAAGCACTGTACTTGCATGCACTCCATCATATGCATTATTTCTTTCAGAAGCAATTCAGGAAAGCGGCATTAAACGAGAAGATCTGAAACTGAGGGTAGGTGTATTCGGAGCTGAACCATGGACTGAAAACATGAGACGGGAGATAGAGGATAAACTAAGGATAAAGGCAATTGATATTTATGGACTGAGCGAGGTAATCGGTCCTGGTGTAGCAAGCGAATGCCTGATACAGGAAGGACTTCATATCAACGAAGATCATTTCTATCCTGAGATTATTGATCCTGAAACCCTGGAGGTTCTTCCTCCGGGAAGTTCGGGTGAACTGGTCTTTACATCACTCACAAAGGAGGGATTGCCACTGATACGTTACCGCACACGCGATCTTACACGGCTTAACTTATGAAAAATGCAAGTGCGGAAGAACAATGGTGAGGATGGAAAAATGTCTTGGACGAAGCGATGATATGCTGATTATCAGGGGAGTTAACCTCTTTCCTTCACAGGTAGAGAGTGTTCTTCTTGAAATGAGTGAAATAAAACCTCATTATCTTCTTATCGTTGACAGGATCAATAATCTCGATACACTTGAACTGAAGGTTGAGGTGGATGAGGCATTCTTTCAGGATAAGATAAGCCAGCTGGAAGCCCTTCGCCAGAAACTTCAGAATAATCTTGAAAATGCTCTCGGTCTTGGAATTAAAGTAACACTTGTTGAACCAAAAATGATTGAAAGAAGCGAAGGCAAGGCAAAACGGGTGATTGATAACAGGAAATTCTGATTGATTTATTACTTTTACATTTTTTTTCAAACACATTGCATACTGATCAATAAAATGAAAAATACTCCGGTTGATTCCATCCTTGTAAAAAGGAAGGTTGCTGAAAGTGGCCTTACAAATCTGGGAACTGCAACAATCAGGGAGATAGTGAAGCTTGTCAACCAGATTGAGAAAGAATCCGGAATAAAATATGTGAGGATGGAGATGGGAGTGCCGGGACTGCCTGCACCGCAGATTGCAATTGATGCTGAAATTGAATCACTCAAAAAGGGTGTCGCTTCAGACTATCCGAATATTGAAGGAATCCCGCTGCTAAAAGAGGAAACATCAAGGTTCATTAAGCTTTTCCTTGATCTCGATATTGATCCGCAGGGATGTATTCCAACTGTTGGTTCAATGATGGGATCAATGGTCAGTTTCCTTGTGGCCAACAGGAATGACAGGACAAAGGAAGGTACACTCTTTCTTGATCCTGGCTTCCCTGTACAGAAACAGCAGGTTAAGATGCTCGGACATGATTATTATTCTTTTGATATATTTGAATACAGGGGAAAAAAGCTGAAAGGTAAGCTTGAATCATTTCTCAAGCCAGGAAAAATTTCTTCAATTCTCTATTCAAATCCGAATAATCCGACATGGATGTGTCTGAATGAAGAAGAACTTGCCATTATTGGTGAACTTTCAAGAAAATATGATGTTATTGTAATTGAAGATCTTGCTTATTTTGGAATGGATTTCAGAAAAGATTATTCAGTTCCCGGTACAGCCTCCATTTCAGCCAACAATCGGAAAGTATACAGATGATTATATTATTCTTATATCGAGTTCGAAAATATTCAGTTATGCAGGCCAGAGAATTGGGATGATGGCAATATCAGATCATTTATACGACAGGCAGTATCCTGACCTCTTAAGATATTATTCCACAGATAAGTTTGGTCATTCCATGGTCTTTGGAGGCTTGTACGGCTTATCTGCAGGAGTTGCACATTCATCTCAGTATGGACTGGCGGCATTGCTTAAGGCAGTCAACGAAGGGACATATAAATTTATTGAAGATGTAAGGGAATACGGTGAAAGGGCGAGGGTGATGAAAGCTCTTTTTACTGCCAATGGATTTAAGATTACATATGATATGGATCTGGATGAGCCGTTGGCGATGGTTTCTATTTTACCATTTCATATCCCGGAATGACAGGCAGTGAATTGCTTGAGGAGCTTCTCTGTTACGGGATCAGCGCAATATCGCTTGAAATAACAGGCAGTAAAAGGAATGATGGGTTAAGAGCATGTGTCTCACATGTTCGGAGGAACAATTTGGTGATCTTGAGGCTCGTTTGAAAATGTTCAGTGAAGGATCATCCTGTTAAAATGAATTAAAATATGAATTTATGGCAAAAATAAGAGGCAGTATAGTTGTTAATGTTGAAAGATGCAAGGGATGCGAAGTATGCATGGTTTCCTGTCCGACAGGTACCATAGCAATGGCCAAGGAGGTGAATGGAAAGGGTTATAATTATGCATATCCCGCAAATCCTGATCTTTGCATTGGCTGTGCCAGTTGCGCAATGGTTTGTCCGGATGGAGTTATAACAGTATATAAAACAAAAATTTAGGCATCCAATGGAAAAGGAATTAAGATTGATGAAGGGCAATGAGGCAGTCGCTGAAGCTGCAATCCGTGCCGGTGCCGATGGTTATTTTGGCTATCCTATTACACCTCAGAGCGAAATACTCGAATACCTTATGGAAGCAAATCCTGCTGAAACCACAGGCATGGTTGTTCTTCAGGCTGAAAGTGAGGTTGCTGCCATAAATATGGTTTACGGCGGTGCCGGCTGCGGTAAAAAGGTTATGACATCTTCATCTTCTCCGGGGATAAGCCTTAAGCAGGAGGGTATATCATATATCGCCGGAGCCGAGCTTCCCTGTCTTATTGTTAATGTGGTGAGGGGAGGACCCGGACTGGGTACTATCCAGCCTGCACAGTCAGATTATTTCCAGGCTGTTAAGGGCGGAGGACATGGCGATTATAAAATGATTGTTCTGGCACCTGCCTCTGTTCAGGAAATGGCCGATTTTGTTGATCTGGGTTTTGAACTTGCATTTAAATACCGGACTCCGGTAATGATGCTTTCTGACGGAGCCATAGGCCAGATGATGGAAAAAGTCTATCTGAGCCCGCAGAAAGAAAGGATGAAGACTTTTCCTGAATGGGCCACTACCGGAAAACCAGCTACAAGACCAAGGAATATAATTACTTCGCTTGACCTTGATCCTCATGGACAGGAGATCTTTATACAAAAGCTGCAGGAGAAGTATAATGAGATAAAGGAAAAAGAGGTCAGGTATGAAGAGTTCCGTGTCGAAGATGCTGAATATCTTCTCGTTGCTTACGGTACAAGCGCCAGAGTTTGTCAGAAGGCAGTCCAGACTGGCAGGGCAATAGGGCATTAAAGTTGGTTTGCTGAGACCTATTACCCTTTTCCCGTTCCCTTCCGAAAGGATCAATGAACTTGCTGAAAGGGTCAGAGGTATTCTGTCGGTCGAAATGAGCGCAGGGCAGATGGTGGAGGATGTTATGCTTTCCGTAAACGGTAAAGTTCCGGTAAAGCATTTCGGAAGAAACGGAGGAATTATAACAACGCCTGAAGAGGTGGTGGAAAATCTGAAATCAATATTTATCGGAGGTTAGGATATGATTGAAATTACAGGAATAAAGGAGATTGTAAAACCTGAAAATCTCGCATACAGGAAATCTGTTTTACTTACAGAAAATGTTATGTCATATTGTCCGGGCTGCGGACATGGAACAGTTCACAGGATTCTTGCAGAGGTCATTGATGAAGAGGGTCTGCAATCATCAGACAATTGGTATATCGCCTGTCGGTTGTTCTGTTCTGATGTATAATTATCTGGATATTGATATACAGCAGGCAGCACACGGACGCGCACCGGCAGTTGCTACCGCAATAAAAAGGCTTTTGCCTGACAATTTTGTTTTTACATACCAGGGCGACGGTGATCTTGCTGCTATCGGGACTGCAGAGACTATCCATGCCTGCAACAGGGGGGAAAATATACTTATTATCTTTATCAACAACGGCATATACGGAATGACCGGCGGTCAGATGGCTCCCACAACACTGGAAGGTATGAAATCATCCACATCGCCAATGGGCAGGGTAGTAAAAACCATGGGAAATCCGCTCAAGATGACCGATATTGTAGCAACACTTCCCGGCACCTATTATGTTACACGCCAGAGTGTCCATACACCGGCCAATGTTCGTAAAACAAAAAAGGCAATAAGAAAAGCAGTTCAATATCAGAAGCTTGACAGGGGTACCTGTTTTATTGAAATAGTATCAAATTGTCCCTCAGGCTGGAAGATGACTCCGGTGCAGTCAAATAAATGGATGGAGGAGACCATGTTTCCCTATTATCCTCTCGGAGATATGAAAACTCCGGAAGAATAGTCTTTTTTAATATTATGAAATCATCAGAAAAATGACGGAAGAAATTATTATTGCAGGTTTTGGAGGACAGGGTGTACTGTCAATGGGTAAAATTATGGCATATTCAGCGGTGATGCAGGATATGGAGGTAAGCTGGATGCCATCATATGGCCCTGAGATGAGAGGCGGAACCGCTAATGTAACTGTGATAATAAGTGACGAAAGGATTAGCTCACCCATTATCAGACATTTCGATACTGCAATAATTCTTAACCAGCAATCGCTCGACAAGTTTGAAGAATCAGTAAAGCCGGGCGGGGTACTTATATACGACATCAACGGCATAACACGACATCCTGAACGAAAAGATATAACCATCTACCGGGTAAATGCAACCGAAGAGGCTGCAAAGATGAACAATGTGAAAATCTTCAATATGATCGTTATGGGAGGTTTTATTAAGGTAAAACCTATCATTAAACTTGAGAATATTATTAAAGGATTAAAGAAATCTCTTCCGGAAAGAAACCACAGTCTGATACCTCTGAATGAAAAAGCTCTTATACGGGGAGAACAGATAATTGAAGAGGTAGGAAAGGGGAAATAAGGGTACTGGGTACTGGGTGCTGGTTGCTGGGTATAAGGTGCATGGTGCAGCCAAGTCAACCTAATAATAGAATTGTAAACGCGGAGATTAGCAAAAGTTTCCCCTCCTTCAAAAGCTAATCTTTCATCACAACTTCTCTAAATTTTAACCACTGACTTTCACTGAGTTATCACAGAGGTACACAGTTTGGGTCTTTGTTACATCAGGGATCATTCATCCAGCGTATAATAATGCTCAATGCTATCCTCTGTGTAACTTCGTGCAAACTCCGTGATCCTCAGTGGTTAATGGATCTAATTATAGATGTGTACAAAGATAAGCTTCAAAAGGAGAGCCTGCCCCGCCCTGGCGGGGGAGAATATCACGACCTAATTGAATTTCAACATTAAAATCACTTTACTCTTAATTGAATTGCGAGCTTACTTCTCGTAAAAATGCATCTCCTCAATATATTTCCAGACAGGTGCCGGAACGAAGTATGACATATCCTTGCCGTGTTTTATACCTTTCCTTATGAAAGTACCTGAAATGTCCATCTGCGGAGCATCTGCGCGGTGAATCTCTGCTGTTGAAAGGATACGTTCCAGCAGGGCAGATGATGGTTTTACAATTCCAGGTCTCGGATAATAGTATATCGGATATTTATTTATGAGCTCCTCTGCATTCTTCCATTTATGGAGCGTATACAGGTTATCTTCACCCATTACAAGACAGAATTCATTTTTGGGATATTTTTCATGCAGGGAAGTAAGTGTATCGATTGTATAAGATGGCAATGCAAGCCTGAATTCAATGTCTGAAGCCTTCAGCCTGTCATTGTCTCCGATAGCAAGCTGAACCATATACAGACGCTGGTGACCGGCAAGAAGAGTTTCTTTATTTTTTAACGGATTATGCGGACTCACAATAAACCACACCTCCCTGAGCCTGGTAAATTCAGTCATATACCCGGCAATGGCGATGTGTCCGATGTGAATGGGATTAAATGATCCGAAATACAGGCCAATTTTAGCCATCTGGTCTCATAAATTTATCTTTCAAGAAATGATGTAACAATTTTCAGAGCTTCTTCCTTTGCCTTATCCAGATGATGGTTGATAATGACGCTATCAAACTGGTTTGCGAGGTCCATCTCCTCCATTGCCTTGTTGACTCTCATACGTATTTTTTCTGATTCTTCCGTGCCTCTTTTATGCAGCCGGCTATCAAGTTCCTCAACTGAAGGCGGCATAATGAATATGGCAATTGATCTTGTGCCAAATATCCTTTTCAGGTTAATTCCCCCGTTTGCATCCACATCAAAAATTACATGATTGCCGTTTGCCCAGATTCTCTCAAGCTCAGATTTCAGGGTACCGTAGAGGATATCCTTATAAACCTCCTCCCATTCCACAAATTCATTGTTCCCTATCCTTTTCCTGAATTCTGCCGCTGTCAGAAAAAAATAATCAATGCCATCTTTTTCGTTCCCCCTGGGAGGTCTTGTGGTTGCAGATACAGAAAAGGCAAGGTTTAATCCGCTCTCCAGCAGATGCCTGACTATAGTTGTTTTCCCTGCACCTGATGGTGCTGATATGATTACCAGTTTTCCTTCCATTGTTAATTATTTAGCCACCAGGGTTCAAATTCATCGGCTTCATGGGAACTAATGCACCCTTATACCGTCGTACCTTCGTACCGTCATACCGTCATAATATATTCATAGTCTGTTCCTTGATCTTCTCGAGTTCGTCTTTCATCATAACAACCAGTTTCTGAATGGAAGCATCATTTGCTTTTGACCCGATTGTATTGATTTCACGTCCTATTTCCTGAGTTATGAAGTTGAGTATTTTTCCATTTGGGGCAGGATTATTCATAGTATCGAGGAAATAATCGCAATGAGTCTTCAGTCTCACTTTTTCCTCATTTATATCAAATTTCTCGAGATAAAAGATTAGTTCCTGCTCGAACCTGTTCTTGTCGATATTCTCGTGTCCCACGTTTTCCTCAAGGAGTGATGTAAGTCTTTCCCTGACCTTTGCAATTCTTCCCTGTTCAAAAGTTTCCACATGATTGCAGCATTGACAAAATCTTCCCGATACATTTCCTTAGGTCTGTCATTATTGAATTGCCTTCCTCAATTCTGTACTGATCAAGCATATTGATTGATTCAATGATCTTGCTTTTGGTCAGTTCCCATTCTTCTTCCGGAATTTCCTGCTTTTCTGTCTTGAGAGTGTCGGGGAGTTTCATTATTGCGGTGAATATCTGATCATCAAGATTTATCTGCAGTTCTGATGCAATATCCTGAAATTGTCTGTAATAGCTTTTCACAGCTGATTTATTTATTACTGTGGCAACCTCTTCATCAAGCATGTCAAAGTAGATTGTGAGGTCAATCTTGCCCCTGTCAAGTTTCTGGCTTACAAGATTTCTTATTTCCGGTTCTTTTTCCTTATAAAGCCAGGGAAGCTTCGTATTCAGATCCAGCTGTTTGGAGTTGAGCGATTTTATTTCTATTGTTATTTTTTTCTGTGGTGTCTCGACTATTGACTTTACCGTAGCCGGTCATGGATTTTATCATCTGTCCTTAAGTTAATTTTGGATTCAACAAATTATTGGCTGAAAGTTACAAATTCTCATCATATTTAACAATACTCTTGGTTCTTCCAACGTCCTGATTTGTAATACATGAAAGATAAAACAAGTCCAACGAACCATCCGGCAGGGATAGACCACCAGATTCCTGCTGCACCTATTTTCCCCGATAAAATCCAGGCCAGTGGTATTCTTATCAGCCATAGTGACAGGAGTGAAAAAAACATCGGGACAAGGGTATCGCCTGCTCCGCGCATCAGTCCTGTATAAATAAACATAAATGTAAACATTATATAGAATGAGCTTACAATTGTGAGGTACTGGTCACCCAGTCTGATAACCTCCTGATCGTTGGTGAATAGGCTCATCAGGATATGACCGGCTAAAACAATAAACAGCGATGTTCCTATTGTTACTATCCCCGACATTCTGATTGTTGCATTAAGTCCTGTACCGTATTCTTTCCGGTTTATTAGCCCCGATATTCTGTCCGACAAATGTAGAGAGTGACTGGGAGAAAGACATGGCAGGAATTGTTGCCAGTGCATCCAGCCGGCTGGCCACTGAAAAGCCTGCTATTACGTTGGTCCCGAATTTATTTACAATACCCAGCAGTGCAAGGGCTCCCAGGGCAACAAGTGTCTGCTGTAATCCTGTTGGCAGACCTATCCTGACACTCTGCCTGAATGTTTCCCTGTCAAAATGGAGGCCGTTCAATGCAATCCTGATCAGTTTATGTGTTTTATTAAGCCATATGATTGCAAGCGCAAAAGCAAGTCCGTTTGCTATGAGAGTGGCATATGCCGCCCCTGCAACTCCCCACTGAAAGACTGCCACGAACAGGATGACAAGCAGGATATTGGCAACTGTGGCAATAATCAGAAAATACAAAGGAGTTTTTGAATCTCCCAGGCCGCGAAGAACAGCACTTGTCCCGTTAAAACCAAAGAATATTACGTTTCCTGACAGATAGATTCGCAGATATTGAAGCGCCTGAGGCATAATCTCTTCCGGCAGTCCCAGAAAACGAAGAAGGGGTTCACTGATTATCAGGCCGATGACAGTCGTAAGGATACCGGCAATTGCAGTGTATATGTACATTGTATCGATGGCCCTTCTGACTTTTACCATGTCTTTGGCCCCAAAGTACTGCGAGATTACCACCTGTTGTACCCATTACGAGACCGACTATCAGTGACACCAGGACAAAGATCACCGGAAACGATGCTCCAACCGCAGCCAGCGCCTCTTTGCCAACGAATTTGCCCACAACGATGCTGTCGACAACACTGAAGAGCTGTTGAAAGACATTTCCCAGAAGCATAGGGGCAGCAAACTGAAAAATAAGCTTCCCTTCCTTACCGGTTGTCAGATCATGCATTCTGTTTTTTTTGCGCTGCAAAGGAAGTCAAATAATGGAAAATTTCAAAACCGGTTTAAAAATCCATTCCTGCGTTAATCTTAAAAGAATTCATTGTTTTTGATATTTCTATATAACAATTACGATATTTGTCGTTATCTGATAAGGGGTATAAATTTTGTAAATTATATTTGCAAAATCCAGTCAACTTTATAATATATTCAGCCGTATATTGTTATCTATTAAAAATTTGATTATGAAAGGAAGAAAACTTCTGCAGTCTCTTATTGTAATTTTATTAAGTCCCTGGATTTCTGTTTTTTCACAGGATGTTTCAGATGGAAACAAATTATCCAATCCGGTACTTGATTCATTAAGAACCAAAGGGGTAATATTTGGCAATTTTCAAAAAAAGCCTGAAATAGAGCTTACTGTCAGCCAGGCAGTGAAATTTTTGCAGCAGAGATATCAGTCCCAATACTGGAATAATGCATCTGATCCATTCAGGCAGGCTATGGGCCAGTTGATATTCAATGCCTCAAACCCCCCGGTTGATTCAACCTGTCTCGGTCCTGAAGAGGTTCCCGTATGATTCACTGGATATTCCCTGGGATAAATTTTACATCTGGGAACCGCTGAAGGTAAAGATTCCTGTCAGCATCCTTCAGGAGGTTAAGGTTCCTGATCAGGCCGCTGAAGAAGTGGGATACAGCTCTGGTGCCGGAGGCAGGCGATTCTCTTATGGTAAGACATGGTGATGTGCCGGCTGCAGAATTATCCTATGAGTCTGTTACCGTTCAGAAGGATACAACACTCATGGTTGTTATCGACACTCTGCGTGAGGTTACATCGCCTCATTCAGGATTTCCTTTCCGTTACTTTAACTACCCATATCAGTCTGATTCAATAAGGGTTGCAGTGAATGCCCTGATGAAATACCTGGAGGATCGTGACTCAACAATAATCTGGTTCACCGGTATTGACAAACAGGTAACTCCGGTCTGGCTGAACTCCAGATCGGAAAGGTATGCAAGATACTGGCTCAAAAATGACTTATACGACTCAGTTACCGTATGGATAGGAAATCCGTCGAGGGATACATTTGGTCTTTATCTCGAAAAGGAAGTAACTTTCAGAAGG
Source organism: uncultured Bacteroidales bacterium (assembly GCA_963846335.1). Lineage (GTDB taxonomy): Bacteria > Bacteroidota > Bacteroidia > Bacteroidales > VadinHA17 > LD21. The sequence goes on from CAWJVS010000016.1 coordinate 196,810, forward strand.
CCGCCAAAACAGGGGAATTATTCTGATGCCTGGATCAATGTAAAGGAAGTTGATAAATCAAGATTACTTGAAGTTCAAAAGGTTTATATAAAACCCCATTACTGGAAAGACAGGACTGGAAGCCAGTTTTACTATGAGTCAGTCTGCACTCTCAAACTGGGTGAAAGGGGGGAGAACAGCTTCGCAACATCACTGGATATAACTGAGTACGCTAACTATGAAAATAAGGCCTTAAACCTCTCCTCGAATAATTTTTTCAGGATAAAACTGGGATTCTTAAAATCAGGAAAAAATCCTGTGAGAAAAAACCTCGACCTTATCGAGACAAACTCAAAACTTAACCATAAGGCATTTGGCAAGTTTGACTTCAGCGGCATATTATTGTTTAAAACACAGTTAGCTGCCGGTTACAACTACAATACGGAACCAGATCCTACCAAGGTTTCAAAATTTTTGAATCCTGCCATCCTTACAGTCGGTTTGGGTCTTGATTACAAACCGAATAAAACCACTTCCCTTAACTTCTCGCCGTTCTCATACAAAGGTACATATATGACTGATACTACCCTCGATGTGACACTATATGGTATCCCCCGAGGCAAGAAAGCAATGCATGAACCGGGAGTGAGCTTTATGGTAACCAATGAATACAAACCTGTTAAAACAGTCACTATCACGAACAGGTTGCAATTATTTACCAATTATATTAATAATCCACAGAATATCGATGTTGACTGGGAAATGATAGCAACGGCAAACCTGAACTGGTTCACGGATGTCCGGTTCAATACACATCTTATTTATGATGATGATGCCAGGACCCAGGTCTTTGATGGGGGTGTGCCGGTTTTAAATCCTGACGGGACACCTAAAAAAACTGCCAGGGTTCAGTTCAAGGAGATGCTGGGTTTGTCATTGTGTTCAGATTTTAGGTCCGCCGGATTGCTAAAGATCTTTCTGATAGATCCGGAACTTTTTAACTACTCGGCAACCGACTCTTTCGTATTCGGCTCTCATCTTCATATTGTCTTCCAGGACCAGGTGACTGTCGAGCGTATCCATTTTATGTTTTATTCCTGACTGAAGTATTTTTACACCCATCAGTACTTCAAGGCCTTTTCCCCTGAATTCCTTCTTTACTCCACCAAGCATCATGAGCAATTTTTTTGACTTTTTCGAATCACTGAGGATCTTAAAAATTCCAAATGGAAAAAGCTTCCCCTTTGCATCCCTTATCCCTTTGCTGAAATCGGGCATTCCGATTGCAAATCCCGCAAGTACACCGTTTACCTCGATAAGCTTTATGAACTTTGGATCGAGAATTGGAAGATAGCGGGCTGCAAAATCCTTCTTTTCCTTATCATTGAGAGGAACAAATCCATATATCTCTTCAAAAGTCTGATTCATTAGTTCCAGCACTCCAAGAATATATGGTTTCAGTTCTCTTTTTGAATTAAATTCAATGATTTTATACTCCTCCATCTTCTCAACCCGGCTGAGTATTTTATCATAGATCTCGGGGAATTTCTCAGGAATCCTGCCAAGGTAGTTTACAAGATCAACCTTTTTTATATACCCTTCTGTTTCGATCAGGAAAGGCATATATGGTGAATTGTTCGCGCTTGTCATAAACTGGGGGTACTCGAATCCTTCTATCTGGAATCCCTGAGGATCCTTGTCCGAGAATCCAAGAGGACCAATTATCTTTATCATGCCGTGTTGTCTCAGCCAGTCTTCAACCCTGGTTATAAGGGCATGAAATACTTCCCTGTCGTTATAGCATTCCATGAAGCAGAACCGGCCATGCTGTTCATCATGAATGGAATTATATCGTTTATTTATAATCCCCATTATCCTCCCGACCGGTTTATTATCCCTGTAAGCAAGCAAAAGGAGCGCATCAGCATACTGGTATGATTTGTTTTTTTTCTTGTCATACAACTCCCATTCATCCATATAGATAGGCGGAAGCCATTCGGGTTCATTCCTATGCACTTTTTCAGGCAGATAAATAAAATCACGGCGGTCCTTCTTTGTAAGAACCTCTTTAATAATTATTTCCCCCATATTATATTGTTTTAAGTAGATTTTTCTTAAAACTCACCTGAGGTTATTTCGGGATGAAATATAATATAAATTATTTGTATCTGAAAAACAGGTCAAGTATTACAAAAATGGCAAAAAGGATACTGGCAATGCCATTCGTGGTGCCAAATGCCAGATTCACTCTGCTGAGATCATTGTGTTTGACAATAAGATGCTGATATAACAGAAATAGCCGAAAAGAGCGAAGCTCCTGTCCAGTAAGACCAGCCGCCTTTTCCCATCAATACCTGCAAGGATCACAAGGCAAAAGGTGATGATATGAACAAAAACAGAAATGACAATTGCATTTTTCTTACCTGCCACGGATGGAACAGAATGCAATTTGTTCGATTTGTCAAATTCATCATCCTGGAGGGCATAGATAATATCAAAACCGCTTACCCAGGTAAGGACAATAAATGAATAGACAAGAGGCACTAGGCTGAATTTTCCTGTCAGTGATATATATGCACCAATGGGCGCCAGACTCAGGCCCAGGCCCAGGATAAAATGACACAGGAAGGTAAATCTTTTTGTCAGGCTGTATCCAAGTATAACAAGAAGGGCTACAGGTGAGAGATAAAGGGTAAGCCGATTTATGAATGATGTTGAAACGATGAAAAGTGCAGCATTCAGAATAACAAACAGAGCAGCAGACCTCGTGCCAATAATACCTGAAGGAATTTCCCTGTTACTGGTTCTTGGATTGAGCGCATCAAATTCCTTGTCTGCCAGCCTGTTGAATCCCATTGCAGCATTACGGGCGAATATCATGCACAGGACAATCAGGAGCAGTAGTTTAAGGCTGAAGTTATTTTCAGGTTCCGATACGGCGAGTGAATAGCCAATCAGTGCAAAAGGCATAGCAAAGATTGTATGACTGAACCTGACGAGAGAAAAGTAGTTTTTTATGGAACTGATAAGGCTTTTCATTAAACGAATCCCTTCATTACCTGATGTGGGCATTAAGAGCAATACGTAGTCGTCGTCCAAGGTATACGTACATATACAT
>CAWJVS010000017.1:0-196047 GCA_963846335.1 uncultured Bacteroidales bacterium
GGAAAAGGTAGGTCTTTACGGGTTCACAAAACCTGTTGCAGGTTCAATGATGCCTCCGGTAGATTATTATCTGAAAAGTCCTGTCGACAGTCTGACAGGAGATGAAAAGAATATTGCAGTGCTGGCAAGGGCGTACAATAACCTGCCGTTTGATTATGTGAAGAAATAAGGCGGAAGACAAAAGACAAAAGACAAAAGACAAAAGACAAAAGACAAAAGACAAAAGACAAAGTTGAATAAAGACAGTTTTTAAAGCCCCTTGGGGGGGTTGGGGGTGTTAAGTGACAGAGAAAGAGGTGGGTTAAACAAGTATTTATAAACCACGGATTTACACGGAGTTACACGGAGTAAAACACTGAGGGCTTTCGTGGTTCCCCTCCCTGGGAAAGCCTGTCCCGCCCTGGCGGGGGGTAAGGGGCGGGTTTAAAAAACATTAAACAACATATCTTCAATGATACTAAAGAATCATAATTCCTATCTAATAAACAAATTACAATGAGAATTCCGATACTTTTACTCATAATGTTTCTGTTCTTTCAGGCTGCATGTACCAGAAATCAGATTCAGAATACCCATTTGGAGGGTGATTTAGTTGCCAGGCAAATAATTACCGCCATATACGATATACCCCCGGGTTACATATCACCGGAGATCAGCTGGTATATCTCGCCATCCGTTGAAGGAGAATGGGAAAAGCTGCCCGGAATATGGACCGACCAGATCGTTTTGCTCAACTCATATGTCGGAAAGCACCTGAAATTTGAAATCTCTGCCCAACCTGAAAATGGTGGAGAAAAGATTAGCGGCTCAGTCATTTCAATAGTACCTGTCGAATATAAAGGCAATCCCAATACCGACTGGTTCCGTGATGCAGGCTACGGTATAATGGTTCATTACCTGAGCTCAAATATTGTACAGGATAGCGGGTCAAAGAAATGGAATGATGCTGTGGAAAGTTTCAATACTGAAGAGTTTGCAGTTAAAGCAAGTGAAGCTGGTGCAGGGTTTGTTATGTTCACACTCGGACAGAATTCAGGATACTACTGTTCTCCAAATGCTGTCTTCGACAGTATTGTGGGGACCCGTCCGGGAGATCTCTGCTCAAAGCGCGACCTCCCGATGGATCTTATTAAGTCATTGAAGAAGTACAATATTCCGGTTATTCTCTATCTGCCTTCAAATCCACCCATCAGTAACAAACTTGTCTCGGAGAAGTTCCGTTACTCTTTCGGAAAGGATTCCGCCACAAGTCAGTATAACCAGGCTATTCTTGAGAAAATGATCCGGGAATGGAGTCTGCGCTACGGAACCGATGTAAAGGGATGGTGGTTCGACGGACTATATGAATGGAATGCAATACGAAGTACGAGGATGGACATGTCGCTGGAGCATAACATAAGCACCCATACACTTGCTGCCAAAGCAGGGAATAAGCATAGTGTTGTGACCTATAATTATGGTTTCGGAAAAATTCATGTCAATACTCCATACTGCGATTACAGCTCGGGTGAGAAGATGACAATAGATGAGGTTCCTGAATCACGATGGGTTGAACCTGGTGTTCAATGGTTCCTGTTTACCTACCTTGGTGAAAAATGGGGAGGCCATGGCAGCCAGTTTAAAACTGATGACCTCATTGAAAAAGCAAAACAGATTGTTAAGAATGACGGAGTCCTTTGCCTGGAAGTTGTAGTGGATGTAAAAGGTACTATTCTTCCACACCATCTCGAACAGATTAAAGCAGTGGGTAAAACTCTTGGGAAAGTCAGATAATATCATCTAACCAAAATATTAGCAGTATGAAAATTGTAAAGAGATCCTTTTTGATTGCAGTTTTAATTTCACTTATAACTTCATGCCAGGTTAACAATGATGCAGCCGTCAAAGTTGAGGAACCGGCAATTATTCCTCAGCCGGTGAAAGTGAAATTGAATTCAGGAACTTTTCAGATAAAAAATAATACTCCCGTTTATTGTAACAGTGAAGAACTGGTGAATTTGGGTAAATACCTTGGCAAACAGCTTGGTGGCCTGGAAGTAAAGACCGGTACAGGAAACGGGATAAATATATTGATTGCTGATGAGGAAGTAAAAGGTCTTGGTACAGAAGGATATAAATTAAATGTAACAGCCAGCCGGATTGAGATTATTGCAAACAAACCCAACGGTGTTTTTTATGGGGTGCAAACCCTTCTTCAGATGCTGCCACCGGTTATGATAAACAGTTCAGGACAGAACTATTCACCATGTCAGGTAAGATGTGCAGAGATTGAAGATTTCCCAAGGTTTCAGTGGCGGGGATTACTGCTTGATGTAAGCAGACATTTTTTTACAATCGGTGAGGTGAAGAAGATGATTGACCAGATGGTCATGTACAAATTCAATGTTCTTCAGCTTCATCTTACTGATGACCAGGGGTGGAGAATTGAGATCAAAGCACTGCCTGAACTTACAAATATCGGAGCATGGAGAGTCCCGCGAACAGGCTTGTGGTGGGACCGGAAAAGCCCTGAAAAGGGAGAAAAAGCTGCTTACGGAGGATTTTATTCACAGGATGAGATCAAAGACCTGATAAAATATGCCGGTGAAAGATTTGTAAATATTCTTCCTGAGATAGAGGCACCAGGCCACAGCATGGCAGCAATTGCCTCTTATCCTTATTTATCCTCAACCGGATTGAAATACACTGTCAATCCCGGAAGTAAGTTTTACACAATTGAGGATAATTCCCTGTGTGCCGGAAAGGAAACCACTTATGAGTATATGGATAAAGTCTTTACCGAGGTAGCTGAAATGTTTCCTTTTGAATATATTCACATTGGCGGTGACGAGTGTTACAAAGGGTTCTGGAAAAAGTGTCCTGATTGCCGGAAGAGAATGAAAGATAACGGTTTAAAGGATGAAAATGAGTTGCAGAGTTATTTTGTTAAGAGATTGGAGAAAATACTGGAAGCAAAAGGCAGGAAGCTGATAGGTTGGGATGAGATACTCGAAGGCGGCCTGGCTCCCAATGCCACAGTTATGAGCTGGAGGGGTATGGAGGGAGGCATTTCAGCTGCCAGGGCACAGCATCATGTTGTGATGAGTCCTGTTGATTTTGCCTATATTGACTACTATCAGGGCGATCCTGCTATTGAGCCTCCTACTTTTGCTATGCTTCGGCTAAATAAGGTTTATACTTTTGAACCTGTTCCCGAAGGAGTAGATTCTTCATTCATACTTGGCGGACAGGGTAATTTATGGACTGAAAGCGTCCCTACATTCAGGCATGCCGAATATATGCTATGGCCCCGTTCCTTTGCCCTTTCAGAGGTATTCTGGTCACCAGGCAGTGCAAGGGACTGGACAGGATTTGTGCATCGCACCGAGGTGAATCTGGAGAGATTGAAACAGATGGATATTAATTTCGCGACCAGTTATCTTGATGCCATCATTCAGCCTTCAAAAGATGAAAAAGGCAATCTGCTTATTCAGCTGGATACGGAAATTGATGGACTTGAATTATTTTACACTTTCGACAATACCTGGCCCGACCATCACAGTTCTTTGTATAAAAAGGGAGAAATGCTCACTATTCCGAACGATGCTGATACCTTCAGGGTAATCAGTTACCGTGATGGAAAACCGGCCGGTAAAATGATTACTGTTTCACTGGCTGAACTGGAGAAACGGGTGAATTAAACAGGATGTATATAACTCATAATATATTGCAGATGAAGTATTTATTTGTTTTTTTCGTTGCAATTTTCGTTTTACCATTAATTGTTAATTCCCAGGAAATCACTCCTGGTGATATTCAATCCGGAAGAAAGATCCGGGTGGCAGAACTGAATGATCCGATCCGTCCGTCATGGCATCTGACCATTGCGGAGGGAACGGGATATCCCTTTGATCCGAACGGTGCCATTTTCAAAGATGGTATTTATCATCTCTGGTATCTCTATCAGGCTGAAGCAGGCCATCACTGGCAGCACCTTTCCAGTTTAGACTTATTTCACTGGCGCTGGCATTCAAATGATCTGAAACATAATGAGGGAGATCCTGATGAAGGTATTTTCAGCGGCAATGCTTTTTTAGCCGGGGATGGTAATGTTGTAATTGCCTACCATGGTCTCAACTCCGGAGGGAATTGTGTCGCTTACAGCAGCGACAAAGAATTGAATATCTGGACCAAATCCAAAAGCAATCCCACTGCAAATCCGGGATGGGATCCCCACATGTGGCTCGAGGGAGATACCTACTATCAGATTTCCGGCGGCGAACCTCCCATACTGTATACCGGAGATTCTTATGATAAGCCTATGAAAAAGATCGGGAATTTCATGGCATTTGATATGCCCGATGTAGATGATTATGAAGATATATCGTGCCCCGATTTTTTCAAAATTGATGATAAGTGGGTCCTTGTATGCATAAGTCACGTCCGGGGCGCAAGATATTACATAGGTAAATGGGACGGCAAACAATTCACTCCGGAGTCTCATCACAGGATGAACTGGCCCGGAGGTACCTTTTTTGCACCTGAAACACTCCTCGACGATAAGGGAAGACGCATTCTCTGGGCCTGGGTACTCGACAGGAAATCAGGTGTCTCAAGCGGAACAATGTCAATGCCGAGAGTTCTTACTCTGTCAAAAGATAAACTTTCACTGAATATAGAGCCGCCAAAGGAGGTAAAGGATCTCAGGTACAATCCTGTGGCGGAGAAACCTTTTAAAGTTGCTGCCGGTCAGTCAGTTACACTGGATAATATTGCAGGGAATAGCCTTGAGCTGCATGTTGACATTGATCCGGGAAAAGCAAAACGGTTCGGTTTAAAAGTATTTTGCTCGGAAGACGGACGAGAACAGACGACTGTATTAATTGACAGGGAAAAGAACCTTCTTCGGATCGATATTACAAAATCAAGCCTGGATAAGCCTGATTATTTCGAGTTTGTTATGGTCAGGGAGCCCAATCCGAAAATGGATACTCAGGATGCCCCATTTGTTCTTCAAAAGGGAGAAAAGGTATCTCTTAAGATTTTCCTTGATAAGTCAATTCTTGAGGTTTTTGCCAACGACCGTCAGTGTATAACACAGGTCATTTACCCTACTCTTAAAGATGCAGTACATGTTCAGGTTTTTGCTGAAGATGCTCCTGTGGCAATTGAAGAAGTGAAATCATGGAAATTATTCCCGGCAATGCAATGGTAATGCCCTTTAAGTAAGGATTAAGACAAAAGACAAAAGTAAAAAGACAAAAGGACGAGGTGAACGGTTTTTAACCCCTTTAGGGGGGCAGGGGGGCAAAAGGCATGGTGGACAACCTGGGTCAGGGGGGCAAAGGAAAGTGGAAAGGGGGTAGGTGAAATATTATATAAATTACATATTGTTAAAAACCTATTTATTCAAAAAATATTTATATTCTCTTTATGGCAAACCAGATAAATAAAAACGTCTTCACCTGGTCAATAATTGTTGCACTCGGCGGTTTCCTTTTTGGTTTTGATACTGCAGTTATTTCCGGCGTGGAGCAAAGGATACAGGTACTTTTTCAACTCTCTTCTTTCATGCATGGATTTACTATTTCATCGGCTCTTATCGGGACTGTGACCGGAGCGCTTATTGCCGGACGTCCGGCTGACAGGTATGGCCGTAAACCCGTTCTTTTTATTATTGCCTCACTGTATGTACTGACAGCTATGGGAAGCGCTCTTGCGGGTAATGTCTGGTCATTTATTATTTTCCGTTTCCTGGGAGGCATTGGTGTCGGAGCATCTTCTGTTGTCGCCCCGATGTATATAGCTGAGATCTCACCGGCCAAAATACGGGGAAGGATGACAGCACTTTTCCAGTTCAATGTAATTTCCGGAATACTGATAGCATATGTTTCCAATTATCTGCTCCGGAATGCCGGCGATGAACCATGGAGGTGGATGCTGGGTGTGGCAGGAATTCCTTCTGCAATTTATCTTTTGTCACTTCTTGTAATTCCTGAAAGCCCGAGATTCTCATAAAGATAGGGAAAACAGGAATTGCAGAGCAATTCTTAAAAGAATCGAAGTATCATCGATAGATGAAGAGATTGAGGAGATAAAAAAGAGCCTTGATCAGTCGGGTGAACGAAGACAAACACTTTTCTCTCCAATCTATTTTAAACCGATATCGATTGCATTCCTGGTTGCAATGTTCAACCAGTTCTCGGGGATAAATGCAATATTATATTATGCACCGAGGATATTTGAAATGAGCGGACTCACAAATACTGATTCGCTCTTCCAGTCGATTATGATCGGCATTACAAACGGTATATTTACAATTGTCGGCATGATACTTATTGACAGGGCAGGCAGGAAAACACTTCTTATGGCAGGTTCGGCCGGTATGTCCGTCTGTCTGGCCCTTGTAGCCAGAACATTCTATATTCAGGATTTTTCCGGATATACACTGCTCATCTATCTTCTCACTTATATGATGTTTTTTGCATTTTCCACCGGAGCTGTTATATGGGTTCTGATTGCGGAGATATTTCCAAACAGGGTAAGGGGAAAAGGGCAGTCTCTCGGAAGTTTCACCCACTGGCTTTTTGCCGCTCTTATCACATTTCTTTTCCCGGTGGTGGAAAAGATCTCAGAATCAGGTGTGGCGTTTGCCTTTATTTTTTTCTCGGTAATGATGGTACTTCAATTTATAATAGTCTGGAAATATTTCCCGGAAACAAAGGGAAGGACTCTTGAGGAACTTGGTGAAAACTTATCCCAAAAGTGAATGTCAGTTTATATAGTAAAATATTCAGCATGTTAAAGATCAGATTGTTACTAATAATTCTTATTGTTATAGCAGCTTGCGGTGAGAAGAGTGTAAACAACATTTCTACCTCAGAGGCATCTGAGAAATATGGACATCTTCTAAAAAACAGACTATTTTACGTATTTCCCGAGGTACGTGAGAACCAGCTGAAATGGTTTGATTCCATCCCTGAACCGAAACTCCGGAAGATTATCCGTCCCGGGTATGTTACAATGAAAGCCAGCCCTGGTGAAGTGTTTGTCTTTCAGATTGGTGTCTGGGCCCTCAACAGTGATGCAGCAGACTTGCAGGTTGAATTTTCGGATCTGAAAGGGAAAAACAGTTTTATACCTTCATCCAGAATGACTTGCTATAACCTTGGGGGAACAGATTTCATGGGAATTCCGTTTAAGAAGCATATGAGTATTCCTCGCGGAAGGATCGGCATCCTTTGGATCGGAATCGATCTCGACAGTGTGGCTACCGGTACTTACAGAGGTTCAGTTTCAATACTTTCAGGAAACGAAAAACAGATTGTTCCCCTTGCACTCAAAGTCACAGGCAACCTGGTTTCAAATCACGGGTATGACGAAGGTTCTCATTTATCAAGGTTAAACTGGCTGAATTCAACTACCGGAATTGATGAGAATACCACAAAAGGTTTTACACAGGTCAGTACTGAAGGAACACGGATGAAAATACTGGGACGAACACTGGAGATAGCAGAAAGCGGACTTCCCTCATCCATTGTTAGTTATTTCGGACCTTCCAACCAATCACTGGTCGATAGAGGCGAACCGGTTGTTAACCGCCCCTTCCGGTTCATTATTGAGAAAGAGAATGGACAGGTTGTTTACCTGGTACCCGGCAAACTCTCCTTCAAAGAAAAAACACCATCGAAGGTTGTCTGGGAAGCACTCAGTTCCTCAGCCGAATTTGATCTGAATGTCAGGGGACAAATGGAATTCGATGGATATATTGACTATAAACTAAAACTCATTTCGAAAAATCCGGTCAGGGTAAAGGATATTCGACTCGAAATTCCGGTTGAAAAAGGAAAAGCGGTATATATGATGGGGCTCGGTCATGAAGGAGGAATACGCGATTCTGACTGGAAATGGAAGTGGGATATTTCAAAGAACCAGGATATGCTTTGGGTTGGAGCAGTAAATGGTGGACTGAGGGTAAAACTGAAAGCAGAGAATTATGTTCGTCCTCTGTTAAATGTTTACTATAAATTCGGACCGCTCAGGATGCCTCCCTCATGGGGAAATGATGGTAAAGGAGGAATGGATGTCACAGAAAGGACCGGAGATGTTCTGCTAAATGCATATTCAGGCGAACGTGAAATGAAGTCAGGCGATGTGCTCAATTATGATTTTGAGCTTCTTCTGACACCTTTCAAAGTTATTGACAGATCGATTAAATTCGGAGACAGGTACTATCACGGCGGAGGTACTAACACCTCAGTAAAAGTAGATTCAGCAAAGAAATATGGCGCTAATATCCTGAATATTCATCATGCTGAGGATATTTACCCTTTTATCAATTATCCTTATCTTGACGCCAATACAAATGAGCTCAGACAGCTGGCTGATCAGGCTCACAGCGAAAACATCCGGTTGAAAGTGTATTATACAACCAGAGAGCTTACAAAGAACCTGCCTGAGTTCTGGGCTTTTAACAGTCTGAACGGGGAGATCATTTACCCTGGTCCGGGTAATTCATGCAAAACAGTCCTTAATCCTGATGGACCAAAAGAGTGGCTGATTCAAAACCTGAGAGAGAACTATATCCCAGCCTGGTATAATGAAATCAGGGAGGGTAAATTCAAGGGAGAGACCGATCTCTCAGTAATTACTACACCGGATAGCCGTCTTAATAATTTCTATGTAGCGGGACTCGACTGGATGGTTCAAAGTATTGGAATAGATGGCGTCTATATTGATGACTCTGCTCTTGACCGGTACACACTGATGAGGGCCAGGAAAATAATTGACAGGCATCGTCCCGAAGGAAGGATGGATCTTCACAGCTGGAACCATTTCAATGAAATGGCAGGTTTTACAAACTGCCTGAATTTGTACATGGACCTTTTGCCTTATTTTGACCTTGTATGGATAGGAGAAGGAAGGGATTACAATCGCGCCCCTGATCACTGGCTGATCGAGGTGTCAGGGATTCCGTTCGGATTGCCAGGGCAGATGCTTGAGGGAGGAGGGAATCCCTGGAGAGGAATGGTATATGGCATTACCAATCGTCCGGGCTGGACAGGTAATTCTCCTTCCGGATTATGGAAGTTCTGGGATGAATATAATATTAAGGATAAAATTATGTCAGGTTACTGGGAGGATAACTGTCCGGTCAAAACCACTAATCCATTTATAAAGGCTTCGATATATAAAAGTGATGGAGAGGCAATTATCTCTGTGGCAAACTGGAATGACCAGGAACAGGTCACATCCTTAAAAGTGGCCTGGTCACTTCTGGGAATGAACCAGGAATCTTCCGAAGTCTATATTCCTGCAATAAGTGAATTCCAGACCGGACAAAAAACTGTCTCCCTTGAAAATGTAACGATCCCGGGAAAAGAAGGATTTTTGATTGTGATAAGGAAGCAATAATACATGTATAAATGGTTACAAATCTTGAATAGTATGGCCAGGAAAATTTCAATACTTACATTCTTGTTATTTATGCTTGGTTACTCCGGCTGCAGCAACAAGAAAAACAATGAGCTCAGGGACAAAATTAAAAATGATGAGTATTTTGCCTTCACAAAGCAAAAAGCCCTGGAAATAATGAAGACAGGTTTCAATGCCGGTGATGGTTACAGGGAGGTATGGATCCGTGATTACAATACTTTCATTGAACTCTCATCTGTTGTATTTCCTGCCAGTGAATTAAAGGAGAATCTGCTGGTATTCTTCAGGATGCAGGGTGAGGATGGTAACATAATTGATGGTTTTACTCCGATAGTGCAAGTAGGGAAAGTAGAGTATGATTTTATCTATTCAGACATGGAACCGCGCTATGCCGGCCATAAAAATACAGTGGAAACAGATCAGGAATCTTCATTGGTCCAGGCCGTTTATAAATATATCAGACTTACAGGAGACAGTGCCATTTTGCAGGAAGCAATCGGTGAAAAAACTGTTGCCGCCCGTATGATTGACGCAATGGATTTTCTGATGAATCACCGGTTTAACAATCAGTATGGTTTGGTTATTGGAGCAACTACTGCTGACTGGGGTGATGTACAGCCTGAGCATGGCTGGGGAGTGGATCTGGACAATAACACTCATCCGGCTATCGATATTTATGACAATGCCATGTTCCTTATTGCTCTTGATAATCTGATGGAAATTGTTCCGGAAACAAAACCGAGATTTGGAGAGATCAGAAATTCAATTTCAGAAAACTGCAGAAAACATTTATGGGATGAGAAGAACCAGAAGTTCATCCCACACATCTACCTCGAAAAAGGATCGCCATTCCCTCCGGATTTTGACGAAAATAAGATCTACTATTTCGGAGGCACTGCCATAGCAATTGAAGCCGGATTGCTAAGCAGGGATGAAATAAGGGAATCTCTCAGCGAGATGATAAGCAGGGTGAAGGAGGCAGGTGCCGCTTCAATCGGACTGACTCTTTATCCGCCATACCCTGAAGGTTTTTTTGCAAATAAAATCATGAACCCTGTATACAGTTATCAGAATGGGGGAGACTGGACCTGGTTTGGAGGCCGTATGATACAGCAGCTGATTAAATATGGTTTTGTAGCTGAAGCTTATGAGCAGATAGCCCCAATGGTGAAAAGAGTTAAGGACAATAATGGCTTTTATGAATGGTACTCTGTCGATAATAAACCAAGAGGATCCGGAACTTTCAGGGGAGAAGCCGGCGTTTTATACAAAGCAATTTCGATGTTCGAAGAATGGAACAAAGAGTAAACTATTGTTAAGTTAAATTTATTATGTTGCTAAACCTTAAAAAGCAATTGGCAATATGCAGTTGGCAATTCAATTTTTCTGCAATATCGTTTGATCATCTTGTTAGAGTTGCTTCAAATTAGGAAACCAACTACTTGCCAACTGTTCTTTGCCAACTGCCAACTATTAACAATACGTCAAAATCGAGTTAATATATCACTATTCTAAAACAACATTATGAAAAATTCTTTATGGCTTAACAGATTTAATAATATGGGGATCTTTCCCATATTCATTGCTTTCTTATTTTCATTCAGCCTTAATGGCCAGCCTGCAAACGCCGGGAAGAAGGTTTCCTGGTCCTTCCAGATACCAAAGGATTATCTGAGGGAGGCGGAGAAGATACCATCTTTCTGGATATCCTCATATGATGATGTATCAAACTTTCTTACAAAGATTGTTCGCAAGGGCAAAGTCGAGGTTATCGGAACCTCCGCCGGGGGAAGGCCTGTACGTGCTGTATTATATGGCAATCCAAGGCAGGGAAAAGGGACAACAACCTTCTCCGGATCACTCGGATTTGGTGATGTCAGAGCTTACAGGGGTCCTGACCATGATAAGACTGTTTACATGGGCATGGCTTCCGTACACGGCGGCGAGTTTGAGGGGATAGTAGGAATGGTAAACCTGATATCCGTTATTGAGACAGGGAAAGATCTCAGGGGACGGGAGTGGCCCGGCATCTCTGCAATTGTTTCACGAATTGACAGGCTTATACTTATCCCTATTGTCAATCCGGATGGCAGAGTCCGGATTCCATTGCGGATGGAGTTATTCAGGGGCACAGATTTTACTGTTGCAGAATATCTGAATACAGGCGGAAATGCTGAGGGTAAAATTACAGGATGGCCCCAGATAAAGGAATTTATTCCGATGGACTTCTCAAAACCTGGCTTCCCCGGAGGATACCCCAATGATGCAGGTGTCAATATTCAGCATGACGACTTTTTTGGCAAGCGGCAGCCGGAAACACAGGCATTATTTGATCTTACAGAGCGTGAAAAACCTGATCTGATCATTAATCTGCATACCGGTGCTGTTTATATGAGGATGGACCGTCCCCTCGGAGAGCCGGCACTTCATCAGGCTTTCGACACTCTCTTCAGATACGTTCATTCTGAACTGGGCTTGAAGGGGCTTCAGTATTCAAAAGATCCAAAGATTGCCGGTGATCCTGGTCTGGCTACCAGCGGTGTTTATAACATCGATGGGGCATTGAATTTTCATTGCGGGGCTTTGAGCGTGGTGGTCGAATCGCCAAGCCATTCCTTTGATGGCCTTAACGAAGAGGGAAAACCCGCAGGCCAGACACCGGACATGCTTCTTGATGCACAACTTATATGCCATCAGCAGGCTATGAAATTTCTCGCGGAAACAGGCGGCCGGTCCAAATGGTTACCGGGGAGGAAGAGGTGAATATGATTTTTAAGAATATTAACCACGGATTTACACGGAGTTACACGGAGAAATACACGGAGTTTAATATACAGTGTAACTCAGTGAACACTCGTGAGTGGTTAAAAAAAATGATCAACAAGACATAAGTCAATTTTATTAACATTTTAACCTATGAAAAAATATCTGCTTCTCATTTCAGCCATAATCCTCACTGCCTGTCAGGAAAGTGCCTACGATAAGATTAAAAACTATCTGGATACAATAGAGATTGTTGATACACATGAACATCTTCAAATCCCTGCTGACTCAAACAGTTTCTTCCTTTTTAATACAGTTTCTTACTTTGCCAGCGATATCAGTTCTTCAGGCGCCCCGTCATTTTCCGGTTTGCAAAAAAACGGATTCAATGCCGACAGCCTCTGGGATCAATTTGGAAAATACTACGACTATTCACGCTCCACGAGCTATCATGATCAATTTATGAATACTCTGAGGATTTTATATGGCTATGATAAACCTTATCTGGAAAAGGATGATGTAAAGAGTTTGTACGAAAGAATGATAGCCAACCGCTACAGGCATTACGACAAATGGTTTGATGATGTATATAAAAGGACCAATTTTAAAACTATGCTGAACGATCAGTACTGGAATCACTTCAACACGGATATTGATACTGCACATTTCAGCCTCGTTTGCAATATAAGTTCATGCGTTCTGCTGGTAGGTGAAGCTGCTGAAAATAAGAGGATAACATCTGAAAAAAATCTGTTAAAGCTGATGGGTCAGGAGGTTATAAATACTGAAAACCTGGATGATTATTTAATCCTGATTGACTCAGTGCTAAATATTTTTAAAAGCAATGGAGCAGTATGCCTGAAGAATGTTCTTGCTTATTCGAGGTCAATTGATTTTGAAGATATTGATTATGCCACTGCCAGTAAAATATTTAATAAGGCTGTTCCCCGTGATATGATGGAGATAAAGCATCTTCAGGATTTTATCTTCCATCACATAGTACAACAATCAGTCAAACTCGGCCTGCCGGTTCAGATACACACGGGATATCTTGCCGGCAACAGTGGCTGGCTGGATAACGGACAACCTATGAAACTTCTGAATCTCTTCATTAAGTATCCTGAGGCAAAATTTATTCTTTTTCATGGTGGATATCCGTGGACAGGCGATTATGTGGCTCTTGGAAAGCAATTCACCAATGTTTATCTTGATCTTGTATGGCTTCCACAGATATCAAAGACAGAGGCTATTCATACATTTCATGAGATGCTGGATGCCGTGCCTTATAATAAAATTATGTGGGGCGGAGATGTACTGATAATTGATGATGCGGTTGGCTCTCTTGAACTGGGAAAAGAGGTTGTTGCTACTGTTTTGTCTGAAAGGATTGAAAAAGGATGGATGACGGAAGATGTCGCAATGGATGTTGCCCGGTGCATTTTCAGGGACAATGCCACTGAGGTTTTCCGTCTTAATTGATAAATCCTGAAGTCCTATGATACCTTCCCGCAAAAAGTTCTGTTTCAGGTTTTTTTATTCAGAGATTTCCATTCTCATCTTTGTCTGTACCTTTTTTCCCCTGCAAATATCTTCTGCGCAGAAAAATGCAACGCCTGCAGACCCTGAATATTATGCCATGGAACGCCAGCAGATGCGGTTTGATGATTACCAGGTAATGCTTATCAATTACCGTGGATTTGTATCTCCCCGGCAATACAGTATGACCGGTTTTGCAGCCATTCAGTTTCTGCCTTTAAGCTCTCCGTCTTATTCATTTAATCTGAATTTTTTCGATCATAAGACCGGTAAAACTGTGAGGGATGATGTTCCGCGAATTTGGGAAGAGTGGATCAGGGAAGGTAGGGGAGATGACCCGCTCGGAGCCAATTTCAGACCGAACTCTCCGTTTATGATGGTTACGCAGGATGAGAAATGGCAGCCAAACGCATACATCAGGTCAGGAACATTTCACAAGGAGATCTATGAGAACTGGATTACATTCTCAATACACAGCATAACGAATGTATCCTACAATGATGATGAGGTTTTTCTGAAGTTAATAATGAAAAACAGGAGTCGCAAGCCACTTACTCTAACTCTTATTCCACAGCAGATAGCAAGCAGAATGAATTGCGATGGAATGACCGGCTCTGACTATTCGGGACAGATCGATGCATTCACTTTTGGAAGCGCCCAGATGCATGCCCGGGTTGCATCTGATATCAGGAACTTCAACGACACAGGATTTGTATTGACATTGCCTCCGGATGAATATGTGACTTCCTGTTTTGCAGTTAAATTCTACAAGGCAGATCAGAAAGCTCCGGAGATTTACCAGGAGGATATCGGGCTTAGAATGAACAAAGCCAACCAGATCACACGCGAAAAGCTGAAATGGGCCTATGACAGACTTCCTAAACTCGAGAGTTCAAATGCCCGGTTGCGGGAATACTATTATAGGTGTATGTTGTCGGTTCTGATGAGCAGGTATGAGAATCCAAATTACATTACAAATCCTTTCTGGGCCGTCGGATACTGGCCCTTTACAATAAGCTGGGACAACTCCTATTCTTCTGATATTCTTGCCATGCTTGATCCCGGAAGTCTTAAAGAAGCAATTCTGACCGATTTCAGGGAGGTAAAAATGAAAAGAACCTATGTGAGCTGGAAAGGTGCTTACTGGGATAATCTTTACATACAGGAGCCTTTTGCGTTGCAGATAATGATTGAAGCCTATCTCAGACACACCGGCGATTACAGCATCTTCGCCGAAAAAGCAGGAGATTTCACAGTCTGGGAATGGATGCAGCAATGGGTAAATGAACTCAAAACAAACTACACCAACAAGGAGGGACTGATTGATGTCGGGTATGATACCCAGAAAATAATTGAGATCAGAACTGATGGCTATAATCATGTGGTTCCGATTGTAAATGTTCTGACTGTACACCTGCTTTACAGAATGTCGGAATGGGCAGGTTTGATAAAAGATAATGGCACTGAGGATTATCTCAGGGTTGCTGAACGGCTTAAAAGCCTCATGAATAAATATTTATGGAATGAAAATAAAGGCTGGTTTGACAATCTCTATCCCGACGGATCCAAAGAAGCCATATGGACTATCCATTTATTTGATGCACTTGGTACAGATTACCTAACCGGCAGCCAGGTCAATAAACTGGTGAGCCATCTGAAAGAGGGTGAATTCCTCGGTAAATATGGTACATACTCCATTGCGAGAAGAGACAGCGTTCACTGGGATCTAATCGATTCCGACTGGGGTGGCGGAGGGCAGTATGCAGGTATGCCCGGACGCATTTCCAGGAATCTCTACCGTCAGGGTTTTGCTGAGATGGGTTGGGATATTATTAAGCGTCATATGGGCTATATAGATTATTTCCCCTACCTGCCCCAAAATCCCAGAACTGATGTGCCTGAGCAGGACCGTTCTTCCATGCCGGTAGAGATAGCGGCCGGTGCAGGAATGGAGGCAATAATTTTCGGAACTTTCGGAATAAATATTGATAAGGATATCCTGATTATCAGACCAAATTATAGCGAAGAAATGGGAGCATCCACCCTCAGAGATTTTATATTCAAAGGGAAAATATATGATATTCATATAGGGAAAAGAAATTTTTCTGTTTTTCAGGATGGAAGGAATATTGGCACAAAGCAGTATGGAGAAGCAGTTGTAGTTAATTGATCTTTAGTCACATGAAATTGTAAAATGAGAGGGACATTTATAAATTTACAGAAGGCTCCGACAAAATAATGAGATTCTTCGCTTCGCTCAGAATGACAAGTGTTTAGAGAGTTCTGGGAAAGGGGGAGGCTGGAGGCGCGCCTCCAGCCTCCCCCCCCTTTAAAAACACAAGTATCTGTCATTCTGAGTGCAACGAAGTGAAGCGAAGAATCTCCCTCTCATTTTAAATATTATGAGTTTAGTAGTGATAAATTTACTAAATATTAACTTTTCATATTATGGTTACAAGTCAGAATGTTTTGCGGGGCAGCAGCCTGATAATGTTGTTATTACTGTCCTTTTCCCTGTTTGCACAGAAGTCGGCGGAGCGGTGGAATGCAGAAAAAGCATGGAAATGGTATAACGATAATCCCTGGATCTGCGGATTCAACTATATACCTGCCAACTCAATCAACTATACGGCGATGTGGGATAAAACAAGTTTCTCGCCTGAAGTGATTGACAGAGAACTGGCATTGGCAGAGACCACAGGATTCAATGCAGTGAGGGTGGTACTTCAGTTTATTGTATGGGAAGATGACCCTCAGTATTTCAAGGATACATTTGCAAAATTTCTTTCTATCTGTACTAATCATAAAATGAAAGTGATGCCGGCTTTCTTCGATGATTGTGTATTTGGCACAAACACCGATCCAGGTCTGGGGAAACAACCGGATCCTTTTGAAGGATGGTATGCATGGGCTTGGTCACCAAGTCCTGGTCATACCATGGTAACAGATACAACTTCCCATCCAAGACTTGAAAAATATGTCAAAGATGTTATGGGAACCTTTAGAAATGATCCTGCTATTTTAGCATGGGACTTATATAACGAGCCCACAAACAGCGGTTTGGGAAGAAAAAGCTTAACTTTGGTTCGGAGTGTGTTTAAATGGTCCCGTCAGATAGACCCATCTCAGCCTGTTACTATTGCTGGCTGGGATAACAACCCGGATTTAAACAATATTATACTGATGAATTCTGATATCATAACGTTTCATAACTACTCTCCCAAAGATCAGGTTGAAAATTATATCCGTAATCTGAAACAGTACAAACGCCCGGTTATTTGTACCGAATGGCTGAATCGTCCCATGGGATCGACAGTGGAAAGTGTATTGCCACTTTTCTTTGAGGAAAATATCGGATGTCTGCACTGGGGACTGGTAAACGGGAAAACGCAAACCGATCTGCCATGGGGGCACCGGCCTGGTGACGGACCCTATAACCGGATATGGCAGCATGATCTTTATACGACAGATTTTAAGATGTATAGTCCATATGAGTTCGAGCTCTTCAAATCGTTTATTTCAAAAGCGAAGGAGAGGAAGGTTCAATCTGAAAAACAATCTTTACCAAAATAACTTACATAACCTTTATAATCCAGATTATTAAATATTTAAAACAATTTCCTCGCTTCAGCACCAATTATGAACCATGCATTTGTGCAAATTAAAAATTGAAACACAAATCCTTTAATACTTACGAGATTATGACTAAGTATCTGTTATGTATTTTGAGCCTGCTTCTGATTTATTCAGAAGCCGATGCACAGGATTTTGCATCATGGGACAATAATTCACTCATTTTGAGTAATGGAGTTATAGAGCGGGAAATTATTATTGATAATGGAAGTATACATACCAAAAGTCTGAAAATAAAGGACAATGATCTTAATTTTAATTCAGAAGAATCAAAAGAGTTTTCATTATTAATTAACGGAAAGTATTGTGACGGAAGATCGGGATGGAATCTGAACTCCATTGTTTCTGCAGCCGATATCCGACATGGAAAAGGAGCCACAATAAAATTAGTAGGAACCAAAAACTTTTCAGGAATTGAAGTTGATATCACTTATCTTTTATATCCTGATTTACCTGTTATACGGAAACAAATATCCATTTTGAACAACACCGGCAAAGAGATAATGATTGAGTCTTTGGACATTGAAAAGCTTTTGCTAGGATTCAATTATGTGGAATCGGTTGCATATACCAATTACGGGAGGCAGAAGCATCTGAGCACATATGTAGGAGATTGGGATGACCCGGTTATTGCTGTTCATTCATATTCCCATAATGCCGGCATCCTGTTAGGCAATGAATCTCCCGGGGTTTTAAAGAGGACCGCCTATAATACTGAATACAATAATGTTGAAATAGGGCTTACCCATAAAGAAGATAAATATCCTTTCAGGAAATATATTAAAGACAAAGATAAATGGACCAGTCCGCAGGTATTTGCAATTCCTTATGTGAATTCTTCTGACCCCTGGACTATCATGAATACATCGCTGGCCGATTATGTTCGCCGGCATATGGGTCTGCGCATCAACGAAATTAAAAAGCGTCCGACAGTAATGTATAATAACTACGTCCCGTTTGATGACCGTTTTAATGATACTTTATTGATAAAACTTGCCGGATTAGCTTCGGAATGCGGAGTTAAACAATTTGAAATTGATTGCGGGTGGCATACTGCACAGGATAACATCGGCAAAAAGGTATCATGGGTAGCAAATACCGGTGACTGGATTGTCGACAAAACAAAATTTCCAAACGGGTTGAAACCGGTTTTTGATGAGATAAGAAAAGCAGGGATGGAACCAGGTTTATGGATCAGTGTGGGTTCTGCGGCAAGCGCATCGAAGGTTTTTAAGGATCATCCCGAATGGGCCGTCAGAGATGACAAAGAAGAGCCTGAGAACCTTCATTCTGAAGGCGATTTCGATTTGAATACTATGTGCTTCGGTACTGAATGGACAGGATATATTAAAGGGAAAATATTGGATTTGGTTCATGAAGTGGGTTTGAGCTTCGTGAAACTTGACCTGACTATCGCCACCAGCGCATATATCACTGATTATAAAAAATCAGGCTGCAGTGCAAAAGATCATCCCTATCATAAAGACCGTGAAGAGTCGCTTATTGTAATTTATGAAAGAGTGTTTAATCTTTTTGATGAATTACATGCTGAGGCCCCTGATCTGTATATCGATTGTACCTTTGAGACGGAAGGTAAACTGCAACTGATTGATTATGCTTTTTGTCAGCATGCTGAAGGCAACTGGCTGACAAATATCGGGGAACCATTTCCTGTAGGTGCATTCCGCATCCGTAATTTAACCTGGTGGAAATCACCTGCCTTGCCCGCATCATCCTTTATTATCGGCAATCTGCAGATGGACAGCCCCGATTTCATCCATGAGCTGAAAACATTAATAGGTTCATTTCCGATAGTATTGGGTGATCTGCGGAAATTGTCAGAAGAAAAGAAGGCTGAGATCCGTCAATGGACCGAATGGATCTCCGCCATGCAAAAGAAATACAATTATGATCTTTACCGTCAGGATCTGCCAAGTTTCGGTGAACCTACCGAGGGTGCCTGGGATGCCTGGTCACGCATAAATACCGATACCAGGGAGGGGGGCATTGTGGGGATTTTCCGCCAGGGTTCACTGGATGATCAACGAATGGTGTCTGTACCTGGTTTGGATAAAAAAAGGTTCTACAGCATTAAAAATGCTCCTTCAGGTGAAGAAATAACCAAAATGACCGGACAGGAACTGGAAGAAATAGGATTCAAAGTTAAGATGACTGAAAAATATGACAGTAAATTATATGAATTAGAATTAGTTGATTGATATTATACTTATTCTATATACCTGAAAATAACAATTACAATTATGAAAAAGATCTTTAAGAAACTGTTTCCGATTGGTACATGGATAACAATCGTATGGATCAGCATCACTGCTGTCTCTGCACAGGCACTGTGGGAAACTGCAAAAAAGAACAAGGATGTGCTTACAATCTCCACACTGTTTATTGCACAGGATGTCAGGGATTTTCTGACAACTCCGTCCGGACTGGATAGTGCTGTCAACTGGTGCAAACAGACAGGTATTACGAGGGTTTTTATTGAATCTTTCCGTGGAGCATACTATGCTGATAAGGATGCCATGATACATGCAAGAGACCGGTTTCGTAAGGAGGGATTTGATGTGGCAGGCTGTGTTACTACTGTCGGTGTAGGGAAGCCGGGATCCGGAGGATGGGGCATGACCTCATGCTATACCAGTAAAGCAACCCTGGAGGAGATGGAAAAGATTTTCAAACTGACCGCTTCGATCTTTGATATTATTATGATTGACGATTTCCTTTTTACCGAGTGTGAATGCGAAGACTGTATAGCAGCAAGGGGAGATCAGACGTGGGCAAAATTCCGCTGCGACATTATGGTCAACATGAGCAGGGAAAATATTATTAAACCCGCAAGAGAGGTCAATCCGAAGGTTAAAATCATTATCAAATATCCCCTCTGGTACGATTCATTTCATGAACGGGGTTATGAAGTTGTCCGTGAATCAAAAGATTATGACTATACCTGGATAGGCACTGAAACCCGCGACTATGATTATGATATCAGACCGGGCGGCGAGGTACAGTACAATGCATATTTTATCAGCAGGTGGATAAACAAGGTAAGCGGAGGAAAGAACGGAGGAGGATGGGTTGACGCCCTGGGAGTCACACCGAAAATATATCTTGAGCAGGCAAGACAGACAGTTCTGGGAAATCAAAGGGAAATACTGCTGTTCCATTATGGAAGCCTTCTGACTGAGATCAATGAGTACGATGGAAAACCGGGAACACCGATAGCAGATGTTGATGCATTCAGGAAGGAACTTCCCGGCTTGTTCGAACTAGCCAGGATAGTGAAGGACAGGCCCATAAGTGGCATCCATATGCCTAAACTGCCAAACAGCGAACCTTTTAATGAACAGTATATTTTCAGCTTCCTTGGTATGCTCGGACTTCCCCTTGTTCCTGACGATCAGCTAAATACAAATGCTCCATCTGCGATCTTCACGGTTCATGCCCTGAAGGAACCCGGGTTCTCAGGAAAACTTGAAGGTATGCTTAAAGCAGGAAAACAGGTTGTTATTACGGATGGACTGGCTCTGCTGCTCAGCAACAAGTCGTTACTTGAGCATAAAAATCTTACAGTTTTTAAAGTTGAAGGAGACCCCAAAAAACTCCTGAAATTGTCACGCGAGGAGTTGAAGCCGTTGAGGGATAAGCTTCTGGCACCTTTAGAATTGAAATTTGATGCCCCGAATAAAGTAAGCCTGTATCTGCTGGGCAGTAATTATGTTGTCATTGAAAATTTCAATGATGCAAAGGTTGATTTGACTCTTGAGCTGCCGGTAATGAATGAAGTTAAGAAAGCTTTGATGCTTCCTGAGGACGGGAATATGGTTCTTACAAGTTTTAAGAACAGCATAAGCATTAAAGATCTCTCACCCCGGACTCTTGTCGTTCTGCAATACAAATAGATACCTGAAAAATTATCATGATAAAAAGAATGCAATACAGGTTGTTTTCTATTGGTTTGTTACTGTTATTTCCTATGGTGATCTATGCCCAAAACAATCCTGAACTCCCGGAAAGCCATATTAAGAAGTGGGTACAATTAAAATACGGAATGTTCATCCACTTCAATATGAATACTTTTGCGGGCGCTGAGTATGATGACGGAAAAATGCCGGCCGCAAGTTTCAGCCCGACTGATCCTGATGTTGATCAATGGATCCGGACAGCCAGGGATGCAGGCATGAAATATGCAGTGCTGACGGCGAAGCACACGGGAGGATTCTGTCTGTGGGACAGCAAAGTAACATGGAAAGGCAGGGAGTATGATTATGATATTGCTTCATCAGGCTATAAGAAGGATATCGTAGAACAGTTCATTGAAAGCTGCAGGAGGTATGAGATTAAACCTGGTCTCTACTACTGCCTATGGGATGATCATAATGAGCCCGTATCAACGAAAGATGAATATTTTCAGCTTACCAGAGATCATATAAGAGAGCTGGTTACAAATTACAAGGGTCTCGTTGAACTGTGGATTGATATACCATCCAGATTAACAGCTGCCCGGAGGAATCAATTATATTCCATTGTAAAAACTCACCAGCCTGATTGCCTTGTCACCTGCAACAATGGTTTCACTGACGGATCTGTGCTGGCAAATTTCCCGGCAGATATTACTAATGGTGAGCGCACATTGCCACCTGCATCCGGACACAATCCCATTCGTTCAATCAATGGGAAAGAATACTATATACCCATGGAGGTATGCCAGACTATTAATCAGAACTGGTTCTGGATAACCGGCGATGTTACTAAATCTGTAAGGACACTTTATCACTGGTATAGTGAGACCATAAAGCGCGGAGCAAGCTTTCTTCTGGATGTACCGCCGGATCTCTCGGGCCGGATTCCCCAGGATCTTGTCGAAAGGCTGACGGCACTAAAGGAGATTATAGATAGCCCGGAAAAACTGCCGCCGCTTCAGACTCTTACCGGATACAAGCCGGTAAAGGCATCGAGCCTCTTTGAAGGCAGGGTTGAATACCTTCCTGAATATGCTGTTGATGAGGATCCGAATACCCGCTGGCTGGCACAATCTTCTGATCCCCGGCCAACAATAACTGTTGATCTTGGTGATATCCGAAGTTTTAACACAGTTATTATTTCGGAACCTTATAGTCCCCATATTCAGGAATTTGAATTTCAATATTTACTCGGAGATGAGTGGAAAACACTCATTAAAGGTACTGACGCAGGCTTGAAATTCACGAAGCAATTCCCGCCTGTTGAAAGCCGTATGGTAAGGCTGGTAATTACAAAGTTTAAAACAGGTGAAAACCGCTTTAACGTACTCTCATTCCCTGGGAAGCCGCCTCCTGTGGAAGGAATCACACTGTCGGAGTTCCAGGTTTATTGATGAACCAGAAAACAAAGAATTGGTTCAATGCTGTTCTTTCCTTTGTGATCCTTTAGGCTGTTGAAAAAATCCTCAGTGAAACTCTGTGCCTCCTCTGTGCGCTCTGTGTAAGTTCTTAACTTTTTGTTACACAGAGATCCACAGAGTTTACACAGAGTCACACGGAGAAAGATATGATAGAAGTTGTGACTTTTTAAACACCACTAAGGACTCAATTGGTAAATAAATAGGTTTAAGATATTATAATTAAGATTTTATAAATGAAAATTGCTACAGTATTCTTTCCGGCGTTTTTTATTCTCTTCAGTCTTAATATTCGGGCGCAGCAGGAGATCGCCATTAATTATTACAAACCCTACCAATATGATGCCGCCAAAAATACTGTGAAGGCATGGATTGATCAGAGGGGTTTGGGACAGGATTTTACAGTTTCCCTTGATGGGAAAACTCTAAATTATGCAAAGACAGATTCTGGCAGAGTGGAGCTTATTTTGCCTCTTGCGGGGAACGGTGGGGAGATGAGTATTTTCTCCTCCACCCGGAGCAGCGGATGGAGTGACTGTCAAACAGCAATTCAGGCCGCTGGTACCGGCTGACTGGGGCTATTTCGGAAAGGGTACAGTAAATATTATCTGTTCATCACACCAGGATATAGCCTGGATGAATACCCCTGATTCCTGCCGTGAGGAGCGTATTCACGACATTGTACTTCCTGCTCTTGACATTATTGATAAAAACCCGGCTTTTAAGTTTGAGATGGAACAGACTCTTAACCTTATGGAGGTTCTCGAAGCAGTTCCTTCGGAAAAAGAGCGTATCATAAAGGCATTCAGTAGTGGCCAGTTCTACCTGGGGAGCTACATTCAACCAGCCATATGAAGGACTTGAATCAGGAGAACAACTGGTACGTCAGACATATCTGGGCAGAAAATGGATAAAAGACAATCTTCCGGGGATGGATGCCCTGGCTGCCTATAATGTTGATGTTCCGGGACGCTCGATACAGACTCCACAGATTTTGGCCAAAGCCGGTATTAAATATCTTTTTGTGAGCCGCATGAAAGAGGGCTTCTTTAACTGGTATAGTCCCGACGGCACCAGGATACTCACCTATAGTCCGGGAAATTACGGATGGGCATTGCTGGTCTACCGCTATTTTGAGGATGATGCCATCACCGCAATGCAAAAACTGCATAAAGTGCTTCAGAACTGGGATGATTATTATGCAAAACATAATCTTCCTCCACAGTATGCTGTTATAATCAGTACCGATGCCGGAGGACCGAAGGATTACAGTAAAATCATAGGTGAGTGGAATGAGATTGCAAAATCTTCCGGTTTTGAAATTCCACGTGTTCAGCATGCCACCACTGAAGAGTTCCTGGGTAAGATTGATGTGCAGGGAATCAGGATAGATTCAATCTCAGGTGAACGGCCCGATCTGTGGCTTTACATTCACGGGCCCGCACATTATGAGGCTATCAGGGCCAAAAAGGCTGCTGCAGTGAGTTTGCCTGCAGCGGAAATCTTCAGTTCAATTAATTGCATGGTAAAAGGAAGCCTTAAGGGCTACCCGTCAACCGATCTGAAGAAGGGCTGGTACAGGTCAATCTATCCCGATCACGGATGGGGAGGGAATCATGGAGAAATAACCGACAGTATTTTCAAAGCCTCACTTGAGGATGGAAACAGGACAGGTGAGAAAATTCTTAATGAGGCTTTATCAGAGCTTTCATCAGAGGTGAGACTGAGAAATCCAAACAGCATTCTTGTCTGGAATGATCTCTCATGGGGCAGGAACGGAATAGTAAACCTTGATATTTCAGAAAAAAAGGGCATGGAATGGATTATAACTGATGCCTCGGGGAAAATTACACCTTCAACGGTGAAGAATAATGGGACAATTAAATCAATAATATTTGAAGCAGAAAACGTTCCTTCACTAGGATATAAAACCTACTTTCTGAGAAAAGGTAAGACAGAAACAGGAGATGAAATAAAAACTGGCAGCAATTTTTACGAAAACAGTTTTTATTCTATTGAGTTTGGACCTGGCGGTATTACATCTCTATTTGATAAAGGACTGAAGAGGCAGATCTTCAATACATCAAAATATGCTGGAGGCGATCTGCTGAGTATTGGTTATGATGGTAACGGCGCAGGAGAATTCATTCAGGTCAAACCTGCCAACTTTGAAGGCAGTGAGACTCTGAGTTCAAAAAATAATGTATGGAGACTTAAGGACAACAATGCTTTTGCAGCTGTTTTTGAATCTGATTGCCTGATAAGGAACTTCAACGTTAAACAGATTATTACGGTTTATCATAATTCAAAGCGAATTGATTTTGAATATGAAATACCCGACTGGCCGGGAGAACACAACCGTCAGATAAGGGTTGCATTCCCGCTTAAAATGAATAATGCCCGGATCACATATGATGTGCCGATGAGTGTTCTGAATGCAGGGAAAGACGAACTAAATAATTCACCACTGGGCTGGAGTTGGGAGGGTACCTACCGGCAGTTACCTGAGGAAATCAATCCCAGAGAAATTGAGAATTTTATTTCAGCAAGCGATGAAAATTCCGGAGTAACATTGTCGACAAACCTTGCGGTGGCTGACTGGATAGATCCTGGCCGTGAATCAGTCGACTATCCGGTTTTGCAGGGCATCCTCCTTTCCTCACATAAAAGCTGTCACTACCTTGGAAACTGGTATCACCAGAAAGGAAGCCATCATTTCAGGTTTTCACTCACCTCACATGAGCCGGGTTGGAAAAACGGATATCATTTTGGAGTGGAGGGAAATCATCCGTTCTATTCAGTTCTGATGGAGAAATCGCAAAGCGGAACACTTCCTGAAGAATTGAGTTTCATTTCTACATCTTCACCATATGTAAGGATAACTGCCCTTAAAAAAAGCGAGTCTGGCAACAGCCTGATATTGAGAATTGTTGAGATGGAAGGAATTGATGAGAAGATTGATCTTAAGTTGTATTTTCCCATAAAATCTCTTTTTAAGACAAATATGATCGAGGAGGAACCGGTGGATATAGGTCAGAAAGGGAAGATGCTCAAAATTGATATGGGCAAAAATGCAATTGAAACATTCAGAATTGATCTTTAGGTAATTTTCAAAAATCTGTGAATATGAAAAAGAAATCTATTGACCGCCGGCAGTTTATTAAAACAACAGCCGGGCTTACCGTTCTTGGCTAAGTTGCACTTGAATGTAAAGGAAAGTTAGAATACAAAACCTGAGGAAGACCTGGGGCTGTTGAGAAGTCAAAGTTTCTACATTATCTTTCTCTGTGTGACTCTGTGTATTCTCTGTGGGCCTCTGTGTAACAATAACATAAGAACTTACACAGAGAACACAGAGGAACCACAGAGGTTCCACTGAGGACTTTTTCAGCAACCCCGGGTGTAAACTAATAAGTAATAAACATGAACTTTAGACGCAAATATCTGACAATTATTCTTTTATCGATTATTAATCTTTTACTTCTGCCACCCTCGCACGGTCAGAAAAAATCAGGCAGAACTGAAAATAAAAACTCCTTCCCTGATGCGATTGAATGTCTCGTTCAGCCATTCTATCGTCACCGGCCCGATGGTAAACCCGGGCGGGAGATAATTCTGAATTTCAAAGGCTCTGAATATTCCGGGAAAGGTACTATCGATATCGAATGGTCAGGTGTGACTGAATCAATAGAACTTGATCCGGCTGAGGCTATCGGAAAATTCTCCATCCTTCTTCCTGATGGTGCCGGAGTCGATTCGGCATGCACTGCAAAAATTACACTGAGGAGTGCCGGACATGTACTTACATGTTCGGTATCTGTACCTGCGAAGCGTCAGTGGACTGTATTTATTTATCCGCATTCGCATGTTGATATAGGTTATACTAATACGCACGAGAACGTCGAACTGATTCACAAACGGAACCTGCTTTATGGCATAGACCTCGCAAAAAAAACAACCGGTTATCCTGAAGGGTCACGCTATTTATGGAATCCGGAGGTATTGTGGCCTGTTGAACGATATCTGCTTAATGCATCAGTGTCTGAAAAGGAGATGATTAAAGATGCCGTAGAGAAAGGTTTCCTGCATCTTGACGCTGGATACATACATACAAATACCAGCACTGCAGCAGATGAGGAACTCTTTGAATTTTTCCGTCAGTGCCGGGTAATGGAAGAATTTACCGGCACAAAAATAAAAACGCTCGTCCAGGTAGATATCCCCGGGATGTCATGGGGTATCGTCCCTGTTGCTTCAAAGCTGGGAATAGAATATTGTTTAGCCCTCAACAATGGATCAGACAGGGTAGGTCTTTCCACTGATCTGAGCTTTAAACCCTTCTGGTGGCTTGGTCCCGACGGAATATCCAGGATCCTGTTCCTTCAGCCTGGCAGCTATAATCCCGGAGCAGTATTGAAGGGATATAACTACTGGCCTTTAATGGCAGGACAAACCGATACTTCCAAATTACTGCGGATTGTCAAAACTGATAACCCGCGTGCAAATTTCATTGACAAATATCTCGATCAGAAATTACCTGAACTTGAACAATCTGATTATTATCCGTACAATATCTTTGCCATGACATGGGCAATGGCTGACAATACACCTATTGATGCCGATCTGCCAGACGCTGTAAAAAGCTGGAATGATGATTATGCTTTCCCCCATCTGGTTATAGCCAGCGCAACCGAAATCATGAGCGAATTTGAAAAAAAGTATGGTGACAGATTACCAGTTTATAGTGGAGATTTCACTGAATATTGGACAGATGGGCTTGGCACCGCGGCGAAACAGACAGGCATGAACCGTTCTTCAAAAGAGAGGCTTATTCAGGCTGAAACCCTATGGTCGATGTTAAATCCCGGCTTGGCATCACCACGAGCCTCCTTTAGTGAAGCCTGGAGAAATGTGATCATGGGAACAGAACATACCTGGTGTTATATGGATCCGTCAAAACAGCCAATCACCAACAATATTCTTGCTGTCAAATTCGGATATTTTCAGAAAGCGGAAGAGCAAAGCAAAGAATTGGAGATGGCTGCTTTGTCGTCTGTTACTGATACAGCTGGTCCGTACATAGGGGTTTTCAATACACTGCAATGGGATCGCAACGGACTCATAATTATCCCTTCACGACAAAGCAGTAAATTTAACAGTGTTACTGATGAGAATGGGAATCCTGTTGCCTCGCAGCGATTATCAACAGGGGAGTTGACATTCATGGCCAGTGACATTCCGGCATTTGGTGCAGGTAAGTATATCCTGAGACCTGAGATCACGATAAATAAAAGTACCCTGGCGACCGGGAATATCCTTGATAACGGTATCATAAGGGTGGCCATTGACACAAAGACAGGAGATATTATCAGCATAAGAACCGGACCGGAAGAATTTGTTGATTCCCGGTCTGGTATAAATGTAAACAGCTACTGGTATCTTCGGGCAGATGATAGTCAGGATAAAGCTTCAGGACCGAAAAATGTAAAGATATCTGTCAGGGAAAATGGCCCGGTGCTTGCAACAATAAGGATTGAATCCGATGCTGAGGGTTGTAACAGCCTTACCCGTGATGTAACAATCGTTGCAGGTCAGCCCTTCGTAGAAATTTCCAACCTGGTGGATAAAAAGGCGGTGCAGGAAAAAGAAGGGATCCATTTCGGATTTGGATTCAATATCCCCGATCCTGTGACCCGTGTTGATATTCCGTGGGGAATAATGGAAGTTGAGAAAGATCAGCTGGCGGCTGGAAACAGGAACTGGTTAGCCTTTCAAAGATGGCTTGATATATCGGGAAATGCCCGCGGCATTAC
The DNA here is from genome assembly GCA_963846335.1 of uncultured Bacteroidales bacterium. Taxonomy (GTDB): domain Bacteria; phylum Bacteroidota; class Bacteroidia; order Bacteroidales; family VadinHA17; genus LD21. Next base: position 28,552 of record CAWJVS010000017.1, read on the forward strand.
AATGTGTTCACTCGATGCTCCGGTTTTTGAAAGCGGAAATATGACTGCCAATATCCTGGGTGCGGCAACCAATTCTCCAAAGTGGATCAGGAAGCTGGAACCCTCATCCACCATTTATTCCTGGGCATTGAATAATCACTGGCATACCAATTTCCCTTTGAGTCAGGAAGGCAGGATACAATTTCGGTACAGAATACTACCTCATAATTCAAAATTTGATCCAGCCGCTGCCAATCGTTTCGGACTTGAGCAGGCGCAATCTCTGGTAACTGCTTCTGTGAAGGCAGATTTCAAGCCTGTTACTGGGCTTCTGAAGCAGCTTAACAGTAATGTTGTTGTGACTATTCTTAAAAATGAAACTGACGGGAAGATTACCACTTTAAGGCTACGCTCAGTATCCGGTGTGGATGAAAAGGTAAGGCTTGACTGGCACGATCGTAAACCAATATCAGTAATGGCAGCTGATGCTGATGAAGGTTCTGAAAATAAAGAATTTAATGGGGATATTATTGTTCCGGCCAATGGCTTTGTTAATCTCAGCATCACCTGGTAGGCTTGGATATTTGGTTTTTGTCCGTATATTAATCATGAATTTTTTACTTAAACTGATGAAAGCATTCAGGACTTCCAGGCTGATATATCTTACAGCCACAATCAGCATCTGGCTGGCTTTTCAGCTCGTCGGACAATCACAATCTTCTGCTGGTAAGCATGATAAAAGTGATTATTCTTATTTCAGGGGCGGCACTTTAAGTGTTGTTCCCTCCTCGCATCAGGATATTGCCTGGATGGACAGCATCGGCAAATGTATTGAGTTTCGGGATGTGAAAATGATAACCCCGGTGCTGGCCCGGTTGAAGGCTAACAGTGATTTCAAGTTTTCTGTTGAAGACGGACTAAGCCTCAGGGAATATCTTGAAAGGCATCCTGATTCTTACGATGATATCCTTAAATATACCCGTGAAGAAAGGCTGGAATGGGGTGCAACATACAAACAGCCTTATGAATCGATGTATGACGGGGAATCTCTTATCAGGCAGACCTATCTCGGACGGAAATGGCTGAAAAAAACATTGCCGGGATGTGATTTCAAGGTTTACTGGAATGAGGATGTACCCGGCAGGTCACTCCAGATGGCTCAGATATTGTCAAAATCCGGCATTCCCTACATGCAGTTCAGCAGGCATCAGCCTGGTATTTACAGGTGGTACAGTCCTGATGGCAGTTTTATAACCTGTTACACTCCAGGGCAATATGATGAAGTCGGGATACCGGTAAGGGAGGCTCAAACAAATATTAATCCACTTACAAAGGCATTTACCACATTGCTTGCTGAATGGAATGATTATTACAGGCAAAGGAATATTAAATCCTGCATTTCAGTTTCTTTACTCTCACGATTTTGCAACTCCGCCTGATTACGATGCCTTTTTTAATGACTGGAATTCAAAATCGGAAAGACAGGGAAAGCCCGCAATTAATTATGCCACGGCAACTGAATGGTTTAATGCAGTTACAGAAGGGTGACCCGGAATTCGACAAAATCTCGGGAGAACGCCCTGATGTCTGGTTATATATTCACGGTCCGTCTCACCAGAGAGCGCTCAAAGCATCAAGGGAGGGATCACGTCTTCTCACTGCCGCTGAAAAATTTGCAACATTCGATGCTCTGCAGCAGGGATCATTTAAAGATTATCCGCAGGCCTCATTTACAAAAGCCTGGGAAAATGCAATCTATCCCGATCATGGCTGGGGTGGAAAACACGGCGATCTGACCGACAGGACTTTCCGGACAGTATATGAGACTGCCCGTTCGAATAGCCTCCGATATACTTGGGAAATCCTTGAGCAATATTGCTTCAAGGATCAAATTTCTCGAAAACAGCAATACCTGTAACTGTTTTTAACACACTTTCATGGGAACAGGACAGATATTGTACAATTCACCATTGATGTGGAAGGCAACCCTGAGAATTCCTTCAGACTTGTTGACCAGAATGGAAATGAGATCCCATATCAGCTTATTGATGAACATCAGGTCAGGGGAAACCGGGATGAAGTACTCACATTCCTCTTTGTTGCTGAAAATAGTTCCTTCCGTGGGGTATAAAACATATTACCTGGAGAAAGGAAGACCTGACCTCGTATCAGATAACTATAAAAATGACAATCACAGTTATGAGAACAGTTATTATAAAGCCGGATTATCAGACGGCGGTATTAAGTCATTATATGATAAAGAATTATCTGTGGATCTTTTAAATACAGATAAGTTTCTGGGTGCCGAATTGTTCACAATGCAGTCGGTCGGTAACGGTGCCGGGGAATTTACGGATGTTCAGCAACCAACAATGGAAGGATTTGAAAAGATGAGCCAGTATGGTCAGCAGTGGTCACTGGTGTCGGAAGGCCCGGTACGGGATGTATATGAATTCCGGAAAGAGATCAGTCATGTCACTGTGGTACAGCAGCTGATTTTCTATAAGACACTTAAACGGATTGATGTACATGTTGAACTAAATGGCTTTGACGGTACCCGCTATCGTGAGTTCAGGCTTGCTTTTCCGGTAAACCAGAAAAAATCCGAAGTTGCATATGAAGTTCCAATGGGTGTTGTAAGAATCGGGAAGGATGAGATTGCCGGAGCAGCAGGATTCTCAAAAGTATCACAGATTTATGATACACCCTGTGCCCGGGTTCATCCCCGTGAAGTACAGGATTGGTTCTCTGCATCTGACGGCAACACAGGAATAACCATCAGCTCGGATGTTGCAGTTTTTGACTGGATCGATCCAACAACAAACCCTGCCGGTTATGCCATCCTTCAGCCTCTTTTGCTCGCGAGCCGGAAAAGCTGTCATGGTGAGGGCAACTATTATCTGCAGCCAGGCGATCATGATTATACTTTTTCAATATATTCACACAGCGGAGACTGGAAAAACGGCTACAGATTCGGAACCCAGTCGAATCAGCCATTGAAGGCAATTATTTCAAAGCCATCCTCCGGCGGAACAATGCCTGAAACGATGAGCTTTATCTCTGTTGAGAACAAAAACCTGATCCTGAGCACAGTTAAGAAGTGTGAAGATGATGATAATGTTATTGTAAGATGTTATGATATTGAAGGGAATGACAGTGATGCAAAAATTAATTTCTCAACCCCTTTTCAGAAGGCTGAACTTACAAATATGATTGAAGAAGAGGGAAAACCGATTCCTGGGAGCGGAAATAAACTGAGTCTGAAAGTAGGTCATAATTCAATAGAGACGATCAAGTTGTTCTAAATAGTACAGAATGTAAGTGAAATAAATAGCCAATTATGATTATCGCAAAAAAGACATTTAAGATTTAACCTCCTTTCTGCCTCCTCAAGGAGGAAATGTCACCTTCCGCCTTTGGGGGAAGGCTGGATGGGAGTGTTTAACCATGGTTCAAAGATAAATTACTGAGATAAACGTATGAAGAAGTTTATCATCCTTTTGTTACTGGTTTTTTTCATTTCTTAATATATCACATTCCCAGTCAATTAACGGAGTATTGAAATGCAATGATGACACTTATAAGCTACTTAAGGAGATCTCATCTTCAGTGGCTTCAAAAGGAGAGATACTGCTCTCTATTACAACACACCAGGATCTCGGTTGGGTTGATGAAGTAGAGAAATGCGTGATCATGCGCGATACCCTCTGGATGACTCCTTATCTTAAAAGGCTGAAGGAAGATCCGGGATTTAAGATGGATATCGAGCAGACCTCCATTATTGTCGAGTATCTTAACCGTCATCCTGATAAGAAAGCTGAGATTCAGAAAGGTCTTGATGAAGGCAGAATCCTGATAGGTGCGACCTATACCCAGCCCTACGAGGAGATGTTCAGCGGTGAGGTTCTTATACGACAGCTCTACCTTGGTAAGAAATGGCTGACGACAAATTTTAACGGGTATAAATCAGATACATACTATAATTCCGATGTGCCCGGACGCACATTGCAGATGTCGCAGATACTTGCAAAGTCCGGAGTAAATAATATGTTTGTAAGCCGGCACGAGAAGGGTGTATTCGACTGGTACAGTCCTGATAATTCAAAAGTCACTATGTTCTCTTCCGGACATTATATTGACTTTTATAATATCCTTGGCAAGGAGAGCAGCGCCGGGATAAAGCAGATGGCAGAAGAAGTGTTGTTCTGGGGGAAATATTATGATGAAAAATCAAAAAAGGTAATTATTCCTGCTCTTCTCAATTATGAATTCATATGGGACCAGAAACCAGTGAAGAACTGCGATCCGTTTATGGCTCTCTGGAACAGTATTAAAGTAATTGAAAATGAAAGAGGAGAGAAGATGAAAGTTTCTCTCCCTCCTTTAAAATATGGGAACCTTAACACATGCCTTAATGCTATAAGGGAAAACTCGACCAGGATCAAACCCATCTCAGGTGAACGTCCTGCGGTATGGCTCTATATTCACGGACCATCACACCATTATGCAATCTCTGCCAGCCGTGAAGCTGATATACTTCTGCCTGATGCAGAGAAGTTTTCTGCTATAAACGGATTACTTGAGGGGAGCTTCAGAAATTATGATGCAGATAAATTCAATGAGGCATGGGAGGCGAAGATCTATCCCGATCATGGCTGGGGAGGCAAAGGAGGAGAGATAACTGACAGGCTGTTTCTGAGCAAATTTGTGAAAGCACGTGATGATGCCAGCTCACTTCTGGATGGAGCCCTTAACAGGATTGCATCAAAAATTGATTTTAAACAGACTGCAGTTCCTGTTGTGGTTTTTAATGGATTGAACTGGCGAAGGGATGATCCTGTCAGTTTTAAGTGCAGATTTAAGGCAGGAGAAGCATCCGGGGTTAAAATATCTGATCAGGATAAGATAGTTAATAGCCAGTCAGTTGATTGATCCAGCAATATTACGATGATGGTTCACTCAAAACGTGCTGAAGTCTCTTTCATTGCTGCAGATGTCCCATCTGTTGGTTATAAGACCTTCTATCTTGAACCTCTTAAAATCTCTGAGAAGAATGAATCGGCCCCATTTACTCCTGATTTCGAAAACAGGTTTTTCTCAATCCGTTTTGGAAAGGGAGGAATTGAGAAGCTCTTTGATAAAACACTTGGTAAAGATATTATTGATCCATCAAAATTTACTCTTGGTGAGGTATTTACAATGCAGTCGGTAGGTAATGGGGCAGGTGAATTTTCAGATATCCAGCAGCCAACAATGGAGGGATTTGATAAAACAGGATTTTATGATACAAAGTGGGAAAAGGTTAGTGATGGCCCGGTTTTTACATCATTCAGATACCGCCAGCCGGTAAAACATGCTGTTGTTGAAGAGACGATCATTATTTATAACCAGATAAAAAGAATTGATTTCGAGATAGATATTAAGAACTGGGAAGGAATTCTCTACAGGGAGTTCAGGGCAGCTTTCCCGCTGAATATGACACTCCCAGAATAACTTATGAAGTGCCGATGGGAGTTGTTGAGGTGGGAAAGGATGAGCTCAAAGGAGCAGCAGGACATATGTATACAACCGAATGCAAACTTATTCATCCTCGTACACTTGTCGACTGGGTAAATGCATCTGACAATAGCTTTGGCGCAACCGTAAGTTCAAGTGTAATTGCATTCGATTATCTGGATCCGACTCCCGATCCGGCTCAATCAACACTTATTCAGCCAATTCTGATGGCCTCGCGCAAGAGCTGTCACTGGGAAGGCAACGACTACATCCAGCTCGGTGATCATCATTTCTCCTTTTCACTTTATATTCATGAACCGGGATGGAAGAATGGATTTCAGTCAGGGAAGCAGGGTCAGAATAACCTTTATTCAGTTCTTGATCCGGTAAGAGCTCTCAACAGTAGCCTTCCGGAAAAACAAAGTTTTCTGACAAGCAGCGGAGATCTGTTACTTCTTACAGCTTTAAAGAAGAGCGAGGATGACAACAGCTTGATAATCCGTATGGCTGAGATGAATGGCTCCGATCAGAAAATCGGGCTTCAGCTGTTCACTCCTTTTAAGACCCTTATAAAACCAATCTGATTGAAGAGGATGAAAAGGATACAGGACAAGTGGTAAATCATTCAGTCTTAATATTGGTAAAAATTCAATTGAAACATACAAACTTAAGTTAGAATAATTCACTGTCAGTCCTTGGTGATCCTTTGCGCCTTGTGTGGCAATAAAAAAGTAACAATTCAATCTAAATGAAATAAAGCATGAATTCAGTTAAAGATGAATTAACGCAGTACCGAAATTATTTCAGCAAAGAACTTCATGAAGATATTCTTCCTTATTGGATGAAATACGGTGTTGAAAAAAACGGGCATGGATTCTATGGTGCAGTCGACCTTGAGGGTAATCCGGTTCTGTCAGCAAACAAGACAAGTGTTTTGAATGCCAGGATCTTATGGACTTTTTCGGCAGCAGCAATGCCGGAAGGGAATAAAGAGTACGCTGCCATGGCTGACAAAGCTTACAGGGTGGTGACTGAAGATTTTGAGGACAGGGAGTTTGGCGGGTACTATATGGAGTTGTCGTCAGATAACAAAGTAGCTAATGATATAAAACATACCTATGCCCAGGCTTTTGTCATCTATTCTTTATGTAAGTATTATGAGTTCCGTCCCCTTGATTCAGTAATGAAGAAAATAAAGGAATTTTTCACCCTCCTTGAGGAGAAAGCCAAAGATCCTGTTAATCCGGGCTACAGGGAATCTTTTACCCGCGACTGGAAAATCTATGGCGAAAACCGCATGGCCGATAATAATGAGCCAAGATCGATGAATACTCATCTGCATGTTCTTGAAGCCTGGGCAGCACTTTACAAAGTATGGAAGGATCCGAAAGTTGAGCTGAGACTTACTGAGCTCATGTATCTTTTTCTGGATAAGATCATCAGGAAAGAAGGCCATTTCGGCATCTTCTTCGATGAAGAGTTCAACGAAGCTGAATCATCAAAAGGCATCTGTTCATTTGGCCACGATATAGAAGGTTCATGGTTATTATGGGAAGCTGCTGAGATTCTGGGCAATAATGAAATATTAAAGAGAATGCGATCTGCTGCAATAAAGATGGTTGATAATATTGAAAGAGTAGCAGTTGATAAGGATGGCGGTCTCTTTCTTGAATCGACACGTTTCGGAAGTCATGTCAAGACCAACAAGCACTGGTGGCAGCAGGCTGAAACTCTTGTTGGCTTCATGAATGCATATGAGCTTACCGGCGATGAGAAATACTGGAACACTGTAAAGCTCTCATGGAAATTTATTGATACTTTCCTTATTGATCATCAGAGGGGAGAGTGGTATACCAAGCTGAATCGCCTCGGTGTCCCATTTCTTGTTGAACCGCCTGATGATCCTTCTCCATATTACCGTAACGACTGGAAGATTGATCCGTGGAAATGTCCCTATCATAACGGAAGGGCAATGATGGAGATGATGAAGAGGATTGATGAAAAGACAAAAGATAAAAGTCACAAGACAAAAGTTGAATAAGTACAGTTTTTCAAGCCCCCCTTGGGGGGTTTGGGGGTGTTAAATGATGGAGAAAGAGGTGGGTTAAACGTGGATTTTTAAACCACGGATTTACACGGAGTTTCACGGAGTAAAACACGGAGGGACTATCATGGTTCCCCTCCCTGGAGAGCCTGCCCCGCCTTGGCGGGGGATTAGGGGTGGGTTTGTAGGATAATAAAAAACTCAGGATATCTTTTATATGGAGTTATATGGTTAAAGGTTCAAATGGGAATAAGATTCTAAAATTTCTAATAATATGACATCAAGGGAACGTGTTCTGACTGCTTTAAAAGGAGGTACCCCTGACAGGGTACCGGTTTGGGAGTATCTCTTCAGTCTTAAACTCCAGAAAGAGGTAATGGGCTATAATACAGTATTGTATGATGGCAAAACCCAGGTAGACATGGCAGCACGGATGGGACTCGATGTGGTATGGGCTCCCATAAACGGTTTTTGCGGAATTGAAGATACTCCTCATGAACTTAATGAGACTTATAAGGATGAATGGGGTGTTACATATAAAAAGAGCGGCTGGCCGATAATATCTCAGATTGATACTCCGGTTAAATCAAGAGAAGACTGGGAGAAGTATAAATTTCCTGCTGTTGATACTCCCGGAAGACTAAGAATTCTTAAGGATGCTATTGCAGCTAATGAAAAAGATCTGGCAATTGCAGCCGGATTCCTCGGACCTTTTACGATGATGACCTGGTATCTTATGGATTTTGAGACACTTTCAATGAGTATGTTCATGGATCCTGATCTGGTGCATGAGATGAACGATGCCTTTGTGGAATGGGCACTCGGAGCAGCCAGACTGGCTTTTGCCACTGGAGGTGTCGATGCCTTTCATATATCTGATGACTGGGGAGGCACAGGCGGATTGCTGATCTCACCAGACCAGTTCAGGGAGTTTTTTCTGAAACCCTTTGAAAAACTTGTTACAGGATTCAAATCCTTTGGCGTTCCCGTAATTATGCACAACGATGGTAATCTATGGGAAATACTTGATGATCTTGTAAATACCGGTATTGATGCATATCACCCGGTTGAGAAAGCCGCTGCAATGGATCTGGTTACGGTAAAGCAAAAGTACAGTGGCCGGATCTGTCCGATAGGGAATGTTAACAATAAAACAACAATGGTAACCGGAACGACTGAAGATGTGATAAATGAAACGCTGGAATGTCTGAAGACCGGAGCTCCGGGAGGCGGATATATTCTTTCCACGGATCACAGCCTGCATGATGATATCCCGCTTGAAAACGCCATGGCTCTGATTGAGACGGTACATAAGTTCGGTAAGTATCCATTAGAGATATAGTATTCAGTATTCAGTATTCGGTAATATCCAATTAGATTTAATATGATTAACAAGCACCCAGCACCCAGCACCCAGCACCCAGCACCCAGCACCCTTAAAAACTAACCCCACATGAACAAAATCCTCATCCGATGTACAATCGCTTCTGCCCTTGGCGGGCTTGCTATTCGGCTACGATACAGTGATCATCAACGGAGCAATGCTCGATCTTGTAAAATATTTTAATCTGACTCCTGCCATACAGGGATGGACAGTCAGTTCGGCGCTTGTAGGATGTATCACTTGGAACAATTCTGATAGGAAAGCCCGGAGATATCTTTGGTGCACAACGTCTGCTGCAGCTTCTGGCAATCTTGTTCTTTGCCTCTTCCGTAGGATGCGGACTGGCTCCCACAATTGATGTTTTTATTCTTTTCAGATTTATCGGCGGTCTGGCAATAGGCGGTGCATCTGTACTTTGTCCGGTGTATATTTCTGAAATATCTCCTCCCAAACACAGGGGCTTGCTGGCTTCAACATTCCAGCTGGCAATTGTATCTGGTATTCTGCTTGTCTCTGATATCAAATTATCTTCTGCTTAATATCGGCGATAATAACTGGCGCTGGATGCTGTTCAGCGGCGCTCTTCCTGCAGTTGCTTTTTTTATTATGCTTTTCTTCATACGAAAGAGTCCCCGGTGGCTGGTTAAGAAAGGAAGAATAGAGGAGGCAAGAAAAAACATTGAAGATCTTTCATCACATGAAATTGATACAGAACAGACTTTGAAAGAAATAGAGGAATCAATAAATATTGAGAATGCGGGAAGAAGATTAATCTTTTTAAAAAGCCTTACCGGAGGATTGTCTTTATAGGAATATTTGTTGGAATATTCAGCCAGCTTACCGGTATCGGAGTGGTGTTTTATTATTCTGCTCAGATATTCAGTATTGCAGGTTTTTCACAGCGATACCTCAATGCTCCAGAGCGTTATACTTGGTGTTACAAACCTGATCTTCACCCTGATTGGCAATGGCTGTAATTGATAAGGTGGGAAGAAAAAAACTACTTGCTTATCGGTCAGCTGGGAATGGTAACTGTGCTTGGATTATTCGGGTACGGATTGCTTTCAGGGAATATTGGAGGATTATGGCTTAGTTGTTCTTCTGGTTGCATATATTGCATTCTTTGCATCATCGATGGGTGTCGTTATCTGGGTACTGCTTGTCTGAAATGTTTCCGAATATTATAAGGGCAAGGGGCGCATCCATCGGATCATTCTGCCAACTGGGTAGTGAGTGCTTCACTCAACTTTTTCTTTCCTGTGGTAGTTGGATTATTCGGTACAACCCAGTCAGCTCAACAGATGGGAATGAGTTTTGCCTTTATCTTTTTTTCAGCCTTTACACTTATCGGATTCCTTTATCTCAATAAATACCTTGATAGAAACCAAAGGCAAAACACTCGAACAGATTGAAAAAGAGGTCCTATATTAATGCTATGAATGAATGCTAAACGCACTTTGATACACTAATTAGCTGCCATTAACATACTACATAACCGTTAGCCATAAATTCATAATATAACATTACCATTCAATGACACACCGGGAAAGATTACTAACCATTCTTAAAGGAGAACAACCGGATCAGGTTCCCTGGTTCGGTGATCTTGACTACTGGGCAAATTCCCTTATCAAGACGAGGACTGAAGCCAAAGGATTTTATTTTGTCTGATGACTATATCAAATGGCACAGTGACCTGGGAGTTGGATTCTACCTGCAGGGCTATTTTCCTTATAAACAGATTATTTACAGAATTGTAAGGTTAATGAATGGTATGAAGGTCACAGACATTATAAGAGAGATCAGTACACCAATTGGTTCTGTAAGAGAATGCTGGGAGTACATTCCAACTTCATTTTCAGATGCTCCTGTTGAACATTTTATGAAATCAGAGGCGGATATCCCGGTTATGAAGTATATCTATGAAAATACAAGGTTTGAGTCCGATTATGACCAGGCATATCTCAGGAAGAAACAGGTAGGAGACCAGGGTGTTGTCCTCTGTTACCTGCCTAAAAGCCCCTTTATGCATCTTTTAGCACTTGAGGCTGGAGTTATGGCTGTAACAATGGCTGCACTAACTTCCCCTGAAGAGTTTAAGGATCTTCTTGATACCATGAAAAAGGCATTTGACCAGGCTGCTCAGATTGCTGTTGACAGTCCTGCTGAAGTGCTGATGATTCCCGAGAATCTCTCCTCTGAAATGGTAGGACCTGATCTTTTTAAGCTTTATATGTATGATTATCAGAAAGAATGGACAACTAAAATAAGAGAAGCAGGAAAATTTTCATTTATACACATCGATGGTACTCTTGCGGGTTTACTGAAGCAGGAAGCTGAAGTAGGTTTTACAGTTTTGGAAGCTCTTACTCCTCATCCTGTCGGAGATATGAAGTGGGAAGATCTCGAACCATTTATCGGAGATTCGAAAAGCATTCTCTGGGGAGGAATTCCCGGCTCATATTTCACCAATTGTGTGGATGATGAGGAATTTGATAGATTTGTAATGTACCTGCTGTCTGTTATGGTTAAAAAGCCCCGTTTTGTTCTGGGTGTTGCCGACCAGGTGCCTCCGGATGGATTGGAACGACGAGTAAAGCGTGTAAGTGAACTTGTAAATGAATTTGGATTTTATCATTAATTATAAATGCCACCAAGGCACAAAGACACAAAGAAACACCAGGGTTGTATGATTTGATCAAACTTGGAGTCTTGGTGTCCTGGTGGCATCATAAAGAAAAAAATAGTTATTTAAATAAAAAGTTGTACCATGAACGGATACGAACGAATAACCGCTGCCCTGAAAGGTGAAAAACCTGATAAAGTTCCTGTGATGCTTCATAACTTCATGCTGGCTGCCAGGGAACATGGAATGTTACAATGGCACAATACCGGAGATGATCCAAAACTGATTGCAGAATGTTTTATCGCATCAATGGACAGGTATGAGTATGATGGAGTGCTTATAGATATTGACACAGTTACCCTGGCAGGAGCGGTGGGTGTTCCTGTCGACTTTCCTCTCGATGACCCCGCCCGGTCGCATGATGGGTAACATCATCAACCTCGAAGATGTCTTTAAGCTTAAACCGGTAAAAGTGGAAGACTACAGGTATATCCGGAACTGCCTGGAAGCTGTACGGATCTTAAAGGATTATTATAAGGATGAGATCTTCATCAGGGGAAACTGCGACCAGGCGCCTTTTTCCCTTGCCAGTATGATGAGAGGAGCCCAGACCTGGATGCTCGATCTTATGATGGGCACTGATGAGCAGATTAACTTTTTACTTGAATATTGCCTTGATGCCACAACGCAGTTTATTAAACTGATGACCCGGACAGGCTGCCATATGGTTTCAAATGGTGATAGTCCTGCCGGACCTGAAATGATTTCATCGGATATGTATGTAAAATATGCTTTGCCTTATGAAAAAAAACTGGCTGAAGCAGCACATAATGAAGGTGTTATGTATGCTTTGCACATCTGCGGGAATACAGATATCATCCTTGAGCATATGGTAACTGTTGGCGCTGATGCAATTGACCTGGATTATAAAACTGACAGCCGGAAGATTTATGATGCTTTTCATAAGACTACAACCCTGATTGGAACAATCGATCCGAGCGGAGTACTTGCACTTGGTACACCTGATGACGTAAGGAATAAATCACTGGAGCTGCTGAATATATATAAAAATTCAAACCGTTTCATACTCAATGCAGGATGTGCCATTCCGCCCACCACACCTTCAGAGAATATTAAAGCCTTGATAGAAACGGCACGGAACTTCAGGTAGAAATTTACATCCCCCTTGCCCCCTTAAAAGGCATAGCCGTCAAGCTAAGGGGTCTGAAAAAGGGTTTACTGGGAGGATTAGTAAAGTCAAACGGATTATAATGTTGAAATTCAGGTCTTTCGTAATACTTTCCCCTCCTTTTGAAGCTAATCTTTATACACAAGTATATAATATACTGATTGTTAATAAGATATATTGCTTTGTTAATATAAACATTTGATAATCAAATGATTAATAAGGTGTGTTTTGTATCTTAACTACATGACACACAAAGAATATACTGGACTTTACAGGGATTTACTTCCTGATCCAAGGTCGTGCCGTAGAGCTGACAAAATGTTTGTAGATTTGTTAACAAAGGGCACAGCTGTTGTAAATAAAAACAGTGAAACCCATGCAGAAAAAATCGGAGCTTATAGAATGTTAGCAAACGAGAGTTTCAGTTTTAAAGAACTAGCCGAAGGATCATATCGCTCCTGTAAGAGGAACGTTCAAAAACAAATACATCTTCTTGGTATTCAAGATACTACAGAAATCTAACTTCACCAATCATGAGTTACGGCTTAGCTCTGATGATCCGGATATTGGTCCTATCACGAATAAAAACAGCATAGGATTTTTCTGTCATCCGATGCTCATAATTGATCCTGAAAATCAATTGCCTTTAGGCTTTTCATCGATTAATATTTGGAGCAGATCCAGAGAGATGGAGAATAGGCATGTAAGAGATTATAAAAATCAGGATATTAAAGAAAAGGAATCATATAGATGGATAAAAAGTGCTGAGGAAACAAAAAAGCTTATCGATGATATATCTATAATCTTCACATTCATATCGGATAGAGAGTCGGATATGTATGCAGAATTTGTATTAGTGCCTGATAGCAGGACTCATTTGATAATAAGATCCAGTTATGATCGAAAGCTATATGGTGAAAAACAGAATTTGTTTGAAAAATTAAATACTTCTAAACTTAGAGCAACGTATGAAATCAACATACCATCAGGTTCTAAGAGGGCAAAAAGGACCGCAAAAATGTCTTTAAAGTATGAGAAAGTCAAGATATCTCATCCAATAAATAGAGCTAAGGGGAACAATCCTGATTATGTTGAACTGTGGGCTATTGAAGTCAGGGAGCTTCCTGAAAGTGTTCCTGGGAAAGAAGATCCGATACTATGGCGATTATTAACTACTCATGAGATCAAAGTCATTACTGATGCACTCACATATATTGAGTGGTACAGCCAGCGCTGGTTAATAGAGGAGTTGTTTCATATAATGAAAACCAAAGGTTTTTGTATTGAATCAGCTCAACTTGAAAATGGAGCTGGTTTAAAAAAATTATGTGTATTGACCATGCAAGCCGCTCTAACGGTTATGACTTTAAAACTATCACTTCAAAACCAGCATAAAATAAAGGCTTCATTGCTCTTTCCTGAAGAATATTTGCCATTCTTTGACATATTAATGCGCGACCTTGAAGGAAAAACAATAAAGCTTAAAAATCCATATGAAAGAGGAACTGTAAAATGGACTGCGTGGGCAATAGCCAGACTAGGTGGCTGGAGTGGTTACTCATCGCAAGGACCACCAGGATATATTACACTCAAGGACGGATTAGACAGGTTTAATGATAAGGTAGAGACATACTTAAGTATAATGAAATATTTTAACAAAAAAGATGTGTATAAAGATTAGCTTCAAAAGGAGGGGAAACTTTTTCTTAACACCATATTTACAATTCTACCCCTTAACTTGACGGCTATGCCTTCAAAGGGGGAATTAATTGTGTTTCAACATCAATTTGCATATTGAAATGGAATTTCGGTTTCAAATTGTTAATTTTGAATTAGAGAAATTTCTAATTGGAAATAGTAATTTCATTTCTAAAGCGAAAAACCTGATTTTCATAGTATTTATCAAAAAACCTCTTTAAGAATATGGGCAAATTTTTTATGTCAATTGTCAAAATAGCAGTCTGCCTTATACTTTTGAGCATAACACGGATACCGGCTAATTGTCAAAAAACTGATGCTGCAACTGTAACTCTTTCAGCCTCAGGGTGGACTATAACTGCAGACCCTGTACAGGAACAACTTATTATTGCCCATGACAGTCTCGGGGTAGTGCTTAAGGAGATAACACTAAATTCTGAAACTAAGGATGGGTTCAGGTCTTTAAAAGAATGGTCCCTTACAAAAAATGGTGATAACCAGCTCGTTCTGACTACGGGGCATCCGGCATCGGCATGGATCTTTGAATTGAACCGGGATAATATCATTATCTCGGCAACAGCGGCTAATATGTGCATCAGGGCGCAGGCTCCGGCACCTGTTCAGAGGGTAGTTGCGCGTTTGCTTGATCCTGAAGGTGTTCCTGTCAACTGGAGAGGTACCGATGAAATAGAAGTATCATGGAACGGAAAAGATACTCAGAATCCCTCCGCACTTTCTTCAAAAAATCCTGAAGTCATGACTTTCTCCCTCGGACAGGTTTCGGCATTCAACCTGCATAGCCTATTTGACCGCAACAAAGACATTGCTGTCGCTTTTTCTGACATGACTATTATGAAGCGTAATACCAGGGACCAGGATCTGCTGGATATTATGATTCCCGTACAGGGAAAGACCATCATAAAATTGATTCCTGACTATTATACCAAAACCCTTGGTCTTCCCGTGTATTCAATCTTTGATGACAAAGTTTTTCCATCGGCACCGCTTATCTGGGGCAGCTGGACGGCATATTATTATGAAGCCAGGGAAGCCGATATTATTAGCAACACCGACTGGCTTTCAGAAAACCTTAAACCCTATGGATTTCAATATGTACAGCTTGATGACGGCTATGACAGAGGCAAGGATGGCGAGCATTTCTGGATTGAAAACTGGAATAAAGCACTGTTTCCTCATGGCCTTGAATGGCTTGCAAAATATATCAAATCAAAAGGATTGCACCCGGGACTATGGCTTGTACCAAACTCTTATGCCGGTTTTTTCGCAAAGCATCCCGACTGGTACGTGTATGACAAATCGGGAAATGTTATCAAAGACTACAGGACTCCTGCCCTTGACCATACTAACCCAGCTGTTCAGGATTGGTTGAAAAAACTCTTTACTACATTAAAGGGATGGGGATTTGAATACTATAAGTTTGATGGTGAATTTTCCCTTCCAAAGTACATTCCTGATCTCGATACCAGCAGACTATTCGACAGGTCTGTTGATCCTTTGACCGCTTATCGTGACAGGCTGCAACTAATACGGAGCATAGTTGGTCCGGAAACTTTTATTGAAGGCTGCGTTGCCGGTACACCGCTTGATGGAATAGGATATTTCAACTCATGTTTCAACGGTGCTGATATGTACAACAGCTGGAAGGGATCGTATGCCGTTTTCAGTTCGATCAATGCAAATGCCTTCCTGAATCATATGGTAATGTATGTGATGCCCGGTGAGGGAATCGATGTATCACCTCTTATGAGCGTGGAGGAGGCCAGGCTGAAGATGGCTCCAAGGTCGATAGAGGTTGCTCTGACACGCGAGGATCCCTTCACCGGTTTTGGAACTACCCTTGCCGAGGCACGAACTCTGGTATCATTTGTTTCGCTTACAGGTGTGGCCTATCCGCTGACAAGTATTATGCCCAGACTGCCGGAAGAGAGGGTCAGCCTTCTGAAAATGACTATGCCCACTTTGCCAATAATGCCAGTTGACCTGTTCAGCAGGGGAACAGATATTACATGGGACAAGTTCAAATTCACCACCCCGGATAATTATATTCACGACTATCCCGAAATTATCGACCTGAAGGTAAATGCTCCTTCGGGAATGTACGATGTTGCTGCTCTGATTAACTGGAGAGGAGAAAAAATATCAAAATCAGTTTCTTTTTCCGCCAAGCTTGGTATGGAAGCCGGAATTCAATATGTAGTTTTTGATTTCTGGAATCAGAAATTGCTTGGAGTCTGCAGGGATAAAATGGAAATTGATATTGATCCCCACGATACCCGGGTACTTCTTATCCATCCGCTGCAGGGTCATCCTCAGCTGATAGGCAACTCAAGGCATATTTCCGGCGTTCATTCCATTGCCGCGCTGGAGTGGACAGCAAAGAGAAAATTCTAAGCGGGAAAAGCGAGACAATAAAAGGAGATCCATATTCTTTGTTTATCTATGTTCCGGAGGGGATCAAACTTGCTGCTGTTAAGGTTATCGCGTCGGATAATAAAAGCGTTATTGTAAAGCCGGAGATTTCCGAAAATTTACTGAAAATCGCTATAGAAGGACAATCAGGTCTTGTACAGTGGGAAATCCAGTTTTCTTCGGGTAATAAATAAAAGAAATAAACGGATGGTTCTGTTTAATAAGTCAAAATCTCTTACGTTTATTACCCCCTTTCTGTTTCCCCCAGGGGGGAAATGACGGCTCCTTCCCCTGTGGGGGAAGGTTGGGAAGGGGGTAGATGGGAGTAAAAATTATTTAAGTTGAATAGGCGTTTTGACTTTGCGCGCTTAGGTTAAATAAGACTTCCGGATAGTAATTAAGCTGTTTAATATAAATTAAAGCATATGAAACCCATCTTATCTCTCCTCTTAACATTATTGTCCATAACCGGATACTGTGATAAACCCGCAGTCTATTCGGTTCCAAAATCCATGTGGCCTGAATCATTCGGTAACCACAGGGCAGTTCTTGAAATTTCCAAACCATGTGAAGTTGCTACACTTGACATCCTTTGGAGGAGACACGATCCGGATCCTCAGAAAAAACAACTCATAATAGTAGAGGAATCAACCGGCGATACAATTGCTAATATTCTCCGGTATTCTGTAACCCACGAACGCTGCCGTCTTGCTTTCGGACCAGTTAAAAATGCCGGGACCTACTATTTCTATTATCTGCCCTTTGAAGTTCAGGAGAACTGGGGATTTTACGGTAAGGACTATCTGAAACCTGAAAAATCACCATCCGGGAAATGGGTTAACACGAATAAGGTAGGTGACATGTCGAGACTCGGAATTCCTTTACTCCTGCGAAACTCACCGGATTTCAATCAAGGACTGCTTTTGACTCTTTCTATCCTATGGAAATAATCCCGCTGGCTTCTGAAAAAAAGAGCTCTGCTCGCGAAATATCCAAATGACTACCTGGTCTTTCCCGAGGACAGATCCTTCCCTATAAGAATGAAAGATGAAATTCCTTCAGGTGGGTTGAAAAAGGACCGTCGGATAAATTCAGTGGTGAAGCTCTGAAGAAAGAGTATTATGCATTTCAGGTCGGGATTTATGCCGCGAAAAAGGAATTAATGAATCTGAAAGTTGAATTCTCCTCACTTGAGAACAGCAGTTACACAATTCCGGCTTCGTCACTCACCTGCTTTAACACGGGTGGCATCGGTCCTTACGGAAAACCATTCGAAAAGAGGGTTGATGTGGGAAAGGGAGCTGTTCAGCCACTCTGGATCGGAATAGATATTCCCGGAAAATATTCCTCAGGAAGCTACAGAGGGACAGTTACTATCAAGACCGGAAAATGCCGGATCCTCAGACAATAGAGATCAATCTTAAAGTCGGAGATGAAGTATCTGGCGGACCGTGGTGACAGCGAGCCATGGAGACATTCGCGGCTTCGCTGGCTTAACTCAACCCTGGGTATTGACGATAAGCCAACTAAGCCCTATGATGCAATTGAATTCATGGGAAACAATATTTACCGTCTCACAGATAAACGACTTACAATGGATCCCGGTGGTATGCCCGGATCAATCAAGGTATCAGGTACAGAAATACTGGCTCGTCCTCTTTCATTTGTTGTTGAAACAACATAACGGAATAGAAAAATTATCGTTGCCGGAAGATATTGCTCTGCTGAAAAACGAACCAGGTGCACTGAGCGGTTCCTGGAAAAGCCATTCAGGCAATATCCTGAATTGAATGGTGTCGGAATCATTGAATCAGACGGATATATAAATTATAAAATCTCCTGACGGCTTTGAAAGATCTGAATATAAAGGATATCAGACTTGAAATACCATTTTCAGAAGAGCATTGCAGAGTATATGATGGGAATGGGTTTGCCCGGGACCGTTGTTCCTGCTGAACAACAATCGGGCTGGAAAGGGCCGCATGACAGTTTCTGGATAGGAAATAATTCGGCCGGCCTCTGGTGTGAACTAAGGGGCGGCAGTTATACATGGTCCTCTCCTTAACCTTTACCATCCTGCACCATCCTTCATCATGGTATAACGAAGACAAAGGAGGCTTCAGAATTAAAAAGGACCGAACAGAGGTAAAGGCAGTTGTTTACAGTGGTGACCGTGAGATGAAAAGCGGTGAAAAGATTGAATTTGAGTGGTCTTTTCTCATTACACCGGTTAAGAAGATAAATTACAGGAGTCAGTTTCTCGACAGGTACTATCATAACGGGGAGAACCCGATGCCCCCGGATGCAGATCTCGCCTGCGGGGTCAAAATAGTGAACCTTCATCATGCCAATAATTACAATCCTCATATCAATTATCCTTTTATTGCAGTGGACTCGATGAAATGGTTTGTGAACAGGATGCATAGTAAAGGACAGAAGGTAAAGATCTATTACACAATTCGTGAACTCACAAATTATACTACTGAAATCTGGGCACTTCGCAGCCTGGGTGATGAAATACTTGGCAATGGCAGGTGCGGAGGGTTTCCCTGGTTGCGCGAACATCTGATTGAGGGTTACAATCCTCAATGGTATCAGCATTTCCCGGATAAAAGTGCAGATGCTTCAATACTCAGTGCCCCTGGAGATTCCCGATGGTATAATTATTACATTGAAGGTCTGTCCTGGCTGGTAAAGAATGTTGACATTGACGGGCTCTATCTCGATGATGTAACTTACGACAGACGGACTGTAAAAAGGATCAGGAAGGTTCTGGACAATGAAAAGCCGGGCTGCCTGCTTGATCTCCATTCCAATACCGGCTTTTCAATCGGACCTGCAAACCAATATACCGAGTATTTTCCTTATGTTGATAAACTATGGTTTGGCGAGAGTTTTCAATATGATAAAATGCCACCTGAAAACTGGCTTGTTGAGGTTTCGGGAATCCCGTTCGGGTTAATGGGCGACATGCTCCAGGGAGGCGGTAACAGGTGGCTGGGGATGGTATATGGAATGACAGTCAGGCATCCATGGCTGACAGAAGGCGTTACATGTGACCCGAGACCGGTATGGGAGATCTGGGATAAATTCGGAATTGAAAATTCAACAATGAAAGGTTACTGGGAAAAAGATTGTCCTGTAAAAACTGATCGCACCGATATCAGAGCAACAATCTATCAGAAGAAAGGAGAATCTCTGATATCAGTCGGAAACTGGGCTGAGGAAGTGGTAAAATTCTCTTTCCGGTTTGACTGGAAGACACTTGGACTGGATTCTGCAAAAGCTGAATTGGTTGCTCCTTACATTAAAGACTTTCAGGAGGCAAGAATATTTAAACCGGATGAGCTCATACCTGTTGATCCTAAAAAAGGGTGGCTGATCTATGTCAAGGAAAAAAGATAACTTTTATATTATACTTGGCTGGCGCGGATTTAGCGAAGCGTAATCCGTGCCTGGTATTTATAGACACCAATTAGGAGGTGTTGAAAAATCAAGTTCTATGTTATTTTTCTATGTGTTCTCTGTGGATCTCTGTTTAACATTAAGTTAGAACTTACACAGAGTACACGAGGTGGCACGAGTTACACCGATGACTATTTCTACAGCATGGCGCCAGCAAAGTAAAACAGAGTTACACTGTTTTGAACTCCGTGTTTTACTCCGTGCAACTCTGTGCAACTCCGTGGTTTTATATTATATTTGGTTATTAAACTAAAATAAGTCACAAGATGCCGAATCACAAAAAAACTTTTATGTTGCTGCTTGTAACATTTGTTACATTATCATTTGTATATGCCCAGGATGGCATGATCTCTTTTGGAAAGTCATCATCTCTTGACAAGGCTCTGTTCAAAACGAGAGAGAAGGAATTGCCTTTGTTATGGAAGAATGTCAACACTGCACCTGATACCTGGCGTGTAGAAAAGGATCTCCTTATCTGCAAAGGTAAACCGATAGGAGTGATGAGGTCAGAAAAGCAGTATGAGAACTTCATCCTTCATATTGAATGGATGCATATGGAACCGGGAGGCAATTCCGGAACATTTGTCTGGAGTAATGCCACTCCTCCGGAGGGGGGCAATCTGCCGAACGGAGTCGAGGTTCAGATGCTTGAGCTTGAATGGGTCAATCTCAATACGAAGGATGGAGTTGTTCCACCCATAGCATATGTACATGGCGAACTTTTTGGTGTAGGGGGAGTGGAAACATTGACTGATAATCCCCGGGGGACAAGGAGCAAGTCAATTGAAAACCGTTGCAAGGGAAAGGGTGAATGGAACACATATGACGTAGTATGTGTTGATGGTGTTGTCAAACTTTCAGTTAATGGAAAGTTTGTAAACGGTATCTCAAAGGCCACTCAGAAGAAGGGTTATATCTGCCTTGAATCAGAGGGAGCGGAGATACATTTCCGGAATATCAGGATAATAGAACTGCCTTCCGGAGTTACTACACCTGAACAAACAGCACCTGAAATCAAATGAAGGAACCAACTAAAACATCACAGGATGCAGGTAAGGTAAGGTTATTGTCACTTGATGCGCTCAGAGGTTTCGACATGCTGTGGATAATCGGAGGAAGCGGCATAGTACATTCTCTGGCTAAAATCAGCGATGCCGGGTGGCTGAAAGCTCTTGATCTGCAGATGACTCATGTAACATGGAATGGTTTTCATTTCTATGATCTTATTTTTCCCCTGTTCATGTTCATTTCAGGAATAGCGATACCTTACTCTGTCCAATCAACGCTGACAAAGAACCCCTCAAAGTCAAAGCTTCTTCTGAAAGTCTTCAAAAGGATGGTTATACTTGTGATCCTGGGAATGCTCTACAACGGTGTATTCAAAGACGGATTCGAAAATGCACGTTACGCAAGCATTCTGGCCCAGATCGGTATTGCCTATTTCTTTGCATCAGTGATATACATTTATTCAAAGTCGTTAAAAGCCAATCTTTTTTGGTTGGCCGGAATTCTACTGGGAGTATCAGTACTGCAGCTTTTTGTTCCTGTTCCGGGAATTGGAGCCGGAGTCTTTACCCCCGAAGGTTCAATGAACGGATATATCGACCGGTTATATCTTCCTGGCAGGTTGGCATACTTCAATGGAATATTTGATGCACTTGGAATATTGTCAGTTGTTTCAGCCATCGGTATTACTATTATGGGAATCACCGCAGGAAAGATCCTCCGGAATTCAACATTCTCCGAATACCGCCAAACAGCATTGCTTGGAGGTATAGGTATAATATTAATTCTGATTGCCCTGGCGCTTTCGCCTGTTTATCCGATAATAAAGGTCTGCTGGACCACAACTTACAATCTACTTGCCGGAGGTATCAGTTTTATTCTGATAGCTCTGTTCTACCTGGTGATAGATGTATGGGGTTATCAGAAATGGTCCTTTTTCTTCAGGGTAATAGGCATGAACTCACTCTTTATTTACCTGTTTGGCAGAATTGTACCGGTTGATGAAATCACGCAGTTTTTTATAGGGTGGATGACTAAACCTCTGGGAGTCCCTGGAGAGGTGATAAGTGCCATAGCTATTGTGGCAGCCGAATGGTTGTTACTGTGGTTTATGTACAGGAAAAAGGTGTTTGTTAAGGTCTGATCGACTTCAGGCTTTTGCCCCCGGCCCACGTCAGTTGACCTGAGCCTAAGTTTTGCCCCCGGCCCACGTCAGTTGACCTGAGCCCATATTTTGCCCCCGGCCCCGCTAGCGCGGGTCCACCCCCTAAAGGGGGTCTAATACTGCGGATGTTACAATATCTGTCTAACATCCAGAGAATTAACCCCCCTTTAGGGGGGCAGGGGGGCAAAAAGAAAGACAAAACTACTTTGTGGGGGCAATGGGGCTGAATCTTAAAACAGTATTTTATTTAAAGTGTTAATATTCAAATTTTTATAACTATGAGACACCTCAGAATGATTCTTTTCCTGTTGTCTGTTTTTCTTTTTTCAGCTTGTGGTTCAATTGAGTCACCTAAACCCCTGAGTCTTCACCCACAGAATCCGCACTATTTTCTTTTTCGCGGTGAACCGGCAATACTGATTGGTTCAACAGAGCATTACGGGGCGGTTATGAACCTCGATTTTGATTATGTCCTGTACCTTGATGAACTGGCAGCTAACGGACTTAAATGTAACCCGTACTTTTCAGGTGTATATGTTGAACCTGCCGGAGCTTTGGAATACTTAAAAACACTATGGCTCCAGCTCCGGAACGATTTATTGCTCCCTGGGCAAGGAGTACTGAATACGGGTATGTCAAATGGCGGAAATAAGTTCGATCTTACAAGTGGGACGAGGCATATTTTCACAGGCTTAAAGACTTTATTACGGAAGCAGGCAAAAGAGAAATTGTTGTCGAGCTGGATCTTTTCTCCAATTTCTATGATACAATTCAATGGAAGCTCTCCCCACTGAATTCACTAAATAATATCAATGGTGTCGGTGATATCCAGGACTATAAGGAGAGTACTGTCTCTTAAGACATCCTGAGGTGCTGGCCGAACAGGAAAAAATGGTTAGAAAAATCATTAACGAGCTTAAGGATTTTGATAATCTCTATTATGAAGTATGCAATGAACCTTATTTCGGAGATACCGTGGCCCTGAGGGAATGGGAGGTTCATATGACGGGTGTTGTTGCAGATGCGGAAAAGGATTTTGTAAATAAGCACCTTATCTCCAATAATGTACAAAATTTTAAAAAACTGGTTCCAGAACCACGACAGCATGTATCAATCTATAATTTTCATTATGCGGAACCTCCTGTTACAGTCCCTCTTAACTATCATCTGAACCTGCCTCTTGGTGATAATGAAACTGGGTTCAGAGGTATTGATGGTACCATTTACCGTATCGAGGCATGGCGATTTCTGCTGGCCGGAGGTGCTCTGTTCAACCATCTCGATTATTCTTTCACAACTGAAAATGAGGATGGATCCTATGTAGTTCAGAGAAGGCGAACCGGGAGCGGGGAGCAGAGACACTTCGCGAACAGTTTAAGATACTGGCAGAATTCATGAAATCACTGAACTTTATTAATATGAAACCGGCTGGTAATGATATTGTTAAGCCTGGTACTGGAAGGCACTTCTGTCGAGGGACTTGTTGAGGATGGAAAGATATGGGCTTTCTATTTATCTGTTAAAGATACTGTAGCAACCTCCTCAGTTCTGGAAATCAACCTGCCAGAAGGATCTTACAACCTTACCTGGCTGGACACAAAATCAGCCGGTAAAACTAATGAACAGCTGAAGGATCACCCTGGTGGCTGGGCCAGAATCAGCTCACCGGACTATTCTGAGGATATTGCCTTAAAAATTCTTTTACCATGAGACGCAGGGATTTTGTATCAAAACTAATAATATCCGGAGGTGCTATCAGCCTTGGGGTTGGTTGCAGACGAAAGATTGAACCGGTTCTCAGCCCTGAGGAAAAGCCTGTGGTACCATTAAAAAGTGAAACAGTAAAAACTATAAGAGAACCTGAAAGGCAGCTGCCTGTTCTTGCAGAAACTGATGTGCTTGTAATAGGCGGTGGTCCTGCCGGTACTGCTGCAGCAATAGCAGCAAGCCGCACAGGTGCGGAGACGTATCTGGTTGAGAGATATAATCATCTGGGCGGACTATGGACAGGTGGTTTGGTTTTACCGCTTCTCTCTACCCACGCAGTAGATAAGCAGAAAAGAAACAGGCAGGTAATATTCGGGATCGGAGGAGAAATGTCTAAACGACTGGCAGACCTTGGTATGTCAATAAATGAAGAAAATCCAACTGTTGACCCTGAAGCTGCAAAGTATGTTCTTGAAGAGATGATCCGTGAATCAGGAGTCAAAATGCTATATCATACCTGGGGAGCAAATGTGATCATGGATGGCAATGAAATAAAAGGGGTAATTGTGGAAAGTAAATCCGGAAGGATGGCCATACTCGCCAGGGTTGTAATTGACTGTACCGGGGATGGAGACATATTCAATCTGGCCGGCGACAATTTCGATGTTATGAGCTATGCAATCGGACTTGTTCACAGATTGGGGAACGTAGACCGTATCGATACAAAAAAAGCCGGTTATGTAAAGATGGATGTGGGACAACCAACACCTCTTCCGGGTGTTAACTGGGTAAATATGTGGGGAAAGGAAAATCAAAATGCCCTTGATGTGAAGAATCTTTCACAGCTGCAAATGGACTACAGGAGAGAAATATGGGAGAGTGTGCAGAGAATAAGAAAAACACCGGGTCATGAAGAGTTATTTCTGTTAGATACTGCTTCACAGCTTGGGGTAAGGATGTCGAGAATTCTGGAAGGTGAGTATAAGCTGACTCTCGATGATACAATGACTTTCAGGTCATTTAAAGATGTCATTGGCATTAGCGGGGCATGGACTTCCATTCTGTATAAAGGGAAGAAAGTGCCTAAAAATGAACGTCCCTTATGGCAGATACCATATCGTTCTCTCCTTCCCGGAAAAACTGATAACCTTCTCGTGGCGGGTCGTTGTTTCTGTTTTGAGAAGGAGCTCGTTGAAGACACAAGGATAATTGGCACATGCCTGATTACCGGACATGGGGCAGGGGTGGCCGCCGGGCTGGCTGTGAAAGATAATACAAGAGTCAGAAATATTGATATTAAAAGACTGAAAGAAACGCTGAAACAACAGGGAGCCTGGCTGGGATGAGAAAACTTTTCAGGTCAGAAAATGTGCGTCCTTTATCTGCATTACTTGCCGTGGCTCTCACACTTCCTGTATCCCTTAATCTGTTTACGGGATTTTCTTCATGGTTGAGTCCATATCTTATGCTGAATTCAGTATTTTCGCTCAGATCTTTTGTTGGCTTAAACCTGGTGGCATTCGTGGTTCTTGTGGCAGTGTTACTCCGGAAAAGATGGTTTTGCAGCCATCTCTGTCCAGTTGGCTGGGGATGTGACAAGGTTTCTTCACTTAATCATAATAAGCCAGTCACTTATAAACAGGTACCTGATTTTGGAAAATGGATTGCCATCATTTCATTGTCAGCTGCAATAGTTGGATTTCCCCTGTTTATAATATTTGATCCGCTTGCGATTTTTAATGGGTTTTTTTCAATCTTTTCCGGCAAGCTCAGCCTCATTGGGCTAATCTCACTCTCCGGCCTGCCATTAATACTTTTTATTCACCTGTTTCTTCCGGGAATCTGGTGTGCAAAGCTTTGCCCTCTGGGTGGACTTCAGATGATTCTTGCTGATCTGACCGCCCTGACCCGACGTATTTTTAATAAAAAAACACAGGAATCTCTGTCACATGACCCGGGCAGACGGTATTTTCTGATGTCTGGCGCGGGATTACTGGCAGGAGCAGCAATTCCCCGGTTAGTTAAGCCGTCTGCAGTCCATAATATCAGGCCACCTGCCGCGGTTGAACCGGCTTTATTCAATACTCTTTGCTGCAGGTGCGGCAATTGCAGGAAGGTCTGCCCTACGGGTATTATTGTCCCTCATACTGATTTTAGTGAAGTTATTTCATGGATGACACCGGAGATCAGTTTCAAGTCAGGATACTGTCTTGAAACATGCAATCTTTGCAGCAAAGTATGCCCAAGCGGTGCAATAATGCTGTTTGATGTTAAAGCTAAAAGTCAGTTGTTTATCGGCTCAGCAGAGGTTCATCTGGAAGATTGCCTGCTTGTAAACAATAAAGAGTGTGTAAAATGCAAGGAATCATGTAAATACGATGCCATTGCTTTTGTCTCACAGGAGAATATTTTAAAAGTGAATCCGGTTGTTGACGTGAAAAAGTGCGTCGGATGCGGAGCCTGTGAAGTAATTTGCCCTGTCAGTTGTATTGTCATCCTCTCATTATGAGTTTGCAATCCTCATCACTCTGCTTACGGCATCATCAACCTGTTGTTTGGTTTCAAGACCCAGGGTCATGCAGTGTACGTTACCGCTTTTTATTACGTAATTCAACGATTTTTCACGCTGCTCGTCCTTGATCAGATCTCCCATGCCAAAAACCTTCATCCCTATTACACCTTTACCATTCTTACGTGCAGTTTCCAGAACTTTCATAACTTTATCCGGAGTGCCGTCCATTTTTGGCCCCTGATGATTGATCCTGGCAAGCAGGACATCCACCCATGGATTGCTGGCTGCTGCAGCCATAGCATCAAAATCGTGGCATGATACTCCCACAGCTTTAATGATGCCCTTTTCCTTTGCTTTCGAAAGATCGTCCATATATTGCCTGTATTCGTCTGACCACTTGTCATTCATCATGCAATGCAGGAGAAGTATATCAAGATAGTCGGTACCTATCTCCTTCCTGAAGCGGTCAATACTGGTCTGGAAAGGCTCAGTCTTATACCAGCCCTCGTGATTATATGTCATTACTTTTGTAAGGATTGAGACTTTTTCGCGAGGTACCACTTTCAGAGCTTCATTTACATAAGGATGTGATCCGTACATGTCTGCCGTATCAAAGAACTGTATTCCCTTATCGTAAGCATACTCCGAGAGTTCCACAAATTTAGTCATTCCAAGTCTGGTCTGGTTGGATGCCTTTTTCCATCCTCCCGATCCTGTTCCTAAAGCGACACGTGAAACAGTGAGACCTGTATTCCCAAGCTTCACCTTATCAATAGTTGAAACAGGTGATACAGAACCGGATGCTTTTAATCCTGATGATATTGCTGCCAGTCCAGCCAGTCCGGCAACACCTTTCTGAAGAAATATACGACGGTTTGTCTTTTTCATATTAAATAGTTTAAATCTTAATAATTGTACCTCTTTACTAAAACTGATCCTGTTTCACTGTGAGAGATCAGAATAAGACCAGTAAAGATATTCTTTATCCTTATACAGATATAACAGTTATTGGTTGAGTTTTGTTGGCAGTGCAGAAGATATTAAACATTTTTGTTCAGTCCGCAAATTTTTTGAAATTGTCCAATATAGACTGCCATCCGTTACTCTGCAGATCAATCGGAGATGAACGTCTTCCGTTCCGAATGTTTCTATAATACCGGTATTTGTTCATCTGGCGTTTTCTTTTTGAACCACTAATTCTGCCTTATATTCTTTTTGATCAGTAGTATTCAATAAAGAAGGATAAGGATACAGATTCAGAAGAGAAAATTTGAATCCGTCAATAATTGTATCGTTTGTAAATGCGATGTTGGTATTTAAGTTAAGATAGACCGGATCTTCATTCAATCGGATATACTTGAATCTGACTTTTGCATCGCCGGCCCAGATACACTGCGCACCCTCCGGACACCGTGAGTCACTGATAACTGATTCAAAACATATATATGACTGATTTTCAGCATTGAACTTACACTCCTTTAACGGAAGCAGAATTGTGTCATTTAAATTGTAACTGTCAAAATCCTCAACGCTTGTCACATACACGTTTCCGAAGGGAAGTGAAGGGTATAAAGTGATACAGGCCGTCAGTTCATCCGGTTCTGCCTTTCTTACTTCTACTTTAAGCATCTGCCCGATCATCAGGTCATTTTTATTAAGATTTACTGCATGATAAAGGTTTTCCGGACTGCTGCCTATTTCTTTTTCAACCGCTGTGGAATCAAATGGAAAAGACAGTATGCAGGTTGAACAGTTGAAGTCATATCCTGCTATTCTTGCAGTGTACCGGGGAGTAGTGGTATTACTGTTTTTTTCACAGGAATAAAGGAAAATTATTGCAAGACTGATCAGAAAAGCTCTCATAAGGGTGAAGTTTCTATTCATAAAATCATTCCTGTGCATTTGTAGAAACTACAAAAACTATTCCAAAGACTGTTCTAAGGCTCGTAAATCATTTTCATTGTCATTTCACCCTTAACTGATGAGATCGTTTATTTCCGATAAATGCAGCTTCAGATGTCTTGTGAAATCGTTAATCATCTCTTCCAGAGTTGCAGTTTCCCCCGGACCGGCAATCCATTCGCTTCCGAGCCTTGTCTGATCAACATTCCCTATTATATGGGCAAGATGAAGAAGTGAGTATTTCCAAAGCTGGATAAGGTTCATCCAATTCTCATTCTGATAATCCTGAATGGCTATCCATCTGTCGTTATTTCCAAAGGTTGCATAATTCGGAAAGATCAGAGGAGATTGCTGATACTGCAGGTGGACTATCCTGTGGATATTATTCGACATTGAATCGACTGTATGTCCCAGGATCTGCTTTATGGTCCTGTTCTGGGAGTTTCTGCGTTGGGTGATTATCTCCTGAGGAAGAGAAGTCAGTCTGGGATACCAGGTTTCGACAAGAGAGATAATTTCTGCTGTAATTGATGGTGCGTTTATCATGTTTATTTCTTTTACAACATCTGTTACATATCTGTAATATCAGTAAATGTAGAAAATTTGTGCAAATATTTTAAACCTTTGCGATTAAGAATCAATCATTCAAAACGCAATAATTATATTTGATTAAATTAATTTGGACGTCAGAAAAAATGAACATCTGATTTCAAACAATTGTTGACTTGGTTCATAGTATGGAAGATAGTAATTTACATTATCATGATCCGGCAGGATCACTGAAAAAAGTGAATAACGCTTATATAACAGGCATTTCACTGAACTTTATTTTTGTGGTAATTGAAGTGACTGTCGGCTTTGCTGTAAATTCTCTTTCCCTGATTTCGGATGCAGG
The DNA here is from genome assembly GCA_963846335.1 of uncultured Bacteroidales bacterium. Lineage (GTDB taxonomy): Bacteria > Bacteroidota > Bacteroidia > Bacteroidales > VadinHA17 > LD21. Next base: position 58,049 of record CAWJVS010000017.1, read on the forward strand.
CCACAATCTTGCAGATGTTGTGGCTCTGGCACTTTCTCTTCTTGCGTTCAGGCTTATGAAAGTCAGATCCAATGAAAAATATACTTATGGTTACAGGAAGACATCCATACTTGTCGCTCTTTTTAACACAATGTTTTTATTGGTTTCCATTGGTGCAATAGCTTATGAGGCGGTTCACCGTATTTTCAATCCTTTGCCAACTTCAGGTAAAACAATTGCTGTTGTGGCAGCCATAGGAATTGTCATAAACAGTGTAACAGCGCTGATGTTCCTCAGCAACAAGGATAAGGATATAAATATTAAGAGTGCTTACCTTCATCTGATGAATGATGCACTCGTATCGGCCGGGATTGTGGCCGGCGGGATCATAATATATTTTACGAACTGGTTCTGGGTTGACAGTCTTTTTAGCATCGTGGTGGTGGTTGTCATTCTGTTCAGCGCCTGGCAGCTTCTGCGGTCGAGCCTGCGTTTATCACTGGACGGTGTGCCCGGGTACATCAGCATGGCTGATATCATGGCAACAGCTTTGAAAATCAAAGGCGTGAAAGGCATTCATCATATTCACGTCTGGGCAATAAGCACAACTGAAAATGCACTGACAGCACATCTTGTTTTGCAACCGGAGACAAACAGCGAAGATGAGGAAAGAATTAAAAACGATCTGAAAAGCCAGCTCGAACTTAAAAGAATCCATCACATAACGCTGGAAACCGAAAAAGGAGATGTGGATTGCGGAACGATTACATGTTGAATAACTTCTAAAGATGACATATGAAAATTAATTTTAAAAATGTCGACGAATACATTCAATCCTTTCCGACGGATATCCGGGAAAAGCTGGAACAAATTCGGAAGACTATCAGGAAAGCTGCACCTGATGCAGTAGAAAGTATGAGTTATGGTATGCCGGCATATAAAACCAACAAGAAACCGCTTGTTTATTTTGCCGGATATAATAATCATATCGGTTTTTATGCAACCCCTACAGGTCATTCAGCATTTGCTGAAGAACTTTCGAAATTCAGGCAGGGAAAAGGATCAGTGCAGTTTCCTCTTGACGAACCCTTACCTTTGGACTTAATCAGGCAAATTACCCTTTTCAGGGTGCAGGAAAATCTGGCAAAATCGATGTTCACTTAAATCCGGAACTGATTGCTCTTTTTAACTGGAGATGGTTGATAAATATGCAGTAAGTTGTACTTTGTAAGAGGATAATTTGATTTATGGATAATAACCGGATCAGGGTTGCTCTGTTAATAGACAAAGCAGGATCATATGACAGAGGGCTTATGAAAGGAATAGTTCATTATGCCAGCCTCTCATCCCCCTGGGATTTCTTCCTGGAAGGTCCTGTATTTACAGTGGCTGATGAACCTAAAACCCGTTTAAAAAAACTGAAATTATGGAGACCTGATTGTATTATTATGAATGAAAGTTTCTTTACTCCTGAATTCACAATGTTGGGCATCCCAATCCTGGTTACTCCTTCGAAAAGAATTATACCGGATGTTATTAATATTGTCGCTGATGATGAGAAAATTGGAGAGATGGGTGCAAGGTATTTTATTGATAAAGGATATAAGAACCTGGCTTTTTATGGCAACGACCAGATCTTTTGGTCAGGTATCAGGAAAGAGTCTTTCCGAAAAACTGTTGATTCATTTAACCTGAAGTATTTCAAGTTTGAATCCTTGCTGAATGATAAGTGGCAAAGCAATGCAACTCTTATCGCAAACTGGATGAAATGTCTTCCGAAACCAGTCGCGATTATGGCCTGTAATGATGATTTTGGTATTCACCTGATTGAGGCGGCTAATATGGCTGGCATTTCAGTTCCTGAGGAGGTAGCTATTCTCGGAGTCGACAATGACGAATTTATCTGCGACCTGTATGATCCTCCTATGTCAAGCATTGATCAGGAACCTGAAGATGTTGGTTTTAAGGTTGCACAGGTTGTAAGGGCCATTATCAAAGATGGAAAAGCAGCTGGCGATAAGATCATCGGGAACAATTTCAGGATCATTACAAGACGTTCAACTGATATATTTGCAATTGAAGATGAACAACTGGTAAAAGCAATGAATTATATAAAGCAAAATGCGACAAAGAAGTCTGTATCTGTTGCTGAAGTGGTTTCAGCAACAACTCTTTCAAGGCGTTTGCTGGAAATCCGTTTCAGGAAATTACTTAACAGATCTGTTCTTCAGGAGATTAAACGGTTACGTATTGAGACAATAGTTCATAAATTGATTACGACAAGGGAACCTGTCAGTAAAATCGCATATGCTTTAGGTTTTAATTCCCTGGCCTCCTTCTCCAATTATTTTAAAAATGAAAAAAAAATAGCTCCCGGGCAATTCCGTAAACAGTTTCTGATAAAGTAATTCCGATCGGGTTACCGAAGGATTTATAAATATTCGGGATCCCGGATTCATAATGCAGTTCACTTCTGAACCTTTAATTCGCATTTGATATATTATTATCCGCAAATTGTAAAACGGATACTTTTATTCTTGTATACCTTTATTACCGGCAATGCACGAATTCGGTTGAAGATAAATTATCTTGCCGTTAATATCTGATAATCAGTGCCTTGTTATGGACAGGTTACATTCCGGCACATTTGTTTATATGAGTAATTAATACTAAATATTTGATAATATGAAGATTACCAGATTATGTCTTTCAGCAGTTATGCTATTGGTTCTTTCTGTGGGTATGATTAGCTGCAAACAACAGGAGATTAATAAGGAGTTTAAAATCACAGGTTCAAGCCTTCCTCCAACATTTCTTCTGGGCACTCATTTGTGCAGGTACCCGATGCCCCCTGTAAAGGAGATGCTCGCCGACATGGATAACCTTAAGAAACATGGTTTTAACCTGATAAAACTGCAGACTCACTGGGCTGTCGATGAACCTCTGGAAGGGAAATATGAATTTGAAAGGTACGATACCCTGGTTCAGCATGCAAAGGATTTAGGGATGTTTATATATATGGGCTTTACTCTCGAACAGGCACCTGCCTGGCTGTATAGTAAATATCCCGATTGCCGCATGGTGGGAAAGAACGGCTTGCCGGTCATTTATGAAACCCAATATACCCTTCCTGCCGATGGCAAACCCGGGCCATGTTTCGACCACCCGGAAGCAATGGAAAAACAATTGACATATATCAACGCATTTGTTAAGCATTTCAGCGAATATGAAAACATCCTGGTGTGGAATACATGGCAGGAAATTGCATATTGGGCCGAAGGCCTCATTGGGACAGATATTTGTTACTGCGAAAATACGCAGCGGCATTTCAGGGAATGGCTTAAAACGAAGTATAGGACACTGGAGAATCTTAACAGCTGCTGGGGTGCCAATTTCGGCAGCTGGGATCAGGTAGCCCCGCATCGTCAGAAACCTATAGGGATGCCGGTTGATAAGGATTTCAGCTATTTTATGGAAAACGATTATGTGGCACATACTCTGAAATCAAGATACCAGACCATTAAAGAAGCTGATCCTTTGAAACGTGCCGTTTTTGCTCATAAGGGTGGCGTGAATATCGGTTCAGGACAGGACTGGACCTATGCCCGCTGCGAAGACTTTATGGGCTCCTCCACTTATCCTGCATGGTCTTCCTTCGATTCATGGGATGACCATCATCAATCGCGTGAATATCCTCCGAAGAAATATGATGCACTTTATAATGAAATGTGGAACAGGCTGGCTTTGAGCTTTGACTATTTAAGAAGCTCCAATCCGGATAATACTCCGGTATGGGCCGCTGAATTCCAGGGTGGGCCGATAATGTCGGGTTTTCAAAAAGGCAGGGTACCATCTGCTGACGATATGCGCCGGTGGATGCTTTCAGCAATCAGCTCTGGAGTTTCCACAATCTCATTCTGGGTCACCAGGGCAGAAATAATGGCACAGGAAAATAATGGTTTCAGCTTGCTCGACAGCAGGGGTGACTCAACAGAAAGATTATCTGAAGCCTCAAGAATAGGTTTGTCGCTGCGCTCCCATTCAGATTTGTTTGCTATGCCTTCAAAACCGAAGGCCAGAGTCGGGATAATTATAAATGAAGAAAATTATCAATTCTGTAAATCATTCTATGGGACTGAACGCCATCTCTACTATAGTGTAAGGGGATGGTATCACCTGCTTTGGAGAAACGGTTATCCGGTCGATTTTGTTAATATTACAGATATTAATGAAAAATCAGCGGAACAATATTCTGCATTGATACTTCCATTCCCCCTTTCCTTATCTGACAACCTGGCTCTAAAGCTAAAAGATTATACCTCTAATGGCGGCAACCTTATATGTGAAGGCGCTGCCGGCAGGATCAATGAGAATTCACTTGCCGTCAGGGGGGAAATGTCACCTGTTATTGCCGGTATGGCCGGAGCAGAACAAAGGAGCTTCATTATGGTAAGGGAACCTGGCAATGGAAGTCGCTGGACACCTGAAGAACGTACATGGGGTGAGTTTGCACCTGCGACATGGCTCACAGGAACTGGTGAATTTGCCGGTACTAAAACGCTGGCTAATTATTATTTGCAGACATTTACATGCAAGGGTGGAACCGCTATTTTAAAAGCTGGTGACGACGTAGCAGCCTGCGAAAATAAAGTGGGAAAAGGGAAAATATGGTTGCTGGGAACCTTTATCGGGCACAATGGCACTGCTTACGATACACCTGGTACACTTAAACTGGTTGGTAAATTCATGCAACTGGCTGGTATTGCACCTCAGAAAATTGGTGATCTGCTTGTTCAAAAGAGGATCCGGGGCAATAAGGAGGCATGGATTATCACAAATCCAACGGAGACAGATATTACTGAAAGTATGGATATTAGCAGAATGAAAAATCCGGAATTGCTGATTGGTGACACGTGGGAAATCAACAATAACCAGGTAAAGATAAAAGTTAAAAGCCTGGATATTATTGTTTTAGTATTTGAGAGTAACTAGTTCAATAAAATAATTTCCCGGTTTACTAAAAAATTTATCTGATATGAAAGCAAAAAGAATTTTACCCGGAATCTTAACGGTGCTTTTCGCAGCGTTTCTGTTTACCGGCTGTTCACAGCAGCCAAAGGAAGCAGAGTTTAAACTTACAGCCGCCAGCTTGCCTGATACGTTTATTTTAGGTACCCATCTTTGCAGGGTTCCGGCACCTGATGTTAAAGAGATGCTTGCCGACATGGACAACCTTAAGGAACATGGATTTAATCTGATTAAAATTCAGACTCACTGGGCAATAGACGAACCTTCAGAAGGAAAATATGAATTTGCCAGGTACGACACTCTCATTCAGCATGCAAAAGAACTGGGAATGTATGTGTATATGGGATTTACTATCGAACAGGCTCCTGCCTGGCTGTATAACAAATATCCGGACTGTCGCATGGTTGGACGGAATGGGTTGCCGGTAAAATACGAAACTCAGTACACGATCCCGGCTGACGGGAAACCCGGCCCCTGTTTTGACCATCCTGTCGCAATGCAAAAAATGAAAGATTATATACATGCATACGTGACGCACTTCTCATCATATGATAATATCCTGGTATGGAACACCTGGCAGGAAATTGCATTCTGGTCGGAGGGTTTTATGGGATCAAATGTCTGCTATTGTGAGAACTCCCAGAAACACTTCCGGAAATGGCTGAATGAGAAATACGGTTCGCTTGAAAATCTGAACAGCTCCTGGGGTGCAAACTTCGGCGACTGGGATCAGGTTGGCCCGCATCGTGGAAGTCCCATTGGATTACCTGCTGATAAAGATTTCCGGTATTTTATGGATAATAATTATATAGCCCAGACTTTAAAGGCCAGATATCAGGCAATAAAGGAAGCCGATCCTATGAAACGTACAGTTTTTGCACACAAGGGAGGAGCTGTTATCGGATCAGGACAGGATTGGACTTTTGCCCGTTGCGAGGATTTCATGGGATCTTCAAATTACCCTGCCTGGACCTCATTCCGCGAGTGGGATGATCACCATCAATCCAGGGAATATCCCCCCAAAAAATACGAATCCCTGTATAGCGAGATGTGGAGTACTCTGGCAATGAATTACGACTATATCAGAAGTGCCAACCCGGATAATAATCCTGTATGGGCGGCAGAATTTCAGGGAGGTCCGGTCGGCTCAGATTTTCAGAAAGGAAGAGTGCCTGCAGCAACTGATATCCGCAGATGGATGCTCACTGCAATGAGTTGCGGAGTATCTGCCATATCATTCTGGGTAACCAGGGCAGAGATCGTTGCTCAGGAAAATAACGGATTTAGTCTTCTAGACAGCAGAGGCATTACAACCGAACGATACGAAGAGGCGTCCAGAATTGGAAAGCTGCTGCGTACGAATTCAGATCTGTTTGCCCATCCCACAAGACAAAAAGCGAAGGTGGGAATCATAATTAATGAAGACAATTATCAGTTTTGCAGATCATTTTATGGAACTGAGAGACATTTGTACAACAGCGTCAGGGGATGGTACCATATTCTCTGGCGAAGTGGTTATCCGGTCGACTTTGTGATCATTGATGAAATTGAAGCAAAAACAGCAGGACAGTATAAAGCCCTGATCCTCCCATTTCCCCTCGAGTTATCTGATAAATTTGCACTGCAGCTGAAAGATTACGTCTCTGCAGGAGGTAACCTGATATGTGAAGGTGCTGCCGGCAGGATAAGCGAAAACTCACTTGCCGTCAGGGGAGAGATGTCTCCGGTAATTGCTGAAATGGCCGGGGTGCAGCAAAAGAGCTTTATTGTGGTCCGCGAACCGGATAATGGACAGAGGTGGACACCCAGGGAACGTACATGGGGAGAATTCGCACCTGTAACTTATCTTGAAGGGACCGGAGAGTTTAAAGGTTTTAAAACACTTGCAAATTATTATCTGCAGACTTTTGAATGCCTGGGAGGCACTCCTGTTTTTAAAGCAGGAGATGATGTGGCAGCATGCGAAAACACAGTGGGTAATGGCAAGATATGGTTATTGGGTACATTTATCGGGCATAATGGAACAGCCTATTTTACACCTTCCATTCTTGAACTGGGCGATAAATTTATGAAGCTATCAGGTGTTGAGGCTCAAAAAATAGGAAATCTGCTTGTTCAAAAAAGGATCAGCGGGAAAAAAGAAGCCTGGATAATTACAAATCCAACACAGGAGGATGTCACCGAAAGTTTTGATATCAGCACTATGAAAGATCCTGAAGTATTGATCGGCAACAAATGGGAAATAAAAAATAACATGGCAAAAATAACAGTTAATAGTCTCGATATCATTGTAGTTGTATTTGAAAATAGTTAGCAATCCTGTAAAAGAACACAACTGATTTATTATGCCGCCACCAGGATATTATCATAAAAGTAAAGACAAATTTGGAGCAGTTATATGGTAGGAAAAGCTAAAATAGGAGTTTTGTTTATTACATCAGGCTGGTTCAGAAATGTCGGATTGCAGTCAGATGAATCTTCATTTTCAGAGGATGTTGAAAAAATAGGTAAGGAGATTGTTCTGCAATTATCGGATTTTATTGATCCCATTTATCCCGGGGTTTTATTTTCGGAAGCAGGCGCCGCAAGTGCCGCTAAAGGATTCAGTGATGAAGGGGTGGATGGTTTGATTGTATCGCCTCTGATGTGGTGCGAAGATCAGATACTTCGTGCAGCCTTGAAAGATATGCCGGAACTTCCACTGATTTTGTGCACTTTCTTGCCTTATATAACTTTACCGGAATACCTTAAATATAGTGAAATGTTAAAAGGTTCCGGAACTGTGGGAACTCTCCAGGTAAGCGGCTATTTAAAGCGTGAAGAATATAATTACCAGGTTGTTACTGGTTATTATAAAGACCCTCTGGTTTATGGGATTATAAGAGATTACTGTAATGCTCTCAAAGTCAGGAAAAGATTGCACAATGCCGTTGTCGGGGTTTTGCCATTCCCCTGTAACCAGATGTCAACAACCTGGGCTGATGAGTTCAATATCAGAAAATTATATGGTATCGAGTATAAATATCTTGAAATAAGCCATCTGTATAGGACTGCCCAGGAGTGTGATCAGGCAGAAATTGATGAATTCAAAAGGACAATTACAGAGAAAGGATATAAAATTGAGGTTGATGAAAGAAATCTGACAGAAGGAGTCAGATATGCACTCGCGATGGAAAAAATCGTTAATGTGGAAAATATTGATATTTTCTGCATAAACGATATTATTGAGGAAATGCACTCGGTTACAGGCCTGCGCCCGAGTTTATGTAATCCCCGGTTGAGTGAATCAGGCGTGGTTGTAGCTATGGAGGCTGATATTCCCGCCGGTATCGGAATGTATATTCTAAGTCAGTTTACAGGTCAGATTCCGATTTTTACCGAAGTACTAACAGCCGACCTTGAAAAGAATAGCCTTGTCCTCGGACATGCAGGTTATCATGAAGTAGTGAATCATGATGAAAACTATCCTGTGAAAATTGTTCCGGATGTTGAATATAAGACCACTGATAATTTTTCAGGAGCAGTGACCTGCATAAAGTTTAAGCCGGGTGATGTTACTCTGGTGAACTGTGTTTATAATGGTAATAAACTGAGATTTACGGCATTCGAAGGTGAGTCTGTTGACTGCCCGCCAAAACTGGAGGATACCAACCACTTATTCTGCAGGCTTAAACATGCCGGTTGCTGATTTCTTCAATAAAGCATTGAAACTGGGAAGCAGCCAGCATATCCTGGTTATTCCGGGTAAATATTGTGACAATCTAGAACGATTATGTCAGTTTGTTGATATTGAATTTGTAAGATTATAGAAATGTTCAATTATAAGAATGAAAATCGATGACCTCAAAAGAAAGAATTTTATGTGCGCTGAATGGAGTACCCCCCGATCATATTCCCCTGACAACATGGTGTTTCGGCTTTCGTCCCCCGGAACATTTAAGTTGGACCACAAATGAAGAAAAAGTAAATTACTGGTATACAAAACGTCTGGAATTTTTACACACTCTGCCACAGGAATGGTCGCTTGAGGATGATTTTAAACGTGCACTGGCATGGCTGTCGATTGGTGTGGATGATGTGCTCGATGTGTCAGTTCCATGGAGCATTAGTCCCGAAGTTACCTGGAAGGATATTGTAATCCCCCCCGGTGGCGAAGGTGGTGACGAACAATATCCGGTAATGTTTCGTGAGTATGATACTCCACTAGGCAAAATAGGTCATGCTGTGAAGCAAACCGGTAAAGAGCCTGATGGATGGCCTGTTCAGCCCCTTAATGTTCCGGTTATCGAAGATTACAATATACCAAGGGCAAAAAAACATCTTGTCAGTGAAGCCTCTGAAATTGATAAATTGAAGTACCTCTATTGTCCTCCGGATGAGGAGCAGAAAAAATGGTACGATCAGCGTATCTCCTCGGTAAGCAGGTTTTCCGCGGAGAACGGGTTGTTTGTTCAGGCCTGGACTGCATTCGGGATGGATGCAGTTGTCTGGTTTACAGGAGTTGATGGCGCAGTTACAATGTCGATGACAGAACCGGAGGCATTTCAAAGGCTGATTGACATTATAGGAGCTACCGACTATGCCCGGACCGAATTAGCTGTACAGTCAGCCGGAATTGACATGGTATGTCAGCGGGGATGGTACTCTTCCACCGATTTCTGGTCCCCTGAATTGTTCAGGGATTATGTATTGCCAGGACTCATGAAACTGACCGCACTGGCACATAAGCATGGGAAAAAATTTGGATATGTCATGACAACCGGAGTTGAAACACTCGGGCCGCTTCTGGCAGATGCAGGTGTCGATTTGCTTTACTTTGTAGATCCAGTGCAGGACGGAATTCCGCTTGTACGGGCCAGAGAGCTGTTTGGAGATCGTATGACTATGGTCGGCGGAATAAATTCGGTAAACCTGGCTTCTGATAATATTGAAAAAATCCGCCATGAAGTAAAAGCAGCACTTGACATCCTGGGTCCCACAAACAGGTTTATCCTCCATCCGGTTGATGCTATTTTTCCCGATACTCCATGGAAAAGCGTTGAGGCGATGATTAATGCCTGGAAAGAATTCCGGTAAGCATGTTTTATTAATGATTGAATAACCATAATAACTTAATCTGTTCTCAAAATGAAATATTCCGGACAAATTACAATCCTGCTGGTGATACTGAACTTGGGCATTGCGATTGAACCAGCTTATTCCCAGAACGTTGATCAGCCAATCTATAAAAATCCATCCTTTCCGGTTGAACAAAGGATTGATGACCTGATTTCAAGGATGACGCTGGAAGAAAAGGTGGGGCAGATGAATATACCTACATGTTATAAAACAGAGCTTGGATGGGGACTGGATAGTGATACTCCTCCTCTCTGGGAAAATCCGACAAAGGAAGCAAGGGACAAACAGCTGGAAGGTTGCAGGAAATGGGCAGAAGGGACTCATAATGATGTTTTTGGACCCGGAGGAGGTTTTTTCACCCTTTCCGACAGGCTTATTTATGAAGGTACTAAAAGACAGGCTGAAGTCTTGAACGAGCTTCAGAAGATTGCCATGGATAAAACACGCCTTGGTATTCCTCTTTTGCAGATCGAGGAAGGAACTCACGGACTTATGTGTCCGGGAGGAACCGTATTTCCTGAAGGACTGGCTATCGGAGCTACATGGAACATGGACCTTGTAAAAAAGATCTATAAAGTTGCTGCTAAAGAAGGCAGATCCATTGGTGTTCACGGACTTTGTACTCTTGTGATTGAACCGTACCGGGATCCGCGGACGGGAAGAAATGAGGAAGCCTATTCTGAAGACCCGTTTATGTGTTCAAAGATCGCCGAGAGTATCGTCGAATCAATGCAGGGTTATGATATCTCAGGAAAAGAAAATGTGATCTCCGTCTTTACCTGTTTCCCCGGACAGAGTGAACCTGTGAGCGGACTTGAAAGAGGTGCAATGGAGGTCTCTGAACGAAAACTCAGGGAAGTCTTTCTTCCGCCATGGGTAGCAGGCGTTCAGAAAATGGGAGCACTGGGCGTAATGGCAACATATCCTGCCATTGATGGTGTTGCTTCTCACAGCTCGGAGGAGTTGTTCACTGATATGCTCAGAGGTGAAATGGGTTTTAAAGGTATTGTCCTGGGTGAGGGAGACGGACTCAGAACCATTGTCACGGAAGGTCATGCCGCAACACAGAAAGAAGCCGGTATACTGGCCCTTAAAGCAGGCATTGATGTCGGGATCTCTATTGAAGATGCTTATATGGGCGGACTCATTGAGAATGTGAACGAAGGTAAAATACCGCTAAGCCAGGTTGATCAGGCTGTGGAGAGGATCCTGAGGATCAAGTTTCAACTGGGTCTTTTTGAAGATCCGTTTGTTGATATCGGAAAGGCTGTTGAAATTGTCAACTCTGAAGAACATAAACAACTGGCTTTACAAACAGCAAGAGAAAGTATTGTATTGTTGAAAAACGAGAAAAATATCCTGCCCCTGAAGAAGGAAATCAGGTCCATAGCAGTTATAGGGCCAAATGCAGTTGCCCCGGTTGATCAGCTGGGAGACTATATCCCTCAGACTGTTCCGCAACATGTTGTAACAATATTGGAAGGGATACAGAATAAAGTTTCTTCCCGGACAAAAGTCACATATGTAAAAGGTTGCAATGTCATTGGAAATGAAGTGAATGAGATTGAAAAAGCTAAAAAGGCAGCTAAAAGTGCGGATATTGCAATTGTAGTTCTTGGTGAAGGCGGCTATACTACCAACGGCGAAGGGAGAGATGTTGCCAGCCTTGATCTGACCGGACTGCAGGAAGATCTTTTAAAAGCGGTTCACAGTACAGGGACCCCGGCTATTGTCGTCCTGATAAATGGAAGACCATTGTCCATCCGCTGGGCTGCTGAAAATACCCCTGCCATCGTAGAAGCCTGGATGTGCGGCGAGCAGGGCGGTAATGCTGTGGCGGATGTATTGTTTGGTGACTTTAATCCGGGCGGGAAATTACCGGTGACTATACCCCGTCATGTAGGCCAGCTGCCTGTATACTATAATCATTCAAAAACCAAATGGGACAAATATGTGGATATGCCTGGCACTCCCCTGTATGAATTTGGATTTGGCTTAAGCTATACAAGCTTCGAATATAGTAACCTGCAGATAATTCCTGATAAAATGAATCCGGCAGGAGAAGCTCAGGTAATCCTGGATATAAAAAACAGCGGCAGAGTGAAAGGGGAGGAGGTAGCACAGCTATACATAAATGATGTAATCAGCAGTGTATCCACACCTGTAAAGGAACTCAGAGGCTTTGCAAAGATCCACCTTGAGCCGGGTGAGACTAAAACAGTTAAATTCAAAATTCTTCCGGAAGACCTGTCTTTGTTAGACAGGGATATGAATGAAGTTGTTGAGCCCGGTATCTTTCAGGTGATGGTCGGCAGTTCATCCAGGGACATAAGACTTAAAGGTAAACTGGAGGTAAAATAATATGAATCCGGCAAAAAGGCAAAACAAACGGTATATAACAATAATATCATCCATAGCTGCCATTGGCGGATTCCTGTTTGGTTTTGATACCGGGGTAATATCAGGAACACTGATTTTCCTGCAGGATTCCAATGGCTGGGCCCTTACTGATTCCCAGCTTGGGGGAGTTACAACGGCTGTTCTGTTGGGTGCAGTTCTGGGTTGTTTGATAAGTGGTAAGATAACCGACATTCTTGGACGTAAAAGAATTATTATTTTAACTTCTGTCATTTTTATGTGTGGTGCAGTATTGAGCGGTATTGCCCCCGATGTTAAGTTTTTGATAATAAGCAGGTTGTTCCTGGGAGTAGGAATTGGAATTGCGTCATTTTCTGTCCCTCTCTATATTGCTGAAATATCTCCTGCAAGAAACAGGGGTGCACTTGTTACAATTAACCAGTTAATGATCACTGTTGGCATACTGGTTTCATATATTACCGATTATTGGATAGCAAATGATGCTGATCCGTTTTCCTGGAGATTAATGTTCCATATAGGATTTATACCTGGTTTTTTGCTTTTTGCAGGTATGTTTTTTCTTCCGGAGACTCCCCGGTGGCTCATCAGTAAAGGCAGGGATGAAGAGGGAACAAATGTTCTGAAGAGGGTCGAGGATCCTGATCTGATAGATTCCTCATTAAAAAAACTGAAAGAGGAAATTGCCGCTGACAGGGAAATCAGGACTTCAGGAATTAAACTATCTGAGCCCTGGTTAAAATACCCCTTGATTATAGGTGTGGGAATAATGATTCTGACCGAATTTACAGGTATTGATACAATTGTCTATTATACGCCAAAAATATTTAAAATCGCCGGCTATATCAGCAATGAACAATCCATACTGCCGGCCATCATTGTCGGAAGTTCAAATGTGGTTTTTACAATTATGTCGATATTTCTGGTAGACAGGATAGGACGCAGACTCTTGTATTTTATTGGCATATCCGGTTTGGTAATTACATTGTTTTCATTGGGTATGTGTTTCCATTTTCAAAATGAACTGGGGAACCTTTTCAGTATACTCACCATAACTACGATGTTTCTTTTTATTGCATCCTTTGCATTAAGTTTCGGACCTCTGTCATGGCTGCTAATTTCGGAGATATTTCCTTTAAAATTCAGAGGTGTGGGTATGAGTATCGGTGCATTTACACTCTGGTCGGCTACAACCGTTGTCAATTTTTCATTTCTGAAAATCGTCGATGCCTTAACCCTTGCCGGAACTTTCTGGGCATTTACAATTATGGGTATAATATCCGGTATATGGGGTTATTACCTGATCCCTGAAACCAAAGGAAAATCACTTGAATATATTGAAGACCACTGGAGGCAGGGAAAAACTCCCAGGGAACTTTGACTGGTTCAGGATAGAAGAAAAATCAGCCAGCACTTTCCTTTAACCACTGAGGATCACGGAGTTTGCACGGAGTTACACGGAGGATAACATTGAGCAGGATTATATGCTGGAAAAATGATCCTTGATGTAACGAAAACCCAAACAGTGTACCTCTGTGATAACTCAGTGAAAATCAGTGGTTAGAATATTAAGAGGTTGTGTAGAAAGGCTAGCTTCAAAAGGAGAAGAAACATATTTAACCTTTGTATTCACAATAATTCTCTCAGTTGGCGGCTATACCCATTAGCACAGGAATAAATCAGGTTGATTTTTTGATGTTAATATAGTCTGCCAAACTGGAAATATGTTTATTTTTATGTTAAAATAGTGTAGCGATTGGATAATTCATTCTTGAATTGTTAACCAAATAATCTTTTATTTTGACCAGGTAACACGCTAATATTATCTGGAAATCAATTCATCACATTCTGAGATTGTTGCTGATTCAAAACAAATTATGAGTCTAAATGCAGAGGCAAGTAAACCAATGTAATTCATAAAGAAATGAAAGAAAAAGTGATCCGGTTAAAATTTATCCCTTTGATGATTCTTACGATTGCAGTAGGTATTATCATAGTAAATGTTCAATGCCAGAGATCTGATAGCTCTGAGGTTGTTGTTTATTCTTCATCACTGGACGGTGACAGACTGACAAAGAGATCCGGATTTTCATTCACCACGGAAAAAGATCCGTCATCAACATCAGCAATTAAGATAGATGAACAGATCATCTTTCAGAAAATTGATGGTTTCGGAGCAACATTTAATGAGGCCGGTATGATCTGCCTCAATTCTCTTGACTCAGAAACAAGGGATAGTGTATTAAAAATGCTGTTCGATCCGGGATCAGGAGCAGGGTATACATTGATGAAATCTCCCATTGCAGCCTGTGATTATGCATCAGCGGGCCCCTGGTACACATATAATGATACTCCGGGCGATACTTTAATGGAACATTTTACAATAGAAAGGGATCTGGGCCCCAACGGACTGGTTACATATATTAAAGCAGCATCAGTATATGGCAGGTTCGGGATAGAATCTCCCATGGATTTTGCCCCGGACTGGATGTACTTCGGTCTGAAGGACGGTGAAAAGCATATTAAGCCTGAGTATTATCGTGCTCTGGCCAGATATTATTCAAAATATATACAGGCTTATGCTGCAAATGGGATAACGATAGATTATCTGAACCTTTTCAATGAAGGAGACAATTCGCATTATTCAAATGTCACCTACAAAGCCATGGGTGAGATGATAAAAAATTATGTCGTGCCACAATTCAAGGCGGATGGAATATCTGCAAAAATTCAGCTGGGTGAAACCTGTACCCGTCCTGAAGCACTTGAAAAGTTCCCTCCTGTTCTGGAAGATCCTGATGTCAGAAAACATATCAGTACTCTTACCTCGCATGGTTATGACTGGGATAAATTTTCCAGTCTCACGGATTTGCACAACCTATATCCTGATATCCCGATCTGGCAGACTGAAGTGTGTTATGGGATGGATATGTGTGTTCCTCCGTCTGGTCTGGTAAAGTGCCCTGTACATGAGTTTTCTGATGGCGAGTTCTGGGGGAACATGATAATGAATGATATGAAGAACTGGGTTTCGGGATGGATTTACTGGAACATGATCCTTGATCAGGATG
The DNA here is from genome assembly GCA_963846335.1 of uncultured Bacteroidales bacterium. GTDB lineage: Bacteria > Bacteroidota > Bacteroidia > Bacteroidales > VadinHA17 > LD21. The sequence continues at coordinate 73,621 of CAWJVS010000017.1, forward strand.
GCGGACCATGGCTGACTTCAACAATACACAGCGATCCTGACCCCAACCGGCAGCATTGTGTGGTCATTGTAGACAGGAATACAAGGGAAGTCACCTATACAGGTTTATACTACTATCTTGCTCATTTCAGCAAATTTGTGAGACCAGGTGCCTCCCGGATAAATTGTACAGGCGGGTTATCACAGTTAAATTTTGCCGGCTTTCTGAATACTGATGGCACCATTGTACTTAATGTAATTAATAATGGAGATGAGACAGACTGCAAAATATCATGGCACAACAAAATATCAGTTATGAAGCTTAAGGCTCATTCGATTGCAACAGTATTATGGAAAAAGTCTGTGTCTGAAAACTAAAACTTGCCAACTGCATTTTGCCAACTGCCAATTTTAAATCTTTATTTCAAATTTGAATTTAACAGAATACGTCATTATGAAAATTGCATTGACATTTAAAACTGCATTAACCATTATAGTCATAGATCTTATGATGGTTGGTTATTCTTCTGCACAGCAACCTGTTTATCTGGACGCCGGGCAGCCAATTGAGAAAAGAGTGGATGACCTGCTGTCGCGGATGACACTGGAAGAAAAAATCGGGCAGATGAATATGCCCTGCGTATACGAAAGAGGTCTGGGAAGAGAAATGGCAGACAAGTTTGACGGAGTCCGTAAATTCACTGAAGGTGGGAAGGAACCGGGAGTCGGGCCTGGGGGAGGTTTCTTCACGTTAACAAATGAGATACTCCATGAAGGGCCCAGGCAGCAGACAGAATTTATCAATGAAATACAAAAAATTGCTGTTGAGGGGACTCGTCTGAAAATACCGCTTTTGATCACCGAGGAAGGAACTCATGGTCTGATGTGTCCCGGTGGTACTGTATTCCCTGAGGGGCTGGCTATTGGCAGCACATGGAACATGGACCTGGTGAAGGAAATATATACTGTTGCTGCCCGTGAAGCGCGGGCGATCGGTATTCATCAGTTGTTCACCCTCGTGGTTGAACCTAACAGGGATCCCAGACTCGGCAGAAATGAAGAGGGTTACAGCGAAGATACCTATATGTGCTCCCGTATTGCAGAACAAATTGTACGGGGAACACAGGGTGATGACATATCTGCACCCGATAAGGTTGTAGCCGGGCTTTGCCATTATCCGGGACAAAGTCAGCCCGTGGGTGGCCTGGAACGCGGTGCCATGGAAATCTCGGAGAGAACCCTGAGGGAGGTATTTCTTCCGCCGTGGGTGGCAGGCATAAAGAAAAACGGAGCTCTCGGAGTAATGGCTACTTATCCAGCAATAGACGGTGTTCCTGCTCATGCTTCCGAGAAGATACTGACTAAAATACTCCGTGAAGAACTCGGTTTCGAGGGACTTGTTCTTGGTGAAGGGGGTGGCATTTCAACTCTGGTATATGAACACGTTGTACAATCACAAAAAGAGGCCGGAGCGGTGGCTTTGAAAGCCGGTCTTGATGTTGGCATCTCATATGAGAAAGGATACATGATGCCGATGATCGAGAATGTAAATGAAGGTAAGGTCAATATATCTCTGATTGACAGGGCAGTCCGCAGAATACTGAATCTGAAGTTCCGGCTTGGCTTATTTGAACATCCGTTTTCGGATCCTGACCACGCTGTGAGTGTCTCTCATACAAAGGAAAATCAGGAACTTGCACTTCAGGTTGCCAGGGAGGGTATAGTGTTACTTAAAAATGAGAAAAACCTTCTGCCGCTCAGGAAAAACATACGGTCAATTGCCATAATAGGACCCAATGCCGATGACAGACTAAATCAGCTTGGGGATTATACACCTAAAGTCGTACCTCAGGAAATCGAAACCGTGCTTAAAGGCATTAAGAACATTGTGTCGGAGAACACAAAGATCACTTATGTAAAAGGTTGCAATGTCATCGGCAATGAGCTTAATGAAATATCAAAAGCTCAAAAGGCGGCCAGGAATGCTGATGTTGCAATTGTAGTAGTTGGAGAGAATGAGAGGAGGGCACCGAAAGGAACCGGAACAGACGGAGAGGGACTCGATGTGGAATCACTTGACCTTACAGGACTCCAGCAGGAGCTGATTGAAGCAGTCTATAAATCAGGTACTCCGACAATCGTTGTTCTCATTAACGGAAGACCTTTGTCAATCAGGTGGGCTGCTGAAAATGTACCTGCAATTATTGAGGCCTGGAACTGCGGGGAGAAAGGAGGCCAGGCTCTTGCTGAAATTATTTTTGGTGACTGCAATCCCAGTGGCCGCCTCTCTGTAACAGTCCCCCGGAGTGCAGGTCAGCTGCCAATGTATTATAATTATACTCACTCGAAAGCTGTAAGAATGAGAGATGGCTATGTCGGCATGGATTTAACACCCCTTTTCCCATTTGGATATGGTTTAAGTTATACAACTTTTGAATACAGCAATCTTTCCATAGCGCCAAAACTAAATGGAGCAGAAGGAGATTATCAGGTCAGTCTCGATGTTGCAAATACCGGGAAGCTAGCTGGTGGTGAAGTAGTTCAGTTGTACATAAACGATGTTGTTAGCACAGTTACACGACCTGTAAAAGAACTTAAGGGATTCGAGAAGGTAATGCTGGAGCCTGGTGAGAAAAAACGAGTCGAGTTTACACTTACACCTGAACATCTCTCTTTTCTTGACCAGGACCTGCACTGGGTAGTAGAACCCGGAATGTTCTCGGTGATGGTTGGCAGTTCGTCGGCAGATATAAAACTCAAAGGAGAATTTGAAGTGAAATAAGACCATTCCTTATTATTTGTCATTATTGATTTGAAGACTAAAAAATTATCTAGAAAAGATCTCATGTACTTAATATTAAATTTCAGAACGTCGCTGCCTGTCATTTTTCTGACTTTTGTTTTGAATATTGTTTCTTACGGACAGCAGTTACTATATCTTGACCCGAAGCAGCCAGATGAAAAAAGAGTTGAAGACCTGCTTTCACGTATGACTCTGGAAGAAAAGATTGGACAGCTGAATATGCCTTGTGTTTATGAACCTCAGCTTGGTAAAGGGATTGAGAATAAGATTGAAGGATGTAAAAAATTCGTTGCAGGGATCAATGAAACCGGAATTGGGCCTGGTGGCGGTCTGATGCAGATGCATGACATCTTATGCCCTGAGGGACCACGCAGACAGGCAGAATTGTACAATGAATTCCAGAAAATAGCTGTTGAAGGAACCAGGTTAAAAATACCACTTATAATGATCAATGAAGGTACGCATGGCGTGCAGGCATCTGGTCACACAATATTCCCGGAGGGCCTGGCAATCGGTAGTACCTGGAATAAGGCTCTGGTCAGGGATATCTATTCAACCGTCGCAAAAGAAGCCAGGTCGACAGGTACTGACCACATTTGTACCCTGGTTATCGAACCGAACAGGGATCCGAGAATGGGAAGAAACTGTGAGGGTTACAGTGAAGATACCTATATGTGCTCATCCTTCGCGAAAGCAATAGTTGAGGGTATTCAGGGCGATAATATTGCTGCTCCGGATAAAGCTGTTGCTGTTTTATGCCATTTCCCGGGTCAGACCCAACCGGTAAGTGGCCTTGAAGACGGTGAACAGGAAATATCAGACCGGACTCTCCGGGATGTTTTTCTTCCTCCCTGGGAACAAGGGATAAAAAAATCCGGCGCATTAGGTGTGATGGCAACCTATCCGGCCATAGACGGTGTTCCTGCTCATGCTTCAGAAAAACTGCTGACATCCGTTCTCAGGGATGAACTTGGTTTTGAGGGATTGGTTTTGAGTGAAGGTGGAGGTATTTCATACCTTATTTATCATCATGTTGTTTCCTCACAAAAAGAAGCCGGAGCGCTTGCTCTGAAATCAGGAGTTGATGTCGGGATATCACACGAAAAGGCGTACATGGAATCAATGATAGAAAATATTCATGAGGGTAAAGTAAATATTTCAACAATTGACCGGGCAGTACGCCGTATTCTGTTGCAGAAATTCCGTCTTGGCCTTTTTGAAAATCCTTTTGTGGATGAAAACCATACTGATAGTATTGTGCATTCGGTTAAACATCAGGAACTTGCACTTAAGACAGCCCGTGAGGGCATTGTGCTGCTCAAGAATGAAAACAATCTGCTCCCGTTGAAAAAGGACATCAGATCAATTGCAGTCATAGGTCCGAATGCCGACAATGACCTTAACCAGCTTGGTGATTACACTGCAAGCTCGATTCCTGGATATCAGGATATTGTGACTGTTTTAGAGGGCATAAAGAGTAAGGTCTCGTCTAAAACAAAAGTTACCTATATAAAGGGATGCAATGTTATGGGAAATGAGCTGAATGAAATTCTGAAAGCAAAAAAAGCAGCCAGGAATGCCGATATTGCAATTGTGGTTGTAGGCGAAAATGAACGATATTCACCTAATGGGGCAACAAGCGGAGAGCACAGGGATATTGCATCACTTGATCTTACCGGCCTCCAGGAAGATCTTGTCAGGGCAGTTTATGAGTCCGGAACACCTACCATTGTGGTCCTTATTAATGGAAGGCCACTTTCAACACGCTGGATAGCTGAAAATGTTCCGGCGATAATTGAACCATGGTATTGCGGTGAAAAAGGAGGTCTTGCAATTGCCGACGTCATATTTGGTGATTACAACCCGTCAGGACGATTGCCAATAACCATCCCGCGACATGTTGGTCAGCTGCCTGTTTATTATAATTATAAATATTCGAAAGCTAATGAGATTGACAGATCTTACACGGATATGAGCGCGACCCCTCTCTATGAGTTTGGCTTCGGGTTAAGTTATACAACATTTACTTACGATAATCTTGTCATTACTCCCCAATTGATAGGACCTGCAGGAGATGTGGACATAAGTCTTGAGGTAACAAACACAGGGGACCGTTCCGGATCCGAGGTGGTGCAATTATACATCAACGATATCATAAGTTCGGTTACCACACCAGTCATGGAACTTAAGGGATTTGAAAAAATATCTCTTGAACCGGGAGAAAAGAAAACCGTGCATTTAAAACTTAATCCTGAAGATTTGTCGCTCTTCGACAGGGATATGAACCTTATTGTCGAACCCGGTACTTTTGAGGTAATGGTTGGCAGTTCATCAAAAGATATAAAGCTGAAAGGGGCATTTGAGGTAAAAAATTGACTAAATTGTATATTAGATTTCTTTGGCAGGTATTTAATCATTTAATTTCAGAAATATGAAAATTGCAAAAAATTTTAAAATTGCATTAACCATTATCGTTATAGGTGCCATGATGGTCAATTTCTCCTATGCACAGAAACCGGTTTATCTGGATCCTGACCAGCCTGTCGAAAAAAGAGTGGATGACCTGCTTTCCCGGATGACACTGGAAGAAAAACTTGGTCAGCTGAATATGCCTTACCATAGAATGATGGCAAAGGATCTTTCGGCCAGGATTGATGCAGTCCGTAAATTTGCCGAGGGCAAATTAGTGCCGAATATAGGACCTGCGGGAGGTTTTTGGGCACCAACACTTATGTTCGAAGGGGGTCCACGCCCACAGGCTGAGTTTCTGAATGAACTTCAGAAGATTGCTTTTGAGAAGAACCGCCTGAAAATACCACTTTTATTTATGGAAGAAGGTACACATGGAGTTTTAACCCCGGGCGCAACGGTATTTCCTGAAGGTCTGGCCATAGGGAGTACATGGAATCCGGAACTTGTCAGACAGATCTATTCTGTTGCCGGCAGAGAAGGAAGGACCAGGGGTGTTCATTTTCTGGGCACATTGGTGATTGAGCCCAACAGGGATCCCAGGCTCGGAAGAAATGAAGAGGGATACAGCGAAGATCCATATCTATGCTCACGTATCGCGGAATCAATAGTTATGGGAATGCAGGGTGACGATTTAACGTCTCATGAGAAGGCAATAGCCTTGCTTTGTCATTTTCCGGGACAAGGCGAGCCTGTAAGCGGACTTGAGAGAGGCGCTATGGAGATCTCAGAGAGAAAACTAAGGGAAGTATTCCTGCCTTCATGGGAGGCCGGTATAAAAAAGTCAGGAGCACTGGGAATAATGGCAACATATCCGGCCATTGACGGCTTGCCAGCTCATGCATCGGAAAAACTGCTTACAAAAATTCTTCATGACGAACTGAATTTTAACGGACTGGTTTTTTGCGAAGGAGGTGGGATAGGTATTCTGGTTTATGAGCAAATAGTATCCACTATGAAGGAAGCCGGAGAATTGTGCCTTAAAGCCGGAGTGGATGTCAGCATCTGGCACGAAGATGGTTATATGAATGCCATGCGGGAAAATGTACAGGAAGGTAAGGTTGCAATAGAGACCGTTGACAGGTCTGTCAGGCGGATATTAAGGATCAAGTTTCTCCTTGGATTGTTTGAAAATCCGTATGTTGACGTGGAGAGAGCCGTCAGAGAGGCCAATACAAAAGAGAGTCGTGAACTGGCCCGTCAGACATCCCGTGAAGGAATTGTCTTATTGAAAAATGAAAAAAATCTTCTGCCTCTTAGCAAAGATATTAAATCCATTGCAGTTATTGGACCAAATGCCGATGCAGGACGGGAACAGCTTGGCGATTATATTGCTGATACCATATTGCAGAATATTGTATCGGTACTGGACGGTGTAAGAAATAAGGTTTCTCCCCGGACAAAAGTCACTTATGTGAAAGGTTGTGAAATAATTGGCAATGAGCTCAATGAGATAAGCAAAGCTAAAGCAGCAGCAAAAAAGGCAGATCTGGCTATAGTTGTTGTTGGTGAGTATGGTGAAAGAACAAATGGCGAGCCAAATGATGTTGCAAGCCTGGATCTGACCGGACTTCAGGAAGAGCTGTTGGAAGCCGTTCATTCCACTGGTACCCCTACAGTTGCAGTTTTAATAAATGGGAGGACATTATCAATACGCTGGGCCGCTGAAAACATACCGGCCATAGTTGAGGGCTGGATGTGCGGAGAGGAGGGTGGCAATGCCATTGCCGATGTTTTATTCGGCGATTACAACCCGGGTGGAAAGTTACCTGTTACTGTTGCACGCCATTCAGGTCAGCTTCCTGTATATTATAATCATATGCCTTCAAAAGAATTCTGGCTCACATCTGTGAAACGGAATTATGTTGATATGAGTTCCTTGCCGCTCTATCCCTTTGGATTTGGATTAAGTTATACGACTTTCGAATACAGCAATCTTCAGATCACTCCAAAAGAAACAGGCCCCTCAGGAGAGATCTATGTGAGTGCAGATGTTAAGAATACAGGAAAGAGGGAAGGCAGCGAGGTTGTCCAGTTATATTTTGATGATGTGATCAGCTCGATGTCAACACCTGCAAAAGAACTTGCAGGCTTTGAAAAAGTAAGCCTGGCCGCGGGGGAGAAAAAAACGGTTAAATTTAAGCTGACAAAGGAGCATCTGGCATTTCTGGACAGGAATCTCGAATGGGTTGTGGAACCGGGAATATTTAAAGTGATGGTAGGCAGTTCATCTGCTGACATACGGCTTGATGGGGAATTTGAGATTAAGAGATAGCGAAGGTAGGGTTTATGTTAAAATAGTGTAACTACTTGTTAATGCCAACTCAGTATTGTAATTATTTATACAATATATTTACTTTTCTTCATTTTTGGAGCGGTATAAATACCATTTATTTATTGTTCTGTTTACCAGGGGATTGAGGTAAATTAATAACACAAAGTATACCTGTAGTAATGACCTTTTCATCAGACAAAGCTGATCACTGCAAAATCTTTGCTAAATCTATTCTCCGTAATCGATAACCAATTTTCCAAAATTAATGAATTATGTCACTACTAACCATTTAATATCCTGTCTATGAAAAAAAATCTTAATCGTTCTGGACTAAACAGGTCATTTAGTAGTATTCATAAACTATTTCTGCTTATGAAAATTACTGCAATGATTCTGATGTTTGGATTCTTCGATCTGTCAGCAGCTCCGGCTTATTATCTTAATGATGAAGAGCCTCAGAGAATAACTATTACAGGAGAGGTCACTGATAGCCAGACAGGGGAAGCTTTACCAGGTGTAAACATCATTGTTAAGGGTGTAACACTTGGTGCTACTGCTGATATTGATGGCAGATACTCAATTGCTGTGCCTGACAGGGATGCTGTTCTTGTGTTTTCTTTCATTGGGTATGCCAGTATCGAGATGCCTGTTGAAGGAAAAACTGTTATCGATGTGGCACTTGTTTCCCAGCTGCAGAACCTTGATGAAATTGTTGTAGTTGGATACGGTACTCAGAAGAAAACCACGGTTACGGGATCTGTGAGTAGTGTTAAAGGGAGAGCTTGTAGCCAAAACTCCCGGTTCCCAATATCAGCAACTCCATCGCAGGAAATGTTGCAGGAGTGAACGATGAGACCAAATGGAGGACAGCCTGGTTATGATAACCCGGAAATTTTTATCAAGGGGCATTGGAACCACCGGTGATAATAACGCACCGTTGATAATTATTGATGGTTTCAGAAGGAACAATATAAGTCAGCTTGACCCTTCATCAATAGAGTCCATATCTGTTCTTAAAGACGCTGCCGCAGTTGCGCCTTATGGATTAGGCGGTGCCAATGGCGTTATCCTCATTACTACTAAAAAGGGGGCGACTGGTGCACCAACGCTATCTTTTAACACATATTACGGCTGGCAGACACCTACTTATTACCCTGATCTGTTGAACTGCAAAAGATTACATGAAACTGAAGAATGAAGCATATCTTAATGCAAATCCGGGTGCTCCGGACGCTGAGTTGCCATTTTTACCCAGTCTTGTAAATGATTATGATAATCTGAACGCAGAGGATCCTGACCGTTATCCGAACAGTACTGCCAAGGATCTTGTGAACATGGTTGCCCCGGTTCAAAACTATTATCTGCAGTTAACCGGTGGTACTGAAAGAATGAAATATTTTGCTGGAATGGGCTATTTCAAACAGGAGGGTTTGTTTGACCAGGTTAACTACAGCCGGTTTAACTATAATATTAATCTCGAATCAAAAGTTACCAAAACTACAACAGTATCTCTTTCAGTAATTAGTTCAATGGAGCGGAGAAACGGTCTTGATCCAAGTGAAGATGCCGTACATATGTTCAGGTCAGCATACAAATATCTGCCAATTCATAATCTTTATTATACGAATGGCCTGTGGGGACAATCCTCAGGAAACGCCCCTGCAGCCGTGCTTAATGCAGGAGGCTGGGATAAAAGGGATCTGAACACCGTATTAAGTTCTCTTTCTATAGAGCAGCAATTACCTTTTGTAAAGGGACTAAGCATTAAAGGAGCTGTCAGTTATGACAGTAATTCCGGCTTTCAGAAGGGATGGCACACCCCATGGTATTACTGGGTACAGGATCTCACCACTACTCCGTATTCTTATGAAAGACGAATTAACCCGAGAGAAGGCGGAGATGCACCTGGCTATACTTTCCTGACCCAGCAAAACGGCAGGGGGCAGGCACTTACTCTGCAGGGCTATGTAAATTTCCAGAGAACCTTCGGAAAACATGAATTTACTGGATTATTCGTTGCAGAGGCTCGTGAAAGTCAGAGCAGTTATATCAGTGCGAGAAGGAACAACTATGTAGTCTCCATCGATGAAATAAATATGGGCAGTTCCGATAAGAACGATTTCGACAATGGCGGCTCATCAGATATGGGAAGCCAGATTGGATATGTGTACAGGGTTGGATATGTATATAATGGCAAATACATGGCTGAAGCATCCGGACGCTACGACGGACATTATTATTTTGCCCCCGGACTTAAATGGGGATACTTTCCGGCTTTCTCACTGGGATGGAGACTTTCTGAAGAAAAGTTCATGCAGAACATCGCATTTTATAGACAATCTGAAACTAAGGGGTTCGTGGGGAAAATCAGGTAATCTCGCAGGTGATGCCTTATCAGTACCTGAGCGGGTATAATCTGGATGGGAGCCAGATATGCTTTTGGTACTGGGACAATGGTTCCTATTGCCTATTCACCACAGGAATCAAACCCAAATATCACATGGGAGGTATCAACAAAAACAGATATCGGTTTCGAAGCAACATTGTGGAATAGTTTGTTAACTGTTGAAGCGGACTACTTTCTTTGAACACAGGACAGGAATGTTGCTGCCACCAGCTATCACTGTTCCTCAGGAGTATGGTCTACCTCTTGCTGATGAAAATGCAGGCGAGATGGAAAACAAGGGAGTCGAGTTGACTGTGGGTTCACGGCGTGACTTTACTAATGGATTAAGATTGGTTTATCGGTAACTTTAGTTTTGCAAAGAATAAAATGGTTCAGGTATTTGAGACCTCTGCTACTTATGATAATCCAAATCGGAGGAGGACAGGCAGACCTTATCTTACCCCATTCGGATATAAATCATTGGGTCTCTTTACTCAAGGCAGATGACATAAACAGCGATGGTGTTATCAATAGTGAGGATGGATATAATGTTATACAGTTTGGAGAACTGCATCCCGGAGATATTAAATACGCAGATATCAGAGGTCAGAATGGTGATCTGACACCAGACGGAGTGATCGATCAGAACGATGAAGTCGATATGGTTACCCTGTTTATCCGGAAATGACTTATGGCTTTACCCCGACTGCTGAATGGAAAGGTTTTGATCTCAGCTTGTTCTTCCAGGGCTCCGCAAGGGCTTCTTAAGAACATTTGGTTTCCAGACGGTATGTTTCAGAAATGACAATAGTAATACCGATTATGAGTACCTGAACAATCACTGGACACCGGATAATCAGGATGCCAAATACCCAAGGGCAGACCTGGGTCCGACTGCAAATAACGGGAATGATCTGGATACTGATTTCTGGATGAAGAATACAAACTTCCTCAGACTGAAAACACTTACTTTCGGATATACCCTTCCGCAAAGCGTTTTGAAAGCTCTTAAGATCAGTCATATCAGGGCTTATTGTTCCGGACAGAATTTACTCACATTCAGTAACCTTAAGTATATGGATCCAGAGCAAGGTTATGACAGTCTTGAAACATCCTATCCTTTGATGAAATCTTTTACTTTTGGTTTAAATGTTACCTTCTAACCATTCTAAAAAATCAAAGTACTATGATAAAGTTAAAACTTATAAGAAACATTGTGCTTGCAGGATTGGTACTTGCTGGTACATTTTCCTGTAACCAGGAGGATTTCCTTGAAACAACTAACAAGGAGAACACTCACAGACGTAACAATGTGGGCTGACGAGAGCAATGCAGATATTTACCTGAATTACTGTTACAGCCTGCTCCCGGATAAACCCGGTAATCCTGATTGTCTGGATAATTTTACTGATGATAATGATGTATCGGAATACTATACATCCTACAACTGGAAAAAAGGACTTGTAAATGCCAGGAAGTGATTATTTCGGTCCATGGGGAAGTCAGGTCGGTCCCGCCATGGAAGCAAACTGGGCCCATACCTATCAGCAGATCAGGGCATGTAATACGTTTATAACCAATGTACAACTGAATGCTGCAAATTTTTCGGAGGAATGGCTGGCCAAACGCGTAGACGAAGCAAAGTTTTTGAGGGCATACTATTACAGTGAATTGTTTATGCTGACCGGAGGTTTGTCAATTATTACAGAACCTCAGGACAGGGCCACAATGACTGAAGACCAGCTTTATGTTCCCAGAGGTACCTTTGAGGAGACCTTTAATTTTATTATCGGGGAACTGGATGCAGTAGTCAACAATGCGAAACTGGAGGTTAAGTACAGCAGTGGTGCTGCGGATGCTGGCAGGGCCACTCTGGGAGCGGCGCTGGCATTAAAAGGCTGGATTCAGCTGTTTGCTGCAAGTCCGTCATATAATTCTGCATCACCTGCGGTTCCGGCCAGTCCGGATAATTTGCAGAGTTTTGCTACTCCTGACCAGGGAAGATGGGCGGTTGCTGCTGCTACAAATAAACAATTCATTGATACCTGGGGACATAAAGGTACAGGCGAATATAATCTATTCCCAAAAATGACTGAATTCTGGAGAGAAGCAAATGAATATAATGAGGAAGTAATATGGGACAGGCAATATGTTGCAACAACGATGCCAAATAACTATGATATCTGGGGTGGCGGTCCGACTTATGTACTTAATACATATATATGCTGGGGAAATTACAGTCCCACACAACAGCTTGTAGATGAGTTCCAGACAGCTGACGGAAAGAATATTACAGATCCGACTTCCGGTTATGATCCTCAGGACCCCTATGTAAACAGGGAGCAGCGGTTTTATAATTTTGTTGTGTTTGATGGAGCTTCCTACAAACAGGAATGGATGCCTACAGAGGACATAATCCGTTATCGCATCGACCAGGTAAATCCTTCTCTCAATGAAGTTGACTATGGCGGAGGTGATGTCGGGAATACCGGATATTCTTCAAAAAAGATGTTGGATCCATATCATCCACCAAGTGCATTAAACGGACAAAACTTTGTCTATACCCGTTATGCAGAGGTTCTTCTGAATTATGCCGAAGCTCAGAATGAAGCTGTCGGGCCTGATGCTTCAGTCTACGAGGCAGTGAATGCTATCAGGACAAGACCTGGCACGGATCTTCCGGAACTTGCACCAGGGTTATCACAGGATGAAATGCGTCAGGCAATCCGGCATGAACGCAGAATTGAATTGTCATATGAAGCCAAGAGGCTTTATGACCTGTTACGCTGGAAAATTGCTGAAGTAAAACTGAATGAAGATCTGCAGAGGATTGTGATCACAAATACTTCCCCTTCCGATAACAGCGGGGTATGGGTTTATACACCAGCTTCGCTTGACCGGCCGCATGATTTTCAACAGAAAATGTACTTTCTTCCGATCCCGCAGGGCGCAATTGACCAGAACCCAAAACTAATACAGAATTGGGGTTATTAATAACTTCGTATTTTTGAAATATTTTAAGAGGCTGTCCGAATTGGGCAGCCTTTTTTTAGCACCCGGATGGTGCTCTCTCGAGAAGCTGGCGCGGATTTGCAATCCGTGCCAGTTATAGTGCTTTACCCTCGCATGGCGAGAATTTTTCGCATGTTAGCCCCAAGTATTGGAATCAGCGTCTCATCCGGCACATCGAGCGACAGCAGTCGTCCCATTTCCCAGGCAGGATCGTGACCCCATTGAGCCTCCCATGAAATGAAGTCGCTGCCATAAACGAGCCGGCTGTTGCCAATCCGGTCAAGTGTTTCTTTCCAGTCTGTCGGATCCAGGAAGCTGCCGCACCATTCCAGGTAAACATTTGGATTCGCCAGCGCCAGTATTTCTGCATCCATCCTGTCTGCATTGCCGGAATGACCCAGTATGAAAATAGCATCGGGATAACGGGCCACAATATCAGTCAGCATTTTTGGCGCATCATATTTATCATCCCATGTATGCAGAAGGATTGGCAAGTGGTGTTTATCTGCGTATTTCCATACAGGTTCGAAACGCGGATCTGTCACCGGGATGCTCCAGTGGTTGTTATGCATTTTAAAACCGACATAAAAAGGCCGTGAAAAGATCTCATCCAGCCGGGGTACCATTGTCTTCTCATTCTCAGGGTTGAAAGCCAGGCCGCTGAAATAGCTATGGAAACGGTCTCCATATGCGCTCAGATGCTCTTCCATCCAGGTCTTGCCAGTGGATAAATCCGGGTCATAGACTGTATACTCGGCAATAATCATTGAACTCACACCCATCCTGTCCATTCTTTGCAAAGCTTGTCTGGCATGCGAACCGATATCAGCCTGGTCATGGTCTTCCCAATTAGCAAGAGTGCGGGACATATGAGTATGCCCATCGATAATATCAGGACCGAGTTGTTCCTGCCGTAAGAGGCGGTGCCAGAGCCGGTCTCCGGTAACAGGTCTGGTCCCGATCAGAGGTGATTCGATGCCGAGCATCCGCTCCAGGTTCCCGTGTGCGATCATCTGAGCTTGATCGGGACTGATATCAGCATGCACCAGGGAGGCGATGGAAGCCCCATTATTTGACTTGTAGCCTGTACCAAAAATGAGGCGATCAACGCCATAATTTTTAATAAAATATTCATGCGTAAGATACATGTGAAGAAGCGAGGTCTCAACAAATATATTTGGTCGTGCCTCCATCAGCTTATAGAGCTTATTATAGTGAACCCACATCGCGTTGGTAAAGATGATAGAAACCTGCGGGAATTCTGCAGAAAAATCCATGATAATGCTGAGGTCATCTCCAAGATTCTCAAAGGAGTCCAGGAAAAGTACAGGCTTAGGAGTTGAAATTTTCAGAAGTACCGGGGAGATATCACGAAGCGACCATCCAGCATTCTGTGAGAAGAAATGAAATGCATGAATATTATGCTTTGTGACCAGCTCCAGGAAGTGATCCATGGCATGCGGTTCATTGATCATTGTGGGTGCAATGATGAAGGAAGGGATGATCCGTTCACGGCATGAAGAGGTTTCAATTTCATTTACCAGCTGCTTGTTCCCCGGCATCGGGTGAAATTCCCTTGCAGAAGTATGCCATGCCACCGCACGGTCTATACCCAGCCGGTCCATGTGGGCCAGCAGGTCAGTTGCCTTTGGAAAATCCGGACGATCCGGGAAGCCCGGACCGATATACTTATTGCAGTCAAAGAAGGGAGGGAGGCTGGTAATAGTCTGCTCACCCTTATCTGCTGACCTGCCTGTACAGGAGGGGATAATCGTAACAGCCAGCGCTCCTGTTGCAAGACCTTTCATAAAATCCCTGCGCGAAATGCCTGATTTTTTCATATATGTAAGTTTTATGTTTCAGAATCGGAGGTTGGAGTAAATGAAATGCTTTTGCGGAATCCATTTGTTTTTATATAGCCGACAATCATTCCGACCAGGATCCAGATGCTGCCTGCTATCTGTGCCTGTATACGCAAGTTTATCCATATCATGAAGCAGAAGACAAATCCCAAAAAAGGAGGAACAATGTTGATAAACTTCCTGCTCTTTTCCCTTACAAAGAAATGAAAGAAGACCGACAGATTAACTCCCATAAATGCGATAAAAGCTCCAAAATTCAGCATCTCTGCTGTCAGCTGATAGCTGAGTACAAAGGCTCCGATCAGAGTGGTAGCTCCGACAAACAGGACATTATTGCGTGGAATAAACCTTTTTGAATCAATCATTCCGAAAAACTTTTTTGGAATAGCGTCTTCCCGGCCCATTCCATAAAGTAATCTGGCAGCTCCCAGCATGGATCCGATTCCTGCGCCAATGCATGAAAACAAAAGGCTTATATTCATAATATGGAAAAGTAAATTGCCTCCGGCTTTCTTTGCTACGAATACAAAAGCGGTATCATTATCCGGAAAATTTCCCCACTCTCCCCAGACAAGTTGAGCTATGTAAACTTCAAGTGCTGCAATTATCCCTGTGAATAAACAGGTCAGTACCGTTGCCAGTAAAATATTACGCCGTGGATTCCTTACCTCTTCCGACAGGGTTGAGATTCCATCAAAACCTATATATGTTAATGCGGCTATTGATGTACCGGTAAGTACCAGCGGCAAAGAAAATGTCTTGGGATCATATAATGGCTTAAGCAGGCGATCATGTGTAAGTTCGGGAGTATTTAATAAAAACCTGACAGCATAAAAGATAAAAATCAAAACAACGGAGGTAAGTACTATTATAAGTATCCGGTTGTTTCTGGCATTTGATTTAATTCCCAGCAGATTTGATGAGGTGAAGAGCAATGCAAAAAAAACTACGCCGGCAGCATATGGAATTTGCGGTATGATATTCATTAAAGCTTTGCTGGCCCATATTGTGCATAATATTGGATTCAGCATATAATCCATCACCATTCCCCATCCTGTTAAAAAACCTAAAGTAGGATTGATAGACCTTCCGACATAGGAAAAAGCTGAACCGGCAAAAGGATAAACACTTGCCATGCGGCCATAGCTGATTGCCGTAAAGAGCATCGCCACCATGGCTATCAGAATGGTCAGAGCCACATGTCCCTTTGCCTGGTTGCTGATTATCCCGAAAATTGGCAGTGGTGCTGTTATAGTTATAAGTACTATTCCATAGAATACAAGGTCCCACAATCCCAAAGCACGCTTTAAATGCGGTATTTCTTTCTGGTTTATTGTTTCAGACTTGCTCACAATCATCGTCATTTTATTATTTTCCGGAGAGAAATAATTCCGATCACTTTCCGGCATTCGAGCCACCATACATGCGTGCAAGTGCGTCCAGGGATATTTTCGGCTTACGGTCGACAGTCACAACGCCATATGGTCCATAGTCATTATATGTGATTAAATACTTCCGGTGATAATAGTCAGCCCAGCACCACAGGACTCCTCCTGTTACTCCGGGAACACTGCTGATCGCTTTCCAGGCACTCTCAATATAGGCAGCCTGGAATTCTTCCGAATATGGAGCATCGCCATGAATGTTTTTAATTCCCTGAGCTCCGAATTCTGTTATTATTATCGGTTTATTGCTAAAGCTGTTACGGACACGTTCAAGCTCTTTAACAATGGGTTGAAAGCCGAGTGAGTCTATCTGTGAAATATTGTCGCACAGCGAACCTTCGAGTGTACCATAATATTTATTGAAGCAAACAATATCCGCTTCATCGAATCCAAGATGATCTACCGGATTGCCATTGGCTACAAATGTTGCAGGACGGGTAGGGTCAAGCGACTTTGCCAATCTGAGTAATTCACGCATTACGGTTATTCCGGTTTCAGTGTCAGTCCTGCACTCATTGCACATGCTCCAAATAATTACGCAGGGATGATTTTTATCCCTTTTTATCATTTTCCTTAGCGCCGGTCTTGCCTGATCCAGAATATCAAGGCTCATTGTAACATCCTCACCCCACCATTTCTGTCCCCACCAGTTAAGCGGGACCTCTTCCAGCATCATGAATCCGAATTCATCGTACAGGGACAATAAATCAGGTGACTGGGGATAGTGGACACGGATTGTATTTATCCCGACGCTTTTCATTAATGCCAGCTCTTTACGCAATATTTCTTCAGGAACATTTACCCCATAGTTGCCATATTCGTCATAGCGGTTGACTCCTTTTATGGTAACAGGATTACCGTTAAGCAGAATTGTATTACCCTGAATGCTTATTTTCCTGATTCCGGTACGATCGGCAACGTCATCAATCACTAATTCATCTTTTTTAAGCTTTCCTTTTACATCATATAAAGAAGGACTCTCCGGCGACCATAATTTTGGATGATCCAATGAAAGAGAAATAGTTAATTCTGTAGTGTCATTCGGCTTGCATAATATTTTTTCTGATTTTTTTGTAATATCATTCCCGTTTGATAATTCAATCTCAAGTTCCATTTCGGATGCAGCATCAGACTCATTAACAACATCAGCAATGCAGTTTATCTGAGCTTTACCATCTGCTAGATCACTCCTTAAAATCAGATCCTCAATGTAAATATGAGATGTGGTTACCAGTTTTACCGGTTGCAGGATGCCTCCGTACTGAATCCATTCTACCTGCTGGGCTGCGGGAAGCCATTCAATTCTTGCCTTGTTATCCACCCTCAGAACGACCTCATTCTTCTGGCCAGGTTTAAGATATTTGGTCACATCGAAACTAAAAGGCAGATAGCCTCCGATATTTTCTCCTATAAATTCACCATTGATCCAGACTTTACTGTAATACAGGACACGGTTGAAAATAATTTCCGTCCGGTTGCCGGGAATAAAATCGGCCGGATTTATCTTGACAGCATACCAGCCGATTCCCTCATAACCCCAAAGTGCCGTTTCATAACAATCCCATGCCTGTGGCACCATTACATTTGCCCAGCCGTTCCTGTTAAAATCCTCTCTGTACCAGCCTTTATTCTCTCCAATGTTTCTTATGTCAAGCTGAAATCTCCAGTTGCCGGACAATTCCCGGATTTTTCTTATTGATTGCTCATTCGCAACTGGTGCCAGGTCACCATTTTTTACCTGTTTACATCCGGGAAGAAAGAACTTAAAGTCAGGACTGCTGAGATCATTACCATGCTTAACCGGTCTGCTTTGATATTGGATTTTGTTTTCATTTTTCTGTTGTTTTCTGGATCAAATAAAGAAAAGACCATATAATCACTTCACTGGTATTGTACCTCCATACATACGTGTAAGAGCTTCGAGGGATTTTTTCTGTTTTCGGTTTCCGGTTACAACACCATATGGTGCATAAGGAGAGGTCAGGGCAAAGTGGGTTTCATGAATATAATCTGCCCAGGTCCAGAGAATACCTCCGGATATTGTTGAATTCTCTGCAAGAGCTTTCCACATGCTTTCAATATATGCTGCCTGAAACTCCTCAGAATGGCTCACATCACCATGTATGTTCTTTATCCCCTGCCGTCCGAATTCTGACATAATTATCGGCTTTGTGCCAAAGTATTTGCGATAATAGGCCAGGTCTCCGGCAAGGGGTTGGTAACAAACGGAATCTATCTGGCTGATATGGGCACAGCTGACATATTTATTGAAGCATACTATGTCAGCTTCATCAAATCCAAGATGCTTATCCGGGCTGCTTCCGGCAACGAATGTTGCCAGGCGTGTAGGATCAATAGATTTTGTCAGTTTCAATAGATCGCGCATTACCTTTATACCAATTTCGTTATCTGTAACACATTCGTTTGCCATGCTCCATATGATGATGCACGGGTGGTTTTTGTCCCTGGCGATCATATCTCTTAAATTATCCCGGGCCTGATCAAGAATGTCGAGGCTCTGCTTTGCCTGCCCGCCAATAGGAATAATGCCTTTCCAATTTGTCTGTCCCCACCAGTTCAAGGGTATTTCTTCCATCATCATCAAGCCGTATTCATCATAAAGGTCCAGCAATTCCGGCGATGCAGGATAATGTACACGTATTGTATTTATTCCGACACTTTTCATCACGGCCAGTTCTTCCCTGAGAATCTTCTCCGGGGGATTCGGCCCAAGACGATCATACCCGTCATAACGATGTGTACCTTTAATAACTATAGGTTTTCCGTTCAACAGAATTGATGTTCCTTCCACGCTCACCTGTCTTATGCCAAAGCGATCGGTGAGGCCATCAATCTTACTGCCGTTTTTTGAAAGACTGGCACTTGCAGTATATAATACAGGTGTGTCCGGCGACCATAATTCAGCATTCTCAAGAATGAGATCTACAGCAACCTTTGCAGTTTCATTGGGTTTACACCGAACCTTTACACTCTTATTCGAGATAACTGAATTCAGTGAAATATTGATTTCCAGGTCTATTTTATTTTCCGTGGCAGTTTCATTTGCAATACTGATCAGGCAGCTAATTCGGGCTCCTGTTTTACCTGGTACTGTCGTTATAATTAAATCGTCAATATAAGTATGTGAAGTGCTTACCAGTTTTACGGGTTCCAGGATTCCGCCGTACTGGATCCATTCAATTTGTTCTGCTGCCGGAAGCCAGTTAATCCTGGGCCTGTTGTCCACCCTGACAACAAGTTTATTTTCCTGTCCCTGTTTAAGATATTTTGTTACATCGAAACTAAAAGGCAGATAACCACCAATATTTTCACCGATGAATTCTCCGTTGAGCCATACTTTGCTGTAATACATTACACGGCCAAATTCAATTTCTGTTTTCTTTCCGGCAATAGATTCATCAGGACTTATTATGGTTGTATACCAGCCAATACCCTGATATTGCCACATTGCATCTTCATAGCAATCCCATGCCCCGGGAACATTAACGCTTCCCCAATCACTCAGGTCCATAGTAAACCAGCGTTCTTTTTCACCAATATCTCTTACGTCGATCTGGAATTTCCAGTTATCCGGTAATACCTGAATTTTCCTTACCGGTTGCTGATTTTCAGCTTCTGACAGGGAAACCATACTATTTTCAGGTCTGAATCCGCAAAGAATCAGAGTAAGAAAGGCAGCCAGCAATATCTTTTTCGTGGCAGATCTTCCTGGCAGGACAATGCATTTATTTTCCATTTTTGTGTTCGTCATGGTTTTTAGCTTTAGTCACTCCAAACTTTAGTTCACTTTAAGTGCTGATTAGTTAAGTTGTTTTAATCACTTTCCAGGAATGGAACCTCCATACATACGTGCAAGAGCTTCGAGGGATTTTTTCTGTTTACGGTCACCGGTTACAACCCCAAAAGGTCCATAATTAGCATTAATTACACCGTAAAACCCATAACTTGTATGCAGGGCAAAATGCTGTTCGTGATAATAATCTGCCCATGTCCAGACTATTCCCCCGGAGATTGAAGGATTTTCTTTCAAAGCTTTCCAGTTACTCTCAATGTAAGCTGCCTGAAATTCTTCCGAATAAAAAACATCACCATGTATGCCCTTTACGCCCTGACGTCCAAATTCTGTAATTACTATCGGCTTATCGGGAAAATTGCTGCGGGCCAGAGCCAGGTCTTTGCTCAGCCGTTTATAAACAGCAGAATCCAGCTGGCTTATATGATCGCAAATAAAATATTCATTGAAACATACAATGTCAGCTTCATCAAATCCCAGATGACCAGCCGGATCTCCTCCTGCCACAAAGGTAGCCAGACGTGTCGGATCGAGTGTTTTGGTAAGTTTCAGCAGGTCACGCATAACAGTAATTCCAACCTCATTGCTGGTAACACATTCATTTGCCATGCTCCAGATGATGATGCAGGGGTGATTCTTATCCCTCGCTATCATATTTGTCAGTTCGGACCTGGCCTGGTCAAGAATATCGAGGCTTTGTTCAGCTTCACCTCCGATTGATTTCAATCCCCTGTATTTATTTCCCCACCAGTTCAATGGTATTTCTTCAAGCATCATAAAGCCATATTCATCATAGAGGTTCAGCAGTTCTGTTGATGCAGGATAATGCACACGAATTGTATTTATTCCGACACTTTTCATCAGCGCCAGTTCCTCCCTGAGAATATTCTCAGGCGGATTCGGTCCAAGGCGATCGTATGCGTCATAGCGATGGGTGCCTTTAATTGTAATGGGCTTTCCGTTCAAAAGAATGGATGTCCCTTCAACACTCACCTGTCTGATGCCAAAATGATCAGTGAGATCATCTGCCTTGATTCCGTTTTTAGAAAGGCTGACAGTTGCAGTGTATAAAACAGGGGTATCAGGCGACCATAATTCAGCATTTTCAAGCATGAAATCTATATTGACATTCATCGTATCGTTTGGTTTGCAGCTGACCCTGAGGCTTTTGTTTATTTTAACGGAATTCCTGGAAATCTCTATGTCAAGGTCTATTTCATCTGCCATGGCCGTTTCATTAGCCACGCTCACGATACAGGTAATCCGGGCTCCGTTCTTCTCCGGTATTGTCCTGACAGTTAAGTTGTCAATATAAGTTTGAGAAGTGCTGACCAGGGTTACCGGCTGGAGTATGCCGCCGTACTGAATCCACTCGATCTGCTCAGATGCCGGGAGCCAGTTTATCCTGGGTCTGTTATCGACTCTCACAACAAGTTTATTTTCCTGACCCGGTTTCAGGTATTTGCCAACGTCGAAACTAAAAGGCAGGTAGCCACCAATATTTTCACCGACAAATTCTCCGTTGAGCCATACTTTACTGTAATACATAACACGTCCAAAGAACAGTCGGGTTTTCTTCCCGGCAATGGACTGATCGGGAGTTATGCTTGTTGTATACCATCCGATGCCCTGATAATCAAACAATGCATCTTCGTAGCAATTCCATGCAAGGGGAACAGTAACTGTCCCCCAGTCGCTAAGGTCGTTTTTAAACCATTCTTCTTTTTCCCCGATATCTCTTACATCAAGCTGGAATCTCCAGTTATCGGACAGTGTAACTGTTTTTCTTGATGATTGTCGATCTTCAGCTGCAGGCTGATCACTTATCTTTTTATCAGTTCTGCATCCGGAAAAGGTGAAAAAAATAGCGATAATTAGAAATCCTGTTTTTTTTATGGACCGATAGGCTTTCGTACCAAAGAAGGTTTTCATAGGTCTGATTTTAAGAGTTAATATTCAACACTGCTCCGAAAAGTAATTTCCGTCAACCTAGTAGGGTATACACAGAAACACACAGAGAAGACCCCCAGGATTATTTTATTCTACCATCGAATTCGTATTAATAAAGTACTCACGGAAGACTTTTGGCGACAAATTATTATATGACTTGAATTGCCTGTTAAAATAGGAAAGGTTATCATAACCGCATTCAAGGCTTATTTCATGTATCGATTTGTTCGTTTCGATCAACAATTTCTGAGCCTTGGAAAGGCGAATCTCATTAATGACTCCTGTAAAGTTTTTCTCAGTTCGTGATTTAAAAAATCTCGAAAAACCGGCCTCGCTCATATTGACCAGATCAGCGATTTCTTTCAAAGTAATCTTTTTGTGAGAATTCATGATTGTATGATTCATAACTTTATCAATTCTGTCATCATTCGAATGTTTATAGTAATACTTATTTAACATTGTTTCCGATAATATCTTTACGTTCTTTTGCAGCGAAAGCTTATTCAGAATTATGAGCAGTTTTATTATTCCATCCAGGTTTTTTGCTGAACTTATCGATTTAAGCAGGTCAATTACCTCATTTGTTGGTTTGGTAAACTGCACCCCATATTCCGATTTCTGATAAAGGGCAATTAATTTCTTGGTTTGTGACCTTCTCAGGAATTCGCCTCCCAGGAAATCGGGTGCAAACCACAAACATGTTGCTTTAGCGTGCTTCTCAGATTGTTCATAGCCTTTAGGATTCTTGAAGCAATGAATAAGCCTGGGCGCAAACAGGAATAAATCTCCTTCCATGAAATCGACAATCGAATTGCCAACATACAGTTTACCATAGCTTTCTTCTATGTATGCCAGCTCGAATTCCTGATGGTAATGACGCGGAGAGGTATAGCTTGGTTGTATATATTCCCTTATTAAGTAGGTGGAATTTTCGTATGGACTAAGTCTTTCAAGGCTGATTTGCATAGGACTGGAATAAAACACAAACCAAATTAATCATATTATTTGAATTTCACCGATATGCAAATGGAAATATATAATACTATTTTAACACTGTTTGTTGATAAAATACAACCTGAATAAATTCGTACTGATAGAATTCCCCAACTATTTATTTTACATATTATGGAAGTAAATAATAAAAAATTGGCAATTGATGGTGGCCCTATGGCTAAGACAACACCAAATTTCCCTATGTACCCCGGAGGTTATGAAATTGGGGAACTTGAGAAGCAAGCTGTCATCGACGTGATTAACGACAAATATCTTTTCAGGTATTACGGCCCTCCGAATGTTGAATCCCGTGTTAAGAAATTTGAAGAAGAGTTTGCAGCAAAAATCGGGGTAAGTTATGGTCTGGCTACTAATTCCTGTACTTCAGCACTGATAGCATCACTTATTGCCTTAGGTGTAGGTCCGGGTGATGAAGTAATTGTTCCGGGTTATACCTTTTTTGCATCGTGTGCCTGTATTGTTGCTGCAAAGGCAGTCCCTGTGATAGTTGAAGTAGACGATTCGCTTACAATTGACCCTGAAGATTTTGAAAGAAGAATTACGCCCCGTACCAAAGTTGTGATAGCGGTTCACATGCGGGGAGTGCCATGCGACATGACCAGGATATTGACAATTGCCGGGAAGCATGGTATAAAAGTTCTTGAGGATGTGGCCCAGGCAACCGGCGGAACTTATAAGGGGAAGAGACTGGGGAGTATCGGCGATATGGGCGCTTTCAGTTTTCAATACCACAAGATTATTACAGCCGGAGAAGGCGGTATGGTAACCACAAATGACGAAAGGTTAATTGACAGGTCCATGGCCTACCATGACACTGCAGCGTGCTGGCGCCCGGGAGGTCCCGCGGGTCGTTTTGCGAAAGCCAGATATGAGGGTGAATTGTTTCCCGGGGTGAACTATAGGATGAGCGAGCTTACCGGTGCCGTATTGCGGGCACAGCTGACCCGTCTTGATGATTTGCTGGTAAGGATGAGATCAAACAAGAACAGGATTAAAAGCGCAATAGCAGGAATAAAGGGAATAGAATTCCGCAGGTTGAACGATGCTTCCGGCGACACGGGTATTGTTCTGATTTTTTACCTTCCTTCACCGGAACTGGCCGGAAAATTTGCGGTTGCATTAAATGCAGAAGGAATCGGAGCCTCTTCACTTCATAACAAATCTGTGCCCGACTGGCATGTATATAGCCACTGGGATATGATCCTGAATAAATGGACTTCAACTCCGGATGGGTGTCCTTACACCTGCCCTCATTACATTGAAAGGGGTGGCAAAATCGAATATTCACCTGAAATGAATCCGGTGACTCTTGAATTTTTGAGTCGTTCAATTCATATTGATATACCGCCACAACTTACCGGAGAGGATTGTGATATGATTGCTGAAGGTATTATTAAAGTTGCAAATGCATACCTGTAATTTAAAGTTTGGAGTGCCTAAAGTTTGGAGTGCCTAAAGTTAAAAACCCATGTGTTATTAATAGTATTTCTTCGAGATTACATTTTTGATTCAACTCTAGGCACTCTAGGCACTCTAGGCACTCCAAACTTTAGTTCACTTTAAGTACTTATTATTTACAAAAAATTAAAATATGCCAAAAATAGATCTATGCATTGAACCATTTTTTACTGGTTCAAAAACAGTTGACAAAATAATTAAAGTAAATAAGCTTGGCTTCGATGCTATTGAATTTTGGTTCTGGGATCATGAATTTAACGGCTCAGAACTGACATTCAAAAAAAAGGAAATTGACGAAATAGCAGCTGTTTGCCTGGAATTAAATGTCAGAATAAATGATATCGTAGTAAACTCTCCTGACGGAGCTATTGGTGGTTTTCTTACTAAACCCGAAGACAGGGAGATGTATCTTGACCGGCTTTATGAGACTATTGAAATAGCCCGCAGATTGAATTGCAGGAAATTGATTACATGCACGGGAAACGAAATAAACGGAAAATCTTTTCAACAACAGTTCGACAGTGTGGTAGCCACTCTGGCAAAAGCTTCGGACATTGCATCCAAAGCTGATATTACTCTTGTTCTGGAGGCTCTGAATTCGCACGTTGACCACGCCGGTTATTTTCTTGTGTCTTCCAAAACCGGTTTTGATATTGTAAAAGAAGTCAGCAGCCCGAATCTTAAATTGTTGTATGATATCTATCACATGCAGATTATGGAAGGGAATCATATTGCAACAATTCAGCAAAATTCACACCTGATTGGTCACTATCATGCTGCAGGTGTACCCGGTCGTAATGAAATTTACAAGGGAGAAATTAATTATCTGCCAATTATTGAAGCTATAGACAGTTCAGGCTATGATGGCTGTTTCGGACTGGAATACTGGCCGTCGGAAGAGGAGGAAACGTCTTTAGCAAAGACATTGCAGTTTATTGATTCAATTGGATAGTATAATAATGACATGGCAACTTAAATTATTGTTCACCAGCCTATGTAATCTCAACGTGATACATGTGTCAGGTTTATGACAGGAATGAAGTCCAGTAGTTAAGAGTGTCAGCCATGGTTTTGTAAAAAAGAAAGGATTTAAATGAGATTTCAGGATTTAAAAGTTCTATCAGATCAGGAAATAGTCAGGATACACGAAGCATCAGTAAAAATTCTGGAAAACACAGGTGTGGTGATCCATAGCAGGAGAGTTTTGGATCTGTTGAATTCTAAAGGGGCTGTGGTGGATTATGATAAAGAAGCTGGTTAAAATTCCCGGAAAGATGGTGGACGCCGCTCTGAAAAGAGTCCCCGCGAAAATTGACCTTTATGACAGGAATGGAAACATTAGTTTTACCCTGGGAGATGGTGTGCCCAGATGTGCATCAGGACATAATGCAATTTTTATTATTGATGCAGAGACAAATGAAAGACGCACTTCAACAGTAAAGGATGTTGAGAACTTTGCCCTGATATCTGACAGGCTTGAAGACATTGATGTAGTTGGTGTTCCTGTCATGCCACAGGACGTAACACCACAGGCAACTTTACTGTACGCGGTAAAAGCATTATATGAGAATACTACAAAACCACTGTTTTTTTCAACTGAAAGTTCTTCAGTAAACTCTTCTATCATTGAGATGATGAAGGTTATAGCAGGTAAAAACAATATTTCTGAATGTCCTTCTGCAATTAGTCAACTTTCATCGACGAGCCCTTTATTATGGGAACCAGGAGCAGTTGAAGCGCTGATCGATGTAGCCTCAGAAGGGGTGCCATTAAATTTGCTTCCGGAGCCAATGACCGGAGTCAGTGCGCCTTATACTGTTGCAGGTTTATTGACAATGCACAATGCAGAAGTGCTGTCAGGCCTGGTCATTTCTCAGTTGGTGAGGCAGGGAACGCCGGTAATCTATGGCAGTTCCTGGACCACATTTGACATGAAATGTTCCACGGCTGTTATTGGCAGTCCGGAAACCAGCATGCTTAGAGTTGCCGGCTGTCAGATGGCACGATACTATAATATGCCAAGCCATACCACTGCCCCGAATTCGGATTCCAATGCCCATGATGAGCAGAATTCCTGGGAAAAGACGATAAGTAACATGTGCGCAATCCTGGGGGGCAATGACCTTATCATGAACTCCGGAATGTTTGCTACAGGCCTTACGATAAGCCTTGAGCAGCTGGTACTTGATGATGAGATAAATGGTATTATAAGGAGACTTCACAGGGGTATCGAAGTAAGCACAAAAACTATCGGGGTCGATGTCATACACAATGTTGGTCCCAAGGGAAGCTTTTTAACGGAAGATCATACGCTGGAGTTTCTGGGTAGCATGGAATTCAGGGATGTAAAAGTGTCGAATGCTGATAATTACGACAATTGGATGGCAGCCGGAGCACCCAGGGTTGAACAGAATGCAAGTAAGATTGTAAAGGAATATCTGAAGGAAGGAAATACAAAAACATTGGGAAAAGAGGTCATTGAGAAAATCAACGGGATCATAAAAAAATTTGAATCAAATATCAGATAATCAGACGGCCTCAGGACTGGAGATTTTTGTAAACCGGAATGCAATTTTAATTAAATGAGTATAAACAGTAATATAGCTTCAACAAAATCGCCAACGGCGGATTCATCCTCAGCGCCTCATCTGAATAGAGTTCTGGGTTTGTGGGATCTTGTAATCTACGGGATGATACTTATGCAGCTCGTATCTCCTGTGCCAATATATGGACTCATTCAGTCGAGGTCATTAGGCAATGCATTGCCTACAATAATCTTCGCTCTTTTCGCCATCTTATTTACTGCCATTAGTTACGGGCGTATGACCACTATGTTTCCAATGGCCGGTTCAGCGTATACATATGTAGCCAGGGGAGTAAATCTTCACCTTGGATTTGTGGTGGGGTGGGCAATGTTTTTAGATTATATGATCGTTCCGCTGATAAGTATCATAATCCCTGCTCTGGCGCTTCAAAGGCTATTACCCTGGTTGCCGTTCCCACTGCTTACACTTGTAGTAGCGGTTTGTATGTCGGCCTTAAATCTTGGGGGAGTAAAAGCGACCAACCGTGTAAATACATTTGTTCTGATAGTTACAGGAGCAGTATTGATGGTATTTTTTGTTCTCGCTGTCCGATTTCTTTTTCTCAAAACAGGGTTGTCGGGTGTTCTTTCAATAAAGCCTTTTTATGATCCGGAAGTTTTTAATTTCAAGGCTATTGTATCCGGGACATCTCTGGCAGCACTGACATATATAGGATTTGACGGTGTTACGACGCTTGCTGAAGACACTATAAATCCCAAACGCAACATAGTTCGTGCAACAGTATTGATATGCCTGCTGACAGGTTTAATCAGTGGGATTCAGCTTTATCTTTTTCAGATGGTGTGGCCGGCCTGGACAACATTTCCCAACCTGGATACTGCATATCTTGATATAATGAAATTAGTAGGTGGTGCGCTTCTTTTTGGTGTGTTTTCGGTAATAATGAGTGTAAGCCAGTTTGCCTCCGGGATGTCGGGTCAGGTTAGTGCAGCCCGCCTGTTATATGGGATGGGACGCGATAATATTTTGCCAAAGAAGGTTTTTGGCTACCTCAGCAAAAAAAGGCATAACCCTTCCAGGAATATTATGTTGTTAGGGCTATTTGTCTTCATCGGATCATTAATTCTGCCACTGGAGCGTGCCTGCGACCTGCTGAATTTTGGAGCATTTCTGGGCTATATGGGAGTAAATTTTGCAACAATATGGTGTTACTATATTAAACCGGAGATTTCCCATAAGCGCAATATTTTCAAAGATCTTTTGCTGCCTTTCATCGGTTTTGGTTTTTGTTTGGTTATGTGGATGGGCTTACCACTATTATCAAAACTTGTTGGTTCTGCATGGCTATTGTCTGGTCTTGCTTATTACGCCGTAAAAACAAAAGGATTCCGGGAGCGTCCCGTATTATTTAGTTTTGAAGAAAAGTAATGTGAATCTCAGAAATTATCTGAAATGAAAAATTTCTTGATTATCGTAATAATTTCTTTAGCATGGAGTGTTCCCGGATGCATTAGCAATTCTGAAATGAAATCGGCTAAACCAATCCCATTCTCAACACTGAATCCCCCTGCTGACATTACACCTGGCAAAACTCTTTATGATTGTGGTTGGGTAAGTTCTCCACCAATTCCACCTAAACAAATGAATGACAAGGAGTTTATTCAATTAGATAAGAATCTATCCTGGTTCCATAATGCAAAATACGGATTGTTTTTTCACTTTTTAGCCCCTGAGGAAGAATGTACTTACGAAAGGTGGAATGAAATGGTGAATGCTGTTGATGCTGAGAAGTTTGCCGCTCAGGTTGAAGAAACAGGTGCAGGTTATGTTGTTCTTACACTTGGGCAGAATCAGTTGTACTCTTGTGCTCCTAATCCTGTTTTAGAGAAATTGTGGGAACTGAAACCTGATACTTATATTCCGAAGCGTGATTTGCCTATGGATGTTTATAATGCCCTGCACAAGAGGGGAATAGATTTTATGCTATATATAGCTACTGACACCCAATATGGCTTACCCAGCCCTGCCAGTTTCACAAAGAAGACAGACCGATTTGAGAATTGGTTGAAAGTAGTGGAGTGGTATAGCGACCATTACGGGCAATGTTGCCTCGGCTGGTGGACGGATGGACTGGACCAGGATTGGACAGAAAATTATCGGAGCAGGATGCATGATGCTTTAAAACATGGTAATCATAATGCGATTGTAGCAAGTTCATCTTACGGACTATCTGAATTTACTCACGGGCACTGTGACTCTGACTGGGAGGTACAACAAAGAAACAGAAAGCCTTATTATGGCCGGTGGGATCCAGTATATAGAATTCAATGGCATGTGTTACAATACCTTGGTCATTACTGGGCAACCATGGATACTGCACATTCAACTAAGTCTATTGCGGAGTATTCAGTTGATGTTGTCAGAGGAGGGGGTGTAATCACCTTTGACATAGGTACATGCAAAATGGTTAATGAGAAACATGTTGAAACTGTGCTTGAAATTTCTGAAGCTCAAATGGTTCAACTTCTTGTCGTAAGAGACTCACTTAAACATATTCTGCCGTCGGATGGTTCCGGTAAGAGCCAGAATTCAACAGTCGGAGAGCAGGTTTTTCTGCCGGGAAGATCCGGACAGAATTACATCCTGGCAGGTATTAATAAAAACAATGGTGTTCGACAACGTATGAGATGATCAATAATCAAGAAACAGAATTAATCTTTAATTGCCTATGAAACAGTATTTTATATGAAAAACAGGAAAGCGTTGACCCCGCTCTCCTGTTTTGAAATTTCGAGTTAATACGTATTTACTAACCCTCAAAAAAACTTTTCAAATCTATGAAAAACAATTTTGATTTTTGGGTTTATTCAACCCAGGCTCTTAAAAAAAGAATTACGGAGCTGAAGATTGCAATTCTTATAATTGCATTAAGCGGTGCAAACATTCTGGCATCTCCGTCAGGACCTGAACCTCAGCAAAATGTAGTAACCGGGACTGTTACTGACAATAATGGTATCGCTCTTGCGGGGGTAAATGTTATTGTCACCGGAACTACAAACGGAACACTTACCGATATTGATGGCAAGTATAGTATCAGTGTTCCCCAAAATGCAAAAAGTCTGACTTTTACATTTATCGGGATGTTACCGCAGGAGATCAGTTTAGGTACATCAGCACAGATTGATGTGCAGATGGCTCTATCTGCAATTGATCTTGATGAGGTGGTGGTTGTCGGTTACGGTACACAGAAAAAGATTAATGTTATTGGTTCTGTCACTACAATCTCTTCCAAAGAAATTACGACAGCCCCTATTTCTAATATTTCAAATGCCCTTGCGGGGCGTCTAAGCGGCGCAGTAATTCAGCAGGAGGGGGGTGAACCTGGCAATGATGCAGCAACCATTCTTGTAAGAGGTGTTGCCACACTTGGCAATAACTCACCATTGATAGTTGTTGATGGTATTCCCGGGAGGGACCTTAACTCTATTAACCCTTCCGATATTGAAAATATTAGTGTTCTTAAAGACGCATCGGCAGCTATTTATGGTGCTGCAGCAGCTAACGGCGTAATACTTGTTACAACCAAACGGGGAAAGGACGGGGAACCGTTGACAGTTAATTATTCATTTTATGAGGGATTCCTCTCACCCACTCGTCTGCCTGATTTGGCTGATGCCCCGACATATGCCCAGATGATTCGTGAACTGCAGTCGTATGAAGGAGTAGACGAGGCAAACATGATGTTCTCAGCTGAAGATGTTGAGAAGTATAAATCCGGCCAGTATCCCTGGACATACCCTAATACAGACTGGTATGGCTCGGTGATTAAGAAGTCAAGTCAGTCCAGAAACCATAACTTGTCACTCAGCGGAAGTAAAGGTGATATAAATTACTATACATCTTTTGGTACCCAGTTTGATGATGGGATATTTAAAAACGGCTCAACGGAATTCCGCCGGTACAATGTGAAATCAGCCATCGATGCTAAAGTCTTTAAATATCTGAAACTTGGTGTGGATATAAACTTTTCTCAGGAGAACAGATCCTATCCCAGCGTTTCTTCCTGGTCGAATTTTGATGCTCTTCAGAGGCAGTTTCCAACCACACCTGCAATATACCCGAACGGACTGGCGGGACCTGATAACATCGGTTATGGTTTTAACCCTGTAGTAACAGCTACCGATCAGACCGGATTCGACGATACAAAAACTTATTACCTTAATACCATCTTCAACGCCAGTCTGGAAATTCCAGGTGTAAAAGGACTGGTAGTATCAAGTTACTATGCGTATGATCTGTTAAACAGCGCGCAAAAAACCTTTCAGCAGCCATGGACACTGTATGCCCTTGATACACAGGCCTACTACGCTGCAGGAAATACAGGCTCCGAAGACGGTTCAGATTTCCTTATCGGATCAAAAAGAGGCCCGTCTGATATCTGGTTAAGAGATACAAAGGATAATTCCGCCAGAACGACTTTTAACTTTAAGGTCGACTATACCACAACGATAAACGGGGTTCATAATATCAGCGCCTTTTATGCATACGAAAACTCTGAATACGAGTATAATTCACTCCAGGGATATCGCAGGTTTCTTCTCAGTTACCAGCTGCCTTATCTGTTTACCGGCGGTCAGGACCAGAAAGACAATAATGAAGAGGTTGCAATCGATGCCAGGGTGAATTATTTTGGAAGGTTTAGCTATAATTACAAGGAAAAGTATTTGTTCCAATTCTCGCTACGACGCGACGGCTCATTAAGATTCTCTGAAGAAAGTGGCCGCTGGGGCAATTTCCCCAGCGTTCTGGCAGGCTGGAATATTTCCCGGGAAGACTTCTGGAAAAATAATGTGAAATTTATAGATTTCTTTAAACTCAAAGCTTCCTGGGGAAAACTTGGGAATGACCGCGTAGAGCCTTTCCAGTATTTATCAAGTTATTCGATAAGCAACGGCTCTGTAACAGGTTCAAGAGTTTATTCGGTCGGACTTGCCCAGGTAGGGGCAACCAATCCCAATATAACCTGGGAAGTTGCGAATATTTATAATGGAGGTTTTGAATCACTGTTCCTGAATAGTAAAATGACATTTAATGCTGAGGTTTTCTATGAAAGGCGTACCAATATTCTTGTAAAAAGGAATGCCTCGGTGCCTCAGTTTACAGGTATTACACTTCCTGATGAAAATTATGGGATTGTTGACAGTAAGGGATTTGAACTCGTTTTGGGCTATGCCAGTGCAGGGAAGGATTTTTCATATTCAGTTAATGGCAACTTTGCCTTTGCCAGGAATAAGGTGATTGAATTCGATGAACCGGCAAAGTCGGTGGACTGGCAGGTTCTGACAGGGCATCCTCAGAATTCTGAATTGTTGTACAGGGCTATCGGGATATATGCTGATGAAGAACAGATTAGCAATACTCCTCATGTGGATGGCGCAAGGCCTGGCGACATAATACTGGAGGACTATGATAAGGATGGCGAGATCACTGCGGATGACAGGACTTTGCTTTTTCAGACCTCCATCCCGGAGATCACTTATGGTGTGTCATTTAATCTAAGCTATAAGAATTGGACCCTTAACGGTCTTATCCAGGGTGCGGGTAATATGATGAAAAAGGTTTATACAGATTATATCGGACTATCCGGAAATTACCTTGCATGGGACGGAGTTGACAGATGGACTCCTGATAATATCAACGCGACTAAGCCGAGGGCTGTTGACAGAACTTCAGCTTATTGGAGAACAGATTATGCTAATGACTTTTATTATCATAAAAGCGATTATGGCCGCCTTAAGAATTTACAGCTTGTTTACACTCTTCCGGCTAAAATCCAGAAAGCAATTCACCTGAAGAATGCACAGGTTTATGTTTCAGGGCAGAATTTAATCCTGTTGTATTCTCAAAACAAATTAATGGATCCGGAAATTGCCAGCATATTCAGTTACCCGCTAATGAAAACATATGCTCTTGGTGCCAGAATTGCATTTTAATCCTATGGAATAATTACTTTATCGGTTAAAATATTTAAAGAAATAAAAATTATGGAAACATACAAATCATATATCAGTATCCTTATATTTAGTATACTGTTACTGTCAGGATGCGATAATATTCTGGACAAAACGCCGGTGGACAAATTCTCTGACGCGGTTCTCTGGACAGATGTCAATCTTGCCGACAAAAATCTCATGAACCTTTATACAAATTCGCTGTACGGGGGATTTGGCTATCTGCCCATAGCATCCCTTACCGATGAATCGCACGATACGCACGAATTCGGTAGCCAGAATTACCTTCTTGGCAATATCAACTCGAGCAATACCAGTCCGCTCGGTGACTGGTCCTTTGATTATCTTAAGTGGGATAAATTATATTCCAATATTCAAAATGTAAATATCTTTCTTGCAAACATTGATAAAGTACCGGATGCCTATCCTCCGGCTGAACAGGCAAGTGTAAAAGCCATAACAGACAGGATGAAAGGTGAAGCTTTATTTATCAGGGCATTTATCTATAGTGATCTGGCCCGTAATTATGGTGGAGCAGTAATTTCCAGCGTACCATATGAGTTGGGTGAAGATTTTTCCACAATTACAAGATCCACCCTTCAGGAAACAGTTGAATTCATCGCAAATGAATGTGATGCAGCTGCAGCTTTGCTTGCCCCCAAGGATGAAAGTGACATGGGCAGGGCAAATAAAGAAGCAGCTCTTGCACTTAAGTCCAGGATTTTATTGTTTGCGGCAAGTGATCTTATCGCAGATGGTGAAGCTGCCAGTGAGCTTGTAGGATATCAGAATCCTGACAGAACTGCCCTTTGGACAGCTGCAAAAAACGCAGCAAAAGCAGTTATCGATATGCAGACTGTAAGTTTGGATAATTTCGGAGCCCCTGACCAGGCAGCTGTGTCCACCAATTTTTTCAACTTTTTCAAAGCAAAAGATCTGTCAAGCAATGAAGTGATCTGGGGAAAAATGTTTATGAATGACGTGGGGGCGAGAAACCAGATGAACCTTATTAACGGTACAAACGGATTTGTTATGTATGGTTGTAATGCTCCCACCGGGAACCTCGTAGATTCCTTTCAGATGGCCGACGGCTCAAAATTCCTGGACCATTTCATGGTAGACGGCGATGGATTGTATAAAAATATTTCAAGCAAGTATAATCATGAGAACATGTACTATGATCGTGAACCAAGGTTTTACGCAACTATTTTATATGACAGTGTTCCCTGGATGAAAAGGCTTGCTGATCTGTCCGGAAGAGATCCTCTTGGAATATATGACAGAAGAACACGCATTACAATCAGCGGCGGAGTTGAGGTAAGCAAAATATTTGGTATTGATACCAGACAGGGTCCTATCGATAAGGAAGATGGCACATTTACCGGGTATACTTTTAAGAAGTATGAGGATGATAAGGTTTACGGAACAGAAACAAATAACAATGAGAACGCATGGATTGAGTTGAGATATGCGGAAATCATTCTCAATTATGCTGAAGCGTGTATTGAACTTGGAGAGACGGGAGAAGCAACTGACTATATTAATATGATAAGGAACAGGGCCGGTTTGCCGAACTTTACGGGAGATATTAAAGAAGCGCTTCGTTATGAAAGACAAATGGAATTTGTCTTTGAAAATGTAAGATGGTATGATATCAGAAGGTGGAAAATCCTGGACAAAGTACTTACTCCGGCATCCGGAGTTGATATTGTTGAAGTTAACAATCTGGATAACGGTACCAGGACAACCACATGGCGTCAGATCTTTGTGCAGAATCGCGGGCCGGTATCGGATAAAATGTATTGGTTCCCGATACCAATCGATGAAATGAACAGAGCGCCTCAGTTGGTCCAGAATCCCGGCTATTAGAGTGGAATTCCCAACCCGGTTGTCAGAAGAACCGTCTGACGATTTCCTGGATAAATGAATTGAGTGAGCAGTATTGGAAGAAAATGGATACTGCTCACTCTTCTAACAATTTCAAAGACCACCAAAATGACACAAAGAAGAGATTTTATTAAGAAAAGTATTCTTGGAACTGTAGGAATTTCAATAGCAGGAACAAGTGCGGGTGCAGGTGCAGATGCAAATTCAGGATTGTCTGAAAAGATTTCGGAAAATGCTTTATTGCAAGACCAGTTACTGGATGCTGCTCCTTTCAGTCTGTTTACCGCTGATAAAGATGGCAAAACTTTCTCTCTCCGCTGGGGAGAACCCCGTAAGATAAGAAAGGTTGTAGTGGATCTGCAGCAGAATACAGATATCCCAGGGCCTGATAAAATACGGTTGCAATACTGGCATAAGAGCTGGAACGGAAGGCCCGATCCCATCCTTTCAGAAAGTGGTGCCGGAGGAGAGGGATGGACAGAGATCGATGACTGGTCCAATGGTCAATGGAAGGATGCAGATATCAATTTATTTACTGAGGGGAAAAAGTTAATAATTACATTTAATCCGACAGAAGCTAAGGAGTTTTCAGACATTGGGCAGAATGGGGTAGGCTATCGCAAAACACTGAAAATCCGTCTTATTTCAGATCTTTCCATCAATAAGCCAATTAGGATCCAGGCATTTACGGATGCGGTATGCCGTGAGCTTACTATCCGCATCCTGCTGGGTAAACCGGCTGAATCGTCAGTGAAGATTTCAGGCGATGACGAAGGAAACCTTGAAGTTTTTAACGGATCAATTATTAATCTGCGTGCAGTGACTGGCAGCAATATCACAGTTGGCAGCAATTTTAGCTGGACCTTACCCTCCGGTTTGCAGGGTGGATTGGAAGCTGATGTGATAATAGCCGTTGACCCCGTCGATCAGCGTTATGACCGTACAATTGTAACAATGAGATCAAAATACAGGCCCATCTCATTCACTACAGATGAAGTAGCCAGGAGTGAGCGTGTCCTGATCAATGATCTTGGAATTCTAGTGGTTCGCGGAGATGATCAGATTACTCTCGAAGGATACAGAACCCTGCTGAAGGAGTTTCCGGGAAGAACAATCTACAGCAAAGTAGCTGAGCATGATGAGCAGACGCTTATGCAAGCCTGGAGTGATATGCCGATAAAGCACCCGATATGGTTCGTTCACGGGCTCCCGGGAAACAGGAATGTGATAAAACATAATCCCGACGGGAATATTGAGATCAGCTGCTCAAAAAAATGGTTCAATCTCAACAAAAGTAATAAGGATTCTTCCCGCAAAGAATGGAAAGACGAATTACCACAGCTTCGATTTGGATTTCCTGACACTGAGTTCCCCGGAGGAAGGGAACTGCTTGATGGTTTTCTTCCACAATTGAAAACCTGGTGGCAGGATGGTGATGTTTATTACGAACAGAATACAATCATCGATAAACTTGATAAAGATTTAAGTGTTGTCCATCTTGATGATCCTACATTACTTTTAATGCAGATAAGGATCGTCAATGTATCATCCTCAAAAGATGCTAAAGCCGGTTTGAACTTTAGTTCATATGATGAAGGTCCCGAAACTCTTATTTTCGAAGGGGATCGTGTACTTGCTGATTTTCAGGGAAAGAAAAAATTCCGCTACCTGATCCGAACCAATAATAAGGGCACAATAACAAAGACAAGCACAGGGGCCCGCTGGGATATTGAACTTGGTCCGGGTAAATCACACGAATTATTCCTGGCAATACCTACAATAACCCTTGATAAAAGCGAAGAGATTGAATCCCTTCGCTCACGTAATTTTGATTCTGACAGCAGCCGCATATGTGAATTTTGGAAAGCACGGACATCCCAGGGTACACTAATAAATACACCTGAACCATGGATCAATGGCTTTTACAAGGCTCATGCCAGGCACCTCCTGGTCAACTCTCTGCGGGATCTTGATACAGAGCGTCTCCATCCTCATGTGGGGACAATTTCATATGGCGTATATGCAAATGAATCAATAATGATGGTTACTGATTTTGACCGCAGAGGATATCATAAAGAGGCAGAGAATTGCCTGCAGATATGGTTTGATTATCAGGGAACTGTGGGGTTACCGGGAAATTTTAAAGATAAGGAAGGTGTTTTCAACGGATCGGGTGGTTCTGAAGATGGCAGATACAATAAAAACCACGGATATGTCATGTGGGGTATGGCAGAACACTGGTGGTTTACACGTGATAAGGAATGGATGAGAAAAGCTGCTCCTAAACTCATAATGTCATGTGATTGGATCACACGCCAGCGCAAACTGACTATGGTGAATAATCCGGATGGCACCAGACCTTTGGAATATGGTTTTTTACCCTCAGGCGGATTGGAGGACGTACAGGATTACTGGCACTGGCTGGCTACAAATTCTGCTACAGTCTGGGGATTTAAAAATCTGGCTGCTGCTCTCGTTGACTATGGCCATCCGGAAGCCGGGCGTCTTGTAAAAGAAGCCCAGTCATATAACGACGATGTGATGACAGGCTTGCAGGAGGCGAGGGTTTTAACTCCCGTTGTTCGCCTGCGCGATGGCACCTATGTTCCCAAATACCCATCAAGGCTCTATGAAAGAGGCCGCAGCCACGGATGGATCAGAGAAACACTTGAAGGTTCAATATTTCTGATAACCCAGGATCTTATCCCTGCAGATAGTATCGAGGCGAAATGGATTATGAAAGACTATGAAGATAATCTTTATATCTCTGACACTTACGGTTACTCTATTCCTGTTTTTGACAGATTCTGGTTCTCACGCGGGGGCTTTTCGATGCAGTCACAGCTGCTCGACGGTCCTATCCCCTATATAAAGGATGATAAGATAAAGCATTTCCTCAGAGCATATTTCAATGGATTTACTGCCGCGTATTTTCCACAGGTACAAATGTGCAATGAACATGCTCTGCCCGAATTGGGCTATCCGGCAGGCGATCATTTCAAGTCTTCCGACGAAGCTCAGTCAACATACTGGCTCAGACTGATGTTTATCAGGGAAGAGGGCGATGACCTCTTACTCGGACAAGCCATCCCGCGATACTGGTTGTCAGATGGCAAAAATATTGGGATAGAGCGGGCAGCAACATATTTTGGTCCGATGTCGCTTCAGATCAAATCGGAGTCTGACAAAAATCAGATTACAGCAGTGCTTGATCCTCCGGATCGCAACTCTCCAAAGAATATTTATGTGCGGCTTAGGCACCCTGATTCAAAACTGATCCGGAGAGTTACCGTTAACGGAAAACCATACAACAATTTTGACGCAAACATGGAGTGGATCAAACTGGATGGCAATATCAGGGGTGTTCAGGAATTGACAGCTCATTATTAGGTGATGGCATAATTCCGGTTTTATATAATTAAAGGGCATTTAACTAAAATTCACAATCATGATTACCAATTTAATTCTCAATAAGAGGTTGTTATGCGCCATGATATCAGCCATATTAGTCTCTTTCATTGCAATTGCAAAACCTGATTTCTCAAACAAAAGTAAAACAGAAGGAATCTTAAAGGATTTGAATATTTCTCCGTTTGGTAATATCAGGTCGTGGTACAAAACAACAGATCCATTGGGGAAGACGATAAGTTTTAAAGATTTTAACAGCAATACTGCAGCCGATTCCTCAGACATCGGGATCTTATGGTGGGAGGCCCGCGATATACAGAAAATAGAAGTTATTTATGATGCAAAGCCTGCAGGCGATATTTCCGTAGCGTCATTTATTCAGTACTGGCAGCAGTCATGGCCAGAGACGCCTCCAAGGATGCCTACAAAAGAAGATCTGGAGGATGATGTATGGCAGGGTAAGTGGATCACTGCAGCAACAGATGCAAAAACAAGCGGCAATACCAGTGTCTATACATTTCAACCAATGACTTCACAGGAAAATCCAAATGCAGCTTATCTGCCCGGGTCCACTACTTACAGGAGAACATTAAAAGTAAGGGTGGTTTACCCCGGAAAACATCCGTCAATAAAGTCTGTAAATGTTTTCTCCGTTTCCAAAGAGAAGAATAGTTCCGTAAGGATAGAACTGATGGATAATAAAAAGAACACTACAGCAGTCGAAGGAAGTGTTGAGTTATTCAATGGCAGTATAAAGAGTATTTCGCCCTGGCACTGGGACTCTCAGGATAAGAAAACAGACTACCGGTCGTTCAGGCTGTCCCTCAAAGGAAAGCCAAAGGGAATCATTGCCAATATTTCTGCTTCAACTGAAAGTCTTCCCGGGTCAAATGATGAGACAGTAATTACTCTTCGTTCCACTCATGGCACCTTTTCCGTTTCTATGAATGATATTGAGAAGGGCCCGGTGTATATTCCTCATTTCAACGCATATATAACCCTGGCGACCGATACTGTTCCATTTTCAAGAGCCAACCCTGTAACTGGGAAAACTACTAGGGAGAAGATCCTGGATGAGCCGGAACAGTCTTACGACAGGGCAAGAAAGGAGATCCCGGCACTCGATCCAACAAGCAGGTCAGGAGGGGGATATATCGATCTTCCACTGGCAGCTGATGCCAGCTGGCAGAAGTTTGGATTTCAGTGGGGAGGGAACATATTGATCGACAAGGCTTCAACTAAGGCACAGGGAAGGGAGCTACTCAGGTGTAACTGGACCGGTAATGCTCTGAGATGGAGTGTCGGAACAGGCAAAGTGCCAGAATATAAAAGAACTACGGATAATTGCCAGATGTCGGTGATGAACGATTATCTTCCTGTAGTGCAGTCTTATTGGACACACGAGGGACTAACTTACAGGGAAGAGGGATTTGCAACGCTTCTCCGGGGTCCGCTTTCTCCGGTTGATCCGGGGAGGGATGAACAGACACCTGCAATTCTGATGATCAGGCTCACTGTATCCAACCCGACAAATCATCGTGATACGTCTCATATATGGCTGTCAGGAAACAAGGCGCTGACAGGTCTTATGAGAGAGGGAGATTTCCTGATGGATCAATCCGGGGGTAAAAAGTTTGTACGTTGTTACATGCCTTCCACGCCCGGGAGTACAGAAAAGTCAGACCTGGTGACTGATTCCGAAGGTCTTTTCAGGATCATTCACCGTCAGATAGACCTTGGACCTAATTCCTCACAAACATTATATTTTTATTTTCCCTTTGTTGGCGATCTTACTGCAGAGAATCAGTCTGAAATATCAGCTTTAAACTATGAAGATCAGAAGAACAGGGTCGTAGCTTACTGGAGAGAGCTTGTAGCAAAAGTCTCAATTTTCAATGTTCCGGAGCGCAAATTTAATGAAATGGCTAAGTCGATTATACCGCATATCCGGATGAGTGTGACCAAGGATCCGAAAAGCGGCC
This sequence comes from uncultured Bacteroidales bacterium, assembly GCA_963846335.1. Classification (GTDB taxonomy): domain Bacteria; phylum Bacteroidota; class Bacteroidia; order Bacteroidales; family VadinHA17; genus LD21. The sequence goes on from CAWJVS010000017.1 coordinate 113,921, forward strand.
TGTATATGGTTCCGGCTGCAGGTTTTGGATACAATGTCTATCCGAATGAGGCAGTTTTTCAGACGTTGCTGCTTGATCGGATGGGTGATTTCAGCACTACAGCAGATTACCTGAATACCTTTTTGGAACTCCAGGGAAGTGTCAAACTTCCCGGAACCTTTACAGGTGATCAGAAGGATGTCTTTTTCGGGACAAAAGTTGATGAGGATTATAATATGACAGAACCCAATGGCTACAATATGCATCATGGAACCGTGTTGTGGGGGCTGGCAAGGCATTATCTGTACTCAGGCGATCGTGAATGGTTGCTTAAGGCAGCACCGCATATGGTCAGGGCAGCAAACTGGATTATTGAACAGCGTGAACATACAAAGATCCTGGATGAAAACGGGAAAAAAGTAACTCATTACGGTCTGTTGCCTGCAGGGGTTATTGAAGATGCACATGACTGGGGATTCTGGTATGCTACAAACGCTTATGCATGCATGGGAATGGAATCCATGGCAATTGCTTTTGCGAAAGCAGGTCTGCCCGAAGCAGATTTCATAAAACGCGAAGCTGAGGCATATCACAAAGATATAAGGCAGAGTATAGAGAGTACAAGCGAACTATGCCCCGTAGTACGTCTCAGGAACAATACCTTCGTACCGTACGTTCCATCTCGTCCACACCAGCGTTTCCGCTATTTCGGACCGAAAAAGGCCGAGTACTACGACAGATATAACCTGGGGATATATCCGACAATGCGATTATCTGCCACCCGCGAAGTATTGTATGGTTCAGTAGTTCTGCTGAAAGCCGGCCTGATTGCCCCGGAGGAACCGATGGCAGGGTGGGTATTGGATGACTGGGAAGATAATATTACTCTTTCCTCTTCTCTGAACCTTAATGTTCATGGAAGAGTTGATGATGAATACTGGTTCAGCCGCGGAGGAATGGTATTCCAGGCTAACCTTCAGAACCCTGTCGGTATTTATCTGATCAGGAAGGAAATACCTGCGACAATAAGGGGATTATATGATAATTTTGTCTCCTGCCTGTATCCTGATGTGAATGCTCACACTGAGGAATACAGGGAATGGGGGCATGGCAGCGGACCATTTTATAAATGTCCTGATGAAGCGCGTTTTATCAGCCAGGTATGTGATCTTTTGTATGTTGAAAAGCAGGGAGAACTATGGCTGGCAGCAGGGACACCCAGACGGTGGCTTGAAGCCGGACAGAATATTGAACTGAAAGGTGCACACACGGAATACGGAGAGGTCAGTTATACATTAAGACCTGGCGAAGAATCTGAGACCATAGAGGCGGATATTCAGCTGCCGGCAGCTGCCTGTTCCAGAGTATTGCTTTTTGTCCGTTCCCCATATCAGAAACCCATCAGTAAGGTGATTATAAATGGTAAAGAATGGAACCAATGGAACGCAAAGGAGGAATCTATCGTGATACCTCAGGAAACCAAAGAGGTCAGGGTTTCTGTAACATATTGATAATAAGCCTGCAACCAATTGAGTCTTTTAAACTTTAAACATCAGAATTATGAATCCGGGATTAAAAAAACTGAGAACCTTATCACTATTCACCTCGTTATTTATGGTAAGTATAGTTGCTTTTTCAAACGATACTCTGAAGGTAACATCACCCTCAGGTAAGATTAATGTTAAGGTTTGGATGGGCAAACAGCTGACTTATACAATTTCATACGATAATAAAACAATTCTGAAGCCCTCAGGGATAGACCTCCTGATTGAAAACAGCCGGGCTTTGTCGGTGAATAATCATATCAGATCCTCCGCTGTAAAAAAGATCTCTGAACAGATCATCTCACCTGTACCCGAAAAGCGCAGGATAATTCCGGATATATATAATCTATTATCGATCGGATTCAAACAACCTTTTAAAGTTGAATTCAGGGTATATGATGATGGAGTTGCTTACAGGATTTCAACTCTATTTAAAGACTCACTCTATATAAGGAATGAAGTCGCCGAATTCTCTTTTCCGGGAAAGCCATCTATTTATATTCCTTTGGTTCAGAAGAGGGAAGATGCTGATATTTTTCATACCAGCTTTGAAGAGGAGTATCCGTTAAGAAAGATGGATAGTATATCAGCGGGAACAATCGGTTATTCGCCGGTCCTTGTGATCCCTGAGTCCAACCTCAGGATTGGAATTACAGAATCTGATCTGGAGGATTATCCCGGAATGTTTCTGGGAGGGACTGGTTCCTCCGGTCTGACTGGAGTATTTGCAGGCTATCCGCTTGAGGAAGAAGCGACAGAAGGTATCTATTCACAGTATAAGGTCACAAAACGGGCATCCTATATAGCGAAAACCAAAGGTACCAGGAATTTTCCATGGCGGGTCTTTTTAATTGCAGCTGAGGATAAGGAATTGCCGGGTAATGATATAGTTTACAGGCTGGCATCACCCTCAAGGATAGGTGATGCTTCATGGGTTAAGCCTGGAAACCTTACTGATGAATGGATCATTGACCTCAACCTTTATAATGTTCCCTTCAGGGCAGGTCTGAATACAGCGTCATACAAATATTATATTGATTTTGCCAAACGGTTCGGATTCGACCGTGTCATGATGGACGCAGGCTGGAGTGATAATAGCGATCTTTTCAAGGTGATCCCTGCAATAAATATGGATACTCTGGTCGCATATGCAAAGGAAAGAGGAGTTAAAATCTGCATGTGGACACTCGCAATGACTCTTGACAGACAGCTGGAAGAGGCACTTGACCAGTTTAACAGATGGGGTATTGATTTTATCATGACCGATTTCATGGACCGCGATGATCAGAAGACTGTCAACTTTTATCACCGTATTGCAAAGGCATGTGCCGAACATAAAATCATGATCATGTATCATGGAGCATTCGCTCCGAAAGGATTCAACCGGACCTGGCCCAATGCTGTCGGAAGGGAAGGGCTGCTGGGTTCAGAATATAATATGTGGAGCAACAGGGTCACCCCGGGTCATGATGTCATTCTGGCTTTTACTCGCATGCTTGCAGGAGGATTTGATTATGAACCTGGTATGTTTAATAATGCCACTCAGAATGGTACCAGGCCTGTTGCAGGTCTGGTTACCAGTCCGGGTACCCGTTCCCACCAGCTCGCCATGTTTGTGGTATATGACAGTCCGATGCAAATCTTTGCAGGTAATCCATCTGACGGGATGCGCGAACCTGAATATATGGAGCTTCTCGGAAGCCTTCCCACCACATGGGATGAAACAATTATTCCCGACGCAAAAGTTGGAGAATATATTGTTAGTGTCAGGAAAAAAGGGACTGACTGGTATATAGGCGGTTTGGGTGACTGGTCGGCGAGAGATCTGACTGTAAAATTAAATTTTCTGGATGATGGCAATTACAGCGCCACAATCTGTAAAGATGGAATAAATGCTGACCGTTATGCAGCCGATTATGTGATTCAAAAAAATATTCCAGTCAGGAAGAATGACACGATAAATATTCACCTTGCTCCGGGAGGCGGGTTTCTGATAAGGCTTGACAGAAAGTGATATTTACGGGTAAGAGATTAGATTACTTTGTTGATAGTATGAGAAAATAACCTGAATGAGGATCTGTTTCCATGGTAATGGAGTTTCTGAAATATCCCAGATCTTTATGAAGATAAATGTCCCTTGCTTTAACTTCTCCCAGCAGACCAATGTCCTTAAAGCTAAATTTAATACCAATTTTGTCAGAAGGATTACGATTTAACAGCAATACAGCCACATTCCCGTTATGCAGTTTCTTTTTCCAGATTTCAGCATAACCACTTTTTAATATGCGGAATCCCTGCTCCGTGGGATCCTGATTTACACTGACAGCCTCTTTATTTAGTATTATTTCACGTTCTGTCTGAGTCATAAATCTTGGATCATTTCCAAGTATAAGAGGCGAGGACATAATGCACCATAAAGCAAAATGAGCTTTTTGTTCATTTGCTGAGAGACCCTGCTCTCCTGTAACCAACATGTCGGGGTCATTCCAGTAGCCGTTACCAGCATAATTTGCAGACATATTATTGATATCTGCAATGGCCATTACACTGCCAGGGTTCTCTTTTTCATCAAATGAAGCCCCGTAATACTTATTTTCCCAGCTTCCGTAAACCCGGCAGCGAATATCATCAGTTGTCCGGGACATATTACAATATTCAGGATTCCAGTCACGAAACTTGTATGTGCTTACACTGAATAAAATATCCCTGCCGCAGTTATGAAGCAATCTGCTCCACTTAGTGTAGGTTTCAAAGATCAGGTTTTCGCTCCATCCGGATTCATCTTTTTCACATTCAGAACAAGGGTCGTTTGAATGGCGGCACAAATCCAGCTTGATAAAATCAATACCCCACTCTATCATCTGACTGAGGTGCACTTCTTCATGATTATAGCTTCCCACAGGATCTCCGAGGCAATCGTTTGTTCCGGGAACAATATGTAACCCCAGCTTCAATCCGTTGGAATGAGCGTAATCAGCAAGTGGTTTTATCCCATTTGGAAATTTATCAGGATGAGGCACTAGTTCACCACCGGGTCCGAGTCTGGTATCTCTCCATCCTCCGTCAATTACAACATAAATATATCCGGCATCTCGTAATCCTTCTCTTACAATTGCATCAATGGTTTCCCGGACAACCTGTTCGTTTATATCTTTCTTGCCATGCCAGTTCCAGCTGTTCCAGCCCATAGGTGGTGTTTTGGCCAGTTCCGGTCTCTTCTGTGAGAAGGAATTACTGGTAACGAAAATCAAAGCAATTAAACAGGATAATGAACATATATTCTTTAATCTGTTATTCATAAGTTTTTTCATTTTACAAGCAATTTATTTATTGCAATATTTAAAGATTGAATGTATTATTATAATCTGAGTATTTTTGTAGTTCCATATCTATTTTGAAATCCTTTAACCACAGAGTAACACTGAGTTACACGGAGTTTCACAGAGTATCACCCACGACAGGTTTACAGGTTTGGATGAAATTCACGGATGCAATAAAACCCAAGCAGTGTAACTCAGTGCTAAATCTGTGTAACTCTGTGGTAAAAAAAAGTAATCTCCACAATTACACACCTTTCGTTATTGCAATATTATTACAGAAACATCTAAACTCTCCAGCGATATCTCTATGGTTTGGTTCTTGATATGTAATTCATTATCAAATAGATCTGAAGCATGTGCCCATTCCTTGCCAAGCTGCAGTTTTTCAGTTACCATGTGGTCAGCAGGATTAGTTACTACCCAGGCTTCTTTCCCGTCTGTAATTCTTTTTCTGATTCTTAATTCCCCTTCATGTTCGGGAAATACCTTGCATTCCTTCATTAATTTCTTTACAAATTGAGTGGTGGACTTATTGCGGTAAGCTGTGCCGTTGTGCCCGATATAGGTGCCCAGCAGCCAGGCTTTACCGCTTCCATGTGTATTGACAGTTCCGGCAATCTGGTCTTTATAAGTTAAAATTGGCTCACTCACTGTACATTTAAATGTTTGCAGGTAAACATTGGCCATGGTAGAAAAACCATCCATTTCATTCACTCCATTTAAGGAAGTAGCATCAAGAAACTCTCCCCAGGTTCTCGGCCAGGGTGACCAGCGATTGCCATTATCAGGTTCACGAACCATAGCAAAACCAGCGTGTCTGACTCCAAACAGTTCTGAAGCTGCCTTTGAAATCTCACCCCTGACACAGAAAGTATTTTTATCATACCTTGCCACACCTGCTTCACTGATCAGATTGCCTCCATTGCTGACATAAAGAGATAATTTATTTATAATTTCATCTGAGATTGCCAGAGGAAAGGGCATGATTATAGCCTTGTAATTATCTATTTCAATTTCATCCAAAAATGATGCCTCAATGAAATCAACAGGGATCCCTTCATCCCAGAGCAGCCGGTGCCAGCCTCTTGTGGAATACTCCAGGTTATCTCCGCCATTTAACATGTGCTGACAAAACTGGGAATTGTGTTCATCAACCAGGAGAGCAACTTCTGAACTTGCCGGTGAAGATCCCGAAAATATATCTGAATGTTTTATTAATGCTTTTCCTATCCTGGAGGCTTCGTTCATACGTTCTGTATTGTCCCCCTCACTATCCAGAAGGCTGAAACCATTCGCTTCACTGGCCATTATTTCAGCACGTGTTACCCAGAATGAGATAGCATTTCCTCCGGAACCAATTACTGTAAGCATCCATCTTCGGATGTCTTCAGCCGAGGGTACCCTCCCCTTATGAAAACCTGTAGATACAGGACCTCCCTGAAACTCTGCAGCCCAGATCGGGTAACCCGGCCTGTTGCATGATCTTAGGAAATCAAAGCGGAGTGCCAGCAACCGCCACATTTCATCCAGAAGTGATTCATATTTGTTTAAATAGTCAGGGTTATTTATCGCAGCATCATCCCAGTCATTGAATTCACCCCAGTTTGATGCCGGATACGATGATGAGCCTAAAAAATCCTGGGCCCGGGCGTAATTCCAATCTTTACCGGAACCATAATTCCACGATCCGAGATGGCAGAAAACAGGGCGGTTCAATCTGTCATTTTGTCGTATAATTTTTGCTCTGTCTTTGAGGGTACTGGTAATTTTAATATTATCCATAAAATAGTGCCAGTTAACATCCTGCGGGAGTGTGAATTCCTGCCTGAAGTTGCGGTTAGGTGAAATATATTCCCATCTGGTATAATTGGTTTTCCACTGGTTATTAAGCGAATCAAGAGTCTGGTATCTCTCCTTTAACCAGTTACGAAAAGATGTCAAAGTATTTTCGCAATAACAAACCGGCTGACCGACCAGCCTTTCCGGCCAGTATCCCACTTCCTGCCATGTGTTCCACACAAGTACATTATCATATTTACCAAGGGTCTGAACCAGTTTCCCAATAAATTTATTTTGTGCTTCACGTGCTCCCGGATGGTCAAAGCATGGCCCGGGTTTGCCATCAGCTGGCATTGTATTCTGAGCTTCATATACGATTGGTAATCCATTCCGGCCAACCATCCTGCATTCAGGATATTTCCTGTAAAGCCATGATGGTGCCTGTTCACAGGTCAGTCCTATATATACATACAATCCAAGACTTTTTGCATAGGAAATCAACTCCTCGTACTTTGAAAAATCGTATTGCCCCTCTTCAGGTTCGTCGATAGCCCAATGTTCCTGCAGCTTAATGAGGTTAAATCCTTTTTCTTTCAGGATCAGCATATCTCTCTTCATCTCATCCATTGGTGGCATCGGCTCACGGCACAGATGTGAGCCTAACAGGAATTGATTCTCCAGAATTTTAAAATTGGTTGTGCTGTAAGATGATTTTCACTGATCGCATTCCTTTCTGCGTTTTTACAGCTGAAAAAGATTGGGATCAATATCAATAATATTCCGATCCTGAAAAATGCTCTCATAATTTTATCTTTAAAACTGATTGTGTTATAAATTGAGATACAGATTCTTTTAACCATGTTCCAAGTGCAATTCTTTCACAATTTATCAATACTCTTACAATTTCTATACATTAAGGGGAAGGAAAAACTGCTTCATGTTAAAATAGTGTAATAACTGGGTAATTTATTCTTTGATTACAGGCTAAATGTTCTGTTATTTTGAAAGATCATTTCTAATTAAATGAACTTATTATAATAAATGTTTGTATTAATAGATTAAACCTGAGATTTTAATCAATAAAACTACAAATCATGGTCACTACATTAAAAAGATTTTATCAGATTTTCTTTATTATTCTGATCAGCAACATTACTTACGGACAGAATGTTAAAAATGATCGTATAGTCGGCACTAAAGAGTTTCGTGCATCAGTTGTGAAGATTAATATTACCCCTGACAATTCTCAATATCTGCTTGGTTACGGAGCAAGAAAGTCAACGGGAGTACATGATTCCATTTACCACAGGATTGTAGCCTTTGATGACGGCACGACTCAGTTCTTTCTCGTATCAACGGAAATTTGCATTATCTCACCGGCGGAGTATGACAGGGTAGCAGCAAAGATTAAGAGCCAGCTTGGTATCAGCCCGATGAATCTCTGGTGGTCCACCACCCATACACATTCTGCTCCGGAGTGTGGAAAAGCGGGACTTGATAAGATTTTCATGGGGGAACGATATCAGCATGAAGTTGATTCTGTCTATACAGCTTTCGTTGAACAGAAGCTTATCGACGGAATAAGAGAGGCCCGTAAACAACTGGCATCTGCACGGCTTGGTGTTGGCTGGGGTTTCTCACAGGCAAATATCAACCGCCGGGCTGTGAATACAGACGGTAAAGCATCTCTTGGACTGAATCCTGATGGCCCCGTTGACAGGCGGATTGGCCTTTTGAGGATTGAAAAGGGAGATGGATCTTTAATGGTTTTGATAGCCAATTATCCGATACACGGCACAGTATTGGGAGGTGAGAACCTGCTGATCAGCGGAGATGCACCCGGAATAGTTTCATCATATGTTGAAGATAAGCTGGGGGCACCCTTAGTTTTCATTAATGGAGCTGCAGGAAATCTTGCCCCGATCTATAGTGTTTATCCAAGTCCTGAGGCCGGACATCTGGGAGAATTCCGTGTTCTGCTGGGTGATAAAATTCTGGATGCCAACAGGAAGATCTCACACACTGCAAAAGAGGTTACTCTCAGTTTGGGAGCAATAACGGTAGAAACACCCCGAAAGGAGGGTCTTGCATGGCCGGCTCATTTTGGGAACTATACCCGTACAACGAAAGCAGGTGTCAATATGGTGCGTCTTCCCGTTCGCTTCCTGCGGATAAATGAAGATATAGCTGTCTGGAGCGCTCCATTGGAGCTATTTTGTGAGATATCAAATGAGGTACGCGACCGGTCACCATTTCCTTACACTTTTTACTTTGGCTATACAAACGGGTGGCTTGGATACTTACTTTCGGAGGCAGAATACAAATATGGAGGATACGAACCAACTGTTTCTCCCTATACCCCTCAGTCTGCCAGTGATCTGACAGAGGCGGTTGCGGCCTATCTTCAGTCGAAGATGATGACCAGTGTATCAGGTTATAAAAGCAAAAAATAAACTTAAGATATTTATTAATCTAATTAAAAAAGGAGGTTATCATGCCAGGTCCGGGAGCATATTGGTTTGGAGAAGAAGAAATGGAAGCAGTTGTTGAAGTAATGAAAGGCGGCTATCTGTTTCGGTACGGAAGTGAAAATGATCCGAAGTTTCTTCACAAAGTAGCCACATTGGAAAAAGAATTTGCGAAGTACTGCGGCGTCAAATTTGCACTGGCAACCTCGTCAGGCACATCCGCATTGCTGGCTTCAGCCATTGCTTTAGGACTAAAGCCCGGCGATGAGATTATAGTACCGGCATATACATTTGTTGCCAGCTATACTTCGGTTATTTTTGCAGGTCTGGTTCCTGTCCTGTCAGAAATAGATGAAAGTCTAACACTCGACCCGGATGATATCGAACACAGGATTACCCCAAGGACAAAAGCAATAATGCCTGTACATATGCTTGGTAACATGTGCGATATGGACAGAATTATGGCTATTGCCAAAAAGCATAATCTATTGGTCCTTGAAGATGCATGCCAGGCTGCCGGTGCATCATACAAGGGTAAAAAGGCAGGTTCAACAGGTAATATAGGTGCATTTTCCCTCAATATTTTTAAAACTATAAATAGTGGCGATGGAGGGTTGGTTATAACTAACGACCAGACGCTTTACGAGACCGCTTTCGGTGTGCATGATCAGGGACATAAGCCTATGCGGTTTGGAGTTGAGGTAGGCACCAGGAATGTCCTCGGTTTAAACTTCAGGATGAATGAGATAACTGCAGCTGTGGGGCTTGCACAGCTGGGAAAGATAGACAGGATAATAAATACCCTGCAACAAAAGAGGGCTAAATTCAAGAGTTTAATCTCTGATTCAGATGGATTTAAATTCAGGACATTGAACGATCCTGATGGTGATTGTGCAACTGTGTGCACTGTTATTTTTGATACAAGGGAACAGGCAATAAAAGTTTCAAAGGCACTTGGATCAAAAACCGTTGATCAGAGCGGATGGCATGTTTATTCAAATATGGAGCATATTTTAAATCATCTGAAAGAGATAGGGCAGCCTCATACCAAAGGTTCGTATCCTAAAACCGATGATATTCTCAGTCGTGCTATGAACATCAGCGTTGGCGTTGTAGACGGTGGTCTTGGTACCGGATGGGGGATAAACATAAATTCATCAGATGCTGAGATTGAAGCCGCCGCAAAACAATTTATTGAAGCATGTAAATAAGCAGGAAATAAGGATAATTTAATTATTGAGGAGAATGTCAAAAAAGGAGATTAGGGTAGCTCTTATAGGGCATCAGTTTATGGGTATTGCCCATTCCAACGCATACCGGAATGCTAACATGTGGGCAGATCTTCCTGTGAAGATAACCATGAAGTGCTTATGTGCAAACGACACAATGGATAACCTGAAGACTTTTGCCGCCAGATATGGATGGGAAAGCTGCGAGACTGACTGGAGAACAGTTGTTAAGCGTGATGATATCGATCTTATCAGTATTGCTGCTCCAAATTTCCTGCATAAAGAAATCGCTGTTGAAGCAGCAAGAAATGGAAAACATATTCTGTGCGAGAAGCCATTGGCAAATAATCTGGCGGATTCGGAAGAAATGCTTGATGAGGTTAAAAAGGCCGGTGTAAGACATTGTTGCGGTTTTTCGTATCGGTTTACACCATCGCTGGCATTGGCACGTCAAATGGTTCTGGAGGGAAGAATAGGAAGAATTTATCATGTTTTCGTGAGGTATGCACAGGACTGGATAACGAATCCCGGCTTTGGAATGGTTTGGCGTTTTGACAAGAAAATTGCAGGTTCAGGTCCATTGGGCGATCTGAGCGCACATTCAATAGATGCGACTCGCTTTGTAACAGGCTTGAAATTTAATGAAGTAAGCGGTAACCTCCGGACTTTAATAAAGGAACGGCCACTTGACAGTAATAATCCAGACGGTCCGAAAGGTGAAGTCACTGTTGATGATGTTGCCCAGTTTCTTGTCAATTTTGAGGGTGGGGCAACCGGATGCTATGAATCGACCAGACTTGCAACAGGACGTAAAAACTACAATACAATTGAAGTTAATGGGGAAAAGGGATCTGTTGTCTGGAATTTTGAAGATCAGAATTACCTTATGTACTATGACAACGACCATTCGCCGGCGGAAGCTGGTTTTCGAAAGATAAATGTTACGCATGATCTTCATCCATACAAGGGTGGCTGGTGGCCGCAGGGACATGGGATTGGCTATGCAGATTCCTTTGTTATTGAGGTGGCTGAATTTATTCGCTCAATATCTGCCGGAACAGGATTCAGCCCTGATTTTGAAGATGGAGTCAGATGTCAGGAAGTACTTGAAGCAGTTGAGAAATCGGCAGTGAACAGAACCTGGATGAAAATCTGAGAAAAGTAAGGATTAACCAGTTCTTTTTATTTTTACCTCATTATTGTCAAAATATGGGAAAAACTCTTCAGGCAGTTTTTATATCAATGATTTTTGCAGGCTTTTTGTCAGGATGTAATTCCCGTACTACGGAGAAATACAACAAGTATTACAGTGATCCTTATCCCAAAGAAAAATTGTACCAGTTCATTCAATTACCTGCAGGAGCTGTGAGGCCTGACGGATGGATAAGGAAGGAGCTTCAGGCATCGGCCGAAGGGATAACAGGCCATTTGCATGAGATCAGGGAAGACGTATTCTGGAATACATGGGATAACCGCCTGTATAGAAATGACCATCCACCGGTACCCGGCGAACCATGGTGGTTTTTTGAACACCAGGCTTATTGGGCTGATGGTCTCTTTCAGCTCGCCTACATACTCAATGATGAAAGATTGAAAAAGCTTTCAGCTGAATTTGTTGACAAAGTCCTTGAAGGGCAGAACCAGGATGGATATTTTGGAGGATGGCCCGGCAATCCTTACAGCAATGACGGTGATATCTATACTCAAAGCCTCATTTCTCAGGCCTTGCTGTCGTATCAGGAGGCTACATCGGATCCCCGGATTATTCCTGCCCTGCAGAAGGCATTTCATCATATCTACCTGAACTGCAGACCTGAGCCGGGAACTGATGGCCTTCTCCCTCTCGCCTGGCAGGGAGGGTCATACGGATGGCCAAGCTCATCACATATAATATACCCGGTTCTTTCGGTTTATTCAAAAACGGGTGACCGGGAACTATTGGATTTTGCTGATCTTATTTTTATGACAGGTCAGAAAGGTAAACCTGACCGCCGCTCTGATATTCAAATCAGTAATCTTCTGCTTAGCGGATACACTCTATATGATATGCATGGCGTGGATGCAACTGAGGTATTGAAAATACCGGCTATACATTATCTGGTAAGCGGAAATCGCGATGAACTGAACGCAAGCATAAAAGGGATCGATAAGGTGGAAAGATATTCCGGCCAGGCACATGGTGCTCCTTCATCAGATGAGCAGCTCAGGGAACCAGGATCAGTCAACGGTACCGAAAGTTGCACGGAATCCACGTGGAGCAGTACAAAACAAACAATGTTTGCCATTACAGGAGATGTACAATATGCTGATGGCGTAGAAAAACTGGTATACAATATAGGTCCCGGCTCAAGGAAATCCGATGGGAAAGCATTTCAATATTACAGTGCTCCCAACCAGGCAGCATGTACCGAGTTATCAAACAGGGTTCCGTTGACATTTGTTTACAGACAGAGTTTCTGTCCCGATGGCGACTCCCTCTGCATGTGCTGCGCAGGCCAATCAAACAGGTTATATCCGAATTTTGTAAAGAACACATTGTGGCTTGCTTCGGTGGATAACGGTCTGGCAAGTGCATGCTTCGGACCCTGCACCGTATATTCCAGAGTTGGTGAAAAGGGAGATTCCGTTGCCATTCAGGAACAAACCAATTACCCGTTTGAAGAGAAAGTCAGCTTTCAAATTATTTCCGAAAAAACAATAGATTTTCCCCTTTACCTGAGGATTCCGGGCTGGTGTGCCAGAGCAATGCTCAAAATAAACGATCAGGTCTATCTGGAAAATCCTCTTCCGGGCACAATGGTAAGGATTGAAAGAGAGTGGAAGAAAGGCGATAAGGTTGAACTTTTCGTTCCGATGAAAATAAATCTTTCAGTATGGAATAATTCTTCCGTGGCAGTGGAACGCGGTCCCCTGGTATATTCTCTGAAAATAAAACAGAAATGGGAAAAACTCGCAGAGAGACATCCTGGATTTCCGGATTGGAAATGCACTCCCGGAAGCGAATGGAACTATGCGCTATGTTTCTTTCTGGAGAATAATGGTCCGGAAATTTTCCCTTTGATCTCAAGATCACACGACATTGATTCATATTTCACAGTTAAATACAATGATATACCCGAAAATTCATATCCGTGGGAGTTTCCTCCGATTGAACTTATCTGTAAGGGAAGAAAGGTGGATGGATGGAAACTACTGGATCAGGATGTTACCCCTGATGTACCGCCAAGCCCGGTTATCAATAGTAATGATGAAGAGGATATATCTCTTATTCCATTTGGCTGCGCTCCGATCAGGATAACTTATTTTCCTGTTGCGGAAAAAACGATTGAAAAAAAATAAAAAGCAGATCTCCTGTTCTTAAATTCATGAACCGGGACAAGACATAGTTGAAATAGATGAAGTTAACATGCAAACAATGCAAGTATGAAAAAAAATCCGGTCATTATTCTCATAACAGTACTGATGCTATTTGTATTTTATATTGCATCAGCTCATGCCCAGGGTAATATCCTTCTGTCAGGAATCGCAAAAATTGATATAACTCCGGCCGAAAATCTTTTTATGGGAGGCTATGATGAAACATGCCGGACCGGTCCTTCAGATGGAGTTTACGGGAAAATTTACATAAGGGCACTGATCTTCGATGACAACATCAGCCGCATAGCTTTTATCGAAGCAGATATAGTACTTCTCCCTCCTGAAGATTATGATAAGATCCGGAAACTGATATCTGATGAAACAGGTATCCCTTTTGAAAATATTTTACTGGGATGTGTACATAATCATGCCGCACCTTATCCCGATGAAAGAAATAAAAACTCCAACTGGTCAAAGCAATTGAACAATAAGTTTGTATCTGTAGTGAAAGATGCAATTGCAGACCTTGAACCGGTTAAAATCGGAGGAGGCACGGGAATATCAAATATTGCAATGAACAGGAGAAAAATTCTGACAGACACAATATCCTATCTAACCTTTGATGAGAATAATTCAAGCCAGTCATATGGAAAATATAAGACAGATAAGCCGGTGAAGATAAGGGAGATGGAAGGAGTATGCCGCCTGGGTAATAATCCAAACGGGCCGGTTGATGATGAAATTGGGATTCTCAGAGTTGACAGATTGTCGGGAGAACCTAAAGCGGTTCTTGTTAATTATGCCTGCCATGGTACTTCTCTCGGATGCCGGAATTCGAAGATAAGCCCTGAGTGGAACGGACATATGCTGGAATATATCGAAAGGGAAATTCCCGGAGTTACGGGTATTTTCATCCCGGGTGCTGCAGGAGATATTGATCCCAGATTCGTTGGCGGACTCGATGGATATATAGACAATCTGAAAAAAACAGAGGAGCTGGGTTATGAAATTGGAGAGGAGGTTACTAAGGTTTTTTCTCAGATAAAGACCCTTAAACAATCAACTCCTCAGATAAAACTTGTACATTGTGATATTACATGCCCAAGAAAATATGCTGAGGTAATAGAGAATTTCAGGAACACGACCCTTGATATACCTGTAACTGCAATCAGGATTGATCAGTTTGCATGGGTTACTTTTCCCGGGGAGTTGTTTCATGAGATCGGGAAAGATATCAAATTCATTACACATGCCCGTTTTCCCTTTATTGCAGGTTACTGCAATGGTTCCCTGGGATACCTCCCCACCCAGCAATCTCATAGTGAGGGAGGTTATGAACCCTGGTCAACCTCTTTTGACCCGGTTGCAGAAAAGATCTTTATTAAGGGGATTGAAAAACTGGTGCTTGGCTTATACTGATTTCAAATAGTATTACTAATATAAAATGACCATAATATGAAAAGTTTTAAGCAATGCCTGATTGTCATCATGACAATTTCATTCAGCATGGTATTCAGCAATTCCTCATCCCAGGATTATCTGACAAACAGAAGTCAGGAAAGATCAGCTTTCCAATGGCCCGAGGGCAAGAAGATGGCAGTGAGCTTTACTTTTGACGATGCCCGTCTGACACAGATTGACAAAGGGATGCCGCTGTTCGACAGGTACAATGTGAAAGCAACATTTTACGTATCACGCGATAACATGGTGCAGAGGCTTGAAGGCTGGAAGGAAGCTGTCAGGAGAGGGCACGATATCGGAAATCACTCACTTTTACATCCATGTACAGTGAATTATGGCTGGCCGCCGGAAGCACAGCTTGAAACCTATACTCTTCAAAGAATGAAAATCGAACTTGATTCTGCCAGCGTTGTTATCAAAGATCTGCTGGGGATTCAACCGGTTTCATTTGCATATCCCTGCGGGCAGACTTATGTCGGAACGGGGGTAAATACGAAAAGTTATATTCCACTTGTTGCATCATTATTTGAATCCGGCCGGATCTGGCTCAGTGAAGGACCCAACGATCCTGTATCGTGTGACATGGCTCAGCTAACCGGAATGGAGCTTGACGGGAAATCATTCGATCAGGTAAAAGCCCTTATTGAATCTGCAGGGAAGAAGGGGCAATGGTTAATTCTAGCAGGGCATGAGATCAATAATGACGGGAGACAGACATCCCTTCTGTCCACAATTGAAGAAATAATCAGGTATGCTGCAGATCCGGCAAATGGCATATGGATTGATAACGTTCATAACATTGCCTCCTACGTAAAAGAGAAAAGAGGTGAAGCAAGATATGAGGTGCTGCCGGTTTACAGGAATCCAATGTACCTGATAGAGACAAGAGTAGAGGATCTTCTTTCCAGGATGACCCTTGAAGAAAAGCTCGGGCAGTTGAATATGCCAGCACCCGGAATGATTACACAGGGTTTTGACCAGCAGATTGATGCATGCCGGAAATTTGCAGAGGGCAAATTAGTAGAAAATATAGGACCTGCAGGAGGGATCTGGGCCCCGACAGGACTGTTCAAAGATGGACCACGTAAGCAGGCTGAGTTCCTGAATGCACTTCAAAAGATTGCAGCAGAGAAAACCCGTCTTAAAATTCCGCTTCTGTTTATGGAAGAAGGTACTCATGGACTTTTAACGCCGGGTGCAACTGTCTTTCCGGAAGGTCTGGCGATAGGAAGTGCATGGAATACGGATCTTGTCAGACAGATTTATTCTGTTGCCGGTAAAGAAGGCAGGACAAGAGGTGTTCACTTTTTAGGCACCCTTGTAGTAGAACCTAACAGGGATCCACGGCTTGGGAGAAATGAAGAAGGGTACAGCGAAGATCCGTATTTATGTTCGCAGATAGTGAAAGCTATTGTAGAGGGCATGCAGGGTGATGATTTAACATCTCATGAGAAGGCGATAGCTTTGCTTTGTCATTTTCCGGGGCAAAGCCAGCCGGTAAGCGGAATGGAGAGAGGCGCTATGGAGATCTCTGAGAGGACTTTAAGAGAAATATTCCTGCCTCCATGGGTTGCCGGCATAAAAAAGTCAGGCGCTTTGGGGGTTATGGCCACATATCCTGCCATTGATGGCCTGCCTGCCCATGTCTCTGAGAAATTGCTTACAAAAGTTCTTCGTGAGGAGCTGGATTTTAATGGCCTGGTATTTTGTGAAGGTGCAGGCATAGGTATTCCTGTCTACGAACAAATTGTGTCGACAATGAAAGAAGCCGGAGAATTGTGCCTTAAAGCAGGGGTGGATGTCAGTATCTGGCATGAAGACGGCTATATGAATACCATGAGGGAAAATGTACAGGAAGGCAAAGTTTCGATAGAGACTGTTGACAGAGCAGTCAGACGGATTTTAAGGATCAAGTTTCTCCTTGGATTGTTTGAAAATCCTTATGTTGACGTGGAGAGAGCCGTCAGGGAAGCCAATACTGCAAAGAGCCAGCAGCTGGCACTTCAGACAGCCAGGGAAGGAATTGTCTTATTGAAAAATGAAAAAAATCTTCTCCCGCTGAGTAAAAATATTAAGTCTATAGCCGTTATAGGCCCAAATGCAGATGATGCCATGAATCAGCTTGGTGATTATACTTCACAAATTCTAACCCAGGATATAGTGACTGTACTGGAAGGTATCAGGAGTAAGGTTTCTTCCGGCACAAAAGTCTCTTATGTAAAAGGATGTGAAATAATTGGCAACAAACTGAATGAAATTTCAAAGGCTAAAGCAGCTGCAAAAAGTGCTGATCTGGCTATTGTGGTACTGGGCGAAACTTCAAACCGGCCGGGAACCAATGGTGAAGGTTATGATGTGGCAAACCTTGATCTGACAGGCCTTCAGGAAGATCTTTTAAAAGCTGTTTATTCCTCGGGTACACCCACGATAGTAGTCCTGATAAACGGAAGACCCTTATCAGTCCGCTGGGCAGCAGAAAATATACCTGCAATAGTTGAAGCCTGGAACTGCGGAGAACAGGGAGGAAATGCCATCGCGGATATTATTTTCGGAGATTATAACCCGGGCGGCCGGTTGCCAATTACTGTTGCGCGCCATTCCGGCCAGCTTCCGGTTTATTATAATTCCATGCCTTCAAAAGATTATTGGATTAAAGAGGGCTGGGGCGCAAAAGGATACGCGGATATGAGTGCATTGCCTCTGTATCCCTTTGGTTTTGGATTAAGTTATACAACATTTCGAATACAGCAATCTTCAGGTTACTCCAAAAGTGACAGGTCCTGCAGGAGAGATCTATGTGAGTGCGGATATTAAGAATACAGGAAAGAGGGAAGGCAGTGAGGTTGTCCAGTTGTATTTTGATGATGTGATAAGTTCGATGTCAACGCCGGTAAAAGAGCTTGCAGGCTTTGAAAAAGTAAGTCTGGCCCCGGGGGAGAAAAAAACGGTTAAGTTTAAGCTGACACCTGAGCATCTGGCTTTTCTGGACAGGAACCTCGAATGGGTTGTGGAACCGGGAATATTTAAAGTGATGATTGGCAGTTCATCTGCTGACATACGGCTGGATGGGGAATTTGAGATTAAGAGGTAGAATGAATTCTCAAGGCGACAGGCGTCAGGGATGAATGGTTCCCCTCCTGGGAGAGCCTGCCCCGCCCTGGCGTTGGGTTAGGGGTGGGTTTAATATGGTGCTGGCCTGGGATACGGAGCTCGGCAGTGATTCAACGGAGAGTGTATAGCCTGAAGAAGTGAGGGTGACTACATACTTCTTCTGTCTTCTGTCTTCCGTCTTCTGTCTATATGAAATATTAAAATAAGTTTGAAATAATTAACAATCTAAAAAAGAAAATTATGGCAGGTAAATTCAGATTTACATTTGGTCCCTGGAATATTCATGAAGGCTCAGATCCTTTTGGACCTGAAGTTCGCAAGTCGATAGCTTTCAGGGATAAGCTTACTTACTACAAAAAGCTTGGTTTTGATGGTGTTCAGTTTCATGATGATGATGCAGTGCCTGATATGAATGATCTGACACCGCAACAGATCATAAAGAAAGCTAAAGATGTTAAAGGGATACTTGATGATCATGGCCTGGCCGCGGAGTTTGTTGCCCCTAGGTTATGGGAAGATGCCCGTACCATTGATGGCGGCTATACATCAAATGATCCTGACCTGAGGAAGTATGCCATTGAGCGCAGCAAGAGGGCCATCGATATTGCAGCTGCAATGGGGACAGATCTCCTGGTGCTCTGGCTTGCCCGTGAAGGAACCTACATCCGGGAATCAAAGGATAGTAAGACAGCAACGGAAAGAATAGTATATGCAGTCAATCAGATGCTGGAGTATGACTCAAAGATCAGGGTGTGCATAGAGCCCAAGCCAAACGAGCCGATGGATCATGCATATATCCCCACCACAGGACATGCAATAGCGATATCCATGCTGTGCACTGATCCAAAGCGTGTAGGAGTGAATATTGAGAGTGCCCATGCTATCCTGGCAGGACTTGATCCATCGGATGAGATGGGTTTTGCATTGTCGTTTAACAAGTTATGGACTGTTCACCTGAATGATCAGAACGGGTTGAAATTCGATCAGGATAAATCCTTCGGGTCGGTCGATATCCGCAGGGCATTTAACCAGGTAAGGATACTGGATAAGCATGACTATGGAAAAAACGGCGAATGGGTAGGCCTCGATGTGAAGGCGATGAGAACGCAGAAAGATGCTGTTGCCACCAAACATTTAAGCAACAGCAGGGAAATATTCCTGAAGCTTCTTGAAATATCCAGGAGCCTGAATGATGAGTTTATAGACAAATGTACCAAGGAACGTGACTATGAGGAGCTGGACCTGTACATTCTGAAAGAATTATTAAGGGGATAACTAAACTGGCCTGAATATATACATTGCGAGGGTCACGACAGGAATTTTAAATAAACAGTATTTTAACATCTTCCAAATAGTCAGTTTCTTCTTGATTTTCCCTTTTGGAAGGAATAATCCCGGATAAATCTCAGAAAACCGGATTTAAGTTAAAATAATGTATAAGCTGGATAATTCAGACTTTGAAAAGTATATATTAATTTGCTAAATTTAGATCATCAAACTTTTAAAATTTGAACAAAGGAAGAGTTACCTTAAGACAATAAAAAAAATTAAATAGTGTGCGGTGCTGATCGGAATTCATAATCAGCAAAAGTTCGCAAGAATTATTTTTGTGATTGAATATCTGGAATTTTGGTCAGGTTAAGTTATAGGGTTAGGTAGTTGTTGATGGGGAGTAAGTAGATTAGTTAGTGAAGTGTTAAATCTGATTTAACACTTCATTTTTTTTATAGAATAAACGTTCGGACTATATTACAGCACTTTGTTACAAAAGGGTTACAATGCTGGAATCATTATTTGTATTTTATCATTGATAAAATCATCATTATTTGCATTCAGGCAGTAAATCTCATTATGTTATTCCCATCGTGATCATCAAACGATCGCACTGATATTTTATGTTAAGAAAGTGTATACACTGGATAATCCATACTTTATATTTCTTGAAAAAATAAGATAGATTTACTATTGATTATTCTGGGAGGAATCAGATGGATGTGCAAGTGTAAAAATCATTGTCCGCTTATAATTCTTAGTATCCATGGCAATAATTCGAACCATTTTCAGGAGTCTCAGACAGGTAAATTTTAAGGGAAAGATTCTGTTTTAATTTCCTGGATCAGCAAACCTGATGGCATGTAAGAAACTTGTTGTAATAATTGTTGCAATGAAATTTTAACCTCAGTTATACAAATACAGAATGTTTTGATTATTAACCATTAAACCTAACCAACGTATGAAAAAAAATCTTAAATGTTATTGGTTGAAAGAACCTGGCAATAGTTTAAGAAACTATTGTTACAGCTTCACACTTGCTACAGTGCTATTGCTCTGTGGTATCTTGAATTTATCTGCGACATCAGATTATTCGCCGTATGCTGACGAGTTGCAGCAATTAAAAGTTACAGGCAAAGTTACTGATAGTCAGACTGGAAGTCCTATGCCTGGCGTAAACATTATTGTAAAAGGCTCAACAATTGGTGTTAATACGGATACTGGTGGAAATTACTCCATAACAGTGCCTAACGGAGATGTTACACTCGTATTTTCTTTATTGGTTATGTAGCTCAGGAGATACCTGTGAATGCGAAGTACAAGTATTAGTATTGCACTTGTTCCTGAGGTTACAGCCCTCAGTGAGGTAGTTGTTACAGCTTTGGGAATTGAGAAGGCAACAAAATCCATAACATATGCTACTCAGAAAGTTGACGGGTCTGAAATTATAAAAGTAAAAGATGTAAACTATGTCAACACATTGGCCGGGAAAGTAGCAGGAGTGGTTGTAACCCCAGGTACGATGGGTCCGGGTAGTGCAACGAGGATTCTGATCAGGGGTGATAAATCTTTTACCGGAAACAGCTCGCCTCTTTATGTTATTGACGGAGTTCCTACCGGTAGGGGTGACCTGCTTAATCCTGAAGATATTGAGAGTATTCAGGTATTGCAGGGAGCATCCGCTGCAGCTTTATATGGAAGCCGTGCTGTTAACGGAGTAATTCTGATTACCACTAAAAAAGGTAAAATGGGGGCTGCTAAAGTAACGTTCACATCAAGTGTAAGTTTTGAATCTCCCAGTGATTTGCCAAAACTGCAAACAGGATATGGTCAGACAATACCGACTCAAAATGACAGCTGGGGTGCAGCCATTACGAACGGCAGCGATGAACACCTGGCGGAGTACTATAATACCGGAATGACCAATATAAATTCTATCTCTGTTTCCAATGGTAATGATGTTGCTCAGGTTTATTTGTCTTATGCCAATACAAGGGCTACTGGTATAGCACCTGAAAACCATATGAATAAGCATAATTTCAACTTGCGAATGACGAGTCAGTTATTTGATGACAAGTTGTCTCTTGACTTTGGTGTAAACTATATTAATCAAAAGATTTACAATCAGGTGCCTATAGGTGGTTATAGTGCTGTTACCGGTATTATTTCATTTCCGGTCGGAGATGACTGGTCTAAATTTAAAGGCGATAATTATCAGGTATGGGATCCCGTACGGCAAATGTATGTACAAAACTGGCCATACATAAGAAATGAGACTTTTACATGTCAAAACCCTTACTGGGTTCAGAAGAAGAACCAGACTGATAATTTTCTTAACTATACCAATGCGGTATTTAAAGCTACTTATAAGCTTACTGACTGGATGAACGTAATGGGCAGAATCACTATTGATGATTCATTCAATCATTCTGAGACCAGAAACTATGCTTCAACCCAGGCAACAGTGGCCGGACCCAATGGCGGATATGGATTAGGCGATGCAAAGTCAGATGCTATATATGCTGACATATTACTGGTAGTAAATAAGAATATAAACCAGGATTTTAATATTTCAGGTACAGCAGGATTCAGCCACAGTGCCGGAAGATCCCGTGGACTGAACTTATCCAGCACAGTTCCTACATCCCTGACATATCCGAACTTCTTCTCGATATATGCTTTAAATGGTTTGTTTAATAAGTCCGAATATCTTAATGAGACTGCTTCAGAGGCTCTTTTCTTTAATGCAACACTCGGATTTAAAAATAGATTGTACCTTGACGTAACCGGAAGAAATGAGTGGGCTTCAACAACACCCGAATCCTTCTTTTATCCATCCGCCGGACTGACATATATAATAAAGAGTTCAGGCAAGGGTATTTTATCTTATGCCAAAGCCAGGGCATCTTATGCTGAAGTGGGAAACAGTCTGCCATTCGGTATCAATGAGAGGAAACCACCTTATTATCTTGATAATGCCGGTAACATTGTAGGAAGAGGCTCTTTACCTTACTTCAATGGGACTGATACCACAACCCTGAAACCAGAGCGTTCAAAATCAATTGAATTTGGAGGTGATGTCAGGTTATTTGATGATAATTTAAGCTTAAGTGTTACTCTGTATAGTGCCACTACTGTTGACCAGGTATTCCAGATAGCTGCTCCTGCAGGTTCCGGAGCCGCAAATTTCTGGATTAATGGGGGGAGTATAAGAAACCAGGGTATGGAAGCATTAGTAAGTTACAATGTTTCTTTTGGAGATCTTAAATGGATCCCTTCTGTTACTTTCTCTTTTAACAAAAATCAGATCCGCCAGTTGAGTGACCTTCTGACTGCTGATAAGTATGTTATTTCCGATTTTAATGATACCAGGCTGATTGCACTTTATCTGAAGCGTCCATCGGAAGACGGCACATATTATTCTTATGGTGACATGTATGGTAAAGTATACCTGAAAAACGATGACGGCACTTATCAGACCAATGCTGATGGATATCCTATATTATCTCCGGCACCTGATCAGTATCTTGGAAATGCTAATCCCGATTATCTTGCCGGGTGGAATAATACTTTTCTGTACAAGAAATTTACAGCTTCATTCCTGATTGATGGCACATTTGGAGGAGCTGTGGTAAACAGGCAGGAAATATGGCTGGATTATAAAGGATTATCGGAAGAAACAGGAGAAGCCAGAGATGCAGGTGGAGTTAAATTCCAGGGCAATACTCTTGATCCAAAAACTTTTTATCTGAATCAGACCGGTGCCGGCGCTCAGGCAGCTATGTCGGAATATGTTCATCCTAAGACCAATATCAGGTTGAGAGAAATATCTCTCGGATACACTTTTTCGAGTTTCAGTAAATTTTTTGACTCAATTGACCTCTCAGTGGTAGGAAGAAATTTATTAATACTCTATAAAAAGGCTCCTTATGATCCTGAGATAGGCGGAAGTACATCTCAGGCAGCAGAAGGTATGGGAAATTTCACACTTCCCTGCACTCGCTCTGTTGGCCTGAACTTAAGAGTTCAATTTTAACCTTTTACAACTGGTATCAGGATAACCCATTTTAATAATGAATTTATATTTATACAATATGAAATACTTAAGAAAATTAAAAACGAGCTATAAATTTATAATAAGTTTATGCTTTATATTTTTTGCAATCGCTTCTTGCTCAGATCTTAAGGACACTATCAATTATGATCAGAAACGGATTACTGACAAGATGCTGGAGCAGGATGCTAATGAGGGTGGTTTTCAACTGCCTGGAATGCAGCTGGGAATTATAGATGTAGTGACTACATGGAGATATGAAATGCAGTGCAACCTTTGTTGCTGATAACTGGGGCGGTTACGTTAGTCTTCCATCTAATTTTATGGATAATAAGAACACAGGAACCTACGCTATGGTTGATTCCTGGAATACACAGGTATGGACCGTGCCATCAACCAAGGTGCTGGATCAATGGGTCGGGATAAAAAAGAAAGGATTTGACATCAAATATCCTGACCTGTATGCTATGGCATTAATCTTTAAAGTATGGGCTGGTCACCGGCTTATCGATATTTTTGGACCAATACCTTATTCACTTTATGGAACAGGAGTCGATGTGAAATTTGATTCGGAAGAAGAGGCATATGATACAGTTCTTTACTGAACTGACAACCGCTGTGGCTTCATTGACTACAGCTGAGGAAGCTGATCCTAATGCTGATCAGATCCGTTATAAAAAGTTTGATAAATCACGTTATGGCGGTAATTATGCAACATGGATAAAAGTTGCTAATACACTAAGGCTTCGTCTTGGCTATGCGAATTTCAATTGGTAGATCCTGTAAAAGCAAAGGCTGAAGCAGAAGCAGCTATTGCTGATGGAGGAGTTATTACGAGCCAGGTATGTTATCGTTCGAAATGACAACCGGTACTCGTCCACCCATTGGTAACAATTACTGAGGATTGGCAGGAATCAAGGCTAAATGCAGCAGTAGAATCTTTCCTGGGAGGATATAATGATCCAAGATTACCAGTATATGCAAAACCTTCGGTTTACTGCAGATTCAATTAAAGGTATAAGGTCAGGTGCTATTATGACTGGAACAGTTTTAGGCTTTTCTCAGCTCAAATTTCAACGATAATCCTTGGATGAAGCTAATGGATGTTTCTGAAAGTTCACTTTTTAAGGGCTGAAGGAGCTTTGAGAGGATGGAATATGGGTGGAAAAACTGCACAGGAGTTTTATGAACAGGGTATAAGAGCATCTTTTCTTGCACAAAAAGTGGCAGGAGTTGAAGCTTATCTAAATGATGACACCAGTGTTCCAAGATCTTATGTTGATCCGGTAGAACCATTGAATAATGCAGTCACCACTTGACTGCAATTACAATTAAATGGGACGAAGGTGCAACCTTTGAAGAAAAGCTTGAACGAATAATTACCCAAAAATGGATTGCAATGTATCCTGAAGGTGGTGAAGCATGGGCAGAATTCAGAAGGACAGGATATCCCAGACTCTGGCCGGTGGCTGAAAATAATAGTGATTGGATTCCGGATGGCGAGTACATTAAACGTATGTCGTATCCTAATGTTATTACAAATTCCAGTGCAACTGCAGTAGCTGCAGCCATAGCGAGCTATCTTAACGGACATGACAGTACATTCGAACCTCTTTGGTGGGATGTAAATTAATTTGTTAAAAATAAGTCTTCAGGTAATCAGGTAAAAATTACCATTACCTGAAGACTTTATTAAAGATTGAAGGTCAGCCTCTAACATGATCAGACCCTGCGTTTACAAAAATCAGGGTCTCTTTGTTCCCTCTGACCTTATAATCCTGAGATTCAATGGCAGCAATAAATATCTGCAAATAAAGTAGTTCAATATTCCTAATAAATTGATATGAGAATCATGCTAAAGTTACAATGCATAATTTTGTTATTATTATTGTCAGGTGTGGTTTATCCACAGATATCAGGAATCTCAACCTACTCAACCATCAACTCAAAATCCTGGGACCAGATATTAGCAGAGGATACTTTAAAATGGAAACCACCCTACACTGTTCACCTGGCTGTTCAACCTGTTCATTCCCCTGATTACATCCACATCGATTGTGCTCTTAATGCAATTCTGCGTCGGGTTTACCGGAACGTTACCATGGCAGATTATCGTAAAACAGCAAATCAGGAAACTTTCATTGTTCAGTTTGCCTTTGATGATCCTCCCTTTGTCCCTGATTTCAAACTGGGCAAATTATCACTGGAGAACAACCGGTATCCTGTAGTTACAGGAGAATATTCAGCTATGGATCTGATTTATAACATTGAATATTCCTGCAGTGAGGTTGACGAAAACCAGAGTTTATTATGGATGCATGTTAAGGTAATAAATAAGGGAGCAAAAACCCGGAAGGCACATGTACGCGCAAAAATAAATTTTCAGCTGGAGAATGATCTTTATGATTATCACTACACTCCATATAACTGGGATGCCAGTAAATGGCTACCATACGATGGAATCAGACTAATAAATAATTCAATTGTCAGGGATAATAAGGTTATTGGGAAAGTTGTCGCGGAGACGATGAAATTAAGCTGGGAGGAAGAAGCTCATTTTAATGACACAGACTTCTCAAATAGGTTTGGTATAGATAGTCAGTACTTTTCACCTAAAATGCGACTGAAAGATCTTCAGGATGTTATCCATGCTCAGGGAGAATTGAACCCGGGAGATGAAAAGACCTTTTCTGTCGCCATGCTGGTGAATCATGATAATATTTCTGAGAATCAGCTTTCATACCTGGAAAAGTCTTCAGCAAAAGAAAGCAGGGAAAAGGCTCTGAACAATTTTAAGAGTCAGATCACTAAAGAGAATACCGAAATGCTTTTTCCAACAGACAACTGGCAGGATATTTTTACTGCACTTCAAATTTCAACTCAGCAGCT
The DNA here is from genome assembly GCA_963846335.1 of uncultured Bacteroidales bacterium. Taxonomy (GTDB): domain Bacteria; phylum Bacteroidota; class Bacteroidia; order Bacteroidales; family VadinHA17; genus LD21. The sequence continues at coordinate 140,384 of CAWJVS010000017.1, forward strand.
TCTGATCAAATTTCCGGATAAAGAAAACCTGATGCCTACACAGGGAGGAAGCTCTGAACGCTTTTTTGTATGGGTTTGGGAGGCAGGTGATATGCTTCGTCCCATGCTGCGATCAGGGCATTTTGAATCTGTGAGGAAATCACTCGATTATATCTTCAGTCTTCAGGATGGAGGTTTTCCGCCGGAAGGCAGATTTACCACTCTTGAGGGTGCGATCGGAACAACAGGTCCAAAGTGGATCTGCACAACAGGAGCGGCCCTTACCCTGGCCTGCGATTATTACAGATATTCGCAGGATAAGGAATTTCTGGAACAGTACCTTCCAAAAATTTTACGGGCTTCCCGCTGGATAACCGGAGAACTAAGGGCAACCCGTAAACTCAATGCAGATGGCTCACGACCGCTTTATTACGGATTAATGCCATTCGGAGTGTCAACCGATGGTGATATTGGTTATGTTGTAGCCATGACTGATGCCTATACCTTTTTGGGACTTAAAAAAACCGTGAACCTGCTCGAAGACATAAAAAATCCTGATGCCGGGGAATTACGCAACGAACTGGAAATGTACAGGAGTGATCTGGCAATTACAATTAAGGGATTAAGTCACCCGGATGGATACATCGACCGGGCAATTATTACAGATGATAAGGAAACTGATAACTGGAAAGAAGTTGAAAATGTCTGCAGTTCGGCGCAGCTTGCATACGCAGGCGTGATAGATCCTGAATCGGATATTTTTCAACGTTATATCTCAAATTTTGAGCAAAAAAGGGCAGTTGGTTATTTCACCGGAAATATGAATGAGGATGTAGCATATATGGGAGCTTCTGAATACATCTGGCAGCATATATATTTGTCGACAGGTCAGTGGAAAAAGGCATTTGCAGCAAACCGTGTGAATCTGAAATATGGCATGACACAGGATGCTTACCAGGTACAGGAACGTTTTTCGAGAAGCAATCCGGCTTTTACGCCATGGCAGCCAAATGGCAGCGGAAATGGCAGGATACTGGAAATGATGCTTAATTCATTCTACTTTGAGACTGATCAAGGAGTTACTCTTCTCGGGGGAATACCATTTGAATGGCTTCAGGAAAATAAGAAAACTTCATTACGGAAACTATATACCCCTGCCGGTTGCATTAATATTGAGGTTACGGCTGTAAGCCCGGAAGTATGCACGGTGTCATTATCTTCTGATAACAGGAATGCATTGCCGGTTAATATACGGTTCCCTGAATACCTCCATGCGACAACACAAAATCCTTCGATCAGAAATCATGGAAATGGATTTTTTAAAGTAACAGATCCTGTTGATGATCTTGTCTTTAATATCTCGAAAGATTGAAAAGTGTCAGATGTTTGAACCAATCTGTTGACAACTATCAATTTTCTCTGAAAAATTGACAATTATGAAAAGAGTTATTTACTCCGTTCCTGAGTTATGTTTAGTCGTGTTTTTTTATATATGCATGAGCTGTTCATCAGACAAACATGAAATTAATAATTTATCAGAAAAACAAAAAATTTATTCCGAAACAGCAAAATTTAAACCTGTATTTATTCCCTTGCCTCCCGGGGATATAACTCCAAAAGGATGGATTAAGGATTGGGCCGAAGATGCCTCAAAGGGAATTACTGCACATCTGGACGAATATTCTGCATCTGTTTTTGAAGGTTGGACAGGGTTGGACTTCTTCGAAGTTATGGGAGCTTTATCAGGGTGGTACCAACTGGCCCCTGGAAATAGCCGGTCACTGGCTCGAAGGTGCTTTGGGTCTGTCAATTATACTTAATGACACAGCTCTTTTTAATAAAGTATCCAAACGTCTTGATCTGGTGGTTAATGGCGTGCTAAACGGGGGCGAGTCGTTTATCTTTTGGGAACCCAAAGGCGTTTTAATAGATAAGGATGGCAGCAAGAACAACTGGGGTCATCATATTATGGGTAGAACCCTTGTTACTTATTACCATGCTACCCATGATAAGAAAATTTTACAGGCTCTGGTGAAAATTTATAAACATTTCCCTTTACAGGACATTTTTTATGATAGCGAAATTGCCGGCATATGGATCACTGAATATAGAGCCAATGATCGAGACTTACCTTCTAAGCGGCGAAAAAGCCATTCTCGACACTGTTCTGGCTTTTAGCCGACGGCCTGCTTATAAATCAGTATCGGAGAGATGGAGCAGGGGAGATTTTATGACACGCCATGGCGGAGGTTATTATGAAATTATACGTTCTCCGGCTTTGCTATATGCCTGGACAGGCAATAAAACTGATCTAGATGCTACATTAAAAGCCATTGAATGGGGAGATAAAAGACATTTGCTTCCGATAGGAGTATGTTCAGGAGAAGAATATCTTGCTGGGATCGGAGCAACACGAAATGTTGAAACATGTAATATTACTTATGCTTCCTGGGCATTCTTATCAGTGTTGCGAATTACTGGTGAAAATGATTATGCAGGTCGGATTGAAAGAATCTTTTTTAATGCCGCGCCGGCACCTGTTGCCCGTGATTTTAAGACAATGTGTTACTACCAATCCTCAAACAGGTACAGCAATACCCTTCCGTCCGAGGAGCCACGGCATCCTGGAAAAGCATCTTACAGGTTTACCAAAATAGGGCATCCCGTTCAATGTTGTGTAGCTAATATAAACCGTAATATACCTGTTTATGTTTCGAATATGTGGATGGCAACAATGGATAACGGATTAGCGGCTGTGTTATATGGTCCGTGTAATGTTAAAACCATTGTTGCTGACAAGGTGCCTGTTGAAATAGATTGCCAGACATCCTATCCTTTTGAGGAAACTATTAATATCTCAGTTAATCCTGCAAAGGAGATTGAATTTCCTGTTTATTTCTCTATTCCGGCATGGTGTGAGAATCCGGAAATAAAGATTAACGGGACAGAAATCGATGTTATAAAAGAGATTAACGGATTTTTCAAGGTTTCCCGACTATGGAAGAAATCTGATAAAATCATTTTATATTTTCCTATGACTGCAAAGATGCTAAAGGGCAAAGAAACCCCTTATCCCCGGATAGCGTACTTTGAACACGATAATGACCGGATGTTAGCAAAAGATACTACTATTAACAGTCCTTACGGGTGTGTCTATTACGGCCCTCTTTTATTCTCTCTTGCAATCGCGGATGAAAATCCGAACAAGGAAATGGCAGATGCAAAATTTAATTATGCCCTTGATGTTACTTCCAATGATGCAGCGGGCCAGATCGAAGTAATCCGGAAGCCAATGCCTGAAAAATGGACATGGTCATTGGACGCTCCTGTCCAGCTTAAAGTCAAGGTCCGGGAATTTGATTGGAAACCAACGGAAAGTCAACCATTACCAGAGGAACTTATTAAAAAAGGGGAGGCAACATCTGTTGTCCTGATTCCCTATGGTTGTACCAAATTCAGAGTATCAATGTTTCCATTGACAGAAACTTCCTGGGATTTTTTATCTGATATCAGTACTTACAAGTAAAATATTTATTAATAATATTCTCAGATGAAAAGCAGAATTAGTTTTGGAATACTCATTTTGTTGCTATTATTGTCAGATGTGGTCTTCGCCCAGATTTCGGGTATCTCAACCTACTCAAACATCAACTCTAAATCCTGGGATCAGATCCTGGCAGAGGATACCCTGAAATGGAAACCTCCGTACACTGTACACCTGCCTGTTCAACCTGTTCATTCACCTGACTATATCCATCTCGATTGTGCTCTTAACGCCATTCATCGCAGGGTATATCAAAACATTTCTTTTGCAGATTATAAGAAGACGGCGAATCAGGAAACTTTTATTGTTCAGTTTGCTTTTGATGATCCCCCTTTTGTTCCGGATTTCAAGCTGGGTAAGCTGTCACTGACTGACAATAAGTACCCTGTAGTTACCGGAGAATATTCGGCAATGGGTTTGCTTTACCGGATCGAATATTCGTGCAGTGAGGTTGATGGGAACCAGAGTTTATTATGGATGCATGTTAAGGTACTAAATAAGGGAACAAAGACTCAGAAAGCGCATGTACGTGCAAAAGTAAATTTTCAACTGGAGAATGATCTTTACGATTATCACTATACTCCATATAACTGGGATGCCAGTAAATGGTTACCATATTATAATGTAAAACTTGAAAACAGTTCAATAGTCCGGGACAACCGGATCATTGGGAAAGTTGTCCCGGAGACGATGAAGTTAAGTTGGGAAAAAAACGCTCAGTTTAAAGACACTGACTTCAATATCAGGTTTGGCAATGACACTCAATACTTTTCACCCAAAATGCGTTTGAAGGATCTGCAGGATGTTATTCATGCACAGGGGGAACTCAAACCGGGAGAGGAGAAGGCCTTTTCAGTTGCCTTGCTTGTGAACCATGATAATATCACTGAGAGTCATCTTTCTTATCTTGCAAAGTCCACGGTAAGTGAATGCAGGGAAAAAGCACTGAACAATTTCAAGAGTCAGATCACAAAAGAGAATACCGGAATGCTTTTTCCCACAGATAACTGGCAGGATATTTTTACAGCGCTTCAGATTTCAACTCAGCAGCTTTTAGTCAGGTTTCCTGATAAGCAAAACCTGATGCCTTCCCAGGGAAGCAGTTCGGAAAGGTTTTTCGTCTGGGTTTGGGAAGCGGCACAGATGCTTCGTCCCATGCTGCGATTAGGACATTTTGAATCAGTGAGGAAGTCGCTCGATTATATTTTCAGTCTTCAGGATGGAGGTTTTCCGCCGGAAGGCAGATTTACGACACTGGAGGGGGCGATAGGAACAACAGGCCCCAGATGGATATGTACGACAGGAGCAGCACTGGCCTTAGCAAGCGATTATTACATATACTCAGATGATAAGGAATCTCTGGAACAGTATCTGCCAAAAATGATAAAGGCTTCCCGCTGGATTATTGGAGAGCTCAGGGCAACCCGTAAATTCAATACCGATGGCTCGCGACCCCTTTATTACGGACTAATGCCATTTGGAGTTGGAACAGATGGTGATATTGGATATATTGTTGCAATGTCAGATGCCTATACTTTCTGGGGCCTTGAAAAAACCGTCAAATTGCTTGAAGATATAAAACACCCTGAAGCCAGCGAATTTCGTAAAGAGTTGGAATTCTACAGGAGTGATCTGGCAATAACCATAAAGGGATTAAGTCATCCTGATGGTTTTATCGAACGTAAAATAATTTCAGATGAAACAGGTACAAGCTTCTATGCCGGTTTTGAAAACGTCTGCAGTGCTGCCCAACTTGCATATGCAGGCGTTATTGATCCTGAATCGGAGATCTTTCGGCGTTTTATTTCATTCTTCGAGCAAAACAGGGCAGTAGACTATTTCATGGGGAATATTGACCGGAACGTTACATATATGGGCATTGCAGAACGCGACTGGCAGTACATTTATCTGACTGCCGGCGAGTGGAAGAAAGCTTTTGCAGCTAACCGGGCGAATCTTAAATATGGTATGACCCGTGATGCTTACCAGGTTCAGGAACGCCTTGACCGGAATAATCCTGCCTTTACCCCATGGCAGCCAAACGGAAGCGGGAATGGCAGAATACTGGAAATGATGCTCAATTCCTTCTACTTTGAAACTGACAAAGGAGTTACTATTCTTGGAGGAGTCCCTTTTGTATGGCTTCAAAAAAATAAAATAACCTCATTACAAAACCTGTATACTGCTGCAGGGCTCATCAATATTCGTATCACAGCCGTAAATTCCAATAAATGCACTGTGACCCTGGCTTCTGACGGCAAAAATGTTATACCATCAAATATACGTTTTCCTGAATACCTGAATGCCACTTCAAAAAGTAAAACAGTAAAAAGCAAAGGCAATGGATTGTTTATCCTGACAGAACCTGCAGAAAGCATTGTTTTTGAAATTTCTGCTGACTGAGCAAGGCTGAAAGCCTGAAGAAAAACTTAATAATTTATTTGTCTATAACAAAATAACAAACAGATCACTATGAAAAGAAATGTAATGACACTCTGGAAAACACTTGCCTCACTTGCTGTCGTTCTTATTGTATTGGCTGCAGGGGGATGCGGAAAGGATACTCCCCAGGAAAAGGCATCTTATAATCAGCTTACGCGGCTGCCTCTTGGCAACGTTACCGCTGAGGGCTGGCTTAAAACCCAGCTTGAACGAAACAAAGCTGGTATGGGAGGACATCTCGATGAGCTTGAACCGGAAATGATAGCCAAACCCTACATTGACCGTAATCATAAATCCAAGGTCATCCCGGGCTGGAGCGGTGAAATATCGGGTACCTACTGGACAGGCCTGGTTCAGCTGGCATTTACCCTTAACGATGAGGAATTGAAAGCCAAAGCCCGTAAGTGGGTATATGCATCACTTGCTCTGCAGGAGGAAGACGGCTACCTGGGCAGCTACCGTAAAACCGAGAACCGGCTTGAGGATTATTCTGCCTGGTCTTCTAACTGGTATTATCGGGCCTTATTACACTATTATGACGCTACTGGTGATCAGGCAATACTGGATGCGGTCCACCGCGGACTACTCTGGTTCGTCACGAACTGGGCAGGCGATCAGAAGACATCCTATGCAGGGCCAACACTGATGGAGTCTATGATAGTTGTTTATATGAAAACCGGGGATGAAAAGCTTTATAACTGGTGTCTTGATTATATCAAGTGGCTTGATGCGAATGATAAATTTCATCAGGGTATGGCATCCCTGCAGCGTGACTCCCTCGAATATAATGAAGATCATGTTGTTGCCTTTGGGGAGAATGTAAAGCATCCCGCTCTGATCTATCTTGCGGGAGGAGGGGAGGAGTACCTTGAGGCTTCAATAAACGGGATAAAGCAGATTATGGACAAATGCTGGCAGCCCAATGGCGCCCCGGCATCCAATTTCGAGTATCATTCACCGCCTTCGGCAGTTCATGTTACAGAGTACTGCAATTTTTCAACATACCTCAACACATTCTCATGGATGGCTGGTATTACAGGAAAGGCATGGTACGGAGACTTAATGGAGCGCATCCTGTTTAATGGAGCAGAAGGAGCCCGCAAGAAGGATGAGCGGGCAATTGCCTATATGAGTTCCCCGAATCAGCATTTCGCTACCATGGAATCATGCAGGTTCGGTAATGTAAAATCATCATTTGAAGTTTACTCGCCCTGCTATCAGGTTGCATGCTGCCCAACCCAGTCAGTGCGTATTATTCCGGAATACATTCGTGCCATGTTCATGCGTGACCGGGATGAGAATTTGTATCTGCCGGCTTATGGTCCCTGCAGCGTTCACTTTACCTCAAAGGAAGGTACCGGTATAACAATCCTTGAAGAGACCAACTATCCTTTTGATGAAACTATTACCCTGAAAATAAAGGCTAATGTCCCGTGGAAAAAACAGCTGATGCTCAAAGTTCCATCATGGTGTAAGAATTATGAAATCAAACTTAATGGTACAGCTGTCCGGGGATCTGTGAATGCTGACGGTTACCTGGCAGTTGAAAATACCTGGAACGACGACACAGTTACTGTATTCTTTGGTATGACACCCGCTGTTGTAAAAGTCAGGGATGTATATTTTCCTGACGAACCTTTACGTGCAATAGAATGCGGACCACTGGTGTTTGCCCTTCAATATCCTGTGTTCTGGACTCCAGTTGCTGGCACTCCATTAACTCCTTTACCTGCTGACTGGTCATGGTTTGATGCGTCTTATTTGTCCAAGGAAAAACCTGTGCAGCCGCCATTTTATGCAATTAACCTTGCAGATCTTAATGGAGGCAGTGCAATCGTGAAAAAACGGTCTGAATCAGCTTATCCCTGGGATGACAGTCCTCTGAAGCTTGAGGTCCCGATGCGCCGTACAAGTCAGGCTTATCCGGTATACAGAGCCAGCCAGTACAGTACACTTATGGCTTATGGTAATCCGGTGACTGCTGATTCTGCCTCCGAGATTGTTGAACTGGTACCCTATGGATGCGCAAACCTTAGAATGTCTTGTTTCACAATATGCAAATAAAATTTTAAAAGATCACTATGAAAAGGAATGTAATGACACTCGGGAAAACACTTGCCACACTTTCTGTCGTTCTTATTATAATGGTTGCCGGGGGATGCGGAAAGAGGGATACTGTCCCGGAAAAGGTATCTTACAATCAGCTTACACGGCTGCCTCTTGGCAACGTCATCGCTGAGGGCTGGCTTAAAACCCAGCTTGAACGAAACAAAGCTGGTATGGGAGGACATCTCGATGAGCTTGAACCGGAAATGATAGCCAAACCCTACATTGACCGTAATCATAAATCCAAGGTCAGTCCGGGGTGGAGCGGTGAAATATCGGGTACCTACTGGACAGGCCTGGTTCAGCTGGCCTTTACCCTTAACGATGAGGAATTGAAAGCCAAAGCCCGTAAGTGGGTATATGCATCACTTGCTCTGCAGGAGGAAGACGGCTACCTGGGCAGCTACCGTAAAACCGAGAACCGGCTTGAGGATTATTCTGCCTGGTCGTCTAACTGGTATTATCGGGCCTTATTACACTATTATGACGCTACTGGTGATCAGGCAATACTGGATGCGGTCCACCGCGGATTACTCTGGTTCGTCACGAACTGGGCAGGCGATCAGAAGACATCATATGCGGGTCCGACACTGATGGAGTCTATGATAGTTGTTTATATGAAAACCGGGGATGAAAAGCTTTATAACTGGTGTCTTGATTATATCAAGTGGCTTGATGCGAATGATAAATTTCATCAGGGTATGGCATCCCTGCAGCGTGACTCCCTCGAATATAATGAAGATCATGTTGTTGCCTTTGGGGAGAATGTAAAGCATCCCGCTCTGATCTACCATGCGGGAGGAGGGGAGGAGTACCTTGAGGCTTCAATAAACGGGATAAAGCAGATTATGGACAAATGCTGGCAGCCCAATGGTGCCCCGGCATCCAATTTCGAGTATCATTCACCGCCTTCGGCAGTTCATGTTACAGAGTACTGCAATTTTTCAACATACCTCAACACATTCTCATGGATGGCTGGTATTACAGGAAAGGCATGGTACGGAGACTTAATGGAACGCATCCTGTTTAATGGAGCAGAAGGAGCCCGCAAGAAGGATGAGCGGGCAATTGCCTATATGAGTTCCCCTAATCAGCTTTATGCTACTATGGAGTCATGCAGGTTTGGTCTGAATTCGTTTGAAGCCTATTCACCCTGCTATCAGGTTGGATGTTGTCCAACTCAGTCAGTGCGTATTATTCCGGAGTACATTCGTGCCATGTTCATGCGTGACCGGGATGAGAATTTGTATCTGCCGGCTTATGGTCCCTGCAGCGTTCACTTTACCTCGAAGGAAGGTACCGGTATAACGATCCTTGAAGAGACCAACTATCCTTTTGATGAAACTATTACCCTGAGAATAAAGGCTAATGTCCCGTGGAAAAAACAGCTGATGCTCAAAGTCCCATCATGGTGTAAGAATTATGAAATCAAGCTTAATGGTACAGCTGTCCGGGGATCTGTGAATACTGACGGTTACCTGGCAGTTGAGAATACCTGGAACGACGACACTCTTACAGTATTCTTTGGTATGACACCCACAATTGTCAGTGTAAAAGATATATTTTTCCAGAAAGAGCCTTTGAAGGCGATCGAGTGCGGACCACTGGTGTTTGCGCTAAGATTTCCGGAGTTCTGGACTCCCGTGGCAGGAACCCCATTAACTCCCCTGCCTAAGGATTGGACATGGTATGAAGCATCAATGCTGGCTAAGGAAAAACCTGTGCAGCCGCCATTTTATGCAATTAACCTTGCAGAACTTAATGGAGGCAGTGCAATTGTGAAAAAACGGTCTGAATCAGCTTATCCCTGGGACGACAGTCCTCTGAAGCTTGAGGTTCCAATGCACCGCTCCACTCAGGCTTACAACAGATATTGGAATAATCAGAGAAATACGCCAATGGCTTATGGTAATCCGGTAACTGCCGATTCTGCCTCTGAGATCGTTGAGTTGGTCCCTTACGGAAGCACAAATTTAAGGATTTCCTGTTTTACAAACTGTAAATAATGTACTGACCCGGTAATTTAAGAGATTAACAAATATTAGCATTGATGTACATCTTAAATAGATATATTCATAATTGGTAATTAAGAACAAATTGATATGAAGAGTTTTTTCTTTTTGATTTTCATTACAATCTTATTTGCAGACAGCTATTCACAATCTGATGAAAAGCTCAGCAATCAACCATTGAAAAATAATAAAAATGACAGATTGCCTGCAACTGTTTTTTATTTATCAATGCATGGAGCGATATCTGATGCTGAAATAGGTATGAACAGCATTGTCTTTGGCACTGATAATACAGCTGCAATCCAATCAGTTTTGGATAATGCCAGGAAATCTCCGATAACTGTTTATTGGGATGGTAAATATTCAGTAACAGGGTTGAAGATCTACAGCAATACAACAATCATTGCAAATGCTGGCTGTGGCGCCATTCTGAGAAACCACTCAGATAAATCGATCTTTATAAATGCAAGCCAGTCATTTGGCTCTGAAAAAGATTCCAATATTGTCATCAGCGGAGGCATCTGGAACGGGAATTATTATAATCCTGAGATACCACGGGCAGCCCAGAGTAAAGGCAACAGGGTAAACGGACTGGTAGGCTGTTTCAGGTTTTATGGGGTGGATAATCTGATTGTAAGGGATGCAATTCTGTACAAACCTGCAACATATGCACTGGCTGCTGCAAATGTAACCCACGTTCTGTATGAGAATATTATTGTTGATGTAGGCCCGAATCCACTGATTAACAATGATGGTTTGCATATTGACGGAAATTCTCAGTATGGCGTTATCAGACATTGCATTATAAATACACATGATGATGGCATCGGACTGAATGCTGATGACCTTTATCTGAACTGGTATGACAAGAACGACCCAAATCCGGAGAAATCATTTTATTCAGAGGCTTGTGCGGGGCCGATTTCTGATATCCTCATAGATGATATAACGTTTAACAGTTCACTTTTCGGGATAAGAATACTAAGTGGCAAAAGCAGAGTTGACCGGATCACAATAAGAAATATCAAAGGTTATACAAAAGGCTATGCAGTGGTTATTGATAATTACCAGCATAATCCTCCACTCGTAACATGGGCGGGGCCGGGTAATATTGGGACAGTAAATATTGAAGATTTTGATGTTTCTATTTATCCCGGACCTGAAAATATGCCCAATGAAAGCTGTATCAATGTCAGTACTAATGTTGAGCAATTAATTTGTAAGAACATAAAAAGAAAACATTTTTCGGCCGGTGAACCAACAATCTATATAAGAGGGAAAAATACTGTTATTGGCAATATGGAGATAGATGGTTATTACAGCCTTGATACAGCTGATAATCCCAAAATCTCACATATCCTGGTGGAGGGCTCTTCGATAAACCAGCTGAGCATATCAAATGCATCAATAAGAAGTACAAATAAAGAGATACCGGATAGTAGCGTTTTGCTGGAGACCACAAATGATTGCATTGTTAATTACCTGCAATTCAACAGGATCTTCACGGATGGCATTGCTTCGGTAATTTCCAATTCCTCAGGCAATCTGAATGTTATCAACGCATCCAATATTATTCACATCAATGCGTATAGTCAATACCCATTCTATTTAAACAATGATAAAAATGCAGTAAAATCTTTGACAATTTCTAACTTTTACGGAAGTAGTCTTATTAATGGCGGAGCCAGCAGGATATTGAGTAAAAAAGGAGATGCGTTTTATTAATCTATGTTTGCATGAAGCCATTATACAACAAGAATGCAAAAGCTCTTCGGGTTTTTTATTCTGTAATTTTATTATCTGTTCTTTTATCCGGAGTATTTTTCTCGTGTAATTCTCATGATAACAAAGATGAGATAAAAACAGTTCTGATCCTTGGTAACAGTATTGTCAGACATTCTCCGTTGGAAGAAATTGGCTGGGCAGGAGACTGGGGTATGGCAGCGTCAGTCAAAGACAGTGATTTTGTCCATCTGCTTATTCGTGATATTCACAGGAAGGATACCTCCATTGCAGTCAGATTCTGCAACATCGCTGATTTCGAAAGAAATTTTGACGAATATCAGCTATCAAAGCTCGACTCTTTGAGGAATCCGGATATGTTGATAATGAAAATCTCTGAAAATGCAGATGATAAGAAAGCTGTTGAAGATAATTTTATTGCATACTATGACTCACTGGTAAAATATATTGCTCCCAATGATCAATCCATAAAAGTAATTGTTGACGGATTCTGGGCTAAGGAAAATGTCAACAGGTTAATACAAGAATATGCCATGAAAAACAATTACCTGTTCGTTTCAACTACCGGTTTGTCAAAGGATTCAACAAATACTGCTTCAGGGCGGTTCTGGCATAAAGGTGTAGCCGCTCACCCTTCAGACAAAGGTATGAGACTGATAGAACACCAGATTTGGAATAAAATACAAAGATATTTTTGAAATCAAAAGCCCGGCTTCTGCTGGAGGTGTGAAATTTTGTGGCCGGAATACCAGAGAAAACTATTGCAGTATAAATAATAAAAACTTATCATTATGAAAACCATAGAAAAAAACAGATTATTAATCAATAAGCAAATAATCCTCGCTATTTCTGCTCTGTTTTTTTTCGTTCAATGCAGGGAGGCAGAAAAAAAATCAAGCATTAATGAATCTGAATTTCGTGACCGGGTATACGCCTGCTGGCTTGGCAAAAATATCGGCGGAACTTTAGGTGTTCCTTTTGAAGGTAAAACAGATATTAATAACGTAACTTTCTATACAGATTTAAAAGAAGGTGAACCGGCAGCTAATGATGACCTTGATCTGCAAATTCTCTGGCTTAAAGCAATGGAAGAAAACAATTGCAGGGTTGATGCTTATACCCTTGGAGAATATTGGCTTAAATACGTGCCTCCTGTTGCAAGTTGGAACGAATATGGAGTAGGTAAAACTAATATGCGGTCAGGTATTATGCCGCCTCTTTCCGGCGAATATAACAATGCAAAATGGAAAACAAGCAACGGCGCCTGGATACGCTCGGAAATATGGGCATGCCTGGCACCCGGGAATCCCTTGCTTGCAGCCCAATTTGCATGGAATGATGCCTGTGTCGACCATGGCTGTTCTGAGGGTACCTTTGCTGAAATATTTACTGCCTCTCTGGAAAGTGCGGCGTTTATAGAAAAAGACAGAGATAAATTAATACAGTTTGCACTTTCGATGATTCCTCCTGATTGTCTTGTTGCAGATGCTGTAAAAACTGCTGTTGAAGCAAGGGAAAGTGGAGTATCATGGCAGGATGCACGTGAGGCCGTTATTAAAGTGACAGAAGATCTCGGATGGTTCCAGGCTCCCCGAAATGTTGCTTTCACAATGATTGGCTGGCTTTATGGGGATGATGATTTTGGCAAATCGATCTGCATTGCTGTCAATTGTGGTGATGATACTGATTGTACAGGTGCAACAATGGGCTCCATTTTAGGTATTATACATGGTACAACCATTATCCCTGAAAAATGGAGGGCACCAATTGGTGATGGAATTAAAAACGTTGCTATCAGTGGATTTGAAGCACCTGCAACTTTACAGGTGCTGACTGATAAAACAGTTGCTGTGCAAAAAAAGGTTGCTGAAATATACGATTCACCGCTGACGGTGACTCCGGGAAAAACAAACCTTGCAAATTCCGATGAATTATTTAAAATGAACATCAATGAACTTACCGAAATCTGGGAACGGTCACCTTATCTCATTACCCGCAATAATGAGGAATTGACTTTAAGCTGCGATTATGCCGGAAGCCCTGAGATAACAATTGGAAAATCCAAGGTATTAAATATCAGTGTCACTAATAAAACGACCACAGCGAAACAGATTTCACTGAGCCTTAAAAATGTTCCTTCAGAGTACCTGGTGAAAGGTTTACCGGATAGGTTAATAACATTAAGTCCAAATGTAAAATATGATGTTCCTATCATCTTTAGTGCTTCACCAGGCGCAAACAATGTCGGATTTGTTGTTGAAATCAATGATGCGGATAAAACCCTCGGAATGCAACTGGGTCTTATTGTACTGAATGTACCCTAATCTTGATGTCTTGAATAGTAATCAAACCGGCACTGTCAGTTGTTTAATTATAATCGATCTATAAGAAGAATTAAAAAAACCGTTAAAAAATGAAACAAAAAATACAATGCGAATTATGTCGGTTGATAGGACCTTTATTATTACTTAGTGTGCTGATTTTTTATATTCAATGCAAGAGAGATCATGGTTCCGGTATTACTGTGTATTCCTCATCTCAGGATGGTGACAGGCTTACAAAAAAGGAAATTTTGCAATTCATCCCTGAAAAAGAATCTTCAGTGCCTGCCATTAATGTGGATGAAAAAACGCAATTCCAGATGATTGACGGTTTTGGAGCTTCATTTAACGAAGCTGGAATGATTTGTCTTAATTCACTGGACCCTGAAGTTCAGGATTCCGTTATGAAGATGCTGTTTGATCCTGCTTCAGGTGCAGGATATACTTTAATGAAATCACCACTTGGTGCATGTGATTTTGCTTCGGCAGGCCCGTGGTACAGTTACAATGATACACCCGGTGATACATTAATGGAACATTTTACGATCGAAAGAGATTTAGGACCAAATGGTCTGATCCCTTTCATTAAGAAAGCTTCCAGATATGGTAAGTTTGAAATTCAATCTCCGATGGACTTTGCGCCGGACTGGATGTATTTTGGCATGAAGAAAAAGGAAGAGAAGAATATAAAACCTGAATACTACGCTGCTCTGGCAAATTATTATATAAAATATCTGCAGGCCTATGCTGCCAATGGAGTTACTGTTGATAATCTTGTTCTTTTTAACGAATCAGTTTGTGATACTTGCCCAAATCATGGGTATTCAAGTGTTACCTATAAAGAAATGAAGGACATTATAAAAAATTTTCTTGTCCCCCGTTTACAAGCCGGCAAACTGGATACAAAAATTATTTTAGGTGAAACTTGTTTCCGGTATAGCGGGATTGAGTTATTTCCTGATGTATTGGATGACCCTGAAGCAAGAAAACACATTAGTAAACTGGCTGTGCATGGATACGACTGGGATCAGTTCTCTTCCCTGACAGATCTTCATGAACGGTATCCAGACCTTCCAATCTGGATGACAGAAATCTGTTATGTTAAAATGCCTGTTTATGAGTTTTCAGATGGGGAAATCTGGGGCAATATGATCATGAATGATATGAAAAACTGGGTTTCCGGATGGATATACTGGAATATGATCCTTGATCAGGAGGGAGGTCCATGGCTTAACGTCACCTCAGCATGGGGATCCTGATAACAATCACCAGCACCCTGTTGTGATAATAAACCGGGATAACAGGGAAGTTACATTTACAGGATTATATTATTATCTTGCCCACTTCAGTAAATTTGTCAGACCCGGTGCCTATCGCATAAATTGCACAGGAGGATCGCCCCAACTTAATTTTGTGGGCTTTCAGAATAACGACGGTACAATTATCCTTAATATTATTAATAATGGTGCAGAGACTGATTGCAAGATATCCTGGAAAGGAGATATGGCTGTTCAGAAGCTTAAAGCCCATTCAATAACAACGTTAAAATGGCAGGGATGAGATATGGATTAAAGATAACCAACATAAATAAGCTGAATTCTGACTCATTGTAAACACTATCCCTAAGAAAGATTAATGAATTTCCTGGTTCTTCTTGCTTCTCTTTTTTTTCTGATGCTGATCGCCTACCGTGGTTACAGCGTCATTCTTTTTGCTCCCATTGCTGCTCTGGCCGCGGTGTTGTTAACAGATCCTTCTCTTGTCGCACCGATGTATTCCAACGTTTTCATGGTTAAGATGGCAGATTTTATCCGTAACTATTTCCCGGTCTTTCTGCTTGGTGCAATATTCGGAAAGGTGATTGAGTTATCAGGCTTTTCCAAAGCTATTGCAACTGCAGTAATCGGCATGCTTGGAAGCAGGCAGGCTATTCTCTCCATTGTCGTTGTTTGTTCTATACTGACCTATGGGGGAGTTTCGCTTTTCGTGGTTGTTTTTGCCGTCTATCCTTTTGCAGCAGAGCTTTTCCGGGTCAGTGATATTCCAAAGCGACTGATCCCGGGAGCTATAGCTCTTGGAGCCTTTACATTTACTATGGACTCGTTGCCGGGGACCCCACAAATTCAAAATATCATTCCTACCGTATTCTTTAATACAGATACATGGGCGGCCCCGTGGCTTGGTGTGATAGGAGCTGTCTTTATCCTGGTTTCAGGATTGTTTTACCTCGACAGGCAGCGGAGGCTGGCTGAAAAGAAAAGAGAGGGATATGGCACTAATCATCATAATGAGATGGAAATTGATAAATCTCAAAAACTTATGAATCCATGGATAGCTGTTCTTCCACTTGTGGTGGTTGGCGTAATGAACAAGGTATTCACCATTGTCATCCCTTTATTTTACGGAAAGACGCACACCATGAATCTTGCCGGTTCCATTAATCCGGTTACAACTGATGTTACAAAACTTATTGCAATATGGGCGGTTGAAGCAGCGCTGATACTGGGTATCCTGACAGTCCTTGCATTTGCCTTCAAGTCTGTGGTGTCCAGGTTTGCTGAAGGCAGCAAATCTGCTGTTGCTGGTTCACTTCTGGCTTCACTCAACACTGCTTCGGAATACGGTTTTGGTGCTGTTATTGCAGCTTTGCCTGGATTCATATTGATTACAGATGCACTGAAAGCAATACCTAATCCGCTGATCAATGAAGCTGTTTCAGTTACAACCCTCTCAGGCATAACCGGCTCCGCCTCCGGTGGGATGAGCATCGCATTGGCTGCGATGTCAGATACTTTTATTGCCAGTGCAAATGCGGCAGGGATCAGTATGGAGGTACTCCACCGGGTAGCTGCGATGGCTTCTGGAGGTATGGACACACTTCCTCATAACGGGGCAGTTATCACATTGCTGGCTGTTACCGGACTTACACATCGTCAGTCTTATAAGGATATCTTCGCTATCACAGTTATAAAGACCATGGCTGTATTTGTCGTTATCTTTGTTTATTATCTGACTGGGATTTATTAAGAATTACTAAGGTATTAAACTGACAAACAAGTTAATATAAGATTTGCTTCAATCCTCAAATGCAGATCTCGCAGAATTGGCTACAGAAAATGGACTAAAAGGAGAGGTCATTCTGATTCTCAATTATTAAAATTGTTTGGCACAAGCAAGGATGGCTGGTAAAAAAATTGTAATTTAAAAGCAGGGAAAGTTTAAGCTGAAAAATAGAATAGACCAAATGAAAAGTGAAATCGTTATTGTTAGCGCCTGCAGAACACCGATAGGTAATTTCGGCGGCTCTTTTTCAGGTGTCAGTGCTGTAAGCCTGGGAAGTACAGTTATTGCTGAAGCTGTCAGGAGAGCCGGAATCAGTTCAGATATGGTAAGCGAGGTTATATTGGGATGCGTGTTGCAGGCAGGATTGGGACAAAATATTGCCCGGCAGGCATCAGTTATGGCCGGAATTCCTGTCAATATACCTTCGATGACTATAAACATGGTCTGCGGGTCAGGATTAAAATCAGTATGCCTTGCAGCTCAGTCTATATTATCAGGGGATGGTGAAATAATTGTTGCAGGGGGAACCGAAAATATGAGCATGGCTCCCCATCTTCTGCGGGAAATGAGATGGGGTGCGAAAATGGGCGATGTAAAACTGGTTGACTCACTGATTTATGATGCACTCACAGATGTGTTTAATCAGTATCATATGGGAATAACAGCTGAAAACATTGCAGGAAGATATAATATAACAAGGAATGAACAGGATATATTTGCCGCGATGAGCCAGCAAAAGGCAGAAAAGGCTCAGCGGGAAGGCCTCTTCAAAGATGAAATAATTCCGGTACGGGTAGAACTGAAAAAAAATGAATCAAAACTGATTGACCAGGATGAATTTATACGTTACGGGTCTACTGCCGAAAAGCTTTCACCACTTAAACCTGCATTCAAAAAGGATGGAACTGTAACAGCTGGAAATGCTTCCGGTATAAATGACGGAGCTGCTGCACTGGTACTGATGTCGGGTGAAAAAGCAAAATCCCTGGGAATAAAGCCCCTGGCGAGGATTTTATCATACGCATCATCCGGTGTTGATCCATCAATCATGGGAATGGGACCTGTGGAATCTTGTAAAATAGCATTAAACAGGGCAAAACTTGTTGTTGATGATATCGGACTTGTGGAGGCCAATGAAGCATTCGCAGCGCAATCGCTTGCGGTCACGAGAGAGTTGCATATAAACAGCGACAGGGTTAATGTAAATGGAGGAGCCATTGCACTTGGTCATCCGGTAGGAGCAAGCGGGGCAAGAATACTTGTAACACTTGTTCATGAAATGGGCAGAAGAAATGAACGATATGGAATGGCAACACTCTGCATCGGTGGTGGTATGGGGATAACTGTAATAGTAGAAAGAGCAGGTGCTTTATGAGGATAGAATTCCTGACTGCGAAAGAAGCTGTAAGAAAGGTTACATCAGGTGCAACGATAGCTACTGACGGATTTGTCGGAGGCGCATTTCCTGAGGAACTTGCACTTGAGCTTGAAAAAAGGTTTATTGAATCCGGCGATCCAAAGGATCTGACTCTTGTTTATTGTGCCGGTCAGGGCGACGGAGGTAACAGAGGCCTAAACCATTTGGGCCATGAACGGCTTTTAAAAAGAGTTATAGGTGGGCATTGGGGATTGGTACCAAAAATCCAGACTCTTGCAGTTGAAAACAAGGTGGAAGCATATAATCTTCCTCAGGGTGTCATTTCTCAGCTTTTCAGGGATATAGCCGCTCATAAACCCGGAGTTATTACCCATGTAGGGCTTAATACGTTTGTAGATCCAAGATTGGATGGTGGTAAACTTAATCCTCTTACAATTGAAAATATCGTACAGTTAATTTCACTTGAGAATAAGGATTACCTCTTTTATAAGACCTTTCCTGTCCATTTTGCTCTCCTTCGCGGCACCTATGCTGATGAGAATGGAAATGTAACGATGGAAAAGGAGGGCTTCACCGTGGAAGCACTTTCAATCGCAGCTGCCTGCAAAAATTCCGGAGGCAAAGTCATAGTTCAGGTTGAAAGAGTAGTCAAGTCAGGTACCCTTGATCCAAGACTCATCAAAATACCTGGAATTTATGTTGATACAATTGTTCCGGTGTCAAAGCCAGAATATCACATGCAGACTTTCGGAGAACAGTATAACCCTGCATATACCGGTGAAATTCAAATGCCTGCCGGATTACTGAATGGACTGGAACTAAACGAGAGGAAGATAATATGCCGCAGATCATCAATGGAACTTAAAGATGGTGCTATAGTGAACCTGGGAATTGGTATGCCTGAGGGAATTGCATCTGTGGAAAACGAGGAGGGAAAATCCGGACGATACATCCTTACAGTTGAGGCAGGACCCATAGGCGGAATTCCTGCGTCAGGTCTAAGCTTTGGGTGTTCCACCAACCCGGAGGCAATTATTGACCAGCCTTATCAGTTCGACTTCTATCATGGAGGAGGTCTCGATATAGCGTTTCTGGGGCTTGCACAGATTGATGCACAAGGGAATATAAACGTCAGCAGGTTCGGCAATAAAATTCCTGGATGCGGCGGGTTTATAGATATTACTCAAAATGCCAGAGAAGTTGTTTTCTGTGGCACTTTTACAGCTTCAGGACTTGCAATGGTTGTTGAAGATGGCAAGCTTAAAATCATCAAAGAAGGGAAAGTAAAAAAATTCCTTAATCATGTGGAGCATATTACATTCAGCGGTCCTTTTGCATTCAGTAAAAAGCAAAAAATATTATATATAACTGAAAGAGCCGTATTCAAACTAACTGAAAATGGTATTGTGCTTATTGAAATAGCGCCTGGTATAGATCTTCAAAAAGATATACTGGACCAGATGGAGTTCGAACCGATTATAGATGATGCTTTGAAAGAAATGGATAAAAGAATCTTTGGAAAAGAAAAAATGGGCCTTATCTGTCAGTGCGATTAACTGAGGCAAATATTATTGATCATTTGTTTGGATTTTAAGCCTTTGGAATATTAATAACAACTATTTAATGTCTTAAATGATGTGTAGAACTATGGAAACAATAGGTGTGATCGGAGCCGGAACTATGGGATGTGGTATTGCTCAGGTTTTTTTGGAACATGGTTGTAAGGTTATTTTTAATGATTTGAGTGACCTGCTCATTGACAAAGGGATATCAGTTATAAATATAAACCTGGATAGAAGCCTTGAAAAAGGTAAGATTACTCAGGAAACCAGACGAGATATTTCAGGAAAGCTTATACCGGCCGGAGAAATGCAGCTTTTTAATGAATGTTCTCTGGTAATTGAAGCTGCAAGTGAAAATATGGAGATGAAAATGAATATCTTCAGGCAACTTGATAAAATATGCGGCAGGAGTACCATATTAGCTTCAAACACGTCTTCATTGAGCATTACTGAATTATCAAATGCATCAGAATATCCTGATAAGGTAATTGGGATTCATTTTTTCAATCCAGCCCCGGTTATCCAGCTTGTAGAAATAATCAAAGGACTTAGAACTTCATCGGAAACCTTTGAAACAGTAAGGAACTTTATTTTAAGAATTGGAAAAACACCAATAAGGGTTGAGGAGTCGCCAGGTTTTATTGTAAACCGTCTGCTTATACCAATGATTAACGAAGCAGTTACCGTCTTTGCAGAAGGCGTTGCAACAACTGATGAGATAGACACTGCGATGAAATTAGGTGCTAACCACCCTATCGGTCCGCTGACGCTTGCAGATTTAATAGGATTGGATGTGATACTTGCCATCATGGAAAATCTGCAAAAGGAAACAGGAGATGATAAATATCGGCCACATCCTATGCTAAAGAAAATGGTACGTGGAGGAAAACTGGGGAGAAAGACAAAATTGGGTTTTTATGAATACTAACGTATAATTTTAAATGAACGGAGGATCTGTCATGAGACTTAAAAATAAAGTTTGTATAATCACCGGTGCAGCCAGAGGGATAGGAAAAGCAACTGCCTTTAAGTTCGCCGAAAATGGGGCAAGGGTAGTTATATGTGACCTTGATGATTCTGCCGTTCAGGAGGTCGTGCATGAGTTGTCTGAAAATGGTGAGGCTTTGGGTTTCTCAGTAGATGTGACTAAACCTGATGACATCAGGTACATGGTAGCAGAAGTTTTGAAAATATTCGGACAAATTGATATTCTTATAAACAATGCAGGAATCACTTCTGATGCCCAGCTCATTAAAATGACCACTGAACAGTTTGACAAAGTAATAGATGTGAATCTCAAAGGTACATTTAATTGTACAAAAGAAGTTGTATCTTGCATGATCCAGAAAGGGAAGGGTAAGATAATTAACATCTCATCAGTGGTTGGCATTTTCGGAAATTTTGGGCAGACAAATTACGCTGCCTCAAAATTCGGTGTAATAGGAATGACCAAAACATGGGCAAAGGAACTGGGCAGAAAGAACATAAATGTAAATGCAATAGCACCAGGTTTCATCCTTACAGAAATGACAATGAAAATGCCTGATAATGTGCTAAATATGATGAAGGAGAAAAGTCCATTAAACAAACTGGGTACTCCTGAGGATATTGCAAATGCCTGTATGTTTCTGGCCTCTGATGAATCAGACTTTATTCACGGCACTGTGATCAGTGTTGATGGCGGCTTAGTGATTTAAATGATATACTCCAAACAAAAAGTAGAAATTAATATAAAAAAGGAAATTATGAAAGTTAGAACAATTTGTAAAGCAGTATTTGCAGCTGCTTTCTTAATCATCGTTATGGTTAATTCTTCATTTGAGCCTCAACCGGCTTATCTTGATCCTAAACAGCCGGTCAGCAGGAGGGTTGAAGACCTTCTTTCACGCATGACACTCGAAGAAAAAATCGGACAGATTAATATGCCTTGTGTTTATGTTGGCGAACTTGGGAAGGACATTCCTGAAAAAACTGAAGCGTGCAGGAAACTTGCAGAAGGAAAATTTCCAGGATTTCCAGGGCCTGCCGGCGGGTTTTTTACTCTGGCAAATACGATTTTGCAGGAGGGAACGCTTCAACAGGCAAAATTCTTTAATGAGCTTCAGAAAATAGCCATGGAAAAAACACGGTTGGGAATCCCGCTTCTACAGACAGAGGAGGGGACACACGGACTGATGTGCTCGGGCGGAACTGTTTTTCCTGAAGGACTGGCAATTGGCAGTACCTGGAACATGGACCTGGTTAAGGATATATATACAATTGCAGCCAGAGAAGCCCGGTCTGTTGGCATTCATCAGATATTTACTCTTGTCATAGAGCCAAACAGGGATCCCAGACTTGGCAGAAATCAGGAAGGATACAGTGAAGATCCTTATTTCTGTTCACAAATGGCAGAAAATATAGTCAAAGCAGTACAGGGATACGATATTTCTGCAACGGATAAAACAGTCGCCGGATTGTGCCATTATCCGGGGCAAAGCCAGCCCAACAGCGGACTGGAGCGTGGAGCCATGGAAATATCTGAGCGAACACTCAGAGAGGTTTTTCTACCCCCGTGGGAAGCAGGAATCAAGAAAAATGGAGCTCTGGGAGTTATGGCCACTTATCCGGCTGTTGACAGAGTCCCAACTCATGGATCGGAATTTCTTTTAACCCACATCCTGAGGAATGAGCTGGGATTTAAAGGATTGGTGCTGAGTGAAGGTGGTGGCCTGGGCACTCTGTCCTATAACAAGCTTGCACGGAATGATAAAGAAGCAGGAGAACTGGCGCTGAAAGCAGGTCTTGACGTCGGAATATCTTATGAAGGGGGATATATGTACCCGATGATCGAAAATGTCAAAGAGGGGAAAGTATCCATGGAACTTATCGACAGGGCAGTGAGAAGGATACTCGAGCTGAAATTCCGTTTGGGTTTGTTTGAAAATCCGTATGTCAACCCTGACAACGCATTGAAAGTAACACATACGATTGAGAGCCAGGATGTTGCTTTGAATGTTGCACGCGAAGGAATTGTATTACTTAAAAATGAAAAGAATATTTTACCATTAAGCAAGAATTTAAAAAAGATAGCCATAATCGGACCTAACGCCGATAATGAAAAAAACCAGCTTGGAGATTATACATCCCTGGTTGTGCTGCAGAATATTGTGACAGTCCTGGATGGCATTAAAGCAAAGGTCTCACCGAAAACGAAAATCGAATATGTGAAGGGATGCGATGTTATAGGGAATAAGTATAATGAAATCTCCAAAGCCAGGAGTATCGCAAAGAGTGCTGATCTGGCTATTGTTGTGCTTGGAGAGAACGAGTGGCTGGCGCCTGATCATACCGGCACCAATGGAGAAGGATATGATGTGGCAAGCCTCGACCTTACAGGCTTACAGGAAAATCTTCTTAAAGCTGTATATGAGACCGGAACTCCTACAATACTTGTTCTGATCAATGGACGGCCCTTAAGCATAAGATGGGCTGCAGAAAACATACCGGCTATAGTTGAAGCATGGTTGCCCGGTGAAAAGGGAGGAGAGGCAGTGGCAGATATTATTTTTGGTGATTTCAATCCCAGCGGAAAACTTCCCATCACTGTTCCCCGCCATGTGGGACAATTACCGGTTTATTATAATTACATGCCCGATAAAGAAGAATGGATAAATAACGGATGGGGAAAAGCCTATGCTGATATGCCTGCTACACCACTATGGGAATTCGGGTTCGGTCTCAGCTATACAAAATTTGAATATGCCAATCTGAAAGTCAATCCCGGGGAGACAGGCACTTATGGAGAAGTCAGGATAAGTGTGGATGTCAGGAATACCGGAGCCAGAAAGGGTAGCGAAATTGTACAGCTGTACATAAGAGATTTAATAGCTTCTGTAACGGTCCCTGTTAAGGAGCTTAAGGGATTCGAAAAGATCATGCTCGAGCCTGGTGAACAGAAAACTGTTGATTTTATGTTAAATCATAACGATTTATCCTTATATAATAAATCAATGGAATTGGTAGTGGAGCCGGGAACCTTTGCTGTTATGGTAGGCAGTTCATCGGAGGATATCCGGCTTAAGGGAGAATTTGAGGTGAAATAGTGAAAAGCCGGATCTGATTATTAAAAATTGAAATCCTTAACACTTGGCCCTCTTTGCTTCATTTGTGACGACTTTGCGTTCTACTATATAACTCTTTTTTAAATTCATAATTTTAAGTTCTTACGTTCATACCTCCTTTCTTATTTCCCCCAAGGGGGAAAGGATCGTTCTGAAAAAGGTGTATTTTAGACGGTTATTATATAATTTTTTCTGCACGGAATTGCTTCAGAAGAGCTCCTTCCCCCGTGGGGGAAGGTTGGGAAGGGGGTCACTAGTTATTAAACTTGAAGTTCCTGTTAATTGAGCAGGTGGAGGACTTTGCGGGCAAAAAGGACTTTTATAACAACTCCAGCGGGGATCTGTCATTGTCGGGTTTAAGCCCAAAACTGAAGGACAATATTTATTTTAATCCTACACTATTGATATATTATACGAATGAAAACTGTATTGACTTTTTTGATCTTATCATCATTAGTTTTTTACTCCTACTGTGGCTGTAAAGAGCGAACAACTTCAGGTTCTGCCAGAACATCAGCAAAATCAGAATTCATTCCGGGTGAATATGGTTATGATCTGGAATTTCTTAACAAATACCTGGAACCAGTTGAATTAGTCAGCGGTGATTCCAGGCTGATAATTGTACCTGAATATCAGGGCAGAGTAATGACCAGCTCTTCTTCAGGCTTAAAAGGTTTTTCATATGGATGGATCAACTACGATCTGATTGGCTCATCTGCCATCCAGGAAAATTTCAATCCTTACGGAGGTGAAGAAAGGATCTGGCTGGGACCGGAGGGAGGCCAGTTTTCGCTTTTCTTTCAAAAAGATACTTCTTTTAGTCTTGCGAACTGGTTAGTACCACCGGTACTTGATAAGGAACCATTTAATGTTACAAACAGGGATGAAAAGAGTGTTACCCTGAATAGAAAATTTAAACTTGAGAATCTTTCAGGGACGATCTTCAATGGTGAAATAGTCAGGAAAGTTACACTCTTAAACCGCGAAGAGATCAGTGAATCTCTTGGTAAATTGATTGACAGATCTGTTAATGTAGTTGCATACCGATCTGAGAATGGTTTGAAAAATACGGGAAACAATTCCTGGAACAAAGAGGGAGGAGCCTTGTCTGTCTGGATGTTGAGCATGTTGAATCCTTCACCTGATGTAACTGTAATAATACCCTATAATGATGGAGGCAGTGGAAATATTGTAAGTGAGTATTTTGGGAAGATCCCGGACAGCAGGCTAAAGATCTCCGGCAAGGCTGTTTTTTTTCTTGCTGATGGCAAGTTCAGAAGTAAAATCGGAATCTCTCCGCAAAGAGCAGTTCCAGTCATTGGCAGTTATGATGCAAAGAACAATATTCTGACTTTAATTGAATTTACATTACCGGAAACTGTCATTGAATATGTCAATTCAGAATTGGAAATCCAGAAAGAACCTTTCAGAGGCGATGTGATCAATTCCTATAACGATGGTCCGGCTGAGAATGGTTCTCAGCTTGGGCCATTTTATGAACTTGAAATATCATCGCCGGCTGCGTTTTTAAACCCAGGGGAAGAAATTATTCATATTCAAAGAACCTTCCATTTTGAAGGAAGTGAGAAAACTCTGGATAAAATTGCGATTTCATTACTTAATGTATCTTTATCTGAAATAAAGAATATATTCGGTAATTGAATATTTTTATAATTTTAAGATTTTACTGCAAAGGTTATTCTGAAACTTAAATGTTAATTTAATAATTTGGCAAGATCACCGATTTTCAATGTATAATATTAAGATATAACAAGATGCAAAATCTGTGTGCAGATGAAACCTATATTTGAAAAGATAAATAAGCTTGAAGATCAGTCCTTTTATCTGGAGGAAGTAAACAAGCCATATTTTATTGACCTGTGGCATTTCCATCCTGAAATTGAGATTCTGTATGTGCGGGAAGGTTTTGGGACAAGGTATGTCGGAGACAATATCAGCTCATTTTATCCGGGAGATCTCGTGATTATAGGTTCGAATACTCCGCATGTATGGTCATGCAGTTCAGATTTTCTGAATCCGCAGAATAACCTGAATGCAAGTGCTATTTGTATCCAGTTTGTTGAGGATTTTATCGGGAAACCATCGGCAGGTATTCCCGAATTGCATCTAATGAATGAATTTCTGAACAAAGCTAAACAAGGCATACAGTTTGTCAACAATACACATAACATACTTGTCAGGCATATTAAAGAACTGCCTTCCAAAAGGGGTATGGACAGGCTGATAGGATTATTGACGATATTAAATAT
This sequence comes from uncultured Bacteroidales bacterium, assembly GCA_963846335.1. Classification (GTDB taxonomy): domain Bacteria; phylum Bacteroidota; class Bacteroidia; order Bacteroidales; family VadinHA17; genus LD21. The sequence goes on from CAWJVS010000017.1 coordinate 166,907, forward strand.
AATGTCGGCAAGCACTGATGTTAAATATTTGTCTTCCCATAATTATACACCGGGAATGATAAATTCTGAGGATAAGTATCGGATGGAAATTATTTTCAGGTATGTGATTCAGAAATTTCCGGAAAAAATAAATCTTGAAGAAATAGCAGCTCTTGTAAACTTAACACCCCCTTCATTTTGTCGTTATTTCAAATCAAGGACCACAAAAGTTTTTTCGGCTTTTGTCAATGAGGTCAGAATAGGCAATTCCTGCAAGATGCTTATAGAAAATAAGCACAGCATTTCCCGGGTTTGCTATTTATCAGGATTCAACTATCTGTCAAATTTCAATCGTCAGTTCAGAAAGATAAAGGGTATGACTCCGTCGGAATTTCAACGTAAATACAAAAACCATAACTTCGATCTGATGTTCGAAAATTAGTGCGCGATACCTCTTAAACCTTCATCTATTTACTAATTCTACTATTCCGCGGCTATCCTGTATAAATAGTTTTCGGTCCTCATTATCATCGAGTTTCTTAAAATTGCAGGTGTCGCCCATATCCCTGAATCCATTTGGATATTTGAGACAACCTCATATTGTCGGCCTGCTTTTAATACAAGTACTTCCCCCTTTACGGAGAAAAACCAGATATTGCCATTAATAAACACAGGTGAAGCATTGTAATGTGAGTTCACCCGTCTTGACCACAATTCCTCCCCATTTGAAGCATCAATACACATCATGATACTCCTGGTGGTAACAGTATATATCAATCCGTCTTTAATAACAGGGGAAAGCATCTGGTTATCCGATGTTTCGTCCTTCTTATTCCAGATAATATTTGTACCTGTTATATCTCCTTCGCCATCCGGATTAACAGCCAGTAAATCTGTATATGTTTTGCCATCCTCACCAACATTGAATCCTGTGTACCAGAATAATACTCCATTCTCAGTGAACGGCATGGCAATAGTTGTTTCTGCTCCATCAACCACCCTCCATATTTCCTTTCCCGTAACGGGGTCGAATGCCTGGCAAATAGCTGAACCATTCGAGATCAGCATATCCCGTCCTTTAACATTAATTATTATGGGTGTGATAAATGCAGGCTTGCCATAAGTTGGCAAGGGTTCATAGGGTTCTTCCGGCCGGTTGCTTTTCCATATTATATTCCCGCTTGACTTGTCGAGGGCTGCGATAAACCTGACATCTGTACCTTCGAAATGAAGTATGATAAGATTTTTATAAATTATGGGGGATGATGCCCCGGAATGCGCGTGATCGCACTTCAGACCTGTTTGTTTCCAGACTATTGAGCCGTCTGCAGTATTAATACAAGCCGTACCAATGCTTCCATAATGAACATAAACAAATCCTTCTTCAATGCATGGTGTCGGGGTGGCATAAGTATTTAGAGAGTGCTTACGTTCAACTTCCTCAGGAGTAAAAACCTTTATATCATGAATTATCTGACCTGTCTGAAAATCTATGCAAACAGCATAGATCTCTCTCCCGTCATCTTTTGCTGTCGTTACCCAGATCTGATTGTTAAAGACAACAGGAGAAGAATACCCCTTGTCATGAATTGCTGTTTTCCATTTTATCACTGAGTCATCCCACTTAAGGGGAATATTCTCATTTTCTGCGATTCCGTTCAGGTCAGATCCCCTGAAGTGAGTCCAGTTCTTATCCTGAGAACTATCCTGCTTATTGCAGGCAATAAGAGTAACAAAAATGAGAGATAATAAAAGAAGTTGTCTGGAGTCCATATTCATATGCTTTAACTGATTATAGTCCAAACATTAAATAAAGTGAATTTTTCTGGGAATACCATAAAAGAATTGACTTTTAAACCAATATTATGATCTGTAAGGTGTCTTAAACGTTCACCCGATTTACTACAGCCGGGGGTGTGGAAGCAGTCTTTTTTAACAGCAAAGCATACTACATAGCTTAACCCATTCCTCCATCGTCCTTCACAATCTGCACTTTAAACATATCTTCTTAATTATGAATCACTTCAAGCCACAGAGTTGCACTGTCCCGATTGCATCGGGATCACGGAGGAACACTGTTTGGGTTTTCCTCTATCCCGGAATTTCCTCCAAACCTGATAATCGTTTCAATGGTATACTCCGTGTAACCTCCGTGTAACTCCGTGCCCTCAGTGGTTAAAGGATTTTTACTTCTTCTACAGTCTCAAAGTATTATGAAGTAAATTTCGAATGGAAGTACTATATTTAAATGATTATTCTCGGTTTGGCTGATATAGTCTTTAAAGTGTAATAATAAAGTGGAAAGTATGTTGAATAAGCAAAACATTGATTTTGGCACCCTGATTGTGATGGTTGCCTGTTTTACATTTCATTCCAATATTCTGGCAGATGATCCTTTCCATAAATCCAAACCTCACGGAACTCTTCCTGAAGGCCCCGGTCTTGCTGCACGTTATCCCGGGGATAATGGCATTTCCCATGATCCGGCGGTTATCTTTAATGAGAATTTTGAAGGGTTTAAAGGAAACAGCATCAGTGTAACAGAGATGGGCGGATGGGACAACATTTATGGTAATCTTGTCATAACCCGGACCGAAGAAAATGTGAACATGGGCAATCAGGCTCTTCAGGTAACTCATAAGCAGGTACCGAAAGCACATGGTGCAGTTAAGGAAGTTGCCGGATACGATACTCTGTTTGTCCGTTTTTACATGAAATTCCATCCACAGTTTCCAGGATGCCATCACGCGGGCATGTATATCCGCGGCGGCCAACCCGGGGCGCTTCTCGATAATCCTACTGGCACAAGACCAACGGGCGAGGATCATTTCAATGCTGCCCTCGATCATCTTTTTCCGGCTCATGGCGCGAGTCCCCCTGAAAACAAAGTGCCCCCGGGATGGACCTACAATTACTGTTATCATATGGACCAGGAGGACATCTATGGAGACATCCTTCTGCCCTCGGGAATGCTGAACGGCAACGACCTGCTGGGCCCGGATTTTATACCCAGGACCAACAGGAATCCGGAGAGAAACAAATGGTATTGTTTTGAGATAATGATTCAGTGCAATCAACCTGGCTTACGGAACGGTCGCGTCGCAATCTGGCTCGATGGTGTGCTTTTAGCTGATCATCCGAATCTCCGTTTCCGCACTGTGGAGTCGGTTAAAGCCAGGTATGTGACCTTAAGCACCTACACGAGTCAAAAGGAAGAAAATAATATTCTCTGGTACGACGATATCGTTGTAGCCACAGAATACATCGGTCCGATTGCCTCAGAGAGGTAAGAAATATTTTTATGAATATATTGACTCATCTTATATTAACTTATATAACAGATAAATAACAAAACAAATAAACTTATGAAACAACTGAAGCTGTTATCCGCATCTCACCTGTTTTTGTTTCTTTTTTTCCAGATAAATATTTTAAATGGTCAGGATAAACCGATATTCAGCAAAGAATATATTGCTGGTGTAATTGATAAGGTGAATAGCTGCCAGCTGAATAATCCATGGACTCAGGATGACTATAACTGGATCCGCGGGACTTATTACACTGGTGTAATGGCTTGTTACCAGGCAACTGGTATTGAAAAATACCTGTTACAGTGCAATGCCTGGGGTGAAAAGTACAGATGGGGTATCCCTCCGGTCGGATATGCAGAAGGCAGTGGAGCAAACGTATTAACATGCAGCCAGACCTGGCTGGAAAGCTATATGATCAGAAAGGATAAAGTATAAGATTCTTCCGCTGACCGAACATCTAGAAAGGAAAGATCTGAAAACACCTTCAGGCATGCCGGCACGCTATTATTATGAAGGTGGCCGGAAGTATGTTGATGCCTTATATGTATGCGCACCGGCATTAGCCATGCTTCACAAGGTAACAGGAGATCCGAAATACCTCGCATGGATGGATTCTTTCTTCTGGGATGTTTATGGTACCCTTTACGATGATAATGACCATCTCTTCTACCGTGATATTCGCTTTCGTCCGGAGTCCGGTTATACACTGCAGAGTCCGGCAATACCTGACAGCATAGATTATGCAGATGCAAGGGAACCGTATGCATATCAGAAAACCAAAAATGGAAAAAAGGTTTTCTGGGCCAGAGGTAATGGCTGGGCATTCGCCTCTGTCGCACGTATTTTGAAATACATCCCGGCTGACTATGGCAACTATAACAGATACCTTGAATTATTCATTGAATTAGCTGAACAGCTTAAGATCCGTCAGCAACCGGACGGCTTCTGGTACCCTAACCTGGATGATCCCTTTGATTATGGTTCGAAAGAATCGAGCGGGACCGGTTTTTTTACCTATGGTCTCGCCTGGGGAATCAATAACGGGATCTTATCAGCGGAGGACTATTTGCCTGTTGTTGAAAAAGCATGGGCAGGGCTGGTATCGGTTGTCAGCGATGAAGGAAGAGTCCAATGGGGACAAATGGTCAGTTTTGCTCCTTATAAAATACTTAAGGAAGATTCACATGAATATGTATCGGGGATATTTCTTCTGGCGGCCAGCGAAATATACAAACTTAACAGGTAATTAATGATTACAGAGGAAGATAAAAAATTGATCAGTATGGCAAAAGCCCTCGTTGGTGCTAAAGATATCCGGGGTGGCGTTGTAAAAGAAGTTGGCTGTGTTCTGGTTACTGAAAAGGGAAAGCTGTTTTCCGGAGTCAGCCTGGATCTGGCTTGTGGTATTGGATTTTGTGCGGAACACACGGCTATTTCCCAGATGATAACTCAGACAGACGAAACTCACATCAGCACCATTGTCGCTACTGATGACGAAGGTGTGATCCCTCCATGCGGAAGATGCAGGGAACTCATGCACATTCTTGATCCTGAGAATATGAACACTGAAGTTATTATTTCAGACGAAAAAAAGATTAAGCTAAGGGAGCTTTTACCTTTTGCCTGGGAAGTTGATTAATAAATAATAAGTCAGATAGTATTTTCTTCTTCCGTTTTTACATGGAGGCACTCAAATACTTTTGTCAAAGAATCCTGACTCTCAGACAAAACAGAGAGTTTATCGTTAGCCATCAATGTTGTAGAACCGGTGGGTGTAATGTATTTATTATCACGTTGAATGAATGAAATTACTGCTGTTTTTGGTAATCCTAACTGAACAATTTGTTTGCCGACAACTGAGCAATTCTCAGGGATTACAATTTCCGTCAATACTGTTTTAATACTGTCGGTAAGTTCCATATCAGTCTGTGTTCTTTGTTTAAGTTTTTCAGGCAATGTCAGGTGAAGCCATTTTGCTACAATGGGCAGAGTAGTTCCCTGAATCAAAACGGAAGTAATCGAAATAAAAAATACAATATTAAAAATCATATTTGCCTTTTCTGCTCCTGCAATAAGCGGGTAGGTGGCAAATACTATCGGTACTGCACCACGAAGTCCGACCCAGGAGATTAACCATTTATTCCGATTCTGAATTTTGAATGGCATCATACTTATAAAAACACTGACAGGTCTGGCTATTAATATCAGAAAGATTGAAATAATAAGTCCGATACCTATGACGGGAACAATTTGCTTTGGGAAAACCAGCAGACCTAAGGTAAGGAACAGCACAATCTGCATCAGCCATGCAAAACCATCCCATGACTTTATGATCTTTTTTTTGTGAATCAGTTCCTGATTTCCCAAATAAATTGCACTAAGATATACAGCCAGAAATCCATTGCCACCAATCAAATTGGTTGCTGAGAAACTGAAAAACATAATTGCTAAAACCAGTACGGTGTATAATCCTTCATATTCAAGTTTTATGTTATTGATTAAATAGGTTCCTATTTTTCCAAAGACAAAACCTAACAGTCCGCCCAGTAATAACTGACTGAAAAACATCGGGATTATGTTCCACAGGCTCGAATCCTGATTAACTACTATTCCGGTGAATATGATGGTTAAGATATACGCCATAGGGTCATTACTTCCACTTTCCAATTCAAGAACAGGGCGAAGATTCCCTTTGAGTGCGAGGTTCCTGGAACGCAAAATTGAAAAAACAGCTGCTGAATCGGTTGAAGATACAATTGACCCCAGCAGCAATCCTTCAAAAATGGTAAAGTCTGTAATTGCCCAGACAAATAACCCAACAAAAAATGCCGTCAGTATCACACCCAGGGTCGACAGGGAAATGCCCTGCCAGATAATAGGTTTAACTGTCTGCCAGCCAGTATCCAACCCTCCGGAAAATAAGATGAAATTTAAAGCAATAATCCCAATAAACTGAGCTGTTTTAGGATTATCAAAATGTATCCCGCCAAATCCTTCAGAGCCTGCAAGCATTCCAATAGCCAGGAATAGTATTAAAACCGGTATGCCAACCCAATAAGATGTTTTTCCGGCAAAAAGCGAAATAAATAATAGGATAGAGCCGATAAACAATATGTTCTCAGTTGAGAGAGTCATAATTTTCCTGGCTTTCTTCAAAAGTAGTCAAAATCCTCATACAATCTTTTAAAATGGCATAGTTGACAGGATAACTTAGAGACCAGGCCGTGATTTAAAGTTGGTAAACAAGAGAAACAGATTTCAACAAAGTCAAAGATCTTGCTGAGAAACATCTGGTCCGATATCAGAGGTAAGCCGGATGATAAAAATGAGAATATTCGAATGAACATAGATAGAGGTCTTTATGTTACTGATATAAATTTCTTTAATGGAACTTGTTTTAATTTCTCTGGCTGCATTTTTTACAGCCATTCTTACATTCTTTTCCGGATTTGGACTTGGGACAATCCTTATGCCGGTTTTTGCTATTTTCTTCCCTGTCAACATTGCAATTGCTCTGACGGGAGTGGTTCATTTCTCCAACAACTTATTCAAGATTTCACTCGTCGGTAAGAATGCAGATAAAGATGTACTTGTCAGGTTCGGGATTCCGGCAATAATTGCATCTTAAGGAGGTTCATAGTTGGTTGCAATATTACTTTTCCTTATTGCCATAGCCATGGGAGCAGGAATAATTTAAAACATTGGGAGCATGAAAAAAATTCAAACTGCCATTTTAAAAACGGCAGAAGACTACAGATCTGTAATACCCCGATTGATTATCGGATTGGTATTCCTTTCTGAAGGAATCCAGAAATTTCTTTTTCCGGAACTGACAGGAGCGGGGAGATTTGAAAAAATCGGATTTGCAAATCCTGAATTTCTGGCAGCCTTTGTCGCTTCATTTGAGATTGTATGTGGTATGCTCATAATAATCGGGCTTACAGTCCGGATTGCCGCTATTCCTTTGTTTATTATTATGGCGACTGCTCTCATCACCACAAAGATTCCGATTTTAACTGAGAAAGGTTTCTGGCAGATGGCGCATGATTCCCGGACAGATTTTGCTATGGCTATGCTTATTATTTTCTTATTCATTTATGGAGCTGGCAGATTCTCTATCGATTACAGGATTCATCGAAAACTGAATTCAAAATAATTCAATAATCACTTACCTCAACCACCAAAAATATAAGATAAGAATTGGGAACTTTTTAGCTCACAACTGTCCCACCATTCTCCCATTCTCCCTTTTTCCCTTTCTCCCTTTCTCCCTTGTATTTTTATATCTGACATTATAAGCAAACTGCTATCTTTGGGACTTTTATTAATTTGGATATTACAGAGAACCTTACATACAGGAGGATTTTGCTATTCTGGGGGCCGCTGGCGCTTACCTGGCTGATGATGGCCCTGGAGCAGCCAATCCTCATTGCCTTTATTGCCCGTCTGAATGATGCAAAATTCAATCTTGCCGCATTTGGAATAGCAGGATCGTTTGCCATGATAATTGAAGCCCCGGTTATTATGCTGATGAGTGCCTCCACGGCCCTTGTCACGGGGCGCAATTCCTACAGGAAGCTTAAAAGATTCACAGATAACCTTAATGCCGGTATTACAGTCATACAGCTTATTTTCCTTATTCCGCCGGTTTTCAACTTTATTGTTATCAGACTAATGGAAGTGCCAGAAGATGTTGCAAGGCTTGCCCACATTGCCCTGGTTATTTTCCTCCCCTGGGCTGCATCAATTGGTTACAGGAGGTTCTACCAGGGCATACTTATCCGGAATAACCTCACAAGACTGGTTACTTACGGGACTCTGGTAAGGCTTACAGTTATTGTGATCATGGGATTACTTCTTTACAAAACAGGGGTGAAAGGGGCATATGTTGGTGCCGCGGCGATGTCGCTGGCAGTGCTTATTGAAGCAATTGCGACAAGGATAATGGTATCCGGTACTCTGAAGAAAGTATTGCATAGTAATGATTCCGAGAATGGAAATCTTAGCTTAAAATCGGTTTCAAAGTTCTATTATCCCCTTGCTCTCACATCAGTACTATCGATTGGTGTGCATCCGTTCGTTACATTCTTCCTTGGCAGAAGCAATATGGCGGTAGAATCGCTGGCTGTTCTCCCTGTTGTAAGTTCGCTTGTATTTATTTTCAGAAGTTTCGGTCTTTCATACCAGGAGGTGAATATAGCCCTGGTGGGAAAGGAAAAACAGAATTACAAGGTTCTGAAGAATTTTGCAGTGTACATGGGACTACTGGTTACGGTTATGATAACAGTGCTGGCTTTCACTCCTCTGGCAGATCTTTGGTTTATGAACATCTCCGGGCTTAGCAATGAACTTGCAGACCTTTCATACCTTCCGCTTAAGATAATGATACTTCTCCCCGCGCTTACGGTACTTTTGAACTTCCAGAGATCCTCCCTTATTATAAACGGTACCACGGGCCCGATCTCAATGGCAACAGCAATAGAGCTTATGGGTATCATTGTGGTATTGTTATTGTGTGTGGTATTCCTTAACCTTATCGGGGTAGTCGCTGCTTCCATAGCATTTATTGCAGGTAAAGGCATGTCAAACATTTACCTTACACCAAAGCAGGTAGCTGTTGTGAGAGGGTGGAATTTGAAAAAACAGATTTGAGGCATATCAGGTGGGCACTCTGTCATTCTACCTTTCCAGCCGGCATAATATGAGATAATTATCGCTTTTTAGGTTTTCTGTCTGGCAGACTGATGACTATAGTTTCACCAATTTTGTCATGCAGCGCCATTTTGTTTGGATTCCATATTGCCTGTATGAATCCGAATCCGAATTCAAGCGCAGATGTAAAGTATCCCAGACTTCGTTCGAAACAATGCCATAACTCAAGACGTTCATGGTACAGTGAAACAACCTTAATCCTGAACAGATATTTTCCGGCGGTTCTTCCTTTTGAGAAATAGAGCGAAATTGTAAAATATATGACCGGCAACAATCCAAAAAGGATTTTCAGCATAAAAATGAAATATGGGTTATGTATGTTTGTTTCAATCTCAACCTCAAAAATGCTGGCAACATTTATTTTCCAGTCGTTGATGTTGAAAAGGGTGAATATGAAAATCACAAGAAAATATAACAGTAATATTACCATGCAATCAATGAGAAATGCTGAAAATCTTCTTTTTATAGGAGCCAGGACAATATTCCTGCCCGATATCTTTTCCGATCGTTTCTTATAATTCATAATATGTACATGTTATGTTTAGTTTTGAAAGCAGAGGCATCAGACAGATGGGACATTTTTCTGAATCCGCTTATCCAGAAAAGAATAAAAACAGGAATAAATGCAGTCATAAGAACAGGTGTATTACTCATCAGAAGAAAATTGTATACCCCATGAAAGATGAACGGCAGTAGAAAAGCAAGTATTAGGTACACTGTCCGGCGTTTGATGTTAAACCTGGCCAGGCCAAAATAGAAACCCATTGTTATTCCGAAAAGAGCATGGGCAGGAACTGCGGTAAAGGTGCGGAGAATTCCGACAGTGTAACCGCCTGTAAAGACATACAGGATATTTTCAATAGCTGCAAAACCCAGTGAGATATATACAGCATAAATTATCCCGTCAAACTTCTCATTGAAGTTTTTGTTATTCCAGAAAAAAAAATAAAAGGTCAGAAATTTCATTCCCTCTTCTGTAAATCCTGCAACAATAAAAGCATTATAAGCAATTTGTTGCAATTCTCCGGGATCCTGAAAAAGGGATTTCAGCAGTTTCTCGGTCAGGACAACTGGTAAAACGATTATAACACCTGCAAATAAAGCTTTTATCAGAACCGATAACGGTTCTTTCTCATATTTGTCCCGGTTATAAATATAAAAAGCTATAATTAAAACAGGAGCAATCGATATAAATAAAAGGTTATTAATCATTTATAATTCATTAATTATTGTCAGGGTATTAACTTAAAATAGTACCTGCTATTTTTACATTATTACTTTTCCTGCATTATATGGTTTTCCTTAATATATCCCATATCTTCCTGGGAGCGGAAAAGGTCCATCCAGATATAATTAAGGATTTTTCCCTCTTCCACGATTACTCCATGTGTTGATCCCAAAGGTATGTGCAGAAGTGTATCTTCGCCAAATGTTGCCTTCGTTCCATCTGCTGTGACTATACAATTATTATTTGTCAGTCCGAAAAAAAGTTGCTCAAGCATCGGGTGCTTGTGCGCACCTACCTCGTCAGGGCCACTGGTCTCAACCGACCCCATACAAAAACGTGGTACGAGGTCTTCAGGCAAAATCATACGGCTTATGGTTTTTTCGCTTTTTATTGACTCTTTGTATTGACTGCATTTAGTGTAATCAGCAAAATATGGTAATTTATTTTGCTGTTGTATAAAAGATTGTAATTCACTTTCGTTTACCCTGACTATTATTTCCAATATTTCAAGTTTCCCGCTATCCGCAGAAAATGAAGCTTCTTCAAGGACTGAAGGTACAAACAGGTTGACACCATTCACCTCAAATTGACTGTTCCCCTGCTTTATTATTCCCCTCCCGTGCGTAATCAGGAAGACGCTTATGGAATTTTGTCCGGGCTTATACAGGAAAGACCTGTCTTTAAACAATTCAAGATAGTAAGTATCGATCCCTTTAATTTCTTCCTGCAGTACAAGTTTTCGATTTAACCTTTCTTCGGAAACATCTGAAGCTTTTATGCCGCAGTATTCCTTTTTAATTTCCCGGGACCTGTCTTCAATCCTTTCTGACAATTTCTGTTCTGACTGAACTATGGTGCCGGTGGTTCCTGAAGCATTTCCATCAGTTCCAGGTATAGTATTCTGTGCCCGAATTGCTGATCCATATGCAAATAGATATAATGTAATCGTCAGTATACTTAAATGTTTCATATGCTATTTCTTATGAGATAAAGATCTCCTGACATCAAATTTAATTTTTTCATAACAGAAATCATAACATTTGAACATTACAGCATATTTTTTGTTTAAGTATAGGTTAGTTTTAGGTTTAGGTTAGGAAAGTGAGGAACCCTCTGAGCAATCAGAGGGTTCCATTTTTATGTGGTAAAAGTCAAAGCCCTCATACGCTAAAGCTACGGAGGGCGGATGTGGAGCGTATAACTTCATAACCCAACGTTTCTGACGTGCTAAATTTCAATCACTTACACCATTTACCAAAAACATTGGTATAAGAATTGGCGAATTTTATGCATCAAAACTGCAAAGAACTTACGTATCAAACAAAGGTACGAAATTGCTTCCAAACCCTCAAACGATGGTACTTCTTTAGCGGTCACCATTTACTGGAAGCCACTTACTTAAAACAACTAACCTGCAAAACCCGATTAATGCTTCTTCGCAAGCGAAAATAAGTTCACGGGTTTTTAGTGTTTGTGTTATGATTTGTCGGCTTCCTTATATCTCCTGACCGCATGTTGTGTCCATCGGTAGCATCTATCCACTTATTTTTCCATATCAGTTCAAAATTTTTGGAATTTTTGTGACGCTCTGGAATTTTTGAAAAATTTCTGTGGTTCTGGATTTTGGAAGCGTTTTGTACCTGTCTGGATTTTTAATTAAAAAGTATTTATTAAAAAATGTTCATGTAGCACCCACAGACCCTACGGGGGGTGGGGGTATACGGGGGTGGGTACGGGGGGATACCTTCAAGGGGATAATGTACGATATGATATAGCAACCATGACAACTGAACCAAACAATAATACCGTTAAGACATATACCAACAGTTCTGGTAAGAATGTACTGGAATATGTTACACCAAACACCATTGTACTCGATTTGCCATTTATCCTGACCATTGGCAAAAGGTTAACCATTAATATGCCATATATGAAACTGGAGAAGTTTCTTGCAGATATCATGTTGCATCAGTACGTTTATTGGGTGTAAAGGATATTGATGGAGTGGTATACCTTAATGTACAAGAACTGGAAACCCAAAGAACTTATACTCTTTCTTATAACATGGAATACACAGGTGACTGGTGGTTATGGTCTCTGGCTGACTTTGAAACTCTGACTGACTTAACAAAATAGACGAACCCCTTTTTTGCTTGTTTTTTACAGGGGGGGATGACAATGGAAAATCAATAGGTACTGATATCAGTTTTTTAATATCACTTATTTGGGGTGAGGACTATTTTGGATTGTTGTAACTGACGCTTCCTCTCTTCACGCTGAAAATACCCAGTAGTCTTTCTTTTCTTCCTGTCTTTGCTACCCATTGGTCTACCTGTGAATATGTATCCCTGTGCTTTTTTCCTTTGTAAACTTTGAACCGTTCTTTGGCGAATCAACTCCCTCTCAAATTCCGCAAATGCCGATAGAATCTGAAAATGCAACCTTCCTGCTGCTGTTGAAAAATCGAGATTATCTGATATTGAAATGAATGCAATGTTTTTATCTACAAGTTCTTTAACATCTAAAATCAATTCGGTACTTGACCTTGCCCAACGGTCTAATTTATAAATTATTACAGCGTCATATTCATCGTTTCGTAACCGTGCTAAAAGTGCTTGTTTGACGGGTCGGGTTTTTCGGGTGGATTCAGTTTCTTCGAATGTATCGTAACTGAACCCATTATTTCAGCATACTCAATTAATCGGAATTTCTGGTTTTCAACTGTTTGTTCAGAAGTCGAGACACGGACATAAATGGCTATATGCTTCATATTTTATGATTTAATTAATTTGGAGTTGTTGCATAATAATTATGAGTTTCTTCGTAGTATTTAAATGAGGGCGGAATTTTTACAATGTAACTTCTAATTGGAATATCATTTATAATTTCAATTAGAACCAAATAGCCAAAATCCTTTTCATAGTCAATACAAAAATACTCCTGTAAGAACCTTGGTTTATTGTTTATCATACTGCTCATAATTATGTGCAAATATACAAATTATTTTAATGTGCATAATTATGGGCAATATATTTTTATCTTTGTTTAAACTTTTTTCAAATGAAACCGAAGTCAACCAGACCAGCAGGAAAAGGTCTGCAAAGAAAAAAATTTCAACCACCAAAAGATGTTAAGCCTGAACACCAAGAGTTTCTGTCAGAAATTGGATTGAAACTTCAACAATTAAGAAGAACCAACGGTACAAGTGCTTCTGGATTTTCAAAACAGGTTGGAATCTCAAGAAATGCCTATCATCAAATGGAAACAGGAAGTGTATATTTTAATCTGGGGTCTTTGATGAACATATTATCACATTATAAGATTGATGGTAAAACCTTCTTTAAAGACCTGTAACCATTTTTCTAATAATTTCACTACCGAAAACATTGGTGTTGGGCACACAATTGTCCATTTTCTTCATGAAATATTGGAAATCTTGAGTTTTCAGCGTTGAAGTTGGCATTCTCATTGCTTTGTTCAATTGGATAATGGTTTATAAACCCCTGTTATTGTAATTAAAAGGAAGGGTTATCCTTAGATAATGTACATCATAAAACACAATAAAAGGTATTTATTGGAAATGAATTCCAATGTCAAAAAAAGCCATAACTAAGAATCAGGAAAAAAGATTGGAAGAGATTACTCTGCTAATTAAAAACTATCGGTTGAATGATGGTTTAACCCAAACCGAATTCAGCAGGATTTCTGACTTGCATGTCAACACAATCCGAAGGCTTGAAAGTGGGTATAGAAATATAAGCCTCTTGACATTATTTTCTTGCATTGATAGCATGGATATTACAATTGCTGAATTTTTTGAAGGGATTAAATAACATGTTCATCTTAATACCTCGAATTTGGAATCTAACATATGAACTTGAAGAATGACTTTCCAAAGCACTTCAAAAGGAAAAACAATCTAACTGGGAAACAGTGAGATTCTCGTCTGTGTACAGGCGAGAATCGTTAGTACATTTTCAATATCAAAGTGAAAGAATTTCGCTTTGTATATTGTATATAGTATAGTACCCCATTTTTGGGGTTAACCTTAACCTCAATGGAAGGGTTAAGGTTTCAAAGGTATAGGATGGATATTCCATACTGTGTGATGCTTATTCCCACTTGATACAAGATAACCGTACATTTTCAATTCTTTCACTGCTCTGTCAATTGTATTTGTATCCACAGAAAATTGCTTAGCCAAACTTTTTATTGATGGATGGTACAACTTTGAATTACAGTTCATCAACCTGCACATTAATTTGAATGCAAGAGGGGATATTTGGTTATCATCCAATAAAGTATTTAGGATCTGCCAAACTTGATAGAAGAGTAATCAATGCTGTCTTTTAATATTACCATGCAAATAAAATGTTATTTATTAGACGAATATTATTCAGAAGGTGTTGATGTTCCATCCCATTCAAAGTATTCTGAAATGGGCAAATTTGCGGGTAAGTCCAAATTGTTTTTGCAATTTTCAATTTTTAGTTTTCCGAACTTCCTCAGCGATTTCGGCACGGAAGTTCTTGTGCCATTTGTACCAATCAGTTTCCGTTACCATCTTCATCTTCATAATTTTTTAAGTATTTCTGTTCCTTTGCTTCCATTTCTTCTATTGTGATTGGTCTTACGTCATGTACAGAAATAAAAGACTTGTGGCGTTTTTTTGTTGGGATATTGGCAATGCTTTCGGGATTCCTCCGTACTCTATAAAAACAATTTTTTTACGGTTTTTAAGCGCATCTATCAATCTGCTGGCATTTCTCTTGGTAATACGATTACAAGTCACTTCATTATATACCATGAAATGCTTTTGAAATTCTTTTGTCATTCCATTACTTAGCATTAAGGAACGTATATAGAAAACCTGTTTCCATGTTGCTGAATTCCATGAAGAGTATTCTTTCAGTTTTGCTATTTCAATTCTTATTGTATCCATATTGTTTATTGTTTTTATCTCTGTTAAACACTATTTCAAATATTTCTAATGAGAATTTTGTTTACGGGAATTATAACACAAGGTGCAAGGAGAAATTGACCTCTTAATTTACTTGCCCCAATTTCGATTCTCATTTCTTTGGATTTGCTTGAAAAACTTACCTTGCTAATACCGTCTGTTGGGACATAACAGGTTCTAATTTGTAAACCTGATTCTTTGAGTGTGATATAATTCTACTTCCCAATGGGGAAAGCGTTTAAACGTTATTAAAATCATTTCGATTTTAGTAATCGCCTGATTAAGGTCTTTTACTTCAGTTGAATTTTCCTTTGTTTTCATATTGTTTTATTTATTTGTTACTGCAATGGTATTTTTCAGGATGTACAGATATGAACTCACCAGCAAATGATTGATTTGGTTTATACCTTTTGTGATATGCTGCCTTGTTTTTCCTACCCAAACGTGCCAAACTTAAAAATGCTTTGCCAACATCATAGTGACGGTATATCTTGCTTTCTCTATCAGCCAATGACAGAACACGCACTAATTTATTTTTCTTACTCATTTTCTATCGTCTTTAATTGTTAGTATTAAAAATCGTCAATCACTACTTCCTAAATAACCAGAGTTCATCTATCAGTTCAATAGGAATCTTAGGTACTGCCTGTTTTATCATAAGCATGGCAATTTCAGCATCGCTTAAATCTGACGAGTGACCATAAAAAATTTGTAAGCCAGTTATATTCTTACACTTACGATGCCCACAAGAAAAGACCCTGAGTGCCATTTTATTGTCAATCACAGCAGTATCAACGTTTACTGGGTCACCATAACTATTAAAGAATCTTTCTGTTGTAGATTGTATTGTGGAATCGATAGGAAGAGTGGTTTCTTTTTCAAGAAAATTGATGAAGTCCTTTACATGTTTTCTCATATATTTATTTTTAAATTATTAATATTCAATAAAATCAGTCATTGTTGCATTCCAGACATATTTCGACATATCTTTCGATAAGAGTCATGCCATCCCATCTTACCCATTGGTCATCAACAAACATTTCAATGGCTTCCCAATAATTCTTAGGGATGGGATTGAAAGCGCATATCCATTGACCCGTCGGAGCTACCAGTGATCCGTGCTTGATTATCAAGCGCATAATAGGTTCTTCTGAAATCTCTGCTTACATACTTGAATTTTGCCCAAGAGGTAATTGGAAGGGTATCACTCGATCAGAATTCTGCACATACCGATTTTCTTTGCATGTATTCATTGTTGACAGTAACGCTATAATTGTCAGCAGTGACTGGATAATATCTGCGCACCTACTAATTCACTGCCATTCACAACTTTGCCTATATTGCAGCAGACTTCCCATTCAGGACTCTTTGGTCAGCCATGACTGCTGGCTTTACTCATGCTTATCTACAACGACTGTTTGATGGTTTTAATCATACCGTCATTTACTATACTTTGCAGATGGCATCCTTTGGTGTAATGGTAATAGCACATATTTTTATGTTTTAATTTTTACTTACTTTTTAAGGTTTTCAGTATACCCTTCTTTTCACAATCAGCCACAGTTAATCCCTGTTCACAAACTGAAGATGTCTGTAATTGATTAATAATGTGATTTTTATATGGATTTCGGATTATTATCCGAATTTGCGACTTCGTTTATATCGCTGGTTCTTCATATTACTTATATTAAGTGTGAATATTTACCAATCTATCTCTAAAGCCTATACCATAGGTTTCACCAACAGGAAGCACCCACAGGTGGTATTGATTAGCAGCGTCAACAATTCTTGACATTGCTGGATATATTTCTATTGCTTCTCGGTCTTCACCACAGATGTCATTTTTTATTTGCTGTAAGTGTTGCCAATTGTGTATAGGGGCAATGTCGTTTCTTTTTAATTGAAAGCCATGTTATTACTCTATCCACCCTTTTAATACATGTATATATTTCGTTGACATATATATCAACTGTACCTGTACCTGTAGTATCATTTTCAGTACGTAAGAATTGCATTCTTTGCCAATCTCTGACGTACCATTCATTATTTTTATAATCCCGTAATAATTTTCGCCTTTGTTGTCTACTTACTTTTTTCATTGTGCATTATTTTAAAACCATCTTGACATTGCATTGAAAACTAAGCAAATATATATTGACATTTGGACTCAGGTAGACGACAATTATAATTGTCGGTTAATATGTCGTCCACCTGAAAGTACAGCAATAAGGTTTTACCTATTCTTCAAGTGGAAGTAATAGCATGAAATAGTTTTAATTCAAAATCAAAGTGTCGTTAGTTATTTAACGAATCTTCAATAATTGAATCAATCTTTGCTTGGTCTTTTGGATTTAAATTGCCATCATATCTTTCCTTACTGGGATGATAGGGGTTGTTTTTGTCTCTATCATAGAAAAGTTTTAATGCAATTTTATAGCTGGAAGGAAATTTTGTCGAAGTGATGATTTTATTAGATGTCAGACATTTAACAAAATAGGCAAGATGATTATAGTGCTCACATCGCCAAATAATAGGTGGTGGCGACTTTAATGGTTTATTATTTGTATGGTTAATGAATAATTTTTTGAATTCATATGCCGAGCAGTTGATATATCCATGTTTCTTCAAACCTGAATATAGTATACTTAATATCTCCCCTGCTTCTTTTGCAACGTCTGAAGTTAGTCTGAAAACATAGACATCCTCAGATTCGACTTTACCAGTTGCCCGTTTAAAAGGGTACATGGCTTTGTTCGTAATTTTTATTGGAATCAAAAGGTCTGTTATAAAATCATTTAAATCTTTAAGATAAAGAATCTGTGTTTTTGAAATTCGGAGAAAGAAATGATAAGGTTCATAATCATTAGTTATTTCAATTAAAGTTAATTCACCTACAAATACCTCATCACTTGCCTCTTCTGCTTCATTCTCTGTCTTTTCCTCAGTTTTTTCCTCTGTATCTTCGTCAGACTCATCTTCATCATCCCTGCGTGACATAAGCCATTTCATTCTCCATTCCTGACGCAATTGTGAATTTTCAAATTGCTTGAGTGCATTCTTAAACTTATTTAATAGCCAAGTCAATGTAGTATCGGCATATTCACAGGATTCTGGACTACTCTGGTTGCTCTGTACAAACTCCTGCAAATAGTCCTTGTATTCATTAAAGAAACTATCGAAAAACTTTCGGTGTACATTATACTTAGTGTAGGGCATTCCATGGTAGGAGGTCCTTTCAATGGGGTCAGTGCAAATTATTGGATTCTTATCTAATTCGCAGAGATATCTATCAATGAAGACGTTTTTTGCTATTATCATATGGTACTATTGGTCTCATACATTATCTTGGATTCGAATGGTCGAATGATTCGGCAACTATAGATACACAATTTTAAAATCAAAGTAATGTGGTCTGTTGAGTGTCAGCGACTTACCGAGGGTTGCAGGAACATATTTTCAATCTTATCAGCAACCTTGATAACAGTCTCATAACTGAACTGAAGTAAATCATCAATATTCTTTATATGGGAAGCCATATATTCCTCAGAACGTGGCATCAAACCTAATTTCGTACTGATTAAATAACTAACAGTTTCTGCTTCCAATTCTTCAGTACTTCTTGATATTTTCTTTCTTTCAGGTAATACCAGCCTTTTCTCAGGATTTGTTTTTCTTAACTCCTTATGTCCAGTATGCCCACAAAGGATATGTGCTATTTCATGAAGAAAAACGGTAAAGTTTTCTTCAACCGTTGCATTATCTTTTAAACATATTTCCATTCGACCTGTAATTGCTGTGGTTACGAAGCCACCTTTAAAGTATGAAAGTGGTCTGTGAATTACGGGAATACCCCAAGTATCTGCGGTATATTTTGCGCCTTCGAATATTTTAGGGTCAGATGACCTTTGACTTCGAACAATTTCTGTCCAAGAAGATTATCCAAAAAATCCTTTGGTTTTTCTACCCCTTCAGTCTCCATTACATCATATACTAACATCACTGGAGATTTTGGTGCAAGAATAATATATGGTTTTGCGTCCTTACTTATTGTGCGATTGAAATTCTTCTTCCAATACGAAGTACCACCAAAAAAAGTGACCTCTTTATTTTGAATGTAAACAAGCATTGTATTAAATCGGGAATAATGGTCAAATCTGGCAATAAAATCTATGAATTTGGTGAAGGTCTTTTTATCACGTAGATTCCAACTCCTGCGTATAAGTTCATCTATAGTGAACTTGTCATTTACAAATTTATCATTCATTGTGAAGGCTTTAAGTATAAAAAGATACTTCTAAAGTTAGATGAATTATTCATTATTACAAAGGTTACGTCTTCTGTTAAACAGTTTATTTACTGTAATTTGTTGATGAAATGCCAAATGATTTATCTAATTTTAATCTTCTAAAATGAACATTATGAACACTTTCAACAATTACTCACGTGAAGATTTATTTAAAGATACGGATGGATGGCACTTTGCGACTAATATCCGAGGAACAAATGATCGAAATATTGGTAAATGCAAGGACATTGCTTGACAAAGTGGGATATAAAAATGTACCATTGCCGAAACGCCAGAACGGCTGTGGATGAATTATTAAACCCAAAGTCATTCTCCAATGGTATGTATGTTTTCCACCCGATAATTATAACTGCATCAGCATATCATGAAGATGCAATTGTACTCTCAATTTACGAATGAAAATCATAAAATCTCCTCAGCACGTAGATTTGTGGAAAGGGATTTTAATTTCTGAGGATTAAACCGCTGCACCATTAATTTCTTCAACAACTAAAACTCTGACTATTTTATAGTCATTGTTTTTAATTGTGCAACTACTTTTCAAATAACTCACAAGGCACAAACCATATACTGACTAATATTTTTGCTTTTCGTCTTTGTGTCTCATTTATTATACCTAATTTAGTGAAGCATTACTTTAACTTTTCTTAAAGTCATGCTTCTTAAAGAACTACTGAAATCCAAAGGTATCAAACAAAAATGGCTTGCCAACAAGTTGGGGGTATCTGAAGTGACTGTCACCAATTGGTGTGCAGGGAAGAGTGTACCAAAGAAAGCACACCTTCAGAAGATCAGTGAATTGCTTGATGTCCCATTAAAACCATTGTAAACATTTAAATGGCAACTATCCAAATATATCTTGTCATTTACTGCAGCATCATTGCGGTTGAATGAAATGGTGAAGGTTGCTAAGACTGCTTTTGAAAAAGAAACATCTGACCTAAAGGCTGTAAAAGAAAGTGGCGTTGTGTTTAATTCAGTTAAGACCAGAACTTCAGACAGGGAATTTCGTGAAATACGGAAAAGACTGGAAAAACTGACTCCTGACCAGATGAATATCCTGATTCATGGTGACCTTATTTCACAAAAACAAATTGCATTTCTTGCAGTGTGTAAGCGCTACAATTTTATCAGGGACTTTGCGGTTGATGTTATTCGTGATAAAGTCCTGGTATTCGATTATAAAATAAACGAATCTGATTTTAAATCATTTATTAACAGCAAGATTCAATTGCATCCAGAATTGGAAGAATTTTCGGATTCCACTCTCAAAAAAGCTAAACAGGTTATGTTTCATATTCTTGAACAGGCAGGTATCATAAACAATGCTGTTGAAAGGATAATACAACCACAAATGCTTCAACCCGAGGTTATCAATTCAGTAGTCAAGGATGACCCCATGTGGATGAAAATATTCATGATGCCCGACAAAGACATAAAACAATTAAAATACTGAAATGGAAGATATTGCAAAGAAATTCGAACATCTGTATCAGGTAATTTCAACCGAAGAGTTTCTTCGTATGGAATCACTTGGTGGTGAAATACCATTTTTCATTTCTGCATTTGATGCCAAACAACAGAATGATGTTGACAAAGCCATCAAGGGATCTAAAAAACAAACTGGAGAAAAATGGCATACCAGTGCTTGAATTGAATTTGTACGACATTTCTCATTGACATATTAAATAATGAACTTGGGTGAAGGTGAAATCTTTGAACTTGAAAAAAATATGGATAAAAAAGAGTTCAAAGATGCACTACAATCCACACTTGATATCAATGAAGTATTGATTCCAAAAATTAAAGACAATTATTGATACAAGTTCAGCAAGAGTATATTTTCTTAACAGGAATCGGTATGGTATTTCCATTTATTCGGTCACATAATGTTTTAAATAATCTGCAAAATGTGGCTAAAAATGCACCCACTGTTGCGTTTTTTGCTGGTGATTATAATGGATATTCGCTGGAACTTTTCGGCTTATTGAAAGATGACAATTATTATAGAGCATTTAATATTGATAATTATAAACTGAAAAAATGATACTCAAAGAATTTTTCGTAAAAGACATTAACCGTACAATTGAAACGGTTATTAAAGCAGATGACCAAGAACATATATCTGGACGAAGTGGTGGAATATGTTGTAACCAATGAAGTAGCAAAGAAAATTCGTGACTTCTTCTCTGCATACAATGATTACCAAGGTGCAAACGGAGTCTGGATATCAGGGTTTCTTTGGTTCTGGTAAATCACATCTTCTGAAGATTCTTTCATATGTTCTTGAAAACAAAGAATTCGATGGATATAAACTGGGAGAATTATTTGCTGAAAAAATTGAAAATGATAAGATACTTAAAGGCAGATATCATTAATGCCACCCGAATGCCCTTCAGAATCTATTTTGTTTAATATCGACCAACAAGCACAAATTACAACCAAGCAGGAAGAAGATGCCCTTTTAAATGTGTTTTACAAGGTGTTTAATGACCACATGGGTTATTTCGGTGAGACAAAGACATGTCGCTGAATTCGAAAGATGGCTTGACACATGAAGGTATTTATAAAAAGTTTCAGGAAGAATTTGAAACAAGTAACAGGTGAATTCTGGTCAAATGCACGAAGAAAATATTTTTCACCAAAGGTTAAAGGATGGAATTGGTAAGGTGCTTTCAAAACTTATGGGTGGTGCTCCAGAGAAGTATGTGAATATCATTGAAACACTGCAGGAATGATTCCAGCTATGTCAATAGATGATTTTTGTAACAAAGTCAACGATTACATTAAAACAAAACCAAAAGGATTCAGATTAAACTTCTTTGTGGATGAAGTGGGACAGTATATTTCTGAAAGTACCAAGCTAATGCTAAATCTTCAGACCATTGCTGAAACTCTTGCCACCAAAACCAAAGGAAATTCATGGATTCTGGTTACATCACAGGAAGATATGGAACAGTGGTTGGTGATATGAATAAAACACAACAAGAATGATTTTTCGAAGATACAGGCACGTTTTAAATTGAAAATTCCACTTACATCGGCCAACGTGGATGAAGTTATTGAAAAAAGACTTCTTGAGTAAAACAGACCCAGCTAAAGCATTATTAAAAAATGTCTGGAAAAACGAACAATCCAATCTTGGAAACCTGCTTTCTTTTTCAGAAGTTGGAGTGCAGTTTAAAGGTTATCAAAGGCGAAAAGGATTTTATTAACAAATATCCATTTGTTTCATACCAATTCGACCTGTTTCAGCAATGTATCAGAGCATTATCAACTCACAATGCATTTCAGGGGAAACATGCATCGGTTGGTGAAAGGTCTATGCTTGGAGTATTCCAGCATGTAGTTCAGCAAATTGAAACAAAAGATGAAAACGCATTGGTCAGCTTTGATTTACTGTTTGAAGGTCATCCGTTCTACTATCCGAGGAGAACTTGCAAAGTGCTATTATTCTGGCTGAAAAGACAGCTTGATAGCGATTTTGCTATAAAGAGTGCTCAAGGCACTCTTCATGGTGAAATATTTCACTAATTTCAAAACCACATCAAGGAATATTTCGACCCTGATGATTGATAGTATGCATATCGATTTAAAGGAACATGATAAGAAAGTAAATGAAGCATTAAGCTCTTCTTGAAAACCAGACATACATCCAAAGAAATGGTGATTTATACGAATACCTTACTGATGATGAGAAAGATATTGAACAGGAAATAAAAGCAACTGATATTGATGATGCTCAGGTAACCAATCTTTTAAAGGAAATTATTTTTGATACAATCATCGGTGAGACCAAAATTCGATAGTCTGGAAAATAAACAGGAATATGATTTCACAAGTAAAATTGATGGAGTGATTCTGGGTAAAGAGAAGGAACTTGTGGTTGAAATTATCACTCCGAACTTTCAAAGACCATGACAGGGAAGACTTTTTAAAAGTCGCAAACAATGGGTTACAATACCCTTTTGATGATGGTCTTGCCACATGATGAACATATGCTTCATGGATATTAGAATGTATCTGAAAACCGATAAATATATTCGTCAGAACCAATCCACAACAAATAAGGATAATGTTAAACGAATACTTATATGAAAAAGCACAACAAAACACAGTAAGAAGAGGCAACCTTGTTATACTTCTTAAAGACGATTGTTGGGAGAATCTGCTGTATATATGAATGGTATGAAACAGGAAATAATGGTTCATCCGATGGAAAAACCAAAATGGTTAATGCCTTCCAGAACCTGATTAAACTGGCATATCCGAACCTGAAAATGCTTGGCAGCATTCAATTTTCTGAAGAAACCATAAAATCCATCATCAGAAATACACAGGATGATTTGTTTGGTACAGATGATTCCACCATGTCAGAAGCCGAAAGTGAAGTGCTTGAATATCATACAACGAAGAAAAAAACAATCTGACAGAACTTCATTGGTTGATGTACGTGACCATTTTGCCACGAAAACCATATGGTTGGTATCAGAATGCCGTTTGGAGCATAGCAGCAAAGTTATATAAGCGTGGTAAGGTGGAATTAAGACAGGATTCCAATTTGCTGGATGATGATGAAGCATTGAATGCATTTATGAATAACAGGTTATTATAGCAATACTCTGCTTGAACCACAGGTTGATATTGACCCAAAACTTATCAAAGAACTGGCAACTGTTTATAACGATTTCTTTGATGAAACATGCCCTGCAAAAGAAGCTAAAGATGTTGCTCTGGCATTTAAAAACAAACTCAACGATGAATATGTATGGCTCAATCAACTTTTGATGAACAAAGAAAACTATCCGTTTTTGGATGAATTATTACCTGTTGTCTGATTTTATTGAAAAACTTACCAAGAAGGAATACACATATTACCTGACCAATGTTAAAGATTTTGAAGATGAATTACTTGACCATAAAGAAGCAATTATTGACCCGATAAAAAGGTTCTGGAATGGAGAACAGAAAAAGATATTTGATTCCATTCGAGTGTTTTTTTCTGGCAATCAGTCCAATCTGGAATACATAGAAAGCGATGAACTCACAATTCTCAAAGGTGTAATTGAGCATAAACAACCTATACAAGGGAGACATTATTAAAGATGCAAAAGCAGCAAAGGATGCGCTGACAGCCAAGGTTATAAAGCTAATTGAAGAAGAACGGAAACTTACTGAATGCAGAAATTAACAAAGCCATAAAACGTATACAGATCACACGAAGATTATAGTCGTTGGATGATACTAAAGAGAAAGCAAGTTCTGAATCCATTTGATGAAGAGTTAAAAAAACTGAAAGAACAGCGATTCATTGCCAATCTTCGTGAAACAAGGGCATATGTAAGAGGAAAACTGCTTGAACAGCAGCTAACTGAAATGGTTCGTTTGGCTAATCCAACTGAAAAGTTGATGAGCCTGTTGTCCATTATCTAGCGAATGAATGCAGTAAAAGTAAACTTCCCAAAAAATGAATTGAAAACCAAAGAAGATGTTGATAAATATGTGGAAGCATTAAAAAAGGAACTTTCTGATTTAATCAAACAAAACAAAAGGATATCCCTGTAAACCATGAATACCAATCAACTTAAAAAATTCGCTCAGGAAGCACGAAGAAAATTATTGGAACAAGTTGGTGCAAAACTATCATTTGTTCTTAACAACTGATTCAGCAGAGTTACGTGAAAAAACCGAGCAGGTCAAACAACTCAGGGAAGAACTCAATAGAACCACCAAGGAGCAATTGATTGAAAAAGTTGCATACACATGGTTTAATCGTTTGATGGCACTTCGATTTATGGATGCCAATGATTATCAGCCATTGGGTATTAGAGTTATTACACCAAAGGATGGATATACGACTCCTGAATTACTGGATGAAGCAAAACGTGGAAATATTCCTGAAGAATTGAAACTGAAACGCCAGAAGGTATACGATATTACTGGATAACAGAATTCCAAGTACCAATCCACAGAATGAAGCATATAAAGAACTTATTAATTGCAGCTTGTAATCATCTGAATACAATCTTCCCATTCCTTGTTTGAAAAAATCAACGATTATACCGAACTGCTTTTGCCTGATGACTTGACCAGTGATTTTTCAATTGTGACGGATATTCGTGAAGGAATGCCAATTGAAGATTGTAAGAATGTTGAAATTATTGGTTGGTTGTATCAGTTTTATATTTCTGAAGAAAAAGAGAGGTTAATTAATGCTAAAGAAAAGATAAAAAAGAAGAAATTCCTGCAGCTACACAGTTGTTTACACCAAGATGGATTGTCGAATACATGGTGCAAAATACGTTAGGACAATTATGGACAGAAGCGACCTAAATCGAAGATTACGAGAACATCTTGAATTTTATTATCAAACCTGAAATATGAAAGATATTTCACCAAAAAGAGAAGTTAATTCACCAGAAGAAATAAAATTTTTAGACCCTGAGTTGGCAGTGGACATATTTTATGTTATGCATTTGATTTTTTCACAAAATATATGAAGAAGAAGGATATAATAATACCGAAATTCCAGAACTTAATAATGAAAAAAATCTGTTTGGTTTTGAAATCGATGAAAGTGCAGCACAACTTTCTGGCTTGGCTTTAATGATGAAAGGCAGGCAGTATAGTCGTAGATTTTTAAGAAAGGGTATATTATTCCAAATATAATTGCATTTTCAAAATATGAAACAACATCCAAAGTTTAATAATGCTAAAATCTTAGGTTCATTAATTAAAATATCTCAGAGAAGAATTAGATGACATCAGAATAGACAAAAATTCAATTTTTGCTGAAAATCAAAAACATTTAAAAAAGCAAGCATCATTTTTAACAACACAATATGATATAGTTGTAACTAACCCACCATATCTTAACTCATCTTATATGGATAGGAACACTCAAACAATATGTGGAAATAGAATATAAGGATATAAAGGCAGATTTATTTGCTTGTTTTATTATCAAATGTTTGGACATGTGTAAGTCAGATGGATTTGCTGCTTATGTCACACCATTTGTTTGGATGTTTATTAAATCTTATGAGGCACTTCGAACATTTATTATTGAGAACAAATACTTAGTAAGTTTAATCAAACCATCATATACAAGTTTTTTTGAATCAGCAATTGTACCATTATGCACATTTGTTATTAGAAATTCATCGCAAAGTAGGTCAATCTATATTTTTTGATTTGGGGTACTTGGGTTCTGGCTTGCAGACAACCACAACGTTTGAAAAGAGCAATATTGGATTCTGAAGATATAAATGTGGATGGTAAAAAAAGTAGATATATCAGAAATCAAAAAGACTTTGAAAAAATTCCAAGTAATCGAATTGGTTTTTGGTTAACTGAAAAACAATATAATGTATTGCATAATTCAATTCCATTTTCTAAGGAGTATGCTGTCCCAAAAACAGGGATGCAAACGGGTAATAATGCAAAATACACTCGGAATTGGTTTGAAGTATCTGAAAATTACTAAATAGAGTTTCGGAACTGTCTAATGCATCTTACTGGATTCCCTATCAAAAGGGTGGCGATGCAAGAAAATGGTATGGAAATTTACCCACATAATCAATTGGAAGGATGATAGGACAATGTATTAGGGATGACTCAAGTTGCGAAATGCAATGGCATAAAAAAGAGAATCTGACTTTAAACAGGGAATTAGTTGGACAAGGTTTACCGCAGAAATACGATTAGACTCTTAGAAGATAACTTTTTGTTCGACCAGGCAGCGGATTCTCTGCTTTATTAAAAAAAGAGAAGAATTTGGATATCTTTTTACTTTCATGGATTCAAAAATTAGCAATTTTCAGAATTTATTGCACCCACCATAATCTAACTTCTGGAATTGTAGATTAGAAATTCCATTTATATTAATAGCAATATGAAAGACTAAATATTCTTTGGATGATTCCATTAAAATATCAAAAGATTGAATGGGACTCTAAAGAGAACTTCATGGGATTTCCTTCAAAACGAATTAATTATAAAAAATGGACAAGATCTTCGAAGAATCATATGACTTATATCAACAATACTGGAGAAATAATTTCTTTCAAATTCTTAAAAACGAAGAAGAACTTAACAGACATTCTTATTGAAATTTATGGTTTGCAAGAAGGAATTAACCCCAGATTTGCCTGTTGGAAGAATATAACCATTTTAAAAGATGAAACCAGTATTAAAAATGGTCCAACTGATGTTCCATTCCGATGAAGTTTTTGCACAGAAATTTATCAGTTATTCCGTGGGGTGTATGTTTGGTCGTTACAGTCTTGATAAAGAAGGTCTTATTTTAGCCAATCAGGAGAAACACTTCAGGATTACCTGCAAAAAATTGGCAAAATCACACAATGAATGTACCTTTCTTCCTGATGAAGATAATATTATACCAATTCTTGATGATGAATGGTTTGAAGACGATATTGTGGGAAAGTTCAATCGGTTTTTGAAAGTTACGTTTGGGGAGAAGAACTTCAACAAAAACATTGCATTCATTGAAGAACAGATTGGTAAAGACATTCGGAAATATTTCATTAAGGATTTTTATCCAGACCACATTAAACGTTACAAAAAACGTCCCATATACTGGATGTTTTCTTCTCCCAAGGGTTCATTCAATGTCTTAATTTATATGCACCGATATACACCAGATACAGTCAGCAACATTTTAAATAAATACCTGAAAGAATTTATCGGCAAATTGAAGACTCGGAGAGAATACTTACAGCAGGTACAGGTCAGTGGTTCTCCAGCAGAAAAAACAAAAGCAATCAAAGAAACAGATAGCATTGACAAGATGTTGGTTGAATTGCAGGAATATGAAAGGGATATTCTTTACCCATTGGCAACAGAACGAATTGCCATTGATTTGGATGATGGAGTATTGGTTAACTACAACAAATTTGGCAAAGCAGTTAAAAGAAGTAAGCGGATTAAATGACCCTGCCACCAAAAAGAAAGTAAAACAGTTTGATTGGATTGATGCAACACAAATACGCTAAATAATGACAAGAGCGGAAGCCGAAAAAATACTGCAATCGAAGTTTGGTTTGCCTTACTTTTACGAAGAACAGTGGGAAGCAATTAGAAAACTACTGAAACGGAGAACGTATCCTTATGATTCAGCGTACAGGATTTGGCAAATCACTGGTTTTCCAGTTTGCAGGTATGATGCTTCAGGGCACAACGGTTATTTTCTCTCCATTGATTGCGTTAATGCGTGAACAGGTCAATAGACTCAGGAAACTTGGTCTGCCTGCTGCTTACATTAACTCTACTCTGTCACCAGAAGAAAAGAGTGATGTATTGCAGAATGCCGAAAGAGGTAAGTATAAACTTCTCTATATTGCTCCTGAACGACAGGAAGATGAAGAGTGGCAACAGGTAGTTCTACGCATGCGATTGGGAATGGTCGTGGTTGACGAAGCGCATTGTATTTCGACTTGGGGTCATGATTTTCGACCGTCATATCGCAGAATTGTAAATGTGGTAAAGCAACTTCAGACCGACTTTCCTGTTCTCGCTTGCACTGCTACTGCTACTTTACGGGTACAACGGGATATTGAAATCCAATTCTGACAATTCTCGATTAACTGTATTACGTGGTAATTTGAGCAGGCAAAACTTCACAAT
>CAWJVS010000018.1:0-219394 GCA_963846335.1 uncultured Bacteroidales bacterium
GCCTCATGCGCAACGACCATACCGGAGATATCCGGATTGATAACTCCGTAATACGTTATAATGAAGGCGGTTCGTGGTATCCCGAATATCCGGGAATATCCATGCATGACGATACCCGGTGTGTCGTCACAAATTCCACGATCGAATGAAGATCCGGGAATACAAGTAAAACCGGCGACAACGGGCAGATGAAATAAAACTGCCTGAAAACCTTCCAGTAGATTAAGTGATATTTTAATCTCCGGAGTTTTATATTTGGTTGCAGCTCAAGAAATAGTCTAAGGAAATATGATTAAATTTAAATCATGAAACAGGATAAATTCATGCTTATTAAATTGTATTACATGAAAAAAACGCCAAACGTAAATCTTTACCTGTCCGTCACAGGAGTCTTCCTGATTTTTGCTTCAGTTTGCATTATAGCTGTTCATCAAAGTTGCACAGATGGAAAGAAAAATCAGGTCCTGGCAGTTGGAGAAGGAGTGAATTTGCTTCAGATAGTTATTCCGGATAATTCGGATGAGGTAATAAGGTTTGCTGCATCGGAACTTCAATCCTATCTGAAAAAAATTACCGGACTGGAACTGCCTGTTGTTGAATCAGCTGTTAGAAAAAAACATGAACCGGCCATTCAGTTGTTCCTTGAAAAGGATAAAATGCTGAAATGGGATGGTTATGAAATCAGGACAGTAAAAAATGGTATCAGCCTTGTTTCCGGTGAACCAAGGGGCTTACTCTATGCAGTATATACCTTGCTTGAAAATGCCGGATGCTCATTTTTTTACCCTGGAGAAAGTGAAGAAATAGTGCCTCAGAGTACAAAAGTTATTTTCACTCCGGATACAACCATATATAATCCCATTCTGGAACATCGTGGCCTCACTCCCTATGGATTGGAGGCCGGGAGTATTGAAACCGGAAGGAGATTTATTGACTGGATGGCCAAAAACAGACTGAATTATATCCTGGTTTCAGAAGACCGACCCAGTGACTGCGACGGACCGGCCCACTGTTCTGTCTGGAAAGAGGTCACCGGGGATTTGCTCCCGGAATTGCAAAAACGCGGTTTTGTTATTGAAATGAGTGAACATTGTGCTCCGGTCTTTTTTCCACGATCGCTTGCCAAAGATCATCCTGACTGGTTTGCAATGGTAAATGGGGTAAGAAAGCCGGGCCCTCCACCTTATTCCGGACAGATGTGTTATTCAAACAAGGAGGCAGTGGATTATTATGCAACTGCGATAGCCGATTATGCAGCAAAACATCCTGAATTTCATATTATTGGCACATGGCCCCTGGATGGAGGTGAATATTGTGAATGCGAACAGTGCAAAGATCCACAAACGGTTTTTAATGCGGTAAAATATGTTGCTGAAAAGGTCAGAGCAGTCCGTCCTGATATGATCGTAGAACATCTTGCCTATAAAGTACAGACCTGGCAACCACCTGACAAAGAAGCAATTCCTGATAATATATCAGTTTTATGGTGTGCAGATGCAGGTGAATCGGATACCCTGGCTTGTAAGTGGATTGAAAGGGTTAATCCAAATGCAGGCGTCTACCAGTTTGAATACTATATGGGCGATAATTACAGGACACGTGCAAATGTCTGGCTGCGGCCCGCATATTCTGCAGATGTTGCCCGTAATGCCAGCGAAATGGGATATCGTGGTGTTATATCATTATTCCTGCCTGTACAGAACTGGTGGCGGGCATCATTCAATAACCGGTTCTTTGCCCGGGCCTGCTGGGATGCGGATCTTGATATTAAATTGTGTATCAGTAAATATTGTCATGACTATTACGGTAACAAGGCTTCAGATGTTGAACAGGTTTTCACCCTCATATTGACTGAGCTGCAGCCGGAACCATATAAAGATCAGTTAATTACCGCTAAAGAACGTCTTTCCCCGGTGCAGTCTTCAGCAGAAATTATACTCGCAAGATTAGACAGTATTATTTTCGCAACCTCTGAGAAAGATATTAACGTAAGGCTTCAGCGACTGAGGGCATATGTTGAATATTCTCTTTTGCATACACAGGCTATGGCAAGTCGTAAACCTTCTGACCTTAAACGTCTCGCCAACTATAGTAAGGAACATCCGGAACAGGATATGGTGTTGATGTATCCGGACTATATTTCATGGCGCAATAAAATAGAAAATATTGAATAGCTTAAACTTATTCTCTTAAGGCCGGCTGTGTGCCGGGTGCGTTTACGAATGCGACTTTTATATCAACCTTGCAGGAAGAGCTAAAAAAAGAAGGGTGCCCTTTCGAGGTACCCTCTTCTGATTCAACTGATTTATTATTCTATAATCTGATCTGTTCCAAAAAGCTGATTAAGACAGATTCAATTACCTTTTTTGTACCACATGAACCATGCAAGATTATAGTAACCCTCCGGAGCTACCTCGGGCTGGCTCAGATCCTTATTTGGATTGACAGGAATCAGTACATCATGACCTGATTGCCAGTTAGCTGGCGTCATGACCTGTGAAGAAGATGTTTCCTGAAGCGCCGTGACCATTCTGACCAGCTCATCAGTACTTCTGCCTACACTCATGGGATAGAAAGAGATAGACTGAACAATATTGTCAGGATCAATTATAAAGACCCCCCTTACTGCTTTTGTTGAGTTTGTTGCAGAATGTATCATCCCATATTGTTTCGAAATAGTAATATTCTCGTCATCAACCAGCGGGAACTTTATTTTAACAGGTTCTCTGTCCTTATATTTAATCCCTTCCATTGCTGTCTTCCACTGCTTATGCATACCTACCGGGTCAGTGGATACAACTACAATTTTAACTCCAAGTTTGTCAAATTCACTTTGCAAATTAGCCAGTTCAAGAATCTCTGATGAACAAACAGGAGTAAAGTCCTGTGGATGACTAAACAGAATTTTCCAATTTTTACCATAATCCCCGGGGAAGTTTATAATGCCATTTGTGGACTCTGCTGTAAACGAAGGAGCGCTCTCCCCAATCAAGGGGATCCGGAAGTTTCTACCATCTGCTGAATTTTGCATTGAATCTTGTGACCATAATTGTGTCATGCAAAACGCTAACACAATAAAGAAAAAGGACTTTTTCATAATGATCTTGGTTTTAATTAATACTATATTAATTTAGACTAATTAAACATACTGATTCAGAAAATGTTCAGATTAATTGATAATAAGTTAATCAAGGATGTTTCCATTTCTGTCCGCACAACTTTAAAGGCACTGAATTGTTGTACTGTAACAATTTTCTTTTATTTAATCATTAAATAGCATCATTATGACAAATGTAGATTTGGTTAAGAAGGCGTACGCTAGTTTTGCCACCGGCAATGTTGAAGCGGTATTGGCTGTTTTTGATCCCGCAATTGAATGGCACGAATGCAAGGGAATGCCTTTTGTTAAGGGCGATGGCATTTTCAAGGGTATTGAGGCAATAGTGAATAATGTTTTCATGAATCTCCCGGTTTACTTTGATGGCTTCAATATTGCGGTAAATCAAATATTTGGAGCAGATGACAAAGTGGTAATGGCAGGCTATTACCAGGGTACGAATAAAGCTACCGGACATCCTTTTAAAGCCAATGCCACACATGTCTGGACGGTGAAAAACGGAAAGATGATTCATTTTTTCCAGGCTGTGGATACTGCTGCCATTGTCAGTTAAGAATTGAACTGGTATCAGCAACAGAATAATAGCAAAGCGACCTCTTTTGTGAACTTTTTCCAACATCTATTGTTAGTTCGCTTATCTTATAATGGCCTCATAATCAAAACAAATGACATAAATCAGCATAATGAAAAAAATTAAAGCAGAAGATATAACCCGGGAGATGTATGATTTGTATGACGACTATGTGCACAGTAAATTAGACAGAAAGAAATTCCTGGAAAAATTGTCGGTATATGCCGTAGGTGGGCTTACCCTCCCATCTATTCTGGATTTCATGCTTCCCAACTATAAAGATAAGCTCCAGATACAACCAAATGATCCAAGGCTGAATTCCGGGTTCACTGAATATAATTCTCCGAAAGGAGGAGGAAAGATCCGTGGATTATTGTCAAGACCTGTTGATGTTGCATCCAAATTGCCGGGAATAATTGTGGTCCATGAAAATCGTGGACTAAATCCTTACATTGAAGATGTTGGACGCAGGGCTGCCCTGGAAGGCTTCATATCTCTGGCCCCTGATGCTCTTACTCCTCTGGGCGGTTACCCTGGAAATGATGACGATGGAAGAACATTGCAGGCAAAGCGAAGCCAGTCAGAAATGCTGGAAGACTTTATTGCCGCATTCGAATATCTAAAGGTCCATCCCGGATGTACCGGAATAGTCGGAGTGGTCGGATTTTGTTTTGGAGGCTGGATTTCGAACATGATGGCTGTAAGGATCCCTGATTTAGCTGCAGCAGTTCCTTTTTACGGAGGCCAGCCCCCTGTCGAAGATGTTCCGAAAATCAAGGCTCCTTTACTCATCCACTATGCCGGTCTTGATACGAGAGTCAATGCAGGCTGGTCAGCTTTTGAAGCGGCATTGAAAGAGAATAAAAAGGATTATGAAGCTTACATCTACCCGGAAGTGAATCATGGATTTCACAATGATACAACTCCCAGGTATGATAAGGCAGCGGCTGAGCTTGCATGGAAGCGTACAATAGATTTTTTCAGGGAAAAGTTAATACAACAGGGAGCGACCCAGGGTTAAAGGAGCTGCAATACCTTTTTACAACTCTTCTCAGCCGCTCTCTCCGTCCTTCCTGCCAACACTCACCTCAACTTCGCCTTCCTGAATAATAACGTTATTATAGGTTACAAGCGGTTTAATAATTCTGGTAATTAGTTGTTCGCCCTCTTTCAGGGTACCATCGGGTTTAAATTTAGCAGATACCTTCATACCATGATCATAAGGTTTATTGAGCAGTTCAACCATATCATAGCCATTCTCCCTGAAATTATCCTGTATGCGGTCAACAGCAAATTCAAGCTGTTTCAATCCTTTTATTTCCCGATCCATGCTACTCAGGTTCCTGTGAATACGAATAATTTCGTCTGCAACTTTTAAAGCAAGTGAATGGTCAATATCCACTGATTCATTTTGCTCTGATTTTCTCAGATTTTTTTGAATATCAAGTGACCAGAATACCTGATTGTCAAGTTTTAAAATATCTTCCCGAATGGCTTCTGATGAATTTTTTATCTGGTCCGCCAAATCTGTTTTTACCACCGTTAACCTGCTCCTGAGCCAACCGAAAAGAATTGTAGGAAACAGCGCTATCGCTACAATGGCCAGTATCCAGTACAGAGTATTATTGCTGATTCTTTTACTTAAAACTGAAAAATCAGAATTCGATTTATCGCCTAATTGCTGAATCTGCAATTCCAGTTTAGTTGTCGCCGCCTTTATGTTACTGTTGGTAAGAGCTAATTCATTTTTCAAAACATCCACGCTGTCGACAGTGGCAGATAGTCTGCCTTCTAGTTTTCTGATGCTTGAATTAGCTGCATTAACCTGTTTTGACAATCTGGAATTGAGGTTTTCAAGATTCACGATCTGCCGCTGGAGCTGTTGTATAGTGTCATTTTTAGTTTGGGCAACTGAAACAGCGCTAAAAATTGCAACTGCTCCCATGATTAAAATTGTCTTTCTCATTTTGTCAGACTTGTAAATATTATAAATAGTTACCTGGTGAACTTTATTTTTAATGACATATCTAGTAACCTGTTTGTTAAAAAATGATTTCATATTAAACCTGCCTGCCGGCAGGCACGAAGGACTCTAGGGTTAACACTAAGGCATACAAAGAACTTTTCAGACAACCCAAAGTGGTTATACCAAAATTAATCATTTGAATGGATTTATGAGCTGACTCTGATAAAAAAGACCCGACAATGTTATTTAAAATGTCTATACATAAAAATTAAGGCAGCCCTGCAGGCTTAAGCTCTCTCTTCCCTAACAATGCATAGTCTGAAAGTTTGAACACAGAACCGGCTTTTTTGTTTAATAGACAATCATAAGATTCTACCTGAACCAGGAATGGCATGATGATCTTTTACCTGACACAATATATTGTTAAAATAAATTGAATTACGTGTTTTCTAAATATAAAGATTATGTCAAAGGTTGAAACAAAAAAGAATTTATCACCAGTCCAGCGTGAGGAACTGCTAAGGGCATTGAAAACCCGTTTTGAGCAAAACATGAACCGCCATAATGGTCTTGAATGGATTAACGTACATGCAAAGCTGGAAGCCAGTCACGATAGCTATGGCAATGAAAAATTGTGGTCACTCAATGAAATGGAAAGAACCGGGGGAGAACCGGATGTTGTCGGCCACGATAAAAAGACGGGTGAATACATTTTTTATGATTGTTCAGCTGAAAGCCCTAAAGGTCGCAGAAGTATATGTTACGACCGTGAAGCGCTGGACTCAAGGAAAGAGCATAAACCGGAAAATAACGCTGTAACTATGGCAGCTGCCATGGGCATTGAGCTTCTGACGGAAGAAGAATATCGGGAGTTGCAGAAACTTGGGAAATTCGATACGAAAACTTCGAGTTGGGTGAAGACACCTGCTGAGATCAGAAAACTCGGTGGCGCAATCTTTTGTGATCGTCGCTATGACCATGTCTTCGTGTATCACAATGGTGCAGAATCTTACTATGGGGCCAGAGGGTTCCGCGGCTCACTCAGGGTCTGAATCTCTACTGACATTGTGTAACATATAACGTATCATTTATGAAAAAACTTTTATGGGTGTTGATTATTACTGTTTTTTATACACCTGCACTCATATCACAGAAAAAAACAGATGCAAATGTTATTGGCCATGTTGCAAGCAATAACAATCATATTCCCTTCGCGACTATCAGCATAAAGGGAACAACCGTTGGAGTAAATACAGATGAAACAGGTCATTACCAACTGATTAACCTGCAGGAAGGCGTATACACAATAAAAGCCCAGGCAATAGGTTATAAACCATCCGAAAAAATTGTTACAGTTAAAGCAGGATTAACTGTTGAAGTAAAATTTGAACTTGAAGAGGACCTGCTGGGACTTGAGGAGGTTGTGATTTCAGCCGACAGAAGCGAAATGAAGAGAACAGAATCGGTAACCATTGTTAATACAATCTCTCCAAAATTATTTTCTTCAGCCCAGTCAGTAACACTTATTGAAGGATTGACCTTCTCTCCGGGACTAAGGATAGAGAATAACTGTCAGAACTGTGGATTTACACAGGTAAGAATGAATGGCATGGAGGGACCATATTCTCAGATCCTGATCAATAGCCGTCCCATTTTCAGTGGTCTGGCAAGAGTATACGGACTTGAACTTATCCCGACAAATATGATTGAGAGGATTGAAGTTGTAAGGGGTGGAGGATCGGCTCTCTATGGCAGTAATGCGATAGCCGGAGTAATAAATATTATATTGAAGGAATCTGTATCAAACTCTTACGAAGCAGGTTTCAGCACCAGTCTTACCGGTATAGGCATGAATGAGTCAGGAGGTGTGGCTCCCGATTACAGTATTAATCTGAATACATCTCTTGTATCCGATGACAGCAAGACGGGCATATCTCTCTATGGATTTACCCGTGAAAGAAAAATGTTTGATGCGAATAATGATTCATATTCTGAGATCGCACCCATGAGTAATCTGACAATAGGGACACGTCTGTTTCACAGATTCGGTTTAAGAAGCAAAGTAGCCATCGACTTTTTCAATATTAAAGAGGAACGAAACGGGGGTAACAGACAGGATTATCCGCTTCACGAAAGGGACATCGCGGAATCTGTGAAACATGATATAAAAACAGGTGCCATAACATACGAACAGTACTTCAGGGATTATGATCTGCTTACCGTATTCGTTTCAGCCCAGCATCTTTTGCGTGACTCGTATTATGGCGCCAACCGGTCACTTAAAGATTATGGCAGGTCTGAGGATTTTACATATAATACGGGAGTACAATATAAAACCACCATGGGCAACTCTTCGCTAATTGCCGGATTTGAGAATACGGGAGGATTTCTTAAGGATGAAAAACTTGGCTATCCCGACTACGATAATTCGGTTATTGTTAACGACTCGATAGTTAGTGTACCACACACTGACAATACCATAATCTCCGACCAGTCATCTGTTACTACCGGTGCCTTCCTGCAGTATGATCTTAAGCTGACCAGGTTCAAGCTCGGACTGGGGGGCCGTATGGATCATTATAATATTGTGGACTATTCCAATAACAATGAAGCAAAGTCAGGAAATGTCTTCAGTCCGCGAATCAGTCTTATGTATGAAGTGCGTCCGGCACTCCAGGCCCGGTTAAGTTATTCTCAGGGTTACAGGGCTCCTCAGATTTTTGATGAGGACCTTCACATTGAGACATCAGGCTCCAGGCAGGTGATAAATGTTAATGACCCTGACCTTAAACAGGAAACCAGTCACAGTATAATGGCTTCCCTGGATTTCAACAGACTTATCGGGACTGTTTCGACCGGACTTCTTATAGAAGGTTTCTATACAAGGCTGGAAGATCCTTTTGTAAATGAGATCGGAGTTCCGGATGAGGATGGCAGAGTCCTGTACACCAGAATGAATTCAGAAGACGGAGCTGTGGTTACAGGGGTCAACATTGAACTCAAGATTAAACCATTAAGAGAGTTTTCATTTACATCCGGGTTTACACTCCAATCCAGCAAATATGATGTCGAACAGGAATTCAATACAAGAGATTTCTTCCGCACACCCTCAGATTATGGATATTTTAACATGGACTGGGATTTTGGTAAAAACACATGCCTGTCTCTTACCGGAATATATACAGGTAAAATGCTGGTCCCCTATTTCGGTCCGGAATCTGACCCTGACACAGGGGAATTAAGAGAATCTGATCCCTTTTTTGATCTTGGCAGCAAAATTCACCATAATATTAAGCTTAATGGCACTACACTTCAACTCTTCACAGGAATAAAAAATATCTTTAATTCCTATCAGTCAGATTTTGATTCAGGGATTGACAGGGATCCTTCCTATATGTATGGTCCGATTTCACCCCGGACAATCTATTTCGGAATTAAGATCGGTAATAAAATAGAATAACCTTGATTTTCTTGAAATATTCACTTAAATTTGATCATTGTTAAATGAGAAACATTCGCATCAGATAATTAGTAGCAGTGAAAATAACCGAAATAAGAAATGCACTAACAGGGAAAGGACTTAAAGTAACTCCTCAAAGGGTTGCTATTCTGGAGGCCATTGTTAAACTCAATAATCATCCTACTGCAGAAAACATAATTGACTATATCCGGTATAACCATCCAAACATTGCTACCGCAACAGTGTACAAAGTCCTTGATGCCCTGGTGGCCAATGAATTAATAAAAAAAGTCAAAACCGAAAGGGATGTTATGCGATATGATGCCGTAATGGAAAGCCATCATCATCTGTACTGCTCAGAATCCGATAGAATTGAGGATTTTGTAGATACAAAGCTTAACGAAATGATAGAGAAATATTTCGAAAAAAAGAATATCCCGGATTTTAAAATTGAAGATGTAAAACTTCAGATTATAGGCAGGTTTTTGAAGGACCAAAAATAATCAGTTATAAACTAATATATACTTAAAATGGGAAAAGACTCAAATAATCTCAGCAAATGCCCAGTTACGGGAGCAACTCAGAGGCACAGTGTTGGCACCAGCGGTACAAAGAACCGTGACTGGTGGCCGAATCAGTTAAAATTGAGCATACTGCGGCAACATTCTTCCTTATCTGACCCCATGGGCGAGGAGTTTAACTATGCTAAAGAATTCAAAAGTCTGGATCTGGGAGCTGTTAAAAAAGATCTTCATAAGCTGATGACCGACTCTCAGGACTGGTGGCCAGCCGATTTCGGTCATTACGGACCGTTATTCATCCGAATGGCATGGCACAGTGCAGGTACATACCGCACCGGAGATGGTCGCGGAGGTGCGGGAGGCGGACAGCAACGCTTTGCCCCGCTTAACAGCTGGCCCGATAATGTCAATCTCGACAAGGCACGAAGACTGCTTTGGCCGG
The DNA here is from genome assembly GCA_963846335.1 of uncultured Bacteroidales bacterium. Classification (GTDB taxonomy): domain Bacteria; phylum Bacteroidota; class Bacteroidia; order Bacteroidales; family VadinHA17; genus LD21. Next base: position 10,079 of record CAWJVS010000018.1, read on the forward strand.
TCAAGCAAAAGTATGGCCGGAAAATATCCTGGGCCGACCTTATGATCCTTGCCGGTAATGTGGCATTGGAATCAATGGGCTTCAAAACTTTTGGATTTGGCGGTGGGCGTGAAGATGTATGGGAGCCTGAAGAGGACATTTTCTGGGGTTCAGAAAGCAAGTGGCTTGAAGGTGACAAACGCTACTCCGGAGAACGTGACCTCGACAACCCGCTTGCTGCCGTACAAATGGGGTTAATCTATGTGAATCCGGAAGGCCCGAATGGAAATCCTGATCCGCTTGCAGCGGCTAAAGATATCCGCGAGACATTTGCCCGTATGGCCATGAACGATGAAGAAACCGTTGCGCTTATTGCCGGGGGGCATACCTTCGGCAAAACTCACGGAGCAGGAGATGCAGGGCTTGTCGGACCTGAGCCTGAAGCTGCCGGTATTGAAGAGCAGGGCTTAGGCTGGAGAAGCAGCTTTGGCTCAGGAAAAGGAGGCGACACAATCACCAGCGGATTGGAAGTTATCTGGACACAGACTCCCGCCAAGTGGAGTTATTACTTCTTCGAAAACCTGTTTAAATACGAATGGGAACTTACAAAAAGTCCGGCCGGCGCTCATCAGTGGGTGGCAAAAAATGCCGATAAAGTCATGCCTGATGCCCATGACTCTTCCAAAAAGCATGTACCAACTATGCTTACCACTGACCTTTCTTTACGTCTCGATCCCGTTTATGAGAAAATTTCAAGACGTTTCTATGAACATCCCCTTGAATTTGCCGATGCCTTTGCACGTGCATGGTTTAAACTGACTCACCGGGATATGGGCCCACTTGCACGTTACTTAGGCCCCGAAGTGCCTAAAGAAGAACTGATCTGGCAGGATCCGGTACCTGCCGTCAATCATCTGCTGATTGATGATAAAGACATTGCTGCACTTAAAGCCAAAGTTTTAAAATCCGGACTTTCCGTATCTCAGCTGGTATCCACCGCATGGGCTTCTGCCTCCACTTTCCGTGGATCTGACAAACGTGGAGGTGCAAACGGTGCCCGTATTCGCCTTACCCCGCAAAAGAGCTGGGTTGTTAACAATCCTGCCCGGCTGACTGAAGTATTGAAAACACTTGAAGGCATTCAAAAAGAATTCAATAGTACTCAAAAAAACGGCAAAAAAGTTTCTCTTGCAGACCTGATTGTACTGGCAGGTTGTGCCGGTGTTGAAAAAGCTGCAAAAGATGCAGGTTCTGCTGTTACTGTTCCATTCACTCCGGGCCGGACTGATGCATCTCAGGAGCAAACCGATACGGATTCATTCGCAGTGCTTGAGCCGGCAGCAGACGGGTTTCGCAACTACCTGAAAACAAAATACACCATATCAACCGAGGAGTTACTGGTTGACAAAGCCCGGTTGCTGACACTTACTGCTCCGGAAATGACAGTGCTTGTGGGCGGTATGCGCGTGTTAAACACAAATTTTGACAACTCTGAATGCGGTGTTTTCACGAAACGTCCTGAAGTTCTGACCAACGATTTCTTTATTAACCTGCTCGACATGAGTACTGCCTGGATGCCTTCATCTGAAACCAATGAGACATTTGAAGGACGTGATCGCAAAACGGGCACACTAAAATGGACAGGAACCCGGGCAGATCTTATCTTTGGTTCAAACTCAGAGCTCAGAGCCCTTGCCGAGGTGTACGGAAGCTCTGATGCCCGGGAAAAATTTGTAAGGGATTTTATTGCGGCATGGAACAAGGTAATGAACCTTGACCGCTTTGATTTGGGCTAATTTTATAATAAACAATAAATAAAATGAAAGAAAAGAGTATTGAATTATTAAACAAGGCTATTGCCGATGAGTTGAGCGCTGTTCACCAGTATATGTATTTTCATTTCCATTGCGATGATCTGGGCTACGATTTACTGTCGAACCTTTTCAAACGTACAGCCATTGAAGAAATGATGCATGTTGAAATACTTGCCGAGCGCATCCTTTTTCTGAAAGGCGAAGTTGAAATTAAGGCTTCCCAGGATGTTAGGAAAATACATGATGTCAGGAAGATGCTCGAAATGGCTGCGAGTATGGAAACAGGAAGTATTAAAGATTACAATGAGTGGGCTAACGAGTGTTCAAAAAATGCCGATTCTGCTTCTAAAAAGATTTTCGAAACATTGGTTGATGATGAAGAACGTCATTATGACCAGTATGATAAAGAAATGGAAAACCTCGTGAAATTTGGTGATAATTATCTTGCGCTGCAATCCATAGAGAGAAGTAAGAGCATAGGAGCCGGAAAACCGGCAGTATAAATAGTTCTGATAAATAATTACGATGAAAATTTCGGGATTAACAGTGATGCTGATCCTGGATTTTGAATGAAACAAGGCTATACCCGGGTAAATTAAGATTTGTCCGGGTTTTTAATGAACAATAATAATGATCTGATAAAACCATGATACTTTTCAAAGCTACATAGCTGAATTCGAAAGTATAGCCATAAAAATCAAGGGTTAAAAAAAGCTCCGGACATTGCCGGAGCTAATTAGTAAGAATCTGACCTCAATTGAAAAAATAATGCTTGACTATTAAAATATCGATTTCCAAATCATTTAAACAGACACCTTTTTCCAACTCCAGTTGTGAAAAATTGCATCCCAGAAACTCAGGATTTCTGATATAGGTCTGTTGTTCCCTCTGCGATTTCTTAAATACTGTCTTTCTTTTTGATGGTCTCATAAACGAAAATTAATTCATTTATTCATAAATAGGATAGTCATTTTGACAACTCTGCCCCCCCTTTTGACGAACACATGAAAGTGGTTGATATGGAAATAAAAAGTTGAGGAGCTGAGAGAGAGGCTGAAAGCATATTTAATCCGGCATGCATCAGGAAATTATTAATAATTTTGCATGATTAGGAAACAAATGGTAAATTGTAGGTATCAAGTAATAACACATTTTCATTAGTCCGCCTCATACTTCTTTGTTACAAATATTCTACCTGAAAAAACTAAACCATTCCTCTATGAAAAATTTAATACTGATTCTGTGCCTTACAGTGCTAATGGTGCCTGCAACTGCACAAAAGAAGAAAGGAAACAGTGATCAAAGACTTGCCGGACTGGATGCCATATTCCAGTCCTTACTGCTGGACTGGAAAACTCCCGGATTTGCAGTCGCCATCGTTGAAAAAAATAAAATTCTTTATGCCAAAGGGTTCGGCTACAGAGACTATGAAAACAAAATACCTGTTACACCCAACACCCTTTTCGCAATAGGATCGTGCACCAAAGCATTTACGTCCTCTCTGCTGGGTATACTAAGAAACGAAAATAAAATCGATCTGGATAAAAGTCCGCGTACTTATCTCCCCGAGCTGAAATTCTTCAATGAAAATATGGACAATTCAATTACTATAAGGGACATGATGTGCCACAGAACAGGGCTGCCGCGTCATGACTACTCATGGTACTTATTCCCGACTGATTCACGGGACAGTCTGATGAGAAGAATTCAGTTTCAGGAACCCTCCGCAGGTATCAGGGAAAAATATCAGTACAACAATTTTATGTTCATGCTCCAGGGGATGTTAGCTGAGGAGGTTACAGGTAAAACCTGGGAGGACAACATACAAGAGAGGTTTTTCACACCACTCGGCATGTCAGGTTCAAACTTCTCTATAGAATCACTTGAAAGGAGCAATGATGCGGCAATTGGATACAGTCTTAAAAGTGACAGCTTAATTGAAAAGGTCGATTATTACCACATAAAAGCCATGAGTCCGGCCGGAAGCATTAACAGCAGTGTCAATGATATGGCAAAATGGGTAATAACCTGGATAAATGGCGGAAAGTTTGAGGGCAGGGAGATTATACCTGCTTCGTATGCTTCTGAGGCAATAAGTTCTCAAATGGTTGCTTCTCCGGCATTACCCTCCAAAGAGAATCCCGACATATACCTGTCAAATTATGGATTTGGCTGGTCACTTAACTCATACAGAGGTCATTATCAGGTTCAGCATGGAGGAGCAATAGACGGATTTTCAGCTCTCACCTGTTTCTTCCCGGCTGATAGTGTAGGAATTATTGTTTTGGTGAATCAGGATGGTTCATACATACCTTCACTCGTAAAAAATATTGCTGCTGACAATATCCTGAAGCTCACTCTAACCGACTGGAATAAAAATTTCAAAGCCGACAGGGAAAAAACAATGAAATCTCAGAAGGAAGCAGAGTCAAAAACTGTTTCAAATAGAAAATCAGGTACAGTTCCTTCTCATAACCTGTCTGAATATGCTGGAAAATACGCCAATCCTGGTTATGGTGCAATAAAAATAATGACAGAAAGAGATTCGCTGTTTTCTATTATGCCTTTAAAAAAAATATTGCTTAAGCACTATCATTATGACATATTCCAACCCTTTGAGATTACGAAGAAAGGTATTGATACTACAGAAAAAAGTGATCTCCGTTTCAACTTCCATACAAACAATATGGGAGAGATAGAAGCTGTATATCTAAAATTGGAATCAACCCTGGATCCCATTTGCTTTAAACGTCAGACTGAAAATATTAACCTTGATAATGAAATATTAAAAACATACACAGGTGAATATTCAATAGGCGATATTGTTACAAGAGTCTTCACTAAGAATGGTCAGACATTGTTTTTGTTTGTACCAGGGCAACCGGAATATGAATTAATACCGACAAGCCTGAATAAATTCATAATAAAAAAGCTGGATGGGTATCAGATTGAATTTGTGGAGGATGAAAACAAAAATATTACCGGGTTATTATTTATTCAGCCAAATGGTACATTCAAGGCTTCAAAAAAATAGATAACCTTCCCATTCAACAGGGGAAGTCCATTTTGATTAACAGGTGGTTGCACTATGGCTGACAGAAGAAAATTTCTCAAAACCACGGCGCTTGCGACAGCCGGGGTAAGTATATCACCTCTGAATATTAATCTGAACACAGCAGCGACTATCATGGAAAGAAATCAACTGAAAGAATCTCAAATCAGTAACAGGGAAATACAAAAACCCTCCTCCGCGAGATTATCAGAAGGCGGATGGTGCTGGGATGGACAGAGCATCAACGGACAATGGAAACTGTCAATCTTCGGTGCCGGCGAAGGTACCAGATGGTTTGGTCTTGAACGGTGCTGTTTTATGTTCCATCCGAACTCTGCTATCGCCATGGAGAAACTGACTGACATGAAAGAAATAATATGTGACATTTCAAAGTGGGATTACCATAAAGCTGATTGCGGGGGTTATAGTGGACTGGGATATCCGGTGGCTATGAAAGCTGATGCCAGTGTTGAAAGGAAGAAGCTTGAGGCAGCAAATCTAAGCCAGTTATCGGTCACCTGGCCCAATATCACCGGTGCATTTGATGATGATCTCATCCAGATCATCAAAAGAGATCGTATAAGCCCCGAACAATATGCCGGTGTCCATACAGACCTGAAGAAGACAAATCCTGCGTTAAAGCACTGGATTGTAATATACTCGCATGAACTGGATAAAGCCGGGCTGCTTCCGTATAAGGATACATTTGATATCGTAACGCTCTGGGTATGGTCCTCAAATGACCTTGTGAATATTGAAAAATACATTGACCAGTGCCATCAGATATTCCCTGAAAAGGATATTTATTTAGGATGTTATCTCAGGGATTTTACGTTACTTGACGGAGTCCCGATGCATCTTCTGAGACGTCAGTGGGAGGTTGTAGCGAAGTCTTACTATGCAGGAGCAATTAAGGGCTATCATATACTCGGAGGTTTTTTAATTGATATTCATCCTGAACAGGCAAAATGGATCAGGGATTTTATTAAAGCTAACTAACAGGAAATAACGATTGTTTAAAAGCTATAAGCCTGTTCCTGCTATTGTTGAATTGTTTCAGGAAATCCACAAAGTGTCTCACAACGAGACATAAAGGCAAAAATAGATTTATATCGTTTGAGAGAACCAATCGATACCTGAATTGTTTATAGAATAATAATATTCAAAGCCAGAGTCAGGGAAAACGCAACCTGTCTGTGGCTTTTGTAGTTGCAGGTGTTTACCTGAAACCGAAGTGAGAGAGGAATAGACAATTACAAATAAATTATGGAGCAGCAACCAATTTTAAACGGGAGCCACCGAAAATCCAAAAGAGTAGGAAACTATAAATGTGAATATTATGGAAATAAAAATTAACCTTGCTGCAGTATTGGTAGCTGTCGTTGTCAATTTCGTTCTTGGTTTTATCTGGTACACTCCTCTTTTTGGAAAAATATGGGGAAAGGAAATGGGTTACGACCCTGATATGAAACCCGAAAAATCAGAAATGGTAAAAGGAATGGTATTCATGGTCTTTGGTAACTTCCTGTTTGCGTGGGTTCTGGCTCACAATATTGCAGCCTGGCAGTATGTACCCGGGATAAAAGAAACAGGCCCCTTATCCAATTCATTAACTACTGCAATCTTCACATGGCTTGGATTTTTCCTTCCGGGTCAGCTGGGAGCAACAGTCTGGGAAAGAAATTCCTGGAAACTTTTTGGCATAAATACCGGCTACCATCTGGCTTCTTTATTGGTTGTCGCAATGATACTTACTTATTGGAATTAAAAACCATGGAAAATTCAGGACACAAAAAATGGCAATCAGACAGGCTTCTCTTTCTCGGTATTCTCTTATTTTTATTTGGATTGCTCATCGGCTTATTTGTTCCGATGATGACAAATCAAAGAATGGGACTTTCTGCCCATCTCGAAGGTATTATGAACGGTATGTTTTTAGTTATCCTGGGACTTATCTGGAACAAACTTGTATTAAATGATAAATGGTTGACTTCTGCATTCTGGTTGATTCTGTATGGCTCTTTCGCAAATTTTGTTGCGGTATCTGTTGCAGCTTTTACCGGAGCCGGGAAAATGATGCCATTAGCAGGTGGAAAAGAAGGAACTTCAGTTGTTGAAGGATTAATTTCATTTCTGCTTATTTCTCTTGCTCTTGCAATGATTTTTGTTTGTCTTATTGTATTGGCAGGATTATTAAGATACCTGAAGCAATCTTCTGATATTACATGAAATCAGCCTTTGGCAGATAAACGATTCTCACAGTCAAACAGTTACTCTCTCAGGTTCAGGAGCCCTGTTAGTGTATCAGTAGACACTAACAAAAAAGCCTCGATATAATTGTGCATCAAGGCTTTTGTTGATTGTATTGGTAGCCCCACCAGGAATCGAACCTGAATCTAAGGTTTAGGAAACCTCCATTCTATCCATTGAACTATGGGGCCAAATTCAGTCGCAAAAGTATAGTATTTTTTTGTCAAAACAAATCGTGAAGGAATAGTTTGTGATTGTAACAAATGGTGCCGGGTACTTGGTGCTGGGTGCTGGGTGCGGACGTACGGGTGCGGGTCTGGGTGCTGGGTACTGGGTACTGGGAGATTGGTGCCGGAAGACGTTAACCGATTGTAAGGTACTGCTGGCTGTATACCAGGTGCCATTCACCTGATCCCGTTTTGAAATCCCAACATTCTTTCATACTTTCATGCTTTCAAATATTCATATCATGAACTGGATAGATCTTGCAATTGTGGTAATTCTCATACTCTCAATGGTCTCCGGATTTATTAACGGGCTGATAAGGGAGGTTGCATCGCTTGCAGCACTGATCCTCGGTATCTGGGGAGCAATAAAGTTTTCAGGATTTACTGCCGCCAAACTTTACGATTATTTTGATATGAGCGGTCGTTACGTGGGGATAATTGCGTTCCTCGTCACTTTCGGCATAATAGTAGTCCTTATCCATTTCGTGGGGCTCCTGGCTGATAAACTGGCAGATGCCGCAGCCCTGGGATTTGTGAACAGACTGCTTGGAATTGTTTTCGGACTCTTTAAAACTGTATTGATACTGAGTGTGTCCTTCGTAATCCTTAACGCAATAGACGCCAGAAGACCCTTCCTCCCGAAGGAAACCATAGAGAGGTCCATATTCTTCAGCCCTATATCAGATATAGCCCCTGCCATCTTTCCAATAATAGGTGAAGGGGGATTCGACCACAGCTTCGACAGGTTTAAAAAGAAACCTGATGATGTGACAATCTGAGCCTCTTTGCTATATTTGCAATTCCAAAAATTAGCTTATGAATTTTGTTGAAGAACTGAAATGGAGAGGCATGATACACGATATCATGCCGGGGACAGAGGAATTACTTAATAAAACCAGGATCAGCGGATACATCGGATTCGATCCTACTGCCGATTCGCTGCATATTGGCCACATGGTACAGGTGATGCTTCTTGTTCATTTCCAGAGAGCCGGCCATACCCCTATCGTGCTTGTCGGAGGCGCTACCGGAATGATCGGCGACCCTTCCGGAAAATCGGAGGAGAGGAACCTGCTGGATGAAGAATCGCTTTTCAGAAACCAGGAAGGTATTAAAAAACAGCTTTCAAGATTCCTCGATTTCAACCCGGATAAGGAAAATAAAGCCCTTATGGTAAACAATTACGACTGGATGAAGGAGTATTCCTTCCTGGGTTTTATAAGGGAGATCGGGAAACATATAACTGTAAATTATATGATGTCGAAGGATTCGGTAAAGAAAAGAATAAGCTCTGAAGCCAAAGAGGGAATGTCTTTCACTGAATTTTCATATCAGCTCGTCCAGGGAACCGATTTCCTGCACCTCTATAATAACTACAACTGCAGGCTCCAGATGGGCGGATCCGACCAGTGGGGAAATATTGTAACCGGCACCGAACTGATAAGAAGAAAGACCGGGGGCGAAGCATTTGCACTTACCTGCCCTCTCATCACAAAATCTGACGGATCTAAATTCGGGAAAACGGAATCGGGAAATGTCTGGCTCGATCCTGAAAAAACAACACCCTACCAGTTCTACCAGTTCTGGCTTAACGTCTCGGATGAAGATGCCGCAAAATATATCAGGATCTTCACAATACTTGGCCAGGAGGAGATTGAAAATATTATCACACAACACAACAGGGCTCCTCATGAAAGGTTGCTGCAGAGACGGCTTGCCGAAGAGGTGACAGTCCTTGTCCACTCGAGAAACGATTATGAAGGGGCTGTGGAGGCATCTCAGATACTTTTTGGGCAAGGGTACGACTGAATCCCTCAAAAAGATGAACGAGAACACATTTCTTTCTGTATTTGAAGGCGTTCCGGTATTTGATGTCCGGATGGGAATCATTGACAAGGGAGTAAGTGTCGCCGATCTTTGTGCTGAACATACACAGGTTTTTGCCTCAAAAGGGGAGATCAGGAGATTGGTACAGGGCGGAGGTCTGAGCATTAATAAACTTAAGATCGACAATGCAGACCTGGTTATCGGTAAGGATTATCTCTTGAATGACAAATATCTGCTTATACAGAAAGGCAGGAAGAATTATTTCCTGATACGGGTTGATTGATTGATAACTATGGGACTGAGAGACTAGGGACTGAGGGACTGAGGGACTGAGGACTTAGAGACTGAAAAGTATTCCGTTTGAATGTCTCTAAGTCTCTATGTCCCTAAGTCTCTTTGTCATTTTATAAAGTCCGCCACGATTATCGAAACATCATCAAACGTTGACGGGTTATCATCAGGCAATCCGAGTTCCCTTATCATCTCAGAGATATTTGATTCAACCGGTTTCCTGTTGGATATATGCCGGAGAATTGTGTCTGTGCCAATCTCCTGCCCGTCTTCCCCCTTAAGTTCGGAAAGTCCGTCGGTGTAGCAGACAAGCTTGGAGGTATCTGTAATCAGGATTTCAGACTTTCTGACCGGGGGTATTTCATCGAGCATTCCAAGTCCGACACAGGAAGCCTTCAGCTGTTTTGCCTTGCAGGTTACAGTATTATAGAGTACCGGGGGATTATGGGCTGCATTTATATATTCCAGCACACCGGTTTCATGATCATACCTGGCGACGAAGAACGTTATAAACTTTTCACCGGCTGTATTTACGGTAACTATTGCATTGAGCTTGTATATAAGAGTCTCAAGATACACATCATGGGTAAAAAGCGCCCTGAAGCTTGCCTGAAAATTTGACATCAGCATGGCAGCAGAAATTCCTTTGCCTGATACATCAGCTATGCAGAAACCGGTTTTAGTTTCCGATAATCTGATACAGTCGTAATAGTCACCTCCAACCTCGTAATGAGGGAAATAAAAACCATTAACCACGACTTTGGAGTTCCTGGGCATATTACTGTTATCCGGAATAAGCACCTTCTGCATCCTGGCGGCAAGTTCGAGCTCTTTTTTCATTACTTCCTGCAGGAGGCTCTCTTTGAACAGCCGGATGTTTTCAACGGCAACAATAATGATGCTTGAAATTGTCTGTATAAAATTAAGGTGCTTCAGCACCGGGCTCATCCCTTCTCCCTCCTCTTCAATATCGCCGATCAGGATGAATGCAAGGTGAACATTGTTATTATATACCGGAATAATGATATCAACCCCCTCGAAGCCAAGATCGCCGGCACTGGAAGTAATTTCAGTGATACCTGAAAGCCTTGATTCAACATCAATTTTTTCATAATGCTTCGGAAAACCTCCGTTAAGCAGGCATTCCCATGTATCGGACCTTTTGAAAATGAGTATTTTGCCAATACCGAGATTATCCCTGAGGATAGCTTCATATTTGGATAAAAGATCGTGTGTAGGCAGATTGGCATTGATCGATAATGTAATATCGAGCAGTGCATCAAGCTTGAATCTGGAAATTTTCAGCCTCTCTGTCGGAATCTTTTTTTCTCCCATTATTATTTCAGGACTTTACCCTCTCAACATATGTCTTCTCGTGAGTATCAATCTTAATTTTATCTCCGGTATTAACAAAAAGAGGCACCATGATGGTCTCGCCATTCTCCACCTTTGCCCTCTTCAGGGTATTGGTGGCGGTATCGCCCCGCAGGCCTGGTTCCGAATAGACAACCTCCATCACAACAAACTGCGGAACATCAACCGAAAGGACTGTCTCGGTATCAGCATGCACTACAATTTCAACTCCCATCCCTTCCAGAAGGTATTGAAAGTTATCAATCAGTGATTCCTGAACATGAATCTGCTCATATGTTTCCAGATGCATGAAGTAGTATCCCATATCATCCTTGTAAAGATACTGGTAAGGACGTCTTTCCACTCTGGCCAGGTTCACTTTTGTTCCGGAAGAAAAGGTGTTGTCTATTACCCTTCCTGTTTTAATGCTCTTCAGTTTTGTCCGGACAAATGCCGGTCCTTTTCCCGGTTTGACATGCTGGAATTGCACAATTGTATAAAGGTCATTGTTGAACTCAATGACCAATCCATTCTTAAAATCTGTAGTACTCGCCATAAATGTTTCAGTATATTTATATATTAATTTATTGCAATTTATCAGTTGAAGTCAGTGAGTCATTAATAGTCATTAAGTAGTCATTAAGTTGTCATGGTAGTATTGACAGATTGATTAGTGACCATTAATGACGCGAATGCTAATGACCATTAATGACGCACGCAGCGCAAATGACCACTGAATGACCTTAGTACCATGCATGATCCTATCTCTTCTTTATTTCAAGCGGTGCCACCAATCCCTGGTAGCTGGAAAGCTCGACCATAAATGCGCCTACAAAGATATCAAATCGTATCTTAACCGGAAGGAAATTTTTATCAGCTGAAAACCAGAATGATACATCTTCTTCTGTCTTAAAGAGACGACCGACTTCAGTAACAGGGTTAAACTTATAGCATTTTATCTTTCCCCCCTTGATCTTCACATCATCCATACCCACATACCTGAGTCTGATAGGATAAAGCTGATCTGTAAACCAGGTATTTAGTTCAAGAAGATCTCCTTTCTTCAATTTGCTGCCATCAGGCAGAATGTGATTTCTGAAATAGTAAAAGCATGAAATTATATCATGTATGCCCTTGGGTGCAATATGATTCCCGGTAAGATCACTGAAGAGTATTGCCGAATCGCTCCTTGTATCATGATCAAAGGTCACTACGTTGTATCTTTTGTATCTGCCTTCGTGCACATTTCTTATCGATTTTACAGGAAGTTCAGTTTCCGGGTCGATGTAGACCTCGTATATATCAATGACTTTAAAAATCGCATCAGCCAGCCCTGTCGTTCTTGCGAAAAATTTTGCATGCCAGACCTCTTTTCCGTCAAGTGTATCTGTTTTTACCTCCAGTGAACCGATTCCACTGGTGATAACGCCATACTGAATTGTATAGCTGGCTTTCTCCCCTGGCTGATAAGACTTAACCTGACCATACAAACAGGATGGAAGAAAAACTAATAGTGTTAATATGAGTATATCGCTTTTCATTCTTAATTACAGAAGCAGATATTATGCCAGTTAATTTCCAAGAATATTCTTTCTGGGTATTGTTGTGATAAAATCTTTCAGATAAAAGGGTTCAAAGTATGCAACATCTTCAAAATCCTTATTCTCAATGGCCTGGTATGCAGGTTTCTGCATATAGGAAGATGAAATCCTGAAACCATCCGGGAAAAATACATTGTTACGTTTAATAACCTCTTTGCATTTTGCTGCTCCGTCGCCAAAAAAAACAATTCTTTTCGACTCAGGTATACCGGCAAATGAATCTTCGCTGATTATATCGGCTGAAATATCCTTCACCATCTTACCCTGATAATCATAGATTGCGTTATAAACTTCCATCCTCCTGGCATCAATCATGGGACAGAAGAGTGTATTCTCCCTGTCTCCGGTTACTTCTTCAATCCTCCCTGCCATACCCCAGAACATTGAAAGAGTTGTTCCAATACCTATCAGGGGTATTGATGCTGCATAAGCTATCCCCTTGGCAACAGAGACTCCAATCCGAAGGCCTGTGTACGAACCCGGTCCTTTTCCTACTGCTATTGCCTCAAGGTCTCCTGGTCTTATTCCATTTTCTTTCAGAGCCTCACCGATAAAAACAGTGAGCATTGAAGCATGCGACTTTAAATCAGTGCTCTCCTTCAGAGAAATAATTTCTGCGCTGTTACATAACGCAACTGAGCAAAGATTTGTTGCTGTTTCAATACATATTACCATGCCATTAAGAGGATAGTTTTAACCTATTTCTCCTTATACAGTTCTTCCTTCTTTACAATTTCAATCAGCGTGCTGTCGGCCAGTTTCTTGCTTATTGCACTGAAAGGCGCGGTAATAACCCTGGCGCTGTCAGGAATGCCGGAAAGGATTTCAATATAGCTGTTATCCTGTATACCGGTTTTAACATCTTTCGCAAGTGCATATTTACCGTCAGTGATGAAAACGATTGTACGAATATCCCTGGTTGGAGTAATTACATTTTTTGTTGTATCAGTGCGTGTTGTGACTGACTGTATTGGCACAGCCATGATATCGCTCTTTGATTCAGTCTGAATGTCAACTGATGCTGACATCCCCGGCCTGAAGGGATTTTTGTCTCCGGCATCCACAAGGCTCTGATACGACTCTGGCAGGACAAGGATCTTGACATCGAAATTGGTAACCTGGTCAGCAGAGACTCCGGTTGTTTTTGCAGAATTGGCAATCTCAGTTACGATTCCCTTAAACTTTCTGTCCAGGTAAGCATCAACCTCTATCAGGGCAGTATCGCCAAGGGTCACTTTAACAATATCATTTTCATTGACTTCCACCTGAGCTTCCATTCTTGAAAGATCAGCGACCCTCAGCATTTCTGTACCGGCCATCAGGTTAGTTCCTGCCACTCTTTCCCCGAGCTCGACCAGAAGCATTGAGACTGTTCCGGACATGGGGGCATAGATAGATGTCTTGACCAGATTTTCATTAGCCTCCTTGAGAGATGCCTGGGTGCTTACTACAGAATACTTTGCTGCATCCACTTCCGCCTTTGCCACTGTGTAGGAGGCTTCAGCCTGTTCAAATTCAGATTTTGAAATTGTCTGTTCACTGAAAAGTTGTTGGCTCCTTTTGTATGAAAGTTCAGCCTGAGTGAATTGTGCTTCAGCCTGGGCAAGGCGGGCCCTTGCAGAACTGATGGCAGCCATCGAACGGTCTTTCTGTGAAATGTAAATATCGGGTTTTATCCTGAGCAGCAGCTGGCCTTTCTCAACCTGGTCTCCCTCTTTAACCGTCAGTTCCACAATCTCACCGGATACATCCGGACTTATCTTGACCTCTTTTTCAGGCTGGATCTTTCCGTTTGCAGTAATTGTTTCTATAACAGATCGTTTCTCGACATTTTCAACAGCAACCTTTACAGTCAGCGCTTTTCCAAACCATCCCTTTTTCTTTCCGATTATGGCCAGAATTAGCAGAACTAAGACAACCGGAATTAAAATTTTTAATATCTTATTGGTTTTCATGGCGTTAGGATATAGTTGTGTTTTATTTATAGTCAAGAGTCAGGGGAATGCCTTTGTAAAAATCAAGCACTTTAGTCTTGAATACATACTCATATTTTGCCTGCGACATGTCTGCCTGGGCATTCAGCAGCTGCGTTTTGGAAGCATTGTAATCGACAGAGGTTACCATTCCGACATTGAATTTCTGTTCGGTATATCTGAAAGATTCCTCTGATGAAGCGACTGCCTTCAGACTCGCATTAAATTTTTTGAGGGCGGCGGTAGCATCTGTGTAGGCTTTCTGAATATTTTTATAAAGTTGCTTTTTTGTTCCTTCAAGTGTGTACTGGGAATTTTCAACGCTCAGTTTTGAGTTCGCGATATTTTTATTTACCTGCCAGCCATTCAGAATAGGAATATTCAATGATATGCCTACCGCCGAAGTTTTATTATTCTTAAACTGCTCTTGAAATGAGAGATTCTCAAGATTATTAATGTATGTGTAACGGGTATTGAAGGAATAATTCAAAGCGAGGCTGGGGATTCTTCCTCCCTTGGCAATTTTAAGGTCATATTCACTCGCAGCCAGCTTCATTTCGGAACTCCTGATCTCTGGCCTGTTTCCTGTCGCGATCTGATAGATCTCATCAACATTCCCGGCAATTATTGAATTGGAATCAACGCTTATCTGCGGAGCAATAATTTCAAAACCAGATGGGGTTTTAATTTCAAGCAGCTGGGTTATATTAAGATACGATGTTTCCAGCTGATTCTGCATGTTTATAAGTGAAAGCTCCTCCTGGCCTGCCTGTGCCTCAATCTGCAGAAGGTTGCCTCTTGCCACGCTGCCGGCATCAACCAGCCTTTTAGTCTTTTCGATCTGTTGGAGTGTTATGTCAAGCTGATTCTGATTAGCTGCCACCAGATCCTTATTCAGAAGGATCTGCAGATAGGCTAACGCTACATTCAAAGCCACATCATCACGTATATACTGGAGGTCTTCCTTAGCTGCCAATACTTCATATTTATTCTTCTTTATTGAATTAACATTCTGCATGCCGCTGAATATGGGTGTCTGGCCACCAACATATAAATAATCGGCCTGCATAGTCTGATTATAGAACGTGTATGTTGTCTGGTCAAGAGCGCGTCCGAAGTTATAATCATGCGATAATCCGCTGTTAAGTGAAGGCACCAGCTTTCCTTTGGCAAGGTCAAGTGAGTTTTCCTGAACCTCTGTCTGGATAACCTGCTGCTTGATCTGGATATTATTCTCAATGGCGTATTGTATGCATTCTTCAAGCGACCATTCCTTCTCCTGGGAATGGATCACTCCGGGGGAAAACAGCAACCCCGCAAATAAAAGAAACAGAATTTTTCTCGTCATAGCATTATGTTGATTTTAAAGTTCTTTATTAAAACCATGATCTTGCGACAAATGCATATCATTGCTTTATAGAACAGGGATGTAGTCAAAATAAGTTTACGAAGATAAATAATATCTCAATCAGAATAAATAGTTTCATCAAAAGAGTTTACCGATGACTTTCCATCATTATCCATATTGTTGCAAACGGGTATTAAAATTAATTATATTTGCATAATTATTGAACAAATTTTATCTATTAAATAATTTATTATATGACAAGTAAGGTATTAAATCTGGAGCCCGGAGTTATTTTCGGGGATGATGTGAAGGCACTTTATGATTACGCAAATAAGAATGATTTCGCCATTCCGGCTGTTAATGTAGTGGGAACAAATTCAGTAAATGCAGTGCTGGAAACAGCCAAAATTGTGAATTCACCGGTTATTATCCAGTTCTCGAACGGAGGAGCACATTTCTTCGGAGGCCAGGGTCTGCCAAAAGATAACCAGCTTGGAGCTATTGCCGGCGGCATATCAGGAGCCAATCATGTTCATAATATCGCTAAATATTATGGCATACCTGTGATCCTGCATACAGACCATGCTGCCAGGAAACTGCTTCCCTGGCTCGACGGATTGCTTGATGCCGGCGAAAAATATTTTAAAGCCAACGGCAAACCTCTTTACAGTTCCCATATGCTTGATCTTTCAGAAGAACCTCTGAAAAATAATATTGAAACCTGCAAGAAATACCTGGAGAGGATGAGCAAGATAGGAATGGCTCTGGAGATTGAACTTGGTGTAACTGGCGGAGAAGAGGATGGAGTAGATCATTCGGGAGTGGACAGTTCACGTTTATATACGCAGCCTGAGGATGTTGCATACGCATATGAGGAACTGTCAAAAATAAGTGACAGGTTTACGATCGCTGCCTCGTTTGGAAACGTTCATGGTGTTTATAAACCGGGCAATGTGGAGCTCAAGCCTGTAATCCTGAAAAATTCCCAGGAGTATATTGTCAGGAAATACAAGACAGGTCCCAATCCGGTGAACTTTGTCTTCCATGGCGGCTCAGGATCCGAGAAGCATCTTATCAGGGAGGCCATCAAATATGGTGCAATAAAGATGAATATTGACACAGATATGCAATGGGCTTTCTGGGATGGAATTAACAAGTATTCGAAGGATAAATATGGTTACCTGCAGGGCCAGATCGGCAATCCTGAAGGTGAGGATAAACCTAACAAGAAATACTATGATCCCAGGGTATGGCTCAGGAAAGGGGAAGAGACATTCATAGCCAGACTCAAGGAGGCATTTGAGGATCTGAATGCGCTGAACCGCTGCTAGGGGAGAGACCTCATTTACAGCTTCGTGGGTTATCCCTTGAAGATCAGTTTTACTGTGAGATAAAACCCCCTTTCCCGCTTCGCGGGATCTCCCCCAAGGGGGGAGAAAAACTGTGGTATTAACCTTAATTACATAGATACCGGATATTTTTCCCCCCTTTGGGGGGAATAAAAGGGGGGTTTATTAAAGTTTTGAATAATCTAATATACAGAAGGCCAGTCATTTACCGACTGGCTTTTTTTTTGATGTTAACAACTAATTATGCAATGCATTCAATTGAATCCCTGTTTTTTTTTAATTAGCTGTCTGAATCTGATATGATGGAAACGAGACGTCCGTTAATCAAGGAGGACCGGTTGCGGAGAAACAACCGGTTATCTTTAATGCTCAATAACCGGGAGATGAGGGCGCTTGGAATATACTGCAACAGATACAGGGTCAAGAACAAATCAGGCTTTCTGAGGGAAACGATTATGAAAGCCATTCTGAAAAGGTTTGAAGAAGAGCATCCGTCGCTGTGGGAAGAGAATGAACCCACCCTCTTTAATCAGAATGTTGCCCGGTGACTTTTGAATAATACATGTGTTTTGCTATCTTTACCCTCCACAAGGGGAAATGAGAAGATCTGTTATTTTAATTTACAGGACTCCTTTAATTTAGTTAGATAATTGAACAGGAAAGGAAGCCTGGCTGTTTACTTATGAAGTATCCGGATAAATTTAAAATTAACCCTTCAAGGCAGACTCCATGGATAAATATGGAACCCGGCAGGATTTTTATCATGGGTAGATCGATCCCTGAAAATCCGGGTGATTTCTACCGGCCGGTATATGACTGGATATCTGAATATTCAAGGAGTCATATTGAAGAATCTAAGATTGATCTGGGATTTGAATACATCAATACAAGCTCCACAAAATGGATCTTCAACATTCTGAAGGAGCTGTCGGTGATGCCGGATGTGGCTGAAAATGTTAAAGTATACTGGTATTATGAACATGGAGATGAAGACATGTGTGAGCTTGGCTTCATTCTAAAGTCTTTGATAGAGTGTCCGTTTATTCTGGTTGAAGTTGAGGAGATGAATAATGCGGAGTATGATAGGATCCTGACACTCAATACCATCTAAAGTAATCCACTTAGAATAATCAAATAACAGGGGCGGGTAATATTTTCAAAAAAATATGTTAATTTTGCACCCGGTTATTTGGAATAGTGACCCATGGTGTAATTGGCAACACGTCAGATTTTGGTTCTGAAGAGTCCAGGTTCGAAACCTGGTGGGTCAACAAAAGTCGCCCCCTTAATTATTCCTGCGAATAATTAAACCATATCAGAACCGCTTATAATCAATATTATAGGCGGTTTTTTGATTTTATGCCTATCCTGAAATATGTATTGAATCAGACTTAAAAAGGTGACAAAATCGATACACCTGAGGTTTTACTGTAAACTTTATCCAGGTGACTTCCAAAATCTCGCGAGCCGACGCTAGGCGGCCAGATCTATTCCCTCCTATGTGCCTATTAACAGGTCGCCTCTACGAGGCTCAAATCATTACTCAATTCTTGTCTAACTATAAACATGCCGCCGCTACGCGGCTGAAATATGTGCGAGCCCCAGAGGGACGAAATGTTTATAGTCCCGTAGGGACGAAATGTTTATAGTCCCGTAGGGACGAAATGTTTATAGTCCCGTAGGGACGGCATGTTTATAGAATAATCATATATTTGTCCTGAACTATTGTATCAAAGCGCGATTTATAAAAGCGCTCTTAAGAATTTTTCATTAAATTATCAGATACAATAAACCCAATAATTATTCCACAGAATGAAAACAAACCGCAGGAGATTTATCAGGATTGCCGGTGTTACTGCCACAGGTATGATGGCTGCAGATATGACCGGGATGAGTTCAGTTCAAAGGATTGGGCAATCAGATCCTTTTGCCGGCACAAAAAAAACCTCTGAAGAGGAACATAAGCAGCTTTTCAATATGTGCGGTTACTCCGCACCCCGGCTTGAAACTGTCCGGGTAGGTTTTATAGGTCTTGGAAATCGTGGTCCTGTTAATGTCGATGCCATGGCTTATGTTGAAGGTGTGGAGATAAAGGCATTATGCGATAAAAGGATGGTCAGGGTTGAAAATTCACAAAAGATCCTTGCCAGACATGGCATGCCTCCTGCCATAGCATATGGCGGAAATGAGGATGCATGGAAAGAGTTGTGTAAAAATCCGGATATTGATCTGATCTCCATTGCTGTCCCAAGGGGTCCCCTTCATGCACAGAATGGCGGCTATTTGCCATGGAGAACGGGAAGCATGTAGCAGTTGAAGCTCCTGCAGCATCTACACTTGAAGAGGCATGGAAATTGGTCGAAACGTCTGAAAGAACAAAGAAACATTGCATGATGCTCGAAAACTGTTGCTACGACTTTTTTGAGTTGCTGACACTCAATATGGTCCAGACAGGGTCTCTTCGGAGAGTTAATCCATGCCGATGCCGGTTATCTGCACCATCAGAACAATTTCATTAAACCGGAAGGCGGAGATATGTGGCGTGTAAGGGAAAGTCAGCACCGAAATTGCAATCTTTATCCGTCCCACGGGATAGGACCAGTATGCCAGGCAATGAATATCAACCGCGGCGACAGGTTGGCTTTCATGACTTCAATGTCATCGAACGACTTTATGATGGGAAAGATGGCTCATGAACTTGCAAAAACAGATAGCTTTTATAATGAATTTGATACTGACTCATACGGGGTAATATAAATACTTCGATAATCAGAACTCAGAACGGGAAAACAATTATGCTGCAATACGATATTACGAGTCCCCGTGTCTATTCACGTATTCATACAATCAGCGGCACCAAGGGCATCTTCCAGAAATATCCTCTTCCCGGCAGGATCTCACTGGGGAAAGATGAATGGTTAAATGAACAGGAAATGGATGAATTAACCAAAAAATACACTCCGGAAATTGTCAGGCGCATGGGAGAGCTGGCTAAAGAGATCGGAGGTCATGGCGGGATGGACTTCTTAATGAACTGGCGCCTCATTGATTGTCTGAGGAATGGACTTGCTCCTGAACAGGATGTTTATGATGCTGCAGCCTGGAGCTCAATAGTCCCGTTAAGCGAATGGTCAGTTGCAAACGATTCAAATTCTATAAAAATACCTGATTTTACATGCGGCTCATACAAAACAAACCTGCCTCTCGATATTACAATGTCAAAGGGAGGCAATACCGGAGTGCGTAAATCCATGTAACTGTATCTTCTAACGGTACTGCTTGATGAAAAAATAATTTTTTGCAGGGATGTTTAATTTTTACAATCTTTGATAAAAACCTGGTTCAGATTCATTATTGAAAATTTAAACTTATGAAAGCATTAAAGTGGATTGCATGGATTTCTGCCGGCGTGGGAGCAATAGTACTCCTATTGGGAATAATTTCGGGAATGTTCCTTCCGAGACCCTATCTGGGGATTGTAACAAATGCCACAACTTTTTTTATTGCCGCCAACAGTTTCTTCCTTCTTGCCATTGCACTGTTTATTTTCCTCTACAGATGCCAGTGTAATAAGGGGTAGTTTTCAGCACCGGTTAAAAAGATTATCGGGAGTCTGAATAGAATGAACCTTCCTCAGGGTGAACAACTAGTATAATCGTGCACCAACCTGCCAGGTGCCATTTTGATTTGTTGTTGCCGGTGATGATCCTACAACCCATGAAGCACTTGTTGACAATCCTGTTTGCCATTCTGTTCCCAGATCTTTCCCAAAATCCAACCTGGTTCCCGGAACAAGGTCGGTTGTATTAATAAAAGCTGGATCAACAATTCTGGAATGCGCATCATATCCACGACTTCTCCATTCTGTCCATGAGACAGTTTCTCCGTCAATATTAAACACCGGTTCTCCATCTGTGCACCAGAATACATTATAATCACTCTCAAAATCAGCCAGGCAGCCGGATTCGATTTTGATCATTGGTATTTGAATTGTTGAATAAAAAATATTGTTGAATATTTTGGTACCGGTTGACGGAGACGGGTTATCCCTGTCCATATTTCCGGAAATAAATATCAGATACCACCCCTTTCCATCTCCACTGTAAAAGGTGTTATTATAAAATTTTATCCCGTTTATACCTTTAACCCTTCCGCCAAACTTCCCGTTTTTCCAGATATTATATGCACAACCTCCGGAAGTGAATGTCATATTGAACCCTTCATCAGTTCCGGACTTGAAAATAATCCCGTAGGGTACATTATCCAGGTAGTTATATTTTACAGTTGAATTAATATTATAACCGGCAAATAAACCATGCGTAATTATTGAAGGATCAGAAGGCCCTTTCCAGATAAACTTATTTCCGGTTATTACTTCTCCGTCAAGATTATTATTATCAGACTGAGGAGATTCATCTCCTGCCTGAAGCAGATACCCTTCACGATTTACCGAGGTTATGGAGTTATTCCGGAATGTAAATATAGTTGGTTCACTCCTGGGAATATTAACTCCCGACCAGTTTCCGGTTTTATCATTAACCGTAGTAGTCCCTTCTATTGTAAGAATATTACCGGTTGAACTGCCAGTCATAAAACTTTTATCCGAGCCATAGGATGTGCCGATGCTGTTTGTAGCATATGCCCTTATATGATACTCAATCCCGGCCGTTAATCCGGTGATTGAGCTCGAAAAAGAACCTGTGCCGGAACCATCTATTGTCCTGTTATCGTCAACTGTTGGATTGGATGATGTTCCCCAGCAGACACCCCTTGAAACAACTTCTGTATTGCCATCCGACTTAACAGTTCCTCCTGCCAGAGCTGTTGTTTGGGAAATACTGCTCACATCATGGGTTGTCACTGTAGAGAGAGATGGATCTTTCTTGCACGAATTGCAGCATTGCAGTGAACAGATAAGAATAAAACCTATTATAGGTATTTTGATTTTTCGATTCATGTCAGTACTACTTAATATTTAAAAAACAGAAAAGGTGCAATAAAGTTTTTACGGTTCAAAAATAATATAGTTTATGCCTGAAAGTGTTACATAATTTCCCTAAAAAATTACATCCTGCTTCTTCTGAAACGACAAAAAGCGAAATTTATTTGACATTGAATTATACAGAGTGTAACTAGCTTAACGATTAATCAATGCTAATAATTACCACTGGTCATACAGGTTTTTGATAATTTATTCAAATATTGTTTGATTTGGAGTGAGAGTCTATTATTTTTAGCACCCGGATAAACGATATAAAAATGAAACAAGGAAAACAAATTTTTATTTCAGCAATTTTATTTATTGCCGGTTTACCAGTATTTGCTCAGCAGTATATATATCATTCATCCTTTTTTGAGAATTTCAACAAATCTGCTCCAAAATGTTTTCAACCTCTTACCGGAGGGAAAGGAGCTGATTTCATCTGGAAATTTGGAGTACGCTCCCCCTCAGAGCGCAGGACAAAGGTACTTTCCTTCAGGATAGATCCGGAAGATGCTGCGGGCGCCGGTCTCGGTCCTGAAATTATTTCAAACAATTTCACTCATTTCGGCACGTATGCCGCACGAATTAAGGTACCTGATGTAAGACATATTCAGCCCAATACCGGTGCGGTAGTTGGCTATTTTACATATCATACAGACAGTGTGCCGGGTTTGAGTGAAATAGATTTTGAATGGCTTGTTGCAGATCCTGAAATCATTTATATAGGAACATGGACAGGTCAGCGTGGAGACCTGCGAAGAATTGGCCGGACGATAAATCTGGCAGAAGGAATTATATACAGCACTTCATACAGAGAACGTCTGAGCGGATTTAGCAAACCTCTGACAGGTCTTCAAAACCAACCTGAAATAGTCCCTGCTATTGAAGGTTATGATGCTTCATCTCAATTTTATACCTATGGTTTTGACTGGTACCCTGATAGCATCCGATGGTGGATGATTCATCCGGCAACTGCTGATACAATTGTATTATGGGATTACCGGGGATCTCCGGAAGGCATCCCTCAAAATCATTCACGCTACAGGTTGAATTTCTGGCATACAGACAGCTGGAGTGTTGAAACCAATCCGAATTCAATCGAAAAACCTCTGCATCCGTACGAAACGGAGATTGACTGGATGTCATATGATCCAATAAAAAACTAGTTATGGCCAAACTCAGATTTTTAAGTATTATCCTCCTGTTGTCAATAATCAATACATTATCTGTATTACAGGCTCAGAACTGGCCCTGCTGGAGAGGTCCGAACGGAGACGGAACGAGTACAGAAACCAATTTGCCTGTACGGTGGGATTCAATTACCAATGTAATATGGAAAATACCGGTGCCGGGTACAGGTTATTCTTCGCCGGTTATCTGGAATGATAAGCTTTTCCTGGTCACTGCACTTGCTGAAACCCAGGAGAAGGTCCTGCTTTGCTACGATAATAAGACCGGAGAGCTGCTGTGGCAAAAAACCGTACTTAAAACGAGGTTTGAGAATAAACACGACAATAACAGTTTCGCTTCGGGGACACCTTCCACTGATGGCATAAGGGTTTATGTATCTTTTCTGGACGGAAAGGATGTTGTGGTAGCAGCATATGACTTTTCCGGGAAACAGCTCTGGCTTCAGCGACCCGGAACATTTTTCAGTCCGCATGGATACAGCTGCTCACCGGCACTGTTTGAAGATAAGGTTATTATCAATGGAGACAGCCAGGGGGATTCTTTTGTTGCTGCCCTGAGCAAAGTTGACGGGCATATAATATGGAAAATCCCTCATGATAAACCGGCTCATAGTTTCAGCACACCTATATTCAGGAAGATGGCCGGAAAAATGCAGATGATCTTTTGCGGCAATAAGGAAATTGCTTCGTACAATCCAGATGATGGTACGAAGTATTGGTTTGTAACTGGTCCCTCCGAAGATTTTTGTTCCAGCCCGGTTTATAATGAAAAATCCGGATTGGTTTTTGTAAGCAGCGCATGGCCGGTACGTATCCTTTCAGCAATAAGACCCGATGGAAGGGGCGATGTCACAAAAAGCCATGTAGTCTGGCAAACCAGAAAAGGTGCCTTTTATGTACCATCACCTGTATGTACGGATGATTATCTTTTTACCACAATGACCACCGGTCAGGTCCACTGTATTGAGGCAGCTACCGGGAATATTCTGTGGATTAAAGATATGGGCACACAATATTCCTCTCCCGTACTTGCCAACGGCCTGGTTTACATGCCGAATGATGACGGTGTGATAACTGTAATAAAACCTGGTCCCACGTTCGAATATATTGCAAAGAATGCTATCGGTGAAGGAATGTATGCTTCACCGGCAATAAGTAACGGGAAAATTTACCTTCGAGGATTTCAGCACCTTTTCTGCATAGGCAGTAAAGGTGCAAAGTAAATTATCCTTTGCACCCTTCAGAGTGCTCAACTATGCTGTCTGATGGTTCTTGAGGAGTCTGTTAATATCTTCCAGCCTGAACTTATTCAGTTGAGATATTATTGCATCCTTCCTGTAAGCAGGCGGTACTATGCGCATTACTTCATCCTTATTGCTGGCATCCATAATGAACCAGGCT
The DNA here is from genome assembly GCA_963846335.1 of uncultured Bacteroidales bacterium. Lineage (GTDB taxonomy): Bacteria > Bacteroidota > Bacteroidia > Bacteroidales > VadinHA17 > LD21. Next base: position 34,718 of record CAWJVS010000018.1, read on the forward strand.
TTGTGTACCCCATCCAGGCAACCCCAGTCAGCATTTGTCAGAAAATGCGATCCTGAACTAAGTAAAATTGAAACCGAGCGCAGACATTCCAGCTTATCGCCCGAATGTGGTATTTCAATCAGATATTTTGACATGGCTACATTTTTTAATGACAAGAATTGATAGATTTTCTCTGAATAAGTCTTATACAACCAGAATCTCACCGCTATTGGGTCACGTGGCTTTGGCATAGTCCAGCATCCCCTGAAAATCAACGATCACAGCCGGTTCATCACCTACAACCCAGGCATCATGACCTGATGGAAGCAGAGAGACATCACCCGGCCGGCACTTGATCTTTGTTCCGTCGTCCATCACAACCATCAGCTCTCCTGATACATGATATTGAAAGTGTGCTGCTTCACAGCTTTTAGTCTTTGCAATGGGTTGTAACGATTCTGACCATCTCCATCCGGGTTCAAAAACTGCCCGACCCACTGTTGCACCGCCGATTTTTACCAGTTCGACATAACCCTTTGGGAACCTTCGAACTTCATTCGGCTTTCCGAAATTCATAACTTCTGCTTTCTCCATTGTGTACCTCCTTTTGTTAATAGCCGGTTTAAGAAACCAGCTGATTTTTAATTAATTTCAAATTTCTAGTACGTCACTGGTCAAAAGTTATAAACAATTCAAACATTAAAAAGTTTGTTTAAAGTGAGAACCGGAAAAAGGAATCGCCTGCGGCGTCATCAATGGTCATTTGCGCGGAGTTTATCCCGCTTCGCGGGACGCGTCACTAAAAACAATAAATGACTATCAATGACTATCAATGACTATTAATGACTATCAATGACTATCAATGACTATTAATGACTATTAATGACTATTAATGACTATCAATGACTATTAATGACTATTAATGACTATTAATGACTATTAATGACTATTAATGACTATCAATGACTTCGAATGACTATAAATGACTATGAATGGATAAAAGAGTATCTTTAATAAAAAAAAGCGTTACAGACATCCGGATCCAGGGTTCTTCCAGGTAAGTATCAAATCAAAGGCATGTATGAGCGATATAAAAATCAAAGAGGTAATTACAAGGCAGGACAAAAGGAATTTTATTTATCTGCCAGCAAAAGTTCATAAAAACAATAAAAACTGGCTACCTCCTATCTATTTGGATGAATGGGAGTTATTTGACCAGAAAAAGAACAGATCATATCAGTACTCCGATACGGTTCTTTATCTTGCCTATAAGGATGGAAGAGTTGCCGGACGGATCATGGGCATTATTAACAAGAGATACAATGCCATTCATAATGAGAGGCATGGCCGTTTTTGCTTTCTGGAATGTTATGAAGATCAGGATGTTGTTCATAAGTTAATAAACAAAGTAGAGAATTGGGCAAAGGATAAGGGGATGATTAAGCTAATTGGTCCTTTAGCCTTTTCAGATAAGGATCCTCAGGGTTTCCAGATTGAGGGATTCGATTATCCCAAGTTCATTGTATGCCCGACCAACGAGAGTTATTTACCTGAAATGATCGTCAGGGAGGGCTTTGAAAAATATCTGGACCTGGTCAATTACCTGGCGAAAACACCCATGGAACTGCCGGAAATCTACAGGACAATTCTTTCCCGTGTTTCCGAAAATAAAGAGTATAAAATTGTTGAATTCAATTCCAAAAAGGAACTTAAGCCATATCTATTTCCTATCCTGGAGTTAATGAATCAGACCTTTCTTGAGATCTACGGTTTTGTTCCTCTCAACGATAATGAAAAGAAGCAATTTGTTGCGAGATATATGATGATTCTCGATCCGAAATTCATAAAAGTAGTGGAGGGGCCTTCTGGTCTTATCGGTTTCGCAGGTGGGATTCGCGATATAAGCGAAGGCATCAGAAGAGCACATGGTAAACTTCTGCCTTTTGGCATTTTCAGGATTCTCCTGGCATCGAAAAGGTCGAAGAAACTTCTGATGCTACTTGGAGGAGTAAAAAAGGAATACAGGGGCAAAGGGATTGATGTTTTAATGGCAATCAAAATATTGCAGTCCTGCATTGATCTGAAAATAGAACTGATAGACCTTCATCTGATCCTTGAGAATAACTTTAAGATGAGGGCAGAGTGTGAAAGAATAGGCGGCAATGTTATCAAGAAGTTCAGAATATATCAGAAAGATCTTTAAGATCTTGAAACAGGTATCATGATTTTGCCTGCATTTTCAGGATGTTTAAGGATCCTTAAGTTTATATCTGTCTTTAAGCATATCTTTCATATAAAGGTTAATTTCCCACTGATTGGCAACCGGCATCTGTGTGAAAGGCAGATGATGCATGTAAGGATATGGCCCGAATTCAGGAGTAATAGTCAGATGCTCCCTGTTCATCTGCCTGAAGTTCTCAAAAACCCTGTCCCAGCATGATAAATGAAAGTTCATTGCCTCTTCCCATTCCGGAAGACGCGGATCTGTTATCTGCGGTCCTTCTGCATATCCTACCCTGGCATGAATATGACGGGAGTGAGACAGGGCAAGGTCCAGCGCATCCTGCTGATCCTGCAGCAATGATTCTGCCACATTACACCAGTGTGACAGATCGAGACCTATTTCCAGATCCGGTATTTTCTCAAGGTATTGCCGTGTTATATGGAGAGCAAAACTAAATTTGCCGCGGTGTGTCTCATGTACTATCGGTACACCGGTCTCTTTTGCCACCTGGAAAGAGATCTCAATCAATTCCGCATTGTCTTTGAATGAAAAAAAATCTTTCCCTGTCTGCGAATTAATGAAGAGCGGGCTGGCCTCAGCAAGATTTATAAGGTGTTTCCTGTATATCACTTTATGCAAAAGCGGATCAGGGTGGGAAGTCTCCCAGTGCTGTGCCACCAGGTCCAGGCCGAACTCTCTCAGAAGCTTCAAAATGCCGGATTTTTCCTTTTTATCGAAAGGCAGACTCATTTCCACGCCATCATATCCTGACTCTTTTACCATTTGAAAGAAAGACGGGTATGACAACGAAGATGATCCCCAGTAAGGACAAAAGAATTTAACCTTCATTTTCTATTATTTCTTTAAGCCACTGAAGAGTAAAGGGAAGAACCGGCCTTCCATTTTCTGTCCCTTTTTAATTGGAGGGACACCTTCAAGCAGAGGATCATCCGAATCGGCGCAGGTGCCATCGGCAAATACATTTATGACAAATGCCCGGCGGGGAACAGCCGATTTGTTTTCGAACGATCCATGAACCAGCAGAGGATGGTGAAATGTTGTATATCCCTTTTTCATCTCGATTGGCACGGAATTTTTCAGCAGTTCCTGCTGTTTTTCGTCAAGAAATGCTTTCAGACCCTCCATCTCCCCTGTCAGTACTGGTTTATCGAGAAATCCCCATTTATGACTGCCCGGAATATAGTGAAGACATCCGTTTTCTATTGTCGCATCATCAAGCCCTGTCCATGCCGTCAGATGCCGCATCGGCTTTGTGCGGGTCCAGTATGAATAATCCTGATGCCAGGCCACCACACCGCCATGTTTTGCCGGTTTACAAAAAAGCTGATCATGCCAGAACCTTACAGCTCTCTCACCCAGAAGCTGAGAGGCAGGAATAACAAATGACGGATTCCATAAAACGTCGTGAAAACCAGGCGTCAATCTCCAGTGGCCAAGAGCATGAAACAGAACTTTATCAGGGTCAGTGGATTCATTTGAATGAAACTCATACAACAAATGATGACCGGGATGGCTCACATCCATTATCTCAGACAGCTCTTTGTTAAGCTCATCAACCTGCCATTCCTCAAGAACCTTAATCCCTGAAATGTAGCCGTTTTCATGAAAAAAAGCAATCTGCTTATCCGTAAGTCTGTATTGATCAAGTTCTTCAGTAGTTACAGGGAAGTGAAACATCTCAGACACCGGATGGTCAAAATTCGAAAAATCTCCCGGAAGTTGCATATGATTATTATTTGGATAGTAAAACAATATCGTTCCAGATTAGTTTTTAAACAAACTAGCAAGCTGATAAGTTTATTAGTCAACAGAGATTTTATATTTGCAATATTGATTTATGCTATGGAATCAATTATTGAAAAAGATTTTATCACCTGCGGCTCCTGCAACTTAAAATTTGAACGGGAGAAAGAATACAGGCATTGTTCCAACTGTTTTGGCTGCTCCGGATGCGAAATCTATTATTGCCCCGGGTGTGACAACGAAATTATAATAATCCCTGTCCGGGCAATAGGTAAACGTTCGGATCAGAACAGCCCCGGGAGAAACTTAGGCACATCCTTCCGGTAGCTTGCATAATCCGGGTATTTTCCACTGCTGATACCTTCGGTCATTTCCGTACTGCCTAAAAACAGCAATACAAGCAAAACTGATCCGGTGAGGGTCCAGTTAATCCATTGGCCTGATGCAGCTACACCGAAGAAATAGAAACTTATCCAGATAGCCTGTTCGGAAGCAAAGTTTGGATGCCTGACAAACCGCCATAATCCCTCAGACATAAATCCTCTTTCAAGTGATTTGCTGTAAAGTCCCTCCGGGTTTTCCTTCATACGCTTAAGCTTCTGAAACCTGAAAAGCTGGTTGTCGGCAATGGTTTCAATAAGAATGAAAACCAGCATCAGGGAAGCAGCAATTATATCCAGGATGTTCAGGCTGCCGGTCTGGTTCTTCGCTGCTATCAACAGCGGGGATGAAAATAGTAGTATCAGGAAATGCTGGTAAAAGGATATGAAGAAGAGATTGAACAATCCAAAGCGGATCCTTCCCTTTAATGCAGGATGCTGTCGCAGGATTTTCCACCGGTAATCTTCTTCTCCTTTCCATGGAATTATATTGTAGCCCCCCTTACGGTAGAAGTTAAAACTCAACCGGAATCCCCAAATGCTTACGAGAAGTAACATAATCCACATCCTTGGTGAAGGAAATGTCATTAAAGCAATTAAGCTGTAGACTATCGGCATCAGGCTCCAAAGTTTATCCACCTGGCTGTAATTGCATGTTATTTCACTTACCAGGAAACAGACACATACCGCTGTGAACATTGTGATTATCCAGGCGCTGACAAGGTTCTCCATATTAAAATCGTATCAAAAACTCCAAAAGGTAATATATAATTCAGAAAAACAACTATGGATTGTACTTCTCCAAAATGAAATCCTTATTCAAATGCATAAACGTATTATTGAGTAAAAACTCCTTTGCTGCTGTTGACTGATCATTTACTCCAAACCAGAGGTATTCTTTGGATGGATCAAGCTTCATCACGAACTCAGCTCCCAATCCTGTCTTGTATTTTGTCAGTCTGTCAGTCAGAAATGGCCTTCCGCCTCCCAAATCAAGGTACTTGCAACCCAGTTTTTTCCCTTCGAGTATGCCAAAATAATAGGTAGCCCCGATAACTCCATGGCTCGAATATTCCTGTTTGCCATCGATCAGACCAACACGCATAAGATAGAGTATGTCGCGTGATATTCTGATAAAACTCATTCCAACAATTACACCATTCTCCCTGATAGCCAGCATTAAAGGATTCTTAAATGATTTCCACATTGCATCCAGATCCTCTATAAATGCTTCTTCTCCGTGGCGTTTGGTTATAAATGGCTTGTAAAACCTTTTCTTGAAATAGTGAAAGCTTTCTTTGTCAGATAGGATTTCATAAGTAAGGTTATTTTTTCTGATCCTTCTTATTACATCCTTGAAATTTGTCACACTCCTGTTTTTATTGAATATCTCACTCTCCGGCCGGTCAATATTTATTCTCATTGTCGCCCATACAGGGAGAATATATCCATTACAATTCCGGAAATGAGTGAAAGTATTCCTGCTGATTTCAGAAACAATCATATCCACCTTCAGGGAATTAAAAAGTCGGGGAATATGTGAATACCAATACATTCCCAGGAATGTTGGCCTGGAGCTCGAATTTAAAAGTATACGGGCATAATAACTCCTTTTTATCGGAGAATAACCTGCATACAGGAATTTCAAGCTATCCGATTCATACTGATATACAGGCATATATTTTCGGGCCAGATGTCTGAGCCATTCCTTAATCAGGTACAAGTTTTTCATTTAACAGACTTTTCACTCATTTGAATTAAGGTTCAGAGTGTAACATTTATTCTTACTTATTGTTAAATTGATTTCCTCAGTTTTCATCATAAAAGCTAATTTTTGATGTTCAGATAATATATAAGCAATAGTTGCAAATATAAATTCTATATTGTTACTTTTAGCGATCGGGTTTGAACAGTTCACTTTAAAATTTGTCTTATATCCTTATGAATGCTCTCGTAACCAATGCAAGAAGTGCTTCTTCTCTTGCCGTGATAAGATTACTCGGGAGAAATGGTATTGAAGTAACCGGCGCCTCTGATTCAAAAGATGATTTCCCGCTTTATTCAAAATATTGCAGGAAGAAGGTCCTGCTCAGGACCAATCCGAATGATGTCGAAAAGCGTATGAATGAGCTTCTTGATCTTGTCAGTAAAAACGAAATTTGATGTTTTTTTGCCGCTTATGAGCGAAAATTCACTTCTTGAGCTGGCAAAACGGAAAAATGAGTTTGAACAGTATACCAGGCTGGCATTACCCTCATTTGACCAGCTCAGCATTCTCAATAACAAGGCAAAAGTCGCATTAATTCTGGATGAACTTGGAATTCCACGTCCAAAAACATATTTTGTGGAATCTGGTTCGACACTGGATTCCATAAAAAAAATGAACGGATTCCCTCTTTTAATTAAACCATTCCGCGGTGAAGGAGCCAAGGGGGTTAAAATTATAAATAACCCTGATGAGCTTGAAGAATCCTACAATGAGATTACAGAGAATTGGGGACCGGCGTTGATCCAGCAATATATTCCTGGCATAAAACATACAGCTGTATATCTTTTAAACAAAGACTCCGAAATCAGAAGGTTTTTTGTACATCGAGCAATCAGAGAATTCCCCGTTAGCGGAGGACCAACATGCTTTCTGGAGAGTGTTAAATATGAACCGATATACGAATACGGACTCAGGTTGCTGCAGCGGGCTAATTTCACAGGTCTGGCAGCAATGGAATTCATTGTGGACAGCAATGACGGAAAACCAAAAATCATAGATGTAAATCCCAGGTTTTACGGACCTTTGCAATGCGCAATATCAGCAGGGGTCGATTTACCCTTTGCAGTATATAATATGACTATCAATGGCGATATTGAACCAGATTTTTCCTATAAGGAGGGTGTAACATGCAGATATCTGTTATTTGAGGATACCAAGCATTTAGTCAGCATATTAAGGGGAGTCAAAAGCCCCAAGTACAACTTCGGTAAGATGGCTACATTATTCAACTATCTGAATTTCTATCGTGATGATTCCTATTTTGTCCTCTCTCTGACAGATCCGTTGCCAGCATTGAAAAAAATATTCCGGTTTATTTAACAAGTCACATCCCACCTAAGGGTTTATAATATTTATTAATATTGTCCTGTATACAAACGGTATAATCAGACATCTACTCATACTTTTCGATGAATGAAGATCACAATTAAAATCTTAGCTTACCTGTTTTTTATTCTGGCTGCAAACAGAGCTTCTGCACAGCAGACAGAAATACGGGGAAAAGTTACGGATTCAAAATCGGGGGAATCAATGGTTGGGGTTCACATCACTCTCATGGATGCCGTTCATGGCACCATTACGGGAAGTGATGGCTCCTTTGTACTGAAGACTCAGCTCCAGACTCCTCTTGGAATACACGTTTCATATGTCGGATATGTGCCTCTGGATATTGAAGTGACCAATGCCTCTGTTACCTCTTGAAATAAGGATGGAAGAACAATTTTTACTGGGGCAGGAAGTCGTTATATCGGCGAGCCGGATCGAGGAAAATATTCTCCGGTCGGCTGTCAGTATTGAAAAGATGAATGTTCGTGATTTAAAGCTGATTTCCACGGCTAACTTTTACGATGGATTGTATCAGTTGAAAGGGGTGGATATGAATGCCCATGGTCTTACATTTAACCTGCCGAATACGAGGGGGTTCAATGATTACACAAATTATCGCATGAACCAGATTATTGATGGAGTGGAAAACGTGTCGCCGGGATTAAGTTTCTCTGCAGGGAATATATTTGGCCTGTCGCAACTTGATGTTAAGAGCATCGAAATGGTTGTGGGTGCATCCACGGCTCTTTACGGGCCGGGGGGAATGAATGGCACCCTTGTGATGCAAAGCAAAGGACCATTCGAGTATCAGGGACTTTCAATATCAGCTCAGTCAGGTATGATGAATATCAGTTCTAATTCTGTTGACAGTCCGACTCCAATGTATGATTTCAATATAAGATATGCCAAAGCGTTCACTGACCGTATGGCATTTAAAATAACAGCTTCATACCTGACTGCCACCGACTGGCATGCAAATGACAAGAGGGACCGGTCAGATTTGACTGATTTGTCATTAACGCGGACCACAAATCCCGGCTATGATGGAGTAAACTCCTATGGTGATGAGTCGCTTGTTTCCTTAAATCTTATGGATGTCAGTCAACAGGTTATCGATGGTATTGCCGAATCCCAGGGAATAGTTCCCGGATCGCCGGAATATGAGGCTTTATATAACAGGGCAATAGTATTTTTTCCTGACCAGGTTGTTACCCGAACCGGGTGGATTGAGAGTGATCTGGCTGATGATAATACAAAAAACCTGAGGTTCGCGGGATCATTGCACTATTTTATTAACGAGCGTACTGAAGTTGTGGGTCAGACAAATTATGCGATGGGAACAAGTGTTTACACAGCCCAGAACCGTTTTGCAGCCCGCGAATTCAATATACTTTCAGGAAAAATTGAAATAAATAACCCTAATTATTATGCCCGGGCCTGGGCTGTGACCGAGAATTCAGGTTCATCATATGATATCGGAGGTGCAGCACTCAGGCTTAATGAAGCATGGAAACCTTCTGAGGCCTGGTTTTCTGATTATCTTCAGGCGTATACACAGACTGCCCTTATCTCGGGTGATATGAATGGGGCCCATCAGTTTGCACGATTAGTCTCAGATAACAGAGATCCCCGGACCGGAATAATATTCGATCCTGCAAAACCGGCTTTTCCCCTGCCCGGCTCAACCGAATTCAATACTTTCATGAATGAAATAACCTCCAGGTCTATAAACGATGGCGGGGCCAGGGTATATGACAACAGCAAATTGTACCAGGTGGAGGGTATGTACAATTTTACCCATCTTATTCATTTCATGGAGCTGCAGGTTGGAGTTTCAAACCGTCTTACTTCAGTGAACAGTAATGGAACAGTGTTTTTCGACAAGCCGGGGCATCCCATTAAAATAAATCAGTTTGGAACTTTTGTCCAGGTAAATAAAGACCTTTTGTCCGACCGGATTAGAATTACCGGAGCTTTTCGCTTCGATAAGAACGAGTATTTCGAAGCTCAGTACACTCCCAGGTTCTCGCTTATCGGGTTCCTGGACAGAAAAAAGGAGCACAGTATAAGGGGTACCTTTCAGACTGCATACCGTTTCCCTGCCATTGCTGACCAGTGGGTTGACATAAATGCAGGAGTATTCAGGACAATAGGAGGAATGGATGAAGTTCAGAATAGCTATAATTTTAATACAATCCCCCTCTATCCGATGTCAGGCAGGAATCCGGTCAAAGATAAACCTGTTACAGAGAACGGCCCTATTTTATTGCCAGGATTAAGTCCCGAGAAGGTCGTATCATCAGAAATAGGTTACAAGGGTTTGTTTCTTGGGAAGAAGCTGTTTCTTGATTCATACGTATATTACAACAAATACAAGGGCTTTGAAGCTGTCCAGCTGGTTGCACAATTAGCCGCCGATGCGGGAACCGAAAAGGATCAGTTATTTCAGACCTATTTTACGACCGATGAACCGGTCTCATCATATGGATGGGCGGTGAGTCTTGACTACATGACACCTATCGGAATGCTTATCAAAAGCAATGTAGCTTTCAATAAATTGCTGGAAAGTATTGATGCACCCGGAGTAGAGGCCAGGTTCAATTCCCCCGATTACCGTGCAAATCTCTCTGTTGGCCACCATGCAATAATTCCAAATCTTGGATTCAATTTAAACTTTCACTGGCAAAACGGTTTTCTCTGGGAGTCAGGGTTCGGTGCCGGATATATCCCGGCTTATTCCTCACTTGATGCTCACGTTTCCTATAAGGTTGCGGCAATAAAAACCACCTTCAAACTGGGGGGGTCAAATATCCTGAATAAATATTATACAACCAGCTTTGGAAGCGCACAAATCGGGGGATTATTTTATGTCAGCCTTGTTTATGAGGATATTCTCGATTATGTAACAAAGCGCTGACAGGAAGTCTAATATTCAGACTCCCTGCAATAATATAAAAAAGCTGCTGTTCTTTTTAAGATTGTATTATTACTTCTCAGTGAATTTAAGTGAGAATTTAACCACAAAAATATCCGGAGCAGAAGCTGCAAGGGTCAAATCGGGATTGTACGCTTTAATCAGGGACTCAATCATCGCCTTAGGCAGGGGTACACTTGTTATTCCCATCAAAATGCCGCCACTTTTTTCTACATCAGTAACTGTCAGAGCGATGCCGGTTGGAGCTGATGGAACAGCAGTGCTATTCAGGTTCAGCAGCAACTCTGTTGATGATACCTCTGCCCATGTTCCGGCATTCAACGGATTAGCCCCTTCACAACTCATATAAAGAGAAAAATCTTCTCTTATCTCTACATAAGTTTTATCTGCAGAAGAGCAGGAGACAGCACTTAACAATGCTGTCTGTATTGCCGCAGTTATAGGTGTTCCCATGGGAACGGGAAAATCTCCCAAACCTTCCACCGGGACAACGAAGGATTCAGCAACCAGCGCCTCAGTGATAACATAATCGCCTACAAATGATGAAACTTTCTCTTCATCTTCACTGCAACCGGCTATGAATCCTATTGAAATAAGCAGAATCGTCAGAAACTTGAAATTCATTGTTTTCATAATCTTAATGATTTAAAGGCCATAATGAAATTATTAAGGGTCAAAGATAACATTTTTATTTTTCAACGATAGTTCATTATCGGTTCAGCCAGGTCTAAACACTTGCGGACTGGTCGCTCTTGTCTCTCTCTTTCTTTAACATTTGAAACGAATATTTGTTAAATTTGATGATCATAATTTTACACTAGTGTCCGGTTTAATTTTCCCATAGTGGCAGGATTGGGTGATCGGACGGGTTATTTAGGTTAATATTGCCACTGAAAAGTTCTTTGATATGAGTTTTTTCAAACAAAGTTAGGCTCAAAGTTTGAGTAAATGTGTATAAACTGACGGGGATGTCCAGCTTCTTTTTCGCAATGGCTGCAAGGAGATAAGTGCATATGGCTATCCAGATTTGACAGTTCACTGCGTTTTCGCTGGTACCGTAAAAAGCCTTGATGCGTAAGTGCTGTTTGATCCACTTGAAGAACAACTCTATCTTCCATCGTTCACGATAGAGCTCTGCAATGGTTAAAGCCTCCTGGGAAAAGTTGTTGGTCAGGAAATAGTATAGTTTGCCATCGGAGAAGTCTTCGTAGGTCACGATACGCAGTTCTTCCGGATATTTCTTCACACTGTAGTATCCGGTTAAACGGATGGATAGGTCTTCCAATACGCCACAGCTTTTGTCAACCACATGGGATTCCACAACCTCATAATTGATGTTGTCCTTACTCCTGGTGACAAAGAAAGCTTGTTGCTTATGGATCTTCTCGTAAAGCCTTTTGAAGTCCAAATATCCTTTATCCATGATATAATAGGAGCCGGCTTCTATTGGGATGGTATCCAGTATGTTAACATCGTGAGTACAGCCATTGGTGATGTCAACATAAATAGGAATGGAGCCTCTTAAATCAAGCAGGGTATGCATTTTTACTGCTCCTTTGGCTTTACGGAACTTTGCCCAAGGGAACAGGCTTAAGCAAAGATCAATGGTTGAACTGTCCAAAGCATAAACCATATTGTCGATATCCAGTCTAAAACTTGGGTCGTTGGCATATAAAGGCCGGGCTTGTTTGATTAGAACTTGTGCATAATCAGCGTAGATCCTCCAACTCCGTTTCTCATTAGCTTCGGCCAATGTGGATTTTGCAGTTGCGGATCTAAGCCCTGAATGGTAAAGCTTGGGAGAAAAGGCAGTTAAACTACTCTCGATGTCTCGAAGACTTTCTCTTCCGGTCAACTGAGCAAAGCTCATGACAAGGAAATGTTCGCTGCAGGTAAACCTTCTTGAACGGAAGTTCCCTTTGTAGCGTTCAACGCATCTCTGGAATTGAAAATCTGACTTGAACATCATAAGTTGTGATAGCACCGTTTTGCCTGAATGCATATTCTTGATTTTAAAACCAAAACCAAAAATATGAATTCAAATCGACCAAGTGAAAAAACCATTGTAATTAATTGTATTTTAATAAACTATAATCATTTAAACAGTCCTTAACCGGACACTAGTGATAATTTTAAATTAATATATCATGAATGATTTCGAATTTTATAACCCGGTAAGGATATTTTTTGGTAAGGACCAGATTATTAAGATTGCCGCTCAGATTCCACCTTCAGCCAGTATCATGCTTCTCTACGGCGGAGGAAGCATACTTAAGAACGGAGTATATGATAAAGTGAAGCTGGCGCTTAAAGATTTCAAAGTCACTGAATTTGGAGGGATTGAGCCCAATCCTTCGTATGAAACATCGATGGAGGCAGTTAAAATCATAAAAGAGAAGAAGATAGATTTTCTTCTTGCTGCCGGAGGAGGGTCAGTTGTTGATGCTACAAAATTCATAGCCGCTGCTGCTCTTTTTGAAAACGGTGACCCATGGAAGATATTATCCGATAATGTACCGGTCAAGGCATCTCTCCCTTTCGGTGTGATACTCACTCTCCCGGCAACCGGGACTGAGATGAACAAAAACTCTGTAATAAGCCGCAAATCAACAGTTGAGAAATTTGCCTTTTCATCTCCGCATTCATTCCCCCGGTTCTCAGTTCTGACACCCGAAGCAGCTGCCACTTTGCCGCGCAGGCAGGTTGCAAATGGCATAGTTGATGCCTATGTGCATGTCATCGAACAATATCTTACCTACCCTGTAAACGCACCTATCCAGGATCGTTTTGCAGAGGCAATTCTCATAACCCTGATCGAGGAAGGGCCCAGGGCATATGCCAATCCTGCTGATTATGATGCCATGGCAAATCTCATGTGGAGCGCAACCATGGCCCTTAACGGGCTTATAATGTGCGGAGTTCCGGGAGACTGGTCTGTACATTCAATCGGTCATGAATTAACTGCCCTGCATGGAATCGATCATGCCAGAACACTGGCAATAGTGTTGCCCGGATTATGGAAGGCGCTGAAGAAAGAGAAAGGGCAGAAGCTGCTTCAGTATGGCATGAGAGTCTGGAATATTACTGAAGGTACCGAACAGGAGCGTATTGATGCTGCAATTGCAAAAACCGAAGAATTCTTTGAATCACTTGGAATCAAAACCCGTCTCAGCGACTATGAAGTGAAACAGGCGACAATTGATGAGATTGTCAGAAGATTTGAAAAGAGAAAATGGCTTGACCTGGGTGACAGGGGCCTTACCACGCCGGAGACAACACGAAAAGCACTGGAGCACCAGCTATAAGCTATATCTCACAGAAAGGACTTTTTCAACAGCCCCTGACTCTGCCCGGTGTAGTCCTTTTTATCTTTTGTCTTTTGTCTTTTGTCTTATTCTCTTCTACACCAGTTTTTTATATTTAATCCTTTTCGGTGTGGTATCGGATACCCTCTTTTTATAATTCTCTTCATAGTCTGAGTAGTTGCCCTCGAACCATACCACTTTTGAATTGCCTTCAAATGCCAGTATATGAGTGGTAACCCTGTCAAGAAACCATCTGTCGTGTGAAATGATTACAGCACATCCGGCAAAGTTCTCAAGTCCTTCCTCAAGAGCCCTGAGGGTGTTCACATCAATATCGTTTGTCGGTTCGTCAAGAAGAAGGACATTTGCCCCGGATTTCAGTGTAAGGGCCAGATGGAGCCTGTTTCTCTCACCTCCCGATAATATCCCGCACTTCTTTTCCTGATCGGCCCCTGTGAAGTTAAAACGTGCCACGTAGGCTCTTGCATTGATGAGACGGTTACCTACCATTACATCATTCTGACCTCCTGATATCACTTCATATACAGTTTTGGCAGGATCTATTGCTGCATGTGCCTGATCGACATATCCCAGGACAACTGTCTCTCCGATCCTGAAGGTACCTGTGGCAGGTTTCTCCTGGCCCATAATCATTCTGAAGAGGGTCGTTTTACCAGCCCCGTTGGGTCCTATTACCCCCACGATTCCATTTGGGGGAAGGCTGAATGTCAGATCTTCAAACAGGAGGTTGTCATTAAAGGACTTTGACAGGGAATTTGCTTCTATAACTTTATCTCCCAGACGCGGACCATTGGGAATAAATATTTCCAGCTTTTCCTCCTTCTGTTTCACATCCTGGTTTAGAAGGTTTTCATATGCACCTAATCTGGCTTTGGACTTTGCGTGACGTGCTTTTGGGGACATCCTCACCCATTCCAGCTCCCTTTCGAGTAATCTTCCTTCTTTTTATATTTCCCTTCTCCTCTACTTCAAGTCTTTTAGCCTTTTGTTCCAGCCAGGATGAATAGTTACCCTTCCAGGGTATACCCTCTCCCCTGTCGAGCTCAAGTATCCATCCTGCAACATTGTCAAGAAAATATCTGTCGTGAGTTATGCAGATCACTGTTCCATTATATTGTTTCAGTGTTGTTTCGAGCCATTGCACCGATTCAGCATCGAGGTGGTTGGTGGGCTCATCAAGTAAAAGTATCTCCGGCTGCTGCAGAAGCAGGCGGCAAAGGGCCACACGTCTGCGTTCCCCGCCTGAAAGGACATTCACCCTTGCATCGGCTTCGGGACATCTGAGGGCATCCATGGCCCTTTCAAGCCGGTACTCAATATTCCACCCGTCAAGGTAGTCGATTTTTTCCTGTAGAATCGCCTGCCTGTCCATTAGCTGCTGCATCTTATCCGGATCTTCATATACAATAGGATCGCCAAAGCTGTTGTTTATACTTTCAAACTCCTTTATGATCTCCAGTGTATCCTTCACGCCCTCTTCCACAATTTCCCTTACAGTGCGGTTCTCATCAAGAAGCGGATCCTGGGAAAGGTGTCCGACAGTGTACCCCGGAAGGAAAGTGACATCGCCCTGATATTCTTTTTCCAGGCCCGCTATAATCTTCAGAAGGGTTGATTTGCCGGAACCGTTCAGTCCGATAATGCCTATCTTGGCTCCAAGATAAAATGACAGGGATATATCTTTAAGCACCTGCCTGTGCGGAGGAAATGTTTTTCCCACCCTGAACATTGAAAAAATGATTTTATTGTCGTCAGCCATAATATTGAAATTTATTCGATGAACAAAAATAAATCAAATTATGGTTGGATTGAACACAAAATGTAAAGACGCTCAATTTGGACGTCTTTACAATCAATTCATATAATATTCTATTTATTTTCGAATAGTTTTAATGTGTCATCCTGCAGCAGAACCCATAAAGCATAGACTCCGTTCAGAGTACCAATAGGGATGAAGAGGCATCCAAGTGCAGCAACAACCATTACCAGATACCTTGCCCAGGGTTTAAAGGCAAGAAGACCTATTCCGCCTACCAATGAAAGGGTTGATAAAAACAATATCAGAATAGGGAGACTTACTGACAGGAACCTTATAACAACAACGCCTGTATTATCTCCGTCAACTCCGGCCATTGTCATAGCAAACCTGAGGGCGAAGAATGTGCCGACTGCTCCAATCAGTCCTAAGATACCGATCCCGATCTGGATAGCTCCAACTATGGTAACATGCTTTTTCATTTTTAACTCTTCCATGACTATAAAATTTAATGCAATTTAAAAATATTTTCATTCCTGCCTAAATGACTGTCAATTTAATATTTTGATGCATCTTCCAGTGCTTTTTTTTTGCCAGTTAACCTTTTTGATATAATTATGTTTCACGATCGGTGGGATTTATTAAATTTGATCCGAAATACCGGCCATATGAAAAGGAAGTTATTTTACATAGTCACTTACCTGATCCTTGCATTGATTGTTAATTCATGTGAAGCACTCATTGGATGTAAAAAATGTAAGGATGTTACATATGAAGATGGCATAGAAGTATTTTCCACACCCGAAACAGAATATTGTGGTGATGAATTAGTAGAAAAAGAATCTACCCCTGATGCACCCGTCGGAAATCAAATATTAAAGGTAGAGTGCCGTTAATATCATATTAAGACATGCCTGATTGCATTGTCAGATCCGTCCTGAGAATAACCGGATTTTCCTGTTAGAATTGCCAGAGCAATAAGAAGGATTGCAGTTTTAACGAAACAAATTTGTCCGAAAATTATTTTCAGGATTTATTCTTTCAGATTTGCAAAATTTTATTGTCCAAACCAAATATCTCTTATCTTTATATAGGCGAAGATGTTGATAAAATGTTAATAATTGGGATAATAAATTGCCTGTGGATCCTCTTGCTTGTACTAATTTTATGAAAGTTTAATCAGATCTGCAAATGCCTTTGAATATCAGCAGCTTAGAACTTACAGGCAAACACATAGTTATCGTTGAGGACGATCGTCCTTCAATAAAATACTATGAAACTCTCCTGAAGGATTCGGGTGCTGAAATAAGGATATTCCGTACCGGTAAAGAGTTTGTAGATTACATCGGACAGGAACATAATAAGATTGACCTTATATTCATGGATTTTCTTATTCCGCTTATAAACGGAATTGAATGTGTGAGAATCTTCCGCAAGGAAAGCAAGAGCATACCTGTGATTATGATTACGGCATATTCATCTGAACAGGCGAAAGCTGAGGCCTATATTGCAGGATGCAATGAGTTTGTGCTTAAACCCATCTACCCGGAAAAAATAGTATTCCTTCTCGAAAAATACCTTATCTCGAGGTTCCGGCTTACCTCAGAAAATGATATTGCCTTATCATTTTAGATCAGGTTGAATTGTACTCACATAGCTTGTATAATAGCCTTCCAGTTTCTTATTGATCTCCTCGGCCAGTTCAGGTTTTCCGTTTGCCTTGCAGGCATTTGCAACCCTTGAGGTGTACTGGATAGCAGTCTGAATTTCAAACTCAGCCGAGCGTATTATATACTGATTCTGCTTAAGATAATAATCAAGATGCTCATAATAAAAATCTGTCATAGCCAGACCCATTGCAAGGGCTTTCTCTGTGGCTCCTGCCGCAAAATATGCTTCAATCACATCTGCGACATACGGATCATATGAGAGTTTCTCAAGGGGAAGTGTTTCCATGCAATAATCAAGCACTTCAAGTGCCTTTTCATTTTTACCCTCAGCAACCAAGGCCTTTGCAAGTCTTGCATAATTCATCCTTGCCTTCACAACAATCAGAGTACGTTTATGATTATAGTCAATATTCACTCCTTTTTCCTTTGCTCCGCCCCATACAAACTTGTTAACCATATTG
Source organism: uncultured Bacteroidales bacterium (assembly GCA_963846335.1). Classification (GTDB taxonomy): domain Bacteria; phylum Bacteroidota; class Bacteroidia; order Bacteroidales; family VadinHA17; genus LD21. The sequence goes on from CAWJVS010000018.1 coordinate 52,307, forward strand.
TCATAAAGGATATCGGTGTCAATCCTGCCGTAGTCGAGCCAGCTTTTATTCTGCGATTTGATGGGTACAAGCCTGTAGGCAAGGCCTTCCAGCTGAAAATACTCTTCTAGGCCAAATGCATCATTATGATATCCGGTTACAAAATAAATTGGTCTTTCCCAGTTATTATGTGCAAGAATATCAAGAACAATCAGCTGGCTCTTAAGGATTGAGCTGCCCTTCAGTTTAATATCAATATAAGGAACAATTTTGGCAGAGTCCTGAGGCTTGACTGTACCGGAGGCAATCACTTTTGACTTATCCACGGGGATCCTGATTGTTCTGGTCGGAATAATATCAAGTATCTCGGAAGTAGAGACCTGGACTTTTGTTCCCTTGTTATCACTCGTTACCCAATCTATAACCGTCGATATGTCGACCGGATCCTTGGTCTTTTCAACAATAAAGATCTGGTTGTTTATACCATCATAATATTTATTTTGAGGCAGTGTGACCGGCAACGGTTCAGACTGATATGTTTTGCTTTTCATCTGGCTAATATACCAGTCGGTATTCAGCAGCATAAGGTTACAGACTCTCACATCAGTTCTTTTATTTTCAACCTCCTGGGCATACCACAGGGGAAATGTGTCATTATCGCCATTCGTAAAGAGAATGGCACCCGGAGCACATGAATTCAGGTAATTGAAAGCAACATCCCTGGCCAGGTACCTTCCTGATCTGTCATGGTCATCCCAGTTTTCCGCTCCCATAATAACAGGAACTGCAAGATAAACATAATCCCCCTGCCAGCGGAGCTGCTATTTTCTCTGACAAAAGCTTTGAAATACCCTCAAACAGAGCCAGCACCCCAAGCCCTATCCATACAGAATAGAAATAAAAGGATCCCGCATAGGCATAATCCCTCTCCCGGGGCTGGTTTGGATACTGATTAAGGTAGAATACAATGGCAATTCCGGTCATTACAAAGAGCAGGAGAATTATACCCCAGTTCTTATTATCACGGTTAAACTGATAGAACAACCCGGCAATGCCAAGCAGAAACGGAAACAGGTAATATTTGTTTCTTGATGTGTCATTCTTTAAATCCGCAGGTAAGTCGGAGGTTCCCAGTCTCGGTTCATCCAGAAAGCTGATGCCTGTTAATCCAGTTACCGTTTAAAGCACCTCCTGTACCCTGGGTATCGTTTTGCTTACCTGAAAAGTTCCACATGAAATATCTGAAGTACATGTAACCAAACTGGTAGGAGAACATGAACCTCATATTCTCCATGAAAGTAGGTTTTCTGACGACCTTCTTATCCCCATTCGGATCCTCAACCTGAACAGGTGTCCCTTTTACCTCTTCCCCATTCTTCATATATTGCCTGATGATCGCTCTGATCGCTCCACATTCTCGGAAAGATGGTTACAAACCTGGGATCGTACACCCGTTCGAGATCATGGCCTGTTACAATATACTTGCCATTCTCCAGCGCATATTTTGGCTTACCTTCCTTGTAATCTATAACAGGAGCATTATATACTGCCCCTCTGAATAACGGACGCTGACCGTACTGCTCCCTGTTAAGAAAGTAGAGCAGGTTATAGGGATTTGAAGGATTATTCTCATTAAGCGGTGTTCCGGCGGAGGATCTGATTACAATAATTGCATTTGATGAATAACCAATAAGAATAACAAGCAGTGCAGTAAGGGCAGTATTCAGGACTGCCCTCTTTTTACCGGCTAAATACCATGTTACCCCTGAGATAGTTATCAGGACCAGTAAATTCAGAAAAGCTGAGCCGGAAATTATCCAGATGCCTGTGAAGATAAGCGCAGCAATAGCGAACAATGCATTTTTCCTTGTATCTGATGATAAAGGAGAAATACACAGCAAGGCCAAGCAGCGTAAACAGAATAATCATATGAAAAATCATCCCGGCGTTGACAGGAAGACCCAGTGTATTTATAAACAGCCAGTCGAATTTTGAAGAGATGGTTACCACTCCCGGCATGATTCCATACATAAGCAGCGCCAGAAATATAACGGAAGTTGCCAGGGAGATAATTAAACCTTTCCATGAAAACTCAAATTTCTTAAAATAATAGACAAGGACTATAGCCGGTATTGCCAGCAGGTTCAGAAGATGGACGCCTATTGAAAGGCCCATCAGGAATGCAATCAGAATTATCCAGCGGTCGGCGTATTCTTCATCGGCCACATCCTCCCATTTGAGTATTGCCCAGAAAACAAGGGCTGTAAAAAGTGAAGAACTGGCATAAACCTCCCCCTCCACTGCCGAAAACCAGAATGAGTCGGAAAAAGTATATGCAAGTGCACCTACGGTACCGGCTGCCATAACCGCAATTATCCTTCCTGTATTGTAGTCACTTTCTTCTTTCAGCAGAATTTTTCTTGCAAGATGGGTAATAGTCCAGTAAAGAAAGAGGATGGTGAATGCGCTTGCAAGAGCCGACATTGCATTAACCATAACGGCAACTTTCGATACGTCGCCTCCTGCGAAAAGGGTGAAGAATCTTGCCATAACCATGAAGACAGGGTTCCCCGGAGGATGACCAACTTCGAGCTTAAATGCTGATGCTATGAATTCCCCGCAGTCCCAAAGACTTGCTGTAGGTTCGATTGTCATCAGGAAGGTAACGGCCGCAATTAGAAAAACTGTCCAACCTGTTATGTTGTTAATCAGCTTATAATTCTTCATTCTCCAATATCTTTTAATAATCAGAATATCTGCAATCGGTCAGATGGCGAAATTAGTGCTTTTTTTGATATTTCAGCCACATCGTTAATACTCACTAATTTTGTTATTTTTGAGCAATATTAAACTCTATGAGATATCATTTCATAATTTTATATATAATCCTTTTACTATCTGCTCAAAATACTTTCTCGCAATATTATGAAACCGGACAGGATCCCGTCCTCGTTAAAATGGGTTCAGATAAAAACCGGCAGGTTCAAAATTATATATCCTGAAAAGTATGGTGAGGCAGGAATAGAATTTGCCAGATCACTCGATGATGCTTACTCAAGACTTGGATCTCTTTTTCCGGAAAAGAAATTCACAATTCCTGTCATAATACACAATTACACAACAAAGTCGAATGGATATGTTGCCTGGGCTCCCAGGCGGATGGAGATATATCCCACACCCGAACAGAACACAATTCCGCTTGATCCGTTAAACAGCTGTCATTGCATGAACTTACTCACGTTTTGCAGATGGAATCACTGACCAAAGGGTTCTCAAAGGGAATGTCATTTCTGTTCGGAGAACAGATCTATGGTGTTGTTGCATTTCTTTTGCCGCTCTGGTATCTTGAAGGAGATGCAGTATTTGCCGAATCTGCACTGACAGAATCCGGAAGGGGGCGGACTCCCTCATTTCAAAAACAGATGAAGGCCATTTCGGTGGAAAAACAGAAGATCTATAAGTATGACCAGATCGTAAGCGGATCATTCAGGGAATTCATACCGGACCATTATCAGTCGGGCTACCAGATTGTAACATGGGCCAAGGCAAAACATGATCCGCAGGTATGGAATAAAATGCTCGACTATACTGCAAAAAATCCATTCACCATCAATCCGGTCAACCTGAGTCTTTTGAAGAGTACGGGTCTGAGAAAGAAAACTCTTTACCGGGAAGCCTTTGATACCCTTAAAACAATCTGGACAAATGATGTGGAGGAAACCGGATCAGTTTCTTACTCTCAGATCAATCCCCCGAAGGAGGGAAATTATATTAATTATTATTCTCCCGTCGCAGCTGGAAAAGACAGCATAATTGCCGTCAAAACTACATTCACAAAGCCACCGGCCTTTGTGCTACTGAGAACATCGGAAAGGAGTGAAGAGACGATTCACCTGCCGGGATATATTTATCCCTGGTACATCAGTTATGGCAAGGGTACTCTTGTATGGGTTGAAACAAGGAATGATCACAGGTGGGAGAACAGGCAATATTCAATAATAAAGATAATGGATCTCAAAAACAAAAGGATCAGAAGCCTCACAAGAAAATCGAGATATCTCTCAGCCGCTGTTTCTCCTGACGGAAAAATTACAGCAGCAGTTGAAAACACTGCGGATAATAAAAACAACCTGGTCTTGATTGATTCTGAAACAGGTAATATATTGAAAAGCGTACCATCCCCTGACAATGTATATCTTCAGCGTCCGCAATGGTCGGCCGGAGGTGAGGATGTAACTTTGATCTCTCTCTCCTCAGAGGGAGAGGGGATTCTGTCTTTCAGCAAGTCAACTCATGAATGGAAACCCTTAATAAAAGAAGGGAAAAATGATATTCAGTCTTCATTTTTGAGAAATGATTCTCTCTTCTTTGTCAGTTCATTGTCAGGAACCGATAATATTTATCTTCTAACACCGGACAGAAAAATTACCGCTATCACCAATTCCATGTTCGGCACTGCTGATCTCTGCATGAATTCTGATAATATTATCTTCAGCGATTATTCCTCCCTGGGGAATAATATCTGCAGCATGACACTCCCGTCAGTCATGTCAGCACCCGATACAATTTCCGGTTCTTCCTCCTTCCTGATTAACCGTTTTGACATTAAAACAAAGGCTTCAGAGACGGTTACAGATAAAGTTTATACCCCCGAACCCTACAAAAAATGGGAGCATCTTTTCAAATTCCACAGCTGGATGCCGTTCTATGCAGACATTGATGAGATAAAATCTGACCCGGCATCCGTCAGGCCCGGGATAACTCTGCTCACCCAGAATCATCTCAGTACTCTGATATCATCAATAGGATATGAATATACCGAAGAAAAAAACCATGTCCTCCATACCAGGGTAACCTGGCAGGGCTGGTATCCTGTTTTTGAATCACAGCTCGATTTTGGCTATGATCCATCCATTGCCAAATTCGGAGAGCCAATTGACAATCCTTCTACGGTTCAGCCCGGATTCAGATTTACCAATACCGTCTCGGTGCCGCTTAACTTCACCTCAGGCAGATTCTATCAGTTCCTGCGTCCTTCGGTTACCTCAAACTATCTGAATAATTATATTTATATCAAAGAAGCAGGAAGCTTTGATTACGGCCAGAATATAATATCCGGAAGAGCATATTTTTCCAACTATCACAGGTTTGCATACCGTGATATATATCCCAGGTGGGCCCAGACAATTGATTTCAATTATTCTTTTGCACCCTTTGACAGGAATATCTACGGAACAGAGATCTCATTGAAGACCTCATTTTATTTCCCGGGATTTCTTCCGAGCAACGGGATAAAGATAAGTTATGAAAAAGAGAAACAGGATCCTGAAAAATATCTGTTAGGAAGCCGGATTTCTTTGCCCCGCGGATATGAAAATATTATTTCCGGGGATCTTGATTTTATCTCCATTGATTATGCAGCGCCACTGGCCTATCCCGATTTCAATATTTCCAGTCTTATCTATATAAAAAGGATCCGGACATCACTTTTCTGCGACTATGCACGAGGTACGGGGAATACTTATTATGAGGAGACGCCGGAAGGATTAAAGGCGACAGTATTCCACGACTATACGGAGACTTTCAGCTCTGCCGGATTTGAACTAACGGCCGACCTTCATCTTTTCAGAATCCCTTATATGATTTCATGCGGGGTTCAAAGTGCCTGGAAGAGAGAGGAAAAGAGTCCGGTATTCAAGTTTCTGCTCAACATAGACCTTTTTGGAATGGTTATCGGAAGGACCCGGATGTAACTGGTCAGGAGTCAATTTTGCGGGCAGCCTCTTTAATTGCAGACCAGGCTCTTTCAATATGGCCCAGTGTAACATTTGTCTGGGCAGTTACCATCCTGAGTGTGTATTTGCCATCAAGGACAGTATGGCTAAGATATAGTTTGCCGGAATCATTCAGCTGGTGATTCAGCGTTTCATTCAAAATATTTATTTGGTTCTCATCATGCCCCGCCGGCCTGTACCGGAAACAAACCACACATATGGTTACAGGGGCCAGAATCTCGAAATCAGGTTCTCCCGATATCATTTCTGATAGCGTGGCGGCAATCTGAATATGGTATCTGAGCTTGTTTCTAAGCTCTTCAAGCCCATACGACCTTATGACGCTCCAAAGCTTCAGGGCTCTGAACCTGCGTCCGAGAGGAACGCCCCAATCCCTGTAGTCATTTACCTTTCCCCTGGTTCTGGTCTTCAGGTACTCGGGCAGTATTTCAAAAGTTTTGATTAAGGAGCCGGCATCCCTGACAAAGTATGCTGAACAATCAAAATTTGTGAACAGCCATTTGTGCGGATTGAAAACAAAACTGTCGATAAATTCCCTTCCATCCAGCATCCATTGAAATTCCGGAAGAATAAGTGCAGATCCGGCCATTGCCGCATCAACGTGCAGCCATATCATATTCTCGCTGCAGATCTCTCCAATTGCCCTTATCGGATCCATAGCGGTTGTCCCGGTAGTTCCGATGGTTGCGACAACACAGCAGGGAAGGAAGCCTCTCCCTGTGTCCAGGGCAACTGCTTCCTTAAGCTTTTCCGGGTCCATCGAAAAATCCTTCCTGACAGGGATCTTTACGAGGTTTTTCCTGCCGATTCCGGAGATCTTCACAGCTTTTTCAACTGATGAATGGGTCTGCTCCGAACAATAAACCCTGCAAATTCCTGCACCTGCAGCTCCTTCATTATTAATGAGGAAACCGGTTGATTTTTCCCGTGCGGTGAGTATTGCTGCCAGAGTGGCTGTTGAGGCAGAATCCTGGATTACCCCTTCAAATTCCGCAGGTAATCCGATCATGTTCCTGAGCCAGATCATCATTTTCTCTTCCAGCTCAGCAGCTGCCGGAGAGGTTTCCCAGATCATGCACTGAGCTCCGAGAGAAGCGATCAGCATTTCAGCCAGAACGGAGGGAGGGCTTGTGTTTGCCGGGAAATATGCAAAAAAATTAGGATTCTGCCAGTGTGTTATCCCTGGCATTATAATATCTTCAAAATCTCTCATCAGGGCGCTGAATGACTCAGGCTGCAGAGGCGGATTGTCGGGGATCTGCCCCTTAATCTCACCCGGATTTACTGATGATTTGACAGGGTAATTCTCAACATTCTCCATGTAGCCTGCCATCCATTCAACAAGCTCATGTGCATGTCTGCGAAATTCATCCGGACTCATATAACAAATCTTATCTCACACTATCAGCCAGAAGTATGATTTTGTTGGCCTTGACTTCTATGACTCCGCCACTGATCTCGAATATTGTCTCTTTTCCTTCCTGGTCAACAATGATAACCGGACCGTTTTCAAGAGTTGAAACAATGGGCGCATGGTCTTTAAGTACCTGGAAGGATCCCTTTTTCCCGGGGACCCTTACTGACTTAATTTCGCCGTTAAAAATCCTTTTGTCAGGTGTGACAATTTCTATTCTCATTCCTGATATTATTTTGACTGAGCAAGAATTTTTTCTCCCTTTTCAATAGCATCCTCGATGGTTCCCACGAGCATAAAGGCAGACTCAGGATACTGATCGACCTTGCCATCCATGATCATATTAAAGCCCTTTATTGTATCTTCAATAGAAACGAGAGCTCCCTTGATCCCGGTAAACTGTTCGGCCACCTGGAAAGGCTGTGACAGGAATCTCTGTGCTCTTCTTGCACGGTGTACAACCAGCTTATCCTCTTCAGAAAGCTCGTCCATACCAAGAATTGCTATGATATCCTGCAGTTCATTATATCGCTGAAGAAGTTCTTTCACTCTTTGAGCACAATTATAGTGGGCCTCACCAACGATCTCTGCGGAAAGAATTCTGGATGTTGAATCAAGAGGATCAACAGCCGGATAAATACCCAGCTCAGAAATTTTCCTGCTTAGCACCGTAGTGGCATCGAGATGTGCAAATGTTGTAGCCGGAGCAGGGTCGGTAAGGTCGTCGGCCGGCACATATACCGCCTGAACGGAAGTAATTGAACCGTGCTTTGTTGATGTGATCCTCTCCTGCATTATACCCATTTCTGTTGCAAGGGTAGGCTGATATCCAACTGCCGAAGGCATCCTTCCTAGCAGGGCAGACACTTCTGAACCAGCCTGGGTAAACCTGAAGACATTATCCATAAAGAAAAGAATGTCCCTGCCTCCGCTTTTACCATCTCCATCCCTGAAATGCTCGGCGACCGACAATCCGGATAATGCCACCCTGGCTCTTGCTCCCGGGGGTTCATTCATCTGTCCGAACACAAGGGCAAGCTTTGATTCCTTCAGGGCATCCATATCAACTTTTGAAAGGTCCCATCCACCTGCTTTCATATTCTCCAGAAAATCTTCGCCATAGCTTATAACACCTGCTTCGAGCATCTCCCTCAGAAGGTCGTTCCCTTCCCTTGTTCTTTCACCCACACCTGCAAAAACTGAGAGGCCTGAGTAGGCCTTTGCAATATTGTTTATCAGCTCCAGGATAACAACAGTTTTTCCAACGCCTGCACCTCCGAAGAGTCCTATCTTTCCACCCTTGGAATAAGGCTCAATAAGGTCTATTACTTTAATGCCGGTGTACAAAACCTCCTTTTCCGTTGAGAGATCTTCATATTTCGGCGGTTTACGGTGTATCGGGTAACCTCCTGTCTTATCGAGGAAGCCGATGCCGTCAATAGCTTCTCCTGTCACATTCATAAGCCGGCCTTTAATCTGCTCGCCGATAGGCATTGTTATCGGCAATCCGGTTGCAACAACATCCATCCCTCTGCGGAGCCCGTCAGTAGAATCCATTGCAATTGTTCTGACTGTCTTTTCCCCGATATGCTGCTGGCATTCGACCACAAGTCTTGAGCCGTCATCCTTTATAATCTCAAGGGCATCAAAGATATCAGGCATCTCCAGACCCTGTTTTTCGAAAGTAACGTCAACCACGGGTCCTATGATCTGGCTGATTTTTCCGGTATTCTGTGACATATAATTTGATTTTTGTTTTTGTTTTAAGAAGATACAAATTTAAAATATTTTTTATAATCCCTTTATTTATCCCGTCCAATAAGCGACATTGTAATCTGTGTAATTTCCTCTTTTCTTTCCCTGGATACACTCACCTTTTCAAGCTGGCTGAATGCGATGTCTATATGTTCGTTTGCCAGGTTCTCGGTAAGGTTTCTGATATTGAGCTGATCATAAATATCAAGTACTCCCTTAACCTTGCTTTCCGGATCTGTACTGCCGGCGGTAAACAATTCATGCAGTTTTTTCTCCTGTTCAGCAGAAGCGATCTCGAAAGCCTTTACAAGAAGGAAAGTTTTTTTGTTGGCAATAATATCGCCTCCCGGTACTTTGCCGAATACCCTGGCATCTCCGTAGATATCCAGCAGGTCATCCTGTATCTGAAAAGCAAGTCCGAGATTCCTGCCAAACTCGTAAATCAGATCTGAATCCTTAATGTCAGCCCCTCCTATTATAGATCCTATCTTAGCCGAAGCAGCTATAAGCACAGCCGTTTTCAGCTCAATCATACGCAGGTACTCATCCAGGGTAATAACTGCCTGTTTTTCATAATCTATATCCAGTTGCTGGCCGACACAAACCTCAATTGCAGCCTTATTGAACACACTGAATACTTTTGCCAGACATCCGGACGGAGTTTGCAGGAAACATTCATTGGCAATAAATGCCATCACGTCACCTGACAGTACAGCCTGATTGATGCCCCATCGGGTATGTACTGTAGGGAAATTTCTTCTGACAGGTGCCTGATCCATTATATCATCGTGAACCAGGGTAAAATTATGGAACACTTCAAGCCCTGTTGCAGGCATTATTCCATCATCAATAATATCACAATACAGATTGAGTGACATGAGGGATATGACAGGCCTCAGTCGCTTCCCTCCCATGGAAAGAATATATCGTACCGGATCGATAAGTTTCTCAGCTTCCGTATTGTACGAAAGGTTTATTATAGCCTTATCGACAATTTTTTTTAGCTCAGACTGATTGTACATTATTATCTATTTCGATCCTGGATATCAAAAATCATCAACCTCTAAGCGCTTCCGCACCGCTCACAACCTCAAGAATCTGGTTGGTAATTGCTGCCTGTCTTGCCTTGTTGTACTGAAGCGTCAGATCCCTGATCATTCCAGTTGCATTGTCTGTAGCCTTGTGCATTGCTGTCATCCTGGCACCGTGTTCGGCAACAAACGAATCGAGTATTGCCTTGTAAAACTGAATCTTCAGTGATTTCGGGATCAGTTCTTTTACTATCTCTTCAGCAGTGGGTTCATAAATATAGTCGACCGGAATATTTTTGTCTTTGCCAGCCGGAACGGTTTGTACCGGAAGAAAGACCTCATAGGTCAGATTCTGCACTGCGGCATTCTTGAACTGATTATAAACAAGCTCCACCCTGTCAAACTCACCCGATGCAAAACTCTGCATTATCTCCCCGGCAACCTTTGCCACATTGTCAAATGTAAGATCATTCAGCAAGTTATTCTGTTCAGGCAGCATTTTTACAGACTGTTTCCTGAAATAGTCATATCCTTTTTTCCCTATAGTCAATAGTTTAAGATTGCCGCTTTTAAACTGATCGTAGTATTTTTCCGATACTATTCTCCTCGCTTCCTTGATGACATTTGCATTGAACGCTCCGCAAAGACCTCTGTTCGAGGTTATTACAACAATAAGAACTTTATCAGGGGCAGAAACCCTCCCATAAATATTATCGATCTCAGAATCTGAAAGACTCTGAGACAGGCCAACCAGGATTTCGTACAGTTTGCCGGCATACGGTCTCAGCCTTACAATTTTATCCTGGGCTTTGCGCAATTTGGCAGCAGAGACCATTTTCATTGCCGAAGTGATCTGCCGGGTTGATTTAACAGAGGTTATTCGTATTCTTATTGCTTTTAAATTCGCCATTTAGAATTAAATTAAGCAGATTATCAGGGTTATTGAGGAATGAATTTTACAACCAATTCTGACGCAACCTTTTCGAGAACTGATGTTATTTCACTGGTGATCTGTCCGTCGCGTATCTTGTCAAGAATATCACGATGCCTGAGTTCAAGCATTTCAAGATATTCATTTTCAAAGCTTCTGACTTTATTTATTGGGATGTCCTTCAGAAGACCGGTTGTCCCGCAGTAGATGATTGCAACCTGTTTTTCAACAGCCATCGGGTTATATTGTCCCTGTTTCAGGATCTCAACGTTTTTTGCACCTTTATTGAGGATTGCAAGTGTTGAGGCATCAAGGTCAGAGCCAAATTTGGAGAATGCTTCAAGTTCCCGGTACTGAGCCTGGTCAACTTTAAGGGTACCTGCAATCTTTTTCATCGATTTTATCTGAGCATTACCCCCTACCCTTGAAACAGATATACCAACGTTGATTGCCGGTCTTACTCCGGCGTTAAAAAGGTTGGATTCAAGAAAAATCTGGCCGTCGGTAATTGAGATAACGTTTGTAGGAATATATGCTGAAACGTCACCTGCCTGGGTTTCAATAATTGGCAGGGCTGTAAGCGATCCGCCACCTTTGACAAGATGCCTTATTGACTCAGGAAGGTCGTTCATTTTCTGTGCCACCTCATCGGATTCAATGATCTTAGCTGCTCTTTCAAGCAAGCCGTGAGTGAAGGTAGAATACATCGCCCGGATAGGCTTCACGTCCCGGTGGACGGCGAAGCAAAAGTGACACCTCCCTGTAAGAAACAGCCTGTTTCGAAAGATCATCATAGATAATAAGGGCATCACGGCCTGTATCGCGGAAGAATTCGCCTATGGCGGCACCTGCAAATGGCGCATAGAACTGCGAGGCAGCAGGGTCGGATGCTGTAGCAAGCACAATTACTGTATATTGAAGCGCTCCGTGTTCTTCGAGAATAGCTGCTATGTTGGCAACAGTAGAGCCTTTTTGTCCGACTGCAACATAGATGCAATAAACAGGTTTTCCTTTTTCGAAATTGGTTTTCTGATTTATTATCGTATCAATTGCAATAGCCGTTTTGCCTGTCTGCCTGTCGCCTATTATAAGTTCCCTCTGTCCGCGTCCTATCGGGATCATTGCATCAATCGCCTTGATTCCTGTCTGCAGTGGCTGCTTAACGGGCTGTCTGAAAATAACCCCGGGAGCTTTCCTTTCAAAAGGAAGAATAAACAGTTCTCCTTCTATCGGGCCTTTACCATCCAAAGGTTGTCCGGTAGGTGTTATTACTCTTCCCAGCAGCCCTTCGCCGACGCCGATAGAAGCAATCCTTCCGGTTCTCTTCACAATATCGCCCTCATTGATCTCTTCAGTAGGACCGAGCAAAACTGCTCCGATATTATCTTCCTCGAGATTAAGAACGATGCCTTCCATTCCATTCTCAAATTCAATCAATTCATTGGACTGTGCATTTGACAGGCCGTAAATACGGGCAATCCCGTCTCCAACCTGTAACACTGTACCAACCTCTTCCAGTTCAACACCGGTCTGTATGCCTTCCAGTTGCTCCCTGAGGATTTTTGAAACTTCTGCTGGTTTAATATTACTCATATTGTAGTTTGCTTAAAATTCCTGGTTTCTGAAAAAATGTAATTATGAAGGTATTAACTTCTCATCAGTTCCTTCTTTATTTTATTTAGTTTACTCCTGACGCTTGCATCGATGTAATTGTCATCAACACGCAATATGAAGCCGCCAATTATTTCAGGGTCTAAAACTTCTTCAAGTTCAGCTTTCGTCCCGAAAGAGTCAGAAATAAGTACGCTGATCTGCTTCCTCACCTTATCATCGACTTTGTATGCAGTTGTGAGGACAGATTTGGTTATTCCCTTGTATTTCATCGTTTCATGGATGAAAACCCTGGCGATTGCAGGGAGGAAGCTCTCTCTCCCGTTTTTGACTGCCAGGTCGATAAGTGCCAGAGTGATATTTTCCGCTTTTCCGTCAAGGATCTTGTGGAAAATATCCATCTTTTTAGACGGGACAATTATAGGACTATTAAGAAATTCTTTTATTTCAGGTTCCTTACAGATCTCTGCAATCAGGATCATATCGTGATTTACCTTGTCGAGGATTTTGCTTTCGAGGGCTGACTGGAATAATGCTCTTGAATACCTGACTGAAATTTTACTGTCGTTCATTACTGTACTGCTCTCTAATTCTTATTGAAATCGATCTCTTTCAGATACTTGTCGATCAGCTTCCCCTGTTCGCCGGTCTGACTGAGTTTTTCACCGAGGAGTTTTGATGCAATTTCCACAGATAAGGTAGCCACCTGTTCGCGAATCTCAGAAAGCGCTTTTCTCTTTTCACTTTCGATACCTGTTCTTGCCTTTTCAATGAGCTTTTCAGCTTCTTCAGTTGCTTTCCCTTTTGCTTCCGAAATCAACTTGTCGCGCACTTCCCTTGCTTCCTTCAGGATACCTTCGCGTTCCTCCCTTGCCTTGCGAAGGATTGCTTCATTGTCGCTCTGCAGCTTCAACATATCCTCCCTGGCTTTTTCAGCTGATTCGAGTGAGCCTTTAATCATCTCATCCCTGGCTCTGACAGCATTAAGGATCGGTTTCCATGCAAATTTTGTCAGGATCAGAAAAAACATTCCAAAAATCAGGGTAGTCCAGAAGATTGTCCCGATTGCCGGGGTTGTCAGGCTATTTGCTAATAAGACCATAACTTATATTTTTTACAATTGAATATTAATTGGAGCACGGCTACCAACCGTAGCGGTGCTCCCCGATTTTTACTATGCAATAAGAGCAACCACTATAGCAAACAATGCGGCTCCTTCAATAAGGGCTGCTGCTATGATCATGGCTGTCTGAATCTTGTTGGTTGCTTCCGGCTGGCGTGCAATTGCGTCCATAGCCGATCCGCCGATTCTTCCGATGCCAAGTCCTGCACCTATAACTGCAAGACCTGCTCCCACTGCTGCCATTGTACCTGTCATAATAACTGGGTTTTTTAAATTAAACAATAAAAATTAATGATGATCCTGTACTGCCAGGCTTATAAATAGTGCTGACAGTAACGTGAATACATATGCCTGAAGGAATGCCACAAGCAATTCGAGGCAATCCATGAAAATTACAAATAAGATTGAAACCGGAGCCACTCCCAGTGAATTAAAGATGAAGATAAGGCAAACGAGGCTTAGCACAATGATATGCCCTGCCGTTATGTTGGCAAAGAGACGGATCATCAGTGCGAATGGCTTTGAAAAAATGCCTATCAGCTCAACCGGTATCATCACAGGCAAAAGCCAGAAAGGAACACCCGGTGTGGCAAAGGTGTGACGCCAGTAATTTTTGTTACCGCTGAACTGGGTTATAAAAAACGTGAACAATGCGAGTACAAATGTTACTGCGATATTCCCTGTTACATTGGCTCCGAACGGGGGAGGGAATGGTACGAGACCCATCAGGTTGTTTATAAGTATGAAAAAGAAGACTGTCAGCAGATAGGGCATATACTTTTCATACTTATGCTTCCCAATATTTGCAATTGCGATATCATCGCGCACAAAGAGTATTATTGGTTCCAGGAAACTCTGTATTCCCTTCGGGTGGCTTATCCCCGTTTTTTTATATGATCTTGCAAGAGAAAGGAACAGGAACAAGCCAATTGCTGCAGCGCTGAACAAACCTGCCACAGTTTTGGTTATCGAAAAATCGAGAGGAAGATTCTCCTCGTCAACCTGCCCTGCTTCATTAACCGAGACAATTGTGCCCTTAAGGTCGCCCTCTTCTTCGAGCTTGTACCCTTTGTAGATAGTTCCATGATGGAGCCTTTTTGACGAGAAGAGATCGAGACCTTTTTCCTTCGAATAAAGAATAACCGGAAGGTAAATTGCGACACTCTCTCCGCTTTTCCTTGTAAAAAGATGCCATTCATGTGAATCAGCAATGTGCTCCATTATGAAAGTACTTGCATCAAATTCCTCCTCCGATTCTCCTTTTTCACTATGATTATTCTCTTCTCCCGCTTCTCTGCCCAAAGCTGAAATTGTTTTTCCTGCAAGCAGAAGAATAAATACAAGACTAATAAGATCCTTTGTTTTCAACGTCGTTAAGTTTTATAAAGACCTGTGCCTCAACATCTTCAATATAATAAAAAATGTAAATATTGTGAGCGTTAAATATATAACAAAAAATATAAAAACAGATGTATGGGTTGATTTTTTAGAAATAAAAAACCATATGAGCGCCAGTACCATATCAAGCAGGAACTTAAGGCTGACAGCAACGAGTGTGTGCATTGTGTGTGAGTCGGGCTCCCGTGCGCGACCTCTGAAAAAAATTGTGAGTGTTACAGCAGAGATTACCGAAAACGATAATGAAAGGACTATAATATCCCTGTAAAACAGATTTATCGGGGGAAGTGATTTAAGCAGCAGACCATTGATAATAAGCAGGATATTGAATGCCATCAGCAGTAAGACATATTTAATAACTTGTCTCAATCTGGTTATTTCTTAATAAAGTCTTTTAAGGCAGTGTAAATTGCTGCAAAAACACCGAGAAGTGAAAGGACTATTGTAAAGACAGGAGTTTTGAATTTTGCCAGTTTATCCAGTTCTATGCCGCCCCAGGTGGTAAATAATATTATTGCGATCATCTGGAAGGCCATTCCCGAATATCTGCCAAAATCATTGAGCCCGTTATTTTCCGGGCTTTTCAGGTTCTTTTTCTTTATTGGCTGCCGTTGCTCCGTCATTTTCGCCATCACTCATTTTACAGGTACCGGAGAAGATAGCTCCCGGTTCTATGGAGAGTTTCACTGTGACAATATCACCCATTATCTTTGAAGATGCTTTCAGGTTAAGTAACTGTCCGACAATGATCTTGCCCTCAACAATACCGGATACCTCAGAGTTTTTACAGATTACTTCACCGCTCACTTTGCCTGTCGGACCGATAACTACTTTGCCCTTGGTATTGAGATTCCCCCTGAGAGTGCCGTCAATACGGATATCACCATTTGATTTGATATCTCCCGTAATATCAGTTCCGTTACTTATCAGATTAATTGTGTTGTTATCAGTCTCGTTGTACTTTGCCATTGGTTATAAAAGTTTTGAGATTAATATGTAATAACTCACAAATATAAAAACTATTGCAGATAAAAACAGGATAGGGGCAATTAATAAAATCATTAATCCTGAGTTATAAACCCCCTCTCCCGCTAAAGCGGGATCTCCCTATATGGGTATATTGTTATGGTAAGTGACCCCCTCTGACGCTGCGCGGCATCTCCTATATGGGTGTATTGTTATGATAAGTGACCCCCTCTGACGCTGCGCGGCATCTCCTATATGGGTGTATTGTTATGATAAGTGACCCCCTCTGACGCTGCGCGGCATCTCCCCCAATGGGGGAGAAAATCTATTGTATTAACATTAAATTACAATAAATACCGGATATTTTTTCCCCCCTGGGGGGAATTAAAGGGGGGTTAAGGATAGAAGAAGAATTTTATTTCGGATCGTAAGCCCATTTCAGATAGATGGCACCCCAGGTAAAACCGCCTCCGAATGCGGCAAGGATAAGGATATCTCCTTTTTTAAGCTTTTTCTCATACTCCCAGATGCACAAAGGGATTGTGGCGCAGGTTGTATTGCCGTAATTCTGAATGTTAACCATTACCTTTTCTGCTTCAAGTCCCATTCTCCGGCCTGTGGCATCTATTATGCGAAGGTTTGCCTGGTGGGGAACCAGCCATGCAATATCATCAGATTTAAGATTATTCCTCTCCATGATCTCCACTGCAATATCGGCCATATTTGAAACTGCGAATTTAAAGACGCTCTGTCCTTCCTGGTAGACGAAGTGTTCCCTGGCATCTATTGTCTCATGGCTGGCAGGTTTAACTGAACCGCCGGCTTTCAGGTGCAGGTATTTCCTGCCCGAACCGTCTGTATGAAACAGATAATCCATAATTCCCAGTTCCTCATTGGTAGGTTCAAGAAGAACGGCACCGGATGCATCTCCGAAGAGAGGACAAGTGGTCCTGTCGGTATAATCTGTAATGGATGACATTTTATCAGCACCGACCACCACAACTTTTTTATATCTGCCAGTTTCCACATAGGCAGCTCCCGTCTGCAGGGCAAAAAGAAATCCTGAACATGCGGCATTCAGATCAAAGCTGAAGGCATTCTTTATTCCGCACTTATCTGAAATGATATTTGCAGTTGCAGGGAACAGCATATCGGGAGTAACGGTGGAACAGATCAACAGATCAACCTCTTCAGGAGCGGTTTTGGTTTTCATCAGCAAACCGCGCACTGCTTGCTCACCCATATCTGATGAACCAAGCCCTTCCCCCTTAAGTATTCTCCTCTCTTTTATTCCGACTCTTTGCATAATCCACTCATCGGAGGTATCAACCATTTTAGAGAGCTCATGATTTGTCAGTATGTATTCGGGTACCCAGGCATTGATCCCGGTTATAGCTGCACGTATCTTTTCCATAATTAAATTGCTTCTTTGATCTTTTGAGCCAGATTTGCGTGCACCACTGCCTTGGTAGAAAGAATCATGTTCATGACGGCTTTCCTTTTAGAAATTCCATGCCCGATTACAACATTCGCATTTATACCAACGATTGGTGTCCCGCCATAATTTTCAAAATCAAGCCGGTCAAAATATTCATCTTTGAGATTCCTGCTTTTATAAATATGATGAAAAGCTTCGCCCTGTTTAAGAATGACATTGCCGACAAAACCATCGCATACCACGACATCTGTCATTGTTTCCCTGAAGAGGTGATTTCCTTCAATATTTCCGGCAAAATTTATTCCGGGATATTCTTTCATCAATTCATAGGCAGCTTTTATTGCAGGAGTGCCTTTAGTTTCTTCCTCGCCAAGATTTATCAGTCCGACAGTTGGATTTTCAGTACCCAGCACATATTTTGCGTATATACTGCCAAGTATGGCATACTGCAGAAGCACTTCCGGCTTGCAGTCAGGATTAAGTCCAACGTCGAGGATTACTGAATTGCGGTTATCTACACAGGGAAGGATTGTAGCAAGAGCAGGCCGCAGAACTCCCGGTATAAGTTTCACCGTGTAACTCGCCCCAACGAGCATTGCTCCTGTATTTCCTGCACTGCAAAAACCATCCAGATCGCCATTATTCAGCATCGAGTAACCGACGGCAATACTTGAATCCGGTTTTTGCGAAAAAGATTTTGCAGGATGATCTGCCATCTCAATTACCTGCGAAGTATGAACAATATGAAAACTGGATGGGTCAGTCTGCATTTCATCCAGTTTCCTGTTAATGGAGCCTTCGTCGCCGATAAGGATAAGTTTCTCTTTATCTGTTAAATGCCGGAGGGAATCAACTGCGCCCTCAATGATTGCATCGGGTGCGAAATCACCACCCATGACATCAAGGCCAATTCTCATTTTTTAACTATTAAATTAAGGAAAATCAGGCTGTTACCTTCTTCTCTACAGCAAGTTTGCCTCTGTAGTACCCGCACTCAGGACATACCCTGTGATACAGAACTGACGATCCGCAGTTTGAACAGCTGGCTACAGTTGGTGCAGTAGCTTTGTAATGTGTTCTGCGTTTATCTCTTCTGGTCTTTGAATGTTTGTGTTTAGGATGTGCCATTTTAATTCTATTTAATTATCGTTCATCAATTTCTTCAGTTCATCCCACCTGGGATCAATTTCATTTTCATCTTCAACAATAAGCTCCTTCAGCTTTTTCAACATCGCCGGATCACATGTGCTGTTACCGTCCTGGTCATCCGGATGCACTCTCTTTATCGGCAGTGCAAGGTGAATATACTCATAAAAATACTGCTGCAGATCAAGTTCATTTTCATCAGTTGTCAGAGAAATTATGTCAGGGTCACAATCTTCAATCTTTTTCCCGAATTTAACCAGTAGTCTGCTTTCTGATTCCACCGGATAAAAAAACATTTCAAGACACCTGTCACAACAGACTTTTACTTTGCCTGAAATCCTGATCAACAGGTCGGTATGTGAGGACCTTTTTTCAAGTTCAACATTTGCAAACAGGTTTCCTTCCCTGATTTCCGACTCTTCAAAATTTTCAAAAAACTTATTGTCAATCTCAAAATCAATTGAATGGCGTCCTTCTTTCAATCCGCTTAATCCAATAGTATAAGAACAGGACATCTCTTCAAATTTTGGTTTGCAAAAATATGAATCCTTCTTCAATTAAAAAAATTATCAACAAAAAAGTAACATTTATTGTCCGAAATGACATATTACCGGTTAAAAATCGCCATTCACCGATTTTCTCTTACTGGCTTGTTTACATTGAATTATTTTTGAAACAGATTAAAAAATAAAACCATGAGAGACAGAGATCATCACTATTCAGCAAAGATGGAACATCACCCCCGGTTCGGAATAGGATTGTTCTTCATCCTGCTTGGAGTAGCACTCCTTGTTGCAACCAATGACCTTCTTCACCTGGGAAGCATAAGCAATTATTTCACCTGGGAAACAGCACTGATATTCATTGGCTTGCTTTTATTGCTCAACCTCCAATTCACCGGAGGACTGTTAATGATTGCCGGAGGAATATGGTTTTTGCTAGATGAAATTTTTATTGTTACTCCGGAGATTGTTAAAACTATCTACTGGCCGGCTGTTATAGTCCTGATCGGCCTTTCATTTATCATCTCTTCCGTTTTTAAACTGAAAAACTAACTTATTTAATCAGAAACAAATAAATTTACAGCTATGGAAACAAATAACAACTATCGTGATGATAAGCCCTATCAAAAGCACGAACATCATCATCTGACAAACAACAGGGCAATTATCGGAGTGATCCTCGTCCTGATCGGCCTGTTTCTTGTATTGAGGAACACCGGATTTTTCCCGGGGTTCATTGACCACATTATTTTTAGCTGGCCCATGCTCCTTATAACAATAGGAGTTGTAATTACGATCGGTTCTTCAGGGGGTAAAACTTCTGGTATCATTGTAATGGCCGTAGGGGCATTTTTCCTGATTCCTCACATTTTCAGGGAGACATTTGATATCAACATGTTCTGGCCATCAATATTCATAATCATTGGTGTGATTTTTATTTTTTCCAGACGCAAAGGATGGAATGCGGTCTCAACAGCACCCCAGGTAGGAGATGACTACATTGATTATGTACATGTATTCAGTGGTGGGGAACGCCAGATTGTATCGGATAATTTCAGGGGTGGAAAGGTAACTGCGGTATTCGGGGGGAGCGAAATTGACCTGACAAAAGCCAAACTTGCTCCGGGTGTATCGGAACTGGAAATTGCCTGTGTATTTGGAGGATGTACAATTATAGTTCCTGATGACTGGAATGTGAAAATCGAAGTGGTTCCCGTCCTTGGAGGTTTTGGAGACTCACGGAAACTGAATCCCGGAAGAATAATTGATACTACAAGGCAGCTCGTGATCAAAGGTGCTGTGGTATTTGGCGGAGGAGAAATAAAAAGCTATTAATATCCGAATGAAACATCCTGTACTTGCAAACAAAGTAAGGCTGATAGTATGGTGGCTGGTCTGGCTCTTTCTTGCCCTGGGCCAGTCACTTCTTTTTTACTATGCTTACGGGAGTTACACCTATATTGGAATTGTCGACAGCATACTGTCACTGATAATCTATTCCGGTATTGCCATTTCATTGTGGTATCCCTTCAGTTATTTCAATACGGGGAAGATCCGCCCTGCAACCCTCATTTCAAATCTTGTCATGATCGGAGCCATTTCTATAACTTTATGGGTCTTCATCACAAAATATATCGTTCTTCTTGTCCTGCCCGAACAAAACAATTATCCAGCCTACTGGGAAATAACCTTTCCTTACAGGATCGGAACCGGGGTATTTATTTACGGATTGATTGTCCTCACCTATTTTCTTTTTGTAAGCCTCACCAATCTTTCGGAAAAGATAGCAAAAGAGGCAAGGCTTGAAAGTCTGGTTAAAGAGACTGAACTAAAAATGCTGCGGTCACAGATCAATCCTCATTTTCTCTTTAACAGCCTTAATTCCATAAGCTCGCTGACGATCACTGATCCTGAAAAAGCCAGGGATATGGTTATCAAGCTATCCGAGTTTATGAGATATGCTCTTTCAAGAAAAGATGAACAACCTGTCTCCCTGCAGAATGAGCTTGACAACCTGCGGTTATATCTCGATATTGAAAAGGTAAGGTTCGGCGATAAACTAACAATAGAAGAGAATATAGAACCCGGGTGTCTCGATTTTAAAATCCCGGTCATGCTTTTGCAACCGCTTTATGAGAATGCAGTTAAACATGGTGTCTATGAAAGTACTGAAAGTGTAAGGATTATCACCCAGGCAAAATTGATTGACGGATACTTTGAAATAAGCATCAGCAATAATTACTACCCGGCACCGTCATTGAAGAAAGGAACAGGGACTGGTTTGCTGAATGTTACGAGGCGGCTTGAATTATTCTATGGGAATAAGGGATCGATAAAAACAACAAAGGAAAATGGGATCTATACCGTAACTCTGTATTTACCGGTGGATTATTTATAATTAATAATTGAAAATAAATACATAATTTTAGGGTAAAGAAAAGTCTTCCAAATGGGATATTCAACCGATGGAAAAGATCAGAATAGTAATAATTGACGATGAATCCCCCGCACGGGATATAATCAAGCATTATTTACAGGAAGTGGATTCGGCAGAAGTAATTGCTGAATGTGCAGATGGCTTTACCGGGTTAAAGACAATTTCGATAATGAAACCGGATCTGGTATTCCTTGATATCCAGATGCCCAGACTTACAGGCATTGAGATGCTTGAGGTCCTTACCGAGAAACCCGAAATCATCTTTACAACAGCATATGATCAGTTTGCCCTGAGAGCTTTTGAGCTTAATGCCGTAGATTATCTTATGAAACCTTTTCCTAAAAGGCGGTTCCTGGAATCAGTCAAAAAAGCGATTAATAAAATCCGGTACAGAATCAGGGAATAAAGAACCGGCTAGCCAGCTTCTGGCAAAAAAACCCGAAACTTCCTCTCCGGTCAACAGAATTGTTGTACGAAAGGAAACTCAATCAATCTGATACCAGTCGAACAGATAAGATATGTTGAGGCACAGGATGATTATGTGATGATTTACCATTCCGCGGGTAAAGCACTCAAGCAGCAGACAATGAAGGCTTATGAGGATAATCTTTCAAAGACTGATTTTGTAAGAATACACCGCTCATATATTGTAAAAGTCGGAGAGATCAACCGGATCGAACCTTATGGTAAAGACAACTATGTTGCAATACTTCAGTCAGGCGACAAGTTACCGGTCAGCCGCGCAGGATTACGAGCTGCTGAGGGAGGAACTCAGGTTCTGACAGACTATCGCTTTAATCTGTTCTCCTTCTTCCATCCTGCAAACAATGATGAAAACGGTCGGTATTTCCTGAAACGGAAAAGAGGAACCGGATCAAATCCATGAGTGCCTCCGGGCCTGCACCTGAGAATTCTACCCGTACCCATCAGAAGACCTGTAAAAGGACCGTGAATCTTCAGCGCATCAAGCATAAACTGTGAACACGATGGTACATGACGGCAGGACGGTCGCAGGAAAGGTGAGATTGAATACCTGTAAAACAGAACAGGAAGTGTTAAAATAAATGACAGCACCCTTTTAATTAAACTCATAATTCAGACAAAGATAATAATAGCCGTCCAATTGAACTTTTGGATTAAGCTTCTTGTTATTTATTGATAGTCATGACAAAATGACCAATCAGAATCTTCTGATTATAGTTTGGCAGGCCTTTTGTAGTAGAAATTTAAAATTTAACGGAGGATAATTACAATGACATATCTGGATAATCTTTATAGGCTTCATGATCCTGAGCTGGATCGTAAGCATGGTATTGAAATCGAAATTCAAGAAGTATTCAAAAATACTTGTTGACAACGGGATGTCGGGCCGGATGTCGCAGAAAGGATGCTGCGCGACTATGGCATAACGATGTGAGGGTGAAAGTGTTCAGGGGCATCTTACAGATCATTATAATCCGGTTGACAAGACTATTAATCTGAGTCCAGGATGTATATAATGGACGCAATATTTCAGCTGCAGCAGTGGCAGCTCATGAATGCGGACATGCCGTTCAGCATGCAAATGCTTATGCATGGCTCGGATTCAGGTCCAAACTTGTACCGGCTGTGAGCTTTTGCATCGAAGTGGGTACAGTGGGTTCTTCTGGCAGGTGTTTTTCTTATTCAGACCTTCCCTGCACTCTTGCTTGCAGGTATTGTTCTTTTTGCCTTTACGACTATTTTCAGCTTCATAACATTGCCTGTTGAGATTAATGCCAGCCGCAGGGCACTTGCCTGGCTTTCAAATGCAGGAATAACTTCTTATCAGAATCATGATAAGGCCCAGGATGCTCTTAAATGGGCTGCATATACATATGTTGTTGCAGCACTGGGATCACTGGCAACACTGACTGTATTATATAATGATTTTCACCGGGTCGAGGGCTGACCTCATAAGTCAAAAGACAAAAGGAAAAAGACAAAAGTGAGGAATGATGATCTCTTACTTTTATCTTTAAACTTTTGTCTTTTATCTTTTATCGACCTTCTACCTCCAGCCACTTAGTCTGTTTGTGAATTGTCCTGAGCACAAGCCAGATTACAGACCACCTGAGGCACTCAGATAAATCCACATCGGGGTCAGATAAATCCTTTCCGACAAGGAATAGTTCCTGAAAAGATCAAGGACAGTGAATATTACAAAGATGTTGACAAAGCTGTTATATTCTCTCTTCAGGACATTCCTCACTGAAAAAGGAAGTTCTGAAGGAATATATCTGAAAGAATATGGAATAAAGGAGCTAACGGTTTCTGACCATTTGTCATAAATTTCGCCGAATTTTCTTCTCAGGAACTGCTCTTCGGCAAACATTATCCGTTCATAATAGATCCAGTAAAGCAGAACGAAGATCAATTGTAGAATCCGACCGATCTCAGGAACAATACAGGTCCCAGCCACATGAAAAAATTCCCAAGGTAAAGCGGATGGCGGATCAGTGAATATATCCCGGTAATATTCAGTTCATCAGCAATCTGTCCGTTGACAGTGTTTCTTCCGGATGTGTTTTTAGGAGCAAATCCCACTGTCAGTATCCTTATAACCTGCCCGAATAAGACTTACTGCCAAGGAAGATAATCTCATCCCTCATATCAAACAGTAATCGCCTGCCGGTTACCAATGATACATCACAATATACCTGCAGACAACCATAAAAACGGGTAACCAGCTTCTCCTTTTAAATAACCAGTTCCCGCTATTTTCAAATTCATGTACCAGAGCCATCTTTACTTTTTTAGTGATGCCGCAAAAGTAGGAAAATTCTAGAAACTGTATTTAAGTCGCAAAAATCCAAGGTTCACATCAGATTCAATATTATCTGTTTCGCTTCTGAAGTGCTGCCAGTATAATGAAAAATCAACATTTTCGGCCATCGAAAAGTCGAGTGAGCTTCCTGCAAAATAGCCATCGAGGTCAGGGAACCACATTCCTGAAATACTTAAAGCTCAATAACGGAGTTACCGGATAGGAATACAGAGCGAAAGGGGTAAACTTTGAAAAAGCCAGCTCTTTGGTGGATAATGAACCTGAATAGAATGAGAGGAAAGAGCTGTAATCAGCAGGATTATTGCAAAACATAAGCTGAAACTGAAACATGGAGTTGTTCCTGAATGCCTTATCGATACCAACTGTGAAAATCACCTGTTCCTGATGTGTCGGCAAAGTTTTCGACCGGCTGGAACCATGACATTTCACCCCTGAATGATACAGAGCCGAATGCACCTGACCATCCTGCTCCTGCTATAAAATCCTCACTGTTAAAGTAACCCGACAGAACCTGGAAATCGTAACCCCACTTATTGAACCTGTAAAGGAGCCGCAGCAGTTATCCTGTTATCATAATCTGCCTTGACTGCCAGTTCGATAGCAGATGAATAATCAGGATAGTACTGGAGCCTTATGGCATCGCTCCCCGGTCGCTCGATATAATCAAATTCGAAAAATGAATACACATTGAAAATATCATTGGGATTCCAGATAAGTGTCTGACCCCAGTTTATTCTCTGGCGACCAATCCTTGCCTGGAATTTATCATAATTGAAATCTACCCAGAGCCTGTCAACAGTTGTATTTAAAAAGAAGGATTGCTCATTCAGGATGTTCCATGACATATCAACCCACCCCTGATCGCTTCCCGTCATTTCAGCATATGAAGGACCACTTCTTACCATGTCGCCGACAAATAAGCCTGTTTCTCAGCTCGGTGGCAAAAGTTATGTTTTTATTAAGGTATCCTTTAAAATTTAACCTGTTATGCACAAGATTATCAACAATAAAAGGTCCGGAAAGGGAATCGAATATTACACTTTCCATAGTACTGACATAACCGTTCAGGCTGAATCTTTTATGCCTCTTCCTGTGAAAAAGCTTCTACATTAATAAAAAGGATCAGGATGAAATATATTTCCAGAGCTTTACGCATACCGATCATTTCTTGACTTCAATTATTCCCTGATGTCATCAGAAACCACCATACCATCCTCAAGGGTAATTACACGGTGTGCCATCTTAACAACCCGGGCATCGTGGGTTGAAAATATGAAAGTTATTCTTTCCTCATGATTGAGCTTACTCCATTATTTCAAGAAGCGTAGTTGCAGATTTTGAATCGAGGTTTGCCGTTGGTTCATCAGCCAGCACAAACTTGGGTCGTGATGCAAGGGCACGTGCCACTGCAACTCTCTGCTGCTGGCCTCCTGAAAGCCTGGCCGGACGGCTGTTCATCCTGTCACCAAGACCAACAGCTTTCAGTAATTCAAAAGTACGTTCATCTCTCTCCTTACGGGACCATTTCTGGAGGTTCATTATAAATTCAACATTCTCTTTTGCCGTCAGAACAGGGATCAGGTTATATGCCTGAAAGACAAATCCTATATTCCTCATCCTGAAATCTATAAGCTGTGATGATTTCAGTTTGGAAAGGTCTGTCCCGTCAATTAATATTTCACCGGAAGTAGGCATATCAAGTCCGCCGATAAGGTTGAGCAGAGTTGTTTTTCCTGATCCGGAAGGTCCGACTATAGCAGCAAACTCTGCCTCCTGAAATTCCAGTGTTACATTATTTACAGCATGCACATGTACTTCCGATCCGTCGTATATCTTATTCACCTTCTTTAATTCTAGTACTTTCATGATTCAGTATTTTATGTTGTTATGCAGTTAATATTGCAATTTCGGTTTTCGGTTTTTTCAAAAAATCCGAAATCGTCAATCCGAAATCCGCAATCAAATCATTCAGTTCTGATAGCTTCTGCCGGATCAAGCTTCAGAGCTTTCAGGGCAGGATATATTGAGGAGGCGATCCCGGTAATAATGATGAGGATGGTGATAAGAACAAAAAAACTGAGTGTTATTTCCGGGAAGATATGTGCTGAGTAGCCAAATGCTTCCATCCCTTCCGCATACTGCGCAAAATTGATCCCGTTTCTGGCAGACAGCACTACAGATATCCAACCGAAAATCATCCCGACTATCCCTCCTGAAATTGAAAGGAATACAGATTCCAGCATTATCATTGAAAAGACCCTCCGTTTGTTCATCCCTATAGCAGTGAGCATTCCAAGCTCCTTGGTCCTTTCAAGAACCACCATAAGCATTGTGTTGATTATCCCGAATGCCAGCGCTGCGAGAATTATGCCCATAAAAAATCCATATATCTGGTGAACATAATCTGTCATCATAGCCAGGTCGGGCTGAAGCTCCTTCCAGTTCCGGACATCAAGCCCCGGAAATTTTGCTCTTATTTCATCCGTAATTACTGTCTGTCTGATTTACATCTTTTATCCTGATGATCAGCTGATGAAAAGAATTATCATCTATTCCGGCAAGTTTGCACAGGACATCATTTTTCATGAAAACCTGTACCTGTTCAAACATTGAATTCTTTATATCGTAGATGCCTGCAATCCTGAAAACTGATGAAACCTGATTATTATCCTTATCAAGAAAGGTCAGGGTCATTCTTGAGTTCTCACGAAATGACCAGGCCTCTTTGCTGATCACCTGTCCGAAATCCCTTCAGTTCGCTATTTGAAAGGAGTGAGGTTACTGCTGAGGTAAATTTCTTCTCATTCGGAAACCTTTTCCCGCAAGATCACAGACAGTTTCTGTACAATTTCAGCAGGAACCTTCTGGTTCTCCAGCTTTTTGAGAACTGCAGAGTCAATATAGAAGCGGATTATATTCAGCTCTTTGGCCAGATCCTGTCCTATCAGGGCAAGATCGTATTTTGATTTGCTTTCAAAATAATCACCTGTTCCCGCATTATTGTTTTATAAAGGGTAAATATCTCCTTCTCCTTTACCGGATCCACCCCAACAATCTGAACTCCTGCACTTTTTGAAGCTGTTCCTGCCATACCGATTAATATCGTCCTCGTGACCATTCCTTCAACACCGGGAATGCTTGTCTATCTCCGAAAAAAGATTCTCATCACCAGAAATCAAAATCCTAGGATCATTGTTCAGAATATAATCCTTTCCGGTGATCTGAATATGTGAGATCTCCTCATCAATTGCAGCATCAAACCGCTGGGCAATCATTCCGTTCATAAAGGCAACAGCAAATACTCCGGCAAATATTCCGACTGTTACCGAAGCAATAACCACGAGGCTTCTGACGGGGTTACGCCACACATTCTTCCAGGCTGTTTTCCAGATCATAATGAATTTATTAAGCCTTTAATGATTTAACTACCTGCATCTTGCCAATCTTCCTCATGGGTATACAAGGGCAATGATTACAATGAAAGCAACTGCAACCGATTGCCATAGAATATACATATCCGGAAGTAAAAAAGGCATAACGGCTTCCATTCCGTAATCCTCATACATTTTTGCCATTTCCCCGTGAAATCTGATGGGATGTGAATGACCGAAATAGATTACCGGCAGTGCGGCAATAATTCCTGAAAATATACCCAGGAAAGCCCAGGAATATCATTTCGAGAGTTACCACTGCTGCAAGCTGTGATTTCTGCATCCCGATGGCCACAAGAACTCCGAATTCCCTTCGTCTTTCAGCCGTCATCATCAGGACAGTCCCAAAGATCCCGAATGCAATTACCATATATAGAATAAAGATCATTATCATCCCGCTCTTACTGTCGGCATCCATCTGATTTATCATCAGCTTATTCATTTCCCTCCATCCCATTACCTTCAGAGGTTTATCAATCTTTGATCCAAGTTCCGGGATCATGCGATTAATCACATCATCATCATTTTTCTCTATGCTTATAGCAAGGGAAGTAATCATTCCCGGGGCATTGTAAAGCTCCTGACAAACATCATAGGGAAGATAGACGATCTTGTTATCAAGGTCGGGAGTCGGAAGTTTAACAATGCCGTTGATCCTGAATTTTCCGGCAGCAGTAGTTCCATGATATCCCTGCCCCAGAAGGACAATTGTATCTCCAATCACCTGCCTTTCAGATAATGCGCCAGCTTATCACCTATACAGGATTCCCGGTTCTCCGACTTTATGTAACCATTGCTGAAAGAGGCATATTTCCTGAAAACAGGCAATATTGAAGATGAATCCTTATCTGCAATGTTCAGATCAACAGCCAGCGATGAATTGCTGGTGTACGAATTTCCCCTGAAAATATGCAGGTTCTTTTTTATATCCTTCAGGGATTTCAGAACCTTCAAGTTCTTCTATACTTCTATCATCAAGACGATACTTTACGAGTTTGCTTCTTGTGTCTGAAAGAAGCGCCTCTTTTTCAGGGTCTATTCCCATAACAAGTACTCCTTTGGAGAGCAATCCGGAAGAAGCAAGGGCAAATGATTCGAACCGTGGAACTGTTCCTGCAACATTCTTAAAACTCATCACAGTCCGGTCAAGTTCCGGAGTATAGGCGAATGTGTTATCAACGATCTTGTTGTCCCAGAAATCCTCGTGCTGTATTTGAAGATAGCCGGTATATGATTCTATTGCATTCCTGAACATATGGTCATAAGTTCCTAACTGCAGTGACCTCATTACAAGAGCGAAAAATATTGCAAAAAAAACTGATGCGACTGTGATAAGTGTCCGCCTTTTATTTCGCCAGAGGTTTCGCCAGGCTATCTTGTAATTCCTCATAGATCAGTTGATTTAATACTTTATTAAAAATCTGTCTGAAGTCCGAAGTCCGAAGTCCGAAGTAGCTCACTTTTCCAGACTTCCGTCTCCGGTCTTCCGTCTTCTGACCTATCTTATATTCTTCATGTTCTGCTGTGAGAAAAAACTCTCATCCAGCGGGATATTGAATTTAATCTCTGCGATAGTAATAATTGTTTTATTACCAGGCTCATCGGCAGGGATAAGCACAATTTTTGTCTGTATGGTCCTGCCATCCATAATTTTAATGTCGCTTCCGGTTTCAGTCCTTACAAGGATCCCATCTTCGTCGAAAAGTTCAGCCTTAAGAACCAGGAATTCGTTTTTATCGATCCACCTGACCTGATGACCCCATACTACAGCAGCGTCCTCTTTCGCGACCATTTTGATTCTGTAACATGCCCGTCCGTCAATAACCTCTTCATTTGTAATTTCATGAGTATAGTCATTTACCACGCTCGACTCTTTGAGGATATCATCATTAGTATAGTCTGATCCCATCCAGCCCTGCGACATCATCGAAGGAGGCAGTTTTATAAGCCTGTTTATTGAAGGGTTCCAGTTCCACATTTCCGTTAACCTTTTAAGGAATGTCTGACCCGCATCCTTAGCAGGTGCAGTTATGAGAGTTAAAGAATAGTCACGTCCAAGAGTCCAGTTCTTGAAAACTACCGTACGCTGCCACGATGGTCTTACTATTGTCATAGTCATTACCATAAGACTTGACTTCTCCCCGTTGAATTTCTCATCGGCCTTTCTTACAATATCCGCTGCAGATATTGTCTGGGCTCCAAGATATAATAGATTGCTGTATAAACCAATGAGGATCAGCGCTGTATAATACAGTATTCTCATGATTGACATTTTAGATACGTCTTTTAAAATTACACAAAAAATTCCAATGATTTGCTGAATAAAGCAAGTCACAATTAATACCTCTACCTCCCCAATCCTAAAAAACAAATAATTGAAAATTGGTGAATAATTAAAACCGAAAGATCTTTAATGCCATTTTGAAAAATCAAACCATCTATTTTTTGGATTATGACGTTTAAATATCTTCGTCCTACAAACAGGCCGCCGCTATGCGGCTCAAAAAACATAAAACGACATCGATT
Organism: uncultured Bacteroidales bacterium; assembly: GCA_963846335.1. Lineage (GTDB taxonomy): Bacteria > Bacteroidota > Bacteroidia > Bacteroidales > VadinHA17 > LD21. Next base: position 82,597 of record CAWJVS010000018.1, read on the forward strand.
CCTACAAACAGACCGCTGCTACGCAGTTCAAATCTCTGAGCGCCGTAGGTGCGACCTGTTTGTAGAAAACGAGATGCATTACGGGAAATTGAGCGCCGTAGGTGCGGACTGTTTGTAGAAAACGAGTCGTACACATGAAAATTGAGCTCCGTAGGAGCGGCCTGTTTGTAGCCACGCATTGGCAACAACGGTTTTGAGCATCATAGATGCGACCTGTTTGTAGAAAACGAGATGCCTGCCGAAAGAGAGAGTTCCCTAGGAGCGGCCTGATATTTATATCCAGTCAAAAAGATATTCAGGATCGTAATCAACATCAAATTTCTCAAGTATCTTAAGATATTCTTCCCGGAAGGTTGCATTTTTATGATGTTCCTCCTGGGAATTAATGTATTTGATCACATTATCAATCTGGGAGTGACTGTAAGAAAAAGCTCCGTAACCCTTTTGCCATTGGAATTTGCCGGGCATCCATTTTTTCTCATTGATGAATTTTGCCGTATTTGCCTTAATATCTCTTAACAGATCAGGAAGCGGCTGCGAAGGATTATACCCGATAAATATATGAACATGGTCGGGCATAAAATTTATTGCCAGTAATTTATGTTTTCGGTTTTGTATAATTCCCGTTGTGTATTTGTTCAATTCTTCTTTGTGTTTTACAGGAATAATATTTTCACGACCACGCGGGGAGAATACCAGTTGGAGATAGATCTTAGTATAAGCGTTTGCCATAATCTGATTTTTTATACTTCCAATATACAAAAGATTAGGATTATAACAAACAGGCCGCCGCGATGCGGCTCAAAAAACATAAAACGACATCGATTCCTACAAACAGGCCGCTGCTACGCAGCTCAAATCCCTTAACGCCCCAGGCGCGGCCTGTTTGTAGAAAACGAGACGCATTACGGGAAATTGAGCATCGTAGATGCGACCTGTTTGTAGCCACGACATGGCAACAACGGTTTTGAGCATCGTAGATGCGACCTGTTTGTAGAAAACGAGATGCATTACGGGAAATTGAGCATCGTAGATGCGACCTGTTTGTAGAAAACGAGTCGTATACATGAAAATTGAGCTCCGTAGGAGCGGCCTGTTTGTATAATATCATGTAAAATGAATCCCTGAGTGCCATAGGCACGACCTGCTTGTAGAAAACGAGATGCATTACGGGAAATTGAGCATCGTAGATGCGACCTGTTTGTAGAAAACGAGTCGTATACATGAAAATTGAGCTCCGTAGGAGCGGCCTGTTTGTATAATATCATGTAAAATGAATCCCTGAGTGCCATAGGCACGACCTGCTTGTAGAAAACGAGATGCATTACGGGAAATTGAGCATCGTAGATGCGACCTGTTTGTAGCCACGACATGGCAACAACGGTTTTGAGCATCGTAGATGCGGCCTGTTTGTATAATATCATGTAAAATGAATCACTGAGTGCCATAGGCACGACCTGCTTGTAGAAAAAGATACGTATCAAAATGATAGAGCTCCGTAGGAGCGGCCTGTTTGTAGTCAAAATATCCTCTGATACCTCTAATAACAAATATTTGAGCATAGGAGATCAATTATTCTCGAAAGATTTTTATCTTTATCAGTTGTACAAAAACCAATTTTACAATGGCAAGTCTCAAGCTTTTACTTGGAATGATCCCTTCGACTTCAAAAATTGAGCAAGCTGAAAAGGCCTTGACAACTGAATTTGAGAAACTCCATGTTTTTGCGGGATCTGATCAGCTGGCAAGATACAATGAGCTGGACCAATTGGTTAATTCTTCTGATTTTGTTCAGAAAAGAAAAGAAATTGAATCCCTCAGATATAAAATCTCTGAAGAATTTGCTAAGGAGAAAGAGTTTCTTTCCCTTCAGAAAGCAAAGGATATTGTTCTCTATTTCAGAACTATCGGAGGGCATGAACTGAAAAGGTTCAGGGACCTGGACGGGTCTGATAAGATCATTGCATTCGAAAAACTTGAGAATTTTATCAAATCGCCCGAATTCAGGGAAAAACAGAAGATGAAACCGTTCACATTCAAAGACACGGAAGAATACAGTAAATTCCTTGAATATAAGTCTCTTAAGAAAGACCCTGAGATAAAGGCCTTTTTCAAATCGAAAGGAAAGGGAGAATTTTCAAAAACCAAAACCGTTAACCGATTTGAAGAGCTTGATGCTTTTATAAGATCTTCCGCATTTCTGTCAAAAAAGAACATGAAGCCAATCGGCTTCAAAGATTCAGAAGAGTATAAGAAATTGCTTGAATACAAGAGGCTGAAAGCAAGTCCTGAAATAAAAGAATTCTACAGGTTCGGGAGTTCAAAAGAGTATGCCAATTACCTGAATACCCATGATTCAAAACGGCTTGAGAGATATACCGGGCTCAAAGAATATGTGGCATCACCGGAATTCAGGGAGAGGAAAAATTATTTGCTCGACAAAAAAAGATTTGAAAAGACTGAAATGTTCAGGCAGGTCCAGGAATATGATACATTAAAAAAGAATCAGGATATTATCTGGTATTTCAAGGTAAAGGATTCAGACAAATTCGACATACTCAAGCAGAGGGAACTGACCTTCAACGATGAGTTTAACGGAGAAAGGCTTGATACTGCAAAATGGCTGACAAATTATTACTGGGGAGAAAAGCTGCTTAAGGACAGATATTCCGTTGAATCTGATCTGCATGCATATACGGAGAAGGATAATTTTGAGCTCAGGAACAGCATTCTGAAGATCAATACCCGTCCACAGAGAATAACAGGTAAGGTGTGGACAGCCGACAAGGGATTCACAAGCAAAGAATTCAGCTATACCTCGGGCATAATCAATTCCGGTAACATCTTCCGGCAGAAATATGGTATTTTCTCAGCAAAGATCAAGCTTGGAAATCCTGAAGCCAGAGGCGCCTTCTGGATGCTTTCCGACACAATCACGCCTCACATTGACATCTGCCGTACATCAAAGGGGAAAGTCTGGGTTGACCTCTTCACTAATAAATCAAATCATTCCAAAACCTCCATCGGATCGAGATACGCTAATGACTTTTTCATATATACCCTGGAATGGACACCCCATAGTCTGACCTGGATGATAAATAATACCGAGATATTTGTTCAGACAAATGGCATCCCCCAGGAACCAATGTATGTGCTTCTTGCGGGAGGCCTTGATAAGCCGATCAATGGAATGACTTCAATGGAAATTGACTGGGTAAGGGTGTATAAAACAAAATAGCAAACGTAGGGGGTGTAGAAAAAGTCCTCAGTGGAACTCTGTGTCACCTCTATGCTCTCTGTGTAAGTTATTAACTAGCTGTTGCACAGAGCTCCACAGAGAATTCACAGAGACACACAGAGAAAAATAACGTAGAATCTCGACCTTTTCAACAGCCCCCAAATTCGCACCGCCTCGTATCAGCAGGGCTATGCCATGGTGTGGCCTTACGAGGAATTCCGAAAAAAATTTTCAGGATAATATGTAACTTTCTTAAGATTCAGCCGTCTTTGCATTGCAGAATTATTATGACAGTTAAAGAATACAACCGGTCTGTTGAGGAGTATTCCGATTCGGTTTACCGCTTTATCCGGGCAAATCTCAAGGATGAAGAGAGGTCAGGCGACATCGTACAGGACAGTTATGAAAAGTTATGGCGTCATGTGGCGGAAATCGATTACACTGTTGTAAAATCGTGGCTGTTTACAACTGCCTATAACAATATGATCGACATAATCAGGAAGGAAAAGAGGATGACTTCTTTTGAACCGGGTCATGAAGCTGAATTAATTTACGACTCTCAGTACACCGGTCTTAATGATATTCTTAATGAAGCACTCCTTAGGCTTCCGGAACAGCATAAAGTTTGTGTATTGCTCAGAGATTACGAAGGTTACAGTTATAAGGAGATCAGCGATATAACCGGATTCAGTGAAACCCAGGTAAAGATCAACATCTACAGGGGGCGAATTGCACTGAAAAGTTTTATTGGTAAAATTGAAACAGTACTCTAGCCATGCAAATCGACAGATCAAATTATGAAATATGGATTATTGACTGGCTCGACGGCAATTTAAACAGCTTCCAGATTGAGCAGTTGGAGCTATTCCTTGCCAATAACCCGGATCTGGGAGAAGAAGTTAAGGATTTAGCTACTGTGAGCCTGTCATCTTCCGTCATATCTTACCCGGACAAGGAACAATTAAAAAAATCACCAACTGACATTTCCCCCTCTCAGTTCGAATACCTGTGCGCAGCATACCTTGAAAATGATCTCACTGTCAGTCAGGAGGCAGAACTGAGGGAGATCATTAACACCTGTCCCGATAAGAAAAAGATATTTGACCAGATACATAAAACCAAACTTGTACCGGGAAGAATAGTCTACAAACACAAAAGCATCCTCCTGAAACGAACAACCGCTCAAAAAGCAATACGGTTATCTGTTATAGGACTAAGTGCTGCGGCAGCAATTTCTACTGTAATAACTATCTATTCTGTCATACCTGCGAATAAAGATCCGGAACTAAACAGCTCTGCCCGTAACATTGCATCTGACACCACCCTTCAAAGACCATTTTTGGTAAAAGCACCGGACAGAAATGCGGACAAAACATCAGTCATGGCTGAAAAGAAAAGAGAGAACAGGTTTGTCAGCATTGACAAGGAGGTTAACCTTAACACCATACATGACAGAACAACAATCCTTACAGATAATTCACCGGCGGGAACAAATGGTAACCCGCAGATGACTATTAATAAAGTGCCTGTTTTTACTCAGGTTGTGCTTGGAAAAGGAATTGCCGGTAACACACTTGTTGCATCCAATCAGACAGGTAATATTCCTGTCGTTGAGGATGAAAGAAGCCGGACAGGGAGGTTCATCTCAAAAACTTTCAGGGAAAAGTTATTGAAAGATAAAACACCCCATGATGATCCCCTCAAAGGATACGAGATTGCCGGGGCAGGCGTAGCCGGGCTCAATAAATTATTCGGATGGGAAATGGCTCTTGATATGAAGAATGACGAGGATGGTCAGCCCAAATCATTTTACTTCAGCTCAAAAGTACTGAAAATTAATGCCCCGGTTAAAAAAAGAGAACCTCAGCCGTAACTTTTATCACACCATCTCCGTCCCATCCCTGGAAACAATTAACAAATTTATTTTTTAATGCCATGAAAAGATTTATATGCATCTCTATTGCAACTCTGATTGCGTTACCCCTCTTTTCCCAGGAGGATAAATTTAAAAAACTTGAAAATCTGGAGAATAGTACCGAAATTCAATCTGATACGGTTGAAATAACTGAAACTAAAAATGAACCGGAAACCAGGACCCTGAGTGAACCCTCAGTTAAACAGGACACAGTAATTGTTGAAGTAGGTGATGAGATCTTCTCTGTCAGGGAGATGGGAGATGAGACCAGGATAAAGATCGGGAAAAAAGAATTCAGGGTCGTGGAAAACAATGATGGTGTGGTAGTATTTAAGAGTTCTTCCTGCAACGAACCACAGAAAAAAAAGCCTGAAAGATTCAAGGGTCATCTGGGAGGACTTGAACTCGGATTTAACTCCCTGCTCACGGACTTCTGGAGCACTACCCTGGAACCGGAGGATAGCTACTTCAATCTTAATACTGCAAAGTCATATACCTGGAATTTATCCCTCCCATGTTTAAGCCTGGGATTTACAAGGCACTTCGGCATTGCCACAACACTTGGAATAAATTTTAATAAATATCGCTTTGATGGAAATAATTCCATTGCAGAAGATGAAAACGGGGTAATTGGACCCTTTTATCCTGAGGAAGGGATTACATATTCCAAATCCAAACTTGTCACTACCTATGCTACCCTGCCGGTAATACTTGAAGCACAGATACCTCTTTCTAACAGCAGACGGACTATTAATATCGGTGCAGGAGTCATTGGCGCGGCGAAACTTGGATCACACACCAAGGTTGTATACTATACCGGTGGCAAGGAAAAAGAGAAACACAGGGATGACTTCAGTCTGAATACTTTTCGCTGGGGAGCGACAGGCAGGATCGGCTACGAGTTTTTTCAGATTTACGGCACCTGCTATTTCACATCCATGTTTGAAAATGCAAAAGGTCCCGAACTCTATCCTTTTGAAGTTGGGATAGCTTTTACGTTTAACAATTAATACTTTCAACAATCATTACCGTAAATCCGTTGAATGCTGTTGAAAGTCATCCAAATGCCGTTTTTGCCTTTTGTTCCTTTGTGAAGCCTTTGTGATCCTTTGTGGTGACCTGCCTGCGGCAGGCGAAGGACGCTAAGGTATGCACGAAGGCACAAAGGACTTTTTCAACAGCCCCAATCTTGTTGATTGTTTGTTCCTATATTTGTGTGGAACTGAAAATTACCGGTAATGGAAAATGAATTGCTTACTCCAAGAGAGAAAAGGAGGTACTCAAAGCAAATAATGATCAGGGAGATCGGGATCGCCGGTCAGGAAAAGCTGAAAAATTCAAAAGTCCTTGTTATTGGAGCGGGTGGACTTGGATGTTCAGTCCTTCAGTATCTCACTGTTGCCGGTACGGGGAAAATCGGTATAGCTGAATTTGACATGGTTGACGAATCAAATCTTCAACGACAGGTTCTATACGGTACAAATGACGTCGGCAAACTAAAATCCATTATTGTAAAAAACAGGCTGGAACATCTCAATTCCCTTGTTAAAATTGAATCATTCAACCTCAGGATTGATGCCTCAAACTCGATAAAAATATTTGAAGGTTTTGATATTGTTGTTGATGCCACCGACAATTTTGACACCAGATATGTTATTAATGATTCATGCGTTATGCTTGAAAAGCCAATGGTTCATGGTTCAATTTACAGATACGAAGGGATGGTTTCAGTTTTTAATTATAAGGGAGGGGCAACATACAGATGCTACAACCCTGCCACACCGGATAAGAATTACAAAAATCCGGCACCCACAGAGGTTGGACTTTTTGGAGTCTTACCTGGCATAACAGGTACTCTCATGGCAAATGAAGTAATCAAGATAATTACTGAAACGGGAGATATCCTTAGCGGAAAAATCTTAATATTTAATATCCTGAACAATACTTTCAATACTTTCTCCGTAAGTAATATGCCGGAGAATCATGAGATTAAGAATCTGTTTACCTCTGCAACACCGGATTGACTAACATACCTTATCAAATATGCGGTTATTACTGATTAGCAATTCAACCAATCCCGGAGAAAAGTACCTTGGTTACTCCGGGGAATATATTAAAGCATTCCTTGGAAAAAATCCCGTGAAAGCATTGTTCATCCCTTATGCGGCAGTTACGTTTTCCTATGATGAATATGAAGGGAAAGTATCGGAAAGATTCAGAGAGCTGGGACATGAAATTAAGTCCATTCACCGCTTCACTGATCCCGTTTCAGCAGTTAAAATGGCATCGGCAATAATTGTCGGAGGAGGAAATACCTGGAATCTTCTTAAAATTATCAGGGACAACAATCTTGTTGATGCAATAAGGGAGAAGGTAACAGGAGGAACGCCATACATCGGCTGGAGTGCCGGTTCAAATGTTGCCTGCCCGACTATAAAGACAACCAATGATATGCCTGTGGTTGAGCCTGATTCATTTTCCGCCTTAAACCTTATTCCTTTCCAGATTAATCCTCACTTTACAGATCTTAGTCTGTCAGGACATGCCGGGGAGACAAGAGAACAGAGGATTGAGGAATTTATCGAGGCAAATCCGGGAATTTATGTTGCCGGATTACGTGAAAGCACAATGCTGTTGCGTGAGAATGAGACATTGAGTCTGGTGGGTCCCCGAAATATAAGGATTTTCAAGAAAGGAGAACTTCCTGCAGAGTATGGAACAGCAGATGATCTGTCCTTTCTGCTCCGGCAATGAAAATACTTTCACACCAAATGAACTAACTTTGATCCGGGCAGTTTAACTGCCTTACATACTTTTTTTCAAAATGAAAATTGTATATAAAATATTTAGACTTTTGGCAATAATCCTATTAACGGTATCCGTGATTCTTTTTGCTGCAGCCCGAATGATGCAGGATAAGGTAGCAGATATTATTCTCAAATCGCTGAATCAGAATATTTCCACAAAGCTTCATGTCGGAACTTTCAGATTATCTTTCCTGAGTAAATTTCCAAAAGCCTCCCTTGAGCTGAGAGATGTCTTCGTACAATCTTCTCCCGATTTCAACTCCGGCGCATTCTCCGGAATCAACACTGATACTTTGCTGACCGCCAGGAATGTTTCCGTTGAATTTAAAATTACCGATATCATTAAAGGGAACTATACTGTGGAAAGGATCCGTGTCCGCACCGGGAAGATTAACTTTTTTACTGATTCTGAATGGAAGGTGAATTATGATATTTCGACAGGCGCTGAAAGATCCGGGTCAAACGTTTTGACGATTAATCTCGAAAAAATTTACCTGTCAGGTATCGACTCTTATTATAATAACCTTGCTAACAAATTAATTATAAATGGAGTTGTAAGAAAAGGAACTCTTAAAAGCAGGATCCACGGAGATAATATCGACTTTAATGCAGACGGCGAGGTGCAGATTGACAGCATACAGCTGAACAGCACCAGAATAAATAAAATGATACTTGCTGAAATAGGAATCGATCTGCAAAAGAGTAAAAAAGGCATAAGCTTCAAAAAAAGCAATTTTCACATTGATAATTTTGATTTCAGTCTTTCAGGATTTATCTCATCCGATAACATTTATGACCTTAAGATCACGGGCCAAAATATTGATATCTCAAAAATCAGGAACTATCTGCCTGACAAATATTTTGAGATGGTTACAGACTATAATCCAAGAGGGGTTCTGGTAATCGACAGCAGGATAAAAGGGTTGATGACACGCACGACCAATCCTCATACGGAAACAAGCTTCAGGCTTGAAAAAGGGCTGATAACCTATGCCAAAAGCGGTATGGCAATTAAAAACCTCTCATTTGATGGCATCTACTCAAACGGATCAAAAAACCGTCCTTCAACAGGTTCACTGAGAATAAATGATTTTCGGGCAAAGCTCGGTTCTGCTGAATACAATGGTTCATTTTCATTATCCGGTTTTGATGATCCTCATGCTGAACTAATTCTGAAAGGGATGGTTATCCCCTCTGAGATAAGGGAGTTTTTCAGTCTGAAGAATATTTCAGAGGCCGGAGGTTCAGCAGAAATAGACCTTAAACTTTCCGGAAAGGTTGATTTAAAGAATAAATTTGATTTATCAGACCTCACCAACATGAAAACTGAAGGGAACATAGCTTTCAACTCCTTCAGTATAGGACTCAATAACAACAGTTTACTGGTAAATGATGTAAATGGCAGTTTGTTAATGGGCAATTCAATTCTGGCCAAAAATTTAAAATTCCTTTATAGAAGCCAGAAAATTTCCGTCAACGGTGAATTCAGCAACCTTTTGCAATGGCTTGAGGGCAGACCTGTTCAACTGACAGCAAAAGCTGACATCTCCTTTAACAGGCTAATTCCTGAAGCATTTTTAACGAATGCAGCAGGAACGGCAGTGCCGGCTTCAAAAAAGAGTGCCTTTAAGCTCCCTGATGATATGGTTCTTGATATTAATTTTAAGATTGACAGCCTGACATATAAAACTTTTTCATCATCCGGGATTTCCGGAACATTAAATTTCAAGCCAAAGCTTCTGACTTTTAAATCGTTTAATATGAAAGCTTTAAAAGGAACTATTTCCGGTAATGGCTTTATTCTCCAAAACTATAATAAATCTGTCCTCTCGAAAGGAATTTTCAATGTGACGAATGCAGATGTAAAAATGGCTTTTACCTCATTCAAGAATTTCGGACAGAATTTTTTAATAGCAGAAAACATTGCAGGCACCCTATCAGGTTCGTTTTCACTCCTTCTTCCCTTTGATTCGCTTCTAAAACCACAGATAAATTCCCTGACAGCAGAGGGAAAATATACGCTGGTCAACGGAGCTCTTGTAAATTTTGATCCTGTAAAGGAGCTGTCATCCTTTATTGAGGTTTCCGAGCTGCAAAACATCCACTTTGAGAAAATGGAGAACGATTTTTTTATACGGAACAATTATGTTTATGTTCCCCAGATGGAAGTCAGGTCTTCAGCTGTTGATCTTTCAGTGAACGGCAAGCACAGCTTCGATAATGACTATGAGTATCATGTAAAAGTGCTGCTGTCGGAAATACTCAGCAGACAAAGGAATAAAAATAAAAGCAACGTTACTGAATTCGGGGAGATAGAGGATGACGGTCTCGGCCGGACTTCAATGCTGCTGAAAATTGTTTACAAAGGAGAGGATGTAAGGGTAAGCTATGATATGAAAGCTGCAGCTAATGCTGTTAAGGACAATCTCAAATCTGAAAAGAAGACACTTAAAACCATACTTAACCAGGAATATGGATGGTATAAAGATGATACTGCCAGCATGGAGAAGCCAGTGGAAAAGAAACCCCGCTACAAAGTCACATGGGATGATAAATAAAAAATAATTCAAAATATTGATCATTTATAGTCATAAGTCCCTGGGGAAGCTTTTTTTGCTCCTGTTTGCCATCTGTATCGGAATGGGATCCCTCATCTATACAGATTATCTGGTCAGGAAGCTTAAAGTGGAAGAGAGGGAGAATGTAAGGATGTGGGCTGAAGCCACTGCGCTTATATCGGTAGCCGATACAAACCAGAATGTTGAGTTTCTCTCTCTGGTAATTGATAATAATAATACTGTCCCGGTAATTCTGACCGACGAATCTGACAGCATAATTTCCACGAGGAATTTTGATCCTCAAAAAATGAATGACCCCGGGTATCTGAACAAAGCTCTAAAAAAAATCAAGGAAAATAATAACCCGATAGTGATCAGCCTGGAAAACAGTCATTTTAATCTGATATACTATAAGGACAGCACAATACTGGCGATGCTTATATACTATCCATACATTCAGCTTGGGATAATTATTCTTTTCATCCTTGTTTCATACCTGGCATTCAGTTCATCAAGAAAGGCCGAACAAAACCAGGTCTGGGTAGGTATGTCAAGAGAGACTGCACACCAGCTCGGGACACCAACCTCGTCGCTTTCGGGCTGGATAGAAGTATTGCAGCACAAGCACCCTGAAATTACAATTACAAAGGAACTTGCCCGTGATGTTGAAAGGCTGGAAAAGGTGACTGAAAGATTTTCCCGGATTGGATCCAAACCTTCTCTGTCGAGTGAAAATGTCGTACCCATTATTTTGCGAACCATCGATTATCTGAAATCCAGAACTTCATCAAAGGTAAAGTTCAGCTTTGAATATGATCCCGGAAAATCAGTCATCATTCCTTTAAACTCCGCACTTTTTGAATGGGTCATAGAAAATGTATTTAAAAATGCAATTGATTCGATGGAAGGAAGCGGGGAGCTGAATATAAGACTGACGGAATCGGACAAAAACGCAATAATTGACATCTGTGATACAGGAAAAGGCATTCCGAAGACCGCATTTAAAAAGATCTTCAATCCCGGATTCACAACCAAACAAAGAGGCTGGGGGCTGGGGCTGTCACTTGCCCGACGTATAATTGAAGAGTATCACAGAGGCAGGATCTTCGTGAGAAGCTCGGAACTGGAAAAGGGATCATGCATCAGGATACTGATGAATAAAGGTAAACACTAATCGCTATCTTTGCATCCCTCTATGCGCAGGAAAGATATTGAGATAATGGCCCCGGCGGGATCGTATGAATCGCTGATCGCCGCCATCCAGGGTGGTGCCGACTCTGTTTACTTCGGGGCGGAACAACTCAATATGAGAGCTGCATCCTCGAACAATTTTACTCTTGATGACCTGCATGAGATTGTCTCAATATGCAGAAAGAACAATTTAAAGAGCTATATCACGCTTAATGTTGTCGTTTATGACCACGAAATTGAACAGATGCGAAGGATTATCGATGCATCGGTCGCGAGTGGCATATCAGCTGTCATAGCATCCGATCTTTCTGTAATAAATTATGCGTTCTCCAAAGGTATAGAGGTTCATCTTTCAACCCAGCTGAACATAACTAACATTGAATCACTGAAATTTTATTCACAATGGGCAGATGTGGCAGTTTTGGCGAGGGAGCTGAACCTTGATCAGGTCGGATATATTTACAATGCGATCAGGGAACAGAATATCAGGGGGCCAAAAGGAGAGCTTGTCAGGCTGGAAATGTTTGCCCATGGTGCATTGTGCATGGCAATATCAGGCAAATGTTACCTGAGCCTGCATGAAAATAATAAATCGGCTAACAGGGGAGAGTGTTATCAGACCTGCCGTAAATCATACCTTGTTACCAACAGTGAATCAGGTTATGAGCTGGAGCTGGACAATGAATATATTATGTCACCGAAGGATCTCTGTACAATAGGATTTCTTGATAAACTTATTGAAGCAGGTGTAAGGGTTTTAAAGATAGAGGGACGGGCCAGGTCAGCAGAATATGTAAGGGAGGTAACATCATGCTATAATGAAGCGGTTATTGCCCTTGAAGCAGGAACATACAACCGGGAAAAAACCGATCACCTGAGGGAGAGACTCTCCACTGTTTTCAACAGGGGATTCTGGGATGGGTATTATCTGGGACAAAAGCTGGGGGAATGGAATACCAACTATGGTTCGAGTGCGACAAAAAGGAAGGTTTACATAGGCAAGATCACCAATTATTTTAACAAACTGAATGTAGCGGAGATTAAGCTGGAAAACGGCGATCTGGGAAAGGGTGATACAATCCTTGTCACAGGCCCGACAACAGGAGCAATCTACTATGATTTGGATGAAATCAGGGTTGATCTTATGGTCACGGAAAAGGCCCTTAAAGGGCAGCTCTGCTCGATTAAGACTCCTGATCGCCTTAGAAGATCCGATAAGGTTTATAAATGGGTTGATGCCGATGATATAAAGAATCAGTGAAAAGGCTGAGTCACCAGGTTATCTTTCCAGCTGCCTCAAGTATTTTCATAGCATTTGTCTCTATATCGTCAGTATCTGTTTCAACAAAAATCAGATTTTTACCCTGTTTCTTTTTTAATCCGTACTGATAGGCTTTGTCGTAATATCTCAGAGAAATTTCGATTGCCCTGGAATAATCACCCTGTTCGACAGCATCTATTGCATCTCTCGTATTATCTCCGCCCAGACGCTTGCTGATCCTAAGAACCGATTCCTTAAGCAATTCCTTCGGGAAAGCTGAATACTCCTTTATGAGCCGGGGTAACCTGAGCTCTATATCCATCATAAGGACAATGGCAGGAGCTTCCTGCATATTTGCATAAAAACAGTCCGGAATGAATACGGTACCTATATTCCGGCTTTCATCCTCAACCCAGAAAGGAAGATCAGAGTCATTTCGTTTCCATTCATCATAGAGATTATTGGCAAATTGCTCAGTAAACGGCTGGGGCAGTTCACCCAAAGCTCCGAAAGCAGATCCCTTGTGATTTGCAAGTCTTTCCAGGTCAATTATCTGCTGACCCGATGATTTGAGATATCTGAGTATATATGTCTTGCTGCTTCCCGTAAGACCTCCGAGCACTATCATTTTTCTTTTTTCCGACAGTCTTTCAAGAATATAATTCCTGTAAGACTTATAACCTCCTTCAAGGACCTCAGCTCTGATATCTCCCAGTGAGAAAAGCCAGGCCATTGCTTCGGATCTCATGCCGCCCCTCCAGCAGTGCACCAGAAGGTTGCCGTTTTTTGCTGCTGTAAGTGCCTGAGACAGCTTATCCGCCATCGTGGGTGCCGACAGTTTCAACCCCTGCAGAATTGCAGGTATCCGTCCCTCTTTTTTATACCTGAGCCCAACTGTTTCCCGTTCAGGGTCGTTAAAGAGTGGAATATTTACAGCTCCCGGTATGTGGCCCGATTTAAATTCTGATGGAGACCTGACATCACAAACAGGTATGTTTTCCGCAAGCTGGAGGAACTTTTCTGCCGGTATTTTTTCCAGGGTCATTCTTAATTGATATTTACCCCCTTTCAGGACTCTCAAAATAATCCTTCATTCTTACTTCCTGAAATAGGTTGCTATGAGCCTTCTAAGTTCTTCAATCCTCACCGGTTTTGAGATAAAGTCCCTGATCCCCGATAATTCAGCTTTTCTTTTTGACTCAGGCATATTGTCGGCAGTAAATGCAACTATCAAAGCCGATTTGTCAAACTCGAGAATCTTCCGTGACGATTCGAAACCATCCATCTCCGGCATTATAAGGTCCATGAATATCAGATCATATTTCCGTGTTTTTGCCTGTAAATATCCTGCATATCCGTCGTTTGCGACGTCAAATGAATAGCCAAGGCTTTTCAGCATCGTTCCGATAACTTTCTGGTTCATAATATTATCCTCAACAACCAATATGCTGATATCGGTTCTGGCATCCTCAATTTCAACAGGTTTTGACGAATCCTCGATGAAGGGGAAACTACTCTTTATAATATCAAGCATATCACTGATTGCAAATGGTTTTACCAGATAATGATCAATACCCATTGTAATGCACTTCTTATAATTCCCTTTCTTATCATTTGAGCTTATCAGGAATATAATAAATTTGTCTGACAGAGAGTTATCCCGGATCGCCTCAGCTGCCACGAATCCGTCAAATTCCTCATCATCAAATATAACAACGAGCCTGTATTTATCCTCAGGATAGTTTATGTTTGCCTTGATCTGACCTATAGTCGACTTCTGGAATGTTGTAATGGAAACAGATAGTCCAAGCCTGTGAAGGTGACCCAGCACCTCCTCATCCCTGTTCTGATTCCCTGTTATTACAAGGGTTTTAACCTTATTATAACTCCTGACCTTCTCAAATGACAGATTCTTTATCTGCCTGTCGTACGAATAGGTAACAACAGTAAAAGATACTTTTGTTCCGCGCTCACCGGCAAGGCCTGAAGGGCTCTCTGCCTTAAGTTTTCCTCCCATCATCTCTACAAGCTGTCTGGAGAGGATTGTCCCGAAACCTGATCCCTCATTCCTTATTGCCGCCTTTGACTCAATATTAATATAATCACCGAATATCTTTTTCAGGTCTGCCTTGTCGAAACTCAGTCCGGTGTCAGACAACTCAAAACCAAGGGTTACCAGGCCGCTGCTATTCTGTTTAACGAAGCATCTTAGCCTCACCTCTCCCTTTTCCGTATTTCTGACAGAGTGAGCCAGCAGATTAGTCAGAACCTGCCTGAGCCTGTAAGGGTCACCAATTATACTTTCCGGAACATCCTCATCAACAGTGCATAAAAGTTTAGGTTCATTATCCGTAATATAGGTATTTGTCAGATCAGTGCAATAGGTTATCTCCTCCCTTAAATTAAACGGGATCTCATCGAGTATCATTTTTCCTGATTCGATCCTTGAAAAATCAAGTATATCATTGATAATATTAAGAAGTACTTCAGTAGAACGCCTCAGCAAACGGATTATTTCCTGTACATCCCTGGCATGTTCAAACTTGTTCAGAACATCGGTCATACCAATAATCCCATTCAGAGGAGTACGTATTTCATAGCTCATCCTGGTCAGGAACTCTGATTTTGCAATGTTGGCTTTGGCTTCCTGTTTGCGTGCCGATTCGAGGAGAGTTACGTCGATCAGGATTTCCATTGTAGCCTTCTCTCCCATAAATACCACGGGAATAGTGTTCCGGAATAATATGGTCTCTCCTATCTCCTTTTTGATTATGACAAACTGTTCAGGATTAAAAGCGCCACCGACATTTCTCAGAAAATGATCATAATCATCAGGGTGTGAAGATTCCGGAAAAATCTTGCCTTTCATATCTGCCTCATCAGCAAATGAATATAGTGCAGCAGCAACTTTGTTAGCCTTAATTATTTCCCTGCTTTCATTATGAATTATCACCCCTGCCGGCATCTCCTCAATGAGTTTGATCAGCATTTTCTCAGAAGTCTCAAACCTGGACATTTCCGTTTTCCGGGACTTGAAGTAGCGCCAGAAAACAAATACTATCAGCTGAACCAGCAGAAGTGTTCCCAATACTATAAAAAGGGAGTTTCTGATAATATATTTCTGGAAAAAATCAGTAGGGGTTGAAAAAACCAGTCCCAGATCCCTCTGCAGAAGCTGTGTGGAATAAAATGAAGAGATTATCTGCCTGCTTTTTCCGTCAATGGCTGCACTATGTACAATGTTCTCAACCGAACCAGCAGCCAGACTTCTGGTTAGTGCGTCAAGACGGGAATATTGTATCCGGTTTTCATTGTTATCGTAAATAATCTGTCCTGAATCACCCACAACCCATTGCCACTGATAGTCCTTCAGGTTGAACTCCGAGAATATTTCAGTAAAATATCTCTTGAAATCAACTGTGGCAACTAAATTGCCGACAACAAGATTGCCCTGCATCACAGGAATGGTATAGGCATACTTATGATTGCTTAGGAGAAGTTCTTCCCTTTCTGACATCTCACCCTGTTCACGAAGTATGTAAGAGCTCTCCAGCCATTCACCGGTGCCGCTTTCAGGGTCATTTTTCTTCAGCGTAAATTCATGTTTGTTATTGTCAAACACTTTTAATCCTGTGACAAAGTCCTGGTATTTTGCGAAAAACAGTTTCATTTTCTCCTTAGTTCTGTACTGGTCTTCAGAATTGGAAAAAAAGCTATTGAGATCCCCATCAAACATAATCTGGTTCAAATCACTTGAAAAAGTGTTGTTGGTATTGTCTACTGAAAGTCCAACTAACTGAACCTGTCTGTCCAGGATTTCGCTTATATAATGTATCTGTTTAGTATACAGATTTTTATAATAGATGTAATTTAAAAGGATTATCATCAGAAATGCTGAATAAACAATAATAAGTACTTTTCTCATTCCGGAAATAATATTTGTATATCTAAGAATCTAAAGATAGCTTTAAACATCAAAACTCAACTCACCTGTATTTACGGTCATC
Source organism: uncultured Bacteroidales bacterium (assembly GCA_963846335.1). GTDB lineage: Bacteria > Bacteroidota > Bacteroidia > Bacteroidales > VadinHA17 > LD21. The sequence goes on from CAWJVS010000018.1 coordinate 99,574, forward strand.
GTTTTCCATTATATTCAGATAGCTTCTGTAACGGAGATAATCGATATCTCCATTTTCGACTGCGGTTCTTACCGCACATTCCGGTTCATCAAGGTGAAGACAGTTATTGAATTTACAATCCTTTGAAATTCTGAAAATTTCACGGAAGAAATGGTATATTTCATTCCGTTCCATATCCACTACTCCGAATCCTCTTATTCCGGGGGTATCTATAACAGATCCCCCAAAAGGCATCTGGTGCATTTCAGGAAATGTAGTAATATGTTTGCCCTGTTTGTGATAATCTGAGATTTCGTCAGTTTTGAGATTCAGCTCCGGATTAAAGGTGTTCAGCAATGTTGTTTTTCCTACCCCGGAATTGCCTGAAACCAGAGTTATCTTACCTTTTATACGCGACTTAAGCTTATCAAGGCCGGTCTTCTCCTTCACTGAGATCAGTAAGCAGTCGTATCCGATTTTCCTGTACATTGAAACAATGTAGTCCATTTTTTCCAGCTCCTGTCCGCCATAAAGATCCGTCTTGTTTACAACGATTGTGGCAGGGATCCTGTAAGCCTCGGCTGTAATAAGGAATCTGTCGATAAATTCCACTGGTGTCTCAGGCATGATAATGGTGATCATCAGAAATACCTGGTCGATGTTTGCAGCAATTATCTGTGAATGTTTTGAGAGGTTTGATGATTTTCTGAGAATATAGTTTGTCCGGTCGAGAACTTCGGTTATGATCCCTGAACTGGATTTTCTGTCAATTTCAAAAAGTACATTATCTCCTACTGCAACAGGATTGGTGGTACGTAATTCCTGAATCCTCAGTTTGCCTTTTATTGAGCATTCGATGGTTTTCCCGTCGCTGCTGAGAATCCTGTACCGGCTTCCGGTTGATTTTAAGACGACTCCTTTTTCCAAACCTTAAAAATGTTTGGAACAAAAGTAAAGAAAATTGCAGCTTATTAATCGCTCGCTTCACGTTTTTGATTCTGAGACCCTCCCCAGCCATACACATTTTTAGCCTCATCCCCCAGGGTCATAGACGTCAACTTGAGATAATAATTGTCAATACGGAGATTAAAAAAAGTTTCCCCCGCCACTGCGGGGCAGGCTCCTTTTGAAGCTAATCTTTCATCACATCTATTTAATGTTATAATAACATTATCCATAATGCACTGAAAAACAATCACAAACAGCAATTGATTAAGATTCATGAGATTCCTCGCTGCGCTCGGAATGACAGGTCCTTCTGTGAGGATGGGAGGGAGAAGCGGCGATTCGTCAAAGATTGAATTCAAAAAATAAGTTATTGTTCGAATCGCCGCTTCTCCCTCTCTAATAATAAATTAGAATGTCATTCCGAGCGCAGCGAGGAATCTTCCGGACCATCCAAAGTTTGTTTGAATATCGATTAGCGGGTTTAAAGTTGCCTGTAAGATAAAATGTGAATAAAGATTAGCTTCAAAAGGAGAGCCTGCCCCACCCTGGCGGGGGGAAATTATTACGAACTACCTGAATTTCAACATTAAAATACGGTTGCCATAACTGATCCTCCCTTTAAAATCTTTTTCAGACTCATTAGGTTGACGGTCTTTATGTTGGGGGGGTTGAAATGTCAAACGGCAATTAATTGTCCGAAGCCATCAGCAGGAAGGGTTTCATTTCAAAACTATGGTAGTAGGGCCTCAATCTTTCAGTATTATAATCAGAAAGCCTAACAATTTTTTTAGAAGCGGTAACCACGTCAATTGGCAGATTATCATACCTGCCGTTCTTCAGTACCACTATCCTTCCATGCACTCCTTTAAGAACGAGGTCAAGGGCCAGATTTCCATAAGCCATCGGGACAATTGAATCGAGAGCATCCGGATCTCCTCCACGAACCAGATAGCCAAGTTTCTGGTTAATAACATTAATTATTTTCCCATTATTATATTTTGGAGAAAGTTCCTTAAGTTTTGCCGATACCATATCGCCTATACCTCCAAGTTTTGCATGACCATAGGCATCTTTTTCGCTGTCAGAAAATATCATCTGACCTCCTTTGAACATGGCACCTTCTGAAACAAGAACTACTGAATATTTACTCGGATTTCTGTTCCTGTCATCAACTAAAAGTTTTGCAAGCTGATCGATTTCAAATTCGTATTCAGGTATCACGCACCTGTTGGCAGCACCTGCCAGAGTCGGGAGCATAGCAGTAAAACCGGCATATCTTCCGAATACTTCAAGTACCAGAATCCTTTCATGCGATCCGGCAGATGTCCTGAGGCTGTTTGTCATCTGAATGGTCCTGGAAACGCAGGTGCTGAAGCCAATACAATAATCGGTTCCGGGAACATCATTGTCCATTGTTTTTGGAATAGCAACAACGTTTACCCCTTTTTTATAGAGATGAACCCCATAACTTAGTGTATCATCACCTCCTATTGGAATCAGATAATCAACTCCAAGCCATTCAAGATTCTTGATTATAACTGGAGTAATATCATTATATTCAGCATTATAAGTACTTTTCAGATGTTCGGGTACACTATCCTTTGACATATGACTGGGCCTTGTCCTGGAAGTGTGTAAAAATGTTCCCCCTGTACGTCCGGCCTTATTAACTATATCATCTGTAAGGACTTGAAAGTTGTTGCTGTTGTCTGCTTTTGGGTCACGTATCAGTTCTGAGATACCTGCCCATCCCCTGCGGAGTCCTATTACCTTGAAACCTTCCCTGTTGGCCCGGATTGTAACAGCACGGATTGCCGGGTTTAGTCCTGGCACATCGCCGCCTCCGGTGAGAATGGCAATTACCCCTTTTTTTGTTTTTTGAGTTGCCATAATATACGAATTTTACAATTTAAAATTTAAGATGAATAACCTATAAATTTAAAGTAAAATAGCGAAAGATGCAATTATTCTATTTTTGCCAACTGCCTTTTGCCAACTGCCTTTTGCCAACTGCCTTTTGCCAACTGCTTTTTGCCAACTGGGGACTTATACTACTCCGTAAAATTAAGTTGACACGAAACCCTTCTCTTCTCAATGCTTTTTGGCTATGATATCAAAACAATGCCGTTTCATCCCATTCGAGGATCTTAAAAAAATCATAATCTTCAGGGTTAGCAACAAATTTTTTGGCTCCCCTGTAATCAGCCTTTGTTATGTAGTGAAGATTATTCCGGTAAATCAGCTGTACATTCTCGGACTCAACATTTACCAGACGTGGTTTTACTTTTCCTTTTTCATCTTCAACATCCTTGAGGAATAATGGAGAAATACCGCCCTGCCTGTCAACCGTGACCATGCACCCGGTTTTTCCTTCCTTGAATAGTTTGAAGACTCCCAGTCCCAGTCTGGTTGCATAGCTCAAATCATAGGCAATCGGACGGCAGCATCTTAATTCATAACCCATCTCTTCGGGACGTGATTTTACATTAATTCTCAGCCCTTTGAGCGCCTGTTGTGTCAGCATGTTAAAGATGTGTGATTTGCTCACATTTCCCAGTTCGGGATGACCGTGATCATCATAGGTGAAATTAATTCCGGTATCAATTATTTCCTTTTCGCTCATAAAATGGAATACACCCTCTGATATAATTGCAACGCCATAATCAATTCCCAGCAGCCTTCTTTTCACCATAGATGAAATGACCAGTCTTGTAATTTTATCAAAAGTGATCTTAGTCTTGTTAAATATCTCCGGTATTATTATCATCGGGTAGTGGCAGGCTGTACCTATCCCGAATGCCAGGTGACCTGCTTCCCGGCCCATTGCGGAGACAACGAACCAGTTTCCGCTTGTCCGTGCATCCTCATAGATTGTAGTGGCCAGGCGTACACCCTCCTCTTTTGCAGAGTGATAACCGAAAGTTGGTGTTCCTTCAGGAAGTGGCAGGTCATTATCGATTGTCTTTGGGACATGAATGTTCTTAACATCCATCTTCTGTTCACTCAGATACTTTGTAAGACGGTTGGCAGATGAGGCAGTATCGTCACCCCCGATAGTAACCAGAAGTTTTACATTATTCTTCTTAAAGAAGTCCACTTTAAACTCATCATCCTTGGGTTTGTGCCGGCTCATCTTGAGTGCTGAACCACCGCGGCTGTATATCTGATCAGCAAATTCGAAATCGAGATAATCATAGGAAGGTTCAGCAGCAAAAAGTGACTTGTAACCGCCATTAATTCCCAGTACCGAATACCCGTTCTGCAAAAATATCTTGGTAACTGTACTTACTACTGTATTAATTCCGGGAGCAGGACCTCCGGCACATAGAATTGCAACTGAATCTTTCATAGTCTCTTTTTTCATTACAGATTATACAATTGATGAATGATTAATATTTATTGGTTTTGTTAAAGGAATTTATTTTAAGGTCACAAATATGAAAATATCTTTTCAATAATCCTCCCGGAATAACTCTATTTTTCAACGTTTTTTCTTTTCTGATACGGTTGTATCATCAGATTTATGGAAGTTTAAATTATATGAATTATCTTGTAGTGTTTGGAATCCGCCGGTAAATATTGCTTAATTGTTATCGCCCTTACCAGCGGAATCATGATAACCGGATATAATTTATCAAACAATTCATAATCACCGTTGCATGTATGAAAATAAGAGAGATAAGAATAGCGAAAGAGGCCTGTCTGTTTTGATTGCGGGAGGAAGCGGGCTTATTGGAAAATATCTCACCTCTGCATTGCTTGCAGAAGGTTACAAAGTATCACATCTTTCAAGGCAAACAAACAGTTTCGGGAAAGTAAGAGTTTTCAGATGGGAACCGGCTCATGAGTATCTTAATCCTGAAGCATTTGAAGGGATCGATTGCCTTGTCCATCTCTCCGGAGCAAACATTGGTGAAAAGCGGTGGTCCCTTTCCAGGAAAAAGGAGATCAGAAGCAGCAGGGTTGATTCGGCAAATCTGCTTTTCAGGACAGTCAGGGAAAAAAATATCAATCTTAAAGCCTTCGTCACTGCATCAGCAGTGGGCTACTACGGTTCTCTCACCTCTGAAAGAATCTTCACTGAAGGGGATCCGCCTTATGACGATTTTCTTGGTACAACATGCAGGTTATGGGAAGAGTCAGCTGATCTGTTTGAAGGCATTGGAATCAGGACTGTAAAAATAAGGACAGCAGTGGTCCTTGCGAAGAATGACAGCGCACTTGACAAACTGATGAAGCCTGCAAGATTTGGCCTTGTTCTAAGGCTGGGAAATGGAAAACAATATTTTCCATGGATCCATATAAATGACCTCTGTGATATTTACCTGAAGGCTATTAAGGATCAGAATATGAGCGGACCCTATAACGCAGTTGCCCCGGAACATGTAAATCACGATGATTTTGTGAGAACAATGGCAAGTGTAATGGAGAAACCGGTATTTCTGCCGCATGTACCTGCCTGGATATTAAGAGCCGTATTGGGTAAGAAGTCTGAGATAGTGCTTACAGGAAGCCGCATCTCATCTGAGAAAATAATTAATGCCGGATACAGCTTCCGTTATGAAAACCTTTCCGGTGCACTGATAGATGTTATACGTGACTAGCCTCTTTTCGAGATTATCTCCAGTTTATTCAGGTCTACAATTTCAATGGTCTTGCCAAATACCCTGATTATACCCTCCTTCTTAAAATCAGATAGTGTTCTGATAACATTTGCCGTACTCATTCCTATATAGTCGGCTATCTCTTTCCTTGATACCGGAAGGTCAAAAACCCGTGAATTATATATATCATTGGTAAAATAGAGAAGGACGAATGCTACCCTGCCAATAAGGTTCTTCTGCCTTATATCAAGGGTCTGGCTGATGATCTTATCATTGATCATCGATATCTTGGAAAGAAGACCCATTGCAAAACCTCCGTTTCTCATGAAAAGCTCCTTAATAAATTCCAGTCTGACCAGACATACTACTGAATCTTCCAGAGCTGAAACTGAATACTGATACTTTTCCTCCGAAAAGATACTCATGTTGCTGACAAACTCGAATGGTCTGGTAATTGTTATTACCTGTTCATCACCGGTGGAGGTTCTCCTGTAGAGTTTCACCAGGCCGCTTTTCAGGTACTTGAAATTAATTATCTTCTCACCTTCATGATTAATCACTTCTCCCTTGCGGAATGACTGCTCCTCTTTGTTATCGCACAATTCTTCAATTGAGGAATCATCAAGGTATGAGAATACTACATCCCTGAATTCACAATTTTCACAGATGCAGATTTTTTTCTTTTCGCCCACTTTGTTATGATTTTCAGCAAATTTACCATTTTCCTGATCATAATTATCAAATTTCAATTTGTTTTATTGCCAAATTTGGGCCTATTTTGGTGACTGAATTCTCAAATTTGTACTTTTTGCATGAAATGATATACAAAACTGATTACCACATGCATTCCACCTTCAGTGACGGCCGGTCTGCCCCTGAGGATTATATCGCTCCGGCTCTGGCTGAAGGACTTAAAGAGATAGGGTTTTCAGAACACCTTACTCTTTTTAAGGAGCTTGAGGACTGGAATATGAATCCTGCAAATATTTCTTCCTATATCGATCATCTTGATGCCGTCCGTAAGAGTACAAATCATATCAAAATCAGAACCGGCCTCGAAGTGGATTTCATTGAAGGCAAAGAAAAGGAGATCCGCGACTTTCTCTCCCCTTTGGCTCTCGATTACGTAATCGGTTCAGTGCATTATCTGGGTGAAAAAACCGTGGATTTTGGTCCGGAGTTTTATGAAGGGAAAAATATCGACAAATTATTCGAATCATATTTTGACTCGGTTTGCATTGCAGTATCATCAGGCCTCTTTGATATAATAGGTCATTGCGACCTGATAAGGATCTTTGGCTATAAGCCATCCATTGATCTGGAGCCACTTTACCGGAAACTGGCCAGGATAATGAAGAAACACGATGTTGTTTTTGAAGTGAACACCAATGGCAGAAACAGGCCTCTGGCAGATTTTTATCCCGACAGGAGGTTTCTCAATATATTCCATGAAGAGAATATACCTGTATGTGTCAATTCAGATGCCCACATGCCTGCCAGGGTCGGACAATATTTTGATGAAGCATATGATCTGCTGAGATATACTGGTTTTACTGAGATGGCCATTTTTGAAAAAAGAGTCCGGAAAATGGTGCCGTTTTGATGTAAACACCTGGGGCTGAGGCCCTACACAGCAAGAATATGCTCAAGAAATATCTTGATCCCAATAGCAATAAGGATCATCCCGCCAAATATTTCCACCTTGCTGCCAAGCCTTTCGCCCGCTGATTTTCCTATTCTGATAGCAGTCATTGACGCAAGGAACGTAACCAGACCAATCAGGATTCCCGCTTGCCAGATCCTGACATCGAGTATGGCAAAACTTATCCCGACAGCAAATGCATCAATGCTTGTACCAAGGGCTATTGTGAAAAGAACCAGCCTGCTGCTGAAATCCCTGGTGGCAGTGTCGTCTGCCGATCTCTTCTTCCCTTCAATGATCATCTTAGTCCCGAGGAATGTGAGTAATAACAATGCCACCCAGTGATCGGTCGCCTTCAGGGAACTGGAAATAATTGAACCGAGAAAATAGCCCAGTATTGTAAGTCCGCCCTGAAAAAGGGCAAGGATTATCGCAATCTCTGCTGCCTGCCGGAAAAGGATTTTGTTTCTGATAACGCCTAATGACAATGATACTGCAAAAGTATCAAATGATAATCCCAGTGCTATTGCCAGAATTGTGAAGTTATCCATCCGTGATTATTGAATGGGGCAAATATAATATAAATCAACTCTTAAATGTTTTTGAATCTGATTGTATATATTTGGATCTCATAAAAACTGCAATGAGAGCTGTCATCCAACGGGTAAGCAGGGCTTCCGTTTCTGTCAACAACAGGGTAAAATCTGAAATCGGACCGGGATTACTGGTTCTTGTCGGCGTCGGGGAAGCCGATAATGATAGTGACATTGAGTGGTTATGCAACAAGATAGTGCAGCTCAGGATCTTTAATGACAGCAATGATATAATGAATCTCTCTGTTCAGGAGACCGGAGGCAGCATACTTGCAATCAGCCAGTTTACCCTTCATGCAAAGACAAGGAAAGGCAACCGGCCGTCATATATCAAAGCTGCGCGCCCGGAAGTTGCAATTCCTCTCTATAACAATTTTGTAAGCAGGCTTTCCATGCTGCTAGGCAGGGAAGTAGGAACCGGGGAGTTCGGGGCAATGATGCAGATTGAACTGATCAACGATGGTCCCGTTACGATTATAATTGACACAAAAGAAAAGGAATAGCAAAAACAAGTTGCAAAGGATAACTCATTAAAAAACAAATTTTTATAATGTCTGAAGAGAAGATCTCAAAGAAATCCGTTCTACTGGTTGCAACTTTTGCTGCCTTCCTGACTCCCTTTCTTGGTTCTGCAGTGAACCTCGCCCTGCCTTCAATCGGTAAAGATCTCAATGCGAATGCCATTCAGCTTGGATGGGTAATCAGCAGTTTTATACTCTCTTCAGCAATTTTTCTTTTGCCATTCGGAAGATATGCCGACATAATTGGAAGAAAAAAGGTCTTTTCCCTGGGACTTTTATTATTTGCAATTTCAACCTCTCTTATTATTTTCTCGCACAGCATCACTTCCCTGATAGTTTTAAGGGTATTTCAGGGATTAGCGAGCGCTATGATATTTGGCACGAGTCTGGCCATTATAACTTCAGTGTTTGAGCCTGGAGAACGCGGCAAAGCAATGGGAATCAATATCACGGCAGTTTATCTTGGATTATCCTGCGGACCTGTTATTGGCGGACTGCTGACACAATATTTCGGATGGAGAAGCATTTTTGCCTTCCTGGTACCTTTTGCGATCATTGCACTTATCCTTATCAGACGGCGGATAAAAACAGAATGGGCTGATGCTTCAGGAGAAAGGTTTGACTGGCCTGGCGCCGTCATCTATGCCATTGCGCTTTCATCTTTCATGTTTGGATTTTCACGGCTTCCATCCATAGCCGGATGGATATTTATAATTGCCGGTCTAATTATGGCGGTTGTTTTCCTTATTGCAGAGAGAAAGACCATAAATCCTGTTTTTGATATGAAACTTATACTTCATAACAGGGTCTTTGCCTTCTCCGGAATAGCCGCATTGATACATTATTCAGCGACCAGCGCAACAGGATTCTTTATAAGCCTTTACCTGCAATATCTCAAAGGGCTGGATGCCAGGACCGCGGGCCTGATTATGATATCTCAGCCAATAGCAATGACCCTTCTTTCACCTGTGGCCGGAAAGCTGTCTGACAGGAAAAATCCCGGGGTTATTGCCTCAGCGGGCATGGGACTGACGGCAGCAGGACTCATTTTACTCTGCTTCATAAAAGAGACTACCCCAAATTATCTGATAGCATTGTTACTTATTATGATGGGAGTTGGATTCGGTCTTTTCTCCTCCCCAAATTCAAATGCTATAATGAGTTCTGTTGAAAAGCGTCATCTTGGGGTAGCTTCAGGAGTGGTCGGTACAATGAGGATGGTTGGCCAGATGATGAGCATGGGCATCGCCATGATGCTGTTATCTCTGTATATCGGCAAACAAACCATCAATCCTGCAACCTATCCGGGACTGTTGGCAAGTATGAGAACAGGCTTCCTTATATTTTCGGTCTTGTCAGTTATCGGAATTTTTGCATCCCTTGCCAGAAATGAGAAGCTCGGAAACATAACTCATCTCCGGTAATCCTTCGGTACCTGCCTGCCTTCAATAATACTCCTTTGGGAATGTTTTCACCTGATTTTGCGCAACTTAAACTTTAAATTTAAATTAAATTAAAAATGAAAACAAAAAACATTATATTGATCCCGTTCTTTTTTCTCATATTGCAGTTATAATGATTTAACATAACAGATCAGGTATGACAAAACTATATCAAAAACTGATAAAATCGTGTCCTTCGGAAGCAGAAATAAAAAAGGGTCTTAAAAAAGTGTTTTCAACTGCCCCATCAGTACCTGATAAACATCTGCTGATGAGCATTCTGAACATGATTGATCTTACCAGTCTCAATACAACCGACAATAAAAGTCAGATCATACATTTTACAGGAAGGGTAAACAGTTTTTCCGGCCGTTATTCAAATATTCCGAATGTGGCAGCAATCTGTGTATATCCGAATTTCGTCCCGGTAGTAAAGGAAAAGTTAACTGCCAGGAATATTAAGATAGCAGCCGTAGCCGGAGCTTTTCCATCCTCACAGACTTTCCGGAGTATTAAGGTTACTGAATGCAAGCTGTCGGTCGAAGCCGGAGCAGATGAGATTGACATTGTAATTCCCGTCGGAGCTTTCCTGGGAAATGATTTCGCCGCTGTTGCTGATGAAATCAGGGAGATAAAGACAGCAATCGGATATAAACATCTTAAGGTAATAGTTGAATCGGGGCTTCTGGGCGGTTATGAACAGATCTTCAAGGCTTCAATGATCGCAATGGATGCAGGCGCTGACTTTATAAAAACCTCCACAGGGAAAACTCCTGTTTCAGCCACACCGGAAGCGGCCTTTGTAATGTGCAAGGCAATTTCGGATTTTTATTCAGAAACAGGTATAAGGGTGGGATTCAAGGCTTCAGGGGGTATTGCAGATCCTGCAGATGCAGTTCGCTATTATCATATTGTAAATCACTGCCTGGGTGAAGAGTGGCTGAACAATACACTTTTCAGGATAGGAGCCAGCAAGCTAGCCAATAATATTCTGTCTGAAATATCCGGTTGCAAGGTTGAACATTTCTGATTAAAAGTCTTTCTCAGGTAATTGAGCTGTTAGTACATTTATCATTACTTTTATGGTTTCAATCATAAATGATGATGCCACTATCATATCAGGAAGCTCAGCAGGATAGTATTCAGAGGAAAAATATTCCGGTACAGGACACGCTCAGCCTGAAAGCTGACTCAGCAACTGTGTCTGGTATTATTGCGCCAGTGGATTCTGTACCTCAAAGGATAAAGACACCGGTGGCTAAGCCCGTACTGGAGATAAGTGACACAATATCCGTCTGCAGGAGGAACAGTATCGAAGATGTTACTTTTTACGATCCCAATAATTTAGTTACCAGGATTGAACCGCTGCACAGGGATGTCTTTCCTTTTCTCTTCACTGCTAAAAACAGACAAATCCAGGAGGAGGCTAAGGCTTCCCTGATAAAACATCTCAGAGCTGGTGATGAAATCCCATTCAGGCCGCTTCAGGATGACTGGATCATTCTGATCATACTCTTTGCAACATTTTTATTCGCCCTCATAAGAAAATCATCTGATACCATTTTTCAGGGGATAGAGAGGTTTTTCCTTTTCAGGGGAGTCAATAACCCTCCAGCCAGAGAACTCGGTGGAATATTTACCGTTGAATCCACTCTAAAAAACCTTATCTCCTTTCTGATATTAGGCCTCTTTGGCTATTCAGCAGCTTCATACTACAACATCATTCCATCCGTTATCAGCGGAATGATCTTCTGGATCATATCCGTTTTCATAATAATTACTGCTGTTACCTTAAGGCATCTGGTATGCCTGGTCACAGGGGCATTAAGCGAAGAAAGGGAGGCGTTTGCCGAATATCTGCTTTGTATCTATCAGTCATATCGTTTCAGTGCGATCCTGATATTTGTTGTAACAATTCTCATCTCATATACAACAATATTCCCCGCAGAATTATACTTTACTGCAGGAGTGATAGTGCTTGGAACCCTTTATCTTATCAGGATTATAAGACTATTTATAATTTTTATAAACAGGAATATTTCATTATTCTATTTGATTTTATACCTTTGTGCGCTGGAAATTCTGCCTGTTTTAATATCAATTAAGTATTTTTCAGGCCTAGCTTAGTATTGGCGAGTGTTACTTGGAGAGTGAAAAACTAAACTGTAAAGAGTTGAAAATAAGGAAGATTTTAGTATCGCAGCCAGAGCCAAACAATCCGAAATCTCCATATTTCGAACTGGCAAGAAAGTACAATCTGAAAATTGATTTTAAACCCTTTGTCCAGATTGAAGGGATACCTTCAAAAGATTTCCGACAACAAAAAATCAATATTCTTGACTTTTACTGCTGTCATTTTTACAAGCAAAACGGGTATAGATCATTTTTTCAGGATCTGTTCAGAACTTAGGATTGTTGTTCCTGATACGATGAAATATTTCTGTATAACTGAAAATGTTGCATTTTATCTGCAGAAATATATTGTATACAGGAAGCGAAAGATTTTCCATGGCAAAGCCAAGTTTCAGGATCTTATTGATGTTATTGTCAAGCACAGGGAAGATCATTTTTTTGTTCCTCTTTCTGATCCTCATAATGCTGAAATTCCTGAACTGCTTGACAAGAACCAGATCAGTTATACTATCGGGACTCTTTATAAAACGATCAGCACTGACTTTTCAAATGTGAAGGATTTTGATTATGATATTCTTGTTTTTTACAGTCCTTCAGGAATAAAATCACTCAAGGAGAACTTTCCCCGACTTTGTTCAGGGAGAGGTTAAAATTGCCGCTTTCGGACCAACAACAGCCTGTGCAGTTGAAAATGAAGGCCTCAGGCTTGATATTAATGCGCCAAATCCGAAAGCACCCTCAATGACCATGGCTCTTGATGACTTTCTGAAAGAGCATAACAGGAATTTCAGGTAAGATATTTTATCAGTACCGACCTGCCCTGAAGCTCCGGAAATAAATTCTCTTAATGCTTTCAGGACAGGTTTTTTAATATGAACACCAGAAGGGAGACATTTGAAAAGTCTGAAAGACTCTGCAGCACCAAAATCATATCCGGACTGTTTGAAAATGGCAATATTTTCCATACTTCTCTCTTTAAGGTTGTCTGGAACAAAAGTCCTGTACTTCTTCCTTATCCTGCCCAGGCAGCCTTCAGCGTTTCGAAAAGAGGTTTCAGGCTGGCTGTAACAAGAAATCTTTTCAAGAGAAGAATCAGGGAAGCATACAGGAAAAACAAATTTCTTCTCTATGAATTCCTTGCAGCTGAAAACAAGCAGATAGTATTTATTGTTATTGTGAAAGGAGACAAGGTGGCCGATTTCGCTACAATTGAAAATTCAACAATTGAAATGCTGAACAGGCTGGTTGCCAAAATAAGGGCAAAGTCTTAAATTGTTAAATAATCAAATTCATTACCAAATTTTCTTATTACTTTCGTCAGTTAAAATTAAGTCAGATCAGAATGAAAAGGATACATAAAGGCAAGATTATCATAGTTCTAACTCTCCTGCTTGTTGCCGGAACAAGTACCGGATTCCTTATCACACAGGAAACAAGGGATTTCCGGATCGCCAAGAACCTGGACATCTTTTTTTCTCTCTTCAGGGAGCTGAATACCTTTTATGTGGAGGAAATCGACCCTGATAAACTGATAAAGTCCGGGCTGGACAATATGCTTAAGACACTCGATCCGTACACAGTTTATTATCCTGAATCCGAGAGTGATGACTTTACTTTTCTTACAACCGGGAAATACGGAGGAATAGGTTCACTTGTCAGAAGCAACGGTGATTTTACTATTATTAGTGAGGTATACAAGGATTTTCCTGCTGACAAGGCAGGCATCAAAGCCGGTGACCTCCTTAAAAAAGTTGATGGAGTGTCGCTTAAAGGATTATCGACTGACAAGGTAAGTGACAGGCTTAAGGGAAAACCCGGGACTGATATCATCATAACGATAGAAAGGAATGGAACCGATATTGATTATCAGCTCAAGAGGGAAAAAATCAGCATGCCACCCGTTCCCTATTATGGGATGCTTGATTCTAAGACCGGCTACATACGTTTTACCGGTTTCACGCAAAACTGTATTGCAGACGTTAAAAATGCGGTGATCAGGCTGAAGGAAGACAATGTACGGCAGATCATTCTCGACCTCAGGGGGAATCCCGGAGGTTTGCTTACAGAGGCAGTCGAGATTGTAAATCTCTTTGTTGCCCCGGGTAATGAGGTTGTATCAACAAAAGGAAAAGTAAAGCAGTTTGATGAAGATTTCAAAACGACAAAAGAGGCAGTTGATGATAAAATACCTCTTGCAGTAATTATCAACAGAGGTTCGGCTTCAGCTTCGGAAATTGTTGCCGGAGCCATACAGGATCTTGACCGCGGAGTAATTGTAGGTCAGCGTTCATATGGCAAAGGACTTGTCCAGGTCACACGTCCTCTGAGTTATAATACCCAGCTTAAAGTAACTACCGCCAAATATTACATACCAAGCGGAAGATGCATTCAGGCACGCAATTTTTCAAATCCCAATGAAGACGGCAGTGTCGGAATGATACCCGATTCACTTATTTCTGAATTTAAAACCAAACACGGAAGGACTGTAAAAGACGGTGGTGGTATCTCCCCCGATATAGAAATCATTCCCGAACCATTAAGTCAGATTGCAGCCGAGCTGTATCTAAGAAATTATGTTTTCGATTTTGCCACCGATTATTATTGGAAACACCAGAACATTAAATCAATTGACCAGTTCTCATTTTCTGATAAGGATTATTCTGATTTTAAAGCATTTCTGGTGAAGCGCAATTTCAGCTACAGGACTGTGACTGAGGAATCTTTCAATGAGCTGATAACTATTGCCAAAAAAGAAAAATATTATGATATCCATAAGGATCTTTTTACTGCACTGGAGAAAGACCTTACTCACGATCTTGACAAGGACCTGACATTATTCAGGAGCGAGATAACCGAATTGATCGAGGACGAAATATTAAGCAGGTTCTTTTATGAGAGCGGTGCAATATCATGGACAATAAAAAAGGATGAACAGGTATTGAAAGCACTTGAAATACTGAATAACCAGGTTCAGTATAACTCAATACTGAATGGAAAAGCCGGTTCAATACTGATAACTAATGAAGATGATGATGACAAATCCAATCAGGCGTCTCAGGCCGGCCTCCTGTTTCCGGAACCTGTCTGACCGGTGAGATGGCTACTTCCAGGCATGTGAGTTATCATCATAAACCTCCTTTTTCCAGACCGGAAGTCTTTCCTTTACAAGCTCAACTGCCTTGCTGCAGGCCTCCATTGCCTGTTTTCTGTGGCCGGCCGAAACCGCAACAAGAAGTGAAATCTTACCTGCGGCTACAATGCCGTTTGAATGAACAATATCTATTGATCTGACGTCATCGAATTCACCAAGGACCGATTCTCTGATTTTATCTGCCTCAGCCTCAACCATTCCCTCATAAGCTGAGTATTCAATAGCCCTGACAATTTTTCCCCCTGTCCTGTCGGCCCTTACCCGGCCCAGAAAAAATGAGTGCCCGCCGGAATTGGTCTCTTCTCCAATTTTATCGAGGAGTGCTGCTATTATTTCATGGGTTATCGGACCGTTTATAAGATAATTCCTTTGCATATTAAATATATATGACATTTTTCAGCCCCCTGCGAAAGGTGGCATCAGAGCAATTTCATCCATGTCATTTAAAAGCATATCACTGCTAATGATCTCATTATTAAGGGAAATCCTGTAATTGTAATGGTTAATTTCAGGAAACTCATCCAGTATCCTTAATCTTAAGTCATTGACTGACCTTGTATCATTGTAATGCCTGCAATCTGTGCCTGCAACTTCGGCAAGGACCCCGAAAAACAAAACTTTGACCTGCATATAAAATAATATATCCTAATATTAACCCACCCCTAAGGGGCTGTTGAAAAAGTCCTCAGTGGAACTCTGTGCCACCTCTGTGCTCTCAGTGCAAGTTCTTAACTTATTGTTACACAGTGTTCCACAGAGACTACACAGAGACACACAGAGAAAGATTACATAGAAGCCTCGACTTTTTCAACAGCCCCAATCACTTGGAATAAATCCCGGTATTTTAACTCCATTTTACCGTCGCACCATCGCACCATTGCACCGTCATACCTTTGCACCGTCAGTGCGCCTCAAACCAGTTCTTTCCGGTACCCCAGTCAACCTTCAGCGGCACATCCAGTTTAACTGCATTGGACATTTCATATATAACCATCTCCTTCAGCTTTTCAAGTTCGGACATCTCCACCTCAAATATAAGCTCGTCGTGTACCTGAAGGATCATTTTGGATTTGTATTTTTCCAATTTCATCTTTTCATGGATCCGTACCATTGCTATCTTGATAATATCTGCAGCGCTGCCCTGTATTGGTGCATTTATTGCGTTTCGTTCGGCATTTCCCCTTACCACCTGGTTTCGGGAATGGATATCAGGCAGATACCTCCTGCGTCCAAACATAGTGGTTACAAACCCTGTCTCCCTGGCTTTTTTAATACTTTCATCCATATAAACTTTTACTCCCGGGTAAGAACTGAAATAACCATCAATAAGTTCCTTTGCCTCTTTTCTGCCGATAGTCAGCCTTTCAGACAGACCGTATGAAGAGATCCCGTAAATGATGCCAAAATTTGCAGTCTTTGCCCTGCTGCGCATCTCGCGTGTAACATCCTTGATTTCAACGCCGAAAATTTTTGCAGCCGTGGCAGCATGAATATCGTTCCCTGAGAGAAAATCATCCGTCATGCTTTTATCCCTGCTGAGATGAGCCATTAACCTTAGTTCAATCTGGGAATAGTCGGCCGAGAAAAAAATATGTCCCTCCTCCGGTACGAATGCTTTTCTGATCTCCCTGCCTCGTTCATCCCTGACCGGAATATTCTGCAGGTTCGGATTATTTGAGCTGAGTCTGCCTGTTGCCGCAACAGCCTGATTGAAGGAGGTATGAATTCTTCTGCTTTTCTTATCAACCAGAAGCGGAAGAGCTTCAACATAAGTAGAAAGGAGCTTTTTGAGTCCCCTGTATTCCAGTACTTTATCTATGATCGGATGTTTACTGCTGAGACGTTGAAGTATCTCCTCGTTTGTAATGAACTGTCTGGTTTTGGAAAGCTTTGCTTTTTCGTCAAGTTTCAGTCTGATGAAAAGAATATCGCCCAGTTGTTTAGGGGAGGAAATATTGAATTCTGTTCCGGCAAGGGCATATATCTCTTTTTCAAGTGTGATAATATCTTCCCTGAGGTTTACAGTGATTGCTTTCAGGTCATCCAGATCCAGTTTCACCCCATTTCTTTCCATTTCCGCCAGGACACTTATGAGAGGCATCTCAATATTACCAGCCAGATCACCCAATCCCTCAGATTTGATACGCGGCTCGAAGATCTCTTTCAGCTGGTATGTAACATCTGCATCTTCAACCGCATATTCCATCAGTTTATCGACGGGTACCGACCGCATGTTCTTCTGATTGTTCCCCTTGTCCCCTATTAGTGATTCAATATGCACCGGGCTGTAGCCCAGGTATGATTCCGATAATAAATTCATGTTATGCCGCATATCGGGTTCAAGCAGGTAATGGGCGATCATTGTGTCGAACAAGGGTCCTTTGACCTCAACTCCATAATTAGCCAGCACCTGGATATCATATTTCATGTTCTGCCCTATTTTAAGGGTGGCAGGATTTTCAAAAACAGGTCTTACAAGTTCCAGAATGGCTTTGGTCTCCTCCTGTGATTCCGGGAAATGAATAAGGTATCCTGATCCTTTTTCCCATGAAAAAGTAAGCGCAACAAGCTCAGCTTCGAGGGGATCGATGCTTGTAGTCTCACTGTCAAAACAAAACTCTTTAAGCGAGTTTACCTTTCTGACAAATTCCTGTATTCCGGTATTGTTATCAAGGAGGATGTATGTATGGTCAACATTATCAATCGAGGCTTTTTGCTCAACAGGAGTCACTGTTTCATTGGCAAAGAGGGTCCCCTGCTGCGAATCTGCCTGCGGGGCAAACAACTGTTGTTCCTGTCGCGGTTTTTCCGATTTATCAATTCCTGAAAGTATCCTGGCTGCAACAGTTTTAAATTCCAGCTCGTCAAAAAGGACTTTCAGTTTTACAGGATCTGCCACTTCAAGTTCCAGAGCTGTTTCATTTAATTCGACAGGTACATTCTGCTCAATCGTGGCCAGCTTCTTCGACAATTCAATCTGTTCCCTGTTATTTTCAATAATCTCCTTCAGTTTTCCCTTCAGCTCATCTGTATGTTTAAACAGCTCCTCAATGCATCCGTATTCCGACACAAGCTTCATAGCTGTCTTAGGGCCCACCCCGGGAGCCCCCGGGATATTGTCGGCTGTATCTCCCATTAATGCGAGAACATCAATGACCTGATCCGGATTCTGAACAGAGAATTCCTGTTTTATGTCGTCAACTCCCCACAGTAATGATTCATTCCCGCTCCTGGAGGGTTTAAGCATAAATACTTTATCAGATACAAGCTGGGCAAAATCTTTGTCAGGAGTCACCATATATGTTTTAAAACCCTTTTCCGATGCCTTCCTTGCAAGAGTCCCTATCACGTCATCTGCCTCAAATCCCGGATAATCAATGACAGGGATCTTATAAGCCTCGATAAGCTTTTTAATATAAGGGACAGCTTTCTTTATATCCTCAGGAGTCTCATCGCGGTGAGCTTTATACTCACTGTACATCTCATGCCTGAATGTAGGAGCCGGAGTGTCAAACACAACGGCAATATGTGTCGGCTTTTGCTTCTGAAGCACTTCCTCAAGAGCCAGAAGAAATCCGAAAATGGCCGAAGTATTCAGCCCTTTTGAGGTTACCCGCGGATTCTTGATAAATGCATAATATGCCCTGAATATCAGTGCATATGCATCGAGCAGGAAAAGCCGTTTTGGTTGGTTATCTGTCATAGGGGTGTAAGTTTGGAGTGACTAGAGTGACTAAAGTGACTGGAGTACTTAAAGTTTAAAAGATAACTTCAGGCACTTCAGGCACTCCACACTTTAGTCACTGGTTTTATTATCCTCCGCATACCATTCTGCATAAGAGGTCGCTGTTTCATAAAGTTTCAGGCTGTGAAGCTTAGTCCCGTCAGGAAGCAGCCTGGATATTCTTCCCGCAAAATCTGATACCAGGTTTTCACAAGTCGGCTGGTAATCAACAAGAACAGTATTCCCGAACAGGACCGAAAACATATTCATTTTTTCCATGTCAAAATTCCTGCTTACAACCACGGAATGATCAAATACATCCACAATTTCTCTCTTTACAATCTTTTTAAGGTCGCTGAAATCGATTACCATGCCATTTTTTGGATTATCAGGTTCTTCAAGGGGTTTTCCGTAAAGAGTGACGTAAAGACGATATGAATGGCCATGGACATTCCTGCAGGGACCATCATAATTCCACAATACATGGGCCATTTCAAATGAAAATTCCTTTGTTACCCTTATAATTGAAGCCATAGGATATGCATTGAAAATAATTCACAAAAATAACCATTACAACTGATAATGATTGTATCTTTTATACTGCTTTTGTGTTAATCCGGTAATATATATCGCAGGAAAGCCTGTGAAAGCAATTATTTCGTAACTTTGCATTTTATAATCAGCTTAAGAATAGGGGATAATGAAAGAAAACAGTATCAGGTTAACTTTCCCTTCGATGTTTGGTGAAACATTAAGAAAGTTTGGGAAGTGTGGTGCATATGCCTATGTTGGGGAGGAGGTAAAGAGCTATGAGACAGCAAACGGGGAGATTCACTCATTAATGGCAATGCTTGAGAAAAATGGTATCTGCCCCGGAGATAAAGTTGCAATACTGAGTTCGAATATGCCGAACTGGGGAGTAGCTTTTTTTGCAGTTACTTTTATGGGAGCAGTGGCTGTGCCAATACTGCCGGATTTTTCCAACACCGAAGTCGGAAATGTTCTTGAACACTCTGGCGCTAAAGCTATTTTCATCTCCACATCCCTGCTTGCACGGATTGAAGGATTCAAATCGGATATTCTCAAAACCGCCATTCTTATTGAAGATTACTCCCTTCTTTTACCGGAAAAGGGTGGTGCCGGATTTGAGCCGGATACACGTCCTGCCCGCAATTACGTAGTTGATGAAGAGGATCTGGCATCGATTATCTATACATCGGGAACAACCGGCCGGTCAAAAGGTGTTATGCTCACCCACAAAAATATTGTTTTCAATGCCATGAAAGGACGGGTGATACAGCCTATTGACGAGACTGACCGCTTTTTGTCAGTTCTGCCATTATCGCACACATACGAGAATACGCTCGGCCTGATATTGCCCATGCTGGCCGGATCATGCGTTTACTACCTCAGAAAACCTCCGACACCTGCAGTGCTCATTCCTGCACTTTCTGAAGTCAGACCTACAATGATGCTGACTGTTCCGCTTATAATTGAAAAAATATATTTCAACAAGATATTGCCGGCATTCAGGGATAAGATGATACTTAAACTCCTTTATCAGATTCCTTTTTTCCGAAAAAAACTGAATGAAGCAGCCGGGAAGAAACTCATAAAAACATTTGGCGGAAATCTGAAATTTTATGGTATCGGCGGAGCCAAGCTCAACAAATCGGTCGAGAAATTCCTGATTGAAGCAAAATTTCCATATGCCATTGGTTATGGCCTTACAGAAACGGCTCCTCTCCTTGCTGGCGCCAATCCTAAAAAATCAGTCTTTGATTCAACCGGGCCGGCAATTGAAGGTATTGAACTCATTATCCACAACCCTGATGCGAAAACCGGGGAAGGAGAAATATGGGCAAAAGGACCAAGCATCATGAAGGGATATTACAAGGAACCTGAAATGACAGAAGAGGTACTGACTCCCGATGGATGGTTTAAAACAGGAGACCTGGGAACTCTTGATTCAAATCAAAACCTTTATATTAAAGGAAGGTTGAAAAATATGATAGTCGGAGCCAGCGGAGAGAATATCTATCCTGAAGAGATTGAATCAGTCATAAACAATTTCCGCTTTGTTGCCGAATCACTTGTCATACAGCAAAAAGGGAAGCTTGTCGCCTATGTGCACCTGAATATGGAAGAACTTGAAAAGAAATATCATCTTATGAAAGAGGATATGAGCAGGCAGTTCGATGATAAGAAAGAAGAACTGCTTGCAGAACTTCAGGCATATGTCAATTCACATGTCAATAAATTCAGCCAGATCAACAAGGTAGTCCTTCAGCCTGTTCCATTCCAGAAAACCGCAACGCTAAAGATCAAGAGGTTTTTGTACACCTAGTATACCCCCTCTCCCGCTAAAGCGGGATCTCCCCCGGTGGGGGAGAAAAACAATGATCTTTGGCTAAATTTCTACTAAGAGCGTATAATTTTTTCCCCCCCTGGGGGAAACACAAAGGGGGTCTATCTCATACGGTATCCCTTTATCCTTTCTGTGCCTGCTGATATCTTTTACTAACCTCTTCCCAGTTCACTACATTCCAGAAAGCATCGATATATTCGGGCCTTTTATTCTGATATTTCAGATAATATGCATGCTCCCAGACATCAAGTGTCAGCAGGGGAGTTCCTTTAACCGTTGAAATATCCATGAGCGGGTTATCCTGGTTCGGGGTGCTTCCTATTGCAAGGTTTTTATCACTGTTAAGATATAACCATGCCCAGCCGCTTCCAAAGCGGGTTTTGCCCGAAGTACTGAAAGCTTCCTTGAATTTGTCAAAAGACCCGAAGGCTTTTGCAATTGCCGCTGATAATTCGGATGACGGACCTGCTGATTTTGCAGCAAGGTTATTCCAGAAAAAAACATGGTTATAGTAACCACCGCCATTATTTCTTACAGCATCAGACTGCTTTGAAATTGATGCAAAAACATCCTTTATGGGCAACCCTTCAAGAGGTGTGCCTTTGACTGCATTCACGTAGTTTGTAAAATATGCCCGGTGGTGCTTGTCATAATGAATTTCCATTGTCCTGGCGTCAATATACGGTTCAAGTGCATCATAGGCATAAGGGAGAGCGGGAAATTCAAGTGCAGGGGCACTTTCATAGCCGGAAGCACTGTCTGCAACCTGGTTATTTCCAATTACTTTTGGACTGACATAGGCAGCTGCGGTAACCAACCCAACTGACTTTACAAATTTTCTTCGTTCCATGATTAACATTTTTTATCATTAACATACAGATTTTGCCTTTGTTCAGTCTAAGATACGAAATATGCAGGAATGCTATGTTTTTTGACATATATCAACTGAGTCAAAAAAAAATTCATACTTTTATACAGGCTAAATTTACCTATAACCACTTAACTTTAAATTTATTGAAAATGTACAAGCAGAAGTTATCTGTACGGTTTCATTCTTTTTGTCTTTGTTTTAGTCGCAGTCTCCTGCAGCAGCAATGACAAAAAGAGTGTTAAAACAGAGGAAATGAAGGAAGCATCGGTTATTGAGGTTTCTATCGGAGGGATGTCGTGTACCGGATGTGAACAGACTATACAGAACAATGTCGGAAAACTGGAAGGAATAAAGTCTGTAAAAGCTTCCTATACGACCGGTGTTGCAATGATCGAATACTTCCAGGGCATGGTCGATACCTCCAGGATCAGGGAGGCAATTAGCGGTTCTGGTTACACTGTAAATAAATTCATTGCCCCCGCAAGGGCTGAAGGTGAAAAATAAGATTCTTCAAATTTGCTTAATAACAGATCTACTGATATGAAAAACATTACAACCTTAGGAAGAATTCTTTTCGCAGTTCCCTTTGCCCTTTTCGGGATCAATCATTTCCTGCATGACAGATTATTATCTTGGAATGCTTACTTCTTTTATCCCACTGGGGGCATACACGATAATTCTTACGGGAATAATGCTTATTGTTGCAAGCATCAGCATAATTACAAGGAAGTTTGTGAAATTTTCGACAATAATGCTGGCAATCCTTCTTTTTATTTTTATTATAACGATACACATTCCCCACCTCTTTACTGATACCGACAAAACTGTGACTATTATTGCACTTTTGAAGGATATCTCACTGATGGGAGGATCATTGATGATTGCGGGCATTTATACCGAGGATTGACAGCTCAAAATGCAGAACTATTTAAAAGCTTCAAAAAACAGAAATGACAGATAATTTTTAATTTCCGAATGAAAATATTTTATCTTTATAATCATAATATTCCTTCTTTTCAAAATGACCCAGTTTAAACTGTTTCTTATACTTCTTATTTGTCTGAAAAGCTTTGGCTTATATGCTCAGACGTCTCTGTACGACCAGCAGATGCAGATTGGATTTGATGAAAAGCAGGGGCAGTATGCTGATCTGTCCACGATGCTTGTGAATGAAAATGGAGATACCGTTCTCCTGAAGGATGTGCTTAAAAAACCAACCATTCTGAATCTTGTTTATTACAGGTGTCCCGGCACCTGCAGTCCGCTCATGTGGGGAATTTCCAAATTCATAGATCAGGTGGATCTCCAGGTAGGAAAAGACTATGATGTTATTACAGTCAGTTTCGATCCTACCGAACGGATTGATTTAGGGATCAAGAAAAAAGCCAGCTATTTAAGTACGATGCAGAAGAAGGATGAAGGGAAAAACTGGATGTTTTTTGTTTCCGACAGTCAGAACATTGCCAGATTTACCCAATCAGTTGGTTTCAATTATAAATATATAAATGATCAGTATGTCCATCCCACCGGACTTATAGCACTTGCATCGGATGGGAAAATTGTCCGGTACCTCCGGGGAATTGAATTTCTTCCCTTTGATATCAAAATCACCATGGTTGAAGCCGGCCAGGGCAAAATCGGTCCGAGCATCAATCGTCTGCTTGCTGTTTGTTATTCATATGATGAGAAAGGGAATCAGTTTGTATTCAATGTAACCAGAGTTTCCGCTATCGTTATTTCATTTATTGTTTTATTAATATTTTTGTCACTGGCCCTGTCACGGATTAAATTTAAAAGGAAGGTTAGTAAATGAGTACTCAGAGAACCATTGAGGAATCCAGCTATCTTGAATATAAGGGAAAATACAAAGGTATTTTTGCCTGGATCTTCTCCACTGATCATAAAAGGATAGGCTTGTTATATCTTTTTTCTATCCTTGCATTTTTCGCTGTCGGAGCTACCCTCGGATTATTAATGAAGTTTGAGCTTATCGCCCCCGGGAAAACACTTATGGACGCCCAGGCTTATAATGCTTTCTTTACTCTCCACGGAATTGTAATGATTTTTGCCGTTGTTATTCCGGGCTTGCCTGCAGTTTTTGGTAATTTCCTGCTGCCAATTATGATCGGAGCCAAGGATGTCGCATTTCCAAGACTCAATCTTATGTCGTGGTACCTTTATGTCGTCGGTGTTAGCCTGGTTTTAGTATCTCAGTTTGCCGGTCAGGGCCCTCCGGACACAGGCTGGACCTTTTATGCCCCGTACAGCTTCAGGACAGCCGGAAACATGCTGCCTGCAGTTCTCGGCGCATTTGTGCTCGGATTTTCTTCCATCCTCACAGGATTGAACTTTCTGGTCACAATACACAGGATGCGTGCTCCGGGTATGACCTGGCTGAAAATGCCACTGTTCCCCTGGACACTCTATGCTACCGGCTGGGTTCAGCTGCTTGCCACTCCTGTAGTTGGGATTACACTGCTGATGGTAGTGGCTGAAAGGACCCTGCACATAGGATTTTTCGATCCGACCCTGGGTGGCGATCCTATTCTCTATCAGCACCTGTTCTGGACCTACAGCCATCCTGCAGTGTATATAATGATTTTGCCTGCGATGGGCGCCATTTCAGAGATTATTACAACTTTCTCCCATAAAACAATATTCGGATATAGATTCATGGTTGCCTCCGTCCTTGCAATTGCCTTCGTGGGCTATTTTGTCTGGGGACATCATATGTTCACCTCCGGAATGAGCGGAACAGCTCTCTATACATTTTCCATTCTTACATTTCTTGTAGCCATCCCGAGTGCTGTAAAGGTCTTTAACTGGATTTCCACAATGCATAAAGGATCAATTGATCTTCAAACCCCTTTCTACTGGGCAATGGCATTTATATTTGTGTTCATGGTAGGCGGATTTTCAGGGCTTATACTCGGATCACTTGCGGCTAATGTTCATCTTCATAACACCCATTTTGTTGTTGCCCATTTTCATTTTATTGTATTCGGAGGAACGGGATTTGCCTTTTTTGGAGCAATGCATTACTGGTACCCGAAAATTACCGGAAAGATGTACGATACAAGATGGGCAAATATTGGTCTGGTTCTTTTCTTTGTTGGATTTATAACTCTTTATGGTCCAATGTTTCTTCTTGGTATTGAAGGAATGCCCAGGAGGTATTTTGATTATGATGAAGTCTTCCATGCAGGAAATATTATTTCAACAATGGGATCATTTGTACTCTATTCCGGCCTGGCCATTGTAATCATTAATTTATTCGCATCATTGAAAAGCGGGTCAAAAGCCCCTGCAGATCCATGGGGCGGTAAGACCCTTGAATGGACGATTGCCTCTCCCCCTTCGACAGAAAATTTTGAAGAAACACCTGTGATTACCAAAGGACCTTACGACTATAATAAAATATGACGACAGAAATACATCGGGACGATCTGGCATCTAAAACGGGTATGTGGCTATTTCTGTTTACGGAAATGCTTCTATTCGGCGGACTATTTGTTGTATATTCAGTTTACCGTTACAGGAATGTCACGGCATTTCACCTTGCAGCAGAAGAATTAAGCGTATTTGTCGGCACCATCAATACTATTATTCTGTTAATCAGCAGCGCCACCATTGCAATGTCGATTACAGCCATACAGAAACACAGCAAAAAATTAGCGCTTCTGCTTCTTGGCATTACGGTACTCCTCGGTCTCGCTTTCCTTGTAAATAAATACTTTGAATGGGGTCATCATATCAGGGAGCATATATATCCCGGTTCATCAGGTACTTGCCCTGCGCGGCCAGGGAGATGTTCT
Organism: uncultured Bacteroidales bacterium; assembly: GCA_963846335.1. Taxonomy (GTDB): domain Bacteria; phylum Bacteroidota; class Bacteroidia; order Bacteroidales; family VadinHA17; genus LD21. Next base: position 125,365 of record CAWJVS010000018.1, read on the forward strand.
GTTTTACGGATTATACTTCTTTATGACCGGACTCCATGCTCTGCATATCATTATCGGATTGGTCTTTATTGGTGTTGTCGCCCGGTTAATTATCAAAGACAAGATTGTCCATGACAATTTTGTATTACTTGAAAACAGCGGATTATACTGGCATCTGGTCGACCTGATCTGGATTTTCCTATTTCCCTTGTTCTATCTTATTACATAAAATCTCCGGAAACAATGGAAAATGAAAAAAATCATATAATACCGTACAGTACATTTCTTTATGTACTTGCAATATTAATAGTCTTAACACTTATTTCTGTAACCCTTACACAAATTTCGCTGGGCACTCTCACAGTTGCCGTTGCCCTTCTGATAGCTGCAATTAAATCCACCTTCGTGTTGCGCATCTTTATGCATCTTAAGTTTGAGAGTAAAATGCTTGCCCTGATGGTTATAGCTGTAATTCTGATAATTTGCATAGTTATATTTATAACGCTTCTGGACTACCTATATAGATAACCAATATGTATTCAACCACAGCTACTGATGCCTCAAATTTTGTTGCTACTTACAATATTGCATTTTACAGTATTGCCATTATTTCGTTGATCCTCCTTATCGGGCTCACTGTGACGATGCTTTATTTCGTCTTCAGGTATAATAAAAGAAAGAATAAAACAGCCGAGCAGAATGAAGGCAATACAACGCTGGAAATAATCTGGACTACTGTTCCCATTATCCTTGTGCTCGTTATGTTCTATTACGGCTGGGCAGGATGGAAACCAATGACCAAAGCTCCCAAAGATGCTTTAAATATAACCAGTGTTGCCAGGATGTGGAGCTTCTCTTTCATATATGAAAATGGAAAACAGAGTCCCGATCTGGTCATACCTGTAAATACTCCTGTAAAATTAAAACTTCAGTCAGTTGATGTAATTCACAGTCTTTTTATTCCTGCATTCAGAGTAAAATCTGATATGGTCCCCGGCAATGATAAAATGATGTGGTTTCTGCCTCAGACAGTCGGGGAATATGATCTCTATTGCGCCGAATACTGCGGATTGCGCCACTCCTATATGAATTCAAACGTTAAAGTGCTGTCTCAGGAAGACTATAATAAATGGTATGCTGATTCTGTGACTGTTGCTGCCGACAGTACAGGAAAAGCAGTTCCCGGGGCTGAAGGACTTAAAATCATGATCAATCAGGGCTGTAATGCCTGTCATTCTTCTGACGGATCCAGAATTGTCGGTCCAAGCTATTTAAACCTGATGGGGGAACAACAGGTAGTGCTCAGAGATGGAAAAGAGGTTACTGTTACGGTTGATGAAGAGTATATCAGAAAGGCCATTTACGACCCAAATTCAGATATCGTTAAAGGTTACCCTAAGGATCTTATGCAGAGTTACAAGGATGTCCTTAATGATGATGACATTGCAAAAATAATTGAATACCTGAAGTCCCTTAATGAAAAATAATTCAGGAAATAATCTTAAATATTACCTGGAACTCAGTAAACTAAAAATAATGATACCGGTAAGTCTGACAGGATTTACCGGGTATTTTATTTTTGACCCGCATCTTTCACTTAAGATCATCCTCGTAACTATCGGCATCCTGCTGCTGGCAATTTCTGCCTCTGTTCTTAACCAGATACAGGAAGTCGATCTGGACAGGAAGATGAACAGAACGCATAATCGTCCTATTCCGTCGATGAAGGTCAGGCTGCCACAGGCACTAATGTTCTTCATTGGCAACCTGGTTGCAGGTACAGCTCTTATTTATTCGTCAGGAGACCTTGGAGCGGCTGTAATTGGATTAATAACCATTTTATGGTATAATGGCATCTACACCTGTTCAAAGCGTTTAACCGCCTTTGCAGTGGTTCCCGGAGCAGTTACCGGAGCTTTGCCGCCGCTAATCGGATGGGTGGCAGCCGGTGGAGGAATATGGGACAAACCAATAATTTTTCTTGAATTTCTGTTTTTCATCGGTCAGATACCGCACTTCTGGCTTCTTATCCTGAAATACGGAGAGGAGTATAGGAATGCAGGGATCCCCAGCCTCACAGATATTCTAAGCAGGGCCCAGATCAACAGGCTTACCTTCACATGGGTTGTATCATCAGTAACAGCTGCACTGTTCCTCTGTTTTTTTGAGATAATTAAAACGAGACTAATCTCAGGAATTCTCCTTATCGCATCATTCTTTCTTATCTGGAAATTTACCCGCCTGATAAAAAACCAGGCAGATTCAAATAATTCAGGGAAATATTCAATACTCCTCGATTCATACTTCCTCCTGGTACTGATTCTTTTGATCTCAGACAGAATATTAACCTGATACCCTTCTGTGTGTACCCGGCCTGCAGAACTTGTCTTAGAAAGGACGGGAGACATTAAGGAAGGAATGGGAGAGGGGGAGAATGGGGGAAGGGGAGAAGGGGGGACTGAGAGACGGAGAGACGAAGAGACTGAGAGACAGTTTGGATTTCTCTCCTTCCCCTATTCTCTGTTTCTAGCATTCATATAGTCAATATCGTGATCCTCATGTCAGAAATGATGCTCCAGGCTTTCCTCCAGATAGGGATGGTTTGCCGGTATAAGCTTTGCCTTGCTGAGGGCCGTTGCCACAATAAATGCAAATAGTCCTGCAAAACCCAGGAACAACCCCGCTTCAATAAGTCCAAACCTCATTGTACCGGTTGTTCCGGGTATCACTTGTACAAAAATGTCAATATACTGCCCTATAATAAGGCATACTATAACAAATATAATAGCTGTCATATTCCTGCTGGCTTTCACAGGAAGAAGCACCATAAAGGGAATAGCCCAGTTCAGAATAATCTCAAGGAAAAACAACACTTTCCATCCATCCTTCCACCTCACAGCATAATAGGCTGTTTCTTCCGGAATATTCCCATACCAGATTATCATAAACTGAGCGAACCAGAAATATCCCCACACAATGGAAAGCATGAAAATATATCTCGCAAAATCGTGCATATGATACTTATTTAGAAAGGGAAAGTATCCCCTTCTATTCAGTATAAATACAATAAGAGCTAATACAGATACACCATGCAGAAATGCTGCCGCTATATTTTTAAATGCAAAAATTGTACTGTACCAGTGCACATCCAAAGACATAATCCAGTCAAAAGCTGAGAGTGAAATTGTTACAGCAAGGATGAAGATAAATATTTTTGAATAAAGCTCGCTTTTACTGAACAATGACAGAATGCCGTCCATATCAGAAGGATCGGCCATATCTCCCCTGAGTGAAATGCTCCTCAATATACGGATAAAAACCACCCACAGGACAAAATAGACAATCATCCTTGCCATGAAGAAAGGTACATTCAGGAATGCCGACTTATGCTGTACCAGAGGATCATGGGCAACTATTTCCCTGTCAGACCAGTGGTAAAGATCATTAATCCCGAAAAAAATAAGGAGAAAAAATATTCCTGCGAAAGCTACGTATGACATCATTGCTTCAGGAATACGCTGAAATGCCGAAGCCCAGCCTGACTGGGATATACTCTGCAATACAAAAAAGAACACACCACCCATTGCAAGCGATAAAAAGTAATAATTAACCACGAGGTAGTTTGCCCAGGTTAGTTTAGGATCTGTTAAAAGCCCAAAGATGAAGGTACCGGCACCAATGGCTGTCAATATCAAGGTTACCAACTTAAAGTTTCTGGAAACGATTATATTCTCCTTCATTACTCTTATTTTTTGGGTATATATTTCCAATATCCTGAGCAGACTTCCCGATGATTAATATCAGGTTCCCTGCAAATACTAATTTTTCCCTTCTTCATCAATACCCCCAACTTATTTTGTCTCTTCCTGCAATTTTCTTATATATAAAACCACTTTCCACCGGTCGTCCGGTGATATCTGTGAACCATGCGCACCCATAGATCCGAATCCCAGTGTAATGGAATGGTATATCTCTCCGTCCCTTAATCTGATGGCCGTCTCCGACTTTAGGGAACGAGGTCTGACAGGATATAATCCGCTTGTAAAGAGAATACCATCACCCTCTCCTCCCGTACCATGGCACCCAATACAAAATGCTGTAAAAACTTCCTTTCCTTTCACAAGGTTTTCATTATCCCGTGAAAACGGATTTATGAGATCATTGCCTGCCTTAATGCGCGACTCAGCATCAATTGTATAGTTAAATGGTATGAAACCACGCGGAACCGTTCCAGCTACAGGGAGCCGCATTGTCATTTTATTTTCAAAGTTTGGATTTTCTGAATAAGTTTCATAAGCAGTGGAGTAAAACATATCCGGGAAATAATCCCAGCCCGGACTATTCCTGTTTCTGTTGCATCCGGACAGGATCACTGCAAGAAGGACAAGAAGTATTCCTTTGATATTAGTTCCTGACATATTGCTCATTTTCATTCATTAACGCTTCCAAATTCTTTATCTGCAACTTCAATCGCCCCCAGCTGTTTCATAATATCACCTGCACTATCAGCTTCTGAGTGCCCGGGATCATCGTTGTCTACGACTATAATAAACTTATCGTCTGTTGCCCTGTTGTCGAATATTGTATTATCCCTGCCCGGGAAAAGCTTCGACCTGGCCGAAAACAGGGCAAGGCTCAGGATAGTAACAGTAAAAATGGTCACAACAATAGTAACTACTATGAAAGAGGGAAAGGAATTGAAAGGCTTTCCTCCATAATCGATAGGCCAGTCTAACACCGATGTAAAGTAAAGAAATCCAAGTGTTGCCACGATTCCAAACAGGCCGAAGAAATAAGCTGCTGTTGGCAGTTTTGATTTACGTTTCAGCAAATGAAAAACTTCATGAACCGGGTAAGGAGTAAAAACATCATGAATTGAAATTTTTTGCTCCTGCAACGATCTGATGGCAGAGAGAAACTTCTCCTCATCATCAAAAATCCCTATTTTAAAATTTTTGGCCATAGCATAACCCGGTTAATCTTCTTTTTTAGTCCCAATATTTGCGACACTCTTCAGTTCACTGATGGCCATCATCGGAATATAGCGCATGAATAGCAGTACCCCGCAGGCAAATAATCCTATCGTTCCAACAAACACCCCGAGATCTATAATTGTCGGGGAATATGAAACCCAGTTGGATGGCAGGAAATCCTTGCTGAGTGAAGTTACTACGATATTGTAGCGCTCCAGCCACATCCCGATATTTATAGAAAGGGAAACCACCAGCAGCCAGATCCAGTTTCTGCGCACTTTTCTGATCCAGAAAAGCTGAGGGATCAATGCATTACAAACAATCATTCCCCAGAACTGGATGGCATAATCGCCGGTAATCCTGTTTCTGAAAAATGTAAAAAATTCATATTCATTGCCCGAGTACCATGCTATAAAAATTTCTGTCAAGTAGGCGATCCCCATTATCAGGGATATAAAAACAAGTATCCTGGCAATGGCATCCATGTGGTTATCAGTAATGTAATTCGTAAGCTTGTATATTTTTCTTATCATGACCATGAGTGTCATAACCATTGCAAAACCGGAAAAAATAGCTCCCACAACAAAGAATGGAGGGAAAATGGTTGTATGCCACCCCGGTTCGATGCCAACTGCAAAGTCAGTTGATACAATTGAATGAACAGAAACCACCAGTACAGCTGCTATGCCTCCAAGAATAAAGCTGAGGGATTCATATCTGATCCAGTGACGGCTTGAGCCTGTCCAGCCCAGACTGAAGAATCCGTAGAGCGCTTTTCTGATTTTTGAAGGTGCTTTGTCGCGCACAGTTGCCAGATCAGGCAACATTCCCAGGTACCAGAATGAAACTGAGATAAGAAGGTAAGCTGTTATAGCTGTAAAATCCCAGAATAGAGGCGAATTGAAGTTGACCCATAAGGGGCCGCGTGTATTGGGATAAGGGAAAATATAAAATGCCAGCCACACCCTGCCCATATGTAGTGCAGGAAACAAAGCCGCGCACATTACTGCCAGAACAGTCATCGCTTCGGCTGCCCTGTTGATTGAGGTTCTCCATTTCTGTCTGAGAATAAGCAGGAAAATTGAAAATGCGGTACCTGCATGTCCTATCCCTATCCACCAGACAAAATTTACAATTTCCCATCCCCATCCAACCGAGTTATTTACGCCCCATGTCCCAATCCCTTTATAAACAGTAATATAAATGGCATATCCGCCAAAAAGTGCTGCCGCCAATGAAATCCCGAAAGCAATAAACCACCACATTCCCGGACGGACTTCCATCGGGAGTGTTACATCCCTGGTAATCTGACCAAGCGTCTTATTTCCCTCAACCAGCGGACCTCTGATTTTTTTGTTGTACATCGGTAGGCTTATGATTATTTATGTTTTCAATTTTTCATCATTCCGCACTTTTGTCAGATACCCTGTTGAAGGAAGCGTGTGCAGCTCTTCCAGCAAATGATAAAGTCTCGGATCATTGAATAATGCGGATACTTTGCTGTTCTTGTCATTCAGGTTGCCAAACATAATGGCTCCGGCCGGACAAGCCTGCATACAGGCCGGCTTGATTTCATTATCCTTAAGAGTCCTGTTTTCCAGCTTTGCCTGCAATTTCTTCTCCTGTATCCGCTGAACGCAATATGAACATTTCTCAACAACTCCCCTTTCCCTGACAGTAACATCAGGATTTAAAACCATTTTACCAAGGTCAGATACAGTGTTGAAATCAAATTCTTTATTATTTGTATACCGGTACCAGTTAAATCTTCTTACTTTATAAGGGCAGTTATTTATACAATATTTGGTGCCCACACACCGGTTATAACTCATCTGGTTCAATCCTTCACTGCTGTGATTTGTTGCTGAAACCGGACATACATTTTCACATGGTGCATTATCACAGTGCTGGCATGCCAGGGGTTGAAAATAAACCTTTGGGTCATCAGGTGAGTCAGAATAATACCGGTCGATTTTGATCCAGTGCATAATCCTTCTTTTGATCACCTCCTCCTTCCCCACAACAGGTATATTGTTTTCTGCCTGACAGGCTATGACACATGAATTGCAGCCTATGCACGCATTAAGATCTATTGACATGCCCCAGTGAAAACCATCATATTTTACCTCGGGGTAAAGAGTCTGATGCTTTGATTCATACTCTTCATGTAGCTCGTTTCCTGAAGCAGGATTATTCAGATATTCACTCAGTCCGGTCTCTCTGACGATAGGCCTTCCTTCCATTGAGTAATGGACCTGTGTAAGGGCCAGCTGACTATCTTTAAGCGTGTTCTCCAATTTGTCCGTAGCAAATCCATATACCCTGTTTCCGTCTGTCATCCTGGCAAAGGGATACAGGTTCACTCCTATATTATCGCATACCGGACCTGCGCCGGTATGGCCATAGCCAAGAGCAACTGAAATTGTTCCTTCCGCCTGTCCGGGCTGGATAAAGGCAGGCAGGATCAGTCCTTCCGCAATCTTAACAAGTGTCCCTGTCCTGATCCCAAGTTTTTCAGCATCACGGGCTGATATTGCAGCTACGTTTTCCCAGCATTGACGCGAAACCGGATCAGGCAACTCCATCAGCCATGGATTATTTGCATGCATACCTGTTCCGAGGGATACGCTTTCGGAAATAATAACCTCAAACTCCTTGTCCGGTGGAGTTGGAACGGACTTCATTGCCCTGGAGAGCTCTTCCTTCCTGAAATTCAACGGACTGCCTGCTGAAACAGTATAATTAAATACTCCGTTGCCCAGCGATTGATTCCAGAAGCTTGTAAAATCCGAAATATCTGAAAGCGGGAAAAATACCTTCTGCCAGTTGGCAGTCAGGTAGTCATGATAACGGATTGAACTTCCTGACCATTTTAATAAGGAATCCTGAAAGGAGCGGGTATTAAACAGCGGATTAATACATGGCTGGCTCAGACTGAGCTGCCCCTGAACAGGTTCAGCATCATCCCATGATTCAAGATAATGATTTACGGGGCATTCATATTTTGCTTTCCCAACTGTCTCATTCAACGCAACTGTCATATTAATTGTCAGAGCCGTATTTTTTATTCCTGTCAGGATTTTCTGATTATCAGGATAATCATATACCGGATTGACATTATACATCAGCAGAGCACCGATCTTACCGTTATTCAGGTCATTTACGAAATTATCCGTCGTGCTGTCTATACCTGATGCAAGGTTCAGGTTATTGTTAAGGTCAATACATTTTGAATAGTTACCCAGGAGAGTGTTTATACCATTTACAATTATCTGGATATCAACGCTATTTGTTCCTGAGACGACAATTGACCTGCCACCTGAGGCAATCAGTTTGTCAGCCAGATCTGACAGGTCTTCCCGGTATAAAGCAGCCGGGAAAAGTTCACCTCCGGTTTTTCCGGCAATTTTATTATACAAATCCACAAGCATGATCTTCTCTTCAGAAGGCCTGATCTTTTTCCTTATATCAGCATTTGCCCCTGTAAGGCTCATCCCTGATTCAAAATGAATATGCCTCAGCATATCTTTCTCTCCGTTGTTCAGTTTCCTCCTTGAGATATAGCCAGGGATGAAATGAACCGGGGAGACCCAGGTTCCCAGAAAGTCGGCATTTACAGAAACCACGATGTCGGTATTCTGGAAGTGATAATCAGGGATTACCGCTTTACCAAAACATAATGAATTGGCTTCCAGAATGGAAGAATATGAGACAGCATCATACCTGATCCATTTGAAATTCCTGAATCCGGCTCCGAATTCACCAATCAGCTTTATAGTTGAAGGAGATATAATGGTTGATGTAAGGAGTACAATATCACCTCCTTCTGAATTTATCTTTCCAAGCTCGCTGATAACCTTTTCATCAATTTCATCCCACGAAGCCTGCTTATTTTCCACGGCGGGATTTTTCAGCCTGGCATCATCATACAGGCTTAATACTGATGCCTGCACCCTTGCAGTTGTTCCTTCCCTGTTAAAGAGCGAAAGATCGTTCCCTTCGATTTTTATGGGTCGTCCGTCCCTTGTTTTTACCAGGATACCGCAATATTCATGTCCATCGAAAAAACTTGTGGCATAATACAACGATTTACCGGGTGTGACTTCCGGTGGCTGAATAATATATGGCAGGGCTTTATGAACAGGCCTTTTACAACTTGCAAGAACAGCAGCAGATGCAAAACTGAATCCGAGAACTTTCAGAAAATCACGCCTGGAAGTATTTTGCCTGATAATACCACCCTCCGATGCTTCAAGCAGCTGGTCATCCTTTTCTATCTCATTCAACTTTTCATACCCGGAAGCCCGTTCATCTATCCTATCCGGATTTTGCCGCTGTTTTTCCATTGCTTAGCCCTTTTCGAAGTTCTGTTTTTAGTAATGGCATTTCATACACTCAATCCCACCGACCATATCGACTGTTACGCTGTCAATCTCACCCCTTTTAAATTTACCTTCCAGATCCCTGTATTCAGTATAGAATTTATTGTTTTGAAAATCTATTTTCCTTGTGCGGTGACAATTTACACACCACCCCATTGAAAGGTCATTCACCTGTCCGATCACATCCATCTCTTCCACCTTCCCATGGCATTCCTGACATTCAACTCCTCCTGCGGATACATGCTGTGCATGGCTGAAGAAAACATGGTCCGGAAGATTATGGACTTTGATCCATTCAATAGGTTGCATATTCTCGTATGCACTGATAACTTTTGATATTTCACTAACACCGGAGCGGGTGCCGTTTCTTACCACAATGTGACAGTTCATACAGATATTTTCTGCAGGCAATCCTGCTGATTTGCTTGTTTTAGCAGAACTATGGCAATAAATGCAATCTGTTTTGTTCTGCCCGTGCATGAACTGCATGTGAAAATTTAATTGGCTGCAAAGGTGCGTAACCGGGAGAACGGCCCAGAGCTATTCCATCGATAACAAGTGTATATGTGATGAAAGCCCCGGTGAAAAGCATTATCAGGTAATTTATCCAGCTCCATTTAACTATTTTGCTGATTATAAGATCAACCATGGAAAAAAGGAGCAGAACCGAGGCAATAATGAACAACAGAAGGTTTGTAATTACCGGCTTGGTCTCTTTCAGGCCTGAATCCACCAGCCGGTCCATATAACCTTTTATCATAACAACATCTTCAGGGCTTAGCTTTATTTCCTTATGAACTTCAGCCATTTTCTTCCCTACAGGTTTGAGCAAAACCGTGTTCAGATCACTGGCACTTTTAGACTGATACTTAATGGCGATTTCAAGAGCATCAGGATTCCAGTTCAAAGTGTCGGATTCATGCACATTATGACAGCTGGCGCAATTTACTGCTCTATCTTCAGGATATACCAACCCAAAGAAAAGCCTCTCTCCCCTGATAAGCTCTTCTGCTTTTAAGGTTCTAGGGTTCATAAAGGCTGAATCAGCATCCTGAATTATAATCGCGCGTACCGGTATTATAACAAATGTCAGGAAAAATACAGCGAGTAAATATTTAATCTTTTTAGTATTGAAAGAATTGCACATTTATAAATTTTCTATAAGATTTTTTAACTTATTTACCAGATTCAGCTCAAAATTTACTTTTAAAATCCTGCAAATACTAATATTTAAAAATTTGTTATATGCTTTATTTCCAAGTCAATAAAATATCTCCCCGCATTTTTTCCTCCATAAAGATAATTATTCCGTTTTATCTGCATTCAATCTTGAACTCAATTTTTGTCCTGACCTGAATATTTTTAGAAACCTCCGTTTTGCTCAATCGTTCAACCTTGCTTAAGCGCGGGAAGAGTATAAAGCAAGGCAGATGTCCTATGGAAAAATCATTTCGCAAATAATTAACTTATTATAACTTATAATATGGATATTAAGTTACGACTTTATATCTTTGTTCCTTTCACCGGATTATAAGGAGTTCTATTATTTACTTGCCAAAACTGCCGAGCACTTTATGAAAAGATTGTTGCGAATCACATTAATTATCTCTCTGTATGCCTTAAGCTTTTTAAGCTGCAAAAAGGACAAGGGAGATCCTCCCCTCCTTCCTCCCTATGAGTCAATGGTAATTGACTTCAGCAACTTTACCTTGCAGAAAAAGTCTTCTGACATTGCGTCCGGGGGAAAAGGAACTGAAAGCAGCACGTGGGAATTTGCAGCCAGTGTGGCAGATGTCTGGAATCAGCTTATTTCCTCAAATATTGAAGTTCCCCTTGCAGCATTTGAAGCTGCAAATAATTATGATGCTGGTTATGTTTCTGAAAATCTGTGGCAGTGGAGCTATGATTTCGCTCAGGACAACAACACCTATAGCGCAAAACTGCAGGGAAAGATATCCACAAGCACCGTAACATGGAAAATGTATATAACCTATGAAGGAACCGGAGGTTATAATGAGTTTCTATGGGTAGAGGGAACATCAAAAACCGACGGTTCAGGCGGACAGTGGAACTTTAAACAGAGCGCTCAGTCTGCTGTTGCGATCTTCAGGACTGACTGGACAAAAAGCGGCGACGAAGTCACCAGCGTGAAGTACACTTATGTAAAAAATGATACCAGCAATGGCAGCTATATTACCTATCTGATACTTTCATCGGGTGATTTCGATGAAAGCTACAATATTCATTTTGCCAACGGCCTGTATTCCGATTCTGATATTGAATGGAACATAATTACTTTTGATGGCAGGCTCAAATGCGTTGATTATCTGCAGGATGATAACTGGTACTGCTGGGATACAAATAAGATAAATAAAGTATGTGATTAATCAGATTTTTTGAATTTTATCTGACTCCATAATCTCAGTGCCGGTTTTTTCATTTAATGATTTCACCATTGCTTTTGCGACCTTCCATGCCTCAATGCCACGGTATTTAGACAGTTTGCCAAGGAGAAATATGCCAAACAGCTTTAACATAATTTTTCCTATCGCTTCACCAGCCCGTCTTTCATTTCTCTCCCCAAGCAGCATTGAAGGCCTCAGAATTATTAGCGTCCTGAATTTTATTTTCATCAACTCTCTTTCCATTTCCCCTTTTATCCTCAGATAGGAATTGGATGAACCGGTATTGGCACCCACTGATGAAACTACAGCCAGTTTTTCCACTGAATTTCCTGATGCAATTGATGCAATATTTACCGGCAGGTCCCTGTCAATCTCTTCCATCCTGGCTACTGAACCTGCTTTCTTTATTGTTGTGCCAAGGCAAATGAACAGGTCATCACCTGAGATCTTATCTGACCATTCCGGCAGATTGTTAAAGTCAGTTATGAATTCTTTAACTTTTTCTCTTGCTGCAAAATCAGTTTTACCCCTGACAAAGATCTTTATCAGATTATAACGATCAGATTTACAAAGTTCTTCCACAAGAGCTTTGCCAACCAGTCCGGTGGCTCCAAATACAATGGCAGTGCGGTTCATAGTTTCTTTATAAATTGAGATTAAAGATAGGACATTTTGCCCGGATTAAAATAAGTGCATTTATAATGATGCCATAATTCCTTTTCATAAGCAACCAACAGGCTATCAATTTTTTTTACTATTTTGCGTCCCTTATTAACATTACAAATATGTCAGTTAGGGAAAAAATCAGTTCTTCTCATTCTCCTGATACTGATTGCTGACCAGATTCTCAAAATATGGGTAAAGACTCATATGGAGATTGGGCAGGAGATTCACCTGCTGGGAAACTGGGGAATTTTACATTTCATAGAAAACAATGGAATGGCGTTTGGTATGGAAATGGGCGGAAAAGCCGGCAAGTTTATTCTGAGCATCTTCAGAATTGTTGCAATTTTCGGTATCGGATGGTTTCTTAAGTCACTGGTTCAAAAAAAGGCGAATCTCGGTTTGATACTTGCTGTCAGTGCCATCATGGCCGGAGCTGTTGGCAATATAATTGACAGTGCATTCTATGGGATGATTTTCAGCGAGAGTTATCAATCAGCCTGCAATAATATTTCCTCCCGGAGGTGGCTATTCTTCATTTCTGCATGGAAGGGTTGTAGATATGTTCTATTTCCCGGTAATAAACACATATTGGCCGGAATGGTCTCCATCAAGGCTGGGGAATCATTCGTTTTTTTCAGACCTGTTTTCAATATTGCTGATTCGGCAATAACCTGCGGAGTTCTTTCGATAGTGCTGTTTCAGAAGAAAATGTTCAGGGATCTTTCCTGAATTTTCCCGGCAGGGGTAAAATTAGCCTACTGCTCGCAGCAGTTGCTGACACAACTCAGGACCAGTTTAAGGTTTGGATGCTTTAAATAGTACCAGGTGTTCTTCCCTTCCCTTTTTGAAGCCAGCACACCCCGGTCCCTGAGAATTACAAGATGATGCGATGCAGTGGATTGTTCAATTCCAAGCTGGTTATGAATTTCAGTGACTGTTCTTTTTTCCCCGTCTTCCAGGCATCCTACAATGGATATCCTTATAGGATGAGCAATTGCTTTAAGCATTTTTGCCGCCATTTCCAAGTTTTCCGGAGTAAGTTCTTTAAATTCCATCCCATCAACTTTTTGTTCTGCAAAGATATACAAATATGATGAAATGTTAAATCAGTTGTCACTTACAGCTGATTAATTGAATAAAACCGGCACAAACAACAGTGTAGTTAATCCTGATGTCAATGATTTTACTATATTTGAAAGAAATAATCTTACATGCCTGTGCTCACACAAATCAGACGACCGGTTGACAAAGAAATGGCTGAATTTGAGGCCTACTTCAGCAAAACTATGCGAAGTGAGATTCCCCTTCTGAAAATAATTCTGAATTACATCATTCGCCGCAAGGGAAAGCAAATGAGACCATTGCTGGTCTTCCTGACAGCCAGGTTAAACGGAGAGATCACTGAGGCCACATTTGTTGCAGCTACCTTCATTGAGCTTCTGCATACAGCCTCCCTGGTCCATGATGATGTTGTTGATGATGCACATGAAAGACGCGGAGCTCTCTCCGATAAATGCGCTGTGGAATTCAAAAATCGCAGTGCTGGTAGGTGATTATTTACTGTCCAAAGGAATGCTGATCAGTGTCGAAAAGAACCGCTTCGATATGCTTGAAATAGTATCTGATGCGGTAAAATCGATGAGTGAAGGAGAGCTGCTTCAGTTGCAAAAAGCCAGAAAGCTTAATATAAAGGAGGAGGATTATTTCAGGATCATAAAAAGCAAAACGGCGGCATTGCTCTCTGCCTGCACGGCCTGCGGGGCAAGATCAGTATCTGATGATCCTGAGACTAATTCAGATGATGAAAGATTTCGGGGAAAACATCGGTATTGCATTCCAGATACGGGATGATCTTCTTGATTACGAAGGCACCGGACTAACCGGAAAAACAGCCGGCAATGATATTAAGGAGAGAAAGATTACCCTTCCGCTGATACATGCTCTCGAACAAACAACATACCTGAAGAAAGAGGCATATACTGGGCATTGTAAAAAACAGGAAAAAATCAAAGGCTGAAATAAACGAGGTAATAAGCTTTGTATCGGAAAATGGGGGAATGGAGTACGCTGAACTCAAAATGAATCAGTACAGGGACAAGGCCCTTGCAATACTTGATGCCTATCCCGATTCTGAAGTGAGGGAGTCACTGAAAGAGTTTGTATCATATACAACCTCAAGGAAAAATTAAATCGCTTCAGATCAACCGGCACTGCAGTTCTATCTGGGCAACTTTCTGGAGATCTTTTACGTAATGTCTTGATCCCAGCCAGAAAAGAAGCGTACCTATCAGAAGTACCAGAGGCAGAATGGATAATGCAGTCTGGATATTTGTAAGGTCATAGATTTTCCCCATAATAATAGGAGCTGTCGAAGCGCCCAGCAGATTCTGCACCACAACCGCAATTGCATATGAAGTAGCTCTTAATCCGGGGTGTATAACATCCTGGGTAACTGCTGCGGCTCCTGATATAAATGAGAGAATAAGAATACCGAAAACGAGCAGTACAATATACTGAACTGTTCCCTTCAATAATGTCAAGTGCAATAAAAAGGGTAATTGCTGAAAGCAAAGATGAAAGGGCAGGATATAAAAGACGCGCATTTGTCCTTTTCTTACGCCATAAGTCAGTCAGATGGCCGCCAAGCGGAGCTCCGATAATAGCCAGCAACATAACTGAACTTGCCATCTGCCCGGCTTTTTCCTGCGGTATCTGCCTCACATTTTCAAAATATGTCGGCAGCCATGTCAGCATTGAGGTTGTAACAAAGACAACAGATGCAATTCCGAAATAGGTAAAAAGCACCGATGGTTTGGAGAGAAATTCCTTAATTATGTCTTTGCGCTCCATTTTTACCAGATTGCTGTTGTTTGTCTATAAACGAGAGATCGACTGTTTTATAATCCTTCACGAAAAGAAACAGAATCGCAACAATCAGACCCGGGATGGCAACTATTCCGAAGGCATGCTTCCAACCCAGCCTGACGGCAATTATGCCCCCAAGCAGTACGCCTATGGCAGAACCAAGGGGAATTGATGCATTCCAGATTCCCATCATCCTTGCCCTTTTGTCAATAGGATAGAGACCGGAAATCATAGCGACTCCCGCCCGGAGCATAACCAGCTTCACCGACTCCAATAAGCAGGCGCGCCATAAACAACTGGACAAAGTTCCCGGTTAAGAGCACACAGATGCCGTAGCAAGGCTCCACATAATAGCCATTATTCCGATAGTCTTTGTCCTGCTCCACCTGTCCACAAGGATTGATACGGGAAAAGTCAGAAGCACTATTGCCCAGTAAACGGCCGAAACCAGCATGCCGCTCTGCGTATGAGTAATGCCCCAGTCTTTTTCAATTGAGGTAAACATTGAGGTTACGACCATCCTGTCAATATAATCAAACATATACAGCAGGAATAAAAGAATAAATACATAATTTGAGTAACCCTTTGAAAAAAGATACCCTGAGCGGTCTTCTGCCTTTTTCATTATAATTTACTGTTTGTTAAACCTTAATACCAAGTAAAGAAAAATAAATGTCAGTTTATATTTTTATTGTATTTTTAAGTCTTTATACTTATTCAACAATTAAGAAGCAAATCGTTAATTTTCATTTTCCAAATTTAAACTTGTCACCGATCATGAATACCTTGAAACAAATCAATCAGTTTCTTGATAACCAGCCAATTGCTTTGGTAGGTGTATCACGGAATCCAAAAAAGTTCGGCTATACTGCCTTCAGGGAACTTAAAGAAAAAGGGATGAAAATAATTCCTGTAAATCCCGAAGCTGACGAAATAATGGGTGAAAAATCATATCGCAATGTGAGCGCGCTTCCCTCAGATGTCAGGGGAATCATCATCATGACCAAAAAGGATAAAACGGCATCCGTAGTAAAAGAAGCATTGGCAAAAGGGATAAAAGAGATATGGATACAGCAGATGGCGGACAGCAAGGGAGGCTTTAAGCGAGCTTAAAGGTTCAGGCATCAATTATATCACGGGAGAATGCATACTGATGCATTACAGACCGCACAGCATTCATAAGTTCCACGGAAATCTGAAAAAGTTATTCAGAATGTTTCCAAAATAAGTAAAATGAAGGAACCCAATTTCAATTTCAGCCTGGAATTTACGGTACGGGATTATGAGTGCGATCTTCAGGGTGTTGTCAATAATGCAAATTATCAGCACTATCTCGAGCATGCAAGGCATGAATTCCTGGTTTCGAAAGGAGTCAGTTTTGCCAGAT
The DNA here is from genome assembly GCA_963846335.1 of uncultured Bacteroidales bacterium. GTDB lineage: Bacteria > Bacteroidota > Bacteroidia > Bacteroidales > VadinHA17 > LD21. Next base: position 142,022 of record CAWJVS010000018.1, read on the forward strand.
TGCATGAAGAAGGAACTGACCTGATTGTGTCAAAAGTTGAAATTGATTATAAATTTCCTCTCAGGAGCCGTGACAGGTTTGTTGTGAGACTGAATATTGAAAGGGCAGGCAATGTGAGGCTTCTTTTCATCCAGGAGATTCGCAGGATTCCTGATGAAAAACTTATTGTCAGTGCCAGGGTAACAGGTGTTGCAACCAAAAATGGCAGACCGGTCTCACCGGGAAGCATTGCGGAACAACTGGGATTAAAATAGAAACCGTGAATACAACAATTAGTCTTCCATCATATGGGTAAAACGAAACTTACACGCAGGCAGTTTGTATCAACAATAACGGTTGGAGCCGGAACTGCTTTACTTGGGAAAGCTGCACTGGCATCACCACCCGCTGCATCAGGATATTTTTCTGATGCCCTGAAAGTTGTAAGCCTGGGAAATTCAGGGTTGAAAACAACTCTTCTTGGTATGGGAACGGGCTTCAGCGCTTACAACCGCTCCTCCAACATCACCAGGGCAGGGACAGCAGAATCAATAATCAGGCAGGCATATGAAAAGGGCATCCGCTTCTTCGACTGTGCCGATAGCTACGGAACACATAAATACACCGCCGCTGCTCTGAAGGGCTTTGCACGCGAAAGCTATATCCTTGGCACAAAGATCTGGGTCAGCCAGGGAGGCATTCCGGAACCGGAACGACCGGGCGCGGATGTTGTTGTAGACCGTTTCAGGAAAGAGCTGAACACTGATTATCTCGACCTGATTCAGATTCATTGCATGACAGATGCCGGATGGACAGACAAGGAGAAGAAACAGATGGACATTCTCGAAAACCTGAAGGCTAAAAAAATCATCCGTTCTCACGGTGTTTCTGTACATTCCCTGGAAGCAATGGAGGCATGCGCCGGAAATCCCTGGGTGGATATAGTACATGTACGAATCAATCCATTTGGTGAAGAGATGGATAAGAACAACCCTGCAGAAGTGACTCCGGTAATTGAAAAACTTCATAAACAGGGCAAAGGAATAATCGGAATGAAACTGATTGGAGCCGGGAAATTTAAAAATGAGACGGAAAAAGTTGATGAATCACTTAAATATGTCCTGGGACTCGGAACAGTCGACATGATAATAGTAGGTTTTGAATTTCCTGAACAGATCGACGATTACATATCACGTATCAGGACTTGTGTAAAGTAACCTTTGAAAACGCGGGTAATTAACCAATAAATTATGCAAAAGCAAATGATTAAGATTCTGTTCTTCCTGTCAGTGATTCCACTGGCAGGAATCGGATTAAGCTCCGGTTACAATGCTGAGGCGCAGGATGTCATAGAATCCGGCGCTAAACTTGAAAAGCTGGCTGACGGGTTCTCATTTACAGAAGGACCAACCTCCGATGCACAGGGCAATATTTTTTTCACCGATCAGCCAAATGACAGGATCATGGAATGGAGCATCTCCGATGAACTGTTAACCTTTATGCAGCCTGGCGGACGGTCAAATGGCCTTGCCTTTGATAATAAAGGTTTCCTCTGGGCATGTGCTGATGAAAAAAATGAACTCTGGCAGATAGATCAATCTAAAAAAGCTACTCCGGTACCTCTGAAGTACGGATCGAATCTGCTTAACGGGCCAAATGATCTCTGGATCACCGCCGACGGCGGCATATACTTTACTGATCCATATTATCAGAGACCCTGGTGGACACACAAATCAATGCCTCAGGACCTCCAGGGTGTCTATTATCTTGCTCCCGACCACAAAACCCTGACCAGGGTAATAGATGATCTTGTTCAGCCAAACGGGATTGTAGGAACTCCCGATGGCAAAACCCTTTTCGTTGCGGATATAGGAGCGAACAAAACGTGGTCATATACAATAAACAAAGATCGCACTCTCTCCGGCAAAAAGCTATTTTGTGAACTGGGATCTGATGGAATGACTATAGATACTGAGGGCAATATTTATCTCACCGGAAATGGCGTATCAATCTTTGATAAAAGCGGTAAACAGATCGGACATATTGATGTACCGGAAGGATGGACTGCCAATGTCTGCTTTGGGGGCACCGATATGAAGAGTCTCTTTATAACCGCCAGCAAAGGGCTCTACCGTATCAGAACAAGGGTAACCGGAACAAAAGGATAGGTAATTTACAATAGCTTATTTTTCATAATCTGTTTAAAACAAATATTAGTTAATATTACAAAAGCTTATTTTTAATTTTTTTTACATTGCAGAATAAAATTTGTTATTACATTTAGCACTTTGAAAAATAACCCGAAACTGATCAATATTATAATTGCTATGGAAGGAACCAGAAGGGCAGACGTTAAGCCCGGGATAGATGTTATGGTTGAGCTGGCTGAACACAAGCGTACCGGCAGACTGACTGGTGGTAAGGTAAAGGAAGTACTTACCACGGCTCCAAATCATCCCCACGGGATTAAAGTCATGCTCGAAAACGGCCTTGTCGGAAGGATTAAACAGATAATCTGACTCTGCTAGTTTTATAATCTATTAAAAATATATTTAAATTTGAATTAAGTGAAGTTGATAATCCCTTCACCAGTATGAATTTGAATATATTCCTAATCTCAAGAAAATGAAATTCGAGGATTTCTTCGTGACCTCTCTCGGTATGGGAGGCGTCATTTCCCCGCTAAAGCTATCTCAAAGGGAAGATAGCCCTGTTTACCAGTTTGTTGACGACAGTGAAAGGATACTTTACGATGTGTCACTTGAAAATTTCAACAAGTGCCGTGAGACGGGAGAAATCCCTGTTTCATTTGAAAAGGCCGGACCCAGGGAAAATCTTTATTTTGAACCAGCAAAGACAAAGGTCGGCATTGTGACCTGCGGAGGCTTGTGCCCTGGTCTGAATAATGTCATCAGGAGCCTGGTAAATGAGCTCTACTACCGGTATGGCATATCCCGTATCCTGGGAATAAAATATGGATATGAAGGATTAATATCAAAATACAATCACCCTGTAATTGAACTTACTGCACCGATGGTAAGGGATATACATCTGACAGGAGGAACATACCTCGGCTCCTCAAGAGGGAATCAGGATGTCAGTAAAATGGTTGATACTCTTGAAATTATGAACATAAATGTGCTCTTTTGCATTGGAGGAGACGGCACATTAAGAGGAGCTCATGATATTCATACAGAGATACAAAAACGAAATCTGAAGATATGTGTCGCCGGGATTCCAAAAACCATTGATAATGATATTGATCTGATCCAGAAGTCATTCGGTTTTGAAACAGCTTTTTCCATAGCCAACGATATTATTAGAAATGCACATAATGAGGCTGCCGGGGCTTACAATGGGATAGCCCTCGTTAAGCTTATGGGACGCGACTCGGGATTCATTGCCGCCAGTGCGGCGCTCTCGATTTCAGAGGTCAATTTTGTTCTCGTTCCCGAGATTAATTTCGACCTTTACGGACCAAGGGGCTTTTTCAAGGTACTCAGAAAAAGGCTTGAGGAGAGACATCATGCCGTTATTGTTGTTGCCGAAGGTGCCGGACAGGAATTTTTCGCGGAAGCAGGCCAGGACAAGGATGCTTCCGGCAATATAAAGCACAAGGATATAGGTGTCTACCTTAAGGATAAGATCTCGGAAGAATTTAAACATAAAGAGTTTCCGTTCTCGATCAAGTATATAGATCCGAGCTATATAATCCGGAGTGCCCCCGCTAATCCCAACGACAGTAAATTCTGTAACCTTCTTGCACAAAATGCTGTTCACGGAGCCCTTGCCGGCAAAACAGATTTTGTCGTGGGTTTCTGGAATAACCAGTTCACCCTCATGCCGATACCTATGGTTGTGGCAAAACGAAAGAAAATAGATGTCAAGAGCGAGTTATGGTGGAATGTTCTTGAAGCTACAGGCCAGCCTATTAGCATGAAGAATCCCTGATATGATAAAAAATATCATCTTTGACCTCGGAAATGTCCTGATAAGCTTCAGACCTTCTGATTTTTTTGAAAATAAAGGATATCCCGAAACAATTAAATCGAAAATTCTTACTGACATATTCGGCAGCAAGGAGTGGCTCATGCTTGACAACGGCGATATAAGCACCCAGGAAGCTATCGATGCAATATCGCTGAAATCATCCCTTAACAGGGAAGAAATTGCCCATATTTTCAATTTAAGGACGGAGATGATGTTTCCCCTTGATCAGAATGTCAGACTCCTTCCTGAGCTAAAAAAACAGGATTTTAAGCTATATTTCCTTTCCAATTTTCCGATTGACATATTCGAGGAGATAAAAACCGGCTATTACTTCTTCAGATATTTTAACGGAGGTGTTATTTCTTCGGAAGTAAAATTCTCCAAACCTGACAGACGTATTTATGAAATCCTCCTGGAAAACTACTCACTGATTCCTGAAGAATCCCTTTTCATCGACGATATTGAAATCAATGTCAGGGCTGCAGAAGAATCAGGAATGAAAGGTCTGGTTACTTACGGATCGGAGGAAATTTCAAAAGAGCTTGCCAGATTTCTGGATCGGTAGGGACGGGTCACGACCCGTCTCTACAGAGCATAGCCGTCAACTTAAGGGTAGTATTGCAAATGCAGAGATTACAAAAAGTCTCCCCTCCTTTTGAAGGAGGGGTGGCCGGGACGATTGATTATCTGATGTTTACAAAATTCATTTCCCGGCCGGGGTGGTTGATTTATTCCCTTTTTGTTACCATTATATCTATGAAAAACCAAAACTTCTTCAACAGAAAAGAAAGTTATCTTTAATAAAGAAGAAACGATCTGCAAAACACATCAACCACCCCGGCCGCAAACATACTTTGCGACATTCTGACAATAGTTGTACTGCGGCCACCCCTCCTTCAAACTACCCTTTATACACATCTTTATTGTATTGATATACAGAACTATGAGATCCTTCGCTTCGCTCAGGATGACATTGTTGTTTTTTATGGATTGAGGAGGGAAGCAGGGGCGTTTCGCATAATTTCTTCTTAAATCTGTCAATTCTTCTTCGAAACGCCCCTGCTTCCCTCCTCCAGAAAATTCAAAATGCCTTGTCATCCCGAATGCAGCCATCCTGAGCTTGCGAAGGATGACGAAATGAGGGATCTAATGGATTGATCAGTAAGATTGGCAGAGGGATGAACCAGGTTGGATTACAATAAAGAGCTCAGTCTCTCTGACAGAACTCTAAGATATGTATAAAGGGTAGTCCTTCAAAAGGAGGGGAGAATATCATGAACTAACTTAATTTCAACATTAAAATCCTTTTGCCTTTACCTATCATCCCTATAGAACCTTTTTCAGACTCCTTAGGTTGACGGCTATACCCTGCATAGGAGAGGAAAACAATTACTTGCATTATTCCCTCCCTACCTTTTATTATTCCTTACAATTGTCCGGAAGAGAGAAAAATATTCAATTCTCGGGGACTTAAGATCTGATATTATATCGCTTATTCGCTTGAATAAGAGCATATTATAGTCTGTCAAGTGTCAATATGTTCCACGTGGAAACAAGAGCTAATTCCTGAAATATTCCGTTAAAACCGCCGATTTTGAAGGGCCGACCACTTTTTCCAGTTCATCTGCAGAAGCACTTTTGATTTTATCGACAGACCCGAAATGGTTCATCAGGATTTCCTTTGTCCTCGGACCGATTCCTTTTATCTCGTCGAGTCCGGACCTTATCATATCTGAGGAACGTTTTCCGCGGTGAAAGTTTATTCCGAACCTGTGAGCCTCATTTCGCAGCTGCTGGATTATTTTCAGGCTAATGGAGTTTTTGTCAAGATAGATCGGAACACTGTCGCCAGGGAAATATATTTCTTCAAGTTTTTTTGCAATTCCTATCAGAGTCATCTTCTCCCTCAGACCAAGTTTGGTAATGCTTTTCATCGCAGATGAGAGCTGCCCTTTGCCTCCGTCTATAATCACAAGCTGAGGCAGTTCAGTATTCTCATCAATAGCCCGCTTATATCTCCTGTACACTATCTCCTCCATGGATGAAAAGTCATCAGGGCCGGTGACCGTTTTGATGTTGAAATGCCGATAATCCTTTTTGCTGGGCCGTCCATTTCTGAAAACCACACATGCTGCCACAGGATTCGCTCCCATTATATTTGAATTGTCGAAACATTCTATATGGAAAGGTGTATCAGCCATATGAAGGTCATTCCTGAGTCTCTCCAGATTCTTTCCTGTTCTTTGCTGAGGCTTGTGTTCCATGCGCTTTTTCTTCTGCTCAAGCTTATAATAAATGGCATTTCGTTCAGCCAGTTCCAGCAACTTATGTTTCTCGCCCATTTTTGGAACAGTATACTTAATTCCTTCCAGACGAATATCGGGCATAAAAGGAAGTATAATTTCCTGTGAATCAGTACATAACCTCTGGCGGATCTCTGTAATGGCAAACCCAAGTATGGATTCCCTTTCCTCGTCTAAGCGTGTCTTGAGTTCTAGTGTATAAGCCTGAATAATAGCTCCTTGTACAACTTTCAGGTAATTTACAAAGGCACTGTCAGCCTCCATTGCAATACCGAACACATCAACATTTTTTATTGTATTGCTGACCACTGCTGACCGGCTCCTGAACCTGGACAATATGTCAATCTTATCCTTTATAATCTGAGCCTCTTCGAATCTGAGTTCACCGGCATATTTCGCCATCAGGACTTTCAGGTGGTCAATTACAGATGAACTGTGCCCCTTGAGAATCTCTTTTATCTGCAGCAGATTATCATTGTACTCCTTTTCTGACTGTTTGCCTGTGCAGGGAGCCTTACAATTGCCCAGGTGATATTCAAGGCAAACCTTGAATTTCCTGGATGCAATGTTCGATTCAGTAAGTACCAGGGAACATGTTCTCAGGCTGTAAAGCTGCCTGATGAGTGCAATAAGGGTTTTAACCATCAGTGCGGAAGTATACGGACCAAAATACAATGAACCATCCTTAATCACGTTCCTTGTGCTGTATATTCTCGGAAATGCTTCCTTCCTGATACATATCCATGGAAATGTTTTATCATCTTTCAGAAGTATATTGTACCTGGGTTGATGCTTTTTTATCAGATTGTTTTCAAGTAATAGTGCATCCGATTCATTCTCTACTACTATGTGCTTTATATCGGCAGCCCGTTTCAGGAGAAGTATCGTTTTCCCCGACTGGTTCTTTAAGAAATAGGAAGTAACCCGCTTTTTAAGGTTTTTGGCCTTTCCAACATACAGGATATTATCATAACTATCAATAAACTGGTACACTCCCGGCTTATCCGGCAGGAGTGAAAGTATTGATTTTGCTTTTTCCACGACAGACATCACTGGTCCAAATTTATAAGATTTGCCTGATCATTAAATAATGGGACCGGCTCAAATTTCTTGACATCAAACAACCCGCGGTCTCCAATTTTCAGATCGGGTATGACAAGCAGCGCCATAAATGAAAGTGTCATAAACGGGGCTGTCATAGTACATCCCAGAGATCTTACCTTCTGACTGAGCGAACTATACATGCGGGCTACATCCCGGCATGACGATGTAGTCATTATCCCCCCGATATTAAGCTGAAGGGAATCTGTTCTTCCATTTTCGGAAACGGCCAGACCTCCCCTCATTTTAACGATCTCATTTATGGCACTGACCATATCTTTGTCATTTGTACCGATACATACTATATTATGGCTGTCATGTGCTATTGAACCCGCAAAAGCACCTTTCTTCAGGCCAAAGCCCTTTATGAAACCAACAGCAGGTGCGGAATCATTGTATCTGTCCTTAACAACAATTTTCAGAATATCATTTCCAGGATCGCTCTTTACTATATCTTCCTGATTAACTACAGTCTGAATTTCACCTGTCAGAAGTTCGCCGTCGTAAGCTTCAATTATTCTCAGCTTTCCCGGTTGTCTCTTAACAATTATATGTTCAGCCTTAACCGCACTGCAATAAAAATTATTCAGTGGTTTTTCAGGATGATATTTAAAATTTCTGCGTCCTTTGCTGAAAACTTTCCGACCCTCTATCCATGTCTCTTCCACATTCATCTCAGCGAGGTTGTCAACAACTATGAAATCTGCACTCTGTCCGACCTGAAGCAAACCTGCTTCAAGATTATAATGAATAACCGGATTAACACTGACGCTTCGTATTACATCAAATAAATTAAATCCTTCTTTAATCAACCCTCCCGCCAATTTATTTATGTGCCTCCTGACAAGCATTTCAGGATGAAGATCATCACTACATAGCATGAGCCTATCAGGATATGAATTATAAAGCTCCTTCAAGGCATTAAGGTTCCCTGCTGCACTTCCCTCCCTGATCATTACCATCATCCCAAGATTTATTTTCTCCTTTGCTTCCTCCAGTGTGGTACATTCATGATCTGTCGTTATCCCTGCATCTATATATTTCTTCAAATTTTCACCTCTGAGTCCCGGTGCGTGTCCATCAATTGGTTTACCCATTTTCCTGGCTGCACCAATTTTCTTCATAACCTCTTTATCACTTGAAATAACTCCCGGAAAATTCATCATTTCAGCCAGATATTTAATATCTGAACGTTTCATGATAAATTCTATATCATCACCTGTTATGGAAGCGCCGCTTGTTTCAAAAACCGTTGCCGGGACGCATGACGGAGCGCCAAACCAGAATTTGACAGGCGACTTTTTCCCATCTGCAATCATATACTCAACACCCTTCCACCCCAGCACATTTGCAATCTCATGCGGATCCGCAACCAATCCGACAGTGCCGTGCCTGACAGCTTCATATCCAAAAGCTCCCGGGGTAATCATAGAACTTTCAATGTGAATGTGCGAATCTATAAAACCCGGTAAAATAAATAAATCCGGAGCATCTTCTATCCTGTCAATACTAACTATGACCCTCCCCGAAACAGTTAATTTCTGCCTTGTAAATATCCCGCTTATGAACATCTACCAGCTTTCCTGAAATTTTCATAAATTAATTTTAGAAAAAATGTTCCACGTGGAACCTTTATTACCTGCCTAGATATAACAAAAGAATATTGACATCTGATGGTGAAACACCGCTTATTCTTCCAGCTTGTCCTACAGTGACCGGCTTTATTTTGTCCAGCTTTTGTCTTCCCTCCGTAGAAATTGATAATAACTCCGAATAATCTATATCTTCCGGTATCTTCAAAGACTCCAGTCTTTTTATCTTCTCTGCGACCAGTCTTTCCCTCTGAATATAACCTTCGTACTTAATCTTTATTTCAGCAGATTCAGCAATTTCAGCATATCTTTCTGATAGAACTGCTTTCAGTCCGGAACTTTCTTTAATCCAATTCAGTAATTCCATGATCTCTACCTGTGGTCTTACTGCTATTGTTATAGCCTTTACTTTTTGTGCAACAGGGTTTGTATCTAACTTTGCCAGGTGTTTATTAACTTCTTCCGGTGCTATACTATACTCTGTCAGAAAATCTATTATTTCCTTAACAAGCTCCTCCTTTTCATCAAGGCTATTTAATCTTTCCCTGTCTATCGTTCCGATATCGAATCCTTTTCTTGATAATCTTTCATCAGCATTATCCTGCCTCAGTAATATTCTGTACTCGGCCCTGGCAGTAAACATCCGGTACGGTTCATCAACACCTTTTGTGACCAGATCATCAATAAGAACTCCAATATAAGATTCTTCCCTTCCCAAAATAAAACTTTCTTTCTTCTTTATCTTCAGTACCGAATTAATTCCGGCCATCAAACCTTGTGCAGCGGCTTCTTCATATCCGGTCGTACCATTAATCTGTCCTGCAAAGAAAAGATTAGATATCCTTTTTGTCTCAAGTGTATGCATTAATTGTGTAGGCTGAAAAAAATCATATTCAATTGCGTAGCCTGGTCTGAAAATCCGTACATCTTCCAGTCCCGGAATTTTTCTTAAAGCATTCAACTGTACATCCAGGGGAAGGCTGCTGGCAAATCCGTTTATATAATACTCCACCGTATCCAATCCTTCAGGTTCAATGAAGATCTGGTGTGAGGACTTATCCTTAAAAGTAACAACTTTATCTTCAATGCTGGGACAATATCTTGGTCCCCTTCCTTTAATACGTCCTGTAAAAAGCGGACTGAACTTCAGACCCTTTCTTATTTCTTCATGAACAACTTCATTTGTATGAGTTATATAACAACTTCGCTGCTCCAGCAATATTACTTCTTCCTTTCCATATGAAAATTTTCTGTTCTCATCATCACCCTTCTGCTCCTTCATCTTTGAGAAATCGATTGATCTACCATCAACCCTGGCGCTTGTTCCCGTCTTCATTCGCTCCACCGAAAAACCAATCCCTTCAAGCTGTTCACTCAAACCGTTTGATGACTGATCTCCCGATCTCCCACCTTTCACCCTGCTGAATCCGACATGCATAAGGCCATTCAGGAAAGTCCCGTTCGTTAGAATAACCGCATTTGAATGAAATTGTGTTCCAAAGGATGTTTCCACTCCGATTACTCTGTCGCCCTGTAGTAATAATTTCTGCGCCTGTTCCTGCCATATATAGAGATTCTCAGTTCTTTCAAGGATTTTACGCCATTCTATTGTGAATTTCTGCCTGTCGCACTGTGCTCTCGGACTCCACATAGCTGGTCCCTTGCTCCTGTTAAGCATACGGAATTGAATCATACTCCTGTCGGTTACCACTGCACTCATTCCTCCCAAGGCATCAATTTCCCTGACTATCTGCCCTTTTGCAATACCTCCCATAGCCGGGTTACATGACATCTGAGCCAGTTTTGTCATATCCATCGTTATAAGCAAAGTCTTTGCCCCCATCACTGCAGCTATATGTGCCGCTTCACATCCTGCATGCCCGCCACCAACTACAATTATATCGTACTTATAGCTCATTCCACATCATATTAAAATCTTCCAGGCATATCTCTTCCTTCTCTCTCATCTTTCTCCTTTCGCCGGAATGTTTATCATCAAATCCGAGCAAATGCAAAACACCATGAATCATCACTCTCAGTACCTCATTTCTAAAACTAACATTATAGTTAACAGAATTAATCTTTATTCTGTCAATACTTATATAGACTTCTCCATTTATAACATCATTCTCATTATAGTTAAATGTTATAACATCTGTGAAGTAATCATGGTTTAGAAATTCTATATTTATTTTTCTCACAGTTTCATCATCGGTGAAAATAAAAACAAGGTCACCTGAAATTCTATTTTCTTTCATTATGACCTTTTCAATTATCCTGCCCGCTTTTCTTGAACCTTTCAGACGGAAGTCCGTATTATCATAAAATATCCTTACACTCAAGTTTTAACGTTTTTGAAATACATAGTAACTGCATTTCCCCTTTTGCTAAATTTAATTTCATCTGCAAGTTTATACATCAGGAAAATCCCTCTTCCGTTAAGCTCCTCCAGATTCTGTGGAATAGTCGGATCAGGAACTTCAGCAGGCACAAAACCACTCCCCTCATCAGAGATCTTTATCTTCAGCTTTTCATTTTTATAAGAAATTTCCACATCAACTATCTTATCCTTTTCATATCTGTTGCCATGCATTATAGCATTGTTAACAGCTTCCAGGGTGGATACAAGTATTTTCCCGTAATATTCCTGCGTTATTCCTATCTCACTGATAACTTCATCGATAACATTCTCAACAATCCTCAGATTATTTATGCTGGATTCAATCTTTAATCTTTTATACATAATTTAAGATAAACTTATCCTTATACTGAATAAAGAGAGATTTGTTTCAAATTGTGAATTAATTTTTTGCTAACCATATTTCAGGATCCAGATATTTCATATTTGTTTCAAATATCATAAACTTCAGCACGCAATTGTTTCCATTTCCCGGATCAAGATAAATCTCACCAATATCCTGTTTCGCAACAACTTTATCACCCGGTTTAACCTTCACAATTGCTATATTGGCATATACCGACAAATATCTTCCATGCCTGACAATCACAGTCATATTTGCTCCTGATATCGCGAATACCTTAGCAACCTGCCCATCAAAAACACATCTGGCACTCATTTTTCCAGAACTCGTAATCTCAATTCCTATATTATCTTCTGTCAGATACTTAAAAACCGGATGCTGGTGCACTCCAAAACGACTTGTTATAACTCCTTTCTCCACAGGCCATGGTAATCTTCCCATATTTTCTGCAAAATTCTCTCCAATTAATTTTTGCTCCGGAGTAGTAGCAGTTTTTACTGTTCTTTTCCTCTCTTCCTCAATCAGCCTGTTAATTTCATTTTCTATCTTCCTTGCAACCCTTTTCTTCTCTTCCAGCTCTTTTTGTAATTGTTTCTCCTTCTTGGTCAACGACTTAACCATTTCTTGCTTTTTATTTTGCTCATTTTCAAGAAGTTTCTTTTGCTGCTCTTCTCTTGACTTTAAATCTGAAATCTTCATTAAATCATTTTCCAACTTTCTTTTTGAAGTTTCTACCTGGCTTTTGATTTCAATTATAATTTCTGATTCTCTCCTTCTGAACTTGGCAGCTTGCTGAAGGTATTTCAATCTCTTGTAACCCTGATTAAAATCCTTGGCTGAAAGAATATAAATGAGTTCATGAGTACCTTTCTGCGTTTTATATGAATTGACAATAGCTTTTGCATAATCACTCCTCAGTTTAACCAGGTCATTTTCCATCATTCCTATAGCCAGATTATTTAGCTCTATCCTGTCCGATAAAAGTCCGATTTCCTCCCGCATCCCCCTTATAACAGACTCCCTCAGATAAAGCTTCCTCCCTATGATCTTCACGGAGTTTATACCTTCCGTTTTTTCTTTTGCTGTAGTTTTTAATAGATTATCCACATAGTTTATCTCCTCAAGAGTTTTTTTTCTTCTCTCCTCAAGCTCAGCCTTAGTCTGACTATATATATCACAGATGAGAGCTGTCTGAAGTAAAACAACGATCAGCAGAAATCTCATTGGAGGCGAATTTTTTCGAATTGTTTTCCTGGTATGAATTCTATACTTCCATCCCAGGGTGAAACAATCTTTTGAATCCTTATTTCAATTCTTGTGTTGCCTTTTTTTTCCACAATTTCAATTTTACCGGGAACACTAATATTATTAGCCCTGAAAAACTCTGTGTAATAAATCTCCACTAAATTTTCTCCCGTACTATCTTCAGGTTTAGTCAGTATACTTTTTCCCTGTTGACAATCCATAACATAGTTAACCTTGACGTTTTTAACAACAGCTCCTATACTTAACATTCCCTCTTCACAGCTTAACCTGTTGCTATCTAATTTTTCATCATTCACGTAGTCTCCAAGCAATACAGGCAGCAATGCAGTTGTAATACCATATTTGTTTTTAAGAAACGATGCAGAACCGTAAAATATTTTTTTATTGAACCTGTCATTAATCATGATTGAATCCCCGGTGAGAAATATTCTTGCGATTTCAATTCCTGTATTACTTTTAATACTTATCAAAAACTTATCCGGCATCAGGAATTTAATTGTTCCGATTCCGGACTTTTCGCCTTCTCCGCTCTTAATTCTGAATTCTGCCTTTTCTATATAAAAACTTCTACCCGTAATATTTTGATTTAGAATACTATCAAACAGAGTACCTGCCACAGGCTTAGCACCGGTCGAACTTGTCTGACCGCCTTTCTTCCTGCTCACCGCACATGCCGTGATCAGGATCAAAGCACTAAATATGATAACTACTTTCCGCAATTCTTTATCTCCTCCGTCAGATCAGTTTTTGTGCTGTCAAGTTGTATCGCGTATTTCCAGTACTCAATGGCTTTATCACAGTTACGCTGCTTCGAAAGAATAAAACCGTAATGTTCATACCATTCGGCATCTGGTTTTTCTCCGGAATTTATGATTTGTTCCATAATCCTTGCTGCCTCTTTTAATTTTCCTCTCTTATAAAGTACCCATGCATAAGTATCAAGATAAGTAGTATTTCCCTTTTCCGTTTCGATAACCTTTTTTGCCATTTCTTCAGCTTCTTTAAGATTTCTATCCTGCTCGGCCAGGTAATAAGCATAATTATTTATTACTGTCAGGTCATCTCCATTTTCCCTGATGGCCTTTTCAAATGTCTCGAATGCCTTAACATAATCCTTCATCCTGTAATACACATCAGCTCTCATTGTAAGAACCTGGGCGATGAATTCTTTATTATCCCCGGCAAGAATTTCCGCTTTTCTCAATTCCTCCAGCGCTATGTCAAACTCTTTAGACTCAAGTGCTCCATTCGCATATAGTATCTTTGCAAGGAAAGATCTGTTAAAACGTGATGCACACTCTTCACCCTTTATCATCAACTTCTTATAATCCTTATTTTGATTAAGTATCAGCAAGAGTTTTTCCCATGCGAAATAATTGTCAGGATTGACTTTAATTATTTCTTCAAGACGAGAGCCTGCTTCATCCAGTTTGCCTATTTTAACAAGCAATTCCGGCCTTAGAAGCGGTACAATGTCATCATTTTTATAATTAGCTTCGAGTACCATCAATGCGACCAGCAATTCATCCTTATTCTTACTTACAAGGTCAGGTAACTCAATGAGCCGGGCAAAAAGTGAAATCTTGTCTTCTCTTTTAATATTTGCATTAAGGGTGACATTATTCATCAGCAGGAACAATTCCTTATAATCCTTTTCATTGATTAAAAAATCACAAACTGCAAGTTGAATCCTGGGATCACCCGGATTTCTTTCCATAAGGTTATCATATACAAGTCTTGCTTTATCTGTCTCTCCCTGACCCACGTAAATTTCAGCGAGCAAACCATTATACAGAATTTCGTCCGGATATTCCTTAATCAGCATCTCTGCCTTATCAAGAGCATCATTGAACTTTCCAGCTTCCACAAGAGTTCTTATAGCAGAAACTGTAGAATTTTCATTTACCCCATACTTTTTATCGAATGATTCAAATATAGCTATGGCTTTTTCATAATTCTTATCTTCCGAATACAGATTTCCGAGAGTCAGTTGAAGATTTTCTTCATCCGGAAAATTTTTTACAGCACTCTCATAATAAAAAATTGCACTGTCTATATTTCTCTCCTGATAATAAAAACCTCCCATCATCATCAGATACCACATATTTTCCCCGTCTATAGCAAGTGCCTTTCCCAGCAATCTCTTTCCATTTGATATATCTCCGTTCGAGCTTACTATCTGAGCCATCTGGTAATAAGCCGCATCACTTTCGGGATTAATTTCAATAGCTTCTTCCAGTCGTTTCAATGCTTCACCACCATTACCCATCAATTTCTGTTTAATTCCTTCCACATAAACATAATTGAATTTCGCCAGGTCAAAACTGTGCCCTCCTTCACCTTTAACAATTGCCGGAGCTGATTTTCTCGCACATGCTTCGGATAGCATCACGGCTATTACAAGTAGTAATATCAAATTTAGTATCCTTCTCATCTTAATTTTCATCATTCCTTCCCACTAAAAAAACTGTCAGAAGCTTATCCTTATATTGCGCGTAACCTATAAATACCATAATAAAAATACTGTTAATCAATAACTCACTGGTTAAATTCGGGTACTCATAAAACAGCCCGAAAATTACCATAAAAACAGCGATTAAAAAATATGGCAACAGTTTTAGCATATTATATTCAATTTTGTAATGTCTGAATGAAAACAAAAATGACAATACAATCATGGAGCTATAAGAGATCACATGGGCCCAGGCTGATGCGATGTATCCATATTTCGGTATGAATAAAATATTCACTGCCAGAGTAACACTGGCTCCGATAACTGTAATATATGTAGCATAACGTGTAAGGTCATTTATTTTATACCAGATGCTGTGGTTAATATAGACACCATAAAGCAAGTAAGCCATACTGATAATAGGAACAACAATAATTGCGTCCCTGTAATTCCTGCCTATTATATATTGAAAGCCTGAAATATAAAGATTAATTCCCAGGTACACTATCAACATAATAATAACAAAATATTTCATCACAAAAGCGTAAGTCTCTCTTGCATCTGAGTATTTTGCCCTTTCAAAAAAAAACGGTTCAGCAGCAAATCTGAACATTTGTATAAAGAGTGCCATTAGTACGCCGATCTTATAAGCAGCGCCATACATACCTACAACTGACAGTCCCTCCTCACCACCTGTCATCCTTCTGAGCAGAATCTTATCGATTGCGTCATTTATTGATCCGCTTAATCCCGCGAGCAGAAGAGGATAGGAATAAATGAGCATTCGTTTCCAGACTCCAAAATCAAAAACAAACTTATTTCTGAGAATTACCGGAGTCAGCATTATCAGAGTGGCAAAACTTGATATCAGATTGGCTACAAAAATATATCCGACTTTATATTGCGGATCATACACCTTTCTGAACCAGCCTGTACTTCTCTCATATATGCCCGGGGCAATCATCAATAAGAAAATAACAACTCCCAGAGTGATAAAAACATTTGCCAGTTTAATCATACTGAACATAAACGGTTTGTTTTCCTGCCTTAGTTTTGCAAACGGAATTGCAGTAAATGCATCCAGTGCGACTATTCCTGAAAACAATCTTATATAGTCATGATTATCCTTGTAGTTCATTAGTGACGAAACAGGAGAAATAAAGATATTCACCAGGATCACAAACAATGCAGAAGTCATCATAAGGCTCACCAGTGCGGTACTGTAAACCTTGCCTGCATCCTCCCTGTTTTGCATGAATCTGAAGAATCCTGTCTCCATCCCATATGTAAGGATGACCAGCAGTATTACCATCCACGCATATAACTCCGTAACTACGCCATAATCTCTTGTGTCAGTAAATATCCTTGTATAAAAAGGTGTTAAAACGGCATAGTGCAGGAACCTTGGGATAATAGTACCCATTCCATAAATCAACGTTTGCCCTGCCAGTTTTCTGACTTCTTTCATTTATAAAAACCTGTTAAATCAACATCCCTTCTCCGGGAATTAAAACCTTTATTTCTTGTTTCCGGTGAAAATATACAAATTGAAAGCAATATTTTCGTGCAAAGCCCAAAGTTAAATATCTTTGCACTTTGCTTTGCGGTACGTTATTAACCAAATAATTAAATTCATGAACAACAATTTCAAAAAGCTGATTATCATTCCGGTCTTTCTTCTGGTCTGGTCCTGCAGTGCACCCGGAGGGAATGATAATACTTCTGTCCTTATTAAAACCTCCCTTGGAGATATTAAAATCAAACTCTATGATGGTACTCCTGTTCACAGGGACAATTTCATAAATCTCGTAAAAGCAGGAATCTATGAAAATATAGCTTTTCATCGCGTAATCAGGGATTTTATGATACAGGCCGGAGATCCCTCCACCCGTCCTGCTGAGTCACAGACAATTCCCGATTCACTCAGTAATTATACTTTACCTGCTGAATTCAATCTTTCCTATTTTCATAAAAAAGGTGCTCTGGCTGCAGCCAGAACAGGAAATAATGAAAATCCTGAAATGAGGTCATCAGGCACTCAGTTCTATATTGTCCAGGGTGTAAAATATACCGACGCTGAACTTGATCTTGCGGAACAACGAATAAACAGTAATATCAAACAGGCTATATTCAACAAAATCATAAAACAGACATCTGACAGTCTTCGATTGTCAGGAAAAACAGCATCAGAAGCAGAAATACAGGATATCGCATCTGTAAAAATGTTCGATTTTCTTACTGCCAATGGTAACTACAAGATTACGGAGGATCAACGTAATATCTATAGAAGTATCGGTGGTGTGCCCCGTCTTGATGGAACCTACACTGTATTCGGTGAAGTAACAGAAGGGCTGGAAATAGTTGACAGGATAGCTGCCGTTCCTACTGACAGCAATGACAGACCACTTAATGATATCAGAATTCTGAATATCAAAATCGTAAGGAAGTAGTTCAAAAATCAAATCATTTTCATATGCTGCAAAAAATTAAAGGTCTACGGAATGAAATTGCCTCTCTGACCATCAATACATCGGACGAACTGGAACAATACCGTCTGAAATATCTGAGTAAGAAAGGGATCATCTCAGAACTTTTTGAAGACTTCAGGAATGTCCCTTCTTCAGACAAAAAAGATGTTGGTCAGGAACTGAACCTTTTGAAGACCAGTGCACTTGAAAAATATAATATAATCAAATCGGCTCTTCAGACAAAACAGGATGTTTCATCAGGTATTGATCTCACACGTCCTTCATTTCCATTTCCATCCGGATCCAGACACCCTATTTCTATTATCAGAAATGAGATAATAGATATATTCATGCGTATAGGATTTACTGTATCTGAGGGTCCTGAAATTGAAGATGATGACCATGTATTCACCAGGTTGAATTTTGCACCTGAACATCCCGCCAGAGATATGCAGGATACATTTTATATTTCCAGAATTTCCAGTGAAGATTCTAACCCGGGAGATATTTTACTTCGAACCCATACATCCTCAGTACAGGTCAGGGTGATGCAAAGCGAAAAACCGCCAATTCGCACAATTTCGCCGGGAAGGGTTTTTCGTAATGAAGCCATATCTGCACGTGCTCACTGTATATTTCATCAGGTAGAAGGACTATATATTGATGAAAACGTATCTTTTGCGGACCTTAAACAAACATTGCTGTTTTTTGCCCGGGAGATGTTTGGAAAAGAAACCGAGATAAGATTAAGGCCCTCCTATTTTCCATTTACCGAACCTTCGGCGGAAATGGATGTCAGCTGTAAAATTTGCGGCGGAAAAGGATGCAATGTCTGCAAATATACCGGATGGCTTGAGATCCTCGGATGCGGAATGGTTCATCCAAATGTTCTGGAATCATGCAATATTGACAGTATGAAATATACAGGTTTCGCCTTTGGCATGGGCATAGAAAGACTGGCAATGCTCAGGTACCAGGTAAATGATCTCCGGTTATATTTTGAAAACGACACCAGGTTCCTTGATCAGTTCAAAACTGCATTTTAACACCATAATCGCTATTCAGGACAATTACACGATTTTGTATTCAACTTAATCATGACAAATGAAACATCAGGATATACAGCTTCCTCTTTGTGAAAAGTGTTCTCTCGAATCTTCGTCAATCTTCAAATACCTTGAAGCCGATGAAGTCACCACTATTAATTTTGAAAAAGATTTCCGTAAGTATAAAAGAGGCGATATACTCTATCAGGAGGGCAACCGTATCAGCGGTTTCTACTGTATTAACAGCGGGATCATTAAGGTGTTCAAAACAGGTTTTGACGGAAAGGAGCAGATTATCCGTTTTGCTAAGAAAGGTGATATTATTGCTTACAGGAGTGTGTTGAGCAACGAGCTTGCCTGTACTTCTGCAAAAGTCATTGAAGATTGCCAGGTATGTTTTATTCCAAGTGAGATACTTATTTCATTCATAAAGACCAATCCAAATTTCGCTCTTGAACTGATGAAACTGGCATGTCATGAACTGGGTGAAGCAAACTCATTTATTACTGACATAGCACAGAAGACTGTAAGGGAGCGTCTTGCAGAAGTCCTTCTTTTCCTTGTAAATGACTTTGGTCTTGATAATCAACAGTTTCTGAATATATCACTGACTCGTGAGGAGCTTGCAAATATTGTTGGTACAGCAACAGAATCCGTAATACGTCTTCTATCAGAATTTAAATCTGACAAGCTGGTTGAATTGAACGGCAGAAAGATAAAGATCATCAATACCAAAGGCCTGGAGAAAATCAGTAACGTTTTCAATTAGATTTCTTTCATCACGATCTTTGTGATCCTATGTGAGGCACTTAGATGTGCTTAGTTGTGGAAAATCTAAAAATCTAATCAAAAAGAGTACCGGGCTTATTGTATCCGAACTCTCTTCCAAGATGTCTATAGGCATGCTCTGTTGCCTCACGGCCCCTTGGAGTTCTTTTGAGATATCCCTCCTTTATAAGAAATGGCTCATAAACTTCCTCTATAGTCCCGCTTTCCTCACCTACTGCAGTTGATATTGTATTTAGGCCAACAGGTCCGCCGCTGAATTTATCTATTATCACTGACAGGATCCTGTTATCCATTTCATCCAGTCCATGCTGATCTATATTGAGAGCTTTGAGGCCATATCTTGTAATTTCCAGATCAACAATTCCTGAGCCTTTTACCTGTGCAAAATCCCTTATTCTGCGAAGAAGTGCATTGGCAATTCTTGGTGTACCACGGCTTCTCCTTGCAATTTCAATTGCTGCCTCGTTCTCGATTTTAACTTTAAGTATTCCAGCCGACCTTGTGACAATCCCTGTAAGTATCTCCTGATCGTAATATTCAAGGTGAAACTTAATTCCGAATCTGGCTCTTAAAGGACTGGTTAACAGCCCGGAACGTGTGGTGGCTCCAATCAGTGTAAAATTATTGAGCGTCAGTTGCACAGAGCGTGCGCTCGGTCCCTTGTCGATCATAATATCTATCTGAAAATCTTCCATGGCCGAGTACAGATACTCTTCCACAACAGGACTAAGTCTGTGTATTTCATCTATAAAAAGCACATCTCCTTCCTGAAGGTTTGTCAGCAATCCTGCCAGATCCCCCGGCTTATCGAGAACCGGTCCTGAAGTTACGCGCAGGTTTACATTAAGTTCATTTGAAATTATCGAGGCAAGCGTTGTTTTTCCCAGACCTGGTGGTCCGTGTAACAACACATGGTCGAGAGATTCACCTCTTTGCCTTGCTGCTGTTACAAATACGGCAAGGTTTTCTATTACCTGTTTTTGTCCTTTAAAATCATTAAAACTAAGAGGCCTTAACTGCTTTTCAAATTCCTTATCGGTAAATGATATTGCATCCTTGCTAATATTGAGATTATCATCCATGTTAAATCCACTATTTAATCAGCTTTGTTTCGGTCTCCGGCAGTTTTATTTTAACCCCGTTGATGCTCACCTCAACATCATTCTTATAAGCAATAGTCAGCAATATATTACCATTTTCATCAAATTTCTTCCAGGTTTTTTCCCTGATACCCATCTCGTAATACTGTTCCTCTTTAACTCTTCCACTCTCATAATAAAAGGTGTGTGAACCGTCAGGATTACCCTGCACCCAATTGCCTTTTGATTTTGTCTTCCCTTCAGGATAGTATGATTTCCATGCTCCGTCTTTCAGTCCGAGTATATATTTTCCCTCTTCCGTATTGTCACCGGATTTATATTTCCATTCTCCGTTCTTTTCTCCGTCAGAATATTGACCCTGGGTTATTATATCACCGTTAATTGAATATTCAGTGAAGGATCCGTCACGTTTTCCCTGAAAATATTCCTCCTCTCTCAGTAGTGAATTGTTGTCATAATACCATTGCCACAATCCATCCGGACGGCCATTGTTATAGGATCCAGTTTGTTCCACTTTTCCAGGGATGCTGTAAAACTTCCAGATACCTGTTCTCCTGTTATCATTGAATTGTCCTTCTGCCTGTACCTTACCGTCAGGATACAGATCCTTCCACTTTCCATTCCGGTTTCCTGCCTCATCTACAATACCTTCTGAAATAAGTAATCCGTTATCATTATAAACATATGCATTTGTTACCTTCCCGTCTTTTCCGTAGTCCCTGTGAATTCCTACAGGTACCTTATTGCGGTAAGGTCCGCTGTAAATAAGCTTTCCATCCTGGTCAAACTTATTTACTATTTCGATATCAGGCTCATCTTCCACCTCATTCTTAACAATGGAACCATTTTCATACAACATTGTAAGAATAAGTTTTCCCCGGTTATCATATTCCTTATAGTAGCCACTTAACTGGTCATCCTTATAATTCTTCTCAGTTTTAATGCTTCCGTTCGGGTAGAAATCTTTCCAGCTTCCCTGTTTTAGTCCCTTGCTGTCGGTTCTGTTGATTTTTTCACGGCTTATCAAAAAATCATTATTATATTCAAGAAGAGTGATAATATTTCCCTCCTTATCATATTCTTTCGAGAGTCCTTCTTTTTTCCCCTTGTTGTATGCTATCGTCTGTTGAATTTTACCGTCCGGAAAATAAATATATGATGTACCTTCTTTTTTGTCGCCCGCGAAAAGCTCCCTTGACCATTTATACACACCTGCAGCCGCATCTTTTTTATACTTATAATACCAGCCATTCTTTTTTCCGTACAGGTAATTTATTTTCTCTGTTGTATCACCGGCCTGATCGTAGAATATCCAGATGCTGTCAAGAAGAAAATTTGTCCTTTTGCCCTCCGATTTTTTCACCCCCGTTACATAATAGCTTGTCCAGAATCCTTCTGGTTTGCCGTTTTTAATCATCCCCTGACTGGAAACTGTTCCATTAGGATACCTGAACACCTGGTAACCATCTTGTAAACCATTATTTTCCTGACCATTAACAAGGTTGTATATTAAAACAAAACAAATTAATATCTTAATCTTTTTCATCTTTTAAAGACCCAGTTTTTCAGATATTTCCATCATTCTTCTTATAGGTTTTTGTGCCCTGATCAGCATTTCTTTATCCATTTTGATTTCCGGAGCTTCATTTTTCAGGCAATTTAGTATTTTTTCCAGTGTAATCAGCTTCATGAAGCTGCACTCGCTGCATCCGCATGTAGAATCTCTTGGAGGAGCAGGAATATAGGTCTTTCCAGGATTTTCCTTTTTCATTTGGTGTATAATGCCAGCTTCTGTACCTACAATATAGCAATTTCCATTGTCTTTTTTTGTGAACTGCAGCAATGCTGAAGTAGATCCTATAAAATCTGCCACCATTCTTACAGGCAGCTCGCATTCAGGATGAACAATAATTTTGGCATCCGGATTTTCTTCCTTAAGTTTCAGTATAGCTTCGAGAGAAAATTCCTCATGAACGTGGCAGGTTCCGTTCCATATCAATATATCCCGGCCTGTCTTATTAAGTACAAAATTACCGAGGTTGCGATCAGGAGCAAAAATAATCTTTTCATCAGGAGGAAGTGATTCCACTATCTGAACTGCATTGGATGAAGTGCAAATTATGTCTGATAATGCTTTTACTTCAGCGCTTGTATT
Organism: uncultured Bacteroidales bacterium; assembly: GCA_963846335.1. Classification (GTDB taxonomy): domain Bacteria; phylum Bacteroidota; class Bacteroidia; order Bacteroidales; family VadinHA17; genus LD21. The sequence goes on from CAWJVS010000018.1 coordinate 165,025, forward strand.
AACATATGTCACTACCGTTCTTCCCGGATTATCACTTATGAATTTTTCAAAATCCTCTGCCCTGCATGAATCGGACAGACTGCAACCAGCTAACATATCAGGCAGAAGCACCTTTTTGTCCGGTGCCAGAATTTTTGCAGTCTCTGCCATAAACTTAACTCCGGCAAATAAAATAATATCAGCATTGTTAGAGGCAGCTTTTTGCGAAAGAGCCAGGCTGTCTCCGACAAAATCTGCAATATCCTGAATATCTCCCGTCTGGTAATAGTGAGCAAGAATTATTGCATTTTTCTCTTCTTTCAAATTCTGTATCTCAGATATTATTTTCTCAGATCCCTTGCTGTCCATTTATCATTCATTATTTCATTCTGTAAACTTAATCATAATAGTTATACCGGTACATTTGATCAAGAGGCTTTCCTGATTTTTATTAACATCATTATTCTTAAAATATTAATTATAAATTTCTTTTAATGATGATTATGTTATGCTGTTAATTCTGTTAAAAGAAAAATAAGATTTTTATTGCTTTTTCCGACATTACAACTGTACAAACATCTTTTCAACAGATCAAAAAATATACCGTTTTTGAAAATCAGCATATTAGTACATTAATTAACAATTGTTAAGATTAGAATACCAATATTTTCAGCATGGCAAAATTATGTTTTTTCAGGTTCATTTCAGGTTCATATTAAGCCTTTCTTATTGTAAAACTTTATCCGTACTTGTTCAAAAGCTTTAAAATTTCCGGAAATGATCCCGCATAAGTAATTTATTAAAAGTAATATTATCTTTTTTACATGTTATTAACATGGATTGTTAATTGGGAGAATGATTTGTCTTCCGGTTAACAAACAATATTCCTGCAGTTTTGTTATCCATACACATTTCATGGCAATTAAATAAAGATATAAGTATACTTTTTTCTTATAATAAATCTATTGTATTAATTTGCGATGTTATTTAATAAATCAGATTAAACACCAATACCTTGAAAAATAGAAAAATAGCTATAGTATCTGATCATGCCGGTTATATCCTGAAAGGAAAACTGTTGAAATACCTTATTGAGGAACATTATGATGTTAAAGATCTTGGTTGTTTTTCGGATGAGAATGTAGATTATCCTGACTTTGGACATCCGTTGGCAGAAGCAGTATCATCAGGAGAGTTTGAAACAGGGATATCAATTTGCGGGACAGGAAACGGGATCAATATGACTGTAAACAAACATCCTGGCATCAGGGGTGCATTATGCTGGAGTGAAGAGATCAGCCGGCTTGCGAGGGCACATAATGATGCAAATATCTGTGCTTTGCCAGGAAGGTTTATTTCCGAATCTGAAGCAATTCTTATTGTTAAAACATTTCTCAATACTGATTTTGAAGGCGGACGTCATAAGAGAAGAGTAGACAAGATTTCATTAAAAAAGTATTGACTATGCTTTCAAATTCATGCAGATATGGCATAAGGGCTGTTATCTACCTGGCCAGTCAGCCGGCAGGAAACGCCAAGACAGGTATTAAACAGATCAGCAATGATCTTGACCTGCCCACCCCATTTCTGGCTAAAATACTTCAGCAGCTGGCGAAGCAGAAAATTCTAAGTTCTTCCAAAGGTCCTCATGGAGGTTTTGCCCTTTTAAAGGATCCGCGTCAGATTACTTTGCTGGATATTGTAAACACGATAGACGGGTATGATACATTTACCAATTGTGTTATGTACAAAGGCACATGTGAAGGAGTAAGCGGGGAAATGAAAATCTGTCCCCTTCATGATGATTACGAAAAAACAAGATCTGAGCTGATCAGTCTGTTCAGCAAGAAAACTATATATGAACTGGTAAATAAAGCTGTAAATTCAGAAATTATTGTTATCTGACAGTTTCCTTTCTCACAGGTCCGAATATAAGCCACAACAACACGGATACCAGGATTCCCGCAGCATCGAACAGTGCATCAATAAAATCTCCCGAACGGGTAGAAGTCAGAGTAGCCTGAAGTATCTCTATCAGGATTCCATATGAGAGAGGAATAAGGGCCAGCAGAAAAAGATTAGCCGGATTCCTTATATTCTTCCTGTGTTCTAATATAATTACTGACATCATCAGGAAGTACATTCCAAAATGAACAATTTTGTCGAAATTCGGGAGACTGGCCAGATTGACCTGGCCAAATCTGCCTGGATTTGTCAGGCTGAGAAATAATAATAAAAGTGCCACCAGTATAGAGAAAATATTCTTCCTTATCATTTTAAATGTTTGTCGCAAAATTAATTATTATTATGGCAATTTATTCATACATTTCAGTTTTGGATTTTTAAAGGATGGCTGGCATTTATCTTCATATTCCTTTATGTAAAAAACTCTGTTTTTATTGTGATTTCTATCACATTATCTCAACCGGAGACAATACATCCTTAATCGAGGCACTTCTGAAAGAAGCTGCATTGAGGAAGGATTACATTGGAAATGAGACTGTATCTACTATCTATTTTGGCGGAGGGACCCCGTCTGTCCTGACAGTTCAGGAGCTAGGCGTTCTTCTGGATCAGATAAAAAAACAATACAGGGTAACGGAGGATTGTGAAATATCGATTGAACTGAATCCTGACGATGTCAATACAACCTATCTGGCAAAGCTGAAGCAGCTGGATTTCAACAGGATCAGTTTAGGTATCCAGTCGTGGCGCGATGCTGACCTCGAAATGCTTAACCGTCGTCATGATTCGGCACAGGCAGAAAAGGCCCTGAAGGAAATTTTGATATCGGGATTTGAAAATACATCAATAGATCTGATATATGGAATTCCCGGGGTGAGTCAGGAAGAGTGGGCTTCAGTGCTTGATTTTTCATTTTCATTTGACATAAAGCACCTTTCTGCGTATCACCTTACCTTTGAAAAAGGAACAGTTTTCGGCAAGATGCTGGAAAAGGGGCTGATAGCAGAAGTTGATGAAGAGGAGAGTATAGCTCTTTTCAACACTCTTATTGAAAAAGCTGAGGCCGCCGGGTTCATTCATTATGAGATCTCAAATTTTGGCAAGCCCGGATATTTTTCAATTCATAATTCGAACTATTGGAAGCAGGTCAATTATATAGGACTGGGTCCCTCTGCTCATTCCTTTAACGGCTATTCACGCCAGTGGAATATGAGGGATCTGAAAGGTTATATTAAATCAGTCAGTTCCGGAAAATCATTTTACGAGCACGAGGACCTTGATCTTAAGGCCAGGTTTAACGAATATGTGATGACCTCTCTCAGGACCATGTGGGGTATTGATCTTGAGTATGTTGAAAGGACATTTGAAAAGGAGGGTTATGATTATATTGTTAATTTAGCAGGGAAATTCAAGGATTACGGCCTGATACGGCAGGACAAAAAAAACCTGGTTCTTACGAACCAGGGTAAAATAATATCCGATAATATTATTTCTGAATTCATGATAGCGGCTGACGAATAGCTATTTTTTTGAAAGCATAAAATTCGTGCGGCCTATAATATTTCCTTCGAGGTACAGCTCAGCGCTGTAATTTCCTACAATAAAATCACCCGTATTATCAAGGAATATGCACATGTCAATATCCTGGTTCATATAATCCACTTCACGGCTTGCGGAATAGATTATCTTGTTTTTCCTGTAATCAAAAAGATTATCAGGGCTGGTGGCAATTACAAGGGAATCAGGTCTTATCACTCTCAGGTATACCACTTTCTGGCCACCTTTGGCAATTGGATTTTCCCTGAGTATAAAGCAGATCCTGAGTTTATCGAGAAGGCTTATACGGTTTGTCTCTTTTCTTTTCTTGTTCAGGGGAACAGCAATTATATCTTTAGCCTGAATTACCGAAGCCACCTCCACTTTGGAACTAAGTTCATTCTTGGCTTTTGAAAGCTCGGTATTTGTATTCCTTACCTCTGATATCTCCTGGCGTATCTCCGTATTTTCTGCAACAAGCATTTTATTCCTGGTATTGAGAGAATCTATCTGAACAATGTAGCTCTTCATTATTTCCCTCATGGTTTTTATCTCTTTTTTATATTGTCTTATCAGCCTGACATTAGACTCATTAATGGCCAGGATCTGGATTATTTTCTCCTTATCCCTTGCCAGATTTGCATTAAGAGTATCATTATTGGTCTTTAAGGTATCAAAGGCATAGGATATGCGTCTTAACTCGTTTGCCAGGGAGTCCTTCTCCTCGGTAAGAACCGCTTCCATCTCAAACATATTGTGTCGCTGAACAAAATACATTATAACCAGGAAAGCAAGTACTACTCCCAGAATAATTGTTGCTGCCAGCATCTTTACTGGTGTCCCCTTATTTGATGCCTGTCCGGCCGGATTTAAATTATTGGTGGTTGTCATTTTTCCAATTTGTATTTACTAGATTTCGTTTTCAAATTTAATAAATTCTGCATAATTATTATAATTTCCGATTCAATGATTAAATTTACAAAGCGACTTTGATAGCGAATTAATTAATAATCAGTAATATGAGTGGTTTTTTTGGAATAGTTTCGAAGACAGACTGTGTGGAAGATGTTTTCTATGGAACAGATTATCATTCCCATCTTGGTACAAAGAGAGCCGGTATGGTTTTTATTGAACCGGGTAAGGGATTCCGGCGGTCAATTCATAGTCTGGAGAATGCATATTTCAGATCGAAGTTTGAAGATGAACTGGGTGGTTTCAAGGGTAATTCCGGACTGGGAGTAATAAGTGATACTGATCCGCAGCCAATACTGTTCAATTCTCATCTCGGACGTTTCGCAATTGTGACTGTTAGCAGGATTGTCAATTTGTCAGATCTGGAGAAGATATTTCTTGAGGCAAAAAAACACTTTACCGAGAATTTTGAAGGAAATATAAATCCCACCGAAGTTGTTGCCAACCTGATATGTGAAAAAGAGGACTTTGTTGACGGAATTGAAAATGTTTTTGAAAAAATCAAGGGTTCCTGTTCGATACTTATACTTACTGATGAAGGGATAATTGCAGCCAGGGACAAGTTAGGAAGGACTCCGGTTGTAATAGGCAAGAGGGATAATGCTTTTGCAGTGGCTTCCGAATCCTGTTCGTTCCCGAATACGGGATTTGAACTGGATTATTTTCTTGGTCCGGGTGAGATTGTTCAGATCTCACCTTCAGGATTCAGCAGGCTCAGGGAACCGGGTGAAAAAATGCAGATTTGTTCATTTCTGTGGGTTTACTACGGTTATCCGCCATCCTTTTATGAGGGAATCAACGTCGACGATTGCCGCAACAGATGTGGTGCAGCTCTTGCCAGACGCGATAATGTCGAAATTGATTTTGTCTGTGGCATACCCGATTCCGGTATAGGTCACGCTGTTGGTTATCAGAATGAAAAAAGAATTCCGTATAAGCGTGCCTATTCAAAATATACCCCTTCATGGCCAAGAAGTTTTATGCCACAGAACCAGAATCAGCGTGATCTTGTCGCCAAAATGAAACTTATTCCCAATAAAGCTGTTATAGAAGGAAAGAAGATGGTTTTTCTTGATGACAGCATTGTAAGGGGAACACAACTGAAAGACAATACAATTGATCTCAGGAAATCAGGTGCTTCAGAAGTGCATATGCGAATTGCCTGTCCTCCTCTTCTGTTTGCATGTGATTTTCTGAATTTTTCAGAATCAAGGTCAATCCTTGAACTTGCCGGACGAAAAGCAATAAAGCAGCTTGGCGGTGATGAAAATAACATTAGGGAATATGCTGATTCTGATTCTGAGAAATATTCGGAAATGGTAGAACAGATAGCAAAAAATCTTGACCTTGATTCCCTGATGTATCAGAGGCTTGATGACCTGGTGAAAGCAATAGGACTCCCGAAGGAGAAGCTGTGTACACATTGCTGGGACGGTTCCAGTTATTATTAAGACAAAAGACAAAAGACAAAAGGCAAAAGGCAAAAGGCAAAAGACAAAAGACAAAAGGCAAAAGACAAAAGACAAAAGGCAAAAGACAAAAGGCAAAAGTAAAAAGTAAAAAAGGAGAAATTCAATGAAATACGTTGGTGCTCATGTAAGTGCGTCAGGAGGAGTGCAGAATGCGCCATTAAATGCAGATGCCATAGGTGCTAAAGCTTTTGCACTGTTCACAAAAAACCAGAAGCAATGGTTTTCAAATGCCCTTACCAGGGCAAGCATAAAGGAATTCAGGAATAATTGTGAAAAATATGATTATAAACCATTTCAGATCCTTCCGCATGACAGTTATCTGATAAACCTGGGGCATCCTGAAACGGAACCCCTGGAGAAGTCCAGAGCCGCCTTTCTCGATGAAATGCAGAGATGCGAACAGCTTGGCCTCGACAGGCTTAATTTTCATCCTGGCAGCCATCTGAATGCAATCAGCATCGAAGATTGCCTGAAAAGAATAGCCGAATCGGTTAATATAGTACTTGACAAAACAAAGGGTGTTTCGGCAGTCATCGAAAACACAGCAGGCCAGGGTACTAACCTCGGCCATACATTTGAGCAGCTCAGGATGATAATTGACAATGTTGAGGACAAATCAAGGGTTGGGGTCTGTATTGATACCTGTCACGCATATACTGCAGGATACGATGTTAAAACACCGGGAGGCTTTGCGGAAACATTTAAGAAATTCAGCGATATTATTGGTTTTGAATATCTTAAAGGGATGCATCTGAATGACTCCAAAAAAGAGTATGCTACACGGGTTGACCGTCATGATAATATAGGAAAGGGATTTCTGGGGGAGGATATCTTCAGAATGGTGATGAATGACGACAGGTTTGACGATCTTCCGCTGATTCTTGAAACTCCTGATGAATCTTTATGGGAAAAGGAGATAAAAATGCTTTATTCATTGATTGGCATATAAGGATTGGGTTGCACAGAGGAATCACATAGGAATTCCAAGGAACTAAAGAGAAGAGCACCATTTCCAGGACTTTTTCTACAGCCCCGGAAGGTTGGTTTGCTTTGAAGACATAGCCGTCAAGTCAAGTAGTATTGTCAATACGAACATATAAAAAGTTTCCCCCCGCCACTGCGGGGCAGGCTCTCCTTTTGAAGCTAATCTTTCATCACATCTATTTAATGTTATAATAACATTATCCATAATGCACTGAAAAACAATCACAAGCAGCAATTGGTTAAGATTCATGAGATTCCTCGCTGCGCTCGGAATGACAGGTCCTTCTGTGTGGATGGGAGGGAGAAGCGGCGATTCGTCAAAGATTGAATTCAAAAAATAAGTTATTGTTCGAATCGCCGCTTCTCCCTCTCTAATAATAAATTAGCATGTCATTCCGAGCGCAGCGAGGAATCTTCCGGACTATTCAAAGTATGTTTGAATATCGATTAGCGGGTTTTAAGTTGCCTGGAAGATAAAATGTGAATAAAGATTAGGTTCAAAACGGAGAGCCTTAGCTTGACGGCTATGTTTTATAAGGGGTTATCAACAGGATATTCGGTCTGCAAATCGATGATTGATTTTATTACAGCATCTTTTAGTTTTTCCTTTGTAGCCTTATAACCAACCTCAAAAAGCTCTTCGGCTTTTTCCGGATCAAGTATTTTATAATTTCTTAATTCCAGGGGAGCAATGAACAGGTCGAATTTTTTTGCTTTCTCGGTAATCTCCTTTGACATGCTGAGCATAAAAGTCCTTTCGGCTATATTTATCAGTCCGCTGCACTTTTCGACATATCCGACAGGATTGACAAAAGATCCGATAAGATACCTGCACTTATTTTCAATTGGTTTTACAGGCAGGTTATCAAGCACACCGCCATCAACATAATAAATGTCGTTGATTATTACCGGTTGAAAAAGCACGGGGATACTTGCCGATGCAATTACCGGATTGAGCAGGCTTCCTTTTGAAAAATACTCCGGCCTGCCGTTATTAAGATCAGTTGCAGCAACATACAGCGGTATTTTCAGCTCTTCAAAAGTTTTTGCGCGAAGGCTGGAGTTCAATATCTTAATTATTCCCCCTATCTGCAGCAAACCCTCCCGTGGCAAGGCAGGCTTCATAAAGTCGAACCTGTTTCCCGTATTCATCAAATGGAGGATCTCTTTGGGAGTATATCCGTCCGCATACAGAACCCCGGCCAATGCTCCGGCGCTGGTGCCGGAAATTACATCAGGGAAAATACCGGAATCATTAAGCGCCTGAATCAATCCCAGATGTGCAAATCCCCTTGCTCCTCCGCCACTTAAAACAAGTCCGATATTATATTGTTCTGCAGGCATCATGAACGTAATAATTAATTGTTAGCCGAATAAAAAATCAATAAGAAGTTTAAAATTAAAAAAAGTTACGATCATTGCGATTGTGGATAAAACTCCAATCAGGAAAGGGCTGTTGGCATATTTTCCCATCACCTTTTTCGAAGAGGTCAGATATATCTGGATTGCCACGGTAAACGGGAGCTGAATACTCAGAAAAACCTGTGAGAGAATAAGTCCTTTGAATGGATTTCCAATAAAGAAGATCAAAATCAATGCTCCAAGGAGCGAAATAATTATACCCATCCTTGAATGGTTATCCTTAACATCGTATGGTTCTTTAAACATGCCTGATACTATTGAACCTCCAGCCATTCCCGAGGTGATGGTTGACGCTACCCCGGCAAAGAGCAGGGCAACGGCAAAAACCACGGAAGCATTGGTTCCAAGCAGCGGTACCAGAAGAGTTTCTGCCTGCTGAAGCTCATCAACTTTCAGACCGTTCTTAAAGAATGTTGCAGCAGCCAGTATTATCATGGCGCTGTTAATAGCCCATCCGATGATCATGGATAGCAGGGTATCGGCAAATTCAAATTTCAGCTGTTTTTTAATGATTTTTTCATCCTGCAGATTCCATTGACGGCTCTGGATAACTTCAGAGTGAAGGAAAAGGTTATGCGGCATTACTACTGCACCAAGTACACTCATGAGCAGGAGCATGGACCCTTCAGGGATCGATGGCTTCACCCAGGAGATCCCGGCTTCTATCCAGTCAACATCGACCAGGAACAATTCATAAAGAAATGACAACCCGATAATTGACACAAATCCGATGATCCATTTCTCTATCTTCTGGTAGGAATTTGTAAAAAGCATAATGCTCACAAAAAGAGTTACCAGTACCGCACCTGCCTTTATTGGTATATCAAAAAGCATGTTTAAAGCAATAGCCCCCCCCAGTATCTCAGCAAGAGAAGTCGATACAGAGGCAAGTACTGCAAAGGAGAGAATGACTTTTGATACTTTCGGATGAATGTATATTGTTGCCGCCTCGGACAGACAAAGACCCGTTGCAATACCTAAATGCGCAACGTTATGCTGCAGAACGATAAGCATAATAGTCGAAAGTGTGACAACCCACAGGAGAGTATAACCATAACCTGAACCGGTTGCAATATTGGCTGCCCAGTTACCCGGATCTATAAATCCGACAGTAACCAGAAGACCGGGACCAATATATTTGAAAATGTCAAGTGCACCCAAAGCAGGGGTGTGATCATCCTTTATCAGATCCTTGAAATAACCGAAGAAATTGAATATCTTCTTAATATTCTGCATATTAGATAATTATCAATTTCTTAATACTGTTTTGCTGCCATCAAATTGGAAATATTAACAAATATAATCAATGATAATGAGAATTATTATCATGAATCCAGTGCAGGCCTGTTCTCCAATTGTTATACATTTGAGAGTTAAAGTGATCTGTTAATAATTATACCGGGGATTATGCAGTTTTTGTTAGTTGCTTTTGATGGTACAGATGCCGAAGCTCCAGACCGCCGGCTAAAAGTCAGGGAGGAACATCTTAAAAAAATCAGGGTACTGAAGCAAAGAGGTGAATTTAAATGCGGAGGTGCCATTCTTGATGATGATGGGAAAATGATAGGTTCTATGATCGTATATGATTTTCCTGATCGTCAATCGCTCGATTCAAGTCTTGAGAATGAACCCTATTTTACGGAAGGGGTATGGGAAAAGGTTGAAATACGTCCATTCCGCATTCCTAAATTGGAGTGAAGAATATGAATATAAATATTAATAAATTCACCCCGTCAGTCGATAAGAGAGTGCTTGTACTTCTTGCAGGACTTATGTGGTGTGGCGCAGGCTTTATGCTGATCAGGTTTGCAGTCTCATGGCTCTCTCCAATGGGGATCAGCGGAGCAGGGATATATTATGTTGCCGGCTTTCTGGCTGCTATGCCGATTCATCATTTCGGCTTCCTTAAAATTGCCGATAAAAACCTCGGCAGGCTGTTGCCCCTGACCGAAAAAAGATGTCTTTTTTCCTTTATGACATGGAGAAGCTACCTGATTGTACTGACTATGGTTTCAATGGGGATTGCACTCCGGCATTCAGCTTTGCCCAAACGCTATCTTTCAGTACTTTATTGTGGTCTGGGACTGGCATTATTTCTTTCAGGAATAAGATATCTGAGATTTTTTATAATGTTATTGTCAAAAAACCGGCTTGAAAGCTAAACAATTCAGGGTAATCTGTTGTTTTGCAGGAAAATAAATCTTTTGAATGACAAACATAAAGGGTATTCTTACCTTTGTGTTTATTAAGATTTAACTTGGTGATCCCTGGTGTTTAATTATAAATTTATTCATATGGCATATACCTTACAGCCCGGACAAAAGGCAATCGATTTCAGGCTTCCTTCGACAGAGGGAAAAGAATACAGCTTATCGGATTTTGATAAATTCAAATACCTGGTAATTTTCTTCACCTGCAACCATTGCCCTTACGTAATAGGTTCTGATGAAGTTACCCGGTCTACTGCTGAAAAGTACAGCAGCGGGGGAGTAGCCTTTGCCGGTATTAACTCCAACAGTGAGACTACTTATCCGGAAGACAGTTATCCCAACATGGTAAGAAGGATGAAAAAGAATAATTTTCCCTGGGTATACCTTCATGATAAAAGCCAGGAAGTTGCAAAGGCTTATGGAGCGTTGAGAACACCACATTTTTATGTTTTCGATGAGAACAGGAATCTGGTTTATACCGGTCGTGGTGTTGATAACCCCAGGGACACATCCAAAATGTCGGTCAATAATCTTGATAATGTTCTCGATGAACTTACGAGCGGGAGAAAGATTTCTGTCCCTGTAACCAATCCAATAGGCTGCAATATTAAATGGGAGGGGAAAGATGCCCACTGGATGCCGCCTGATGCATGTGATCTGGTATTATGACAGGCATTATGGAGCAAGTCGGGTTATTTCCCACGCATCATTTTTCCTCGCGTAGGCAATACGGTCATGCAGTCTGAATTCCCCATCCCTCCAGAATTCGAATAAATCAGGAATTAACCTGTATCCTCCCCAGTGAGGAGGCTTATCCACCTGTTCATTTTCGAACCTTGTTTTAAAGAATTCATGCTTGTCTTCAAGGTACTGACGATCAGGTATGACAGAACTTTGTTCGCTGGCCCAGGCTGAAATCTGGCTATCCCTCGGCCTGGTAGTGAAGTAAGCAGCAGACTCCTTCTCAGTAACTCTTTCAGTTATCCCTTCTATCCTGACCTGGCGGCCAGATTCCGGCCAGTAAAACAGCAAGGCAGCAGAATGGTTTTCAGATAACTGTACTCCTTTCCTGCTGTTATAATTTGTAAAGAAAACAAAGCCCTTTTCATCATAGCCTTTAAGCAGAACAGTCCTTACGGATACCCTTCCTGAAGATGAAGCAGTTCCGAGACTGACTGTATCCGGAATTGTGATGCCTGCATTAAGGTGTTCATTGTACCATTTACCGAACTGAAGAAAAGGATCCGGGTCAACATTGTTTTCTGAAAGTACTTTATTCATCATCATCATTCTTATAAGGATTATCCATTCAGGAAACAATATCAGGCTATCGATGGTTTAATAAGGGTAAAATAAAAATAATTTATTAATTTTCATGCAAAATTTAACAGATATGAATAAGAGCTACAACAAAGTAACCATAGTAACAGCTATTATTGTCATGATCATGATCAACCTGTCATGCCAGACTAACAGACCCTCGGATCTTTCCAGTGCGAGTATAATTCCAAAGCCGGTTTCCATAATTTCTGCAGGAGGATATTTTGAACTGAAGGCGGATGCGGATATATATGTTCAGGGTGAATCTGAAGAGCTTAAAAGGATTGGGAATTATCTGGCTGCAAGGTTAAGGCCTTCAACAGGTTTTGAGCTGGAAGTAAAATCCACTGATAGAGTTCCGGGATCGGGTAACATTTATCTTACTTTATCGGAAATGGTTCCGAAAGAGGGTGATGAATCCTATGAGCTTTCCATTACAAAAAAAATGGTTGTCCTTTCTGCGAAAAGTCCGGCAGGATTATTCAGGGGGATCCAGACAATAAGGCAGCTCCTGCCTCCAAATATTGAATTAAGTACAAAACAGGAGGGGGAGTGGAAGATTGCTTCAGGAACGATCAGTGATTATCCTGATTATGAATATCGCGGTGCTATGCTCGACGTGGCACGGCATTTTTTCCCAGCCGAAGATTTAAAGCGTTTCATCGATCTGATTGCCTATTATAAAATGAATGCCCTTCATCTTCATCTTTCGGATGATCAGGGATGGAGATTAGAAATCAAGTCATGGCCAAATCTGGCAATTCATGGAGGAAGCACCGAGGTTGGAGGTGGTCCCGGCGGATATTATACCCAGGAGCAGTATGCTGAAATTGTGAAATACGCAGATGACAACTATATAACCATAGTGCCTGAGATAGATATGCCAGGTCATATCAATGCTGCTCTGGCATCCTATGACGAACTGAATATCAGCGGAAAGGCAACTGAGTTATATACAGGAATTGAAGTAGGCTTCAGCACGTTAGCCACAGACAAAGAGATTACCTACAAATTTGTTGATGATGTTATAAGGGAGCTGGCTTCACTTACTACTGGTCCATATATTCATATCGGAGGAGATGAATCGCATGTTACAAAAAAGGAGGACTATATTCCTTTTGTAAAAAGGGTGCAGGACATTGTCAAGGCTCATGGAAAAAATGTAATGGGATGGGATGAGATATCGCTTTCAGAATTGAATCCGGGCACCGTTGCTCAGTATTGGGCGAACACTGAAAATGCAGTCAGGGCTGTCAGCCAGGGTGCCAGGATTCTTATGTCGCCTGCTGCAAAAACATATATCGATATGAAATATGACTCCACTACGGTTCTTGGTCAGAAGTGGGCCGGGTATATTGAGGTTGACAGTTCCTATATCTGGGATCCTGCAACTCTTGTCCCGGGAATTGGCAAAGAAAATATCATAGGTGTTGAGGCTCCGTTATGGACAGAAACCATCACAAACATGATAGAGTTGGAATATATGGTTTTTCCAAGGCTTCCCGGAATAGCCGAGATAGGATGGAGCCCGTCTGCAATCAGAAACTGGGATGAATACAAGATCAGGCTTGGCAGGCATTCAGACCGCTTTAAAGTTATGCATATAAACTATTATGCCTCCAGGCTGGTACCATGGGAGGAGAACAGGTAGCTAAAACATTATCTCGCTTTCTCCCTTTACCAGGTCGAAGCAGAAGATTGATTCTTTTTTATCTGAGAACCAGGAACCTGACTTTATTTCTGTTTTATCATTAGCCCTTGCAAGGGGAATTGACTCTTTACCGGCAATTTTGAGTTTGCGGATTTCTGTACAGGGGAATTCAGATTCAGGGTGAAACCGGGAGTGGAATAAGGGGCTTTCAATGTAATTCCGGATGATGCCCGGGCTAATGGTAGTTAAATTCCTTGCAGCCCAGTAGCGTGCAATTTCACTGAGTTTCATCCAGATAAGATTTTCATACTTCTGATCCAGCCTTTTCTTAACCTCCTTTAGGATATTAAATCCGACACGATCGCCATTAAAATATATACCGGGCCAATGGCATACCATTATGGCAGGTTCTCCACTGTCAATTACTTCTACCATCCTGCCTGAAAGCAGATCCTCCGTAATGAATTTATCAGTGGCACCGGGATTCAGTCCATCCCAGTCCCCGAACCAGTCTCCCGTGCAGCCTATGATGGAGACAACACATTTTGGATCCGGTCCATCAAGGCCTGAAGGATGCATAACCAGGGGAGCAACACTCTTATCTTTTTCAGTAAACAGATCCCTGAAGAAATGGGGAATTTCCGATCCATACACATCCCTGACGGCTTCCAGGGTACCCAGGGCCAGGTTATTCTGGTTTCTGCTGCCATAACCACCGGGTGTTGTAAGTCCATCACAGTCGAGACCGGCTTCCTTAAGGATTCTGAGGGCATATGCCTGATAAGCTGCAAGCTCATCTGCGCTCTTTGTCTGACTCCATTCCCAGTTTTCCATATAATCCGGAGTAGGATAGGGGTAAGGCTTTCCGGTTTTTATATCAATAACCCGAGTATGACTGACCATTTCGGGGTGAATATCCCAGTTTGGAACGATTACCTCCCGCACAAGCCTGAGACTCTCTTCAAGCTCCTGTTTTGTCCATCCGGGTATAAACCTGTTTACCCATCCTGTGCATGCCGGATAAGGAACTATACTGTATTTGCCCTTAACACCGTTTTCATGTGCCCATTCACCAAATTCCCTTACAAAACTGTCCGGAATTTCACGCGGCAATTTTCGCCACTCCTGCCTGTACTGATCAGGAAATACCTCCCCAAACTGAGGTATCCCGAAATGAGCCATATTTACAAGGCAGGTTGAATCGTCAATTATAAGACTGACAGGAGTCCGGTTATATGGATTTAACACCTTTACAACTGATGAATTCCCGGGTAACAGATTCAGGTTGGGGTAAGCAGAAATAGCTATGCTTCCCATACCTGCCGTTTTCACGAATAAGCGTCTTGAATATTTCATGTTATTTGATTAAGTCATTATATGAAGCCTCCATTAGCAGAAAAAAAGCCTGTCCCTCAGTTGCAGTCCCCGGATGGTCAAAATTCGGAGCTCCGCAGACACCCTGCACGAGTCCGAATGCATCCACTTTTTTATGGGCAGCTTTCCTCATCATGTCAGCATATTTCAGATAGGAATTATCAAGCCATCCTCCTTTGACACCCCTGTATATAGTATAGGCAAACATCTGCGCGGAGTTGGTTTCAACAAATGAAGAAGGATCATCGAGGATATCATGAAAGAGGCCATCTTCACGCTGATATTTAAGCGAAGCATCAATGAGTTCTTTAATGTAATCAATTATCCTCTTTTTTTCGCCGGACATTGAATCAGGAAGAGCGCGCACCACTCTTGTCATTCCTGCAGCAGCCCATCCATTGCCTGTTCCCCATAATAATTTACGTGTATACTTCCGGAGATCCTGATCCCATATATGATAATATAGTTTTTTTTCAGGATTCAACAGAATTTTTCTGTATCCGTTAAGCTGTTTAACAGCTTCTTCACTTTCTCCTGCTACTGCCAGGAATGGCGGAAGCATATAAAATGCATCCACCCATATCATATTTTCGATGTAGTTATGATATATTATCCCCTCAGGAGTTCTGGGTGCTTTATAGAGAAGGAAGTCCAGCATGTCTTTAGCTGCTTTGCCAAGTGCCGGATCGCCTGTTATTTTTGCAGCCAGCAGCACAGCTTCTCCGTTTGAGGCAGGATCCGCAACCGGTTTGTCGCCTTCATTCAATCCAAGCCTGCCATCTTTTTTCTGGTTAACAACCGCATCTTTTGCCAGGAGGATCATCAGGTCCGTTTCTCCGAGCTCCAGAAGTGACTGAGCCGCAACTCCCTGTTCCCATGCCCTTCTTTGCATGGAGAGCATTGCGCTGATAACTTTGCTTATAGTGTCACACTTTGTGTCAATAACAATGCCTTGCTGATTAATATGGTTATCAGAACCCTTTATAATATCCTGACTCAAAAAAAGCATGACCATCAGGTTTGTGCAGGTAAGGAGAGATTTCAGAAATTGAACATTCAGTCTCATTGAAAGAATTTTTTAGGTAACAGATTGAAGCATAAAGAAAATATTTTTAATTCTTATGACAACCAGCATCTGTGGATTATTTTTGAGCTTAAACACTGAGTTGCACAGAGTGATCACGGAGTGACACTGTTAGATATTACTATTTCAAATTAAATGAGTTGAATATTACTATTATCTGTTATATGGCATTAATACTCCGTGTCTTACTCCGTGCAACTCCGTGCAACTCAGTGGTTAATAATCTGATAATAGTACAAGTGCTGTGAACTTATAGTACCTCTGTCTGATCAGGCCATATATTATCAGATAGATTTTATTCTTTATATTTAGAACCTGAATTCATATATCTTTATTAAAAAGGCTTCTATGAATAGATCGAAGATAATAATATCCGTTTTAATATTTACTTTGATAAGTATAATATTAGTTTTTGTTCTCCTGAAGAAAAAGGATAAGGGCTCAGATCTTTCAATAAGGTATCCTTTTGATAATGCACTTTTTCCTCCGGAATTTCCTGCTCCGGCATTTGAGTGGAACAGCCGGATAAAAGATACCTCTGCGTGGGAAGTTACCCTTTTTTCAGGCAATAAGAAATATACCGTAAAATCAACAACTTCAAAGACAACCTGGACACCTGAAGAATCAGAATGGGATAGTATAAAAATTCTTTCAGGATATGACAGGATATTTTTTGCGGTGAACAAATCCGGTAAAAGCAGGCCTTACAAAAAGATCTCTTTCAGTATCAGTCCGGATACTGTAGGCGCTCCTATCCTTTACAGGCAGATGCCTGTTCCTTTCATCATAGCGGAAAGGAATCTGGACTCTATGAATTACATGCTGATAAATATAGGCAGTAAAAATAAGCCTCATGTTGCGATGAAAGGATTCCCGGTATGCGGCAACTGTCATTCTTTCAGCGCTGACGGAAAAACAATCGGGCTTGATCTGGATGCAGGTCTGAGAGATAAGGGCGGATATTTCATTTCTCCAATTAGAGATACTATTTTGTTTAATCCTGATAACTTCATGTCGTGGTCGAAGATCGAGAAGAGAAGAACTTTTGGCCTCTTTTCAAAATTATCCCCCGACGGCCGGTATGTTGTTACGACAATAAAGGACAGGGTTGTAATCAAGAATTTCCCTATCAGCCCGGTTGAAAACATAATTTTTTCTCAGCTGTTCTTTCCTGTTAATGGTCATCTGGCAATTTATGACCGTCAGGAGCATATTCTGAAGGAACTTCCCGGGGCAGATTCTGAGGAATATGTACAAAGCAATGCAATATGGACACCTGACGGTAAAAGCATCATTTTCTCAAGAGCCGCAGCTCTGCCGAGAGATAGCAATATTTATGAAATCAATGTTCAGGATGAGGATCTCATCAACCAGTTTGTAACGAGACAGAAATCCTTCAAATACGATTTATGCATTATACCCTTTAATAATGGTAACGGGGGAGAGGCTGTCCCGATCAGGGGAGCATCCGGTAACGGGAAAAGCAATTACTTTCCCGCTGTATCACCAGACGGTAAATGGCTGGTTTTTTGCCAGGCTGAGAATTTTATGCTGCTGATGCCCGACAGCCGGCTTTATATTGTTCCTGTCAGCGGAGGAAAGGCAAAGATGCTTAACAGCAATTTATATTCAATGAACTCATGGCATGCCTGGTCGCCTAACAGCAAATGGCTGGTATTTGCTTCAAAAGGGCTGAGCATATATACCGATATGTTCATTACACATATTGATGAAGACGGGGATGACGGCATACCTGTTCTTCTTGAAAAAGCCAGGGTTCCGTATAAAGTGATCAATTATCCCGAATTTCTTAACAGCAAACCTGAAGATACATTCGTGATGGAATATGATTATGTTGAACTTGCACATATAAAGATGGCATTGAAAAAAAGAGATATTGAGAAGGCAAAAGCACTTTTCCGCAAACTTGAGAGTCAAAAGCCTTTCTTCTTCTCAGAAGATTGCCTGGAGCTTAGCGATATGCTTAAAACCATGGGATTGACGGAAGAATCGGTTAAATACGCTGAACAGGCTAAACATACTGTCAATTCGAGTGTATTCGACAGTCATTAATTCTTTTATTGAAGATCACAGAATAAATAAGGCATCATGTCAATTGCAGTTTTACATAAGGCTGACAGCAGGGGTTATGCTAATCACTGCCGGATGCCTGGCAGGGGCTCTGGAACACTCTTTATGGTAATTTTTATGGTGTTCATTCCTTTTTCCTGCGTACAGAAGGAGAGCATCCATGACTACAATAACAGGTTATGGTATGGATATCCTGCAAAGTACTGGAATAGCCAGGCATTGCATCTGGGCAATGGTTATTTTGGAGCCTCGTTTTTTGGAGGGGTTGATAAAGAGGTCTTTGCTATCTCTGAAAAGAGCATGTGGACAGGTGGTCCTGCAAAAGGCAACTGGGAGAAAGCAGGTGTAAATCCTCAGGCATTGGCGACACTTCCCCGGATCAGAAAAGCAATATTGAATGGTCAAAGCCAGCTGGCTGATAGCCTGGTGTCAGGAAATTTTTTCGGATCCTCAGAACTATTCGGCAATTTCACCTCAGTCGGGAATCTTGAGATGAGGTTCCTTGATCAGGATGGCACCCCGGACAATTACCGGAGAGAATTGAACCTTGCAAATTCATCGGGGTTGATTGAATATGAGATAAACAAAACGTCATTTACAAGGGAGTACTTCTGTTCCTATCCCGACAGGGTCCTGGCAATGAGATTTACAGCCGGCACACCAGGGAAGATCTCCTTTGATCTGTGCATGGACATATTTCAGGATTCATCAATCGTTGAAATTTCAGAAAATTACTACAGGGTTAAGGGATTCGTAAATGAAAATCACAGACCGTTCAATGTGCTTATATACGTAAGAAATAAGGGAGGAACGCTGGGTAATGATGGTGGATTTTTAACTGTAAGAGGATCTGATTCTGTTGAAATCTATCTGGCTGTTGCCACTGATTATGAGATGAAGTATCCGGATTACAAGGGCGTTGAACCTGATAAGTTAACCGGTGAGATCATCGCGAATGTTGCCGGAACTGATTTTGAAAGCATTAAGATGCGTCACCTGGCAGATTATAAATCACTATACGATAGGGTTGTATTTTCAGTTGCAGGCAATAAGGCAGCGGAAAAACTACCGACAAATGAAAGATTCAGCAGACTCAGGCTTGGTGAATCGGATCCGGGTTATAAGGTACTGGCGTTTAATCTTGGCAGGTACATGATTATCAGTTCATCCCGTCCGGGGACCCTCCCTGCCAACCTTCAGGGAGTCTGGAACACCTTTCTGGCTGCTCCATGGGCTGGCAATTACCAGAGTAATATAAATCTCCAGGAAATATACTGGTCATGTGGTCCGACTGATCTTGAAGAATGTGAGCAGGCATATGTCGACTGGATCGATAACCTGTCAATACCGGGAAGAGAAATTGCAAAGCGAGTTTATGGTACCAATGGCTGGGTCAGTCATACAACAGGAAATATCTGGGGACATGCAGCACCTATTGGTGATCATCCCTGGGGTATGTATCCGATGGGAGCTGCCTGGCATTGTCAGGTTTTATGGGACCATTTTGCGTTTACACAGGATACTCCCTATCTAAAAAGACAGGCCTGGCCTCTTTTAAAGGATGCCACTGTTTTCTGGCTTGAAAACATGGTGAGATATAAAGGCTTTTTAATCACTGCGCCCACAGTGTCAGCAGAACATGGAGCCTTAATGACTGAAAATGGACTTAATCCCGCTTTTCATGATTCCATAAGTACAAAATACAATTATTCTCTGCCCGGCGTATATCAGGATATTGAAATGTTATGGGATTTATTCACCAATACATCCAAAGCAGCCAGGATAGCCGGAGAAAATAAATTCGCTGATTCGCTAATAAAAATAAGGGAGGATCTCCTGCCCCTTAAAACAGGAAAGTATGGTCAGCTACAGGAATGGTATGATGATATTGATGATCCGGAATGTCATCACAGGCATATAGCTCATTTATATGCAGTTTGTCCGGGCAATCAGATTAGCCCTTTTATTACCCCGGAGCTTGCGGAAGCTGCAAAAATATCGCTGGATATGAGGGGAGACGGGCGGTTCCCTGAACAGGAACTTGCTGCAGGGGGAAACTGGGCAAGGGCTCACCGGATGTGGTGCTGGACAAGATTATTTGACGGAAACCGGGCAGATAAAATTATGACAGAGATGCTTACTGAAGAGGGATTTGAAAACGGTCTGACATTTCAACATGCTGATTATGGATGGGAACGCAATGATCTTTTTATGGAAGGTGAATTATATTGCCATTTTCAACTGGATGGTTCAGCCTCTCTTCCAGGATGCATTGCCGAGATGCTGGTACAGTCGCACACAGGGGAAATCCATCTTTTACCGGCCTTGCCTGATGAATTTAAAACCGGGAAAGTAAAGGGCCTGAAGGCTAGAGGTGGATATAAAATTGATCTGGAATGGGAAAAGGGAGAGTTAAAAAAGGCAGTGATACATGCCGGAAAGGGTTATCCGGTGCCAGCAATCCGACTCAGGAACAACTTAATTGATCCGGAAGATTCCGGAATAGTGAAATTCATAACATTCAAAGATTAACTCAGAAAATGCAAAGAGGGAAATTTTTAAAATCAACAGCGGCAGCTGGTGTTTGTAGTAACACATTACAAAGCTCCCTGGTCCTGGTCCAAAGAAAATGAAATACTCCCGACATGGCCAATGAACGATAACTCCGGGGAACTCTGGAATAAACAGCGATTGCTCAGGGAATTTGCTGCGTGGAAAGATATTGAAAATAGAGGAACAGGAGTTTATGTGGGAGAATTCGGAGTTTATAACCGAACTCCTCATGATGTAACTCTTGCCTTTCTGAAAGATAACCTTGAGATATGGAAGGAAAATAATTGGGGCTGGGCAATGTGGTGTTTCAGAGGATCCTTCGGGATTGCTGACAGCGGAAGGAAGGATGTCAGGTATGAGGATTTCAAAGGGTTGAAACTTGACAGAAAAATGACCGGGTTACTGCAGTCTTTTTAATTATGGGGTAATAAAACACCCATCCCCCAAAAGAGCTACCCTTTATGCACATTTTACCTCTCAGATAAATTGTATCCAGTTAATCAACACTTAGATAAATTGTGAATGGTCCGTGGGATTCCTCGCTACGCTCGGAATGACAAGCTAATATATTGTGAGGGAGTGAGAAGCTGCGATTCGAATTCTAATTTGTTTTTGAAATCGTTTTCTTGACGAATCGCGGCTTCTCCCTCCCTTTCCCTAAAAATGAACTGTCATTCCGAGCGCAGCGAGGAATCTCATGTATCTTATTAAATACCCCATTATTATCGTTTCTCAGTAGAGACGGGTCGCGACCCGATCCTATTGTACTTTGTAAATATCAACAATTGAGAAATGGCATAAAACTTGCAACATAAGATGAGATCGGTTCATTTATAAATAGAATATTCAGACAATATGAAATTTCTGATTTTTATAACACTTTTAACGATATCATTCTGTACCAGGTGGGATGACAGTGATGAGCTTTCAGTCAATAAGTCAAAATGGAGCAGTAAGAATATCAGTAACTATGAATTCACACTCAGGATCAATTGTTTTTGTACAAATGAAAGAGTTGGGCCCCATCTGATAAAAGTTGTGAATGACGAAATAGAGTCAGTTAATTATCTGCCATATGATCCTGGCACTACAGGAGAATTGATGACAATTGATGAACTATTCAACTTTGTCGAAACATGCATTGAGAGAGAGCCCTATAAAAAAACACTGGAGTTCAATTCAGCATTTGGTTATCCCCAGACAGTCTGGTTTGATTTTGATAAAAATATCACCGACGAGGAAATCGGATTTCAGGTCTCGGGATTGAAAGAGTTATAATTCTTAGAAATGCAACGAAAAGGTATAACTAATTCTGCCTGAATGGATATTAAGGCATTTCCGGATTTACTTAAAGGAATTATGAACAGCTTAACCATATAAGTGTCTCTTTGTGAGGGGCTATTATTGTGTTTTATTGGTTTTTACCAATATTCATTTTTCTGGTCAGGCTTATCCAACGAAAATGATTATCAGCAGGTCACCGGTGGAACTTTCGGAAGCAGTCTGAATACCACAAATGGATTCGATAATTACGGCTTTATTCCTTGTCAGACTGCCGTCACAATTCAGGATTAATCTTGATACTTTAATCCTTAAAGCGGAAACCTGATCTGGCTACAATATCAATTACTCTGAAATAAGATTTCACTTATAGTACAATAAATCCCGCCAAGCCTCTGTCTCCCCTAGATGCGCAGACCATTGCATATACCTCATTCGATAAGATTAGTACAATCTCAGAGAATAATTACAATGCCACCTTCACATATGGGATTGATAATGAAAGGGCAGTGATGGTTGAACAGCAAGGAAGTAATCATGTAGAGACAAGATGGTAAGCGGGCCCCACGGTAATGACAGGGCAAAGGTTGCTCCTGATTAAGGACATAATTGATGAGAGCCTGTTTCATGGAGATATGCTTAAAGACTTTATTCATATATCCCCATTTTATATGCCTAAAAGGTCTGCTACTAGCGACGGCTCGCGCTTGAATGAATTTGGCATACACGGTTCCTTTTTAGACATCCTTTTACAAGGTGTGTATAAGTATGTACGCCATTGAGTGCAGATACAGTTTACTCAATTGGAAACATTATTTATTCGAAAATCATCGTTAATACGAAGGCAGCATATCCAAACACCGTCATTCAAAGAGAAATGAACAAGAAGAAACTTTCGAAATACGAAAAAGGTTCTTTGTATTAGTGGGAACAGTACGCTGGCATTGAAGCGATTTCAATCTACAGTGCGCTGATAACTATACTCTTAAGGAATATCTCAGCACCCTCCGATTGTATTTGTATCTTTCCTTTTTGTGGTTGGGAATCAACTGCATGGTTCACAAGGATTCCGTTCAGATAGATCATTATCTCCCCGCCATTAACAGTACATTCAATTTTATTCCACTTCCCGACAGGTTTTTCGATATCTTTTGCTCCACGGAATCCCTTTACATCCTTCCATTCCGGATCACGTCCGAACCAGTTTACCCTTCCTTCATTGATAGTTGCACTAATTCCGCCTGCCTGGTAAATAAATGAGTCTCCCTGTTTCTCCGGAGCAACGGGACAGGTCAGAGAGAAATTTTTACTGCCGTCGCCAACAACTATAAAGTCGCCTGATCCCCCTTCAATTAATTGACATTCAAGTGAATTCATCCAAATTCCGCCCACTGCGCCATCTTCCCCGACTGAATGGAGCAGGATCCCGCTATCCCTGGCTTTATCAACTCTTGGATCATAGGTAATTTCACCCCATCTGAATTCGACAACCAGCCTATAATCCTCAAATTCATCATTTGTAGTTATACAGCCGAATTCCTCACCCGATATCCTGATCATACCTTTATCCACTGTGAAGACCTTATTTGGATCGTTGTTCTTTCCCTTGTCCTTAATAAATGTGTACCAGCCATCGAGGTTTTTCCCGTTGAAAAGTTTGACAGTGGATTTCCCCGGATCAGGGGATCCGGTAAAACCGGTTAAGAAGGTTTCCATGATAACCGATACTGAAAGTACCATTAACATTACTGCGGGGATCTTATTTTTCATAGTACTGATTTATCTTCTTTTATATCTGTAACAAATTTTAAAGTTATAATTTTATCAATAACGTCCGATTAAAAGTATGAGATTCTTCGCTTCGCTCAGAATGACAAGTATTTAGAGAGTTTTGGGGAGAGGAGGAGGTGGTTGGCGGCACGGCCGCCAACCACCTCCTCCTCCAAATGACAAATGTCTGTCATTCTGAGCGAAACGAAGTGGAGCGAAGAATCTCCTGCTAATTTCGCATTTTATCAGTTTAGAAATGTAATTTTATATGGATTATCAGTATAACCCAAATTCTGAGTTCTTAGGTTCAAGGCTTTTAAACAATAATTAACAAATTCAATGATCATGAAAAAATTAACTCCGTTCTTCATTCTCTGCTTATTAGTTATATCCTGTAACCAGGCTCCCCAACAGGTTGTCTCCGCGGAGCCTCCGGCGGATAATTCGAATGTCGCAGCCCCGGTAAAAGATGGGGTATTTATTCATATTACCGAGTGCTATGATGATCCGCACAGGGCTTTGATGCCGCTGAAAATGGCAACTATGATGGCTGTCGACAAGGATGTACTTGTATATATGGATATACATGCGGTTCATCTTCTTACCAAAGACTCCAAAGACCTTACCTTTGCTGATTTTGAATCGGCCCATACATACATTAAGAGGCTTATTGAAATGAAAGTCGGAGTATACGCATGTCCCACCTGCATGAAGATCGCCGGCATTGAACCTGCCGATCTGATGGAAGGTGTACAGGTCGCTCAGAAAGATAAGTTTTTCAATTTTACAAAGGGTCGGATAATAACACTGGATTATTAATGACAATAGTTTAACCTGATATCAGCGAAATGAATAAACTGCTACTGATCACTTCACTTCTGTTTTTGATGATAAACGCTTCTTCACAGAAATATGAGTTAATCTCCCTGGACGGAAAGCTTAAAGCAGATATTGAAATAAATGGCGGAATAAATGTAACACTTAACAAGGATGGCATAACTGCCGTTAAATTCGGGAACATTTACCTGCAGACTGGCAATAAATCGCAGTATACTGAATTCAAAGTACAAAGAGTGTTCCGCAGTTCAGAAAACGAAATTGTTAAGCCTCAGATCAGAGAGAAGGCTGAAACTATCATTAATGCTTATAATGAACTTGAATTAAGGTTTAAATCCGGTCATTCAATAACATTCAGATTATACAATGAAGGATTGGCCTACCGGCTGTCGACTTCATCGAAAGATAGTCTGACTATCTACCGTGAGAGCCTTGATCTTTTTCCGGAGGCAGGCGATTCAGCAAGGTTTCAGTCATCAGCAACATTTAATTCATGCTGGGAGACTCCCTATGAACACCAGAAAATTGCCGGGATTGAAGACGGGAAGCTTTGCAATCTGCCCTTTCTCATTGAAAGGCAGCAGGGGAAATTTATCATGGTTACCGAAACTGACCTATACGACTATCCGGGTTTATGGTTAAAAGGTACCGGGAAGGAACACTTATCGGCGACTAATCCTCCATACCCGAAAAGCCTTAGCTATAAGGGAAGCATATTTGATCATGGGCAGGTCGCAGAAGTACAGAATTTTATCGCAAGGGTTAAAGGTACACGGACTTATCCATGGCGTATCTTTGCAATTGCTGATGATGAGAAAGCCCTGGTTGCGAATAATATGGTTTATCTGCTTGCTTCTCCTTCAGTCCTCAGCGATATTTCCTGGGTCAGACCCGGGGTGGTAATGTTCGACTGGTGGGCCAAATATAATATTTACGGAGTTGATTTCAAGACAGGAATAAATACCGAAACAGCCAGATACTTTATTGATTTCTGTGCAGAAAAAGGGTTCAGGTATTTCATGTTTGACGATGGCTGGTGTCCCGAGGAAGATTTACTCCATCCCAGGCCTGAACTGAACATGGCTGAGGTTACTGCCTATGCTGAATCAAAGGGAGTGGATGTAATACTCTGGGTATTATGGCATACACTGGAAAAGCAATGGGATAAAGCTTTTGATCAGTTTAAAAAGTGGGGAGTAAAAGGGATAAAAATAGATTTCATGAACAGGGATGATCAGCCTATGGTAGAGTTTTATGAGGCAGCAGCCAGGAAAGCAGCCGAAAACAGGATGATTGTCGATTTTCACGGAGCGTACAAGCCGTCCGGACTCAGCCGGAAGTATCCCAATGTGCTTACGTATGAAGCCCTCATTGAATTTGAATACAACGGCTGGACACAATATGACACCCCTGTTCACCATAACCTGCTTCCATATATCCGAATGTTTACGGGTCCTATGGACTATATACCAGCCACTATGAGGAATTCAACAAAAGATAATTTCCGCCCGATCGGAGATTATCCTATGGGTCAGGGCACCCGTGCACATGCAATGGCCCTGTGGGTAGTGCTGAACAGCCCGCTCACAATGCTTCCCGATTCTCCCTCGGATTATTACCGTGAGAAGGAGTGTGCTGAATTTCTGTCTAAGCTGCCCGTTGTGTGGGACGAAACACAGCTGCTCAGGGGCAAGATTGCCGAATATACAGTTATGGCCCGAAGATCGGGAAGTTCATGGTACATCGGGGCAATAACAAACTGGGATGAACGCGAACTTACTCTTGAGACCACTTTTCTGGCACCAGGCAAATACAGGCTTACAGCAATTGAAGATGGCATAAATGCCGGTACCAGGGCTGAGGACTTTAGAATTGTTGAAACAACCTTTCAATCAGGGGATGTTCTTAAACTCCGGCTCGCTTCCGGAGGAGGGTGGATTGGAAGGATAGATCCTGCAAAATGATATCTGAAATAATAAGAACAGAAAATATCTCAAAACATTATGAGGATGTCCGGGCTGTTTCGGACATGTCACTCTCGGTGAGGAAGGGTGAAATATATGGTTTCCTGGGACTTAACGGAGCCGGAAAGACAACAACTATCACGTATGCTGCTTGGTATGATCCGGCCTACAGCCGGGGCTGCTTACATCAATGACATAAAGATTTCTGCCGACATTACCGGATTGTGGAAAAATGTCGGCTCACTGGTAGAAATACCTTATTCGTATCCCGAACTGACTGTCAGGGAAAACCTCGAAATCTTCAGGCGGTTGAGATTCTTACCGGATAAAAAAGCAGTTGATCAGATCATTGATAAACTTCAGTTAGGCGCTTATGCAGAGAGAAAAGCAAAAAATCTTTCCCTGGGGAATAATCAGAGACTTGGCCTGGCCAGGGCATTAATTCATAATCCACAGGTTTTATTGCTGGATGAGCCTGCCAATGGCCTTGATCCTGCCGGAATTTTTGAGATCAGGGAAATGCTGCATGATATGGCTTTAAATCAGGGTGTTACAGTCTTTATATCAAGCCATATTCTGGGTGAGATTTCCCGTTTTGCTACACGGATTGGTATCATACATCAGGGAAAACTTATACAGGAACTTGACTCGGATCAGCTGGAAGCCCTTTCAAAAAAACGGCTTTTGATAAATGCGAATGACATAGGCAAGGCGCAGACAGTTATTGCCGGGAAGGGATTTTTTGCAGAGATCAATAGTGACAGACTGCTCGAATTAAGAAATGAAGATGCAATCGGCAAGCCTGACACTATTGCAACGATAATGGTCAATGCCGGTTGTCCTCCAACGTTATTAAAGGTGGAGGAGGAAGATCTGGAAACCTATTTCTTAAGGACCATTGGATTGAAGGGAGGTGAAAGATGAAGTTTATTCTTGCAACAATGTGGGTTGAGAGTCTGAAAATCCGCAGGTCCAGAATATTCTGGGCTACTGTTATTTTCTTTATTCTGGTTTCATCAATGATGAGTCTTGTTATGTTTGTACAAAAATACCCTGAAGTATCTGAAAAGCTTGGTATGATAGGGGATAAGGCAGCTCTGCTGAGATTCGGGGAACCAAACTGGATAAATTATTTCAGGCTTCTTATCGAAGGAATGGCCGGCGTCGGCCTTGTTGGAACCGGATTTGTGACTAGCTGGATATTTGGCAGGGAGTTTTCAGACCATACGGTAAAAGATATACTTGCTTTACCGGTCTCCAGGGTATATATTGTCGTATCAAAATTCATTATGGTTGTACTCTGGTCTGTTATACTCTGTTTCATATATTTTATTTCAGGTTTATTATTTGGACTTCTGGTGGATCTGCCCGGATTGTCGTCTGAAATTATTTCTGCGAATGGCAAAATTTTTTGTGCGACATCATTGCTGCTTATATTGCTTTGTACGCCGGTGGCATTTTTAGCCAGTTACACGAAGGGATATATCTTCCCGATAGGATTTGTAATCATCACAATGATCCTCGCCAATTTTTCTGGTCTTGTCGGATTGGGACCTTATTTCCCATGGGCTGTTCCCGGTTTATACGGCATGCCTTCCGGAGCGGAGGGAATGCAATTAAATATTGCCAGTTATATAATTCTGATTTTTACAAGCCTTGCAGGTTTTTTCGGGACCAATGCGATATGGATGTATGCTGATCAGAAATAGAACAATTGTTTAAACCCGGACAAATATGAACGTAAGTAGTTAAGGTATTACTTTTGAATGACCCTTTATGAAAAAATCACTGCAGCACTCTTAATAATATGTGGAACAGGATGTTTTGCACAGGCTGAAGCAGACACCACTTCAATTTTGCAGAAAATCTACACTTTGGGTGAAGTGAATGTAAGCGCTACGGTTGACAAGGCAACTATCGATGCTGCAGAAATGCAAAAATATAATGCAAAGGATGTAGGCAGTGCATTGAGGACTATGCCTTCACTGATAATCAGTGAGAATGGTTCAAGAAATGAAAGTACGATTTATCTGAGGGGCTTTGACATCCGCAGCGTGCCTGTATACATGGACGGGATACCTGTCTATGTTCCTTATGATGGTTATGTGGATCTGGCACGTTTCACCACTTACGACATATCCAAAATAGATGTATCCAAAGGCTTTTCCTCAATGACTTATGGTGCGAATACGATTGGAGGTGCAATAAACCTGGTAGGGATGAAGCCCGTTCAGAAACTTGAGCTGAATGCTAAAGTGGGAGCAATGAGCGGAAAGGGTTACGAAACTAAAATTAACCTGGGAAGTAACCTTGGTAAAGTTTATATACAGGCAGGATTTTCACTCCTGCAGAAGGAGTTTATACCGCTTTCAGCAAATTTTGATACCCTCAAACTGGAGACGGATCACCATAGAGATAACTCATACCGGAAAGATATGAAAGGCAGTTTTAAAATAGGGTACACTCCTGATGCAACAGATGAATACAGCTTGAATTATCAGTACTCACATGGCAGCAAGGGAAATCCGGTCTATCTTGGATCAGATATAAACACCCGTGTCCGTTACTGGCAATGGCCATACTGGGACAAGCAGAGCATTTATTATATCTCAAGAACGGCAATCGGGACAAAATCAGAACTTAAAGCCCGGGCTTACTATGATCAGTTTAAAAACAAGATCAGCAGTTATGACGATAATACCTATTCCTCCCAGGACAAAGGCTCCTCATTTAACAGTTATTATGATGATTACACGGTTGGCGGGAATATTGAATTTGCAAGCGATCTGAATACAGAAAACCATCTCCGGGGCTCCCTGCATGCAAAAAATGACAACCACAGCGAGCATAATGAAGGTGAACCGGTCCGGCATTTTGCAGACAATACTTTTTCACTTGGAATTGAAAATGTTTATAAGGCCGGCAACAAGCTCAGTTTTATTCCCGGTTTGAGCTATAATCTCAGGAAAAGCCTTAAGGCCGAGGATTATAATTCAACCAATGACTCAATATCAGACTATCCTGCCAACAGCAATGCTGCACTCAATGCCCAGTTAGCTACTTATTACAAGATCTCGGATGCAATAAACCTCAGTCTCAATATTGCTTACAAAAGCCGGTTTGCCACTATGAAAGACCGCTATTCATACCGTAACGGGACTGCTTTGCCCAATCCCGACCTTAAATCAGAAACTGCCCTCAATCTTGAGCTGGGTTCGGCTATTGAAATTGCCGACAGACTGAATTTCCAGCCGGAACTGTTTTACAGTCGCCTCAACAACACCATTCAGATGGTAAGCAATGTCCAGGGAGATCTCTCCCAGATGCTGAATACAGGTGAATCAGTATTCAAAGGGATCGATATAAGCATTGTTTATCAGCCTCTGTCAGTTCTGAACATATATGCTGCCTGGTCATACATTCAACGTAAGAACATTAGCAATCCGGACATACTTTTTACGGATGTACCCGATAACAAATTGTTTGCCTCTGTTGACTACACAATTGCAAAAAAATTGGTATTCAATCTCTCCGGGGAATATGATTCAGAGCGAAACAATGCCAGCGATGGCACCAGGGTTTCTCCGGGCTATTTTGTCATGAACGGGCAGATATCATATCATTTTGCAAAATTTATTACTGCAGAGCTTGGTGTCAACAATATTTTTGACAAAAATTATACTATCCAGGAAGGTTATCCGGAGGCCGGACGTAACTTCTATATCGCTTTGTACTTCAATTTGCAAAAGAGATCTGAATGATAATTGAGCAGACATACAATCTTTTAAAAAGCAGGTATAAAAGCTCTGTGGAAGAGCTTACAATTTCAGATGTCAGGATCGGAATCTATCTGACTGCAGTCCGGTTATCTGATAACAGTTCAGGTGTATCAGCGACTCTGACTGATGATCAACCTTTCTGTGCTAAACCCAACAGGGATTTCGGTGATTTTACACCTCTGAAAATCAAGGGGCATAAGGTGCTTGATATTCTTGAAAATAAAAAAGATACATGGTTGCTTCTATCCCTGCGGATGGCTGTGTTAAATGCAATATCTTCAAAGCTTATTTCAGCAGGGAATTATAATCTAGTTGAAGATCATGATCCCATTCAGTTGATTGATCTCAATTCCCGCAAAACCATAACTGTTATAGGGGCATTTCATTCATACATTCGCAAAATATCAGAAACCGGAAATATATTGCATGTACTCGAGATGAATGAAGAAGCTCTTGGCCAGGAATATAAAAAGTTCTATATTCCCGCTGATGAGTATAAAAGGGTGGTTCCCTCTTTCCGATATTGTCATTATTACAGGTCAGACACTTGTAAACGGGACTATTGACGAGCTGCTGAAGGCAGTCAGGCCAGGAACCCAGGTTATTGTCACAGGTCCATCGAGCAGTATTCTGCCGGATATCTTATTTCAGAACAAAGTAAGTATAATCGGAGCAGTCAGAATTACAAAACCTGAAACTCTGTTCGATATCGTCAGTGAAGGTGGTACAGGTTATCACCTGTTTGAATATTGTGCTCAGAAAATCTGCATATTAAAAGGAGATGAGTCACAGGCTGAGTGAAAAATGGATTAAAGCATCCATCGCCGGGACTATCTGGGCTGCGTCAGAAATTGTTCTCGGCAGCTTTCTCCATAACCTGAAAGTGCCCTTCAGTGGTAATATTCTTACTGCAATCGGCATTATTATTCTCATATCAATAAGTTATACCTGGAATGAAAGAGGACTGTTCTGGCGTGCCGGAGTAATATGCGCTCTTATGAAGACTATGTCGCCCAGCGCTGTTATTTTCGGACCGATGATAGCCATTGTTACCGAGGCTTTTTTACTTGAATTTTCCGTCAGGATTTTAGGCAGGAACATCGCCGGATTTGCAATCGGTTCAATGCTGGCAATGTCGTGGAACCTCTTTCAGAAGATCCTCAACTATATAATATTCTATGGCTCAAATATAATTGAGGTTTACAGTGATCTGTTGAAAATGGCGCAGAAACAGCTCAATATCAAGACAGATATAGTCTGGCTGCCAATTATTGTTTTACTGGTTGTTTATGCTTTGTTTGGCCTTCTGGCTGCAATTACAGGAATACGGGTCGGCAGGAGAATGTTAAGACATCCGGTCCGGGATTTTCCTTTAGACAATAATCATTCTTTTAAGGAGGTCAGGCAAAATAAGGTTCAGGAGTTCAATTATTCGATTTCCTGGCTATTTATAAACATTGGTCTGATTATCTCAGCTTTTATTTTACTGAACAGAACAACCTGGATAGTCTGGAGTTTAACAATCATCGGAATTGTAATAGTCTGGGCTTTAAGATATAAACGGGCTCTGCGTCAGCTGTCGAAACCCAAGTTCTGGATATTTTTTGTATTTATAACCCTTGTTACTGCTTTTGTTTTTACCAGGGCACAACCGGGTGATAATTCCCTCCTTAAAGGTCTGCTGACAGGCATCCAGATGAATTTCAGGGCTGTCGTGATCATAGTTGGCTTTTCTGTTCTGGGGACAGAATTATACAATCCGGTTGTAAGGAATTTTTTCCTGAAAACTTCCCTTAAAAATCTTCCGCTGGCTCTTGAGCTTTCAGCAGAAAGCCTGCCTTTGTTCATTGCCAATATACCTGATTTTAAAAGCCTTGTGAAGAACCCCGTGTCGCTCTTTTCACAGGTAATCTCACATGCTGACAAGAGATTGTCGGAAATAAAGGGGAAAGCTGATCCGGGTAAGAAAGTCTTCATAGTGACCGGTTCAATAAGGGGAGGAAAGACAACTTTTACAAAAAAATTAATTGATCTGCTCAGAGGCAATAATATTAAAGTGGGAGGCATACTCTCGGAGCGGGTGATGACTGGAACTATTACAACCGGTTATGATCTTGTTAATATTGAGACCGGTGAGAAAGAACCATTTCTCAGGCAGGACGGGGAGTCTGGTGGTGGACGGATTGGCAGGTTTACAATCAGTACTTCAGGGCTTACCGGCGGGAAGAACATTCTGAGCTCCCTTGTTGACCATGAGAGGAAACTGGTAGTCATCGATGAGGTTGGTTTGCTTGAAATACAAAACAACGGATGGGCAGCGAGTATAGATGACCTGATAAGGAATTCGTCAAATCATCTGCTGATAACGGTCAGGGATATATATGTTGAAGCTGTCAGGAAGAAATGGGATCTGGACGGGGTAATCATTTTTTTTATACCGGAGACAGATTATCAGAAAGCCGGGAGGTTAATCATTGATCAGATAAATTAATAGCTTCTGAATCCTTTATTGCAAGTACACAAGAACCCTCGGTTCGTATAAATTGAAAAGCCCTGTAAATTAAACTTTTACAGGGCTTTTACATATTATTACCGCCAAATATTCTGATCTCTTATCTGCGGTGTGCAAAAGAGGCTGATGACATATTCATGTTGCGATTCATCACATTGTTGCGTGCTGCATCATTTATGCCTGGTGTCCTGCGGGCCTGGAAATTGCTCTGTGAACGCATCTGTGACCGGGTTCCTGACTGTGACATTGTATGTGCAGGATCCTGCAAGCGTGTCCGATCCCTCTTTCGCAGCTGATCAGAGGTGCCTGTCTGATCGTGTGCGCGTAGCTGATCTTTTGTACGTGTTTGAAGCTGACTCCGGGTCCTGTCCTGCAATTGTGTTGCATCCTGAGTCTGCGCAGATGTTTGCAGTTGGGTCTGATTCTGCACCTGATTCTGATCCAAATTCTGGGCAGGTGTCTGCACCTGGGTCTGATTTTGCACCTGGGTCTGATTCTGAGTTGGGTTTGTACTCTGGGCCGTAATGCCGGCACTGATCAAAAGTGCTAAAGCACTTAAAAAAATTGTCCTTTTCATAATGATATTTTTTAATTATAAATATTTAATTAATCAAATGTAATACCCTGAAGATGAATATTTAATGAATTTTTAGCAGGATTATATTATTTTTTATGTTATTAACAGTTTTTCTTCGAAATAGCATTTTTTATTTTCATAAATATGATATTTTTCAACTTTAGGCACTCTAGTGCACTCCAAACTCTAGCTCACTGATATGCAATTCCCTTTTTTAGCTTTTCAAAGAATCTTTAGAAAGCCTGTTAAAAGGAAAACAAAACCTTTTGGCCCCGGAAACAAGGAATCATTATATAGTGGTAAGACATAGTTGACTTCTGCTTCTATGGCTATGCGGTTTGAACTGAAGGTAACAGGAAGTCCGAAATCAATCTCCATAAGTCCGAACTCCCGCGAATAAGTGGTATTTGTCGTGGTAATGGTACTCGAAGCAGGGTCGTTATTTGTTGTATTTTGAGTATTCGATCCCGGATGCTGGTAGGTGCGGGCTGTTGCCAGGTACGTTTCAGTTGTGGTTTCTGATTTGTAGCGAGGCCCTGCAAGCAAATTAACATATGGATCAAATGAAAAATAGAATTTCTTTTTGGAAAACTCAGCAGTCTGGAAATATCTTGAGTTCCTTAGCTGAAAATAGGTCTGGTTGTCTTTGGATAATAAGGTTCCAACTGAAATTTTAGAATATATCAGCCTCCAGTCAAATCCCACAGTCAGATTTCCGTATGTGAAATTACTGAGAATGGTATCAGCCAATGAGGCAGGTACCTGATACCTGTAAACCCCTGTTGAAATATCAAACCATGAATTAAAGACGTGATTGTAATTCAGAGATCCTGTATAAAAAGCTGCAAATGGCTCGATATCTGAGAGATGAATTGCAGAGATAGTGGCAAAGAACTCATTGTTGAAACCATAGCTAATTGCGGTATATCCAAAAGGCTGGTTATGTGATATTGTTGAACCCATATAAATCATGTTGCTTCCATACCCGATACCGGTATATAATGCATGCCGGGAAACGTCAGAATCAGGCTTCAGAGTATCTGTTTTCTGAAATGATGTAATTGTATCAGACTGACAATATGCATTAAAAGGAAATATCAGCACCAATATGCTGAATAACATTATTCCTGTAAATGAGAGTGATCGTTTCATGAAATCAGTTGTTTAATTACCTTCCTCCATACCTGCCAGCGCCGCCTGGTTTCCCAACACCCCTTGGGATGCCTGACCCTGCCGGTCTGATAATGATTGGAGGACGTGCTCCTCCCGCCTTGCTCATATCCGGGCGTCCAGCTCTTACCTGTCTCACTGTTTGCGAACCGCTGTACACGCCTGATGCTCCCGTTTGCCCGGTATCATTTTGTTTATCAACCGGTCCATCTTCATTGGCTTCGCCTTTTCTTGAATTCAGCTGAAGTGTATCTGCCTGGCCCGGTATATTCTGGGAATAGCTGGTGTGGTTTGAAAAAGTTAAAAGAATAATAACTAGTAATATTGCTCCTGATCTGTTCATTTCATCTTAAAAATCAGTTCTTTAAAAATCAGATTTAAATCTTCGCCTCCGGCAGATGTACTGAAATCGGCGATTGGATTTATTCTTTATGATGACTAAATTAATATCCTGAGATGAAGAATAGATGAAAGGAAGGATTACGACTTAAAAGTTTTGTCATAATCCTTCTTTTTATATTATACACTGCCCTTACCTGTTATCCTGTCTGCCATTTCTGTTCATCTGATACTGATTACCAGCTTCAGAAGGTGAGTTTACAATCTGATCATATTGAATCTGACTAAGGTAAACCGGAGTGTAAGTTAATCCTAATGCTGTTAATTGACGGGTAAATGCTCTGAGATGATTTCTGGATCCTTTCTGCAGGTTTTCAAAAACCAGGATAATGCTTCCATCAGTCACTTTGCTGATTGACTCTTCCAGGTCAGTAATATCCATTTCTTCTATTATAGCACCAACTTTCCAGGCTTCCTCAATTGAAACTGATCCTCTGGCCACCAACTCTCCGTACAGTACCTGAAACTCAGAATTTATGAATTTTCCCGGTTCCTGTACCTCGGTATATTCAGTACCCTGGTCCTGAAGGAGAAATATGATGGCATTCATATGGGTATTCTCAGCACTGGAAATATTTGAAAAAACCTGACTATTCCATTTCAGATTCAGTGCAGAATATACATCCCTGGCAAGTTTTTCTTCCTCCTTCATATGAAGCATAACATCCAGTTCAGTCTCATTTATCACGATGTTTTTTGATACAACAGCTTCAAGATTGTCCTCTGCAATCAATGAAACTCCTGCCTCTGTAACATCCAGAATACTTCCTGATCTGGAATTTTGGGAAATCATTTGTTCTTTGGTACATGAATTGAAACTAATCAACCCAAAACCAAATAATCCGGTTAGAACCATGTTTTTAATAGTTGTTTTCATCTTTTCTGATTTTATTTGTTAAAAAATTTCAGATAGTTATCATATTAAGCTGTTATTCTAATAATATAAACAGCAGATAATTAGTCAATTAATAAAATAGAAGCGACTTGTTTAAAAAGTGAATTGAAGCCTGAGGGACAGCAGTTTTACTTTTTGGCAGGAAACTCTCTATAGTCGCAAACGCCATTCTTATCCGCATCGACAAAGTTTCTGCCACGTCTCTGCCCCTGCCAGTTTCCTCTTTGTCCATGTCCCTGTCTCCGACCTGATCCACAACCATTGAAGTCTCCGGATCTTTTCCATGCAGAGTTGTTCGTTGTCTGATTTTCGTAATTATCACATACTCCGTTCTTATTGGCATCCACATAGGCTGGTCCCTGACCTTTGCCATTTAGTGGCCGGGTATTTACATCGTTATTCTGGCCGCTTGCCAGAGTTGTTATGGCCGCAAAGGCCAGTAATGAAATAATAAGTTTTGTTTTCATAACATAAAAATTAAAATTCAAAAATTTCAATTCATAATTACGCCTTCCAAAACGTCTGCCACCCGGGCCACCTCTGCCCTGTTGCCTTCTCTGGAAATCATTGTTAAACATTTCACCGAACAATTGCTCAAGTTTTTCCTGTTGCTGATCAGTACATATTTTTTTAAAGTTCAAGTAATACAGATAAGTTTGCTTTTTAAGGCTGGCATGCAACCAGCCAATTGTATCTGAAAGAAGGTTAAGCCTGCTCGTATCACAATTTTTTTTCGACATTTCAGCAAGCATTTCCTGCCGTTTTATGTCAAGGTTCCGGTTAATTGCCATCACTTTCTGGCGAAATGCAGGGTTGAATTCCGAAAAACTTTTCATTTGTTCATCACTAAGGTTCAGCTCATCCCGGAAATAACGTCCGCTAAACTTAACTGAAGCGTTCCCTGATTTGGCCTGATCCGGATAAACAACTGCCACCTGACTGTCAACTTTATTCCTGTGGTATAGAACAGTTGTTAATGTTGCAAGATTCATTACAGCTAAAACTGCAATTGCCCAGACCATCCAGTTGTTTTTATTTATTGCTTTCATGCTGTACGGATTACTGATTTGAAAGTTTGTCAACTGACTCAATTGCAATGTCATCAATAAGAGCAAGTTCAACAGGTCTGGACATAATTCTGTCCGAAGGATTGTAGATGTTGCCTATTAAAACTCCGGCAAAAATGGCTGCAGCCATAGACGTAATTATAAGTGCAGGCTTCAATATCCTTCCATAGGGAGAAATGGTTTGATAACCTGTCTTTTCAGGATTTTCTATCCGTGCCATTATCCGGGCCGTAAGATAATTATCGGGATTTATTTCCTTTTCCTGGTATATGACGCTGTCTGCAAGTAACTGGATTCTGTAGCTTTCAGCGCATTCAGCGCATTGCTTCAAATGAGCTTCAACCTGAGTTCTCATATCGCCGGAGATTTCTCAATCCCGATATGCATCTAGTTTTTTCTGGCATAACTGACAATTGATTTTTTATGTATCTTACGTAAAGTATTAAGGGCGAATTTAAATATTGAAGAATTATGGCAAAAATGGAATCTGTAACTACAAAGTGGCTTGATAAGATGGCTTTCGAAACAGACGTCAACGGACACAAAATAATTATTGATGCGGAACAGGGAGTAGGCGGAGAAGACCGTGGTCCGAGGCCAAAGCTCTTAATGCTGTCTGCACTTGGAGGATGTACGGCAATGGATGTGGTATCGATACTGAAAAAAATGAGGGTGGACCTGGACGGTTTAAATGTGACTGTCGAGGGTGACCTTACTGAAGAATATCCAAAACACTTCTTCAAGATGCACGTTATTTATGAATTCACCGGCAGGGATCTTCCCATGGATAAGCTGCAAAAAGCCGTTGATCTCTCTGAAGAGAAATACTGCGGAGTGAGAGCTGTTTTTAAAAAAGCTATGGAAATAACATCAGAAATAAAAGTCAGGGAATCATAAAATGGATTATCTGGTGACATGGTCCTATTGATTCAATAGAATTCCTGGAGAATCAGTCTGAATCCCTGGTAAAAACACAAAAGATCGCCAGGACCTTTAAAATTTCTATCGGGAGGGCGGAAAAAACTTGACTTCAGTGTGAGAAAGACTTAATTTTACATTAAATAGTTTACCATCATCTATTTAATCAAATCTGGTATTTAAACCTTTTTTATAGGAGGAAATCATGAAAAGCAAAATCAGGTTTTTTGTTGCAGTCTTGTTTTTTGTCTCCGCTGTAAATCAGGCACAGGATGCGGAATTCAAAGACACTCCATGGTTCTCGGGCATGCCGAACTTCATGATCTATGATGCCGAAGATGTTGAATTTGACAGTTATAACTTTTACAACGGGAAAAATTGTATAACTGTTGAAGGTAAGAAATACAAAAGGATATATTCTTTAAAGGAGGATGCACAGCAATCAAGTGTCATTCAGATATCCCGCAACTATGCAAATGCCATCAGGAGTATGGGAGGAACAGTGATTTTTGACGGAGCTCCCCAGGATGCGGAATGTGCAGATAACAATGGCCTTCAGATGGTTATAGGAAAGGTGGTTAAGGATGGTAACGAGATGTGGGTCGAAGTTGTTCCAACAGGGGGCGGGAATGATTACTATATGACAATTGTGCTTAAAGAATTGATGAAGCAGGATGTCACGGCAAGCAATATGTTTGAAACGCTGAACCGGGATGGACATATAGCTCTCTATATTAACTTTGATACAGGGAAATCAGTTATCAGGTCTGAATCAGGGCCGATCATCGGACAGATTGTCGAGATGATGAAGTCGAACCCGGAATTAAAGCTCAGTGTTGAGGGGCATACGGACAATGTCGGTAGTCCTGCATCAAATATGGTTCTGGCCGGGGAGAGGGCTAAGTCAGTGGTCTCTGCAATTGTTAGCCAGGGTATCAGTATTGAACGCCTGAGTTCATCAGGGTTCGGACAGGATAAACCAGTAGCCGATAATAATACAGAAGAAGGGAGGGCTAAGAACCGGAGGGTTGAACTGGTAAAGAAGTAAAAATTTCAGGTTAAAAACATAAGATAGTCCTATTCAAAAAAGACACACGCTTTATCAGCGGCAAAATCTTAATTCCTTTTTTTCCCCGGTGAGCGGGACTCTTATTTACAATTGAATATGTATTTTATTTATCTATTTCCCTGATTTGTTTCTCAAGTGTCGGAATATCTTCCTTGATTGTTTTCCAGACAACCATAACATCAACTCCCAAATAGTCATGGACAAGTTTATCCCTCATTCCTGCTATTTCTTTCCATGGAATCTCGTTGTAAGAATATTTGGTTTCATTTGAGATTTTCTTTGAGGCTTCTCCAATAATCTCTATGTTTCTTATGATTGCGTCCTGGACTAATTCATTTGTTCTAAAATCTTTTAATGAAAATCCCTTACTAAACTCATTAATTTTACGAATACAATCAAGAATATGGTCAATGTAAGCCAGATCGTCTTTAATCATTACAATATGTTAATGAGATCTTTTGTAATACTTTTTTTGATTCTTTTATTCTTAAGAGCTCCTGTAGTTACAAGATCTACTTTAATGGCCAGTATTTCAGAAAGTTCATTTTCTAACCTGATCAGGGTTAGCAAGGACGGAGATTCTTTAAACTCAACAAGAATATCTATATCGCTTCCATTTTGATTATCTCCTCTTGCGAAAGATCCAAAAATTCCAACCTTAATAGGATTATACTCTTTTAAGTGATTCAGGATTACCTTTTTAATCTCGGATTGGTCCATTTGGCTTATTTTCTACAAATCTATTAAAAATTGATCATACGACAATATTCATAACCTTACCTGGAATGATAATAATTGTCATTCTGAGTCACTATACGGGGCTGTTGAGAAAGTCCTCAATGGAACTCTGTGCCACCTCTGTGCTCTCAGTGTAAGTTTTTAACTTATTGTTACACAGAGTTCCACAGAGACTACACAGAGACACACAGAGAAAGATTACATAGAAGCCTCACAAACACAAAGGCTAAAACCATGTAAGCTATCAGCCTCAGGCATAACTGAAATAATTTTAAAGTTTCTCTGATCATTGGAGCAATTTTCTACATTTGCAGCAAATTTTATACATGAAACAAATACTATCAATCTGTCTGTTGTTCTTAATTGTGTTTACTTCGAAGGCGCAGGTGCAATATGCCAGTCTGCATGGAACAATCCTGGATACAGATAAAAATCTGCTTTCAGGTGCTACCGTAATTATTATTGGTACAAAATATGGGGTCAATGCAAACGAAGCGGGAGAGTATCTTTTTGACAGGATCCCCGCCGGGCCATTAAAAGTGCGGGTCTCCCTTGTCGGATATAAAACGCTGACTGCTGATTTTGATGTTCAGCCAGGTGAGAATTCACTGGATCTGACATTAGAAACCGCGGATATTAAATTGGATGGTGTGACAGTGACATCGCAAAAGCGGGAGCAACAGGTAATAGATGTCCCTATTACAATGAGTGTTATTGACTCCAGATTTATAGAAGATCTTAACATCTCCGAACTTGATCAGCTATCGGAATATGTGCCGGGTCTGCAAATCAGGATGCAGGGAATAGATCGTCCGAGTTTTGTTATCCGCGGGCTTACAAGTGATGAAGTAAGTCCGGCTGCACAGCCCAGAATTTCAGTATTTTATAATAATGTTCCGGTCAGCCGGGCCAATGGAGCAGCTGTGGAACTGTTCGACATGCAGCAGGTGGATGTACTGAAAGGTCCGCAGGGTACTCTTTTTGGAAGAGGCGCACAAATTGGGGCTATCAATTATATAAGTAAAAAGCCAACGAGCGATTTCAACGGATTTGTTTCTGGCGGAATTGGAAATTTTAACCGGAAAGAGCTGAGTGGAGCGATAAATATACCGGTCATAAAAAACAAACTTACTGGTCCGGATTGCCGGTATATACGATTACCAGGATGGGTATATCAGAAACACTTTTGGTGGAGACTTAAACGGGAAGAATACAATTGCAGGCAGATTTTCAGTAAGTTATTTGCCAAATAGCAGAAATAAAATCGATCTGGTGCTTAACTATCAGAAAGATGATAATCCGGGTCTGGGATTTATGAGTATGGACCTATCCTAACACGGAAGGCAGCACAAATCCATCCGGTTATGTTGCTTCTCTTGAACAGGGCAGTAATCTGGCTAATCAAAGGGATATTGTCGATGCAACTCTTACAATGAAACATTACTTTAATGTGAATAATTACCTGACATCCATTAGTTCATATCGTAATATTTCTGCGTATTCCCGCTGGGACGGTGACGGAACTGCGGCAGCTGCCATTGATATGAGCGAAGATGATGGAGCCGGCCAGTTTTTTCAGGAACTCAGGTACAACTATTCAATAAAAAATAAGCTTAACGGAAGTATAGGTTTAAGTTACTGGATTGAAAAAGCAAGTCAGGATTACTGGTTCTCACCCAATGAACAGGATATGTTCCACCTGTTTTTCAATACGGGTTACCTGGTTACTCCCGATGGCCAGCCAAATCCGGTTTCTAATCTTCCGCCCGATCCTCAGCTGGGCCCTTTGGCAGGTCTTCCTCTCGTTACAGATCATCAGGAAACAAACAACAACAATGCTTCCAATCAGGCACTTGAAAGTTTTGCTGATGCCAATTACCAACTAACCAATAAATTAAGCATAACAGCAGGTGTACGTCTTATCAGCGAATGGATAAGCCTGACCAACAAAGCTCAAATGACCGGCGGCAGCCCATCAACTCTTGGATACCTTTCCGGCAATTACCCGAACTTGTTTTTTAAACCCGGCGATGAGCAGGAAATCAGCACAGAAAACCTTGCTTTTACCTGGCGTGGCGGTTTGAGATATGCATTCACCGAGAACTCAAGCTTATTCGCCAACTATTCCAGAGGGCGTCGTCCGGAAGTTCTTCAGTTTACCTCGGCAGGAGAAGAGCAGGTTCTGGATGCCGAAATTATCAACAGTCTCGATATGGGATATAAAACTGCCATTCAGGAACGGTTATGGTTTGATATAGGCCTTTTTTATTACGGCTACCGGAATTTCCAGACCTCGGCATGGGTAGCTGATCCGGGTTCAGGCGAATATGATTATATTGTAAAAGATGGAGGAAAAGCATCCGGTTATGGTACGGAAGTAAATGTAAAGTATATGGTTTTAAAGGGTCTGCAATTATTCGGGAACTATGCATACATACATGCACGTTTTGCAGAGACCGATGTGGATGGCGCTGAACAGGCTTATGCAAACAACATGTTCAAACTTACACCAGATCACAGCTTTGCTATAGGATTGAATGCCAGGATTGAAATTGGCAAAGAGATCTTTTTGTTTGGTATACCTTCCTATTCCTACAAAACAAAAATATTTTTTGAAGATGCCAACACTCCCGGACTGGAACAGGATGGTTACGGATTGTGGAATCTCAGGGCAGGAATCGAATACAAAACCATTGTGCTTGCGTTTTATGGAAGCAACCTGCTGGAAGAAAAATACATTGTTAGTGCCGGGAACACAGGCAGTCTGTTTGGAGCCCCGACCCAAATACCAGGAGCCCCCCGAATGTTCGGGACAAAATTAAGCTGGAAATTTTAAGCAGCAGGCCCGGAAAATATCAGGCAGCGCATTAGAGGGTCAGAAAATGGTCCTGTTTGATTATATTATTGAATTGAGTAAATTTGATATAACAGAAACCTGTTGACATTTAACTAAATATTCACGTGGTGTGTATTAAAATGAAACAAATTCTATCTGAAACCGATCGGGTCCATCTTGACAAGCTTATAGCAGAAGCTGAGTTACAGACTAAGGCACAGATTGTGCTGGCCACAGTCAGACGAAGTGACAATTATGCAGAAATTCCATGGAAGGCATTTGCCATTGGATCGTCCATCGCAGGATTGACGGTATTTTTACTGGATCTGCCGGAAGCAGGATGGGTATCAGGCAGAATGATACTTTTCCCGGTTGCAACAATTCTTGCAACCGGAACCCTGTTTGTGTTACTGACAATTTTGTTTCAGGGATTTGCACGGCTGTTTCTTTCCGGGGGCCGCAGGGAAACTGAGACGATGCAATATGCGGAATCACTATTCCTTTCCGGGAACTTTTTGCAACCGAAGGCCGGAGAGGTATCCTGCTTCTTATAAGCCAGTTCGAACGGCAGGTGGTCATCCTTCCTGACAAGGGAGTAAGAGACCGGTTGAGCCTCGAGGTCATGAATAGTATTATTTCAAAAATGACACAATACCTCAGGAAGGATGAAGTAAGAATTGCCATGGAAACCGGTTTGAACGACCTTATCGCTGAACTACGCCCGATGGCATCCTCAGGTATGGATCTAAATGAATTGTCAGACAAAATTATCGAGGAGGAAGGAGTATGAAAAAAAATTATATA
Source organism: uncultured Bacteroidales bacterium (assembly GCA_963846335.1). GTDB lineage: Bacteria > Bacteroidota > Bacteroidia > Bacteroidales > VadinHA17 > LD21. Next base: position 208,254 of record CAWJVS010000018.1, read on the forward strand.
TCCGTCCTGTTTGCGGTAATTGTGACATTTTCAATTGTCCATAGCGCTGATATCCCCTATTTAACCGGCCGGGTCAACGACAATGCGCAAATCCTTTCAGACAGTACACGCAGGTCGCTGACTGAAACACTCAAAGAACATGAGTTAAGGACAACCAACCAGATCGTTATCCTCACCATGCCTTCGCTGGAAGGTGAAAGCATAGAGGATTTTGCCAATAAGGTTTTCAACGAATGGAAGATAGGACAGAAAGACAAAAACAATGGTATTCTGATAGTTGTTGTGCCGGATGAAAGGCGAATGCGGATCGAAGTAGGATATGGTCTTGAAGGTGCATTGCCGGATTTGCTGGCTGGTCGTATCATCCAGGAAGTTATGGCACCCAGGTTCAGGGAAGAAAATTTTGACGGCGGAATTACGGAGGGTGCCCTTGCTGTTATTTCAATTCTTGACGGTAAGGAATTACCCGAAAGAGCTGAATTGACTGAAACAGTCAGCTCATCGGAACAATCGGGTTTTGCAGATTTTGGAGATCCTGATATCCCGATTGCCACCCGCATCCTTTTAGGAGCATTTATTTTTGGAATTATAGGTCTGTTTACTTTTCTGGGGATTGTTACACCCGGCGTAGGATGGTTCCTTTATGCCTTCCTGATACCATTCTGGGCAATGTTCCCGATAATGGTGGTCGGCACAAAGGGAGCCCTTGTTTGTCTGATCACCTATCTTATAGGTTATCCGGTGGCGAAGCTCATTTTAAGGAATAAAAGCTGGTATAAGAAAGCAAAAGTCGATTTGCGTACCAAAGGAAAAGCTTCCATAGGAGGCTTTGTAGTCACATCAGGTGGTTCGGGCGGATCGTGGAGCTCCGGCGGCAGCAGTTCAGGAGGTGGTTTTTCAGGCGGAGGCGGATCATCAGGGGGCGGTGGTGCCTCCGGGAGCTGGTGAGGTCAGGGAGCTGTGATCACATATCCCTGATTGAAGCAATAAATACTTCTTCAGGAATATTATCGAATAAGTGACTTATAGATTCCCTGTTTTGCATTCTGTTAACAACCTCTGCAAATAATGGGGCAACAGATAATATTTTTATTTTATCAGATTTCTTTACCCGCGGATTATTTATACTGTCGGTTGACACCACCATGCTAATATCACTTTTCTTAATTGCCTCAACACCTTTTTCGCTGAGAGGGATATGTGAAAGACAGGCTATTATACTTTTTGCACCTCTCTTTTTAAGGATTTTAGCAGTTTCAATAATCGTACCTCCGGATAAGATGAAATCATCAATTATTACGGCATCCTTACCTGAAACTTCACCAATGATCTGCATTATTTCTGCATTTTCATCATGAGCGGGTCTTAATTTATCTCCGACAGCAAAATCAACTCCCAGCTTAGCTGCAAATTTCCTGGCATTTTTTGCAAATCCTGCATCGGGAGAAACCACAATAGTATTATCTGACAGTATTGTTTTTAAATATTTTGCCAGAAGAGGACCGGCAAACAAATGATCAACCGGTTTTTTAAAGAATCCCTGGATCTGAGCCGCGTGAAGATCCATTGTTATTACTCTGTCTGCTCCAGCCAGTTCAATACATTCTGCACAAACTCTTGCCCTGATTGATACTCTTGACTCATCTTTCTTATCCCCTTTTGCATAGCTGAAATAGGGAACAATTGCCGTAACATATCTGGCTCCTGATCTTTTAAAAGCATCCATCCAGAATATCAATTCAACAAACTCATTATTAGGATCCAGACCTAAAGGGAGTACCAGATAAACTTCCTCATCGCGAACATGATCTACAATACGTACATATGTATTGCCGTCTGAAAACTTATTGACTTCAGTTTTTCCTAAGTTTATTCCAAGGTATTGACACATACGCTCAGCAAACTCTTTACCTGAACTGCCTGCGAATATCTTTATGTCAGAATGCATAGCTTTTCTTTTTCGTAAGTTACAAAATTATTACCAGCGCTGAAATCATTCGCAGAATATTACTTTCGTGTTCAGCCAGATAGTGGAGACCGATTTAACAGTTCTGAAAAAAGCAGAACTTCAAAGAAATAAAATGCCTATTTTTGTCTGGCAGGAGAAATGAATTGTTACAGATATTTTTGAAATTGTCAGGAGCCTGTACAACTGTAAACAATAATTAATCAATATAATATGAAAAAATCTCAGAAATTGCTTTTGCTTATAAGTTTTACCGGCCTGATGATTGCCTGTGCCACGTCAACCCAGTTACGGAAAAGCTGGTCAGATCCCTCATTGGCAAACAACCCTGTTACGCCCTTTAAGAAGGTCCTTGTTATAGTTAAGGCGCGAAATGAAATGTACAAAAAACCTGCAGAGGACCAGCTTGTTGCGCAGCTTAAAAATGGAAGTGCTATTCCATCCTACAGTTATCTGTCACCTGCAGATACGGCTCAGAAGGAGCTTGTGGAGAAACTGATAAAAGATGGTTTTGACGGGGTTATCATGATGCGGGTAAAAGCAGTTGTTCAAACCGAGACTATCAATCCCGGTACATCTTACTCGACCTGGTACGGTTATAGTTCTCCCTACGGTTATAGTTCCGGTGTCTCATATGAACTTGGCAGTTACGAAAGAAATGCAACATCCAATGTGGATGTAAACAGTGCAAAGGATTATATCATAGAAACGAATATTTATTCTCTTGAGTCAAAAATGCTCCTCTGGTCCGGGGTTACTGCATCAATGAGCGCAAAAAAGATTGATCCCGCCATTAAAGGCATAGTTAATACAGTAAGAAAGGAGCTGCAAAAAAAGGGATTTATAAAGAATTGATAATCATTCCGTTCTTTCCTCTTTAGAAACTTAATTGTTATCTTGGAAGATCACTTTAGTTATTATTATTCTTTAAAAAGAAAGCTATGGATAAGAGAGCTTTTCTTAAGAATGCCGGACTGATTGGAATAGGAAGCATGCTTAGCATTGAGGCTATTGCTGACCTGATCAAAGATGTTTCTCCGGTATCACCGGCTGAGTTGGCAATGGATGAGGATTTCTGGGCCACTTTACGCAAAGGGTACAGACTTAAACCTGATTATATCAACCTTGAAAACGGGTATTATAATTTTCTTCCTGAACAGGTTCTTGAAAAGTTTATTGAACATGTGAGGGAGGTAAATTTTCAGGGTTCATATTACATGCGAACTGTACAGTTTCAAAATAAAAAGACTATCGCTGCGAAACTTGCTGAAATGGCAGGCTGCTCTCCCGATGAACTTATAATCACCCGGAATACCACAGAATCGCTCGACATGGTAATCGGAGGACTCGACTGGAAACCGGGAGATGAAGCTGTAATGGCTGAACAGGATTATGGCGCAATGCTCGAGATGTTTAAGCAGGTTTCAAAAAGATATGGCGTTATAAACAAAGTGGTATCGGTTCCTAATCATCCTCAGACAGATGAGGAGATCGTAAATCTTTATGCCTCAGTCATTACAGATAAAACAAAGCTTCTCATGGTCTGCCACATGATCAATATTACCGGACAGATACTGCCTGTGCGGAAAATATGTGATATGGCGCATGAAAAAGGAGTTCAGGTCATGGTCGACGGAGCTCATTCATTTGCACATTTTCAATTTGCAATCCGGGACCTTGATTGTGATTATTACGGAAGCAGCCTTCACAAATGGCTGAGTGTCCCGTTGGGAGCAGGTATATTATTTGTGAAAAAAAATAAAATAGGCAATGTATGGCCTCTTCTGGCAGAAGGTGACAGAAAACCCGATGATATTTCGAGGCTTAACCACATAGGGACACATCCGGTTCATACAGATCTTGCTATTGCCGACTCCATTGATTTTTATAATATTATTGGTACGCAAAGAAAAGAAGCCAGGTTAAGATTTCTTCAGAATTACTGGACATCAAAAGTAAGGGATCTTCCACATATTATCCTGAATACGCCTGCCGATCCCAAACGCTCATGCGGAATAGCAAATGTTGGTGTCAGAGGTGTCAGACCATCTGAACAGGGTGATATATTGTTTAATAAGTATAAAATTTATACTGCTCCGATTGATGGCGCAGGAGTGCATGGATGCCGGATAACACCCAATGTCTTCACGACCACTGCCGAACTCGATGTGCTTGTAAAAGCCCTTACAGAATTTGATCAGTGAACTCTTTAACTTTTTATAAGGTATGAAACGACGGGAATTTTTGGTTACAGCTCTGTCTGGAACGGTTGCCATGCATTTTAATTTTCCGCTTAAAGGAAAATTAAAAACAATTCCAATCAATGATTCTTTTTTCGATAAAAGAGAAGATACCATATTTACCTGGCTTGGAATGGCGGGAGCTCTTATTAATTGCAGAGGGACAATTATTTTCATTGACCCGCTGATCAGTTATGGCGCTGCTGATAATATATGTGAAACGGGAAACCGTTTGCTGGTGCCACTGCCAATTACAGCCGATAAGGTACCAAAGGCTGATTTTGTATGTTATACCCATGCAGACAGCGATCATTATGCTGAAAAGACAGCAAAAATCCTTAATTCCAGGCTGTCTCCCACATTCATAAGTCCCGGACCGGTTTTTGAAAGCTTAACTAAGATTGGCATAGAAAAAAGCCGTTTGATTAAGATAAAAGATTTTGCAGTCTATTCTTTTGGTGATGCAGAGATCATAATTACTCCGGCCCTGCATGACTGGCAGGATGTGAATCCCTGGAAAAGGGAAGATTGCTGTGGCTACCTGGTAAAAACGCCGGATGGTTCAATCTGGCACCCGGGAGATACCCGCCTCATCCCTGAGCTTGAAGAAATACAAAATATTGACATTCTCTTTTTTGACGTAGCTGCAGTTGATTCCCACCTTGGTCCGGAGGGTTCTGCAAGGCTGGCTGAAACTTCAGGCGCGAAAGCCATGATTGCATATCATTATGGCACATTTGATCTGCCACCAGGTTCTTATGGCGGCTGTGACCCGGATGATTCGCTGCCATATATCAAAGATTTAAAAGCACCGTTCTTAAAGCCGGATCCGGGAGAGATAATTCAAGCTTCCGTTTAGTCAATGAGAATATTTAATAAAGTGGAAATGCCACTGAATCTGACCGCAAATAGAAAAGTTCTCATTCTGTTTTGGCAGGTTTGCAGACGATTGGCGGAAATTTTTTAATTCTTATATTTGTTATACCTGAAATAAGCTCTTTCGAATGAGGAAGGCAACTTTGGTTTTTTGGGTTATTACAATAATGCTTGCCCTGATGCAGGCATGCTCAAAATTTGAACCCGCTGCACCTGCTGAAGATGAACTCCTTGATGGTCCTGTTGATGGACTGACAGCAGGCCAGAATGCGCAATTTTTAGCCGGGGATATTGCCTTTAACGATGAGGTCTTTACAGTTCAATCCGGACTGGGGCCCTTATTTGTTGCAACAAGTTGCGGCAGTTGCCATGCGGGTGATGGAAAGGGACATCCTTTTACAACCCTTACAAGATTTGGTCAGACTGATAGTACAGGAAATCAATTTCTTCATCAGGGTGGACCTCAGTTGCAGAACAGGGCAATACCCGGTTATATTCCGGAGCAAATACCCGTTGGAGCCACTTTTTCGAAATTTACCCCACCCGCAAATACCGGTCTGGGATTTATTGAACTGGTTTCTGACCAGGATATTCTGGCAATGTCTGATCCGGATGATTCTGACGGTGACGGCATTTCCGGCGTACCTAACTGGAATGCAATACCGGCTTACGTAACGGTACCGGCAGACGCTGTTCCCAGGAACGGAAAATATATCTGCCGCTTCGGAAAGAAAGCATCAACCTTTAACCTTCTGCAGCAGACTGTTACGGCCTATAGCCAGGATATTGGCATCACCTCCTCATTTGAACCAATTGATCAGTTTTCCGGCCTGATTGCCGACATCGAAGTATCAGACAATACCGTAGCAGATGTGGTTGCCTATTTACAAACCCTGAAGGCTCCGATTCAAAGAAATCAGGATGATCAGACAGTAACAGAAGGAAACAGTGTTTTTGTCAGCCTTGGTTGCGCCAGTTGCCACAGGCAATCACTGAATACCGGGTTTTCAACAATCGATGCGCTTTCCAATAAAACCTTTCATCCATATACCGATTTGTTACTGCACGACATGGGACCTGGCCTGGATGATGGGTACACGGAAGGAAATGCAAAAACCTCTGAATGGAGAACTGCTCCATTATGGGGTTTGGGATTATCACCAAATTCGCAGGGTCAGCAATATTTCCTGTTGCATGACGGAAGGGCTAAAAGTATTGAAGAGGCGATTGAAATGCACGGAGGGGAGGCTACTGGTGCCAGGGACAAATATCTTCTTCTTTCTCCGGCTGATAAGGAAATGCTGTTAACATTCCTAAAATCACTTTAAGAATGGACAGGAAAGGTTTCGTGAAAATAATCGGTACTGGTTGTCTCTGCGGTTCAGCAATAATTCCTCTGATCGATGGCTGTACAGCTACCAGAATGATCAGAGGAAAAATTGTTGGGGATGAATTAGTGGTTGAACTTAGAAACTTTTACGCCGGATCTTCAGGTGCCGGGAATTATAAAAAGTATATCATTGTCCAGAATGATCTGTTGAAATATCCTGTTTGTCTCTACCGCTTTAATGAAAATGAATATTCTGCTTTGTGGATGCGGTGCACTCATCAGGGAAACGAGCTTCAGGTTTTTGGAGATAAGTTGCAGTGTCCTGCACATGGAAGTGAATTTGATAATCAGGGGAGTGTACAAAATGGTCCGGCTGACAAGGCCCTTAGAACATTTCCGGTAACAATTGATAAAAGCCAGATCAGGATTTCATTGAAAGCGGTATGAATAAGAAAGCTGTTGCCATAATAGTTGCACTTACCTTCTGTATTATATGCCGGGCACAGATAGATCCCGTTTTGTTAAGAATTAAGCCGGAAGATACCCTTAAACATACAATGAACATGGATGCTGTATATGACCGGCCGCTCCTGGATGTTGGTAAATTGCCAGTCTCTGTGGGTGGTTATATGGAAGTCAACTGGCAGCACATTGGTACGGATGGAAATTCAGAAGGTCACCAGTTTCAGTTCAGGAGACTGACACTGTTTGTCTCATCAACAATAGGGAAAAGGTTGAAGTTTTTAAGTGAAATAGAATTTGAAGACGGGGGGAAAGAAATAGCGATTGAGTTCGCGGCATTGGATGTTGAAATACATCCTTTATTTAACCTGCGGGGAGGCATGATCCTGAATCCAATCGGATCATTCAATCAGAATCATGACGGACCAAAATGGGAGTTTACTGATCGCCCCGTTTCCTCAACACAAATGTTGCCTGCTACCTGGAGCAATGCAGGGTTTGGCATATACGGGAAATATTACAGTAATAACTGGATGTTTGGTTATGAGACTTACCTGTCAGGCAATTTCGATAACTCAATTATTGAAAATACCGAAAATAAAACTTTTCTTCCTTCGGCTAAAAACAATCCTGACAGGTTTGAAGAATTAAACAGCGGGCTGCCTTTATTCACAGGAAAAATAGCAGTAAAAAACAGTAAGGCAGGTGAAATCGGCCTCTCTTACTCAGGTGGAGTGTATAATAAATTTCAGGATGACGGACTGTCAATCGATGATAAAAGGAGGGTTAATATTTTTGCAATTGATTTCAACAGTACAATACCGGGTCCTGACACCTGTATAAATGCTGAATTTGCATTTATTCAGGTAGAGGTACCGTCGACTTATACACAACAATATGGTAACAGGCAGCACGGTGGTTTTATGGATATCGTTCAGCCAGTATTGAAAAGACGAGTGCTGGAGTGGGAAGATGCCACTCTCAGCCTTGCCTGCCGGCTGGAATATGTTGACTGGAATGCAGGTCAGTTTATAGAAACAGGGGGTAATATAGCTGATGATCTGTGGAGTATCATGCCTGCAATCAGTTTTCGTCCGGTGGTTCAGACAGTATTTCGTTTAAACTATCGCTATCTGCAACAAAGAGATATATTGGGCAATCCCCCCTCCAAAACAGGTGGATTCAGTTTTGGTCTTTCAACGTATTTCTGATACCCGACAAGAAAGTTCCCGACCGGCAATGAATTCTCCATTGCTGAATGACAGTCTGATAAGTGCCAAGTATTCAACAAATAGAGAATCATTCAGTTGTCCGATCCACGCATTCTTGGCTTTAATTTGTTTCCAGGAACTTGAACAAAATTACATGAAATTTGTTTCTATCAATAAATTTCTAAGTCATCAATTAAGTCATCTCTGGATTCTAAGCAAAGTGATCAGAAAAGATCACATCATTTTTAGGTTATCGAAATAGTTTTCTTGATGTAATTTAGGTAATATCTGTGTTTTAACATATTAAAATAATTTGTCAGTCTTTTAAATTCAACAGATTCACCTGGGATTTAAGAGGACCTGATTATGCCTGTTGTACGATGAGCAATTGATTGTTTATTCAATGTTAAAATATTTTTAATCTGTGATAATTTACTAAAACCAAAAATTATGAAAAATCTATTTAAAATGTTTGTCTCAGTATTTATTATGGCCAGTATAACGATATTATTTGGTTGTAAAAAAGATGATGAAATGCCTTTGGTTGAAATACCCACACTGACTACAGATGCTGTTTCTGAGATCACAGCAGTATCTGCCTCCTCAGGAGGCATTGTGACTTCCAATGGAGGCGCTGACGTGACAGCCCGGGGGTGTGCTGGGGTACTGCCCCTGAACCGACAGTAGCCGGCAGCAAGACTTCGGATGGAGCAGGTACCGGTGCTTTTTCAAGTAATTTGGGTGATTTAACGCCAAATACTACTTACTACATTCGTGCATATGCCACCAATAGTGCAGGGACAGCTTACGGCAATGAAATTACGTTCACTGCGAACCCAGTTCTGCTAGCAACTGTAACTACAGTTCCAGTTACTGATATTGCTGTGGCAAGTGCGCTTTCAGGTGTTAGTATAACTAATGATGGCGGTGGAAATATAACGGATTGGGGAATTTGCTGGGGAACTGCTCCTGGCCCGACAATCAGTGGCAGTAAAACATCACAGGCTGGTTGGGATTATAATAATCCAAGCCCTATATATGGATTGCATCCATCAACGAAATACTATGTAAGATCGTATGTGACAAACAGTGCAGGGACAGCTTACGGGAATGAATTGAGCTTCACTACTTCAGCTGTCACCTCAATTATTTTTAATCCTGATTTAACTTATGGTTCTGTTTCGGATATAGATGGTAATATCTATAAGACTATTCAGATTGGCACCCAGACCTGGATGGCAGAAAATCTTAAAACAACAAAATTCAATGATGGTACGCCTCTTGTAAACGTAACAGATAATTTTGAATGGGAAAATTCAACTGATGATGGTTATTGCTGGTATAATAACGATGCCTCATCTTACAAAACAACATATGGAGCATTATATAACTGGAATGCAGTAATTGATAACCGTAATTTATGTCCCGCCGGATGGCATGTTCCAACTACACCGGAATGGTACACACTGAAAACATATCTTGGAGGTGAAAGTGTTGTCGGTGATCAGGTGAAAGAAAGCGGAACTACCCATTGGGTTGGCTCCAACTCAGGCTCCAATGAAACTGGATTTACAGCTCTTCCGGGCCGGTATCCGGTGGTCTGATGCAGGGGGTACTTTTGGTCAATTTATGTCTCTTGGATACGATGGTTCATGGTGGTCGGCTACATCTTCTGATCTCGGTGGCAGAGGTGCAGATTTCTTCTCGATCAGTACTGGCTTTTCTGACGAACCTACAGCCTTAAAGACTGATGGCATATCTGTTCGCTGCGTAATGGATTGATAGCTTTAGAAAAATGGAAGATTATAGTTTTAAAGGTGTGGAGACACAAATGTTAATCAGAAAACCTGTTGCAGAAGTTTTTAGAGCTTTCATTGACCCTGCTCTTACCAAAAATTTTTGGTTCTCAAAAGGAAGTGATATATTAGAAGTTGGAAAAACTGTGATCTGGGAGTGGGAAATGTATAATATTTCGACTATTGTCAGCGTAATAGAGATAGTACCAAATAAAAAAATATTGATAGAATGGGATGACCCCGCTACAATAGTTGACTTTGAATTCAAGGCACTAAGTGACAGTGCAACATATGTGACAATCAAAAACTATGGATTTGGAAAAACGGGAGACGAACTTCTGCAAATAATTAAAGATTCAACAAGTGGGTTTACAACTGTCCTTGATGGTTTGAAAGCATTCTTAGAACACAATATAAACTTGAATCTGATAGCGGATAAATTTCCCAAAGAGATTACTCAGCACGGACAATAAGGTAATTCGATGCGATAGTATAAATGGGACTTGTTAAGGAAATATTGGCAAAATTGCCTTCCAGTTTACTCGCCTTTAATCTGACATTTCCTACCCTCATGGTATACTGGGGCATATTACATAAATAGCAATTTCACCAGGGATTTTTCAGTTGGTACAAATATATAACCTGGCTATCTTTGTGCATTAAGGCTTTATTTGATATTAACAGTTAGTCCAGCCGCTATAAGAGCCTGGCCAATAAATAACTCTGTATGCAATTCTTTACAGAAAGAGCTGGAAAGCGAATTCTAAGCTACATTCAATTCAAAAAAGGGCAAATTGTTTTTATATAAATCTGAAGCTTAAAGGTCAGATTGTTTTGGAAGAAGTTTCTTCGTTCCTGGAAATTATATTTCATAAAAATAAGGCAGGCTACATGACAAGATTTAATCAATATTTTTTTGATTTGCATTCTGTCTGAATTATTTAATTATTATTTTGTACGGCGGGATTTTATAAAACTGGAAACTAAAACATTTTAACTATGAGAAAAGCCATTCTTTTAGTTCTTTTTCTTCTTTCAATAATCGCCTGTGAGAAAGATGGGAATAGTAATAATAATAATGATGATAATGTACTTATTAAAGGGGAAATAGGAACCGGGAGCAAAGGCAATGGTGGAGGTATTCCGGGGTCAAAGGGCATATCCCTGTCAGATGCTACTAAAGTAGTGGTATTTACAGGGGAAAGATATACTGTTACTGATATTGAGAACGGTTCCTTTTCCATTGATGGGCTACCTGTT
>CAWJVS010000019.1:0-60591 GCA_963846335.1 uncultured Bacteroidales bacterium
ACATCAAAATTATGCTTTTCTTTAATTGTCTTAGTATAGGTTAATGTATTCTCTATTTGCCAGTTTAAGTAACTGGAAGTACTATAAGAACCTGTGGCCGGATTAGGAGGTGATACGAACATTGATCCCTGAGCGGTCGAAGGGCTCCAATATCTCGATTTGATATTCCCGATATCTGCATCAGCTTCTAATTTATAGATTAAGCCATCAATAATTTCATACTTCCCAAAAATGTTTTGTAAACTCCTTACCTCCTGCGCCGGACTATGTCTTTCCATCAGCACCCTATAATAATTTGGATTAGGAAACATTCCGGGAGATGAATATCCAACTGGCAGGGTGCCATCTGCATTTTTATACTCCAATGTCGGATCCATTAAATATGAAGAATTAAGAACATTCCAGTATCCGGGAGCAAACTGATCAAGATTATTGGAGTTTTTATATGTAGGAGCTATGTTTAATCCAAAAGTTAATTTATCAGAAACAGTAAATAAATTATTGGCTCTTGCTGTAAATCGTTCGGCCATTGAATTTATTATTGCTCCTTCCTGTTTATTGTAAGCTACATTGACCAGGGATTTCACGTTTGCCGTACCTTTTGAAACAGATAATTGATAATCCCGAACAACTGCATTTGGCTGAAGCAGTATATCATACCAATCGGTACCAGAATCCGGTCCATATTGTTCCGGATTTCTGATATCTTTCCGGCACCTCCATATTATTATCTGTATACCATTCATTTTTATACTGTGCAAATTCACGTGCATTCATTACATCGGGTCTTCCTTTTTGAGGCACATTTTGTATTCCGGTATAAAATGAAAATCCCACATTTGTTGCACCTTCTCTCGCCTGTTTAGTTGTAACAAGAATAACTCCATTGGCAGCACGGGAACCATAGAGTGATGAAGAAGAAGCATCCTTTAATACTGAAATAGATTCAACGTCTTCAGGATTTATCGATTCAAGCCCGGTACTGGAAGGGAATCCATCAATAACGATCAAAGGTGCATTTCCTGCATTAATGGATGCCTGTCCACGAACCCTGAATGCTAGCCCTTGTCCTCCGGGAATACCATTTGTCTGATAAATTCTGACACCTGTAAGTTTCCCCTGCATTCGCTGCCCAAGTTGTGCAACTGGCATATTTTTCAAATCCTGAGTATTGATGACTCCAATTGCGCCAGTCACTTCTGCTTTTCTCTGGGTTCCATAGCCAACCACAACAACTTCATCAAGCCAATTGCGGACTCAGCCATAGTTACGTTGATTTGGGTTGATGTCCCGATATTGATTTCCTGGGATTCCATTCCGATAAATGTGAATGTCAGACTTTTTGATCCCGGAGGAACCTCAATACTGTATTTACCTCCGGATATCGGTTATTGTTCCCAGATTTGTTCCAGTAACAACAACGTTTGCACCAGGAATAGGACCATTTTTGTCGGTAACAGTACCGGTAATTTTGTTTTGCTGGGGTAGAGCTTCTTCTGTTAAATAATCTGGAGCAAGAATGATTTTACGGTCAATAATTGTATACTTTACATCGGTACCAGCAAAAAGATCATCCAGTATAGCATTAATTAATTGATCATTTACAGTAATATCTGACTTTGCGTTCAGTATCAAGAAGCTTTTCATTGTACAGGAAGAAGAATTCACTTTCATCTTCAATTTTATCAAGTACACTGACAAGTTCAGCATCTGAAAAATTGAGAGAAAGCCTTGTTTTCTGCGAATAGGCGTCATTAGCGCGTGCTTGCAGAATTCCGAGAATCAGAAGAATAACAGCAATACGCATAATTAGTAGAGGTTTTTTTCAGAGAACGATAAAACAATTCCCCGAAAGGTTTGTTTTTTTTCATAAATTTGTAAGTTTTTAAGTTAAAAAATTCCGAAAGGATGTTTTTTAAGGAAATCGTTGACGCGATTTCCTTTTTTTTGTCTTCAATCTAAGGTCCATTGATTGTTTTCATAGTTAGATGTTTTAAGAGTTAGTATTATCATTTTTTAATATAAATAGTTACTTTTTCTTTTTCATAGGTTCCATCGGCAAAAGTTTGCGGGGAGTAATTATATATCTGATAGGAGAAGTCATTGATAATAACCGGAGTACCTCTTCAAGTTTATCGTCTTCAAAAGTTGCCCGGAAAGAATATTTTTCAAGATCTTTGATCAGCCAAGTTCAACCTTCACATTATACCATCGTTCAATACGTCTGGCCACTTCAGCCATCGGATCACCTCTGAAAACAAGCTTGCCTTCTGTCCATGCATTGTATTTTTCCGGATCAGTAACCGATTTACTGATATGTGCCATTTTGAAAAACCAGTCTTTCTGATGGGAGCATAGTTACCTTTTCATCACTTTTATTATTCTGAAACTCCACCTTGCCCTTCTGAAGTACTACTTCTACATAATTTTCGTCCGGGTAAGCACTCATGTTAAAACTGGTTCCCAATACCTTAACAGATGAATTACCTGTACTGATTTCAAACGGATGTTTTTCATCGTGCTAACTTCAAACCATGCTTCACCTTCAAGTTTTACCTGTCGGTTGTTTGTAAACGGAAGTGAATAGCTAAGTTTGGAACCACTGTTGAGCATACCAGTTGTACCATCAGGAAGATTGAAGGATACCCGTGCGATCCCAGAGGGGCATAGATTGTGGAACTTACCTGCTGGTCAGGTTAGTTGGCTTGAAATGATTGCCCAGATAATTGTAATACAAGTCCTCCTGCAATCAATAAAGGTAAAAGTAAAATGGCAGCAGCCCTCATGTAAACCCTGGTGAAACCTTGAATAGGTTTTGCTTTTTCTGATGTCTCATTTTTCCGGATAAGGTGATGAACCTGGTCAAGCAGATGGATTAAGATTAACTTCAGAAGGTGAGGAATCCCTGAGCATAAGGTCCCAGTCTTTTTCAAGTAAATCCGGAGAGTATGGTTATCTTCACCATTTAAAAACAGAGATTCAACATAGTTTTTTTCGCTTTCGTCAGGCCTCTCCGTTAATATAGCGTTCTATTTTTTCTAAATCGTTTTGTTTCAACATTGATATTTTTAAATGTATGTAGTAAAAGTGATTTTTACTCTTTATTTTATATATACCCACAAGTAAAGTGAATCTCATATTAAAAATGCATTTATTTTATCGTATTATCTCGTTTTCGTTTATGAATTAGATTAAGACACTTATAAAGTACTGTATAATAACTTGATAAAGAATTAAAAGAAATAGTTGTCTTTTTACTATCCAGAGTGTAGTTTCAAACAAAAAACTGACAGGCATTGCAGTAATAGAACTAATAGTTTGAACTGCAAGTACCTGTCAGAACCCTAATCACCTACTAACTAAACCAAATCCTATGATCTTTTTTCGTCTGATCTATAATAATTTTGCTCATTAAAAAGTTTCCACAATACGAATGTTTTTCAGATTGGTATATATAATATCCATAAGTTAGAAGAATCTCATACTTAAAACGTATCAATTATCAACAGATGATGAATTATATTTAATCGGATTATTCCAGAATGTGCCTAACACTCTGTTCTAAAGTATGTAAGACAGATGTATCAGATAGAGTTAAATTTTGATAGGAAAGAGTACCTAATTAAAGGAAAAACAGTGAAAAGACAAACAATAAGGCAAAATCTTCGTTGCCTAATCGGCTTCTGATAAATTTCAAAGATTCTGAGATGTAATTATCAACGGTGCCGGTTGAAAGCCTCAGTTCTTCAGCAATCTCTTTTGTTGTTTTATACTCCTTCCGGCTTTTCAGAAAGATGGTTTTTTGTCTTTCAGGAAGTTTGTTAATTATGTGTTGAATCCTCTCCAGTAAGGAATTATAGTCAATGCTTTCTTCGATCTGACAAGAAAATTGAGGATTTTCAACAATAGTGTCGTTTATGAATTTTTGAAGGTAACTCCGTTTCCGAAAAAGTTTACACATATCGTTGTAGCCAACAGTAAAAAGATATGATTTGAATGATAATTCTTTTTTCAGGTTTTTATGGTTTTCCCACACCTTCAGAAAAACCGATTGAACTAGTTCCTCTGCCTCGGCTGTCGATCGTAAGTATTTTAATGCGAATAAATAGAGTTTCCCGGAATACTTCTCATAAAGCAAGTCAAACGCAATTACATCCCCTTTCTGTAATCTGGCAACCAATTCAATATCACATGTGAAAGTTTTCATATATGCTTTGAATACTATCGGAGTAAAGTTATATTTAAATATGATATTTACTAAATTGTTTCATTAGTGTCCACTAAAAATTAAATATCGTTCTTTGAAATCTTGAATACATCTAGGTTGTAGCGTTTTTTGATAGAGTGACGATTTGAAATGAAAGTATGGGTTTTAGCTTTGTTGAAAGCGAAAATCCATGAATCAGGGCAAATATGTCTTCAATCAGCTTACAGATTTTTTACTTCAGAGAGTGATTACAATACTACCCGGATAAACTCCGGAAAATCAAGTATTATGATGAAGAAACAGAAAGAACTTTCGAGTTTTTAACCAACAACTTTGATCTTAAGGCACATGAGATTGCTCTGCTCTATAAATATCGCTGGAAAGTAGAGTTGTTCTTCAAATGGATAAAACAACATCTTAAGAATAAAATCCTTCTGGGGAACAACACCAAATGCGGTCAAGATCCAAATATATTCTGCCATCATCGTTTACTGTCTTGTTATAATAAATTTCGTAAGATAAATAGGCAAATGGGTGATATCTGCGATTAGATCATTGGATCATCTTTCATTTCTTCCAAGAATTCAATTAGTTAATTGATCCTTATTAATATGTGTTTCCCAATTATTCGGTAGCGTTTGATATTTGCCGGAACCAAAATAAGGGTCTGGTAAAACCAGCTAAATATTAAACTAATATTTCTTATCGTTCTTGTCTAATCCATTTTTTCAAATTGTGTGTTGTAGTAGTCAGTAAAAATGGTGATCTAGTCTCCTGCTGTTTTATGTAGGAAAATCCTCAGTATCCTGTGACATTTTTCAAATCAATCTTTCAGGTGTATTAAGATTTATTATTGTTTTCAATCAGGGAAAACTGGAGAGGTTTACGAAACCATGATGTACGATATGCACCATAGAGGACACCTGTTGTAAGCCAGCAAAAACCTGCAATTTGTGCTTTAAACCCTAGGCTGAGCCAAAGATAGAGGCAGATTGTAAAACCCAAAACCGGTATAATTAGAAAACTAATTTTTCTCCGTTCATTTCTTAAAAAATAGTGAACAAATGATGAAGCATTTACGCCCATAAATCCAATCAGGGCTCCAAAATTCACTAATTGAGCACCCAAGGAAAATGAAATAAGAAATGCTCCAACCATAGCAATAGCGCCAACAAGGATTATATTATTCGATGGCACACGTGTTTGTTGGTTGACCACACCAAAGAACTTGGAAGGGATTGCTTTATCCCTTCCCATCGCGTATAGAAGCCGGCTGGCACCTAGATGTGCCCCTGAACCTGCACCAACTGTTCCAACGAGAACTGCACAATTAACTGTATAAAAGAGCCATTGACCACCGGCTTTACCAGCCACATAACAGAATGCGGTGTCCTGGTCAGGAAAAGAAGTTCCGGGCCATACAAGCTGAGCAGTATAAACTTGAACAACGGACATTATACCTATAATCAGACATACCAGAACAGATGCAAGCATGATATTACGCCTGGGATTATTTGCTTCTTCAGACAATGTCGATATGGTGTCGAAACCAAAATAGGTTAGTACTGCAACCGATGATCCAGCAGAGAAAGAGGTTAAGGTGAAAGCTTTCAGGATTATAAAAAGGTCTTGTCCATTCAATAAGGCCGACAGGGGGGTGCAAAAAGAGATAGCGTACAGAAGCCCCTATAAATAGTACAATAACTATTCCCAGGCAAGTGGCAATGATAAAATTAGTACGTGAACTAGCCCTGATACCACGTAAATTCATTGTGGTAAATAAGACAGCAAAGAAAACTGCAAAAACTGCAAAAGGAATTCCAGGGAGTAAATTCATTGCAGCCTTACTCGTCCATATAACACAAATAGTAGGATTCAAGACATAGTCGAATAGCATACTCCAGCCAGCTATATATCCCAGGGCTGGATGTATCTCCCTGCCAACATATGTATATGCCGAACCGGCATTGGGATAAATATTGGCCATCCTTCCGTAACTTATTGCTGTAAATAGCATTGCTACCATACCGATAAGTACAGTACTCGCCACATGACCATGACCCAGTTCTGCTACAGTACCGAATAATGGCATTGGTGCTGTGGGTTGAATTACGATAATGCCATACACCACAAGGGACGAAAGACCCAGGACTCGTTTTAAACCAGGATTGGAATTGGTTGAAGATTGGGTATTACTCATTATTCTAAATAGGTTAAACAATTAAATGCAAGTAATTAATTATTTATCTATTCTCCTCAAACCAATTTATTAAATCCTATACTAAAAGTCAACAGGATTATGGTTGTATAATATGAATCCCCTTCCCTTCTGTTTTAATTAAGAAAGGAGAGTCCAAGTTTTTAAATCGAGACTTCTCGAATTATAAATTACAGTTGAGTATGTTGCAACTCTTTAAAAAGGTTGTAAATCGGAACAGAGTGAAGGGATAGGGATCATCCACTAATTCTTAAGTTAACAAAAAACAAAATCATTTCCCTTGAGATTTTACCACCTCTGATAGAATTTTGGAAGGAAGAACTATTTCAAGACATGGAAATTTAAAATAATTTTGAAGAAAACGCCAAATCAAATTGACAAAGTATTTTTTAACTTTGATATTGCTCCGTTTAAGATTAAAGAGATCTGAATACCACAAGCCAATGAAACAGCAAAAACAGAATACATCTCTTACCTGCTCAAGGTACTTCTTGATTATCGATAAATGCTACAAGGCCATTCATTCATCCCGTGTAAGGAATATGATCTGTTGATTGCTGGAGGTAATACTGACTATCGCTTAATTCTCCGGAGATATTCTTCATTTCTCCATGCTCATTTAATATATGCTATCAAGAAATGACCTTATGCAAAATGGTTTTCGATAATTTTTAAAATAGTAGAGTCCGATATAGAATGCTATAGCTTTTGTTTAAATAAGTCTGTTGGTTAAGTTAAAATGGAAAAAAACGAGAGGACTAACCTAATTAAAGATAATTAAGAATCAAATGATATTATTTTCTTATGAAAAAACAATTTTTACTGGTAATTGCGTGCATGTACTCTCTGACCATTGCTTCTCAGGTAAATTTTGGCGTCAAAGCAGGAACCACTCTGTCAAAATACAGATCGTCAACCGACGAAGGGATAATTCCGGAATATAATACTATAGCCGGCTTTCAGGGCGGTCCATTTGCTGAGGTTGTCATAAATAACTATTTTTCAATGCAACCGGAACTGTTATTCACCATGCGGGGTGCTAAATCGACAATTATTCAAACCTATACCGTTGCTGGTCCTTCAGGATACATAACTGTGCCATTGAAATTGAAGGCTGCATTTGTTCCTTTTTATATTGATTTGCCTGTCTATTTAAAGGTGGGATTTCCCTCGGCAGGATCAGATAAACTAAGCATAGGAGCAGGTCCTTTGGTTAGTTACGGCATTGGAGGGAAGGTTAAGTTCAAAGGTTCTGCCAACAGTGAAGATTTTACCGCGGAAATGAAACTTTTTTCCGAAGACGAGCTTGTGTTAAAAGATGATAACGGAAATGAACTTCCTTCAGGTGAATCCTCAACTTTACTAAAACGCTTTGATGCAGGTATAGCAGGCTTTGTGTCTTATGAGTTCAATGACCGTATTATATTGTGTCTGAATTATCAGTACGGCTTGAAAAATATAAGCGATGATCCTGATGAAGATCTTTGGAACAGGTGTTTAACAATTTCCGCTGGTTATAAATTCTAACCTTAACAGGCTGCTTTCCGAAGAGACTTCCTTAGATGTAGTGTCTGATCAAGTCTCCTCTTCATGAGTGATCTGAGTTAAAATAAACAAAAACCGACAGATCAGAATTGGACCTTGAAAAACTGAATCCTTTCTATGGCCTTTTGTCATATACCTTAACATAATCGACAAGCATGAATTTTGGGAGTTCAGGCATGTTTATTGTGCCAGCCCAGCTGGCTGCTTCCATAGTCAGCTTAATATAAAGCGGAACCTGACATACTCCTCCGGCTGACGTTCTCCATTTCTCAACATTGTCAATATAAAAAATGTATTTGTCTTTTTCCCATTCAACAGCAAAGGTATGGAAATCACCATCATAAATATTCGTTCCTGAGTAACTCGCAACCTCAGACATGTGTCCTGTGCCATAACCATCCCAGTGCAGGGCGCTGTTTGTCTTACCTTCAATGTTGAAGATCGATTCAATTATATCAATTTCGGTATCCTCTTTCCCGGAACCGTTCACAATACTTGTTGATCCGTACATGAGCCAGAATGCACCCCATGTTCCGTCGCATACGGGAAATTTAATCCTCGCTTCATAATAACCATAGGTCCTTTCAAACTTGCCTTTTGAACGTATTGCTCCTGTGTAAACCCAGCTTTCCTTTATATTGTGAGGTGTGATTTTCAAGACCAGATTCCCATTTTCGACGTAGCTGTTATCATTTTCCCATTGAGATGCACCCTGACGTTCCCACTCAGGGCATTTTTCCCACTTTGCACCATCAATAACCGATCCATCAAAATTATCCTCAAAGAGCAACTGAGCTACAGCTTCACCAGGGTCTGCCCTTTCTGCATGCAGTTAAGAAGAGGATGCTTGAAATACAAAGAATAATGATTAAATATCTCATTTAATGTTTATTTAGTGATAATTTCTCTGGTTTAATATTCCTGGTGTAAAGAGCTTGTGTTCTGGGCCAAAATGACCGCCGGACAAGTATAGGATATTTTCCACTTGCTTTCATGTCCAACCAATCATCCCGTCAGAAAATCATCGTAAAAGTAGCTCCCTTACCGGGAATTGAGCTCACCTCAAGCCGGCCATTATGCGACATCATTATCTGCTGTGACAAGCTCAATCCGATACCTGAATTATTTGGCTTTGTAGAAAAGAATGGAAGGAAGATCCGTTCAATAACATCTTCACTTATGCCCCTACCATTGTCTGATATGGATATCCTGAACCTGGTTCAGCTCGTTTCTTTCCGCAAAAAATGAAAGTCTGGGACCTGAAATCTCTTCCATTGCCTCCATGGCATTCTGAATAAGGTTTATTATCACAGTTTCAATAAGCTCCAGATCTGCATTAACTGTAAGTTCATCAGGTACAATATGCTTTTCAAACTGAATTCCCTTTTCTTTAAACCTTGGCTGGTATAGTATTGTAATCCGGTCAAATAACTCCCTGAGACTGATTTTTCTGATTACGGGTTTCGGTATCTGGGTCAGGCTTTTAGTGGAGGTAACAAAATTGACAAGAGCCCTTGTCCTTGATTCAATTATTTTCAATCCGTGATGTATATCCTCAACAGCCTCCTCTCCTATTTTCTGTGGCTTCAGAACTGCACCTGACTCGTCCTCAAGCATCTGGCTGCTCATGCCGGCCAGATTGGTAATAGGGATAGCAGAATTTACAATCTCATGTGAAATAATATTAACAAGTTTTTGCCAGGTACTTATCTCCTTCTTTACCAGTTCATCCTTTTGCCTTTCAATCTCATTTTTCTGGTTTATCAATTCTGTGTTTTGAAGGTCCAGTTCAGATTCTTCCTTTTCAACTCTTCCTCAAACCGGAAATTAAGCATTCGAAGATAATATATGCTTGCATTCATGAAAATGAACAGGATTATCTGCGAAATTTTATACATAGGGTAGAAGGTATTTATTCTGTCTACAATTGGAAAATGAGTTGTTCCAAAATGAGACCATTAAGCTGTCAATAATTACGACCAGAACCAGATAATAGGCCATTGATAACCAGAAGAGAAATTTTTCATTCTTCGGATGAAGGAGAAGCTGGGGAATAATAGAAGCACAAATCAGCACATAAGGGTAATAGGTATAACTCTCCTCCTCTACATACCCATAAAAAGTAGGTCCAAGCAGGAAAATAACCGGAGGTGACAAAAATGAGTAAAAATTTACTTAGCTTCGTAAAACCAAAGCCTGCAACTGCCAGATTCAGAAAATTGAATCCAAGGAGAAATACAACCCTGAGTGTCCCATATGAGATCGGATCATTGGTAAGAAGCATTATAGGAATAGTAATGGCAAGCAGCAATAACATTGAGACCAGCATCACAAAATTAAGCTTGTTGCTGAGAATTATTGTTCGACGGTCAAGCTGACTCTCATCACCGCTGATACCAAGATTGGAAATATAGTTCCAGATATTCTGCATAATCTTTGTTTTTGAATTATAATGATCCGAATTCAGAAAATCATTTCTGACTGTTTAGTAATTCATCATTTCCAGAATTCAATTCCGAACCGTGAGATCTTCCTGTATAATGTTGTTCTTGCAACACCCAGATCATCAGCTGCCCTCGATAGATTTCCGTTATTTTTGTTCAATGCATTTTTAATCGCTTTTCTTTCATAATCTTCAACACGAACCATTGGTTCATCATAAACCAGGACCGGTTGTGGCTTGATCTTCAGAATAAAATCTTCCGGTTTCAGAGTACCGCTTTTATTAAGTATAACAGCTCTTTCAATTGCATGGGCAAGCTCTCTTATATTTCCGGGCCAGTGATACTGCTCCATCTTTTCCAGGGTGTCGTCTTTAATAAGTATTCCCTCTTTGCCATACTGTTCTGAGAACAGTTTAAGATAATATTCAGAAAGAAGACTTATATCTTCTTTGCGTTCTCTGAGAGGAGGCAATATTATCTCAACAGTGTTTATACGGTAAAGCAGATCCTGCCTGAATTCGAAAGATTCAGCCATCTGGTACAATGGCATATTTGTGGCTGAGATAAGCCTGACATTTACAGGAATCGGATGATTGGTTCCGATTTTAATAATCTCCCTGTGCTGTACTGCCGTAAGGATTTTTGCCTGCATCTGCAAACTCAGATTACCAATCTCGTCAAGGAAAAGCGTTCCTCCTGAAGCTGCTTCAAATCTTCCGGTCCTCTCTTCTTTGGCATCCGTAAAAGCACCGCGTGTATGTCCGAATAACTCAGCTTCAAAGAGAGTCTCCGGAATAGCGCCCAGGTCAACATGCACAAAAGCATTCTGCTTTCTTAATGATTCACAATGCAATGACCAGGCTACCAGCTCTTTCCCTGTTCCGTTTTCTCCCATGACCAGGACATTGGCATCTGTCGGTGCAACTGTTCTGATGGTATCAAGAACCTGCATCATACATTCTGACCTGCAGAAAATTTCAGGGTACCTGTTCTTAATTGAATCTGCCGAATCGGTATGATTGCTTTTTGGTTTTTTATCTGCTTTCTTAATCCTCTCCTTTGCAAAAACATTCCTGACGGAAGCTATAAGCTGATCTTTATTCCATGGCTTAATAATGAAATCGACTGCACCAAGCTTCATTGCCTGAACAGCCAGATCTATTTCACCATAGGCAGTGGTTGTAATTATCCGGGCTTCCGGATCGATCTGCAGTATTCTTCCAAGCCATTCCAGTCCCTCTTTTCCTGAGGTATCGCCCCTGGAAAAGTTCATGTCCAGCAAAATCAAATCATATTTGGAATCCCGAAGGCAATCAGGAATAAATCCGGGACGCGACAGAGTATCAACTTTTGCAAAAAGTCCTTTCAATACAAGCTTCGCTGTGTACAGAACATCATTATCATCATCAACAACAAGAATGTTGGATGCACTAATGGTTTTCATTCCTTGCAGATCATTGATTCTTAAATGCCAGGACACAAATATTAATAAAGATACTAAAGATAATAAAGTGTAGCGATCTGAAACAATGTTTTGTAGCAAAACGCTACAAATAAAATTCAAAACAAATCAATCAAATCACATATTTACTTGCATATCAACGCATTACATTGATTGGCCTGATTGTTGAATTTCCATTCTACAATTAATTTCCAAACAATGAAAAACCTGACTAAAATGATGTACCAGAATGTTTCCCCTGAAGATTTCAGGAGTTTTGTTCATCCTTTTTATAACCATAACCGGGATGAATCTGTCTGCGCAGCCTGGATTGACTCTTTATGCCGATGCCGGGAAGAATACTATTTCTGATGGTCTGTTTATCAGATCTGCATTACTTGGACACTACAGGTCCGGGAAAAATCAGCTGGAAGCAGGTCTTCAGACTAACCTGTATAACGGGAATAATATTGTTCTATCAGGGTATCGCATTAATGGCTCCAGGGAGTTCAAAATAAAAAACACCCTTCTTGAGCTTAATGGATTCTGGTTATGGACTGCTTCATCCGAACTTCTGCAGGAAACTAACTATGGTTGTATCTATTTCAATGAAACTGAAACATTTTGAAATGCAGATCGGTACCAACTTCAGGACTTATAGTTTTCGAAGAAAGGCAATCGAGGATTATAATATTGAAAAGGATGCAGAAAAAATTCATGAGAATTTCAATCTGATGTATTCCTTCAGTTATAATCTCAAACCATCGGACTCCAGATGGAATACCGGACTAACTGTGACAAATATCGATTATTTTCTTATCAACCAGGAGACCAACCCCTATCTGAATCTGCACGGTTCATATAAGGTAAGTTCCCCGGTTTGTCTGTTTGCAGAGGCATGGTATAAAAATGCCGGATCATTGAATATGAGTACAAATTATTTTGGTTTCGTAATAAGAGGAGGTGTAAAATGGAATTTCTAATAAATAAAAGATCATTGCTTATAATAGCAATGGCTTTACTGGCAACAGCATGTTCGAAAGAATCTGAATTTATCACTTCAAGCGAATCAGTTGACATGCGATTCAATGAGTCAAGGGAATGGAACATGAGCCATCCTTCCCGTGATATCATTGTTGAATCTGATGACTATTCAATTTTAGCAATGGCTGATATCCATGTCGGAAGCACAGCTAATCTCGACAGGTTTTATGATATAGCAAGAACAAAAAAGCCGGCAGCAGTCATTATAGACGGTGATCTGACAGGCGGTCTATCAGAAGATTATGCCAAATTTGAGAATCATATGCCGCAGGATGATTCATTGAGATCATTCTTATGTGGTTGGTAATCATGATCTATGGTACAATGGATGGGGTGAGTTTTATTCAAGATTTGGTTCTTCCAGTTATTATTTTACTATCAAAACGCCTGCTGGTTCAGATCTTTATATATGTATTGATACTGGAGGCAGTACTTTGGGCAGGCTGCAGACTGGAATGGCTGAAAAACTCTGCAGACCATCAGGCCTGATTACCGTCGCTGCATTGTGATAACTCATGTCAATCTGTTCCGGCCCAGACATACAACCAGCACCAATCTGGTTGAGGAAGAACTGGTTTCTTTGATTAATTTATTTACTGAGAATAATGTTGATATGGTAATCACAGGGCATGACCACAAGAGGGATGCTGAAGTCTTCGGTGTGACTACTTATATACAGGTAGACGCACTGGAGGATGGTCTGAGCTATGCCGGTTATATGAATCTCAGGGTGAAAAACGGGGAAATCGGATATGACTTTTTAAAAGTCAACCAGTAAAACAATCTTAGCTGCAAAAACAATATAGGCGTATACTCATTTATCCGGCCTTAAGGTTATAAACCATCAGTGCATCACCGTGCCGACTATATAATCTTCCCTGATAAATAACGGGATGTGACCAGTGCTGGTCGGTGCCAAGGGGAACCTTAAATCTGCTGACAACATTAAACGACACGGAGTTTGCATTTACAAGGGCAACCTCGCCCTTTTCACTGTAACAGTAGAAAAGGCCTTCAGCCATAATGATATTACCGTCACCTAATTTATCGGATGTATATACAATTTGTCCGTCGGACGTTCTGAGGCAACACCAGGAACCTTTCCTGTACATGGAACCGTATATATGTCCGTCTGTTACAATAATTCCCCCCATAAGGTTTCTGAAATTCTCATTTCTCCATTCAACAGTGACGCTTTTGCCATCGTCGGAGAGTTTCAATGCAACCAGTCCCGAATTTGTCTCGTCATAATCACTTGAACAATAGATTCTCCCCTGATAATAAACGGGTGTATTGGCATGTATTTTATTTCCCTGGAACTGCGGCACCTGCCAGTAAAACTGACCTGTTAAAGCATCCACTCCTACAATGGATCTGGCAGTCATTGTTACAATTAAGGAGGTCTTATTGTGTTTTACCAGTACAGGTGAACAATAGGCAGATGGCTGACGGTTTCCCGGACTTGTCCAGATTGTCGCACCGGTAAAACGGTTCAGTGCAACAATATTGTTTTCTTTTCCTCCCGGAGTACAATACAGATAGTCGCCGTCGATGAGTAACGATTCCGCCATTCCCCATGTGATGTTATCAGCATTGAACTTCTTCAACAGATCAACTGACCAGATTTTAGCACCGGTTACAGCATCATAGCAGTATACAGTCCCCTTACCGCTTTCAAAATAAACCCGCTCTCCGACAACAACAGGAGTGGATCTGGTTCCGGTATAATTCTCAGACCATTCAGCGCCATACTCTTTTTTCCAGACAAGTTTCCCATTATAATCAAAGGCATAAATAATGCCGGTTGACGCATGCATTCCGAGAACAAAAAATTTATCCTTCCCCGGACCGATACTTCCATGTCCGGCACCAAGACCCTGAAATGACCAGAGCATTGAGGGGCCTCCTGAAGGCCATGATTTTAATAACCCTTTCTCGGAATAAATTCCGTTTCGTTGCGGCCCTCTCCATTATGATACTTTTCATCAGCAAATTGTACCAGGAATCAGCAGATCATGAAATAAGCTAACATTATAAAACTGTCATTGTCATAAACAAGGTCAAATTAAGATTAAGGTCAATAGCTTTACGTTAAGAAAAAAGATGTAAATATTCAATGAGACCGTAATTTTTGCATAGTCCCCTGAACTCCTCCAGGAGTTTATCATTGAAGGTGATTCCTTTGTCCTTTCTTGCTATCCAGGTTTCATATTCCTTTTCTCCGGCTGTAAATATCCGGTCATGACCCGGCATCTTTTTTGAGGCTCTCAATTCGCGGAGGATATCTCCTGTAGTCTTTTTAAAACTGTCTATATCTGTAAAGGCATTGATATCTATCGCGATAAAAAAGTGGCCAAGGGGATATGGCACCGGTTTCCCATCAGAAAAACCTGTCAGCATCTTCATAAAGGAACCCTGCTGCAAGGCTGCAGACAGGATCTCCACGACAGTTGCATATCCATATCCTTTGTACCCTGCTGTCACTTCACCGATTCCCCCGAGAGGTGTCAGGGAGGCGCTGCCGGCTATAAGATCTTTAAGCACTTCCTGTGAGTTGGTCTTGCTTTCACCGCTTTCATCGATTACCCATCCCAACGGCATCTCTTTGCCTTCACGGGCATAGAGTTCCACTTTGCCTCTCTGGATTATTGAAGTGGCACAGTCGAGCAAAAACGGGAATTCCTCATCGCTGGGTATCCCGAATGTCAGGGGATTTGTACCAAGCATATTTTCGACACCAAATGTTGGAGCGATCGCCGGACGCGCATTTGTGCCTGTAATGCCGATCATATTTTCCCGTACCGCCATCAGTGGATAATATCCCGCAAAGCCATAGTGAGTGGAATTGCGAACGGCCACCATTCCCATTCCAAACTTTTTAGCTTTTTCAATGGCAAGCGTCATTGAATGGGATGCAATGACCTGTCCCATCCCGTTGTGTCCATCCACAACCGCTGTAGTAGGCCCTTCCCTGACTATTTCAATTTTTGTGACAGGGTTGAGAATACCCAGCTTGATACGATCCAGGTAGATATTTTTCAGACGGTTTACACCGTGTGAATCAAACCCCAACTTGTCGGCCTGGGATAAAACATCAGCCACAATAATGGCATCTTTATGCGGGATACCTGCTTTTTCCAGAATATCCACAAGAAACTGACCGATTACTTCAAAAGAGATTATCTTCTCCATGTTTTGACCTTCATAATAAGTTTCAATATACTCATTTCTGAACACCTTCCGCAACAACCCTGCTTCTATTTACCGGCTGCCCACAGAATAGCATTGCTCACCATAGTTGTGAAGTCTTTGTTTTTCAGAAGGATGCCATCATGGCCCATCAGGAAATAAATATTCCTGGCCTTTTTATGCTCATTGATCCACACAACCGGATGATCTCCCATTTTTATTTCGGAAGCAGGTGTATAGCTCGATTCATCAACTGTGGCAAGCACATGAACATTCGGACGGGGATTTTTATTGAAAGTGTACCACTCATCACCTTCAATTACAAATGATCCGGAAACTCCTTTCATGACGGGGTGTTTCCCATCTTCAACATTGACTTTCCCTGAAGCTGTGGCAGCTATATAGCTTTCGAACCTGATCCCTCCCATAAAATCGGAGAACCAGTTCCACATCTGGTAGCCGTCAAACTCTCCGAGCAGAGTCGCATGATGAAAACCAACCCATCCTCCCCTTCCCTCATCAATATATTTAACGAATGCAGCCATGGCAGTTTCATTCCATGTATATGGCGGGTAGTCAAGCTGAATAATAACTTTATAGTCTGATAACATCTCTTCATTAATATCACTGGCATGATTGAGTACCTTTATTTCAAATTTTTTTTCAACAGTAACTTTGTTCAGCCAGTCAAGAGCCGCTGCGACAAAACCTTCATGCTGTCCACCCCGTTCTGTAAGCACAAGAGCCTTGAATTCTGAAGATTGTTCCGATTTGTTTGTAACTGGTGAGGCAGCCCATAAAATTGCATCCCTCATCAGTATTGTAAAATTCTGATCGGTGCATGCAGTTGTATCATGCCCTATTCCTATGTAAACAGCCCTGTCAAATTGAGGATTTATCCAGATCATCGGATGATCACCCATCGGGATCTCCGGTTTATAGGAAGTTTCGTCGGCTGTGGCAAGAACATGCACATTGGGACGCGGGCTCCTGTTGAACTCATACCACTCATCATAAAAGCTGAAAGAAGGAGGAAGGTTTCTTGTCACCGGATGCGTGCGATCCTCCACCAGGATTGTACCGGTCTGTTTTTTGGGATGAGGAGAGTAGATAATGTCTCCCATCAGCTTTTCAAACCACATCCAGTATGGGACCTCCGTACCCTTAAACTGTGTGCCGGTCAGTCCTGCTGCGTGTACTCCCACCCATCCTTTGCCACAGGTGATAAACTTCTGCAAAGCCGCCTGCTGCGGAGGAGTCATATCGAACGGCGCCAGGTGCATCTGAACAAACACCTGATATTGTGACAGATTTTCGTCATTTATCAGAGTGGCATCACGTGTATAGCATACTTCAAAATTATTCTCTGCTCCCATCTTTTCAAGGAATGATCTGGCTTTGATTATCATCGGATCATGATCGGGATCAGCAGAGGCTACTACAAGAACTTTAAATGATGGGTTATGGGTATCCTGATCTGCAATTGTCGGTTTAATATATATATTGCCTGCGCTGGATCCGGAAATGGCGAAAAATAATGTGCCAGTAAACAGAGGAATCAGAAAAAATAACTTTTTGTGTATCATTGGAAGGACATATAAAAATCTTGACTGTTTTATTCGGTTTTTACCAGCATTTTACCCTGGTTTTTACCACTGAAGAGGCTGATGAAAGTTTCAGGCAATTTATCAAAGCCATGGATTATTGTTTCTTTATACCTGATCTTGTTCTCGTCAACCCATGACGTAAGCTGTTTCATTGCTTCATCAAAACGGTCACTGAAATTGCTTAACAATGAAGCCCTGAAGCATGACACTTTTTGTGAGAAATACAGGAAGCAATGCAGGACCTGTCGATATCCTGGTGTTGTTATACTGTGAGATCTGTCCGCAGAGGACAAACCTGGAATGATTATTCAGGTTTGCAACCACAGCATCGGTAATCTCACCGCCGACATTATCAAAGTACACATCGACTCCCTCAGGGCAGGCGGCTGCAATATCCTTTCTTAATGCCCTGGATATTTTATAGTTAATTGCCTTATCAAACCCGAATTGATCTGTCAGGAGTTTGCATTTGTCATCTGTTCCTGCGATTCCTGCAACGTATGCTCCCTGCAGCTTTGCAATCTGACCTGCCACGATTCCCACCGCCCCGGCGGCCCCTGATATTACAACTGTTTGACCAGGCCCGGGCTTTCCTATCTCCATAATTCCAAAATATGCTGTCAGACCCGGCATTCCTAGTATCCCCAGGTGATATCCGGGCGGATATGTTTTGGTATCCACTTTTCTCAGATTTTCAGCCTTACTTACAGAATATGCAGCCCAGGGCAGTATGCCGACTACTGTATCTCCCTCTCCAAGCAATTTGCTCCGGCTTGCAGCTACCCTCGCCACCACTCCTCCCCTGATTGGCTGATCCACCTCAAAAGACGCAGCATAAGACTTCAAATTACTCATCCTCCCTCTCATGTAAGGATCAACAGAGAAATACCATGATTTGAGCAGTACCTCACCATCCTTCAGATCATCCAGAACTTTTGTTTCGGTTCTGAAATTTCCGGTTGAAGGAAGACCAATGGGCCTTGATGCCAAAACTATTTGCCGGGTTTCCATATTAAAAGTAAAATTGCTAATTCAAATATCAATATCAAATTCTCCAAGCCTAAGGGGGTATTTGCCATACTCTCTGACCAGTTTAACAATATAGTCATAAGTTTTTCCGGATACATCACTTGAGACTGAATGGTCAGACTGGAAAATAAAACCTCCATTCTTTGCAGCATTAAGTTTCTTCAGTGTCTCTCTTTTAATAATATCAGGATCTCCTGTTTCCCATAACCGGATATCATTGTTTCCACAGTAACCGATTCTGTCGCCATACAACCTCTTAAGTCTTACTGCATCCATGTCTGCCTTTACCTCAAGCGGATTATAGGCATCCAGTCCCATTTCAATAAAATCTTCGAAAATCGCATTCACATTTCCGCAGCCATGGTAGATTACCGGCAGATTGTTCTTATGACATTCTCCGATCATTGCCCTGACCCATGGTTTAAAATACTGACGCCAGTATTCCGGGTCAAACAAAAGCGATTCTTTATAAGCTACATCGCCCCACACTACAAAACCGTCAAGCAGTCCCGCGGCAGCCTTAATCTGTGCCCTGGTGCAATCAAGGTAAAACTGTCCGATCCTGTTGATACATTCTCCAAGCCTGTCAGGGTACATGCCCATCCAGAACAGTGAATTTTCCTGCCCTACCAGCCGCGTCAGGCACTCGGAACATTCAATAATACTTCCATATACAGGGAAGTCAGGGTATAATTTTTTCACTGTTCCGATCCACGCAGGAGAGTTACGTTCAAAGCCATCCCCGACACCTGCTATCTGATTATCGCCTGCAGAATAGAACCGGCGTTGATCAGCAGGATCATCAAACCTGAATGCTTCGAGCTTCTCAATAGCATCAATTTCAAATGCGATAAATTCAGGCATGGGAAAATCAAACCGTTTGCGGAGAGTCGCTAAAAATCCGGTTTTTATAACCACCTCCTGCTCGTTCTCCCTGATGGTTTCAAATGGGCGAATGACAGGATCCATGTTGGGTGTTGTCACAATAAAGTCGAGATCATAATATTCATAAGGGTTTGCATCTGCAGGAAGGTTCAGTTCTGCTCTCCACCGCCTGATAAATCCACCCCAGAAAAAGTCGCTTATAGGGACCCGGTCCGGCTCTTCATGGCGCAGCGCTTTATTCATTCTTTCAAGCTTGGCCAGGCAATTGTCTGTTCTTTCCATATCTCTTCTTAAAGACTCATTTAATACTTTTTAAAATACAACGGTATGTAAAATCCTTAAACAATGCAATCTTATTGATTATCAGGGTTTAAGATAAATTTTCTCACCCACCTCTGTATCTGTTTCGAAATATGCCGTTTTGACAACGGATTTCCCATCACTCCTGGTGATTGTCCCTCCATCTTTCCATGGAAGAAGAATTTTTAACCTGCTTCCGGCTTCGCTGGTGATCTCAATGCCTCTCACCTCGCCCTTTTCCTGATTTGCGCTTACAAGAAAAGCGCCAGCAGCCCTGAGGTTATGAAATTCAGCATCTTTTCCGGCAGGCCAGTTTGGGAACAACCTGATCGTCCCATTATAGCTCTGCATAAGACATTCATTAATCACTACCGGAAGGGAGAAGTTCTCAAACCAGACACCCATTTTGTCCATAAAACCATAATTTCCACGGTCATCGTAGCGTCCGTGAACCTGCATCGCCCTGTCAGATGCAGTTCCATTGGGCAGAAGACAATAGCTGATCTGCCTTTTAAATTTCCCAATATCGAGCATTCCAATCCTTGCTGCCTGCAGATTTCTGAATACCAGGTCATTACCTCCTTCGTTCTGTTGATTCATAAGGGTATTCCTGAGCAACTCAAGAGTGGCGGAATCGGAATGCAGACCATGGTCCTCTCCCGGGAAGACTGTAATAAGCGCATTTGGAACATTATAAACAACCTGGCTATGCTCACCCGGTACCGATACCAGAACTTCTCCATACTTTTCTGACACAGCTGTCGGGTATTCAGGGTAATTATCGAGGATATCCCTGATGCCGGCCAATAATTCTTCCTCCTCTTTTTCCCTTCCAAGTATTTTGGCAGCTTCCTCAAAAGCCTTGAAGATGAATTTCACAAGGGTAAGATCGACTGTACAGTCATAATTATATTTAAAGCCTGGCCTGAGTGCATATAATTCAGGAGGTATGGTCGGGAAGATATGATATTTTGTGTCCTTCCACTGCGGGCCTCTTGCTTCCGGACGCTTCATGTATGCAACAAGAAATTCAACGGCTGCCTTAACCGGTTCATAGGCCCTTGATTTAAGAAATTCAATATCTCCGGAGTACAGATAATGCCACCATAATCCCTGTACTGTCCAGGGTGTTTCGCAAATCTCCCAGCCCCAGTGCGGGACCGGATAGGAATTCATTGTCATATCGACCGGGTAGGCACTGTGAGGGAAATATGCTCCGGGCAGATTATAATATTCTTTAGCCCATTTCTTGCTGAGATCAAAAAGGAACTCCACGAGGTTAACATAGGAAAGGTTTTTCTCAAGATGGTTGCTGGAGAAGGTAAGCCAGAAAGGCTGCTGCGTATTGTAATTCATGTGGTAATCGCCATGCCAGGCAGTACCTATATCGTTGTAGCTCCAGTTTGCAAATAATCCGGGGGTGTTTACCCCGTCTTTAACTGCACAATTGAAAAAATAGAGGTTTCTGTACCAGATTCCCTCAAGCAGATCATCGTCGAGTGCAACCCCTGATTTTTCCCAGTACTCTTTCCATACCCTGGTTGAAGAATCCATGGCTTCTGCAAAAGCCTGGCCGGAAGGGAATTCAGAATCTGACAACTCCTGACTGACATTTGTATTGAGTCCCTCTTCCAGGGAAATACAGGCGACAAAGTTCTCCTTCCTGACAAAACTGCCCTCAAGGTTGCGCATATTCTCAAGGTTCCCATCCCAGTTGATCCTTGTGGTCTTTCCGAGAGAAGAGCTGACACTTGCAGTGAGTCTGAATGCTTTATCTTTTGGATGCCCATTTACAGGATCATAGCTTTCCGGCTCCTGGTAGGGCAGAACCTGACGGAAAGAGAGTTTTCCTGCAGCCAGGCCTTCATCCGATTTACAGGATGGAAATTCACGCGGAGTAGAAGGATCGGGCATAATGCGGACACGGTCAAATATATTATTCACAGGATTTTCCTGCCCGTCAACAAGCCGCATCCAGAGTTTATCTTCCTTCATATCCGTGAATAGCTGCAGATTGATTTTTGTTCCGTCACTTCTTAAAAGATAAACTTCACACAATCCGTTGGATATATCAAGTTTATGTCCCAGAAGTTCTGCATTTCTCAGATCAAAACCCAGTAGAACCGATCCGCAGGGAAAAGGTCGCGGGTAAGGTTTGCCATAATTTTCAGCTGCCATACGGCTGTACTCCCTGTACCACGGATCATTAGTCAATACCGATAAAGTATCGGGAATAGACTTCACCTTTTTGAAGACATAATCGAATGTTCCGATTTTCTCCCTGTTATT
The DNA here is from genome assembly GCA_963846335.1 of uncultured Bacteroidales bacterium. GTDB lineage: Bacteria > Bacteroidota > Bacteroidia > Bacteroidales > VadinHA17 > LD21. The sequence goes on from CAWJVS010000019.1 coordinate 22,199, forward strand.
CTCGGCTACCCTGATATCCCATACATTATTATGACCAAAATATATTACTATTCCGTCGGGGCGTGTTGTAACCACCACTCCCATACCCCCGTTTCCAAGCAGTGCACCCTCGAAAAAGTCTAAAGCCGGCTTGTCATATTTTATCGGATGAAGTTTTGACCTTTCGAAGGAGGAGAATAATTTCTGTTTTTCATCTTTTTCACTGCAGGCTAATAAACCAAAAACAATGAAACCAAAAAAAATAATTTTTTTCATGCGGTTCAATGTACTAGAATGCAAAATCTTAATTGGCCGTCAATTCTCTTATACTATTAATACTAACCTCAACCTGTGGATTAAATGAGGGGCTATTCATATAATTCAAAAGTGAAAGCTGCAGTTGTTTTGATGCTGGTCTTTCATCTATGTCAGTCCTGAAGTCGATGCTGCATACCACAAGTTTTCCTCCCCCTGTTCTGGATTCAAAAGCCAGGGCAAGTCTGCGGTTCTCAAACCAGGTATCTACCGGCTGAATCAGTGGTTTCAGCCCGGAGGGAAATCCTTTGATTATCATTGCCTGCGAATGTGAGACCGGATCCCACCACTGCCAGTTACTATAATATTCTGTAGGGAAATCATTGAATAGAGGATTCTTCGGATCACAAAGTATACCCAGGGTATGCGGAGGCTGATTATTTGTCCAGGCGGTATTCCAGAAAATACTGGAGAAGCCGATTGCCACACCGGCTCCGTTTGCCTTTGATACCTTTCCATAAGTGAGCAGAAGGACAGAACCTCCTTTTCGGAGTGTTTCCTCAGCATTCTTATCCAGATTTTCCGTAACCAGAACACTGCCATTTGCTGCTTCCTGACCGGAGGGGTAAACCCAGAAATCCCATCTGTTCCTGAACGATGTTTTTTCCAGTGAAACCTCAAGAGTAAGCTTCTGAGGACTTTTAATGCCAGCCAGATCAAATGATAAAGAACCTAACTGAATACAATTCCCAATCTCAATCACTTCTTTTGTAAAAGACTTATTATTAATAGCTTCGCCCCTGCTGTTCAAGATACGGCACAAAATTGCCTGTCTGATTAATGGTTTCTCCCCAAAATGAGCTATTTCAATATCTGCATTAAATAGCTCATTATTCCTGTAAATGAGTTTCTTCATCCTTGCAAGGGGTACAGTCTGGTTACAGAACATCCTGAATTCTTCAGGAGTTACATATCCCTTTGACTCAAAAAAAGCATTCAGAACTCCGACGAGGGCTGTGCCCTGACCGGGAAAATCGTGCAGCTGCAACAGGTGAAATCCTGCAAACCCGGGTGTCCTCAGGGCCGCTTCTATATCCGCCTTATAACACAGGGTCTGCAGTTTACCTGAAGTCATAAGAAAATCCTCTGCCTGACCACCCATCCCATTCTCAGTGAGGGTTTCCCTGAAAATCTCAAAATTGGTTGCCTTCAATACCCCGGAGTACCTGGCAATCTCCCTGAAATCGGGATAGGCACACCATTGTCCGATTTCATGGCTTACTACAGGGACTGTGAACTTTGAAACATATTCCTGGTAATCGAAATCAGTCCGTGGAGGCTGACCATTGATTATACTCTTCAAGCCTTCACCCCATCGCTGAATCCTGGGCTCAGGGGAAAGGTTAAAATCGTTTTCAGGAATAAACGGCCATCCTGCAGCCGAAGTATATACACGTCTTTTATCTTTTGATTTCCAGTATGTTACAAGCTTACCCAGATATTCACTCTGCTTGGTTCCGGCAGGTTCATTCCCATATGCAAGCATACAGAAAGACGGATGGTTCCCATAAGCCTCAATAATCCTGTCGCTTTCATCATTGATATACCTGTCTATATCATTGCCCTCCCCCAGGGCAGTACCCTGGTTGGCCCAGGAGGAGCATTCTATATGAAAATACATTCCAAGTTTATCAGCCGCGATAAATGCTGCCTCAGGCGGACACCATGAGTGAAACCTTATTGTGTTCAGACCGTAATCTTTACATGTCTGAAGTACTTTATGCCATGACTTAACATCGGTGGGAGGATAACCGGTAAGAGGGAAAATGCAGCATTCAAGTGTCCCTCTCAGAAAGATCTTCTGCCCATTGATGGTGAAACGGGTACCGTCGGTTTTGAAATCACGCATGCCGAAATCCTGCAAACACTGATCTATAAGGTCTCCCCTGTGCCCTTTAAGGCTGACGGTCAACTTATAGAGTGAGGGAGTAAACTCATTCCATAATTTTGCTTTGCTCCCCACTGGAAAATTTAACTCCATCCGCAGTTCATCGGAAGTAATTGAAACATCTTCAATCTGACTTTTAAGCTTCTCGGTAATGCCTGAATTAAAACTTTCAAACTGCAAAACCACTTTCCCTTTGAAAGGAATTCCGGATTTGTTGGCAAATTTCAGGATTACCTTTGCTTCATTGGCGGATACATCCGGGTAGATTTCAACCTTGCTTATAAAGATCCTGGATGATGCTCTGAGACTTATCTCACCTGCAATGCCATTCCAGTTTGACTGGGTGTGATCGCTGATGCTGTGTGAATTCACCCCAACAGGTATCACTATCCTGTTATCAATCCTGATACTTATCCGGTTTCTGCCCGGTTTCAGAAGATCTGTAATATCGTATTGATGCGGAACAGAAAGGCTGTTCCCGCTTCCGGCCTTTTTACCGTTCACAAAGAGAGTTGATTCCCAGTGGGGCCTTTCGAGGAAAAGGATTACATTCCTGTCATTCCAGGAAGCAGGCAGTTCAAACTCTTTCTGGTACCAGGCCGGACCTTTATAATATTTAACAGGTTTAAGCCAGAATGGAATTTTTATGTTACCAGGCTGCCGATACTTTTCATACTTTTTGTCGGTGAAATATGATTTGTCAATTATATCACCTGTCCATTTTGTTGTCAGACTGACCTCATCGCCTTTACCGTTTTCAGCCATCGAACCCGGAAGTTTAACCACCTCGTCAAATGAATTGTTGTACCAGCTTTCCTTAATTCCCTGATCAAGGGAATCGATTTTAAACTTCCAATCACCTGACAATGAAAGACTCTTTCTGACTTCAAGCTTCGGACTTGCACATCCTGTAACAATCATCAGGAGAATCAATAATTTCTTCATATTTAAATATTTTTTAACCATGGAGTCAAAGGAAGTTATTACAGAGTTGCACTGTTTTTGCCGGTCTCAATCAGTCCCTGAATCAGCTTGATATTTTTCTTCTCAGTCTCTCCGTCTCTCCGTCTCCTCTCCGTCTCTCAGTCTCTCCGTCTCCCCTTCTCCCTCAAAGTACTACCAATCCTCAGAGCTCCTTCAGAGCCTCAAGCATTGCGATTACATTTGCAAAAGGAACGTTAGCCTGGATGTTATGGACTGTATTGAAAACAAAACCACCGTTATTATTCAGTATATCACACTGAGATTTAACCTGCTCCCTGACCTGGGCAGGCGTTCCGAATGCAAAGGCTCCCTGCGTGTCAACGCCTCCACCCCAGAACACAAGCCTGTCTCCATATTTTTTCTTCAGAATCCGGGGATCCATACCGGAGGCATTTATCTGGACAGGATTAATAATATCGAATCCCGAATCAATAAAATGGTCCATGAGAGTTTCAACAGCGCCGCATGAATGTTTGAAAGTCTTCCAGTCAGTATTGAGGTGAATCCAGTCATTTACCTTTCTGTAATATGGCATCCAGACCCTGTCATATGTTTCAGCTGAGCAGAATGTTGAATTCTGGGTGCCGAAATCTGTTCCGCACGTAAATACGACATCGACACTGTTTCCAACGGCACTCTTCAGCAGCGTAAGATTCTCAATTGCGATATCAGTCTGCCTGTCGTATAGTTCCTTAACAAAATCCTCCCGCATGAGAGTGGAGATATACCACTCTTCAACACCGCGTATACCTTTTGGATTTTTCAGACCTATTGCCGGAACCAGGGCTATATCACCCAGAGCTGTTCCTCCGAAAGATGCAACAACAGCTTTGGTATTGTCACTGATTGAAAGTACCTGATTCCTCCAGTGTTCCAGCTCATATTCAGTAATATGGCTGAATTCCTCCAGGTTGTCCTCCACTTTCAGTTTCGAATCATCTATAGGTTCCTGCCTGTTAAGGGCATCGAAAAAATAACCTGACTTAGGCATCATGCCGCTCGGAGGCTGTGAGGTATCACCTTCGGGATACATAAGAATATCGCCGTTGCTGTTCCTTGTATAATTAAAATTTCCGGGAAACATTACCTCCTGTCCCCAAAGTGTTTTATGAACTTTCCAGTTTTCGTTGGGAACGCCGAACATATTTTTTGGACCATACAAGCCAATTACATCGATAGACATCTCACGTAGCAGATCAGAGTCAATCTCCCCGAGCATCTGATATGGTTCAATAACTTTTACCGGTCTTTTCTCAAGGCCATAGTATTCCCTCAGTTTTTCAACAATCAGCACATGAATTCCCGTTACTGCGGTAGAACCAAAATCTACCACAACCTTTTCAGGCTGCTGATGATTAATAGTTTTTATGAAATTCTCTTTCGAAGGTAGTTTCATATTATAGTTTTTAACTGTTTTTGATGCTAAAGTTAATTTTTTCTTTATACTTTTTACTTTTGTCTTTTTACTTTTTTTGTCTTTTTACTTTTGTCTTTTAGTCTTTTGTCTTTTGTCTTTTGATCTTTTGTCTTTATCTTTAATATGATTACAGACCCTGAAATACCGGACCCGGTACTATTCAATCCTTTGAAGCACCATCTGGGGTTTATCAGAGAATTCATATATCAAAAAACTGAGGGGAAGGAAACTGGCGATCAGAATAAGATGATAAAAGAGCTAAAACACCTTGGCACTTCTGTTATGGATGTATATACCGGTTCATTGTCAGTAAAAGAGATCTGCGAGGAGGTACGCCTGTTCCTGCGAAAAAAAGAATTGTCTGAGAGAAAAAATTTCTCAGAATGGACCGGAATAAAAATGAATGATTTCAAAATAATCTCATTATCAGACGGTTCACAATGGACCCTGAAATATCATGACAACTGCCAGAGGTTTGTACATATATTCCCGGCACGTGGCAGCATGCACACTTTCAGGGTCAAATCAAATACTCTCAAGTCGGCGCTCCTGTATTATATCTTAATCGGAAAGGATTTCATAACCGGCGATGACCTTAACAGGGTACGTCCGCTGCTTGGATTATCTCCCATCAGGGATCCTGTTGATTCTGAAGCCATAACGGAGATGATCGAGATATTAAGGGAAGCCATTTAAGCGGTTTTTTTTACAAGATTCCCATTTCGGTGATTAACTTTGATCATTGGTATAAAAATAAATGGTAAAGATGAAAACTGACAATTCACGAGCTAATGACATAACCCGAAGGAAAATGCTGAAATATGCAGGAACAGGGGTAGCAGCCAGTATATTATCCTCAGCTTTCGGCAAGGCTTTCTCATATCCGCTGGCTGGTCCAAAGACTGCCGGAACAATGGCCGGCTTCAAAGGAAAAACGCCGGTCTCTCTGATAATAGATGACGGTTCGCCCGTCGATCCCCTTTTTTATGAACTCCCGGGATATGAAACACCATTTCTTGTTCCTGCCGAATTCACTAAAAGGGTGGCTGATACTTTTGACCGGTTCGACATACGAGGTAAATTTACACTTATTCCGATGCCTAGCTGTCTCGGGCGCATTGATCAGTCGCTCAAACGAGTACCGCAGGAACACCTTGAAGAGTTTCTGAAGCTGGTAAGGGAACGTATTTATCCCCGTTTTGATATCACGCCGGAGTTCCTTACCCATCTCAGTGCATATGATCTCAAAACCGGAAATTATCAAAGGCATTTGTACGAGGATAAATGGATTTCACAGGCGCCGCCTGAAGAGATTGTCGAGTATTTTACCCTCGCTTTCCGGATCCTTAAAAATGTCGGAATCGAAGCCACGGGGATAACCTCCCCATGGGTGTCGGGTATTGACGTGGAAAAGAAATATGCAAAAGCCCTGGGTGATGCCCAGTGGAATGTTTTCAAGCGTAAACTTACGTGGTATTTTCTTCACGCTGCCTCTGACAATGAACCCCCATTACCATGTTCGATAGAATATAAAGATCCGGAACGGGGACAGTTGGTGGTTAGTGTACCATCAAACGCCGGTGATATCTTCTGGTCAATGGATCTGCCTGGGCAGAAGGAAAGGGTGAAGATGATCAACGACGGAATTGACCGGCTGGTCTCTCCCGATGGGAAAACAGGACGCATCAGACAGCTGATGGATACCGGTTATCCTGTTGTAATTGTGAGTCACTGGCAATCCCTTTATACCCAGGGAACCGCGCTCGGCCTTGAAGGGTTCGCTTCGCTGGCGGAAAGGATACAAAAAGTATTCGGATCCAGTCTGGAATGGGTAACATGTTCCGAACTTGCCGGACGATTTGCCGGGTCACAGGCCTGATAAAAATATCCGGTAAATTCTCATTATGATAAAAAACAAGATTATGGCTGCAACCATTTTGAAGGGTAGAATGTACTATATTTGACACGCAAAATATTCCTGAAAAGAATTAATAAGCCCTGAAAATGAAAACTGTTTCGATAATAGCCTCCTTCGTTGTAACACTTGCCCTGATATTCTATGCTGTCGGATTTTCAAAAGAAAACAGAAAAAGGCTGGTTACAGGTAAAGTCCTCCTGTTTTATACTATCGGAGTCTCTCTTGATATTACAGCCACTATTCTTATGATAATTGGTTCGAGCAAAGGGATGCTGACAATACATGGAATGATTGGTTATTCGTCTTTACTGGGTATGCTGATTGATACTGTTTTACTATGGAGACATAACCATAGTAAGGGATCAGAATCAGAAGTGCACCGGGGCCTTCATATTTATTCCCGTGTTGCATTCATCTGGTGGATTATAGCTTATATTACCGGAGGATTACTTGTGGCAATAAGCAAGATGCAGGGCTGATGGGGCGACCTGTTTGTAGTGAGAAAATGGATCAAACAGCAGGAGAAACGTGAGAGGCAGCCATTCTGACTGCCTCTCCTTGTGATCCCGGGGCGACTCGAACGCCCAACCAACAGAACCGGAATCTGTCATTCTATCCATTGAACTACGGGACCATTCTCGCCCGTAAAAATATAACCAAAAGCCCGGTTTTACAAGTAAATCGTAAAAATTACCTTTGAGTGGCGGCTCTTGCAACAATGGTATAACAATATTTGTCAAAGATTTTCTACTTTTGCACTCCAAATAATAAGACGGAAGACCGGAACAGGAAGATTGAGGTCTGAAGACATACCCTGCACAAACACTAATCAAGTAACAAACAAGATGGACTACAATTTCCACGAAATTGAAAAAAAGTGGCAGAAATACTGGGAGGATAATAAAACCTTCAAAACCCCGGAAGACTTAACAAATCCTAAGAAATGTTATATCCTCGATATGTTCCCCTATCCATCCGGTGCCGGACTGCATGTCGGCCATCCGGAAGGGTATACGGCCACTGATATATTCAGCAGGTACAAGCGGATGAAGGGATTCAATGTACTTCATCCAATGGGATGGGATGCTTTCGGCCTTCCTGCAGAACAATATGCCATTCAGACCGGAACACACCCATCAGTTACTACAAAAAACAATTGCGATACCTTCAGAAGGCAGATCAAAGAGCTCGGCTTAAGTTATGACTGGGAAAAGGAGATCAATACCACTGATCCGGGCTATTTTAAATGGACCCAATGGATCTTCATCCGGCTATATAACACATGGTTCGACGAGAAACTACAGAAAGGCAGGCCAATTACCGAATTGCCTGTTCCTGAAAATATCAGAAAGCTGGGCAAAAAAGGGATTACAAAATATACCGACTCAAAAAGGCTGGCATATTATGATAATGCCCAGGTCTGGTGGTGCTCAAGCTGCAGGATAGTTTGCGCAAATGAAGAGGTCCTCACCGATGGCTCTCATGAAAAGTGCGGGAACAGGGTTGAGAAGAAGAATCTCAAACAGTGGATGCTGCGGATCCAGCTCTATGCTGAAAGACTTCTCCAGGGATTTGATAATCTCGATTGGCCCGAAGGCATCAAGGATATGCAGCGAAACTGGATTGGACGATCCACAGGCGCTGAAGTTGACTTTAAAATTGACGGGGTTGATGAAAAGATAACAGTCTTCACCACACGTCCCGACACTCTTTTCGGGGCAACCTATATGGTGCTTGCACCTGAACATCCATTGACCGGAATCATTACTACCCCGGAACATAAGAATAGTGTAAACGAATACATCAGAGCCACTTCCCTTAAATCTGATCTCGACAGGACAGATCTGGCAAAGGAAAAAACAGGTGTCTTCACCGGAAGCTATGCAATAAATCCTGTCAACAATAAAAAGATCCCTGTATGGATAGCAGACTATGTGCTCACAGGCTATGGGACCGGAGCAATAATGGCTGTTCCTGCACATGATACCAGAGACTTTGAATTTGCAGGCAGATTTGGTCTTCCGATTGTCTGTATTCAGGATCCTGACGTAAATGATCCTGAGCAGAGAAAAAGAATCCTGAACGCAGAAGAGTGCTGGACAGAGGATGGGAAATACATAAATTCATCTGATCCGTTGACCGGCATTGATATCAACGGAATGAACAAAGATGCAGGCATAGCGCACATAACAAGATGGCTGGAGGCTGAAATGCTTGGAAATGCAAAAGTTAACTATAAGCTCCGCGACTGGCTTTTCAGCAGACAGAGGTACTGGGGTGAACCATTTCCTGTCATTCACTGGGAGGATGGCGGGATTAGCCTGTTAAATGATGATGAGCTTCCACTGGAATTGCCGGAGCTTGAAAAATATCTCCCGGGGGAATCAGGTGAATCTCCTCTGTCCAATTCCGATGAGTGGCTGAATGTGACGGATAAAAACGGGAGAAAAGGCAGGAGGGAAACCAATACAATGCCTCAATGGGCAGGATCTTGCTGGTACTATCTGCGGTTCATTGATCCCCATAATGACAAAATGATCTTTGATCAGGCACTGGAAAAATACTGGATGCCTGTCGATCTATATATTGGCGGTGCCGAGCATGCTGTACTTCACCTCCTTTACAGCCGTTTCTGGCACAAAGTATTATTTGATCTTGGGATAGTGTCAACAGATGAACCATACAGGCGGTTGTTCAACCAGGGGATGATCCTTGCCTTTGCATATGAAACTGAATCAGGATCGAAAGTCTCAGGCGATCTTGTTGAAGAACGTGAGGGAAAATACTATCATAAAGAGACGGGAAACGAACTCCGGCAAATAGTGGCCAAGATGTCAAAATCGCTCAAGAATGTGGTAAATCCTGATGATGTAACCTCGAAATACGGAGCTGACTCACTGCGCCTTTATGAGATGTTCATGGGACCACTCGATGTAACAAAACCGTGGGATGATAAAGGGGTCAAAGGAGTTTTCGGATTCCTGGGAAGGACTTTCAGGTTCTTTTCAAATCCTGATAATATAGTCAAAGGTGAAGAGGATGCAGATATCCTGAAGGGACTTCATCAGACTATTAAAAAAGTCGGGGGTGACATTGAAAATCTCAGGTTCAATACAGCGATATCCGCAATGATGATTTTCCTTAACCTTACAACCAGAAAGGGCAAGGTAACACCTGAAACAGCCGTTTCCTTTGCAAAGATACTGTCGCCTTTTGCTCCGCATCTTGCAGAAGAGCTATGGCATCTCTATGGAAATAACATTTCGCTCGCCTATGAACCATGGCCTCAGTATAATGAAGAATATCTCAAGGAAGACAATTTTAATTACCCGGTATCATTCAATGGGAAAATGAGATTTAACATAGAGCTGCCTGTAAGCCTGTCGAAAGAGGAAATTATTGAAAAAGTACTTGCCGATGAGCGGGCCCGGAAGTGGATTGGAACCGGTATTCCATCAAATATCATTGTCGTTCCCAACCGTATTGTTAATATAGTTATTAAAAATTAAACTCCATATTCTGATGCTTTTTCACAGGAAGACAATATTCATTACAATCCTTATAATAGTTTCATTTTCATGCAAAAACCCCCGGACTGATAAACCAGCAGTCTCTCAGACATCATCAGATACAATTTTAACAAAGGATACAATCAGTCGGGATTTCCTCTACGGTATTCCTTCCGATTCATTCGATCAGGTAACAGGTAACATCAAGCCAAATGGTTTTCTGTCTGATATCCTGATGAAACATGGTGTCAGCATGACCGAGATCGATCTGGCAATAAAAAATTCGAGGTCAGTCTTTGATGTGAGAAACGTGCGCTCAGGGAACGATTATATTCTTTTCTGCGACAGGGACAGTATTGCCAGGGCCAGGTACCTTGTATATGAACATGATCCGACAACATGTTACATTTTCAGCTTCAATGACTCACTGAATATAACACCCTATAAGAAGGAGATAAAGAGGGTGATAAGATATGCATCAGGATCAATTGAAAGCTCATTGTGGGAGGCTATGATCGGAGGAGGCCTCCATCCTTCACTCGCAATCGGATTATCTGAAATTTTTGCATGGACAGTTGATTTTTTCGGATTGCAGAGAGGGGATGGTTTCAAGGTAATTTATGAAGAGCTTTATATTGATGACAAATTGCTGGGAACAGGTAAAATTTACGGAGCTCAGTTCAGCAGGACAGGCTCGGTAGTAACAGCAATACCCTTTGTACAGGAGGGGCATGAGTCGTATTTTGATACCGACGGGGCGAGCCTGAGAAAAGCATTTCTTAAAGCCCCGCTGCAGTTTTCCAGAATAAGCTCACGATACTCATCAAGCCGGATGCATCCTATACTGAGAATAAGAAGACCTCATTTCGGAGTTGATTACGCAGCACCGATAGGAACCCCGGTACATTCCATCGGTGACGGAAGGGTTATTTCAGCTACCAGTGAGAATGGTTCAGGAAGAATGGTCAAAATACAGCATAACAGCGTATATGCAACAGCATATCTGCATCTGAGCCGGTTTGGCGAAGGTATTGCTCCGGGGGTTTTTGTGAAGCAGGGAGATATAATTGGTTATGTTGGCAGCAGCGGATTGTCGACCGGACCTCATCTTGATTTCAGATTTTATATGAACGGGTCGCCTGTCGATCCGCTCAAGGTGGATGCACCACCTGTGGAACCGGTTGCAGAAGCCAATCTGGAGAGGTTTGAAAAAAGCAAAATGGTAATCCTCAGCCTTCTGAACACGATTAATTGACAGCTGGCAGTCTTAGCACAAGTTCTTCAACAACTCGCGGGAAATGCATATATTCAAGGGCATGAACCTTGGCCGCAAGTGATTCAGGTGTCTCATCAGGCTCTACCCTGCAGCGTGCCTGGAAAATTATATCCCCCTCATCATACATTTTATTCACATAATGAATGGTGATCCCGGATTCCTTATCATTATCGGCTATGACTGCCCTGTGAACTGCCTCTCCGAACATTCCTTTTCCGCCATGGGCTGGCAGAAGGGCCGGGTGAATATTTATGATCCTCCCCTGGTACTTTTCGATTATATCTCCGGGCACAAGCCATAAAAATCCTGCCAGAACAATAAAATCAATTTTATATAATGCAAGATATTCCTTGACTGCACCTGTAACATAAAAATCATTATGGTCGAAAAATACAGAAGGTATGCCAAGTGCTTCTGCCCTTTTAAGAACCAAAGCCTGACGCTTATTTGACAGAACAAATCTTACTTTAGCGCTGTTTTTGTTCGAAAAGTATCTAATTAAATTTTCCGCATTGGTCCCCGAGCCAGAGGCAAAAATTGCTATATTCCTCATAATTTGATACTTATCCAAACTACTAATTATCGGCAAAAAGACTTAAAACAACTTTATTTATGTAAATATCAGCACATTAAGCTGTATCATGAATAAAAAAACACCAAATCACTTGAAAAATAAAGTACAAATATATTTCTTTGCAAGGTTCAAAAATTAATATTAATTAAAATTTATTATTATGTCCGACATTGCCACAAGAGTAAAGGAAATTATAGTTGACAAACTTGGCGTTGATGAATCAGAAGTGACCCCTGAAGCCAGCTTCACAAATGATTTAGGTGCGGATTCACTTGACACGGTTGAATTAATAATGGAATTTGAGAAAGAATTCAATATCGGAATTCCCGACGACCAGGCTGAAACCATCGGAACAGTTGGTGATGCAATCAAGTACATTGAGGAAAATGCAAAATAGATTGCATTTTTAATAATCGATTTATGAGAAGAGTTGTAGTTACAGGTATTGGAGCATTAACTCCACTAGGTAATAATTTGCATGATTTCTGGGATGGTCTGGTAAATGGGGTTAGTGGAGCAACCATGATCACGCGGTTTGATACTGAAAAGTACAAAACGAAATTTGCCTGTGAATTAAAGAACTACGACTCTGCTAAGTATTTTGACAGGAAAGAGGTCAATAAACTGGATTTATACGCTCAGTATGCTCTGATTACGACTGCCGAGGCAGTTGCTGATTCTGGTATTAACCTTGAGAAAACAGATAAAGACAGGGTTGGTGTGATCTGGGCCTCGGGAATAGGTGGTCTTGAGACATTTTTCCTGGCTATAAAAAGCCATGTGCTGGGCGATGGTACACCACGGTTCAGTCCCTTCTTCATTCCTAAAATGATAGGTGATATTGCAGCCGGAGTAATTTCAATAAAATATGGCTTCAGAGGTCCTAACTTTGGAACGGTATCAGCGTGTGCCTCATCAACCAATGCTATTATAGATGCGATAAACTATATTCGCTGGGGCAAGGCCGATATATTCATTACAGGAGGATCTGAGGCCTGTGTTAATGAGCCAGGAATCGGGGGATTCAATGCACTGCAGGCTCTTTCCACAAACAATAATGAATTTAAAACTGCCTCAAGACCATTTGACAAGACCAGGGATGGTTTCGTTCTTGGAGAGGGTGCAGGATCGCTCGTGGTTGAGGAGTATGAACATGCAAAAGCCAGAGGAGCAAAAATTTATGCCGAGCTAGTCGGTACCGGACTGACTGCAGATGCCTATCATATGACTGCTCCCCATCCGGATGGGCTTGGCGCCATAAATGTTATGAAGCTTGCAATTCAGGATGCCGGTCTCACAATCGCCGACATTGACTATATAAATGTACATGGTACTGCTACTCCCCTGGGTGACATCTCTGAGACAAAAGCTATTGTTGAGGTCTTCGGGAAACATGCCTATAAGCTAAACATCAGTTCCACCAAATCAATGACAGGCCATCTTCTTGGTGCTGCAGGCGCCATTGAAGCAATTGCAACCATAATGGCTGTTGTCAGTGATGTGGTTCCCCCCACAATTAACTTTTCGGTTCCGGATCCGGATATTGACCAGAACCTGAACCTGACACTTAATAAATCACAGAACAGAAAGGTCAATGCTGCCATAAGCAACACTTTCGGGTTTGGAGGTCATAATGCTTCTGTCGTAATAAAAAAATTCGAAGCTTAGTGTCATTATTCCGCAAAAGAATTAATGGTACTTATATTCTTCCAAAACGGGAATTCAGTTCTCGTCTTAAGAAAATCCTGGGCTTCAAGCCGGGCAATCTCAAATTATACGAAATTTCCTTTATACACAGGTCTGCAACATTTACAATGCCCGATGGCAAAAAAGTAAATAATGAGAGACTTGAATTCCTTGGAGACGCTGTGCTGGATGCTATTCTCACCGATTACCTTTTCGATAAATTTCCTGATGCCTCAGAAGGTTTCATGACCAAAATCCGTTCAAGAATCGTTAACAGGGATATTTTAAATCAGCTTGCCATTTCAATGGGAATACAGGATATTCTTATCAGCAACATCAGTTCTGTCCAGCCCACCAAAAATCTATATGGCGATGCTCTTGAGGCACTTATCGGATCCGTATTCCTTGACAAGGGATTCAGGAAAACAAAGAAACTTTTTATCAGAAATGTCCTAAACAAATACCTCGACCTGGAAGTAATCATCAATACTGACACAGATTACAAAAGCCTCGTTTTTGAATGGGTTCAGAAACACAAGTCCAACCTCATCTTCACATATAATGAGGAGTATGATTTCAACAGGAAGAAATCCGTTTTCTCAACAACTTTGATAATTGACAAGCAAGAGATGGGTGAGGGACACGGATCCTCAAAAAAAGAGGCAGAACAGGAAGCTGCAAGCCAGGCCTGGAAAAGGCTGAAAGATAATTTCGGAGGTTAATGAATAGTGTCTCGTTTTTTGTCTAACTTTATCAAATCCAATGATTAAAGATGATGAAAACGCGAAAGGTCACACGGGTAAAGCTTCAGATTGACCAGGTAAATGACTTTGTACTGCTGGGACTTGTATCTTCGGAACCTGACTATAAACTCTCACTCGCCCTGAATAAGAAATTCAGTATCTCGCTGAAAAATGTTTCTCCCGTAAAGATAAACACAGCTGCCGGAACAGAATTACTGTTCAGCAGATTCGCCGATACAAGCCAGTCTCCTGAAAGGATTTATACTCTGGTTGCCAATCGTTCAGGAAAACAATTTCTCGTCAAAAAACTCAGAAATATTGACTTTATTCTCCACCTGCATGATCCCGACAATAACGACATGATCAGTAAAATAACTTCAAGCCTCAGGGAAATTGATATTATTACGGCAGTATTCAATATCGATGCAGATTCCATCAGGGATAAAAACCTGCATCTTGTAATACAATAATGCAGATTAGTCATAAATCTTATTCTTGCAGGATATGCAACAAAGAGAAGAGCCGCTACAAGAGCGGCTCCCTTTTTGATAACCCTAAAACTAACCTAACCTATGAAAAAAACCTCTATTACTTTTAATTCAAATATCATGCCAAAACCTTTACAAAGATATTCACTGTTATTGAAATAAAAAAATATATTTATCTAAAGAGTTGAATATTAACATTTATTTAATAAAAAGTTAAATAAAATTTATTCTCCGGATATTCTATTATTATGGAATAGTGAAGTATTACTGCAGCAGTTGTTAAAGAAAGTTAAAGAGTGGAAATGTAAGGGATAACAAGTACTTTTGTATCAGTATGAAGCGAAAAACCATCGTTTTACTGGCAATATTCTTTTTCCTGGCTATCTCAGGTCTGATCCTTATTCAACTATACTGGATTAAAAATGCAATATCTATCACTGATCAGCAATTCCGCTATCTGGCTAACAAAGCTCTTGAATCAGTGGTACTTGATCTTGAAGAAAAAGAGCTGATCAGGTATATTGTGGAGGATATCGACCCTGCTTCCACAGATTCAATAACCGCAATTGTTCCTGCAAATTCACCTCTTGCCAGAAAGCTTCACGGATATCAGCCGAACTCTTCCCTTCTTGAAATGTATGGACTCAACAATCCGCAGGAACCAATAGCAATTACCAGTGCAGGACATAAAATATTCATCTCATCAGAAGATGTCTCACCATATACAACCGATGAAATGGTTGAACCTTCGAGGCAAATAAGGAATTCAGAGATTACTGGCAGGGTAAGCAATAAGATCGTGTTTCTGGAGAACATTATGGAAAAAATTCTGCGAAACACTCCGGATATCCGGGAGAGAATAGACCCTGAAATTCTCAACAGGCACATCAGAACAGCACTGAATAATGTTGGTATTTATCTCGATTATGAGTTTTCAATAAGATCAGGGCGGTATGGAAATATCTGGAATACTCCGGGGTTTACAGACAGACCCGGAACCAATAAGTTTATCATCCAGCTTTTTCCCAATGATCCGGTGCCAGGTCAGAACCAGATCGTTTTATATTGCCTGCAGGAACAACAGTACAAATTTGAGAAAATAGGAAATCTGGGGTTTCTTTCCATTCTGTTCACCATGATACTTCTCTTTCTTTCAGCCGGTACATTTGTAGTTATTTTCCGTCAGAAAAAAATATCAGAAATAAGGAGTGATTTTATCAATAATATGACACATGAACTGAAAACTCCGATTTCCACAATATCACTTGCTGCACAGATGATTGGCGATAAGACCATTTCTGAGAGCGACAAGAACATCGAAAATCTGGCGCAGGTTATTGCTGATGAGAGCATGAGACTAAAGTTCCAGGTAGAGCGGGTGCTCCAGATGGCGATTTTTGAAAGGATCAAAATGAAGCTAAACCTTGCAGACCTTGATGTTCACACGATTATTGATAAAGCGGTCGATAATTTTACACTTCAGATCGGTATCCGCAAAGGACAGATCAGGAAAGATTTTCAGGCGACCGAGTCGATTGCGACTATTGATGAAAGCCATCTCCTGAATGCTTTTGCCAATCTTATTGATAATGCCCTTAAATATTCGAATGAGAAACCATTTATAAAAATAGCAACCCGCAATAACAGGAATGGCATCCTCGTGACAATAGAGGACAATGGCATAGGTATTTCCGGAGAAGACCTGAGGAGGGTGTTTGATAAATTTTATCGTGTGCCTTCAGGAAATGTACATAAAGTGAAAGGATTCGGACTTGGCTTAAGCTATGTAAAGAAGATAATCGATGAGCATAACGGAACAATAAGTGCTGACAGCACTATCAATAAAGGAACTAAATTCACTATATTTCTTCCACAAAATAACACCAGATGAAAACTACAGGCATCAGAATCCTTCTTGCTGAGGATGACAGCAACCTTGGCATACTGCTGAAAAACTATCTTACAGCCAAGAATTACGAAACGACACTATATATTAATGGTATTCAGGCTCTTGATGCCTTCCGGACTAAATCATTCGATCTTTGCATTCTCGATATTATGATGCCGGAAATGGATGGGCTGACTCTTGCCAGAGAGATCCGGCTTGCAAGCCCGGAAATGCCGGTAATATTCCTTACGGCAAAGGATCAACAGGAAGATATTCTGGAGGGATTCAGATCAGGTGCCGATGATTATATAACAAAGCCATTTTCAATGGAGGAACTGATCCTCAGGATCGAAGCCATACTGAGGAGAACAACAGTTGTCACGACAACAAAAAAGGAGGACTCCTATTCGATCGGACACTATTACTTTGATCCGCTGAAACAAATTCTGAGTTACAAGGATCATCAGACCAAGCTGACAACCAAGGAATCCGAACTCCTTGAACTCCTTTGCCGTAATGAGAACCTTATACTGGAAAGGAATTTTGCCCTAAGGTCAATCTGGATAGATGACAACTATTTTAATGCCAGAAGTATGGATGTCTACATCTCGAGGTTGAGAAAATATCTTGGCAAAGATCCTTCGGTAAAGATCGTAAATGTACATGGAAGAGGGTACAAGCTCATCTGCTGAAGGAACAAAAACAGTCCCGGTCATTTTAAGTCATGACCGGGGCAGGTACAGGTTACTGACCGGGTTAATCAAGCTTTAATACTGCAAGAAAGGCCTGTTGAGGAACCTCAACATTTCCAATCTGCCGCATCCGTTTTTTACCTTTTTTCTGTTTTTCAAGAAGTTTCCTCTTTCTTGTAATATCACCGCCGTAGCATTTGGCAGTTACATCTTTTCTGACAGCTTTTACTGTTTCACGCGAAATTATTTTAGCACCTATTGCTGCCTGAATGGCAATATCGAACTGCTGACGGGGAATAAGTTCCTTCAGCTTCACACACATCTTGCGTCCAAAATCATAGGCATGCCCTCTGTAAATCAGCGTTGACAGGGCATCAACCATTTCGCCGTTCAGAAGGATATCAAGTCTTACCAGATCAGCTTTCTGATAATTTGTATAATAATAATCAAATGATGCATAACCCTTTGAAATGCTTTTAAGCTTATCGTAAAAATCAAAAACGATTTCGGCAAGCGGCATTTCGAAAGTAATTTCAACCCTGTCCCTGGTAAGGTAAACCTGGTTTTTCAATACCCCTCTTTTATCGATGCAGAGATTCATTATTGAACCTACATATTCGGACAGTGTTATTACCTGTGCAATAATATAAGGCTCTTCAATCCGGTCGATATGGTTTACCGGGGGCAAACCCGATGGGTTATGTACATCTATTTCCTCCCCTTTGTAGTGTATACCTTATACGAAACGTTTGGTACAGTTGTAATAACATCCATGTCAAATTCCCTGTCGAGTCGTTCCTGTATAATTTCCATATGCAGCAATCCAAGAAATCCGCATCTGAAACCAAAACCAAGTGCAGCGGATGATTCCGGGATAAAGGAGAGGGAAGCATCATTCAGCTGCAATTTCTCAATCGAAACTCTCAGATCTTCATATTCATCAGCATCCACAGGATATATTCCTGCAAATACCATTGGTTTAACATCTTCAAATCCTTCTATTGCCTTATCGCAGGGATTCTTGACATGAGTAATTGTATCTCCTACCTTCACCTCCGCGGAGACTTTCACTCCCGAAATAATGTATCCTACATCTCCTGCTCCCATTGTATCGCGGGGTTCCTGCTTAAGCTTCAGAACTCCAATTTCTTCTGCATTGTATTCATGGTCGGTATTGACAAATTTTACACTATCACCTTTCTGAATTGTCCCGTTTACAATCTTAATATAGGCAATAATTCCTCTGAATGAGTTGAAAATTGAATCAAAAATGAGGGCCTGCAAAGGCGCATCCGGATCTCCTGCCGGTGGTGGTATTCGTTTTACGATCTCTCAGGAGTATCTTATCAACACCCATACCCGTTTTTGCACTTGCTTCAATTATATCTTCCCGTTTGCAACCAACCAGGTCAACAATCTGATCCTTAACCTCTTCAGGCATTGCAGTAGGCCATATCCATTTTATTCAGGACAGGAATGATTTCAAGATCATGATCGATTGCCATATAAAGATTGGAAATTGTCTGAGCCTGAATGCCCTGGGTTGCATCTATTACAAGCAGTGCGCCTTCGCATGCAGCAATGGATCGTGAAACTTCATATGAAAAATCGACATGGCCCGGGGTATCAATCAGATTCAGAAAATACTTTCGTCCCTCATTGACATATTCCATCTGAATAGCATGGCTCTTTATGGTGATACCTCTTTCCCTTTCAAGATCCATGTCGTCAAGCACCTGAGCCTGGTATTCTCTTTCGGTTATTGTTTTGGTCCTTTCAAGCAACCGGTCGGCCAGGGTACTTTTTCCGTGATCAATATGGGCTATAATGCAGAAATTCCGGATATTGTCCATCAAATAAACTTGATTTAAATCAGGTGCAAATATATAAAAAACGGGGACATGCCATGGCATGTCCCCATGTTTGAATTTAATATCGATTCAAAAAATTTTACATCATTCCTGGCATTCCGCCACCCATTCCCTGAGGAGGACCTGCAGGACGTTCTTCTTTTTCCTCAACAACAACAGCTTCTGTTGTAAGGAACATACCTGCAACTGAAGCAGCATTTTCGAGTGCAACCCTGGTAACTTTTGCCGGGTCAATTACACCTGATGCATACAGTTTTTCATACTTATCAGTCTGTGCATTATAACCATAGTCACCTTTACCTGCCTTAACATTCTGGACAACAACTGCACCCTCTTGTCCTGCATTTATTGCAATCTGGCGCAAAGGCTCTTCAATTGCACGTTTGATAATCTCGATACCTGTCGTCTGGTCCTCATTATCACCTTTCAGTCCTTCAAGAGCGGTTATAGCGCGAATATATGCTACGCCACCACCAGGAACTATACCTTCCTCAATAGCAGCACGGGTTGCATGCAGTGAATCGTCAACGCGGTCTTTTTTGTTTTTCATTTCTACTTCTGATGCTGCACCGATATAAAGAACTGCAACACCACCTGCAAGCTTGGCAAGACGCTCCTGGAGTTTCTCCTTGTCATAATCGGATGTGGTTGTTGACATCTGCTGTTTGATCTGGCCAACGCGTGCCTTGATCATATCTTTGTCACCTGCACCATTTACGATTGTAGTATTCTCCTTGCTTACAGTAACTTTTTCAGCAGTTCCAAGCATATCGAGAGTTGTATGCTCGAGCTTCAGTCCTTTCTCTTCTGAAATTACGGTACCTCCGGTAAGAATTGCTATATCTTCAAGCATCTCTTTTCTTCTGTCACCAAATCCCGGAGCTTTAACTGCACAAACCCTTAGGGAACCTCTCAGACGGTTTACAACAAGAGTTGCAAGAGCTTCACCTTCAACGTCTTCAGAAATAATAAGTAGCGGACGACCTGTCTGGGCTGTTGCTTCAAGAACCGGAAGCATATCCTTCATTGTGGATACCTTCTTATCGTAAATAAGAATATATGGATTTTCGAGATCAGCTTCCATTTTCTCAGCGTTTGTAACAAAATAAGCTGAAATATAACCACGGTCGAACTGCATACCTTCAACAACTTCAACTGATGTTGTGGTACCTTTTGATTCTTCAACGGTGATAACACCTTCCTTATGAACTTTGCTCATTGCCTCGGCAATAAGTTTTCCAATTTCCTCATCATCATTTGCGGAAATCCTTGCTACCTGTTCTATCTTACTCAGATCGTCTCCAATAACTTTTGCCTGTGATGCAAGATGTTTAATTACTTTTTCAACAGCTTTGTCAATACCTCTTTTAATATCCATAGGATTTGCACCGGCAGTGATATTCTTAAGTCCTACATTTATAATAGACTGTGCCAGAACTGTGGCAGTTGTTGTTCCATCACCGGCGATATCACCTGTTTTGGAAGCAACTTCCTTAACCATCTGGGCACCCATATTCTTATAAGGATCGGAAAGTTCGATATCTTTTGCAACTGTTACACCATCCTTGGTAATTTGAGGCGCTCCGAATTTCTTTTCAAGTACAACATTACGTCCTTTCGGACCGAGTGTAACTTTTACTGCATCAGCCAGCTGATCGACACCTTCCTTAAGAAGAGCGCGTGCATCAATATTGAATTTAATCTCTTTTGCCATATCAATATAATTTTAAGTAGTTTTTAGAAATTAAGCTATAAAAAGAATATCTGTCTGAGAAATAAGCAGGTAATCTTCACCGTCAATTGAAAGTTCCTGTCCTGCATATTTTCCATAAAGAACAACATCACCTTTCTTTACTTCCATCTCTTCATCTTTCTTTGCTGCGCCAACAAGAACTACTTTTCCCTGACGAGGTTTTTCCTTTGCTGAATCGGGAATAATAATTCCGCTTGCTGTTTTTTCTTCAGCTTCATTCGGTTTCACAAGAACCTTTCCTGCTAAAATTTTTCCTTTTAATTGTGCCATTTTTATTTAGTTTTAAAGTTAAACATCAATTATTGACTTCCTCTCTGATCATATTCCATGCCAATCAGGAAAAAATGACATTTTGGATCACCCTGTCGTGTTTTTAAGATCTTCTCATGTCAATATGCTGACGCAGGAAATGACAGTTGTCCATAATTCATTATAATACATCACTTTACATAAAAATAAAAAAAGTGTCAGTATGTGACAAACTGACACTTTCAAAGTATTATGATAATGTCTGAGATCTAATTGGATGGTGTTTCCTGGCCTTCCGAAGGGGTTGTTGAAGCCGGCGGAACTGCAGTAGGCAGAGTTGGGATCGCATTCGGGTCTACAGCATTCTGTATCTGATTCTCAATCCTTGAACGTCCTTCACTTGAACCACGAGGAATAGTAGCTGTAGCAACCACACAAAGAATAAGGATAGCTCCTGCAAGGGTCCATGTTGATTTTTCAAGAAAATCAGCTGTTTTACGTATGCCCATTGACTGACCTGCAGATGTAAAATTAGCAGCAAGGCCTCCTCCCTTTGAGTTCTGAACAAGGACGATAAGTATCTGAAGGACACATGCTACTATTACGAGCACTGAAATAAAAATATAAATTCCCATCTGTTTACTTTTTTAAATGCACTTTAACCAATTCAATTTGGGATGCAAAGTAACTGCTTTTTTCCGGAAATTTCAAACTTAATTCCTTATAAATATCTATTGCCTTGGAGTAATAGCCCTGATTTATATAAATCCTTGCCAGGGTTTCTGTCACAAATTCCCCTTCCCTTTCGGTGAAAGGCTTTGAAATATCTTCCGTTGATACCTTTGACGGGTCCTTCACAGGTTCGATCCGTGGATTTGCCTGGATGAATTTATCAATCAGTTCTGACTGTAAAACCTTTTTACTCCTTTCTGTATCAGCAGCAGGCTGATTCTGCAGATTGCCACTTTCCCCGCTTATCAGATGGCTGCCAGGATCAATGTCGAGTTCAAGAAGATCACCGAAATCGGGAACTGAAAAACCTGGATCCATATAGAATATCCTATCCTCATCCGGAGCCGACTCCTCATCCATTACCACCATAACCTCATCAGATTCCATGGTCTCCGGCCCTGATGAAATAAGTATCGAATGGCTGTGAAGGTGCATAGCCTCTTCTGACTGCTCTTCATGTTCAGCACCGGAGTTCTTTTCGATTTCACTGATAAACTGCTCGCTGTTTTTTGCAGATTCAATTACGGTCTGCTGATGATCAAATATGCTATCCCTGTCTGCCGTCTCTTCAGTGATGATCTCCTTCTGCACTGTTGGAGCAAGCGGTTTTTTTTTGAGGAAAAAATATAATACTTCCCTGTCAGCTATATGCACCGCAGAATTTCTGAGTTGTCTTTCAAATTTCACATCGTCGTTATTTTGCAATCCTTTAAGCAAAAGCATGTGAGCGCTCTGGAAGTATGGGAAAAGATCTATCAGTTCATAAACCTCACCAATCATCTGGCGGTTAACCGGAACCTTGTCTTCAAGCATATTTATGAAGTCGCTCCTGTTCATCCTGCTACCAGTTTACAAAAGCCTGATTAAAGATATCCTCCACAATCATTTCGACAATCTTATCAGAAAGTTCTTTTTCTACCTGACTGAGATCAAGGTTACTGTTATAATCCTCATACCTTGAGAAGGTTTGTTCGAAACTAAGTTCCGGATCAACGGAATTTGTAAATTTCACCTTGACAGAAATAGTAAACCTGTTCATTGCAGCCTCAGCATCTGCTGCAACTGTCCGCGGACGTGTATTATAATCACTGATTTCCCCTTCAAAATTTGCATCTCCTATACCATTTACGGTCTTGAGACCTGTCTGAGATTTGCATTTATCTATTAATGCATCTGTAATAAACTGGCTTAATCCGGGTTGAACAAGGGAAGCCCTGTTCTGAAAATACTGTATGCTTACTGTTGATAATCCGGTTGTACTGGCGCCGCTGAAAGAATAACTCACCTTACAGCCTGTCAGACATGCCCCACAGATAACAACAAGTATCATCAGCAGACCCCCTGATGTTTTCAGGTTATTAAGATTCAATTCCATATTCTTTTATCTTTCTGTAAAGGGTCCGTTCTGAAATGCCCAGTTCGTTTGCAGCCATTTTCCTCTTGCCGTTGAATTTTTCAAGCGCTTTTCTTATCATTTCCACCTCCTTGTCCGCAAGTGAAAGAGATTCTTCAATTATCTCCTCCGTATCCTGAATATCGTTCCTTCCCGGATGGGGCGAATAGGCTGCAGGCTGGGAATCAGATTCACCATGTCTGTCCTCTTCAGAAAGATTTTCCCTGAAAAGGTTGTTTATAACCCGTGAATTGTTTTCATGCAGTGTAACATCAGTATCCCCTCTTCCTATGAGATCGAAAACCAGCTTCTTCAGATCATTCATGTCGCTTTTCATATCGAAAAGGATCTTGTACAATAATTCCCGTTCTGAAGCAAATGATTTTTCATCATCCTTTTTTATAACAGCAGGAAGCTTTGCACTTCCGTAGTCGGGAAGATAATGACGCAGTGTGGCACCGACAATTTCCCGCTCGCTTTCAATTATGGATATCTGCTCTGTGATGTTTTTCAGCTGACGTACATTACCGGGCCATGAATAACTGAGAAGAATATTTCTGGCTTCGGAATCAAGCCTTATGGCAGGCATTCTGTATTTTTCCGCAAAATCAACAGAAAACTTACGGAATAGCAGGAAGATATCCTCCCCTCTTTCCCTCAGGGCAGGTATGCGTATCGGGACTGTATTCAGCCTGTAAAAGAGATCTTCCCTGAATTTCCCGCTGTCGATTGCTCTCGGCACATCAATATTGCTTGCAGCAATCACCCTCACGTTGGTTTTCTGAACCTTCGAGGAGCCGACCCTGATAAATTCTCCTGTCTCCAGAACCCTGAGAAGGCGTACCTGGGTCGAAAGAGGAAGTTCAGCAACCTCATCAAGGAAAATAGTTCCTCCGTCAGCAACCTCAAAATA
Organism: uncultured Bacteroidales bacterium; assembly: GCA_963846335.1. GTDB lineage: Bacteria > Bacteroidota > Bacteroidia > Bacteroidales > VadinHA17 > LD21. Next base: position 46,467 of record CAWJVS010000019.1, read on the forward strand.
TCCCTTTCTGCTGTCAGTCGCTCCTGTAAATGAGCCCTTTTCATGTCCAAATAGTTCTGAATCAATAGTTCCCTCAGGTATTGCTCCGCAGTTTACTGCGATGTACTGACCGTGTTTCCTCGAACTGTAATTATGGATAACCTGAGGAAAAATCTCTTTCCCCGTCCCGCTTTCACCTGTAATCAGCACAGAAAGATCTGTGGGAGCCACCTGGGCAGCAATATCAATTGCCCGGTTAAGTCCTTCATAATTACCGATTATTCCAAATCTTTGCTTAATATTATGGAGATCCTTCATATACTGTATTTACACTGGTGCGAAATTAAGATATTTTTAAAACAATGGGAAATTCATTTTTTGTAAATTCGCAGAATGAAAGGAAATTCACAGCCATTGTTTACCGGGATTATCCCGGCTCGTTATGGGTCATCCCGTTTCCCGGGCAAGCCTCTTGCCATGATAGGAGACAAATCGATGATCAAACGAGTCTATGAACAGGCGTCCAAATCTGTAAGTCTGGTGTATGTTGCTACTGACGACTTAAGAATATATGACGCAGTCATTGCTTTTGGGGGAAAAGCTGTTATGACATCAGAAGCTCATCAGAGCGGAACAGATCGCTGTGCAGAGGCTGCAGACCTGATTGCAGGTGAGACCGGAAGAACGATTGATATTGTCATTAATATTCAGGGTGATGAACCATTCATTAAACCTGAGCAGATTGATCTGGTAAAGGAGTGCTTCAATAACCAAGGGGTACAGATTGCAACCCTGGTAAGAAAAGCCGGACCTGGTGAAGATATTTTCAATCCAAATCAGCCGAAGGTTGTCATTAACTCTGCAGGCGATGCCATTTATTTCAGCCGGGCAGCAATACCTTTCTTCAGGGAGGCAGATAAAAGCGAATGGACAGGTAAACATGTCTATTATAAGCATATCGGACTATATGCCTACAGAACAGAGACACTAAAGCGGATCACCAGGCTGGTCAGAAGTCCGCTGGAAACAGCTGAATCACTTGAACAGAACAGATGGATAGAAAACGGCTTCAGGGTCAGAACAGCTGTGACAATATGGGAGAGTGTAGGGATTGATACCCCTGACGATCTGGAGAGGGCAAAAAAATTTTTAGAACAATGTATCTGATAAATTGTTAACTTTAGCACAGTTTTTGATAGATATTTATCAAATGGTATTTATGAAGAAGATTTTACAACTGTTGCTTCTTTTAATTATTACCGTAAACCTTCAGGCCCAGAAGGACAGCATCAACTACATTGGTGTCCTTCCTCAGCAGGACTTTGCCAGGCCCGCAACGCCAGCTAATGTTACAATATATCCTGTTCCGGTAAGGGAAAACAACTTCACAATAAAAACTGATAAAGACATATCTTTTGTAAGAATAACAAATATAATCGGACAGGATATCTTCAGAGTCAAATATAACAACCCCGAGCAACAGTTAAGAATCATGCTCGATAATCCCAAAAGGGGAATGTATATTGTGACCATCAATTTCAATGATGGGACCAGAGTGGTCAAAAAAATAATGATTGAAGAATCAGAATAGAAAAAAAATGTTACTTTCGTTTTTGTCGCGGTAAGTTGGGGAATGATTCCGCGGGGATTTTAATAGTCACATAAAAACCTGGTTATAAAATTAGTAGCAATCCGTTAGCTGGTTGTTACTTTATTATGTGATGTTTAGTTGTCATGAATAGTTATTGAAAGTAAACCATGGAAGAAGGATTAAATGTTTTTTCGATAAAGGATCTCGAAAATTTCTCAGGTATTAAAGCTCATACAATAAGGATCTGGGAAAAGAGATACAAAATACTGGAACCTGACAGAACTGACTCAAATATAAGAACTTATAGCGAGGCAGAGCTGAAGAAGATTCTAAATGTTGCTTATCTGAACCGCAATGGACTCAAAATTTCCAAGATTGCGAAGCTCGATGAGGATGAACTGACACAGCAGGTCATGACTGTGAGCAGCAGGCATGATGACCTGGATCAGGATTTTCAGCCGGGCAAAATCCTCATGTCTGCTATAAGGTTCAATGAAGTCTTGTTCAAAGAGAGTCTGGCTCCCTTCATTAATTACCAGGGAGTGGAACAGGCATATTGCAGGTATCTGCACCCACTGCTTGAAAAAGCCAGGATCCTGTGGCAGACAGGAAGCCTCTCCAGGGCTCAGGAACAATTTGTAAGAAATACAATTAAACAGATCATTATAATTGAGGATAACCTGATCAAACAGGTTGCAGGGAAATCAAAACCTGCAGTTGCAATGATCAATACCTCCGATAACCTTACTGACAACAACTTCCTTTTTTATAAATATGCCCTCAGGAAAAGGGGATTTGATGTAATTTTTACAGGAGGGATCCTCCCTGCGTCTGAGGTGGTGGAGATGTACAAAATAAAGCCCTTTGAATTCCTTTTGGTTAATTCGAGCGCTTTCGATTTTGGAGAAAAGAAAATAGCCTACTTCAACAGCATCGGAAAATCACTGATGATCAAAAAGACCATTTTCACTGATTCACCTGAGGAGTATGTCAATAAATCTTACGACAAGGTTATCCTTACAAAAGATCCAACCGGCTTTCTAAAAATCCTGGACTCCCTGCATTAGTTCATCGGACCCTTACAATGATTGAATCGGCAATGTAGAGTGCTGTCGTAAGTGTACTCAGGTCAGGGAAGAGCTCCCCTGTCTTTCCGGAATAATGACTGTGGCCTATTGGCTTCAATGCTGTTGAGCCGATCTTTTTACGGGAATCAATTACAGCCTCATACACCAGAGCAGGCTGACACGACATTTTATAATTCTCATCATCCGGGTATTTGTTGTTTGTCCAATACTCGTTCCAGTCCCAGTTCTGATTAATCTCGAATAATATTCTGTAAACAGCAGGCAACTCTTTATCAGCCCTCGTGTTCAGTACAAATCCTTTGACCGGGGTTGCCCCTGTATATGCATCGGATACCGGATTTCCCGGTTCAGGCATATAAAGACCATCAGTGGCGATCACACCTCTTTTATGCGACCAGTAGGGCAAAGTCTGAGGTGCTCTTTTGGGAGCTGAAACCCATTTATTATTCTCTTTTTTGCCATATCTGTATACTCCGGTTGCAACTGAGGAAGGCACAAACAGTGTCTGTATATAATTACCTGCTTCGTCCTCAATCCAGGCTGCCATTAAAGGGTAATAGAAAGATTTTCCCTTATAGAGTTCAATGCTGATCTCCGGCCCGCTGCCATAACTATTTGTATTGATAATTGTTTTTTGCTCTCCTGCTGTATTTTGGTCTTTAACCATTTTACCTGAACAGGCTGATACAAGAGCTGCGATTATATTCAAAAATATGAATATCCTACTCATAATAAACATATTAAAATTCAACAATAATACCCACAGTTGGTAAAACGGTTCCTGTTTCATTAGGAAGATATTTAAGGCTGTACTTTAGCGGATTGGACGGATCGGTTACCGGAATACCATTGCTGTCTGTCTCCGTTATCAGAATCGGAGGCTGTTCAGCCTGGAAGTTGAATACATTTTGTACGTCGGCATACAGCATCAGTGACCAGTTCTTGAAAAAGTATTGTTTGTCGATGCGGATGTCCAGCTGATTAAATGATTTTAAGCGCAATGTATTGAATTCAGAATAGTCCAGGTAACCCTGTCCCTGCAAATCCCATGCAATTTTGTATGACGATTTCTCGTAATCGTAAGGTGTGTATGGTGCGCCACCCACAAATCTCCATCTTATTCCAATATCCCAGTTACGGTTAAACTTTTTTGTGGCTGTCAGATTCAATAAATGCTTGTTATCCCAGGAAGAAGGTATCATTTTGGCATCCAATCCTTTGAACTCGCTTCGCACATAAGTATATGAGAATACCAGATTGATCTTCCTGAACTCTTTCAGTCTTGCCAGCAACTCAATTCCATATGCTCTCCCTGTTGATTTTGAAACCAGTGCTTCATCTCCGAAAATGCCATAATCAGCGCTTTTGCTTGACAAAGGTACCGAATCGCGTAATGAAAAAGGATACTGCGAATAATTCTTATAAAATCCTTCCAGGGTGACCTGAATATTTTCAACCGGAATAATCTCAATGCCTGCAACAAAATGATCAGCAGACATATACTTCAGGCTATCCTTATTTACCAGCACCCCTTCAGGGGTAGAAAAGCCAAGGGCAGTATATGGCGGAAGCTGGTAGTACCGTCCTATGCTTCCGTTAAGGCTCAGTTTTTCCGTCAGGGAATAAGATGCTGAAAATCTTGGTGACAGCTGATGCAGAGGATTCAGCATTTCTGATGAATAAGTACTTGCATCCGCCCGAAGTCCGAAAGACAGGTTAAGCCTGCTTTCAATAAAGGATCGGCTTATTTGTCCGAAAGCATTGAATTTTCCGATTTTCAGGTTTGAATCATAATCTATTTCAGTATCCAGCAGACTACCTGAATAAATACGCCTGTAAGTGGAGTTCCTGTAATGTCCGTATTCGTACCCCAGACCATAACTTACCCTGAAGCCCTGTTCCCCGATTATTGTCCTCTCATAGCGCGCTTTTATCTCCCCTTCCCCCGAAAGGTAATCGAGAACTTTGTTTGAATCAGCTTCAATATTATTCTGGTATTTATACTGAGTGTTATTAAGGTAATTACGGCTGATAACCCAGGTATCATAACCATTTTCCCTGAAATGTTTCCACACTACGCCAAAAACATAACTATACTGTTCCTGAACAGGAATATAGTCAAGTATATACCGCTGGAATTCTGTCTCATTCGCTTTAAGGTTCAGGCTGAAGTCATCCTTTGCACCAAGGCCGAGTATTGTCAGTTCATTTTTCGGATCAAGCCTTATCTTGTACTTTAACTGGAAGTCGGTGTAGGTAGGAAGAAACGGAAGCTGGAGGGCGCTGAACAGAAATTTCAAATAAGATCTTCTTACTGACATCAGCAGAGTGCCTTTTTCACCAACTGGTCCATTGAGAGTCAGTCCAAGGTCAGAAGCCCCGAGTGTTGCCCGGTACTTCATCTTATCCTTATTGCCGTCAATGAAACTGAAATTAAGAATAGAACTCAGGGCATTACCTTTTGAAGCAGGGAATGCTCCAGAGAGAAAATCAACTGATTGAACGAAATCTACATTTATAATTCCAACAGGACCTCCCGAGGAACCCTGGGTGGAGAAATGGTTCAGATAAGGGATTTCTACATTATCGATATAAAATCTGTTTTCGTTAGGACCTCCTCCCCTGACTATTACATCATTTCTGAAGGCAGGGGTTGATGCAGACCCCCGGATAAGACTGTAGAACCCTTGAAATATCACGGTTTCCTCCGGGATTTTTCTCAATCTCATCAATGCCGATGATCCGTATGGAGATGGGAGTTTCAATCTTTTTGGTAAAGGGCGAAGCCTTTACTACAACCTCACCTATGTTTATCTCTGCCTCCTCAAGCGGTATTTCCAGGTTAACCTGGTTACTGTTTGTAACCATTACTGCACTTGAAATAAAAGTCTTGAAACCTACAGAAGATACACGCAATTCAGCAAATCCCGGTTTTAAACCTGTAAATGAAAAATTTCCGTCAAAATCCGTTACTGCACCAATCGACGTGCCGAATATCTGAATTGTTGCAAATGGCACACCTTCATTGGTCTTTGAATTGTAGACTCTCCCTTTGATGACCCCGGTATTTTCCTGAGCCAGTAATGAAATTATTGCTATAAATGTTACAAATATTGACAGAAAAAACCTCTTCATTTTACTTTATTTTTTACCCATTAACAACGAACAAAAAGAGATTGTTCATAGCTGTACTCTATATATACTGATTTGCGTCTTTTCAGTTTTAAATACCTTGAAGTTGGCAAAAGGCAATTAGCAGTTGGCAAAATAACAGTTGGCAGTTGTTGCATTTTACAGTCTGCAGTTTGTGCGAAAAAAATACCTGGAAAAACATAAGTTGTGCCTAATAATACATTGCCAACTGCTTTTTGCTAACTGCCAACTATTAATATCCTTTCAAAAAAGTTGACGCTAGCTATTAATAAGTTTCAGAAAATAACTTTTCTCCTCAGAAAAGTCAATTGCAGGCACTTTATTTTCAATTTCAGCAATTTGAGCCAGCATCTTCCGGGCAAAATCCCTCTTTTTAGATCTGTTGTCCGAATTGAAGCGGTGACTGCGGGCTTTGGTTATCTTTAAAGCTTCATTCCAGATTTTGAGAGCAGTCTTGTCAAGATAACTTCCTGAAAAGGCTTCCCAGATATAATTAATCGCTGAATCCGAAGGATGTATCATATCATCATTATAGAATCTGTAGTCCCGAAGGTCATCCATCACAAGTTCATATGCAGGAAAATACCAAGGTTTGGATGCATGGGCAAGCAGTTCCTCAACAGCAAGAAAAAGCACCGATTTGCTAACCTGATTTCCATGAGCTCCATCTTTAAGGTGCCTCACCGGACTGATCGTAAATATGACCTTAAGACCGGGACAATAATCTGAGAGCCGGTCCAGCTGGTTTGTCCATAATTCCACTATCTCTTTAACTGACAACAGTTCATGGCTGAATTGACCGGATGGGATCTTATGGCAGTTTGAAACAACCTGACCTGTCTTCTTCCACCTGTAAATCCTGGCTGTGCCGAATGTTACAAAAAGAAATCCCGGGTTCTTAAGGAAGGATGAAGCTTCTTTCAATTTGCTGTTGATCTTATCAAGGGTATTCCCGGGATCCACTGAGGAAAAATCAGTATAGTGGCTGAAGCTCAGCCACATGCCATCGTAAAAGTAAAGATCGTCACTTGTGAATTCCTTTCCTGCGGCAATTGAATTCAAGGTGTTGCATACTGAAACAGGATTATAAACCGTGCCTGCGGGGTTTGTCATAACATTCATTTTACCTCTTCCCATCTGCTCACCGACGGAAGAGGCAAAGCATGATCCGATGAACAAAACCCTGTCATCATATGTGATCTTGTAAGGTGAAGGTTCAATGTTAAAAGTGGTCCTTAGTTCCATGTTCTAATTTCTGATCCATTTAATAATATATTTGAATACCTCATCTTTAAATGGTTCATTGTGCAATTCATGATAGCCTCCTTCCCATATCCTGAAGGTGACCTTTCCGGATTTTTCGGAAAATTCCCTGCTGCCTTCCGGGGAAGTTATCAAATCATCACTTCCATGTATTAACAGTACAGGAATCTTAAGCTCTGAGGCATGCTCAAGTGAATACTTTGCAGCATTCATGGCCCCGGCAAAAAGTGAGACGGAAATTTTATCATGTACCAGCGGATCGTTGTTGTAATTATCTACAACCATTTGATCATGGGAAATATGCCCGACAATCAGCCCTGACGGCTGTATTAGCCCGGGAACCAGGTTTTTCAGAACAGATGCCAGTAATACTTTAACCCTGTGAGGTTCAAAAGAGAGGCGTAACCACGGAGATGTAACTATTGCGCCCTTTATCTTTGGGTTTACGCGCAAAATATAATCGAGCACTATTCCTCCTCCCAGGCTGTGTCCATACAGATAGACCGGTATTCCCGGAAAAGTCTTCCGGCAGCTGTCGAGCAATATCGTAATCATCTCCTCCAGAAGTTTGAAACTCTTAATATTGCCCCTTCTGCCATCAGAGCGCCCATGGCCCGGAAGATCAACCCCTGTGAAGGCTATTCCCTCTTTCCTGAACAGATCAGCCCAGTAGACATATCGTTGAATATGCTCTCCAATTCCATGCACAAGGACAATAACTGCTTTGGCATTTTCACCCGGACTATGAATGATCCCTTTTAAAACCTGGCCATTACTAAGCTTAATATTGAAATCCATACCCTCTTTCAATTATTTTACTAAAGTTGAGAAAATAATATTGAAAATCAAATCTGCCGGATCATAAAATAATCTTAAAAAATGAAGCAGCAAAGGGTGATTCCGGTGATCATTTTTCATCAAAATATGTTAAAATTTTAAATAAAACGAACAAAATATAATTTATAAAATATTTAGACAACCAGATTCAGATGACACATATAATATTGCTTTTCTGATATATACAAAATATATATTATTTATAACTCAGCCTTAATAGAAGCATTTTAAGATATTAAGATTTGTATATCTTTATTTATTTACAGAAATTTGTTCAACAACAATAAAACCTAGAGCTATGACACAATATGAATTTAACAACAGCCTTATCGGAATGAAGTCCAATCTTCAGAGGTTTGCAATGAGTCTGACTTCCGATCGTGATACATGCTCTTGATCTGGTACAGGATACTTATCTTAAAGCAATTACATATAAAGATAAATTTGTTGATTATACCAATCTCAAAGCCTGGGTTTTTACAATAATGAAAAATACCTTCATAAATAATTACAGGCGTAATGTAAAAGAGAATACAATTATTGACGGTACTCAGGATCTGTATTACATTAATCAGCCACATGACAAAGGATTCATTTCTCCCGAGTCAATCTATTCTCGAAAGTGAAATTGAAAAGGCTATTGATTCATTGAGCGATGAATTCAGGATCCCGTTCAGGATGCATATTGAAGGATATAAATACAAGGAGATTGCCGATGAACTGGATCTCAAGATAGGTACTGTAAAAAGCAGGATCTTCTTTACACGTCAGAAACTGATGCTTATGTTAAAAGATTACGTAAGATAGTTTTAGGTTTATTTAGTTTGGTCAGGTTATGGTTTTGGTCCCGCCGCCCGGCGGGACCTTCTTTTTATTGTAATCCCGGCTGACACAAATACCAGAAATACTCCCGATACAATCCACGCCCATACATTGGTTGTCTTTGACCTTGCCCACATTTCATACTGGTCGGTAAGAAAGAAGTCGGATTTTACCTGCCACAGAAGATTCCTGGTGCTGTCAATGTATCCGTTTGTCGCGATCAGCTTGCCAGGCATTTGTATTCTGACATAATAACCATTGAAATTCACAAGAAATCTATTTACAGCGAGTGAGACAGCCGAATCGGCTTCTGTCCTGTACTTTATTGCATCAGCCTCCGGTATGAATTTACGAAGCAGTACACCATTGGCCCAAAGAGTATCAAATAACTCCAGATGTGTCTTAAAAACCTCACAAATTTCATCTTCCCTTGACTTTAAAGCCTTTACTGATAACTCAGGTCCGGCATCTGGCCCGGTGAGCCTTGTAAATTCCTCAATCCAAAGTGATGTCAGGTTTTTCATCAGCCAGGTGTCATACCTTTTTTCTATTGAATCCGCAAGAATCTTGTACTGAATGCTGTCTGCTCCGTTTTCCTTATTATATTTTATATAGTCAGGAGAATTGAAATATGTGAGTTCTTCATCATTCAAAAAACTTCTGACCGAATATCCCGACTGGATTTGCTTCTCCACTATTTCTGAAAACCTGTATTCAGTGTCAAACCATCTGAACTTCTTATTAAAAGTGGCGAGCCTTGGCATCTTTCCATTTACGGAGGAATCATTTTGATACAATGAATTTATCTCCTCAACATTTTTGATCAGCTTTTCAGCTCTCTTGATCCATGTGGTATCCCCATTACTGCTCACCTCCAGGGAATCAGTAACTGACCAGGTATTGTCGAAAGGCAGCTGGAGGTCAGACTTATCAAATTCATTTTTAGTGTTACGCATTTCAATTTTCCTGGTAACGGAACCGTCCGGATGAACGATATTCGTAACAATTGTCTCGGGTTCTTCACATGAAAGGACCACCATCAATATCAATGGCAGCAAAACTTTCGGATTGATTTTATTCATGGCTTATAATTTAATTATTCCCGGTGAATCCTGATAATTTTTTTCCGATCAAACTTTTAGTCCTGGAGCGTTTAAGCCGGCAAAACAACTCCAAGGTAAAAAACATATAGTAAATTTACTGCGAAAAACACATTAATATGCAAAAGATTATATCCATAAGGACAGATAGAAAAAACGGATTATATGACATTACTACTGAAGTTGTGTCGATGATAAAGGAAAGCAAGGTTAAAAATGGCATTGCTTCGGTTTATGTCAGAGGCTCTACTGCAGCAATTATGATACAGGAGAACTGGGATCAGTCTGTTCAGAATGATGTGGTGACACTTATGGGCAGGCTGATACCTTCAGGGATATGGGAACATGACCGTCAGGATAATAACGGGGATGCTCATCTCAAGGCAGGACTGATAGGTCCGTCGGAAACAATTCCGGTGATTGACTCCACTCCCGGTTTGTCAACCTGGCAGAATATATTCCTGTGTGAATTTGATGGTCCGAGGGAACGAAGGGAAGTTGTGGTTACAATAATAGCCGACAATTGAACACAGAATCACTTTTGTTGTTTTGTGGCTAATGCAACATTTTCCATGAATGTTGTGTATTTTTTTCGTTCAACAGCTGAATTTTTAAAAAGCTTTTTAAACTGTGCCTCCGAAAGTTTATTCCAGGCTTGCGGTGTCATCTGTTGCAGTTCAGCATTAATTTCAAACTCAGGAACATTGTTTGGTAGTGCATCCCTGTTCCAGGGGCACACCTCCTGGCATCTGTCGCAGCCATATACTCTTCCTCCAAGTTTAGGAACTATCGCATCCGGGATCGGGCCCCTGTTTTCTATTGTAAGATTTGCTATGCACTTCCGGGCATCGATCGTACGGTCTTCATTAATTGCTGCCGTCGGACATTGTTCAATACAGAGCCTGCAGTTACCGCAATAGTCAACTGTGACAGGCTTATCATATTCCAGTTCAATATTAAGGATCAGGGCTCCGATGAAAAAGAATGAACCGAATTTTTTGTTTATCACTATTGAATGCTTCCCCTGCCAGCCAATGCCGGCTTCTTCTGCCCATGCTTTTTCCAGCAGTGGAGCGGAATCCGAGAAAGGACGGCCATCGGCTTCGGGTTTAATGGACCTGACAAAGGCTAAAAGCTCATTAAGCTTTCTTTTAATGACATCCTGATAAGCTTCGCCAAATGCATAAATTGAAAGTATAGGAACTCCCGGTTCAGTTTGTCTTTTGTCCGTATAATAATTGAGTCCGGTTACTATTAACGATCTTGCTCCGGGAACAAGAGATTCAGGATTGATCCTCTTTCCGATATCTCTGGCAAGATAACTCATACCGGCATTCATCCCTGATGTGCACCAGTTTTTTAAAATCTCTTCTCTTTCCGTGAGGGCGCGTGAGGCAGCTATTCCGCACAGATCAAAGCCAAGGTTGCTTGCTTTCTCTTTGATAAGGAGTGAAAGGGTCTTATAACCTGAAGCTGCCATATCCGGTCTTTTCTACAGAAATCCAAGTTCCAGCTTTGCTTCATCACTAAGCATATTCCTGTCCCATGGAGGATTGAAAGTCAGTTTAAGGTCACATTCCTTAACGCCTCTTGTCCCTCCAACCTTATACTTAACCTCCTCAAGAAGTTCGTCAGCCATCGGACAGTTGGGAGCTGTAAGTGTCATTGTAATATGTGCAACATGCTCCTCATCAATGTTTATGTCATAGATCAGGCCAAGATCATAGATATTTACCGGGATTTCCGGATCGTATATACTTTTGAGCACTTCGCCTATACGTGTTTCTATTTCAAGTTGTTCAGTCGGATCCATTTTCCGTTTATTTTAGTTATTCTTCAATTTCAAAAATTCTATCCTGAGCATCAGCAACAATAAGATACTGACGCAGCAAATAGCTCTTACGGAGTAGATAGTTGCAAGTGTTCCCTTGCTTGAGATAAGGGCTATGGATGGAGCCAGGAGCATACCTATCCATACTGAAAAGGGTTCAGTATTTTCCCTCGAATCGAGCAATCGCTTAACAACCGGGAAGTATGCGATAACAAGTATCGTCTGCATCAGGATATTAGTAAACCAGTGATTCCGGGTAAATATCCAGAAAAGCAGAATAATGAACACTGCTGCCAGGCAACCCCTGTCGAATCTGGTGAATTTGGAACTCCTGTCTCCGAAGAGAATTATGGCAACACAGACAGTAACAACATAAATAAGGTCAACCGTGTTCATAATATTATCGAGAAGGCCATACCCCCCTTCCGATCTGTAAGTTACCAGGCTCATTATGATTGCTACAGAAAAGAAAAGCCACATTGCCAGAGCCGGTTTGATCTCTTTCCTTACCAGGAGAGTGATATATCTTACCATAATGACAAGGGTAATTGCTATTACTGCATATATTGACAACTCTCTCATTTATTTATCTCATTAAACTTCCCTTTGGCATTATAAGCCATTGAATATAATTTCATCTGTCTCACCATTGAAAGCAGTCCGTTTGAACGTGTAGGGGAAAGGTTCTGTCTCAGCCCGATCTTTTCAATAAAATAGAGATCGGCTGAAATTATTTCCTGGGGTGTACGCCCTGAAAGAACTTTGATCAGGAGTGCCACGATGCCGCGGGTAATAATTGCATCACTGTCGGCTGTAAAGGTTATTATTTTACCGTCGTAATCAGGATGCAGCCAGACCTTCGACTGGCAACCCTCAATCAGAAAATCCTTCACCTTATACTTCGGGTCGATTACGGGCAAATCTTTTCCCAGATCGATGAGAAGGTTGTATTTGTCCATCCAGTCATCAAAGAAAGAAAACTCATCAATAATCTTATCCTGTACCTCGTTAATTGTCATATAATTTCTTTATGCAAACATGCTGATCACTCTATCAATTCCGGTTGCAAGGGTGTCTATCTCCTGCTTTGTATTATAGAAACAGAGGGAGGCTCTTACTGTTCCGTTTATGCCATACCGGTCCATAACAGGTTGCGCGCAATGTGTACCTGTTCTTACTGCTATACCCATTTTGTCCAGTATCATTCCTGTATCATACTGGTGTATCCCGTCGAGCAGAAAAGAAATTGTGGGTATTTTACTGGCAGATCTTCCAAATATCCTTAATCCCTTTATAGCTGTAAGTCTTTCTGTTGCATAGGTGAGCAGTTCCTGTTCCCGGGCCTCAATATCATTCCTGCCGATACCCGTAACATAATCCAGAGCAGCAGCAAGGCCAATCGCCCCGGGATAGTTTGTTGTGCCAGCCTCAAATTTAAAAGGAAGCTCATTATATGTAGTCTTCTCAAAGGTTACCTGGTCAACCATATCGCCGCCGCCCTGATAAGGAGGCAAATCAGTTAGCCATTTCTCCTTCCCGTAAAGACAACCTATCCCGGCAGGTCCATAGATCTTGTGTCCTGAGAAAACATAAAAATCACAATCCATTTCCCTGACATCCACAACTCCGTGCTGAACACCCTGGGCACCATCAATAAGTACCGGAATATTACGTGAATGTGCAGCAGCAATTAACTCCTTCACAGGAAGAACGGTTCCAAGAGAATTAGACACCTGAGTAACTGACACCAGCCTGGTTTTTAAGGAGAGAAGCTTAGAAATTCCTCCAAAATGATATTACCGGTATCATCTATGGGGATGACCTTCAGTACAGCACCCTTACGCTCACACATCATCTGCCATGGAACTATATTGGCATGATGTTCAAGGTGACTTATGATTATTTCATCTCCTGACTTTATATATCGCTCGCCGAAGGAAAATGCGATACCATTTATTGAACCTGTGGTGCCGGAGGTAAAAACGACCTCTTCCTTTTTGCCGGCATTAATAAAGGATCTCACCTTTTCGCGTGCAGCCTCGTAAGCTTCTGATGACATATCACTTAACAGGTGTACCCCCCTGTGTATATTGGCATTATAAGACGTATATATATTTGTCAGGGCCTCAATTACAATTTTGGGCTTCTGCGTTGTAGCTCCGTTGTCAAAATATACAAGGGGCTTATCGTAGACTTTCCTGTCAAGAATCGGAAAATCGGCTCTTATATCTTCAATAGCTTTCACCTTTTCTCAGATTATCCGCACCTGACCATACAACTGGCGCACCTTGAAAGTTCTCCCTTAAGACGTTGCATAACCAGGTTATCCATCCTTTCACGAAGAGGTTCCACTTTAATATTCTGTATCACCTCGTGTGCAAATCCAAACATAAGCATAAGCCTTGCTTCACGCTTGTTAATGCCTCTTGACTGAATATAAAAGAGGGCATCATTATCAAGC
>CAWJVS010000020.1:0-121255 GCA_963846335.1 uncultured Bacteroidales bacterium
TGCGTTCGAGTCGCACCGGAATCACAAGTGAAGATTAAGGAGTTAGATAATAGCTGACTCCTTTTTATTTAAGTAGGGTGAGACATTTATGAAACGAGATTTGTTTCCTGAAGAATCTGTTGTAAATACGTAAGGAGGCAGCTGTGGAAAGTTTATTTAGCTATTTCCTCTTTATCGTTTGTTGTTTATTATTTGCCATTTCGATTGAAAAGCTATCATATCCTATCTCTTTAATTCTCCCGATGCATGCTGACCTGTCAGAATTGAATATATATCCAAAGGCTTTTGAAATGAAATTATTATATTTTTTACAGTCCATTAATTCGATTGTAGTGCAATCGACACAACTCTGAAACTTATTCTCCATACAGCACTTTCTGACTTTGCACCATTCCGCCTTGACATTATCCCTGCATCCGGGGCATTTACCTTTTAATCGGAACCGATGCATCCGTCCCGGTGTCTTGCAGGAATTGTGACAGGTTTATTACCCAAAGCACCGTCCGTGTAAGGCGCCGGAGCAGATTAAAACTGTCACGGTGGCTCGAATTTGTCACGGGAGTAGATTTTTTTATACTCACCAAACTTTCGGGATCAACTTATATGGGGTTTTGTTAGAATACTCTTTATAACCTGTCAATTCATTAATTAGAGTTTTGTCCTCAAGATATGTCCGGATCACTAATATTGAAATTGAAAGAATCACTGGAATTATACTCCACAGAGAACCTAAAAGTAATGGAAATCCGAGGGTTGAAATTATCATCCCAAAATATCCGGGATGACGAATTATTTTATATAGACCTGTATCACAAACCGTGTGACCTCTCTCTGTTTGAATCCTAACTACAGATGAAAAGAATTTATTTTGCCTTTTTGCAATTAGAAAAAATGAATGTCCAAAAAGAGTTAGTATAATCGCTATAATGTATAGGCCCCAATGAAGATTTGGTGACCAATGAAATCGTCCTGAATCCAGACCTGAGACAATTAGCATTATTAAATAGATAAGAGCAGATATACCCAATAAGAATTTATCCCATTTTTTTGTCCCTTCCCCAGGCTTAAGTCTTTCACTTATCAACTCAGTATTTCCCATTGATGCAAGAACTGTCATTAGTGTCATAAAAAGATTCATTGATACATATAGCCACCCTTGCCAATAGTTAATGTGACCTGCACTAATAAATAGCACTAAAAAAAAGAATAACGAAACAGCAAGACCTTTTGAAATAAGTTGAATTGTTTTCATGATACAAATATTATGGGTAGTTAGTCGTGTCGCGGTACAAGTTTGATCGGAGCCACAAACCTATCACCGGTTATGGATTTGAAAGCCTATTAAACATAGCACCGTACGTGTTAGCAGCAGTTTATTTCATTCCTGTCAGCACTTTTTCTAATATTAAATTAAATTCTGTCGGTTTTTCTATCATTGGATAATGTCCGGTTGCAGAGATAGTTTCCACTTGAAAACTATTTTTACAATGGTTTTTCAGTCCAGTTTCGTTTGTTGGAAAACCGTCATTATTTATTAAATACAACTTGTAATTAAGCTGTTCTAATCTTTGTGCATCGGTATAAGCATATTGCATTTGGTTCATAAATGTTCCATAGCCAATAACGGAATCGCTATTTGCAAAATCAGTTTTTACTCTGTCTTTCACTTCCTTTGAAGTTGTTGGGTGAAAAAGCATCATATCTGCATATACAGGTGCTGAATTTTTAAAGTCCTTTTCAAGCATTGGAAAAAAGTCGGTCATTTGTTTCATTTGTTCTGGTGTAAATGCAACGTCAATAAATTTGAAATTGTCAACACCTACAATGCCTACTATTTTTGGATTGTTGGTTAATGCTGTTTGTAACATAATTTCGCCTGCCATAGAATGTCCAATGATTACAACATTTTTAAGGTTCATTGTGTCAATAAATGCTGTTACATCATTGGCATATTCTTCAATTGTCCAGTTGGTTCTTTCGGCTTTGGATTTGCCAAAGCCCGGCAGGTCAATTGCGTAAACATTGTAATTTTTAGAAAAATATTCTACTTGATTTTTCCAATAAGTTCCGTCAATACACCAGCCGTGTAAAAACAGAAGTGTTGTGTCGCCTTGTCCTTGTTGAAAATAATTGATTTCAACTTGTTTGTCTCTGATTGTGATTTGTTTTGCTGTCATTCTTTCTTGTGTTTGTGCCTTGCTTACACTTCCTGAAAGAGAAGCAATGACGATTAATAAAATTGCTTTTTTATTCATTTTTAATTGAATTATGAAGCAAAGCTAAAAGGCACATAGGACAGCCCTTTGTCAGGGGTTTAAAATAATCTTTTTGAACGTTCTTCTAAATAGTGTTCAATGCTGAAAGACTTGTCAGGTTTGAAAATGAGTTTGAAGCAATTTTAGTTCTTTTATTCTGTCAAGCCGAAATTCTCTTATTTCTTGTCGTAATTCACAAAAGGCAATTGTTGTCCAAACAGCACCACTAAAATAAACGGCATAAGGTTGAATTGATTCGTTCTGTTATTTGCTCTTCCTTTTTTGATTGATATTTTATTTTCAGTTTTTCGCTTTCTGTAATTGAATGCTGAATACTGTCTAAATGTAAACTTGCAGGTGCCCAGGGTTTATGAAAACCAATTCTCGAATTTAAAAATTCCAATTTGTCTTTGTCCTTGATTGATAATACTGCCTTAATTTTTAAGAGTGCCGATTCGTAATTTTGTTTTAGTGAATCTTCAGTATGATAATTCAAAATTTTGCTTGTCGTAACCAAAGCTCTTGCTTCTTCTGTTGTGAACATTACAGGTGGCAACCGATAACCTTCAACTAAAAAATATCCTTTTCCTTCTTCTTCACCAATTGGAACACCTGCAAGTCTTAATGTTTGAATATCTCTATAAATTGTCCTATTGGTGACTTCAAAATCGAGCCTTGTGCATAACGTTTTACTAATTTGAGGCGTAGGCGTTGCATCGCATAGATCTTGATTAGTGAGGAATGAAAAAAGGCACTTCATTCACATCCCCAGTGCTACTAACTAGCCTATGACTATATTGGCTGGTAGCGTTTCGTTGGTTAATTTCTTATTCAAAGTTTCATTTCACTATTATGAAAAGATATTGAATTATCCAAGATAACATGATCAATCTTTTACGCAACGTATTGAACAATAATTTTTTTTATAAACTAATTCTCGAGAGATAGTATCTTTATAGTTTCTTAATTCTCTTATCCAAATTTCACCTCCCTCTTCAGTCGAAGACCAAAAACGTGCGCATTTTTGTATACTACCTCTAGATTCATAATAGGGCTCTTTATTTCCGCTCGGCAATGCTGAAAATCCACTCTCGTCCGTCCCATTTTCCCCCTCGTACCACACTTCTGTAGACTTTAACTTACTACCTTCGTTTGAACCTCTTTTAACGTCATTTTTATAATCATTTTTAATATCAGCATCCGAAGAACTCATACCTAAGTGTATTTCAAGTTCTTTCCATTCTTCATCGCTGGGCAAGTGCCAGCCCTTTGGACATAATTTCATCGCTGACTCCCAATCGTATAAATATCCATATTTTTCTACATTTTCTTCTTCATCATTATAAGGCCAACCATCATTATGCTCTTTATATGCTAGATTCTGCGCCATCCATACTTGATTCCCAATTTTAACTATTTTATATTTCTTATCATCCCTAGGATCTATAGCATATTCATAAATCCTTTGTGGTTTACTTAATTCATCCAACTTTCTAATTGCTTTATTCAGATGATTTTTTAAATTGTATTTATCAATTTCAGAAATTTTAAGATTTTCTAAGATATACTTGATTTTATCTGTCAATTCTTTATTATTCAAGCCAATTTCTTTCAGCGCATTAATTGCTGCACTTCTCATTGCGTAATGCTCAGTTTCCCATCCAGACTCCAAATGAGATAACTCGTGATCTTTAGGGATCATTCCATATTCAAACTTTTCCTCAATTAGTTTAGTTATTGGATCAATAGCGTCAATACAATTTAACCTCGATAATTGTTCTGCACAAATTCTTCTTGCGCCAAAATAACTGTCATGCTTCATGGTTTGCATTAGAATATTCTTTACTTTCTCATCTATTTCTTTATTATTCAAATTAACAGCAAGATCCCCGATTGATGTTGCAGCCCAACATCTCATGTGGTGATTTCCCTCTTTAATAGCTCTTACTAAAGGTTCAAGTGATTCTTCTATGTTCAATTTAACCAATGCAACCATTAAATCATATTTATCACCAGAATAAGCGGATTTGAAAAGTGTAGATTCTAGTTTCTTAACTTCATCCCTTTGACCAATTCTTGCAACAACACTTTGATCTTCTATTTTGTTAATTGCCTCTAATCTAACCTCAGAATTACTGTCTTTTTCAGCAATTATTGCAAGTAGCTTTTGGTCTTTTAGTTTCTTAACTACATTGAGACGTATGTTTTTGTCTTCAGCACTTTGAGCAAATTGTGCTAGTAAACTCTGATCTTCTATTTTGTTAATTGCCTCTAATCTAACCTCAGAATTACTGTCTTTTTCAGCAATTATTGCAAGTAGCTTTTGGTCTTTTAGTCTTCTAACTACATTGAGACGTATGTTTTTGTCTTCAGCACTTTGAGCAAATTGTGCTAGTAAACTCTGATCTTCTATTTTGTTAATTGCCTCTAATCTAACCTCAGAATTACTGTCTTTTTCAGCAATTATTGCAAGTAGCTTTTGGTCTTTTAGTCTTCTAACTACATTGAGACGTATGTTTTTATCTTCAGCACTTTGAGCAAATTGTGCTAGTACACTCTGATCTTCTATTTTCTTTAGTGCTTCTATCCTGACATCAACATTATAATCATTTTGAGCAATTTCATACAATATCACCTTATCAGTAATTTTTTCTATTGCAGACTTTCTGACTTCTGGGTCACTATTTTTGTATTTCGGTAAAAATAAATCTCGTATTGACATAATATTAGGGTTGTAAATATATATTATTAGAAATTGTCATTGCTGAAGTCATATTTTTGAAGCAAGGTTGATTACTAGCTTGTATTTGTAAAAGATAACTAATATCAATACATAATCCAAATAGTCTATTGGATTATTTAAGAATGTTACAAAAGAAAATATTCTTAACGCAGGAGTGAACTGTTGAAGCCGATATTTTAGAAGTCGAAAATTGAGTTTTAGTAGAATAGAAAAATTCTCCAAACTTATGCTCCAATGGAGTATAAGCTTAAATAGGATACTTGTTACAATTTAGCTATATTGAAAGTAAGTTTGAGAAGGTTGTAAACTTAAAATCATCATTCCAACAAGTCTTCGGGTTGCATGGCAATATTCCCAACGCCCTCATGTATTAACCATTGCGTGATCTGAGCGCTTAGTGGTCTAGATAGCACAAGGTGACCAAGGGGACTAACATTCGAAAACCCACTGCCAGCAATGGCTTACACGCTGTTGTAAGCCGTGCACTTATTCTATTTTTGTTGAATCATTCACTACTTGAGCAAATACTCCGGATTCATGATTGTATACAACTTTCCAATTCCCGTCACTTTTATTGAATATTAAAGATGCTGCAAATGGATCAACCTTTATATGTTGTCCGTCTTTCATTTTTGCAAGAGCCGAACCTCCCCAGGTAACAATAACAATTTCTTTATCTATAAAAGTGTAACTCATTAGTGTTTCCGTAAATTCTTGTGATTCCATGGCTTCAAAATATTGTTCATTCCCCTCAACGAATTTGCTGTAATCAGAAACTTGTCCATTGCTGATACTTAAGAATTCCGGTTTATTTGAATAAGGTTCAATAGCTTTATCTATATTACCGGATTCGCTATTTTGCACAATTTGATTCATAAGTGGTGCAATTTCAGACTTGATTATTTCTTTATCCTTATCAGTCAGTGAAGCTCCATTTTTTGACCCGCATGAAAGCAAGGATGTTGAAACAATGACTAAAAATAAAATTGAATTTTTCATAATAATTAAGTATTAATGTTATTTGGATAGGTTCTTACATACTAATATTAATAAATGACTCTCAGCAATGAATAATATAACCATAATGTCGCACCTACGACGCTTTTTAATTATTCTACATCATTTCTTTCCTACCATAATGTCGCACCTCTGGTGCTTTCAATTCTAATAATTATTTAACGGAGTCCCACTCGGGACGATATTATGGTGATTGCAAAAGATTTTATAGTCAACGAATATTATCCTATTATTGATTACCGATACTCATATATTTGTAAATTCAATGGAAACATATAAATTTAATTATTAAATAATAAAAAAGTTAAAATCATGACTAACACTGAATTCGATAAAACATTCGAAGCCTTAGTAAATGCAAAACAAAGTAGTTCCTCCGGTGAAGAATTTGTAATATTTAACGATTTTTCCATGAATGCCAAATTTGATCCTACTGTTAAAGTGAGACTAGAACAAGCAATGAAAAATCACCCTGCTTTCAATGATTCTGAAATATTTCTATATATGAGAAGATTAAAATAAAGATTCTATAGAAAAATTTCTTGATTTATTTTTTTCTTTTGCAAGACCAACATATTTCAAACAATGGATAGTTTTTGTATTCCTTTTTTCAGGATTGACTGATACTTTTGTTCCATCTAATTTATAACATATGGGGCAAGCTGTAATTCCTTCTGTTCCGTGACGACCTCCGGCATTTATTAATATAGAAATTATTTCTTGGTTTTGCTTAATACACGCCCATGATAGTGCAGTATAACCATAAATACCCCAAGTTATTTTATTATTAATACCATGAACTATTAAAAAGTAATCCCATGCTGCCTCATTTGTGAGCATTCTCAATATTGCTCTTTCATCCACATATGGGAGGCCCCCTGCTACCCAATTCCTACGGGCAAAAAAGAAACGAGTAGGGGAGATGCAAATCAAAAGACAATAGACAACAATTAATCTCAAAAGCTTGGTTATGGTCTTATAATAATGAACGGCCTCATAGCTCGCTGATGTATCACACACCGGTATCATTCCTATTGAAATATGTTAAACTCCACCACCCACAAAGCCAAACAGAGTTTCCCACATTTCAATAGGACATTAACATCAATTTAAAAAGTTTAATTTTAAATGCTACTAATTAAGGGGAGCTTTCACTGCAATATAAAAAGTTGGGGAGTGCGGATTGAGTTCCTATTTACCGTTACGGAAAATAGGTGCGGAGCATCAACTTTTAAAACCAATTCAACCCCAAGTTTTTATATTGCATGTTGGCGTTTCGTTGATATAGCTTATATGTTTATTTCTTAAATTATATCATCTATGGTGTTTTATTAATAACTAGATTATTTGATGCAACGGACGCTAATGCCATAACCTTTGTCAAATGGGTAACGGAGTACGCCCATGTAATCGTAGTTCAACCACCGACCCCATGCCCCGTGTTTATCATTCATAGAAGACGACCAGAAGAAAGCTGAGGAGCCCTTATCACCAAAAACCCCAGTGCTGATTCTCCGACCTCCTGGCAGGGCTGTAAAACCACTCTTGTTAGTAACTCCTTCATTGGGATTTTTCCAGTGAATTATACCTTTCTCTTTCAGCTTGACTCCCTCATCTTTTCCACGAAACCCATCTTTATTTGCCATATCCTGACTCATACCTAAAGCTATTTCTAATAATTTCCACTCTTCATCTGATGGAATATGCCAACCAGAAGGGGCCAAGCCTCGAGGGTCATTTACCGCATACCAATTATATAATTTACCATAAACAGCTCCCTGTTCATGGTTATTCTCATAGAAACACCAAGCTGGTTTTCCTTCTAACCAAGCTTTTTGCCATAACTCATCAGTTTTAGCTTCGGGTATAGGATCGCCATCTCTAAACTTTTCTACATTAAGATTTTTGGCCATCCACTTTTGGGTACCTATTGTTATGAATGAATCGTTCTTTCCTCCAAACAATTTACTAAGTATACTCATTTATATTATTTTAAGTATTTATTCATTTTTTTTAAACTCTTCAAATAATTGTCCATTGTTAAAGCAATTATCTGGAAAATTTTCATTATAAGAATTACTATTTCTGAGTTTCATAATATAACCTGGCTTTTTTCGATCATATTCCTTACCCCCGCTAAATATAATACGTTCTCCTTCAATAAGTTCTAATTCCACATAACCATTTAATCCATCAACAATTTCAAGTACTCTCCATTTTGTGTCTTCGAACCCTTTGTAAGCACCATCCATAAATACGATTTTTGGTGAGAAGATATTTGATTCGTCTATAACCGATTCGTAATGTTTTGTTTGTTTTACTGATCTGTCATGTTTCTGAACGTTTTCCAGATGGCTTAATCCAGATAAATGGCAAGGTTTTGTCATGTTATGATGAAGTTGTCCAAATTGAATAGTCCTTATTAACGGATAGGAGTTGTCAAGTTATTATTAAGTTGTCTCGTTGGCGGAGTCTGGGCGGGCAAAGAAGCATGTGTTTTGCAGCGTCGGGACGGTTGCAGGGACGGGCTGCAAAACTCTTGCTTGCGCGTTAGCAAAATCCTGGTATACTGAGAGTTCGGTGCCAATTTGCCTTGCACCTAACATATTTATTAAATTAGAATTTTTTACTTAATATTTTCAATAATGACAGATAAAATTATGTTTGCTTTTTCTCCCGCCTGTTATTAATCAAGTGTTTTCTAAAGTTTCTGACAGCTGTAATTTTAATTAATCGCTCATGCTTCCGCATCGTCAGTCACATAAGTAAAACCGAACAACACGCAGACCCACAACCATATACACAACTTATGCCTAACTTTTAACTCTCACTGGAAATATAAATTTACAAATATTTAAGGAAACCCGGGAACTCAATTAATACATATTTTTATATAAATATGAATACCCGGGCAAATCATCAATAACCAGGCATCATAAACTGACCTGTAGGACTCTGACTTGCTTTGATGGTTACACAGCTATGTATCTTGTAAGAACATCCGAATAGTTTCATACATGAAACTGAAAGGTCATTATCAGTCTCCCTCAAACCATTTCCCATCCCTGTTTTAGCGGGATATATTGGTACTGACGTCCGCCTGTTGAATGTTGTCCTTGTAAGGTGTTGTTGTATTCAGAGAACCCCCAGCGCTATAGCTACAAAGCTCGGTCCGTTTAATGCGGCATGAAGGATTACCCCTGTCCATGAGCCAGGTAGTGTTTACCTCGTCCTGTTGCAGAAGACTCTCATGTATATCTCGATTGCAGGAAGTTAATTGTCTCTTTTACCAGCTTTTTGAGCACCTCCTGGTTGATGTCGGAAAGTTTCTTTACATAGATGCAGGCTTTTCCCATTTTGTACTTTCCCAAACCTTCCAGCAGATATTCATGTTCTTTAGCTCCGGTGTATACATAAAGTGAAATAGCCGCTTTTCTTGGTGAAAAACCGATCAATGGCCAGTCTCCTTCCTGACGACTTCTCTCTGATTTGTAATGATAACTTCCAAATCCGATAATTGATGGTCCCCACATCTTTGGTTCAAAACCGGTCAGCTCCTTGAACAGATTCAATAGTTCAAAACTGTCCGTACGTTTTTGCTCAGTGTCGGCAAACGAAAGAATAAATTCTTTCACATCCGCGCTTGTTTGTTTTGTCTTTATCTCTGCCATAGATAATGTTGATTATTAATCTAAATCAGTACTTAAAGTGAGCTAAAGTTTGGAGTGCCAAAAGTTAGACACCCATTTGTTTTTACCAGTTTTTCTTCAAAATTAGCATTTTTTAATCTTCATAAATATGCTGCTATTCAAAACAAACACTTTTAGCACTCCCAACTCTAACCCACTTGCCCCTGCAACAGGAGGGGGGGGGTTGTATTTTGCGCATTATTCAATTACTCCTTCATGTTGTTAACAGCACAATACCGGTTAAATCAGCTTTTCCGCTTTTCAGGAATTCGTAGGTCATCCGATCTGCCTGACAATCAATAAACCGGATCTGTTTCAGACTCTTGTTTTTAAAGAAAGTGTTAATAAGTGTAGAATTCCGGAATGTCACCCTGGTAAATGCGCAGTTTTCAAAATAGCAGTCATCCAGAGTACCATTGAAAACAATATCGGCAATCTGCGTACCAATAAATCTGGTGCGATTCCAAACTGCATCAGCAATTGTATTTTTCATGAAAGCACCGGATTTGACCGTCACTCCTGTTAAATCAGCGCCGGAAAAATCGCAGCCGCCAATAGAGCTTCCTGAAAATTCAGTTTCTTTCAGTGAACAATCCTTAAATAAATTGCTGGCTAAGTTGGAACTCTTAATATGGCTGCTTCTGAAGTCGGAACCTGAAAAGTCACAGCTGTCCACATGATTGCTTTTCAGAAGAAGTCCCGACAGATCCGAACCGATGAACTTGCAGCGTTGCATGTTGGAGGAACTGAATTTTTCATGCAGATTATTTAATCCGGAAAAGTCAGCTCCCACCCAGTTCCCGTGTGACATATCCCAGCTAAGCTTATTCTCCCGATAGCTGCCGGCCTTCTTCCCGGATGGCACTTCAGCCGGTTGCTTTTCCGAAAACTCTGCGGGTGTTATTTCAGTGGCAGCTGGTTCTATGCCTTCTGAAAAATAGTTAAGGTCAACTCCCAGGATTTCCGCCAGACGGTACAAAGTAATAATGTCTGGCATTGATTCTCCTCGTTCCCATTTTCCAACTGCTTGAGCGCTAATAAACAGACGTTGAGCAAGCCGGGCTTGAGAACTATTTATTTTCTTTCGTGCTTCTGCAATTTTATTGCCAATCATCTTTGTAGTTAACATAGTTACTATCTCTTTAAATTATTTTTCGATAGCACAAAGATATTCTGCATAATTTCCAGAATCAAAAAAATACTGATATATATAGTTGTAATTATGCTACGATTAGTTGTTTTTAAACAACAAAAAGTAGTATGCCGGGAAATAATGTTAATGCTTTTATTTGCAGGGTTGCGATGGATAGGGGCTGTTGAAAAAGTCATCCAAATGCCGTTTTTGCCTTTGTGTTCCTTTGTGAAGCCCTTTGTGATCCTTTGTGTTTAAGTGATTTAAAATTAAACCTGCCTGCCAGCGGCCATACTAAATTTTAAAGCCCCATATGGGATGGGTGTTAAATTGATGAAAGAAATCCGGATAGCTGGTTGTTGAATTCCCCTGGATTTTCCATATTGCTTAAATGTCCGGCATGATCAATAATGTGAATAATGGAACCTTTAATCTTTTCATGCATCATCAGGGCAACATCAGGAGGAGTAAGCTCATCTTCTTTACCAACTATGATGAGCACCGGCACTTTTAGTTCTTGCACCCTGGTGCAGGTCTCTGTACGATCAGCTAAAGCATGCAAGGTTCTGTAGAGTGATTGTCTGGACGTATTCATAATCATTTTCCTCACAATAGCTATTTCTTCTAAATGTTTTGAAAAAGATATCGGAGCAAAAAGTTTCTTCAGACTTTCTTCGGCATATTGTTCAAGCCCTTTTTCCTTTATATTTTCTATGGCTTTCATCCTTTTTTCTTTTGCTTCAGGTTTATCGGCGGCGCAATTTGTATCACATAAAATAAGCGCATTAAAACGCTCAGGATAGTTTACAATCGCATTCAATGAAATGTATCCGCCCATGGAAAAACCACAAAGTATCGTTTTGTCAATCTTCAGGGCATCCATCAGACTGAGCAGATCATTCACAAAGAGCTCAATCGAAAAAGTGTCATTTCCGACATCGGTTTTACCATGCCCACGAATGTCATAGGCAATTACACGGTAATTTTCCTTTAATAATTCGATCTGCTTTTCCCACATCAATTTATTCAGCGGAAATCCGTGAATGAAAATGATTGTCGGGGAACTGGTCGATCCTTCATCAATATAACTGACTGTTAGATTACCAACAGTTATTGTGAGGCTATTTTCCGGGTAGTTCATAAAATGGTATTTATTAAAACGCTTCTTTTATTAATTGTTTTTATCTCCGTGGTCTGCCTGGATTCATTAGTCTGCTTATTGCTGGATAAATTTCATAATATCTTTTTTTCGACCCTTGATGATGAATCGCATGTCCTTCTCCAGAACAACCGTGGTTTCAAGGTCTTTCTTTTCAATAGCATTCCATTTTTCCAGTGACGGTGTTGTCAGCTTCTTGTCCAGCTGTTTTAAGGCCAGTAATTTCATGCTCTGGAATTCCCCGAAATTAATAGCATCCGCAGTTTTTCCGATATAATCCTCAGGAATACTCACTTCAGCTATCTTTATTTCATCTGAAATATTATAAATACTCCATACTCCTTTCATTATCAGTTTTTCGGCAAAAAGGCTGGCTGTCTCATATTCAGGATTAATCGTATTTAAAATGCCAAGAGAGTTTAAAACTGTTTTATGAACAAGAGAGCTTTCCCGGCAGTAAAGATTATCGTGCTCCCAGTTTTTTCAGCAAGGCACTGGTTTTTATTGAAGCACCAAAGTCATCGGCAATACATACCACTATCATGTCAGCATCTTTTATTGGCAGGGTTTTCAGGGCATGAATATCAGTGATATCCATGCTTATGGTATTCTTGACAGTGTCTTTAAAAAAATCAACTTTCTCAATCTCCTTGTCAACTCCAATAACATCGTGTCCGAGTGCAGTCAGCTTTTTAGCCAGCGATGCACCGAAGTTTCCCAGTCCGATAATAATAAAATTCATAGCAGGATATATTTAGGTAATTAAAACATTTTCTTTGGGATATCTGTAAACAGGAGGTTTGGCTTTTGTGAAGAAAGCAAACAGGAGGAAAAGTATTCCAATGCGTCCGGCAAACATAAGCACAACCAGCAGTATCTTTGAAATGTCCTTTAACTGGGGTGTTATTCCAAGTGAAAGACCGACGGTGCTGAAGGCAGAAACACATTCGAACAAGATATGAAGCGCCCTCTTTTCAGGTTCAAATAAATGCATGATAAGGGATGAACAGCCCAGTATTAAAATTGACAGGATAATGATGGCGAATGCCCTGTTAACCGATCTTTCATGAATTTCGCGCTTTTGAAACTCGATGTGTGTCTTCATGCGTGCAATTCGCAATGTATTCAGAATGGCAATTGCAAAAGTAGTGGTCTTAATACCTCCCCCGGTTGAAAGAGGTGATGCACCCACCCACATGAGAAAGATGGTCAGCACCACCGCAGCAACAGTTACACTGGAATAGTCGATCGAATTGAATCCGGCCGTCCGGGGAGTGACACTGCTGAAAAATGAATGAGTTATTTTTTCCACAAGGGTCATTCCTCCCAGTGTGTTATTATTCTCGAATATGAAAAAAAATACTGCTCCAACCAGCAGCAGAAATGCAGTTGTAAGAAGAACCAGCTTTGTATTGGCATTTATCAGCTGGGGAATAAAGGATTTTCTGGTGCCATGAATGATCAGACTATACAGACCTGACAATTTGATTTTTATGTATGAGTAGATATTAAGCAGTATTGGAAAACCAATTCCTCCAGATATTATCAGGAAACCTATGGAATACATGAGCGGGATGTTGTCCCGGACACCTGAATCGTAAAGATTGGACTGAAGTGTTGAAAAACCGGCATTACAGAAGGCTGAAATAGCGTGAAAGACAGAAATATGTATCCTTTTTTCAAGGGCCGGGAAATTTAACTGGTCAAGACTGAGATATATTGCGATGGCTCCGATCGATTCTATCAGCAATGTGATCAGCACAACCTTCATAAAAGTCTTTGCTATTTCAGAAATGTTATCCTCACTTAACAAATCGCTTAATAAAAACTTCTCTGAAAAAGAGGAACCGCCTCCTTTGAAAAAATAACCGAAAAAGCTTGTAAAGGTCATTATGCCGATGCCTCCTATCTGAATTAAAATCAGGATAATGCTTTTACCCAGCATCGTAAAATCTGTTGATGTGTCAATAACTGTCAGACCAGTAACACAGACTGCACTGGTAGAGGTAAAAAGTGCATCAACAAAGCTTATCGGATGGGTGGTGGCTCTGGGAAGCAGTAAGAACATCGCTCCGGAAAATATGATAATTCCAAAACTTATCATAAAAAGCTGTGCCGGATTCAGAATGTAACTGGCCTTTCTGATATCAAAGCGCGACATTTCAAACCCTAACAGCCCAATAGCAAATAAGGAATAGAAATAGAAATTATTAAGCCAGGGAATATTCCTGTCCAGATCAAAAATAATTGTAATCAGGATAGATGACCCCAGTCCGCTAAATACAATAAAATCAATGTTATAGCTTCTGAAACCTATACAAATATAGGAGCGGATCAGATAAATAATTGCCACAATTAGAAACAGAATACTGTGGTAACCAATTCCGTCAGGTGCCGGCTGCTGCGATGTGCGATGAAAGCCGATTTTGCTGATTACGGCAATCACCAGAATCAACAGTACAATCAGCATAATAAAATTAGTCGCAGGCCGAACAAATTTATTGATGAATCTCGCTTTGTTCTTTGATTCAAAGAATGGTTTGTTTGAATGCATGAGTGGTTTGTCGAAAACCCTGCTAAATTATTGCAATTATTGACCTTCCGATAAGAAATAGTACATTTTGTCAAAAAAATATTCTGCCATAAAGATTAAGGCACACAAAGGACTATTTAGACAACCCCTGATGGATGCCCCACTCAATCTACAGAAGCTCTGTGGGAGCTGCTTATAAATCGCTCTGGCAGAAGCAAGGTCCGATTCAGGATCAGGTTTGGAAATGGAAGGAATCACCCCCGGTAAATTAAATATAGTTGATCTCATGAAGAACTTTCCTGAAAGTATTGTTGGCAAGATATCCTCCATCAGCAAAATCATTTCCGCGAATTTCATAATCCGAATTCCCTTCAATCAGTATGGGACCTGATTCACTTACAGCCACATCCCAGCCAATTAAACGCAATTCGGGCATCAGTCCTGCTGCTTTAATTACCAGTTCCTTTACCTCAGGGAAAAATGGAATTCTTACATTTTCAAAAATTGCATTCGTTGTCGGATGTTCCTTCAGGACATTACCACCCCTGGTTTTAATCAGTGAATATCCGAATTTCCTCAGTTCGCCTGTCTGAAGACTGATGCCAACGAAACATCCGCCTGAACTTATATTGTCAATATGGTAGTTATTTGTACTCATTCTTATATGTGCCGAAATGATATCGATATTCCCATCACCGTCAATAAAAGTATCAATCCGGATAGTATTTAAGGATGATGTGTTAAGCTTGTCTATATCCGGGTGCTGCCTTATTGTTTCCTGAAACAAAAATTCCGATCTGGTCACCTCTTCAAATATTTCACTGACGATTTGAAGATCAGTTCTTAACTGATGAGTGAATAGCTTAAATATTTTCCTGCCACTTGAGCTGGCATACGTTTTCTTGATTATTATCGAATCATAAGAGGGATTTTGCTTAAATGTCTCTTCAAGAATAACACAAAAATCATTCAGGCTTTTTACCTCAATGCATTTGTTTCCGGAAACAAACATCCTTTTGTGATTATACAACAGGATTTTTGGAAGTCTGATATTGAACTGACTGTAAAACAGGTGGAAATACAATTTATTGTCTAAGACCTCCTTCACTCTCTTTTCATTGAACAGGGATGGTATTTCACTGAGGAATTTGTTAGGCAGAAAGTCCTTGATATTGGAAACTCCCTTTTTAAACAAATATCTGCTTATATAATGTTTAGGCAATTCCCTGTAAATAAAAAAAAAAGATAGAAAAACTCATAAATTATCCTGAAAAGAGATTTCCGGTCAGGATCTTTTAAGATCTCATTCAGGACTTCCAGCCTGGTACGTTGAATCAGTTCAGCCATGTTGTCAGATTCTATACTGAATCCTGCTTTAAATAATATAGTAACAAATAGCTTTATTAAAAGTTAAAAAATTCTGGCTTTTAAAGGAGGTTTTCAGGGATCGCTTTCTTTCTCAGCTCATCCATCTCCAGTTTCTGAGCTATTGTAAATTCCTTTCCGCATTGAATGCAGACATAATTGATTAAAAATGCTCCTGAATAATATTCCTTTTCAAGCCGGGGATGGCTACATGGTTTTTCTCCCCATGTATCAATTAACTTTTGTGCAACCAGGTATTCCATACTTATCTGACTATTAAATATAAGGAGTGATCATAATCTTTTGAACGGAACAAACCGGACCGGAAGTAAATAAGTGGTTGTAATCTTTCCGTTCTTTTTCACAAGAAGCTTCAGTTCCTGTGTTCCGCCCGGAGAGCCGACCGGGATTACCAGCCTCCCGTTTTCTGCAAGCTGATCGATCAATGGTTTTGGGACTTTATCAGCCGCTGCTGTTACAATTATGATATCGAACGGAGCATGTTCAAGCCATCCATTATATCCATCGCCTGCTTTTCCTATTATATTTTTGTATCCGAGCATCTTAAACCGAGTATGCGATTCTTTGGCCAGTTCATCAACAATCTCGATAGTATAAACCGTATCAACAATCTCAGCAAGAACAGCCGCCTGGTAGCCTGAACCCGTACCAATTTCAAGCGCTTTTTTATTTCGTGCCGGTTTTACAACCTCAGTCATAAAAGCAACTATATATGGCTGGGATATAGTCTGATCATATCCGATTGGAAGCGGATAATCACCATATGCCTCTTTTTCATATTCTGCAGGAACAAAAAGGTGCCTGGGAACTTTTTTTAAGGACTCCAATGTTTTGGTATCGCTTATTCCCCGGTCAATTATCTGAGTCCTTACCATATTTATTCTGGCAGATAAATACTTGTCAGCCTGGAATAAATTTTCCCCGGTGATGAACAGGCTAAGAAGGATCATCGTAAGATTCACAGCAAGCTTATTTTCTCCAATATAGTAAATTTCCGTCGTTTAACAAACAGAATAACCTGACAATTTGCTTACCTGTATCCCACAAGCGATAGAAAACCTTCCCCGAGGAATCTTATAGCCGGCCAGATGGGCAGGAAATCAATTTTTGTAAGCGTGGTGGCAATGAGAAGCCCGAAGAGTATCATCGTGCCATATTTATAAAGTGCTGAATAAAGCACAGGAAATCTCTTAAGCTGATGGAAAAGGAGGTGAGAACCATCGAGCGGAGGGAGAGGTATCAGATTAAATACAAAAAGTCCCCAGTTGATGAATATTGCATAGTGGATTATTTCGTAGATCACACGTACCGGCTGACTGGAATAGACAGGCAGAATTGACACAAGCCCGGAGAACAGAAATGAAAGCAGCATTGCCAGAAGTGCATTTGACAATGGTCCGGCTATTGCTATTTTTATAACATCAGTTTTGGGATTGCGCAATTTTTCTTCTGTGAACTGAACAGGTTTTGCCCATCCGAATCCGGCGACCATCAGCATAATAAACCCAAGAGGATCAATGTGTTTGAAGGGATTTAAAGTGACCCTGCCCTGGTCTTTGGATGTGGAATCACCACATAGGTGAGCAACAAAGGCGTGGCTGAATTCATGAACGGTTAATCCAAGAATTATTCCCGGAAGAAACTTCAGGATTCTGACAAAATCGAAGTTATCCAAAGTTGGTATGTGTTAAGTATGTTTTAGTGTCTCTGTATGTAACTGTTGATTACCTCTTTTTCAGATGAATATCTGCGAAGTCCATATACCTCTGCCAGTCATATAATTTTACATCATGCCCGCCTGATCTGACATGATATCCGATATCTCCCATTACAGGATTGTTGACAGCAGGCATCTCTTTTGCCGGAAAACCTTCTCCTCCCAGTAATACATAAACCGGTGCTGCATTCAGGCAGGCAAGGAATTCACCCCGTGGATCTGCCCACCTGTCATCTTCTGCACTGGCGACATATACCGGTCTGGGAGCTATCAATGCCAGCAGTTCGTGCTGATCAACAGGAAGACTGGCTTCCTTTTCATTGTATTTATTGAAATTATTGCAGAACCAGTGGGGGAATACTGTATTTATTACTCCAACCGTTTCCCCGTAGATTCTCTTCGACAGAGCAGCCCCACCGCAACCTGAGTTATTTGAAATTGTAATTGCAAAACGCTTGTCAGTAGCACCAGCCCATAGTGCAGTTTTTCCAAGCCTGGAATGTCCCATTACGATTACTTTCCCGGGATCAATTGAAGGATCGGTTTCAATCCAGTCCATGACCCTCGATAATCCCCAGGCCCATGCAGCTATGCTGCCCCAGGAGGTTAAATCTGCTTCTGTGCTGTATAGTCCGTGTACCCCGTTTTTAAATCCATCATCGAAATCCGGATCAATGTCTCCGTAGTATAGTGTTACCAGACCATAGCCTCTCGAAATGAGTTCCCTTACCTGCCATTGTGATGCGGATTTTCCGCGTCCTGCCTCTGTGGCCTTGTTTTCAGTTATCCCATCTTCAGCATCATTCCTCATCCATGATGAAGTGACAGATATACCCGGTTCATCAGTGACTGAGTGGTTTCCCCCGAAATTGTAACCAAGAAAAACAGGTACAGGTTTTGTTGAATGAGGAAGATAAATCAAGGAGAGTGAAAGTGAGACTCCCTGTTGCCATTCTGCAACCTGATATTCACCTCTCTGCGAACGGCTTTATCGTTCAGAGCGTGCTGGTCAGCTGACAGCTGGGAAGAAGTAAGTTTTCCTTTCCACTGCGGAGGGCATTCCATAGACCTCGTTTTCGAAAGTTCTGTAAATTTCATTTCTCCTTTTTTCCCAACCTTCCCCTGAGGATACGGTTGAACCATCATTAAAAACCAGTGGATCCGGTAAAGTGTAAGCCGGAACCCTGGATTCATCATAATTGGTCTTATCCTGCTGGGAAAATGAAAAAATGAAAATCTGAAGAAGGAGGATGCTGGTAATTACTTTTTTCATAACTGATTGAATTTATATTGTAATACTCATTTCCGAAGGAATAGTGTCAATGTTCCGGTTTTTACAATTCCATGTGCTGTTTTACCATTAATTGTTGAAGTTGAGCTCTTTACCCAGAAATAAATAGGCAGCATTTCGTGCTTCAGGCGGAAAAGCATGTGGTGCGTCAGGATTAATCATCTTTATTTTATCACCTGCCTGGAACAGGTCATACACAGGTTTTGCCGCCTTAACACAATCATAAACTCCCGAGATTTCAAAATTGCTGTCATGCAATGGTGCGTTAATAAAAATAGCCCGGGGAGCCACTGCTCCAATTATTTCAGTAAAGTCGAAAGGCATTTTTGACGCATCTTTTCCATACACGGAGGCTATCTTCGGCATATATCCCTTATGACTCCAGCCGGTAAGGTCTCCGCCTTCGTATTTAAAAAAGGAATTAAATCCGCAGCTGGTTACCACCACTTTTATCCTTGTATCAAAAACTGCAAGAAAAAGGGAATTATGACCACCAAGGGAATGTCCAATGCAGCCGATCCTTTCCGGATCGACTTCAGGCAAGAGATTGTAAAAGGTCAACTGCAGCTATATGATTCCAGATACCCTTCATGCTGGCACTGATATAGCCATTTGAGTAGGGATCATAACTATATTCTCCATAATTTGGATAGTCAGGAGCCAGTGTGACATATCCCCGCCCGGCAAGTTCTAATGCATAGTTTAAATCAGGACTGCCTCCCAGACCGGCAGGTTCTGACTTGCCTATACTGATAGTCTGATGAAGACATAATATGCCTGGTACTGCTCCCTTTACAGCGGATGGAATAAAAAGATAGGCTGGAACACGGTCATCTGTTTCTGCAGCAAATGTAATCTTCAGACGCCGGATGCCATCGATGTTTTTTTCTTCAATAACTTTTATATTCAGCGGGACCTTCTGAGAATTATCCGGGAGGGGGCCCATTACAAGTTGAATGCTGTCCAGAATCTGTGCCCTGCGCCGGTGACCAGTCATTTACGTTGCTGATAGTCCTGAAATTGCCATTTGCGTCCTTCAGCATGAGAAGATTTTGCCTGTAATTATCCCCCTGCCATGAAAGTATGACAATAAACAGGCTCAGCAGTAAAATACCATTGACTGTCTTTTTGAAATTACTCATATAATCAATGAATTAATCTCTGAGATAATTTCTTCAGAGCCGGCCATCACAGCAAAATTTGTGTCTGAAATATTCTCATCAAGGATGAACTTTATCTCTTCTCCAGTGACATATTTCATCATCCCACCAGCCTCTTCAATAATCAGACCCAGTGCGGCAATATCCCAGACCCTTGTAAAAAGATTGATGCATCCGCCAAATTTTCCCTCTGCGACATAAAGGAAATCAACAAGCGAATTTGTACACCGGATATTCCGCACTGCGCTGACAAGGTTCCTATAGATGCTGATGCTGTCATCCAGTACTTTTTTATTGTCTGTGAAGTCGACATTAAATGAGAACAATGAATTCTGCAGGCCATTATTTCTTGTCATCCTGAACGGTTTTCCGTTCAAAAGCCACCCCTTTCTCCTTCTCAGCAATATACAACTGGTTCATGACTGGAAGGAAAGCTCCGCCCATTACGGGTATGTTGTCTTCAAAAAGTGCGATCAGGACTCCAAACCATGGAATTGCGGAGGCAAAATTAGAGGTTCCGTCCAAAGGGTCAATGATCCAGGTGTATCTGGACTTCATATTGCTGAATCCGCTCTCTTCGGAGATAATGTTATGCATGGGGAACCGTTTCCTGATCGTACTGACTATTATTGCATCGCTTTTAAAATCTGCCTGGGTAACGATGCTGCTGCGAGACTCCTTGACCTTAAAATCAGGATTTTTCCCGAAGTGATTCAGCAATTCTTTTCCTGCAGTTTCCAGCGCCAGTATTAATGTTTCTTTCATTATTGAGGGTATTCACTTAAACTTTTGCCCGTAAATTTACCAAAATTCAAACATCTTTTATATGTGCTAAAAATCTCATACGTTTACAAAAAGTTATTTAATATGAAAAAGGCATTCTTGTTAATCACTGTTCTCATGTCAATTGGTGTGCATAATACCTGTTCCCAGGCAGGCAATGATACGCTTGTATATCTTCTGACATGTGGCGCAGGCACAGAAACATATTCAATATATGGTCACAGTGCCTTGCGGATAGTGTTTCCCGAAAAGAAGCAGGACCTGGTTTACAACTGGGGTGTATTCGATTTCGAGACGCCAAATTTTGCCTGGAAATTTGCCAAGGGAAGACTGGATTATATGCTAGCTGTTGAACCTATGCAGAGTTTTCTGCAGACATATTATTTATGAAAAACGATATGTTTACTCCCAGCGGCTGAACCTCTCTGCAGAAGAGACAGCAAAACTTATTTCCCTTATCAATGAAAATCTGAAGCCCGAAAATGTTAAATACAGGTATGATTTTTTCTATGATGACTGCTCGACAAGGATCAGGGATCTGATTGAAAAATCGGTTGGAGAAAAGCTATTGTATCCACCCGTGTGAAGGAGAGAATTTCCCGACTTTCAGAGATATGGTCGGAAAGTATCAGGATCCTTTCCCTGGCTGAAATTTGGCATTGACCTGATAATGGGTTCAACCGCTGATAAAGATGCTTCCTTCAGGGACAGAATGTTCCTTCCGATTGATTTGCAGAAGGAATTGTCAGAAACAGTCATAAACAGGGATGGCAAGATGATACCATTGCTTCAGAATCCGGATGTAATTCTTGATTTTGATCCTCCGGAAATAAAGAAGAATATTTTTCTGAGCCCGGCATTTGTATTTACTTACCTTTTAATCATTAATTATGATACATGTCTGCATTGATGAAGGAGCAGGAAATTTATAAACTGGTTGGATATTGCTGTTTACTCACTTTTTTCAATCCTTGCAGGCATGATGATCTTTTTCAATTTTTTCACTGATCACCAGCAGATGAGATGGAACCTGAATCTGATCTGGCTTAATCCTGTTATTCATTGTTTGCCTGATTTCATCATCTTCAGGAGAAAGGACATAATTTGGTTCAGATTATTGTTTTATATACTCGCTGGATTTCTGCTGATTCAGCTTTATATTGCCTCAGTCATTCGATATAGCAATTTATCCCTTGTACTTATACTTCTGATAAGGAGTTCTGTAAGGGCAGGATTTGAATGGAATCCTCTTTCCTTAAAGTAAATTTTAATGTAATTCCAGTACAATGATTTTTTATAAATGAAACAAAGCTGGATAAATGCCGTTATCTCTCTTAAACAGGACCTCTGTTGAGAGTAAGCACACATGGTATTTAACAAAACTTTAACACTCATTAACATCTATTTAGAGATAATACAATTTCTTTTGTGAACAATTTTTCAGACGGTTACTGAAGAGGTTGTAACTGGTATGTTTTAAATGTAATATTTGCTACTTAAACTAATAAAAGATGGAGCAAACAGCTGACATTAGGGTTTTAAATGAAAAAATTGAAAAGGAGAGTGGCTTTGTTGACATGATCAGGATGGAGATGAATAAGGTGATCATTGGACAGAAGCATCTTACCGATAGTCTTTTAATTGGTCTTCTTGCAAATGGGCATATTCTGCTTGAAGGTGTTCCGGGTCTTGCCAAAACACTTGCAATAAAATCACTGGCAGCAATAATTGATGCCAGGTTCAGCAGGATTCAGTTTACGCCTGATCTTCTTCCTGCTGACCTTATTGGTACTATGATATACAGTCAGAAGAAAGAAGAGTTTATTGTAAAAAAGGGGCCGGTATTTGCCAACTTTATTCTTGCTGATGAGATCAACAGATCTCCTGCCAAAGTGCAGAGTGCACTGCTTGAAGCAATGCAGGAGAGGCAGATAACAATAGGTGAATCAACTTTCAAGCTTGACGAACCATTCCTTGTCCTTGCTACACAGAATCCTATTGAACAGGAGGGAACATATCCGCTGCCTGAGGCCCAGGTTGACAGGTTTATGATGAAAGTTCTTATCGATTATCCTTCAATGGATGAGGAAAAGCTGATCATAAGGGAGAATCTTGCAAAAGATTTTCCCAAAACCAATGCAGTTCTGAAAATCGATGATATTACCAGGGCAAGAAATATTGTCAGAGAGGTTTATATGGATGAGAAAATTGAAAACTATATTCTTAATATTGTCTTTGCAAGCCGTAATCCTGCAAAATTTGACCTTCCCCGATTTACCAGCATGATCTCGTATGGTGCATCTCCAAGAGCATCAATTAATCTGGCACTGGCAGCTAAAGCCTTTGCATTTATAAAGAGGAGAGGATATGTTATTCCAGAAGATGTAAGGACAATTTGCGCTGATGTTATGAGACACAGGATTGGTCTCACTTATGAGGCTGAAGCAGAAAATATAAACCAGGATCATATCATATCCGAAATTCTGAATGTTGTTGAGGTCCCGTAGATCATTCCAAATGAAAACAGCAGCACTTTTCCTGATTCTGTTTGTTAACTGCAGCTATGCTTTTGGCCAGAACCTTATTGGGTATAATGATGCCGAAATAAGGAAGTTTATGAAGCAGAACAGGAAAGATATGAATTTCAATAATGTAAAAAACAGTATGTTCAGATATCTGAAATACTCAGACAGTTCTGACAGTCAGACTATTTTGTTCTTTTTAACTGCTGATTCTGTCTGCAAGGGAGTAAGAGTGATCTGCGATAACTCCATGAAACCGGAAAGATTAAAGAGCTGGATGCAACTTATAAAAAGATCGGTGAAAACAAGTGGATTGACAATCATGACGGGAAAAATTACCTTATTAAAATTAAAGATGAGGAATGGTCATGTTCAATTACAATTGAACCTGATAATTAGATTATTTAAACAAGTGGAAGCAACTGAATTATTAAAAAAGTCACGGCGGATTGAAATCAAGACCAGGGGATTGAGCAGGCATATTTTTGCCGGCGAGTATCACAGCGCCTTTAAAGGGCAGTGGAATTGCCTTCAGTGAAGTAAGGGAATATCAGTATGGTGACGATATAAGAAGCATAGACTGGAATGTCACTGCCACGGTTTAACCATCCATATGTCAAGATATTTGAAGAGGAGAGGGAACTGACTGTGATGCTGCTGATTGATGTCAGCGGATCAGGAAATTTCGGAACGGCAGTGGCCTTTAAACGGGATATTATGACTGAAGTTGCTGCAGTACTGTCATTTTCTGCAATTTTTAATAACGACAAGATTGGTGTGATCTTCTTTTCTGATAAGGTTGAAAAATTCATTCCACCCCAGAAAGGCCGTAATCATATTCTCAGAATTATAAGGGAATTGCTTGATTTTAAACCTGAGAGCAGGATGACAAGTCTGGATGAGCCATTAAGGTTCCTTACAAATGCCATAAAGAAAAGATGCACAGCCTTTATCATTTCCGATTTCCTGGTTCCTGATTTTGAAGAATCTTTGAGAATTGCATCCAACAAGCATGATATTGTTGCATTAAAGGTATTTGACCCGGTAGAACAGTCAATTCCTGATATAGGTATGGTAAAAATTGCAGACTCTGAATCAGGATCAGAAAAATGGATTGACACATCTTCCAGGGCAACCAGGGATACTTACAGGAAATGGTGGATTGCTCATATGGAGCTTATTAAAAATATTTTTAAAAGATGTGGCGTGGATTCTGCGGAATTGAGGACTGATCTGGATTATGTTAAACCACTTATAAAGTTGTTTGAGAGCAGATGACAAAGATGAGGAAGTATATTACAGGTCTGTTAGTTTTATTTTCATTGTTTTTTTCTGCAGGTGGTCAGGATGTAAATGTGACATCGTCATTTGATTCATCAAGAATTTTTATCGGAGACCAGATAAAATTTACAGTGACTGTAGATCAGCCTGACGGAATTCAGGCTGGAGCTTCCTGTCTTTAAGGATACATTGATGAAGAACATTGAAATCCTGTCAGGACCTGTAATCGACAGTACGAAGCAGAACGGAAGAATAAAAATAATTCAGAAGTATCTTATAACCTCATTTGATTCAGGACGTTACCAGGTTCCTCCTGTTTATACTGAGCTGAAGAATGAAAACGGTCTGAAAAGGTTTTATTCTGATTATTCACTGCTTGAAGTAAACAGGGTTAAAATTGCACCTGCAGATACTGTTGCAAAGATCTTTGACATTATCAAACCTTACAGGGCTCCGGTAACTATGGGAGATGTGCTGCCATGGATCCTGATTGCTGTAGTTGCAGCAGCTCTTGTCTGGTTTGCGATCAGATATATCAGGAAATATAAAAAGCCGGAACTGGAAACTGAAACCATTCTTATTCCTGATCCGGCACATGTTATTGCCTTCCGTGAACTGGAAAAGCTGAGGGATGAAAAACTCTGGCAAAATGGTGAAATAAAGCTTTATTATACAAGACTTACCGAGATATTACGCCAATATCTGGAAAACAGGTATCAGGGTATTATTCACTTGAACTTACAACCAGCGAAACACTTGATGCACTTGTCAAAACAGGCTTCAAAAAAGACGGATACTACAATCAGCTGAAAGAAGTTCTTACAAATGCCGACCTGGTGAAATTTGCCAAATACACCCCTGAACCAGCGGAGCATGAATCCATTTTTCAGGATTCATGGAACTTTGTTCTTGCCACTAAGCAGGAGCCGGCATTTGAAGATAATGCCGGAATGAAAGATAAAGCCGTGGAGGATAAAATATGAACAGGATAAAATTCGCTGAACCGCTCTTCCTTTATCTTCTGGCAATTGTGCCTGCCATGATTGTCTTTTATATCTTTAAGCAGCAGAAAACAACTGCATCACTCAGAATGCCTGGACTTCAGCCATTTGCAGGTTCAGGAACTACTTTCAGGCATTATCTCAGGCATATTCTGTTTGCTTTCCGCTCCATCTGCATCACCCTTCTGATAATTGTACTTGCCCGCCCACAGGCAACAAATAAATTCCAGGATATTTCAACTGAAGGTATCGACATTGTGCTTACTCTTGATATCTCAGGAAGTATGCTTGCACGTGATTTCAGACCAGACAGGCTTGAGGCTTCAAAAAATGTGGCCACTGAGTTTATCTCCGGCCGGCCATATGACAGGATAGGACTTGTTGTTTTCAGCGGAGAGAGTTTTACCCAATGCCCTCTGACAACCGATCATGCAGTTCTGATCAATCTTCTGAGGGAGATACAGAGCGGAATGATTGAGGATGGAACAGCAATAGGAATGGGTCTTGCTACTGCTGTTAACAGAATTAAAGACTCCCGATGCCAAAAGCAAAGTTATAATACTGCTCACCGACGGCGTCAATAACAGGGGAGAGATTGCACCTGCTACTGCAGCGGGTATTGCAAAAACTTATGGGATAAGGGTCTATACAATTGGCGTTGGAACTCAGGGAGTGGCACCTTACCCTGTTCAATACTCCCTTTGGCATACAATACCAGGATATGCCGGTGGAAATAGATGAAGGTATATTAAAGGAGATTTCTGAAACCACCGGAGGAAGATATTTCAGTGCCACAGATAATGATAAGCTTATACAGGTATATAAAGAAATTGACAAACTGGAAAAATCAAAAATAGATGTCAGGCAGTTTAGCAGGAAAGAGGAAAAATACTTTATACCCGCACTTATTGCTTTTTGCCTGCTGGCACTTGAGATACT
Source organism: uncultured Bacteroidales bacterium (assembly GCA_963846335.1). Classification (GTDB taxonomy): domain Bacteria; phylum Bacteroidota; class Bacteroidia; order Bacteroidales; family VadinHA17; genus LD21. The sequence continues at coordinate 26,609 of CAWJVS010000020.1, forward strand.
CGTGAGGAATACAATATTCAGAAACCTTACTTAAACAGGAGAGTATTATGCAGTTATTCAGATTTGCAAACCCTGATTATTTGTACTTGCTGCTTTTGCTGCCGGTAATGGTACTCTTGTATATAATAAATGAAATAAGAAAGAGGAGAGCGAGAAGGCGACTGGGCGACTCAAAACTTTTGCAGCACCTTGATGCCTGAGTTATCCGATTCCAGGCCGGTGATTAAGTTTATTCTTCTGCTGTCTGCAGTTCTTGCCGGTGTAATCATGCTGTCAAGACCTCAGTTCGGATCGAGGATTGAGGATGTGAAAAAACAGGGAGTAGAGGTAATAATAGCTCTGGATGTAAGTAATTCGATGCTTGCGGAGGATATCCAGCCTGACAGGCTTACACGTGCTAAACAGGCCATTTCACGACTTGTTGATAATCTTGAGAATGATAAAATCGGATTGATTGTATTTGCCGGGGATGCTTATACCCAGATTCCTGTTACGACGGACTATGTCTCTGCAAAAATGTTTCTCTCAACAATCAGCCCCGAAATGGTTCCCAAGCAGGGTACTTCAATTGGTGCTGCAATAAACCTGGGTATCAGATCATTTAGTCCGGGTGAGGAAAAGAGTAAAGCTATTATTATCATCACTGATGGCGAAAATCACGAAGATGATCCTCTGGCTGCTGCAGGGGATGCCGCAAAAGCCGGAATAATTATTCATACAATCGGGATTGGTTCATCAGGAGGAGTTCCGGTACCTTTGACAGTAAACGGCAGAAAAGAATATCTGAAAGACAATGCAGGAAATACGGTTATCACTAAACTGGATGAAGAAATTCTGAAAAAGATTGCACTTGGCACAAATGGGAGCTATGTGAGGGCAAGCAATTCAAATATAGGTCTCGATCAGATTTTCAGCGAGATAAAGAAAATGAAAAAAGAGGAACTGGAAAGTACCCATGTATACGGAATATAATGACCAGTTCCAGATTTTTGCAGCAATAGCCCTTTTCCTTCTGATTGTTGAATTTATTATAATGGAAAGGAAAAACAGAAGACTGGCTAACATACGATTATTTAAATTTAAAGTTTAATTGATTTTCAGGGACACCATGATCAAAGAGATTTCTCACATATTGAAAAGAAAGTCAGATAATAAGCCTGATAATCACTGCTGTTATTGTATATTCAAGGCTGTTGAATGCTCAGGCCGATAAGAAATATATAAGACAGGGAAACCGGGAATATGAGAAAAATAAATTCTCAGAATCGGAAATTCTGTACCGTAAGGCGATTGACAAAAATAAACACTCTCCTGATGCCGTTTTCAATATTGGCGATGCACTTTATAAACAGAATAAATATCGAGGACGCCGGGAAGCAATTTATGGAAAATATAAATATGAATGAAGACAAGGACAAAAAGTCTGCAGCTCTTTATAATCTTGGAAATTCACTCCTGAAAGCTAATAAGGTGCAGGAGAGTATTGATGCCTATAAAGGTTCCTTAAACTCAATCCTGACAGTCACTGAAGCAAAATATAATCTTGCCTATGCACAGGACCTTTTAAAGCAACAGCAGGAACAGCAACAGCAACAGCAACAGCAGCAAAATAAAGACAAGCAGGATCAGAAGAAAGACCAGGACAAGCAGGATAAGAAAGGATCAGAATAATCAGGATAAGGAGCAGCAAAACAACGATAAACAGAATCAGAACCCAGCAGCAGGAACATTTCAAAGGATGATGCACAAAGGCTGCTGAATGCACTGGCCAATGAGGAAAAAAATGTACAGGAAAAAGTTAAACTTGCAAAAGCTGCCAAAGAAAGAGTCAGACAGTCAAAAACTGGTAATCATTATAATCTTAAATGAAAAAGATATTAATATATCACCTTGTTCTTCTTGTCTCATTCTCCGCTGCGGGCACAGGATGTTACTGTAAAGGTCAGAGTATCCTTCTGTTGTGACATGCCGGGCAACAGTTCAATGTTACATGGACGTAAATTCAGGCGGTGGGGAGTTTGCGGCTCCTTCATTTCACGGATTCATAAACTCATGGGACCCCAGACATCCTACAGCTCAAGTACACAGATAATTAATGGCAAGATGTCTCATTCCACACTTATACACTATGTTTATTATCTGCAGGCTGTTAAGGAAGGGAAATATGTAATTCCACCTGCTGTTTTTACGCTGAAAAACAAAACTTATTCCTCTGATTCACTGTATATCGAGGTGATTGGTAGCAGTTCACAACAGAATAATGTTTCTCTGAGGAAATGCAGGAACAGGCAGTCAGGACGTTGAACCCTCAGGTAATGATTTATTCGTAAATCTGTCCCTGAACCGGAAGAAGTGTTTATCTTGGGGAACCTATTGCTGCAACTTAAAATTCTATACCAGAGTCAATTTATCAGGCATAAATGAGATAAAATATCCTCCTTTCAATGGATTTTCTGAAATCAGACATTGCCACGCCTCCTCTGACATCTTTGAAACAGGAAAATGTAAGACGGAACTATTTACGGTACAGGTGTGGTCCAGCAATTCCTGTTGTATCCGCAGGTTACAGGAGAAATTGAAATTGACCCTGTTCAGATTTCTGTCCTGGTTCAGCAGAAAGCCGGGCAGTCGGATCCGTTTTTCGGTGATTTCTTTACTTCATATCAGACTGTTCCCAGAGCGGTTGCAACCAGACCTTTAAAAGTCAATGTCAAACCGCTGCCAGGGATAAAACCGCCTGACTACTCCGGTGTCGTTGGACAGCTCGAACATAAAGGCCGGCCTGAACAAGGATACAGTAAATGTAAATGATCCGGTAAATTTTACAATCACAGTTACAGGTACAGGAAACCTCAAAGTTGCGGCGTCTCCTGAACTGAAATTATCTCCTGATATCGAAATCTATGATCCTAAAATCACAGATGATATCAAAAACGGCGTGAACGGCACATCAGGTCAGAAAATTTTTGAATTTCTTCTTATACCCAGACATAACGGAGATTATACTATTCCTCCGGTTACATATTCCTTTTTTAATCCCGCTACTGCAAGGTATGAGAAACTTACTACTAAGGAGTTCCGCTTCCATGCAAAAAAGGGAAGCGACCAGAATAATTCGGGCATTACTGTTTTTGGCGGTGTTCCGAAAGAAGATGTCAAATACCTTGGCAAAGACATCAGATTCATTAAGTCTGATCCGGGAAATCTGGCAAAGAGCGCAAATGTTATACTTGCATCAAGATCATTTTACAGTCTGTATGCATTTGCTGCCCTTGCATTTCTCATTATCCTGTTTGTCAGGAGAGAGCATATCAGGCGCAATTCCGATGTTACACAGGTAAGAAACAGGAAGGCAGGAAAGGTGGCGGTAAAACGACTGCACAATGCCGCAATCTGTCTTAAAAATGAAGAGATTGACCGGTTCTACGAAGAGATCCTCAAAGCAATCTGGGGTTATCTCAGCGATAAGCTGAACATACCGGTCTCTGACCTTACACGAAGCAATGCAATCTCCGCACTGACTGAAAGAGGAATTGATGAACAGTTGATAAACAGTCTGAAAAACATTCTTGATACCTGTGAATATGCCAGATATGCACCATCATCTTCAGAAGCCGGAGCATCCGATATATATGAGGGTGCATCACAATTCATCAAGTCAGTTGAAAACCTATTAACCTGAGAAATGGACTCACTTAAAAAGTATATACTAACAGCTCTTTTTATCTCATTATTTTCATATGGGGCTGCCTCACAGGACTCTGGTACCGGAAAATTCAACCAGGGAGTCACCTACTTTTCTGCAGGAAGCTATGAAGAGGCGCTTCAGTCATGGACAGAAATCTATAACACAGGTTACCGATCAGCCAGCCTGTGCTACAATATCGGGAATGCCTGGTTTAAGCTTGACAATATTCCCCAGGCAATTCTTTTCTACGAGCGGGCTTACCTCCTAAAGCCTGCCGATGAAGATATCAACTACAACCTTCAGATTGCTCGTACACTCATTGTGGACAGGTTTCAGGAGATACCCGAACTTTTCTTTGTCAGATGGTATAATTTTGTCTCTCTGATTCTATCCTCCAATAGCTGGGCTCGGATTAGCATCACCTCCTTTATCCTGTCGCTCTTATTCCTGTCGCTTTATATTTATTCTTCAAAATATCGCCGTAAAGTTGTCGGCTTCTGGTTTGCTGTCGCATTATTTGTTCTGACGATCGGATCATTGGTATTTTCTGTCAGAAATAAATATTTGGTCTACGACAGCCACAAGGCGATTATAACCGCTCCGATGATCAGCGGCAAGAGTTCACCTGACAGCAGCGGTACCGACTTGTTTGTTTTGCATGAGGGTACAAAAGTCACTGTTGAAGATGAAGTCGGAGATTGGCTCGAAATAAGGCTTTCAGATGGAAATAAGGGATGGGTGCCATTAAACAGTCTGGACATAATTTAACCGATTGCATCTTTTCTCTAAATTTCAGCTCAGTTTATTCAATTCGTATTCTCTGATATTAATTAAAAGGCAAATTCTTCTGTTCATTTAGCAGTCGATGTGTTACCTTTAAAAGAGGCCGGAAAATGAAAAAGAAAGAGGTTAATAGTGCACGCATGCCTGTGTACAGAGATGCAGGTTTTGAGCTTTTCGATGCAGCTGAAACAGAATCAGCCTTCAAAAATGAAACAAACCATGTAAGAGATCCTGATCATTTCATATATTCCCGGTACAGGAATCCAACTGTTGTTTCGGCCGAAGATGAGATAATGAAGCTGGAGCAGTGCGGCTGGGCTCTCCTTACCCAGACAGGTATGTCTGCCATAGATACTGCAACCTCAGTCTTCCACAAAGGCAAAAACACCAAACCATGGCTATTCTTTTCGGAGATATATGGCGGCACAATCTCATTTATTGAATCCGTTTTGAAGGTGCGAAGAGGTCTGAATATCGAATATTTTCCAGCTGAAAACGGCTCTTATGACCTTGATAAACTCGAGAAAATTCTTGCCAGGCTGAATCCTTCAGTAGTGTATATTGAGACTATTTCCAACCCGATGCTTATTGTTGCCAACATCACTGAGATAATTAAGATCGTACAAAAATATGGCTCCAAAGTAATTGTAGATAATACTTTTGCGACCCCATGGCTTTACAGACCTCTTGAAGAGGGTGCAGATATTGTTATTCACAGTGCAACCAAATACTTATCAGGACATGGAAACCTCACCGCAGGAGTTATCTGCGGCAATGATAGAATCATTATGCAGGAGGCAATTGAGTACCGGAAATTTGTCGGTCATATGCTCAGTCCTGATGATGCCTACCGGTTGCAGACACAAATCCAGTCATTTAACTTACGATTCGGACGGCAGTGCAGTAATGCATTAAGTCTTGCCACTTATATTGAGAACAGACCCCTGATAAGAAAAGTATGGTATCCGGGGTTGAAAAGTCATTCAACCCATAATATTGCTGAAAAGCTTTTCCGGAGGAAAGGCTACGGCGGGATGATTACTTTTGATTTTGACGGGAAGGATATGGCAGAAAAGAGGATCCGCAGGGATAAATTCATAAGCCTTGTTTCGGAAAAAATTAAACTCATCCCGACTCTCGGTGATCCCCATACTATTCTGATGCCTGTTGAAGCAGTATGGGGAGCAAAGTATCCCGAACCAGGTATGATAAGATTATCAGCAGGTTTTGAAGAATACTCCGAACTTGAATCCACTATTTCTATGGCTCTTGATAAAATGAGCTGGTTTTAATTGAGATTCCTTATATAAACTCCGTGTCTTACTCCGTGCAGCTCCGTGTCCTCCGTGGTAAAAAAAAAAGTTACATACAGAGGTAGATTTATAAGGATAGAGGTAAATAGTATTATCTGAGATCAATGCCAGTCAATATTAGCTAAACCTTTATCAGTCAGATATTCATTGCATCTGCTGAAGTGCCTGTTCCCAAAGAATCCTCTCGGGGCGGAGAGGGGAGAGGGGTGAACTGACTCAAGCACCATGTGCTTCGATCTGTCAATACTTTCCCCTTTTTTCTGAGCATACGCTCCCCAAAGAAAAAAGACAGTATTGTGCTTTTCGGTATTGATTATGCGTATAACGGCATCAGTAAATTCTTCCCATCCTTTTCTTTGATGCGATCCTGCCTGATGAGCCCTGACAGTAAGTGTAGCATTCAGGAGCAGCACACCCTGCCTGGCCCAACGTTCCAGATTTCCTGAAACAGGCTTCTTATATCCGAGATCCAGTTCAATCTCCTTGAAAATATTTATCAGGCTAGGAGGAAAACCCACACCATCCCTCACTGAAAAGCATAATCCATGAGCCTGACCCGGACCATGATATGGATCTTGTCCGATTAGGACAGCCTTTATATTTTCAAAAGGACAAAGATTGAAAGCATTGAAAATCAGCGATGCCGGGGGATAGATAGTATTTACTCTGTATTCCTCCCTTACAAATTCAGCCAGTCGGATGAAGTAATCCTTGTTGAACTCCTCCTTCAATTTTGATTTCCAGGTTTCATCAATCTTTACATCCATATAAAAGGTATTATGGTTCTGGAGTATTTCCGTGACGCTAAAGTAATAAAATTGTATTATTATTAACTTTACAATAAAAATGGCAACCGAGACAGAACGTAAGTTCCTTGTTAAAGGAGAATTCAGGCACCTGGCCGTCCGGCAGATTATAATAAATCAAGCCTACCTCTTAAAAGATCCCTATAAAACCATAAGACTCAGGATCACAGAAGATAAGGCTTATCTGACTATAAAGACCCCTCTGACTCAGGAAACAATTGCCAGGAACGAATGGGAATATCAGATCCCGCTTGATGATGCTGACGAGATAATGAAAATATGCCTTCCTGGTAAAGTTTATAAAACAAGATATATTGTTCCGTCAGGCAGACATACCTTTGAGGTTGATGTATTTCACGATAAAAATGAGGGTCTGGTAATTGCAGAGCTGGAGCTCGGTTCTGAGGACGAACAGTTTGATATTCCTGACTGGCTTGGCTCAGAAGTTACCGGCAACCCGGCCTATTATAATTCAAACCTCGCAAAATAGATTTACTTTTGTATTAAATCCTTTTATGCCAGTTAGTTTAAATCACTGATTATCCTTTCCAGAACATCCGTAAAAGCATAACCGGCCTGTCTGGTAGCTGCTACAAACCCTCCGTCGGGGGAGATGCATGGATTTGCATTGATTTCAATGACGAAGATATTGCCATTGCTGTCCGCCCTGACATCTACCCGGGCATAGCCTTTTAGTCCGAACAGGTGCCAGCACTCTCTGGCAGTTTCCCTGAGCCTTCTGACAAATCCGGGGTCAAGACTTGATCCCGGAAATTCCCTCACGGTATTTTCGAACTCGAAGGTGTCCATTTCCCATTTTGCCTTGAAATCAACTATTCTGGGCCTGGAGTCATCAAAATCCCTGAAAACAATTTCTGCCGGCGGAAGTACTTCCGGTCCCTCTTTCCCTGCCAGCACGCTCATATTATATTCACGGCCATCAATAAAATCTTCAATAAACCAGTGCTTATCATCCTTCCCTTTAAGTTTTTCCTCGAAACCCTCTGTGCAGTCAAAGACTGAATCGGCAGTTATGCCGAGAGATCCATCTTCCCAGATTGGCTTAACGATATATCTGTGACCCGGTTTCAGCAGGCTTATATCTGATGGTTTATATGCTGCCGGATTATTAATCCCGGCTTCTTTCATCATCCTGCTCGCAATAGTTTTATTTGTTGTAAGAAAAATAGCTTCAAGTGAATTTCCTGAATATGGGATGCCATACATATTAAGAAGAGCAGGAATAAAATAATTAAGCTCTCCCTTATTTTTGATTGATTCAACGAGATTGAAAACAAAATCAGGTTTTTCTTCCGCAAGGACTGAGATTTCTTTCATGAAGTTTTCAGTGATGCCCTTCCGGGAGACATTTATTCCCATTTCGATAAGATACTTCTCGATATGGGAAACCTGGTCAAGTACGTCGAGTTCATCCTCCAGAGCTCCGGGGAGTGGCTCATTATAAATAATACAGCATTTTTTCATAACTGTCGCACACCGTTTATCCTCCTGGTTGCCGCATCCATAATCATTTCCATAAGTTTCTGGTATTCAATTCCGTACATTCTGGCCAGGATTGGAAGATCAGAGTGGACAGGGTTTAGTCCGGCCAGCGGATTTGCCTCGATAAAGCATATTCTTCCATGGCGGTCTGCCTTAAGATCAATTCTTCCGGCATCCACAGCTTCAAGGGCTTTCCAGGCTCTGAGCGCCACCATTTTGCATTCATCGGCAATACCGGCATCAAGAGGAGTATATTTGCAATAATTCTGATAATTTTCCTTTACTTCGACAGAGTAGGGCAGGTTATCCGCACAAATCACCTCCATACCTCCTATGGCTATTGCATCGTCACCGGTGCCTACTATACCGACAGTGAATTCCCTTCCGGGCAGATACTCTTCAACAAGGGCAGGCTGCCTGAATTCCTGCAAAATCCATTCTACCATCACTCTGAGCTCAGCTGCACTCTTCACCAGGCTCTTTTCTGTTATCCCCTTGCCTGTTCCTTCAGATACAGGTTTTACGAAAAGAGGGTAGGTTAAACCGGTTTTGTCTGATTCATCAGGTTTTGTAACCAGAAGTCCCGGGCTTACAGGAACTCCTGCAGCAGAAACAACTAGCTTTGCAAGGTGTTTGTTGAGGGAAATTCCCATAATGACAGGGCCACTGAATACGTAAGGAATTTTATACTGATCAAGAATGGCAGGAACAACTGATTCTCTTCCGTCCCCGTATAAACCCTCAGCAATATTGAAAACAATATCCCATCTTTTACCTGCAGCAAGAGCCTCAATCAGCTGGAAAGCATTCCCTATGGGGTCAGTCTCATGGCCCATCTCCTTAAGTGAATTTTCCAGGGCATCAACTGTTTCCTGCTTGTCAAATTCGGCAGTTTCATCCAAAGAATACCCCCGGTCAGTATACCATGACCGCAGATCAAATGTCAATCCAACTTTCATTTATCAGCCTTATTTTTCAGGATATTCGCACAACACACCCTTATAGTTTCTCATCACAATCCGTTCCTCGTTATGCTCTACCACATAATCAGGCAGCAAAGGAATTTTCCCTCCTCCGCCGGGAGCATCAACAACAAAAGTAGGCACAGCATATCCGCTTGTGAAGCCTCTGAGCCCCCTGATAATCTCAAGACCTTTCCTGACAGTCGTCCTGAAATGGGATGATCCTGGTATTAAGTCACACTGATACAGGTAATAAGGCCTGACTCTTATCTTCAGTAACCTGTGCATAAGTTCCTTCATTACAGGTACATTATCATTGATGCCCTTAAGCAGGACTGTTTGACTTCCAAGAGGAAACCCGCCATCAGCAAGCTTGATGCATGCCTTCGCACATTCATCAGTAATTTCTGAAGGATGAGAGAAGTGCAGACTGATGAAAACAGGGTGATATTTCCTGAGAACGCTAATAAGATTATCGGTGATTCTCTGTGGCAGAACAACTGGGATTCTGGTCCCTATCCTTATTATCTCAACATGCGGAATGCTCCTTATATTGGACAGTATGTAGTCGAGCGTATCGTCTGTCAGTGTCAGAGGATCACCACCGCTTATCAGCACATCTCTGACTTCCTTATGTGCTGCAATATAGCTGAATGCTTTTTCAAAATCCTGTCTTCCGAGCTTATCAAGCCTGCCGACTGAATGAGAGCGGGTACAATACCGGCAATAATTTGAACAGACCTGTGTTACCGTGAACAAAACTCTGTCAGGATACCTGTGTACAATACCTTTTACAGGAGAAAATGATTTCTCATGAAGAGGATCAGACTGCTCTGTAGTATGCTGCAACAACTCTTCAACAACCGGAATGACATTACGCCTGCAGCGGATCTGAATATTTGGACCTGTAAATCAGTGAGGCAAAATAGGGAGTTATCCGAAGCGGAAGACGGCCTTTTAGATTATTAATAGCCATTATCTCCTTATCGGATAATTTCATGATTTTCTTTAGATCTTCGATGCTTGTGAAAGCATTCCGAAGCTGCCATTTCCAATCATTCCAGGATTCGATAGTTGTTAGGGGGAAGTAGCGGTGCATGAACTCCGAACTTCGGTTGCTAACTAACTGATTTGGGATTTCGTTTTGCGAAAAAATCGTGGTTTTCGCGCCAGGCTCTTCATCAGAAGAGCAACCCACGAGGCGACTCTCTCCATGGAGTGTCGTAGCCTCATTATTGTTAGCGTTCATAGCAGATGATGAGAATTTTCACCTTTTCGATTTAATTGTTTTTTAAATTAATACTTGGTTTCCATAAAATATTTCGACGAAAATAAATAATCTATAAATACATTGTATCATTCGACCATCAATAATATTAACACAATCTGCATTTTATTAACAGTCATTTTATTAGTCTTAAAAATACAGTATCGTATATCATTGATAACATGTGTCTTGCGAAAACATTCCAGTACAAAACAAAGTAAATGTTGAATGGTATTTTTTTGACATCTTACTTTCGAACGGCATTTTTATTTTAAAATTGCAATACTCATTAATATATTTAATTTTTTAAATTCAATTAGTGCATTTCTCAAAAACAGTGCCAGAATTAATTGGCAGATTAATCAGCCTGAGTCTGGCAATTTTGAGATATTTTTATACACTGAATGAAAAAACACAGATTTAAACAAAATGATTATTCATTTTGTTCAGTATTGAGTTTATAATATGGATATTCCCAACCTTGTCAACAATAAAAAAAGTTATATAAAGTCCCTTTTCAGGGATATCGCTGAAGCCGTATCCGGAACGGAACAGGATTTTACGGAGGGACGCATGAGCCGGGCAATCCTTCTTCTTTCCATACCTGCAGTGCTTGAGATGATAATGGAATCGGTCTTTGTAATTGTGGATATTGCTTTTGTTTCCAGGTTGGGAGCAGATGCTGTTGCAACTGTTGGGATCACAGAATCAATGGTGACAATTATTTACGCCATAGCTATCGGTCTGGGAACGGCAACAACCTCATTGGTTTCCCGGCGTATCGGAGAAAAAAATAATGAAGAAGCCTCCAGGTCAGCCTTTCAGGCTATCCTGACCGGTATTGTAGTCTCACTTATAATTGGTATTCCCGGTGCGTTGTTTGCAAAACGACTGCTCGGGCTTATGGGCGCCTCAGAGAATATTACCGCTAATATGGCCGGTTATGCAAGGATAATGCTGGGTGGAAATATAGTAATTATGATGCTGTTCATTATCAATGCCATTTTCAGAAGCGCAGGAGACGCGGCTGTTGCCATGAAAGTGCTGTGGATTGGAAACATCCTCAACATAATTCTTGATCCCTGTCTTATTTTTGGCCTTGGCCCTTTTCCGCAGTTGGGCGTTACAGGAGCTGCCGTCGCTACTACAATCGGAAGAGGAACTGCCGTCCTCGTGCAGTTTTATCTCCTGTTCTTCGGCAGGAAGCGCATTCGTCTGTCAATAAAGCATCTTAAGATTGATTTCAGCATTATGCTGAAGCTGCTGAGACTCTCTGTTGGCAGTATCGGGCAAAACCTTATAAGCACAACCAGCTGGATAGCACTTGTCAGGATCATTTCAGTTTTCGGAAGCGAAGTAGTGGCCGGCTATACAATAGCAATCCGTATAATCGGGTTTACTTTGCTTCCTTCGTGGGGTATAAGCAATGCAGCGTCCACACTTGTAGGTCAAAACCTGGGCGCAAAGAAACCCGACAGGGCAGAAAAGGCAGTTTGGGTTACAGGATGGGTAAATATGATCCTGCTTGGGATTATCGGTCTGATACTCGCTCTCTTTCCTGATTATTTTATCCGGCTGTTCATTTCAAATGAAAATGTTATAAGATCAGGAATTCTGGGACTCAGGATAATAAGCTTAGGATTCATTGCCTATGGACTTGGAATGGTACTTGTCAACTCTTTCAACGGAGCAGGTGATACAACGACACCTCTAAAAATCAATATATTTGCTTTCTGGATGGTTGAAATACCTCTGGCTTATTTCCTTGCCCTTAAGCTCGGACTGAATGAAACAGGTGTATTTGTAGCAATTGTCCTGGCAGAAACCCTGATGACATTAACAGCCTGGCTCGTATTCCGGAGGGGAAAATGGAAGCTCAAGGTAGTATAATTACTCTCCGGACACTCCAAACTTTACTTCACAAATTAGTTATTTAGCTTTAACCATGTCATGGCACCATAACTTTTTCCACAGCAAAAAGCTCTCCTTTTGAAACAACTATCAGATAAAGTCCCGGAGCTACGTGGGATATGTCGAAGATAATGGTGTCTGAATCAACGATCTTTCGCATGATATGTGTTCCCTGCAGATTATAAAGGTCAACAAAACATGAGACAAAATCCTCAAAAAAGGTGATTCTGATTTCATCTGTACTTACAATGATTGAATAGGGATTCTGACTGGTATGGTTAATGTCAATATCCATTGTTCCATATACCCCGGAACCGTCATTTGCAGTAGCCTGTGCCGTGGCAGTGCCATTTTCAATAGCAGTTACAAGTCCCGAAGAATTTATGCTGGCCCGTTCCGTTCCATGTACCATCGACCAGGTTACATCTTTATATGTTGCATTTGAGGGCAATACTGAGGCATTTAGCTGAAGTGATCCCTTATGCTCTGATATAGTGTTGATTCCATTTTCTCCTGATACGGTGATATTTGTCACGGCTATTACCTGTCCGGAAATTGTTATATCCAGTGTTCCGTATATACCTGATCCATCCACCGCTGTTGCCCTTGCGGTGACAATGCCATTTGCGAGAGCTGTCACAAGGCCTGTAGAATTGATAAAAGCTTCACCCGTTCCGTTGGTTATTGACCAGTTGAGGTTTTTATCGGAGGCATATTCAGGAAGGATTGCAGCACTCAGCTGCAATGAGCCATCCTTTGTTGTAATTATTGTGACGCCGGCGGGGCCTGTTACAGTTATACTGGATATAAGTGTTGCCTGGTTTGAAATTGTAATGTCCAGGGTTCCCCTGGCTCCTGAACCGTCATTTGCTGTCGCAACGGCCGTGACAACACCATTGGCAATGGCGGTTACAAGACCTGCGGAACTGATGGTTGCCTGTCCGGAAGAATTGATAAGTGACCATTTTACTGTTTTGTCGGTTGCATTCAGCGGAAGTATAGACTCCATGAGTTGCAGAGTTCCTTTATCAGAAGAAATTGTTGTTCTGCCGCCTGCACCAGTCACAGCAATACTTGTCACGGGTATCATAAGACTGGCGATCGTAATTGTCATCAGTCCATAAACACCGGATCCGTCGCTGGCCGTTGCACGGGCTGTCACAATACCATTTGATGATGCAGTCACGAGTCCTGAGGAACTTATACTTGCCTGTCCTGTTCCATTTGCAATAGTCCAGATTACATTTTTATTCGTCGCATTTGCAGGTAAAACTGCTGCATTCAATTGTAATGTTCCATTCTCACTTGTGATTATCGATGCGCCTCCGGCTCCGGATACGCTGATACTGGTTACAGGAATAACCTGACCGGAGATTGTTATCAGCATTGTACCGGCTATTGCCGATCCGTCTGTGGCAGTCGCCCTGGCAGTCACGGTCCCGTTGGCTGCAGCGGTTACAAGACCGGAAGAATTAATTGTGGCCTGTCCGGTACCATTTATTATTGACCAGGTGATAACCTTATTTGAAGCGTTTGAAGGCAATACTTCGGCGCTCAGCTGTAATGTGCCATTATCAGTGTTTATGGTACTGGCACCTCCGGCACCCATTACATTTATATCAGACACATAAACTGTCTGCGGCGCGTAAATACGCGCACCTACCTGCCATGTGCCGTTCTGAGCAGTAGTTGAGGGAGATGACCCCGGAACCCACGTTGCAGAAGTGGATAGTCCTGTCTGCCATTCAGTTCCAAGATTCGTTCCAAAATCCAATCTTGCTGCCGGAACAAAGTCAATTGTATTTATGAAATTCGGATTCATTATTCGTGAATGCGCATCATAGCCGCGTGCCCTCCATTGTGCCCAGGAAACGGTTGTTCCATCAATATTGAATTTGGGCTCACCAACTGTACACCAGTATATATTATAGTCACACTCAAAATTTTTCAGGCTGCCTGATTCAATTCTGATCATAGGTATCTGGGTGGTTGAATAGAATATATTATTAAATACTTTTGTACCGACTGATGGCGCCGGGACGAGCCTGTCCATGTTCTCAGTTATAAGCAGAAGGTACCATCCGCTGCCATCTCCGCTGTAAAAAGTATTATTATAGAATTTCACTCCATTAATTCCCTTAACCCTGCCGCTGAATTTTCCATTCCTGCATATATTATAAGCACAGCCTCCTGAAGTAAAGGTCATATTATAACCCAGATCTGTGCCTGACTTGAATATTATTCCATATGGCACTTTGTCGAGATAATTATATTTTACAACGGAGTTAATATTATAGCCGACAAAAAGTCCGTGAGTGATCACTGAAGGACTGTTAGTGCCATTCCATACAAATTTGTTCCCGATTATTACCTCGCCGTCCAGCTTATTGTTTGTTGATCCTGGTGATTCATCGCCTGCCTGAAGCAGATATCCGTAAGTATTTATGGAAGTGATCGAGTTATTTCTGTATGTAAATTGAGTTTGTACATCGCGTGGTATATTCACCCCGGACCAATTTCCTGATAATGTGTTATTTACTCTTGTCCCCTCAATTGTCAGAACTGTCTGGCCAAATGATAAAAATGAATTAATTAAAAGAAAAAATATTGCTGTATTCCTCTTCATCTGCACATACCTGTTTGTTTAAAATACACCAATAATTTAAGCTATTTACTGAATGAGTGAGATGGACCGTAATGTTTCTTTATGCAAAAATAAAAAAATTACATATTAATCAATTTAATGTGATTACAGATTAAGATATTTTTGACAGAATTCAACCTTCATCCATATTGTCAGATTTCTTTCTCAGAGTTTTTTTATAGCCATGGCTCCGTTTCTCATCAATTCGTTTTTGCACTGAAGCCTTGGTTGGAAGGGTTGATCGTCGTTTTGGTGCTGATGTCAGGGCCTTTGAGACTATTGTAAAAAATTTTTCGGTGACCAGTTTTTTATTCATCAGCTGAGTCCGTTCAGACTGTGCAGTAAGTATTATTTCCCCTTCACCGCTGATTTTGTTCGGCAACTTCCTGCAGATCATCTTTTTCTCATCATCCGAGAGTAGCATGGTATTGTTAATGTTGAACCGCAATTCAACCTTGGTGTTAAGCTTATTGATATTCTGTCCCCCGGGTCCGCTGCTCCTGGATGCCGAATAAACGAATTCATTTTCAAGATTCCTTTTTTTAAGCTCTTCCGGTTTCATTCAGAGTATAATTTTATTTACATGAAAAAGAGCGCCACTCCGCCGACACTTACAAGGGCACCAACCAGTTCAGGAAGAGTAACCTTTTCCTTGTATACAATAACAGCAGGCAGGATTATAAAAACAGGCACCAGCGACATAATAGTCGAAGCTATACCTGCTTCCGTGTACCTGACTGCAATCAGTGAAAATGATACTCCAAGAAATGGGCCAAAAAATGCACCAAGTGTAGTCAGAGCCATTCCCTCTTTATTATGGATCGCCCTGGATACATTTCCCCACCGGAAAAGAATGGTTACCAGGGCAGCATATCCGATAATACCGGCAATTATCCTTATTTGGGTTGCAGCAAAAGCATCATAATCTTTTAATCCAAATTTGCTTAAAACCAGACCAAGTGCCTGACCAACAGCTCCGCCAATTGCATACAAAATACCTTTTGGGGCCAGCTTCAGGGAAAATTTTTCACCCTTGCCCTTCCTGCCGAATATTGCCATGGAGATTCCTGCAAAGGTCAGGGTCATTCCCAGACCATGAAACAGTGTAAGCCGCTCGCCTATGATAACAAAACTGAAAAATGCGGTCATGGGAGGTACAAGGGTCATTATAAGCATCGAGAACCTTGATCCGATAATCGTATATGATTTAAAAAGAAAAAGATCTCCGAAAACAAATCCGACCAGTCCGGAGAGGGTGAGCCAAATCCAGTTGTCGACAGAGGCATCTGTGGGCAGAATCAATCCTCTTCTTATAAATGTATATACACTGAGGAATATGAGACCAATAACCAGCCTTAGTATATTTACTGCGATAGAACCTATTTTATGGCTGGCAGACTCAAATGACAATGAAGTGACAGTCCAGAAAATGGCTGTCAGCAATGCAGCGAATTCGCCGGTATGATTGTTTATAATATTCAATGTCAGGCTACTGGAATTATTCTTCCGGATATTCGAATGAGTAACTGCCAGACCCGGTTTCAATCAGTATTTTACCATTCTCTGCCTTTACCGAAGAGAAAGTTTTAATGTCAGCCAGGCTTTTTCCCTCTGAAATAACTTTGGCAGTCGATTCAACCGGCAGCAAAATCGTTGCAGTTGAATTGGCCGGTATCTTTACATTGACAATAATCTTATTCTCTTTTCTCTCCCAGCCAGATGCGACAGTTCCGAAGGGACTTTCAAAAGTGGCTTTTGAATATGAAAGCTTTTCTGTAGGATGTGGCTGAATGACAAGATGTTTATATCCCGGATCCCTGGTTTCAAGACCTGCTGAAACCCTGTACATCCAGTCACCAATGGCTCCATATGCATAGTGATTGAAGGAATTCATCCCGGGGTCCTGAAATGTGCTGTCGGTTTTCTGTCCGTCCCATCTTTCCCAGATGGTTGTTGCTCCCATCTTTACGGGATAGAGCCATGATGGATATGTCTCCTGCAGAAGGAGATCATATGCAACATCCGTATAGCCGTATGCTGACAGGACATGACAAAGGTAGGGCGTTCCAAGAAAGCCGGTCGAAAGATGAATATCCCTGCTTTTGATATCTTCCACCAGAAAACCGGCAGATTTTTCACGCAGGTGCTCAGGCAGCAGGTCAAACATAAGTGCCAGCACATATGATGTCTGTGAATTGGTTCCTACTCTTCCTGCACTGGTAACATATTCATTGGTAAATACTTCCTTTATCTTTTTATAAACAGCATCGTAGTGCCATTCGTCCTCAGTATTTCCGAGCTCCCTGGCTGCAGCAACCAGTATGCTTGTTGAGTAGGCATAAAAGGCTGTGGCAATGAAGTCATGTTCAGTAAAGCCATCAGGTTCGGGATGGTTATTTACAGGAGGATGGTAAAAAAGCCAGTCGCCATATTTACTCCCGCCATTCCATATATAATCGTAACCTGCCTCCTTCTTAATATAGTCGACCCAGGCTTTCATGCTGGAATACTGAGTCCTGAGAATTCTCTTGTCACCATATACAAGATACATTGTCCATGGAGCAATAACTGCAACATCTCCCCAGCCTGCTGATGGTTTTATTGTTTCACTTCCCTGCGGATTGAGGACATCGGGGATAACATCAGGGACTTCTCCGCCTGCTCTCTGGTCAGCCTGTACATCCTTCAACCATTTTGTAAAGAAAGCAGATACATCAAGATTGAAAGCAGCTGTCCTGCAAAATGCCTGTGCATCACCTGTCCAGCCAAGACGTTCATCGCGCTGCGGACAGTCGGTTGGTACATCAACAAAATTACCTTTCTGACCCCATTGGATATTATGCTGCAGCTGGTTAAGGAGCGGGTTTGAACACTCGAAGCTTCCGGTTACCTGCATGTCGGAATGTACTACTATTCCTGTCAGATTATCTGTCGTGAGTTCACCTGGGAAACCGGTGACTTCGACGTACCTGAATCCCATGAAGGTAAACCTCGGTTCATATGTCTCTTCTCCGGTGCCGGCAAGTTTGTAATCAAGTTCACATTTTGCAGAGCGAAGATTCGTTGTGTAAAACTCTCCAAACTTATCCATCACCTCGGCATGCCTTAATGTTACAACTGTCCCTTTCGTTCCTGAAACCTTAAGCCTCAGCCAACCCACCATATTCTGCCCCATATCGACAATCAGATTACCTTTTGGTGTCCTGAATATTTTAACTGGCTTTATCTCCTGTATTTTTCTGACAGGAGCACCTTCGGAAGCTATGAGGTTACTGTTACTGTAATTCCCAATAATTGCATTATATCCAGCTCTTATCGTTGTAGCCGCTCAAATCCCATCCCTGCAGTTGTCTGGTGGCATCATAGATTTCACCATTATAAATATCATTCATCCTGATAGCTCCGTCATTTGTAGTTTTCCAGCTATCATCGCTGGCTATCAGCATTTCGGAACCATCAGTGAATACAATATTCATCTGCATAAAAAGTCCGAGACTCTTACCGTAATTAGCCCACCCTCTTGGCAGTGTTCCTCTGTACCAGCCATCTCCCAGAATAGCGCCGATTGCATTTCCCCCGGCCTGAAGCATGTCTGTAACATCGTAAACCTGATACTGAAGTCTTTTTGCATAGGCTGTCCATCCCGGAGTAAGTACCTGGTCACCCACTTTTTTCCCATTCAGATGCAATTCGTAAAAACCATGTGCTGTTACGTAGACTCTTGCCCTGGCGATCTTTTTTTCAAGCCTGAATTCCTTCCTGAAATAAGGAGAGGGGGAGTAACGCTGAGTATCTCCTGCCATCTCAATCCATTTTGCCTTCCAGTCGGACTGTGAAAGGAGTCCCATTTCCCAGAAAGAAGCTTCACTCCATTTTGATACTTTTCCTTTATTATCCCAGATCTTTACCTGCCAGAAATACCTCCGGCCTGATTGCAGGGCAGGCCCTTTGTATTCCTGCAATACTGATTCACCTGATTCCACTTTTCCTGACTGCCAAATAATATCTGAGGCGGAGAATTTCAGGCTGGTGCCAACCCTTATAGAGTACGCACTCTGCATAATATTGACACCTGTTCCGGAAATTTTCCATGAAAACCTCGGCTGAGAGATATCAATGCCAACAGGATTCTTTTTATGTTCCAGGGTCAGATCTTTCACGGACAGATCCTGTGCCGACAGGATTCCGGAGAAACAAAGCAAAGCAATTATTAGTCTGAGCGATTTCATAGTTTGAATGGTTTTAGAAATAATTGTCAAGGTTAGAAAAAATGTCTGAATAAAAAAACTCTAAAAATTGAATTTCATTCCTGAAAGTTCTTAAATTGCGATTCAGTCAAATTTCAAGAAATGAATCCACTTGCAGGTATCTTATTAATAGCGCTCGGAAGTATCGGAGCTGCCAGCTTTTATGTTCCGTTTAAGAAAGTCAGATCATGGGCATGGGAATCCTACTGGTTAAGCCAGGGAGTTGCAGCATGGCTCATAGCACCGATATTGTTCGCTTTCATATTTGTTCCCCGGGGTGAACTCCTCCCGATAATAAATGAAGCACCACTGAACGCAAAACTAATGGCAATGTTTTTCGGAGTATTGTGGGGTTTCGGTGGATTGACATTCGGATTAAGCATACGATATCTTGGAGTTGCCCTTGGCCAGAGTATAGCTCTGGGACTATGTGCTGCATTCGGGACTCTTATACCTCCGGTTATTGCAGGAGAGAATCTGTTTGCAACTACATCCGGCATTCTGACTGTTGTGGGAGTGTCAATAGCTGTGGCAGGCATTGCCGTTATAGGTTATGCCGGCGCTCTGAAAAGCGGTGAGATGAGTGAAGAGGAAAAGAAAGCGGCTGTAAAGGAGTTTGCCCTTAAGAAAGGAATTCTCATTGCAATATTTGCAGGAGTGATGAGCGCCTGTTTTAACTTCGGTTTTGAGTCTGCCAAACCTATTGAGGCCATTGCACTCGCTCATGGTACCAATCCGCTGTTTCAAAAGAATCCGTCACTGATCTTCATTCTGCTGGGAGGATTTATCACTAACCTGGTCTATTGCGGGTACCTCAATTTCAGGAACAAAACATATAAGGATTATTTTACAGTTTCAGGATCCGTTTTGCTGAATAATCTGTTTTTTACCTTTCTGGCGGGATTTCTATGGTTCCTTCAGTTTCATTTTTTCGGGATGGGCTCGAGTAAATTGCCTGAGAGCATGTCAGTCTTTGGCTGGAGTATCCTTATGGCACTCAATATCGCAATCAGCAATATCTGGGGAATATTTCTAAATGAATGGAAAGGGGTGAGGCAAAAAACGATTATCGTTCTGATCCTGGGGATTTTAATACTTATTCTTTCAACATTTGTGGTTAAATTAGGCTAAATATTATGGAAACAAAAAAGTTTGCTTTTAAAATGAAACTATTGCCCGGTTGCAGGGAGGAATACAGGAAACGTCATAGTGAGATATGGCCAGAACTGGTAAAACTCCTTAAAGATGAAGGTATTGGCAATTACTCTATTTTCCTGGATGAAGAGACTAATATTTTATTTGCGTATCAGGAACAGTCAGGTTCAGGATCATCACAGGACCTGGGACAAACAGAAATAGTAAAAAAATGGTGGAAATATATGGCCGACATTATGGAAACCAATCCCGACAATTCACCGGTCTCCACTCCGCTCGATCAGGTATTTTATATGAAATAGGGCCGGGGGTCAGGAATTCTCCTGTGGGCTTATTTTTTGATGAAAGCAGGTTATACCGGAGAAAAATATCAATAAGTAAAAAGCTGAATTTTAGAATAACTATAAAACAATATTTCGTATGAAAAAAGAGCTTGTTAAAGAGTCATATAAACTTGCCAGGGAACAGTATGCTGCACTGGGAGTTGATACCGACAAGGTAATTGCCGGTATGGAGAATGTCAATATCAGTCTGCACTGCTGGCAGACTGATGATGTTGGTGGTTTTGAAAAACCGGGAGCGGAACTTGGAGGAGGAGGTATCCAGGTTACCGGTAATTTCCCGGGGAAAGCAAAGACAATTGAACAGATGCGGGCTGATCTGGATAAAGTCATGTCACTTCTGCCAGGAAAGCAAAGACTGAATCTTCACGCCATATATGGCGAGTTCGATGGTAAACTTGTTGACCGCGACCAGATTGAAGTTAAACATTTCAAAGGCTGGATTAACTGGGCAAAAGAGAGAGGCATTGGTCTGGACTTTAATTGCACCTGCTTTTCACACCCTTATGCTGATGATGGTTTTACCCTTTCAAGTAAAAATGAAAAAATCAGGAAGTTCTGGGTTGAACACACAAAACGGTGCAGGGCTATCGGAGCCGAAATGGGTAAACAGCTCGGGTCTCCAACCGTACATAATATATGGATACCAGATGGTTCTAAAGATACTCCGGTTGACAGAAACGAGCTCAGGAAGCAACTTAAAAAGTCTCTTGATGAGATCTTTGCAGTGAAATATCCGAAGAAATATCTGAAAGACTCTGTTGAAAGCAAGCTTTTTGGAATTGGTTCAGAATCGATGGTTGTGGGATCGCATGATTTTTACCTGGGGTATGCCCTGCAAAACAATATAATGATCACACTGGACAATGGACATTTCCATCCGACAGAACAGGTTGGGGATAAGATATCTTCAATTCTTCACTATGTTGATGAAATACTGCTTCATCTGACCCGTGGAGTCCGCTGGGACAGTGATCATGTACTCACATTTAATGAGGACCTGCTCCTTATAGCCCAGGAAATAGTCAGATGCAAAGCCCTTGGAAGAGTAAGTGTGGGTCTTGATTTTTTCGATGCGAGCCTGAACCGGATTGGTGCATATGTAATTGGCACACGGTCCGCCCAGATGGCTTTTATGTATGCATTGCTTGAACCTCATAAAACTCTTGTAAAATATGAAGAACAGGGTAAAAACTTTGAAAGGCTTGCATTGCTTGAAATTCTGAAATCCAAACCATTCGGAGCTGTCTGGGATTATTATTGCATGATCAGACAAAGTACCGGTGGCAGAGGATTATATTGAGGAGATCCTGAAATATGAAAAAGAGGTTCTGCTGAAGAGGAGATCTTATTTGAGAGGGAAAAGTGTTATTAATAAGTTATATTATGAAAGAGACGAGTTATTGCTATTTTTGATATCGGAAAAACCAATAAGAAAATGCTCCTGTTCAATACAGATCTTAAAGTTGTTTCTGAATCAGAACAGAGATTTTCTGAAATCAAGGATGATGATGGATTCGAATGCGATGATATTGATCTGATTGAAAAATGGATTAAGGAATCAGTTTCAAAACTGGTAAATTCTGACAAGTATGATCTGAAGGCTGTAAATTTCACAACATACGGAGCCACAATTGTATACCTTGATGCAGAAGGCAGGAGTCTTACCCCGGTTTATAATTATCTGAAACCGATGGAGGAGAGGATTTCAGAAAACCTTTACAAGAAATATGGAGGCAGGGATGAATTCTGCAGAAGGACTGCTTCACCTGCACTTGGAATGCTTAATTCAGGACTTCAACCATTCTGGCTGAAAGCTGAGAAACCGGAGATATTTAATAAAATCAGGCATATACTGCACTTTCCTCAGTACCTGTCATATACCCTGACTGGCAAGATATACTCAGAACATACATCAATCGGTTGCCATACGGCTTTATGGGATTTTGACAACATGAATTATCATCCATGGATCAATGCGTACGGATTGGAATTGCCGGAACCGGTTCCTGTGGAGACTGTCAATGAAGTTGGAGATAGAAGGAAAGAAAATCCGGGTTGGAATAGGAATCCATGACAGCTCAGCTTCTCTCGCTCCTTATTTCTCAAGCGGTAAGGGTAAATTCCTTCTTTTATCCACCGGAACCTGGTGCATCAACATGAATCCTTTCAATACCGAAAGACTGACTGCTGAACAGCTCGACCGTGATTGTCTGTGCTACCTGAGCATTACCAGACAACCTGTCAAATCATCCAGGTTCTGGCTGGGACACCTTCATGAATCAGTTGCTGACAGGATATCTTTGCATTTCGGAAAACCTGCCGGCTATTTCAAGAAAGTTAAGCCGGACAAGCGCATATTATCAGAGATGAAGAAAAAATATGGCGAAAACAAGATTTTCTTTAAACCATTTTCTTTTCTAAGGGATCTGAATGAGTCCGTTGACATGTACGAATTTGCTACCTATGAGGAGGCCTATCACCAGCTTATGATTGAACTTTGCTATTTTACCGTTGAATCCATAAACCTTATACTCCCCGAAAATGATGAAACTTCAAATATTTACATTACCGGAGGTTTCTCGGGAAATAAATTGTTTCTGGAAATGATCAGAGAAGCTTTTCCGGCAAAGAAGGTGTGGACATCAGAAATCGGCAATGCTTCCGCCCTTGGTGCAGCTCTGGTTGTTTCAGGCTCTGCTCCGGATCTTAATCTGGACCTTACTGAATGTGTTTGAGGACCAGTATTTAAGTAAGGAATTAAAGTAAATAATGCTATTTTAGTATTATAACCCTTGTGGAGTAATATTGTGTTTCTCCGCTTAACCTGACAATGTATACTCCTCCGGGCAAGGGTGCGTTGTTGAAATTTTTCCCGTACCAGTCGATGTAATATTCACCAGCCTCAATGCTCTGATCGGTGAGGGTATTAACCAGTTTACCCTGTATATCATATATTTCAATTCTGTACCTTCCTGCAGCTGCAACCTCTACCCTCATTGTTGTATAATCGCGGAATGGATTGGGGAAGCATGTCAGACGGCAGTCTGTCAGGGGCAATGTATCTGTTGAATCAGAGTGAACAGACTGGAAATTTATGACACCAGGGGTGCCTCCTATGAGACCCGATTTCCAGTTTTTACCTGAATTGTTGTCTGACAGCGGATCTGTAAGTTCAATTGACGTACCCGTGACAATTGCATCTGACGGCCAGGGGGCACTGGAAGTAAAGCTCAGGAAGTCAACAAGATTTCCATCAGCATCGTATAGGTTTATGTCATCACCCGAACTGCTGAGGCCAAAAGCCATATCTCCGGAAATATTGTTTACCATTGGCCAGAATCTAAGGAACGCAGCCACGTCGCGGCAAACAACTATATACATTCCGGGTGAAAGGATAAAATCTTCAGGAATAACATAACCGGTTTCAGGTCCTGCAGTCGCTTATGATCCAGTTTTTCAGATTCACTGTTGAATTACCAGCATTATATAATTCCACCCAGT
The DNA here is from genome assembly GCA_963846335.1 of uncultured Bacteroidales bacterium. GTDB lineage: Bacteria > Bacteroidota > Bacteroidia > Bacteroidales > VadinHA17 > LD21. Next base: position 50,733 of record CAWJVS010000020.1, read on the forward strand.
CTTTCGTATCTTTCTCCGGGGATGATTTATAATTTATCTCATTGATCACAATTTTTATATCCGTATTCCTTGCAGGCTCGAAAACAGCCTTAAAGGTCTTCGCCTCTGCCATATTGTAATCGAGCGAAACGGAATTTGATTCAAGGGAACCCATTTGCCATTTGACAAATTTATATCCCGGGAGCCGGAATGGCAGTCAGCTTAATAGGCAGATCTTTGAAATAGATGCCATAGAACGGATATTCATGAGGTACGATGGAGTTTACCTTCACAGTTCCTGTACCGGGATCATCTATCTCGATCCTGATGCTGAGTTCCGTCGCCAGATTGAACTGGTATCTTAAATACATCCTCGCATAATCGGGCCGGCGGTTTGCAAAGCTCTTAATGATGCTGTAGTTATACTGCCATGAATCCATGCTTAACCCCCAGCGGGCAAAATGATCCTCCGCTTCCGGAAGATAAACCTGCTTTAATGAATCAACTACAGTATTGACCCTTATCGAAGTGAAGTTGGTATTAAGCCTGTCGGCAAACTGATTTGAAAATTCATTTCTGAATCCGGTATTTGATGCCATGCGTCTGAAAAGCAGAGTAGACCATGGTGGATTAGGCCATCCCGGACCATTTGGCTCGAGGGCATAGGCCAGAGTGTTGTAACTATAAGCCGCTTCTTCCCAGATGGAGAAACCAAAGTCTGTATCAAATATTATCCACCGCCAGAGACTGCCCGGATCATTTGTATTCCAGAATTTGATATTGTTCCCGGGCCAGTCTTTGTTGTTTATGTAGATCTGAGTCAACTGATACTGAATATAATTGTCAAGGTCTATTTTCCGGCTTACCTGGCTGTACTTCTGTGCATTTTCAAGAGTGTTGTTTTCAAGATAGCCAATGATGTCCATGTAGTCGCTGTTGCTGCCTTCAATAACATCACCATTGAATTCAAGAAGGTTTACATTATCCGGATTTACAAAATGATTTTCAGCAATGAAATTTTCATTGACCTTTTCCCTTATATCGAGTATTCCCCAGTATTCGCCGTTTATATAAACCACCGCCGGCTGAAACGCCTGACGGTCTACATCCATGTCTCTGATGAGAGTTGAAGTTAGTCCATCCCTCAGCATTGCCTGGTCCCAGTCATTACCGGAATTTCTCAGGACAAGGGATTCAAATTTCTCAATGTGTTTGTCATTAAAGACCTTGTAGTCAAAGGAACCTTTGCCATATTCCTTTCTGGCGAAGAGTGCCAGTGATTTTTGAGGGTACGCACGCGAATATGCACCGAAAATCTTTATTCCTATATCCTGATCAATCTGTTTGATTCCTTTGACATCATATAATTCCATATGCGCCTCTCTTTCCCAGTCCTTCCAGAAATTAGCGCCAAAATTTGGTGGATCAGGTGATGCATTCGGTCCCATAGCATAGATCCCGTAATTATAGTCCCATAAGTTATCAGGATCAGTACTGAGGCATACAACAGGGAGAGTATGGTTTTTCGTAATGTATGTATTAGTGGCTGTCGCTCCGGGTAATCTTTCGGATTTGATTGATCGTGCTCTTACAACTGTATTGCCAGAAAGCGGTATAGGGTCAATATACCGTGGAGATGTAACAGTTGGTTCTGATCCGTCGAGGGTATAAAATATTGAATCGGAAAGACAGGTTGATGAAAGCTGAAGGTTCAGCCCGCCAGGATAATAACCTCCCTTTGCAGAGAAAATTACTGTATCTCCCTCAAGTGAATCATATCCTTTGGATGTATTTGAGGCACCCGGAGTGGGAACTGCAAAATAAAGCCATGAATCATCGCCATCCGGCTTTCTTCCATATGACAGGTCTGAACGCATTATTACAGGAGATACTGAATCAACAACTGAGGAGTCAGGCCGGGAGAATACAATCGTTTCTCCCTCATTACTGATCTTGAAATTGGTATGCAATTTTCTTCCCTTGAGCTGAATGTAATCTGGCACAGAATCCTGCTCTCCCGATGCAATCCGGCCAATACTCAGCATTGGAATGAGGCTGAAATCAGATGAAGCAGGATCGGAATTATGTCCCTGAATGGCAATTACGTTAACCCCCTCAGCAAGAAATGATACCGGATCCGGAATAACAAAATTCTCCGGAAACCCTCCCTGATATAATGTCGCTTCCCTGGCCAGGATGCCGGTAAGCATGTTGAATGGCACCGTGGATGCTGAGCCCAGATTGCTCCTTGCAATTTCATGGCCGTTTATATAAGCTACAAACCCGTCATCGTAGTCAATACTCAAAACCAGTTCTTCAATATTCTGAAGATTGGTTATGGTGAACTCTTTTCTTATAAAGACACTTATAATATTATTTAATACCGTTGAATCATCGTTGTCTCCATAGCCAAAACCGCTCGATCCCGTATTCCATGCGGAGGCATCAAAACCTCTGTCCTTCCATGATTCCCCTGTTTCAGATTCAGGAACAAGATACTTCCACTCAGCATCTCTTGAAATTATTGTCTTATAGCTGACAGGAAGTGCTGTCCTGTTTTTATCAGAGGCAAAAATCAGAAGGTAGGAATAAGGCTTAAGAGGTACTGCGGGAAGAGTCCATTTTGTAAAAAAAGATGCATCGTCGGAAAGATGGTACCCGTCGAGGTTTATCCCGGAAGCTGAATTGTTAAATAGTTCAATCCAGTCATTGTATTCACCATCCTCATCAGCTATCCGGCTGATATTTGATGATGAGAATTCATTGATAAGAACCTGAGGATACAACTTAACCGATAAAAACAGTAATAGAAAACAAAACTGCAGTTGACGCATGATCTGACAAATGACTCCATGTTAATCCGGCACCAAATGTACATAAAATTTAATTATATCGCAGGAGTGTATCAATGTGTAAAATTTGGGAGAATTTAATATTATATTTGTGACAGATTTTAAAATCTGTAAAATAATATTCCTGCTGGCATACTATGGTATTCAAGACAACGGTAAAAAGGAAAATCCTGCTGCTATTTCTCCTGGTTCTGGCTACACAACCGGGATGCAAAAAACCTCCGGAACCGGTATCCGGCGATATAATAATAAATGAGCTACTCCCGGTAAATACTTCGATCGCTCCTGACCAGGATGGTGAATATGATGACTGGATTGAATTATATAATCTGTCCGGTTCGGCAAAAGATATTTCAGGTTTTTTTCTTTCAGATAACAAGGATCATTTCTCGAAATGGGAATTTCCTTCGGGAACATCAATTCCCGGGAATGGATATCTCATTATCTGGGCTGATGATGATAGTGCGCAGATCGGTCTTCATACAAATTTCAAGCTATCTTCGCTCGGCGAAGAGGTGTTGCTTTCAACTCCGGATGGCACTCTTCTGGACAAAGTCATTTATCCGGGACAGAGCCTTGAATTGTCATTCTCCAGAAATCCTGACGGTACTGGTGCCTTCATTTGGCAAACACCTACATTCAACAGTTCCAACAATATACCGGAATAGAAAATGGATGCGTTTACTTATGATCTGACGCAACTATTTAATCTAAACAACACCGGTGTTTAGCATCATGCAGAATAGCGATATAGAAAGCGAATTAAGCAAATTAGGTTCCGTCAGCCTTGATGCAATTTCTGATGTCAGGTTAATGAACAGGATTGAAATAAAATACGTGTTTACCTGTTGTAAGCTGCCTGATCTGCTATGTCTGCTGAATAATCATTATCAGGTGCTTGAAATAAGCAATATGAGGATCCTTCCTTATTTTACAACTTACTTTGATACACCGGATTATCTGTTCTATAACCAGCATGTAAGAGGCGAATATGACAGGCATAAGATAAGGTATAGAAAATATGAGGTTTCAAAAGAATCATTTCTCGAAATTAAAAAGAAGACGAATAAAGGGAGAACCATTAAATGGCGAATAGAAAATAAACTCCCGGCTGCCTCCTTCGATTCAGAAGCCACCGCCTTTATCGGAAAATATCTGCCGGTAAATTCAACTCTCATCAGGCCTTCCCTGGTAAGTACTTTTACCCGCATAACACTGGCAGGGATCGAACGTAAAGAAAGAATGACTATCGATTTCAATATCTCCTTTTCAGATCCTGAAAAATCACGGATGTTATCACTTCCTCATCTTACAATAGTTGAACTGAAAAAAGAAGCATTATCAGATTCATCAGAGCTAAAAAGTCTCCTCAGGCATCTCAATATATATCCAACAGCATTCAGTAAATACTGTGTCGGGAGCGCACTTCTGAATGACTCTCTCAAGAAGAATATGATCAAACCTAAGCTATTATTACTTAACAAATTGGAAAATGAATACACTTGATATTATATCAACTGACAAAACAGCACTGTCCGGAATTGAATTCATCGACTGGGCTAATCTTCTCGAGCTGATCGGCCGTTTTGCCCTGAACCTCATCGTAATTCTTATTCTTGTAAGATGGTTTTATTTTTCAACCACCAGGCGGAAAGATTTTCTTTTCACCTATATCCTTATTTCAAGTATTGTTTTCTTGCTGTGCTTCCTGCTGGAAAATGTTATGCTTCAGATTGGATTTGCTCTCGGGCTCTTTGCAATTTTCGGGATCATTCGCTACCGGACACATGCTATTCCGATCAAGGAGATGACTTACCTGTTTCTCATCATCGGAATCTCGGTGATAAATGCCCTCGCCAATACAGCCAGTATCAGTGAAATTATTTTTACCAACCTGATTATTATCTTTATTACCTATGGCCTCGAAAAGAAGTGGCTGCTGAGACACGAATCCTCAAAAAGCATAATTTACGAAAAGATCAACCTTATCAGAACTGAACATCATCAAGAACTTATAGAAGATCTTCAGATAAGGACAGGTATCAGGAAGATCAGCAGAATTGAAATAGGTGAGGTGGATTTTCTGAGAGATATTTGTCGCATTACGATATTTTTTGAAACCTCTGACAGGATGGAGAATGTTTCCTACCAGGTGGGCCATAAAATAGATGATGATGATGATTAGATATTATGTTTTCTTCTTTTTGCTGCTTGCAATTGCCAGTGCAGTTTACAGTCAGGACACCGATTTTGGGCTCTGGTATGAGGTGAAAGCAGAAAAATCATTAAATAAAAAGTTCGAAATCACCGGATCTGTAATGGTAAGGACTTTTGAGGATGCTTCAATAATAGAAGAGGCATTCACTGAAATAGGTGCTTCATACAGACTGAACAAATATATCGGATTTGCCTTATCTTACAGGATCGGCAATTATCTTGAGGATGATGATCTGTATCATATAAGGCACAAATGGTTCGGCGATATAAAAGGATCTCTTCCTGCAGGCCAGTTTGTCTTTTCTGCCCGGTTAAGGCTCCAGATGATTGCAAGGACATATATTGAAGATGAGAAAGATGACAGAGCAGAATACGATGGCAGGCTAAGATTAAAGGCAGTTTATAAAATCCCTGACTTCCCGGTAAATCCGTATCTGAGTTTCGAGACTTTCAGCCCGGTTTTCAGAAACGAAGGTCGCCTGATTGACAAAAGCAGAAGTGCAGTCGGACTGGAATTCAAAATAACCAGCAAGCACTATCTTGAAACTGAATATGTCTATCAGAGAGATACTTATCCCAATCTGTCGATTTTAAATATCATCTCCCTGAGCTATACATTCAAGTTTTAATATTACTCTTTCTTAAGGCTTGCAGTCAGTGAACTGCCGGTCACAGATCCCAGGGAAAAGAAGAGAGCTGCAAGACCTGTGCAAAAGATTATAATAACCATTGAAATAAGATAGATCCACGGTACATCGGAGCTGTTTTTCAATGAGGGGAGCGTTGCTATGATAGCAGGAATAACTCCGGCACTCATCCCTGCCATAAGGATAATTATCTGTTCCTGAAGTATCAATTTTCTGATTTTCTTTACGTTAAAACCAGTAGCAAGCATCAGGGCAAATTCTCTCCTGCGGTAATTGTAGTTTCTTAATAGCACAAAGCCGAGTCCTGCAATCCCGGTTACCATGCCCAGTGCGCCAAAGACTCCAAATACGGAGAGATAGGTGTTGGTTACTTCATAAAAAGAGGCGAGTCTGTCGTTTGTCCTTTCCACTTTGACTCCAAAATTTTCTAACCTTTCATTCAGAGTATTGCCATAGAGATCTGCAAGATCTTTATTGCCATCGACAAGAAGAATTGAACTCCCCGGAACAGACGGAAAATACTTTCTGAAATTATCCAGACCTATGACAACATAACCCTGGAAAACAGATGATTTCAGACCGGCAGCAATTATAATATTCAATTTCTGACCATTTTCCGATCTCATCATCAGAGTGTCCCCGGGTTTGATTTTCAGACCCCACTGCAGAACTGTCTGATCTGCAATTCCATAAATTGTATTGCTGGTCGGAGGAAAACTCAAAAACTGCCATGGATTTTCAACATTCCCGGCTTCAATGGCTTTAGCGAATGAAAATGATCCCCGTGAGATAAATTCATTCTGGTCCACACCCAGCAGGGGAGGAACTTTTATATGATTGAGATTAAGGCAACTGGCATCGTTTCCTGCATATCTTTTCATCTGCACAAACTGCATCCCTGTCAACTGTTCTTCATCAAGGGCCAGGGTGGTTCTTCCCGTGTTTGTTTCCAGATCAGCCCTTACAGGTATTGTATTGTCGCACCAGAACAGAAAACCTCCGGTTCCGCCTGTAGGTTTCAGATGGCTGCTGTCAAAACTCATCCTGTTCGCACCTGTAATAAAAACTGCAAAAATGCCTGCTGCAATGAACAGAATGGGAGTGACTGCATGAGATGGGTAATATGAATAGTAGAGCCTCGATAACTTAAGCGTCGGATCAGCTTTTTCTGAAAAGAGATTAAAGGAACTTATGAAGTATTGCCTCCATAAAAGAATAATGACGATAAGCAGGAGAGTGCCTGCGGAAAAACTCAGTACCACTTCCTGCTCTTTCAGGATGTTAGAAAGGATGTATAAACCTGCTGAGATGAAAAATGAGATCAGCAGAAGAATCAGATTCAGGAGAGGGGAAGACTTTGTATCTAAAGCTTTTTTCTTACGATTAAGATTCTTAAGATGAAGCCTGATTTTGAACTCCAGAAAAACTATTGCAATAATTATCGTAATCAAAAAGCCTGCAAGTATTGGCAAAAGGCTGAAAAAAGTACTGAGGGTATCTGTCTGGACTGCTCCCTGCCAGACCGTATTAAGCAGTTTAATAATAAGAAAGCTTACCAGCATACCGGCAAATGAGCCGAGAAATGATCCTGTTAGCGATATAAAGCCTGATTCAGCGAGCAATAGTTGTTTAATCCATCCGGTCCTGAATCCCAGAGCAAAAAACGTCCTGATCTGAATGTGTTTTGAATCAAGGTATGTCGTAACTGCAAATGACAATAAAACAACCGAAGCCAGGATAAGGAAGAATCCAAGACTGAGGAAAAGAGAGCTGAAATCGACACTCTCGCTGGCTGCCAGCAGTGAATCGCTGTACAGATCCGTGATTATGAATCCATTACTGGCAGGATCAAGATACCCTGCAAGTCTCCCTGAAATCTCCTGTGCACTTATGGATCCGGGAAAACGAATCGCTGTTGCAGGTCCGAAATTATTTCCCCATAATTCGACTCCCTTGTCATAATTAATAAATGCCTTGGGAGTTCCTCTGAACCTATTCCAGTATTGCTCATCTTTCTGGCGGATGTCATTGAGTTTTATTGTAACGCCTGCATCCCACTCAGAACAGGACTCGCTTCCTGATATACCCGGAAAGTCCGGCATCAGAAGGGAATCTCCCCATATTCCGTTCATTTCGACAATCCGGCTCACACGGAATCTGCTCTTTCTTTCAATGAGCTTGCTAAGTGAATCAGGTGCATACCATACCATTTCAACAGTGTCACCCTGATTGATGTCCAGATCCCCGGCAAGCCATCTGTTAACAATGACTTCGTTACCGGTGACAATGTCAGGATATAGTGAATGCGGTAAGGCTGCAATAAATGAATATGGTGTTGATCTGGCCCCATGGGAAATCCTGTTTCCAAGATAAGTTATTACCGGCGCAGCAGGGGGAATATAGTTTTTTACCTCGCTTACAAGAGAATTTTCAAGAAATATTTTGTCTGATCTCAATTCATATCCGCCGGTCTTTTCAAGAGGTATTATTTTCAGGCCGATATCTGAAGGTTTCATATGATTTCTTAAAGCATCATATGCCTTTTCCGTGGTAATATTATTATTAATCTCAAACAGTAACCTGTTGATCTTAATCTGTTTACCTGAGGTTCCAAAAATATCTGAAATATTGATAAATATATTTTCAGGTACAACCTGGCTTATTGATAGTGAGAAATCAGCTGATTCGGCAGGCTTCAATATTGAGCCTACTTTTACCACCAGCGACCTTCCTTCCTCATTTGCCGGAGCAAAAGGAGCATCAGCTGGTATATCGCTGTAATCGTTAAACCGGAGAATCAGTTCATCACCTTTTTTCAGGTCCAGAGAAACAGCAATCTTTTCATTTACTGCTACCTCTCCCGGATTGATTTTTATTGCTTCTTTGCCATGAAAGCTGAAAAAATCCCCGTTAATGGCGTATATATGAGTATTGGGTATTGCTTTCTGGGTACTTAGATTCTGGCAAAGTCCGTTGATTTCGAGTAACCCTGTGCAATTTATCCGGGCGCTGTCCCTTAATCTGTCTGCCAGGGACAGATCAAAAAACCTGGTTCCTGAACTGATCAGAATGCCCGTATTTCCAAGACGTTCAGTGGCAGATTTTTTCAGACTTGCCCTTACTGACCATCCGGTAAGGAGAGAGCCTGTAATTACGGCTGATAATAACGCGACAATAAGAATCTGATATAAGACAGGCTTTTTATAAAACCTGGCAGACCTGATCACTATTTTTACTATACCCGGCACCATATTAATCTACTATGTCAGTATATTCAGCTTAATCTCCCGTTGCCAAGGATCATGGTGCGGGCCATTTTCCGTGCCAGTTTTTCCGAATGGGTTGCGAGGAGTAAAGTTATACCAAATTCCATGTTCATCTCAACCAGGAGTTCACCCATGTTGTCAGCGTTCTTTGCGTCGAGTGAACCTGTAGGTTCATCAGCAATCAGGATGGAAGGACTATTTATGAGAGCCCTGACAAGTGCTGCACGCTGTGCTTCTCCTCCGGAAATTGTACCCGGGTATTTGGACGAAAGCTCCGCAATCCCAGTCTGCTGCATGAGAGTGACAGCGCGTTTCTCCTTTTCTGAATACTCTTCCCTGCTCTGTTTTGTTGCAAGCAGCGGAAGAAGTATATTTTCGTGAATGGTAAGGTGCGGCAGCAGAAGGTGTTCCTGAAAAACAAAGCCAATATTACGGTTTCGGTAAGCTGCAGATTCATCATCGGTGAAATTTCTGATGTCATGTCCCATGAAGCTGATTTCACCGCTGTCCGGTTTATCCAGAAGACCTATAATATTCATGAGTGTTGTTTTCCCTGATCCGGAAGGGCCCATTATTGCGACTGTATCCCCCTGTTTCAGCTCAAGGGAAAGATTGTCAAGAACTAATCCTCTCTGTATAAACGATTTTGATATATTTTTCAGTGAAAGCATTATGTATGACATTAAATTATTTATTCATGGTCTCATTATATACAATTGCCAGACCTTCAGACATTACCGCCAGGGACAATTCTCTCAAAACATTTTCTTTACCCCTTTGCCCAAGGCTGGCTCTCAGGGTATTATCTTCAAATAATCTTACAAGCGCTGCTGATAATTCTTCTGTGGTATCAGGAGAATAGGTTATTCCTCCCCCGGTTTTTTCAATTATTTCAGGAAATGCACCGGTCTCAGGCTGAACAACAGGAACCCCTGAAGCATTTGCTTCAAGGATATACAGGCCATATCCGTCATGCTTCCTTACGGGGACGCTCATTATGTCTATACTGCTGAAAAACTCCTCTTTGCTGTTTCCCTGAAATTCAGGATAGATTCTGATGGAGCTTTTCAAGCCATGGTATTTTATCTTCCTTATCTGCTCTGCAATGAAGGATTTATCACTACCGGTAAAGCCGCCCGACACATGAAGTGTGAGCTCAGGCAGCTTATTCCTTGTTTTAAGGTCAATAAAGGCATCAACCAGTTTGTCAAAGCCATTCGGAGAATTTATCCTGCTGAAATATCCAACAGCAGGATAATTATTTTTCTTTGGCAGCACATTTAAATTCCTGGTGTCTATTGCCAGAGGTATTATGTGTACATTTTTACCCGAAAAACCTGTTTTTGAGATAAACAATTCTTTATAGTAGTTACTCGGCGTAATAAAAGTATCAACATTGACAGCCTCTTCCGAAATCAGTTTCCATGCATCCGAACGATATGGTTCAGCCATCTCATCAATCCAGTCATCCTCATTTAACAGGGAGCAGACAATCTTTACGTCGAGGTATTTCTTAAGCTGTCGTGCCAGACCGATTATAAGTGCATTTGAGAGATGAATTATATCCGGTTTCCCATTCTCAGTCAAGATATTTAACCAGTCTTTTAAGTTCTTTGTCAGGAAATGCTTTTTCCCCCTTTATCATACTGAGTGTCATATCCTCAAGCCCTTCAGTGTTTGTTGTGCCAGACCTGCGCGCCGCCATTTTAAGCATTGGTCCGGAATCCAGAACTTTGTCCAGTATTGCAGGCATATTTTTCAGAAAAGGGACCTTTTCCCTGAGATACATTGATATGGCGCCGAAGAACACATTCTTGTCGAAGCCGCTCTCAGTATTTGTGTCATCCGGGGGAAGATACAAAGGAATGGCAGAAGCTGTAATTCCCGGCACATTCCTTATTGCCCGCAGGTATATCATATCGCGGTAACAGTTTCCGCAATAAAATGATCCGCCCGAACCTGTTATAAGATAAATAATCTTCATATGTAAGATTTCTCAGTGTAACCTCTGTGTATCCTCTATGTTTCTCTGTGTCACTTTTTATCTTTACCCCCAAAAGCCAGCAACCTTCCATCTTCAGTCAGGATATAAAATCTTCCTTTTACCACTGCAGGAGAGCTGCTGACGGGAGTTCCTGCATTGAAACTCCAGATCTTTTTACCGTCTGCAAGGCCAAGAATATAGACATATCCATCCATACCAGTTGCCAGTACACTGGTATCAGTAATTACCGCTGAGCTTATAATGCGTCCGTTGGTTCTGTATTTCCATCTCAATTTCCCATCTTTCTGATCAAGCAATAGATGAATTTGTCTTCGCTTCCCAGAACAACAGCGGATGATCCTATTGCAGGAATTCCAAGAATAGCACCGGATTCTTCCCGGGAAGGAATTTTCCACAAAAGTTTACCTGAATTAAGGTTCAGACAATACTTTGTGCCATTATAATCACCGAAATAAGCCAGTCCGGATGACAGGGCAGGAGAGGAGGCAATATAAACTCCGATTTCAATTGTATCTGTTTCACGGCCGGTTAGCGGATCAACAATTCTGATAATGCCATCGCAACCTCCGAATACTATCCTGCCGCCAGATATAGAAGGTGTTCCGTTAACATAATTTTCAGTCTCAACTCTCCAGAGAGGTTTTCCGGTTTCGGGATCGACACAATGCAGGAAATAGTCATAACTTCCGACTACAATCCCTGCTTTGTTGCCTGATGTCCAGACATTTGCTGAACCCGCTATCTGGTTATCAGTAGCATATGACCACAATAATTTTCCCGAAATCCTGTCAATGGCATAAAGAACCCCCTCATTTGTTCCGAAAATTACTTTTTTCCCAAAGACCATGGGGGCGGCATCGACAGGGCTGCCTGCCTCATATTTCCATTTTATTTTCCCGTCTGTACCTACAGCCGTAACACTCCCCTTTTCATTGCCAAAATAGATGGTCTCATCACTAATCACAGGTGATGATTTTGTTCTTGTACCGGTAGAAATGCTCCAGATAAGAGATGGTGAAGAAGGGAGTTCGGAATCAGATTTTCCGGTGAGATCAGCTTTCCCGCGGAATAATGGCCATTCTGATTTACTTTCCTGGGCATGGGTACCAAGCAGGGTAAAAAGGCATATTATTATTGTTAAATATCTCATCTGTGGTGTTTTACTTTAGCTTACTCAATGCACCGGTAGGACAGATATCAATAACCTCCCCGGTCCTGGTTTTAAGTATATTATCAAATTCTTCAGTGAGCGGTTCGGAAATAATTGTGACAAATCCCCTGTTGATAAAGCAAAGTGCAGGTTCTTCACTTGATTCTTCACATAATCTTACACATAATCCGCATTTAATGCATTTTGCATTCTCAAAAACTAATCCTGTCCTGTAATTTATCTTTTTAACAATAGGGGCGTTGACAAGTTTTCCCCTTGGGTTTTTAATTGCAAATTCATCCGCGAGATCCCGTAACCTGCAGTCGCCTGCGGCGCGGCAGTCACAATGCATGCAGTTTTCAGCTTCAGCGGCTGCCTGGTCTTCAAACGGATATCTCCCTGAAGCGCACTGTATTGTCGCTGCACTCTTTTAGCCATTCAGCCTGTTCTGCAGGTTCTAATTTGCCGATCAGAGAGTTGAATCTTCCTGACGCTTTACGATTTTTTCGTTCCGCTTTGTCTTCCGTACTGCTGTCTGCAGGCCTGGAATCCGGGTCACTGGATATCCTGGCAGCATAAATAAACAATTTCATATTCCTTATTGAGACAGGAATATCTATCTTCTTCCTGCGGCACGCATTTTCGCAATAACCTGCACATTTTGTGCAGGCAATATCTCCGGAGGTTACTTCTGCCATTGTAAGATCAGCTGCGCTGGCAAAATCTTTGCCTGCAAGGTGCCTGTTAAAAAGCGGTATATTATATCCGGCAGGACAGACAATACGGCAGGGAGCCTCACATTCAGCACGATGTTCGGAAAAGAGCAGTTCCAGCGATTTGCGTCTGAGTGCCACAACTTCATCTGAAGATACATCTATGTCCATGCCATCCTGAACATATACGGAACAGGATGCGAAAAAGCTTTTTGTGTGGTTGTCTTTCACCATGCAAACCATGCACGATGTATAATGAGGCAAGCCATCATTATGACAGAGTGTGGGTATAATAAATCCTGCATTTCTGGCAGCATACAGAATGGTTGATCCTTCCCGGACATCTAATTCTTTGTTATTGATCTTTATTCTGGCCATTTACATTCACAATTTCTATTGCTTTTTCAGGACATACAATTCTGCAATTATCGCATTTGGTGCAGATTGCCTGGTCGATCTCATGCTTCTCGTAAGGTTTGAAAGGAATGGCATTGACCGGACACTCCTGGGAGCATTTGGTACAACCGGTACAATTATCAGCCACAACATATTTTATAAGTTCGCGGCATTTCTTGGCCGGGCATATACCCTTTGTGTGCATTTCATATTCTTCCCTGAAATATCTCAGTCCGGTAAGAATAGGGTTGGGGGCTGTTTTCCCAAGCCCGCACAGACTTCCGCTCCTGACCGAATTGCAGAGTATCTCAAGTTCATCAAGATCGGCAAGAGTGGCCTTTCCCTCACTAAGCCTCGTTACAATATTAAGCATGTGTTTGGTGCCAATCCTGCAGAAGGTACATTTACCGCACGACTGTTTATGTGTGAATGTCAGAAAATATTTTGCCATATCCACCATGCAATCAGTGTCATCGAGCACCACCATGCCTCCTGATCCCATCATTGCACCCATTTTTGCCAGCTCCTCATAATCAATTTCGGTATCTGCCTTTGATGCAGGTATGCATCCGCCTGACGGGCCTCCTATCTGGACAGCCTTAAATTTTCTGCCATCAGCTATTCCATCACCTATTTTTTCAACTATCTGTCGTATTGTAATCCCCATCGGAACTTCAATCAGACCTCCTTTTGAAATTTTTCCGGCAAGTGCGAATACTTTGGTTCCCTTGCTCAGATCAGTTCCTATTGAATGGAAGGATTCCGCACCATTGGATATGATCCATGGTACCAGTGATAGAGTCTCTACATTATTTACAAGAGTAGGCTGTCCCTTTAATCCTTTTATGGCAGGGTAGGGAGGACGCATTTTCGGAGTTCCACGCTTCCCCTCGAGTGATGAAATAAGAGCGGTCTCTTCGCCGCATACAAATGCGCCGGCTCCTTCAAAAACCGAGATATTGAATGAAAAATCAGTTCCCATTACCTTATCTCCCAGAATGCCGTTACTGTAACATTTTTCCAGTGCATTCCGTATCCGGGAGACTGCCAGCGGATATTCAGCCCTTATATAAAAGATTCCTTCAGTTGCCCTGGTGGCAAAGCCTGCTATCATCAATCCTTCTATGATCCTGAAGGGAAAAGATTCCAGCAGCATCCTGTCCATGAAAGCTCCGGGATCACCCTCGTCTCCGTTGCAGACTACATACTTGTGATCCCCTTCTGAACCCCAGGATATTCTCCATTTCCGGCCGGTAGGAAATCCTGCACCACCTCTTCCGCGCAACCCGCTCCGGGTAATAATTTCAATTATCCTGTCCTGGTCCAATTCATTAAGACATTTCCTAAGGGCGGAAAAACCACCAAGCATACAATATTCATCATAGGAATCAGGAGTCAGTGTACCACTGTCAGTTGTTGCTATATGAATCTGGTAATCAAGGAAATTATTGAGATATCTCTCCCTGTGCTCGTCAGTGACGTTTATCTGACTTGAAAGCTTATCATCCGAAAGAAATGTATCTACAAGGTCTAAAATGTTATGTTTTAGACGTTTGTTCAGAGACCTTGGTTTGATATGCTTAAGCAGGATTTCCTCCACCTCATGTCTGCGGACATTTGTATATCTGAAACTAACATTGTCTTTTGTAACTATTTCAAGAAGAGGCGTTTGATTGCAAACTCCCACGCATCCCACCGGTTTCATGCTGATATTCAGGTCAAATCTTCCTTTGATAGCCACTATCTCCGAAAGGATCTCTTTGCTTCCTCCGGCAACACAACAGGATCCCAGTCCAATCCTTACCTCAGCATCAATGTCATTTCCGGGTGTTTCTCCGGCAGTTTCCCTGTTGTCAATGCCAGTTTTAAGGAAATCATTAATTATTTCATCTACCTGGGTTGGTTTTACGTGCCCGTAAGTCTTCCCGTCAATCTGAACAACCGGAGCAAGCGTGCAACAGCCGAGACAGGCCACTTCTTCAATTGAAAAAAGATTGTCGGGTGAGGCATTTCGGGTGTCATCAATTTTCAGAACTCTTTTGAATGCATCAGAGATAAGCGGTGCACCCTTTACATGGCATGCAGTACCCGAGCATACCTTTATAGTGTGTCTGCCTGCAGGAATATGCCTGAACTGAGAATAGAAGGTTGATACCCCGGATATTTGTCCTGGTGTAATGTCGGTAACCTGACAGATATGCCTTAGCGCTTCAGACGGAAGATAGTTCAGCCTCTTCTGTACCTCCTGAAGGATCATAATTACCTTTTCAGGTTCCTTTCCTGTGAAGCTGACTACCTCATCAACAGCGCGGTTGATGTCTTCAACTGAGATCTGTTCGCAGTCACACCCGGTCTTTTCTTTATATGTTTCAGTCTGCTTCAATTTTTAGTTATGCAATAAAGGTTTTTACTTCCTCTGATATAAATTTTTTTGTCGGAAAAGGCAGGTGTACAATCAGCGCTTTCCCCAAGAGTTGCTTCCGAAACCAGTTTAAAGGCAGAACCGGCTTCAACAATATGCATAACACCGCTTCTGTCCAGAAGATAAACCAATTCGTCGGCTATTATGGGAGATGCATAAAACTGGTCCGGAAAGTAATGTGTCCAGAGAGTATCACCCTTTTCAGTATTATAGCATGCCACATCGCCATTTCCAGTCGAAAGGAAGAGATAATCATCAGTGGCGACCGGGCTTGATACATCAGGGGTAAAGGTATTATCTTCCCAGGCCACTGATGCACCGGCTCCTGGTTTAATTGCTGTAAGCTTGGCATAATCAGTAACGGCAAAAGCCATTGTATTGTTGACAGCCACTGAAGGGGCGACATCCCCGCTCATGCATTCCACTGCCCATAACTGCTTTCCTGTGATGGCGTCAAAGCCGCTCACCGCAGGATTTCCATTTATTATGACCTGTGGTGTGCCTCCAAAATATGCAAGAACAGGTGATGACCATACTGCCCGCCCCTGACGTAATGTTTCCCATTTCTGGTCACCCGATTCCAGGTCAAATCCTATTAGCGATATTTTTTCATTGCTGTCGAACTGCACCAGCAGCAGATTATCATAGATCAGCAGAGAGGAGGAATATCCGTAAATGTTTTTCGGCAATCCAATATTTTTTGCCCATTTCTGTTTACCATCCATGTCAAAACAGACAAGATTACCATTTGCAAATATTGCGCATACTGCTTTCCCGTTGGTGGCGGCAGTTGAGACTGCCAACCCCGATTCCTGGTCCATATCAGGCAATTCTGAAGGCTCGCCTGGAATGTTCGCAGCAGATCCGGTCCACAAGAGAGATCCAGAATTTTTATCTATGCAGTAGACATCACACTGGTTGCCTTCTGCTCCGGTAAGAAAGATTTTCTCATCCCATATCACTGGGGAGCTTTTACCTGTCAGCGGAAGCTGTATCTTCCATTCAATGTTTTTACCCGTGTTCCCATCCCACTCGACAGGATATCCTGACCCGCCTGCCATTCCACGGCTGTCCTGTCCGCGAAAGAAGGGAAAATTTGTTTTGTCAGGCTTTGGAGCTGTTTCACTGCCCCTTTTACCTGAACCTCCCGCCATTGCCGATTCTGATGAAAGATCCGGCAGTTCAGAGCGCAGAATAAATGATGCAGCTATTGAAGCAACTGCAATCACTGATGCCGTTACAAGCAAATATCTTCTGACTTTATCTGACCGGGCCGATATTTCAGATTTAGGACCCGGAAGGACAGGTTTGATCTTCTCATTTTCAGCAATCAGACGCTGACAAAAGATGAATATCAAAGCCCCTGCCAGAAGGAGGTATGAACCTGTTTCGACCTGCCACCTTGAAGAAAAATAGGCTTTACGTGCCATAAGGTCCATTGCCCTTACCTGAGCTGCAAGGTCTGCATTCGCCGGATCCTTGTCGTACTGCTCTTTCACGGAGAGTAGTGCAGGATTATCAAGAGGCTTTATTGTTTTCAGCTGAGCGAGACTGAAAATCATTGTCAGTGCTATAATAAGAGTAAAGCCTCCGGCTGTCCAGCTGACAACTTTAAGCACATTTAAGTCTTTATCTGTGAGGTTAAATTTCATTCTGGTTTTGTACTTTTATCGGACAATATTTAAAGCATCTGCCGCAACTGAAGCATTTTCCCTGATCCGGCTTGTATTCAGTCCGTTTTCTTTTAACAGTAAATAACACCATTCCTATGCCAAATGATGCTCCCAGAAAAACTCCCGCCCATGGAGCACCACTTTGAAACCGTCCGATTATCATTACCTCTTCAGCAAATAATTCTTCTTCTGTTTTACCAGATTCCTTAAAAGCCACCGCAGCTTTTGACAGGGATTCTATACCTGTTTCCTTTTCCAGCCTTATTTCTCTGGCAAGATTTACGTTACTGTTCACACCTGACAGGCCAGGAGCCAGGTTATAAAGGATAAAAGCGCCTGAAACCGCAAAAAGAGGGATAAACAGGAAATAAAGGATGAACTGTTTTCGGGACTTGCGGGATTCCTCTCGTTGCGGCTCAAGATCGGATGGAATTATAGCATTATAGGGGCATGATTCTTCGCATAATCTGCAGTTTGTGCATTCAGCAGGAGTTATTGTCAGGTGTTTTCCGGCAAATCTCGAAAAGATATTCAGGAGCACTCCGTACGGACACAGAAATCTGCAGTAAGGCCTGTTTAAAAATATGCCGGAAAGAAGGAGCAGGGCCCCGAAGACAATCATTGTGTATGGCGCATCCAGTCTGAATATGCCTATAAAAGGATCATATCTGCAAATTATGAACTGACTGTTTGTTGCTGCAAACAATACCGACAGGGCGAGGTAAATGAATGGCACCGAAGCAAGGACCACCTCAGCATTTTTGTTGAGTTTAACAGGCTTAATACCGGAAAGCTCCTGTATTGCGCCAAGAGGACATACCCCTGCACAAAATACCCTTCCAAAAGCCAGTGCAAACAGAAGGGGGATAATGAAAAAAAGAAGTGCAGAAAGGGGGATTGTATAGGAATCATTGAAAAGTGCCAGAGCAACATTCTGCACCGATCCCACAGAACAGATGCATCCCTGTCTGTAAAAGCCAAAATAAGCCAGGGAAAAAACTGACATCCAGATCAAACCCTGCCTGGAGCGCCTTTTTAACGCAAGCCAGGCTGTAACTGCCAGAGCGGCGGTAAGCACTGCCACATCAAAATACTCCCATCCCTGACTTCTCTGAGCTGGCATCTGGTTGGTTGAATAAACATATCCCGATTCAAACTCAGGCCTTGGAAACCTGTCCTGTGCATACATCACGGCCTGCCAGCACAGGAGCAGGATGAAAATAATATATGGAAGAGCTTTCTTCATTGTCAGTATGTATTCTCGTCAAATTAATATCCTGCACTACGACTCAATGTTGCTCCTTTGCCCCTTATCCTTTTGCAGATAGGGAGTCACAGCAGGCACTCTTATTACAGCATCTGACGGACATGTACGTGCAATGGAGCAATCATTGCAATTTACACATAGGTTATGCCTGATCTGCATATAAAGAGATCCGTTTCCAAAATCAGCGCATCCTTTGACACATTTTGCACAACCGTCGCACAGATCCTCATTGATTGTATATTCAAAATATGGTTCTTCAACAAATTTTCTGTTAATTGCACCGGTAGGGCAGAGCTGATTTTCCGCACCGGTGCTTATGGTTTTTACTCCCTGCCTGAGATAACCGCCGCAGAGGTCGCAGTAACCGCACATCTGAAATGCATGAACACATTTCGATGCAGAGGGAGTAAGCACACAATTGGTTTTACACTGACCGCACTGGGTGCATTTAAACGGATCAATCTGCCAGACATATCCGGAAACAGAAACCTTTTTAATAAGTGCAGCAGGAATTATTGCAAGTGGCGCTATCACTGCAATTTTTCCTGCTTTCCTCACAAAATCCCGTCTTGATGTATATTTGTTTTTCCTTTCATTCATGTTTGCTGGTATTAATATTTACTGCATTCATTTTTCCCCGGGCAATTTCCATTTTCAGGACATGAAGTACAATTTTCTCCGGTAACAACACGGTTTTTCAATGCAAAAACCACTAATGCAAGAAGTACGAAAAGTCCTGCCTGTATTACCCTTTTAACAAAATCATTTCTCTTCATAGGTCAACTTGAATAATTATGAAACCGATTCAGTCTTTACAAATCTTTGGATGGCTGCACCATAATAGATTCAATTTGCAGCTACATCATAAACCATCAGCGATGTGCCATGCCTGACATACAGCTTTTTGTCTTTTATTACCAGATGAGCCCAGTGCGGATTGGCTCCGAAAGGAACTGCAAAAGAGCTCAGTATACTGAATCCATCAACTTTGGGTTCAACCAGGTATACCTTCCCGGATTCACTGTAGATATATAATAATCCGTCATTCGCGATAAGTGTTGCAGGTGCCATCTCCCTTGTTGAGAAAATCTGTTTGCCTGTCTTCCAGTCCAGGCAGAAGATTTTTCTGTTCCTGTCGCCTGAACCATAAATCCTGCCATTCAGAACCACAACTCCCCCAGTTCTGGAATCGAGTTCACTATTTTTCCATACCTCAGTTACCGAGTTTCCGTCATCTGACAGCTTTAGCATCTCTCCGCCCTTGCCATATCCCGAGGTGCAGTAAAGATAACCATTTATGTAAACAGGAATATTCGGGTGAACACCTGTATCATTTATATGTTCATACTGCCAGAGCAGTGTGCCGGTTGAAGCATCAAAGCCACAAACAGCGTTTTCCATCATTGTTACAATTATTTTCCTGTCCTTAACCCTGATCATCAGAGGTGAACAATAGGCTGACTTATTTCCATTGCCCTTGCTTTTCCAGATCATTTTCCCTGTGTTTCTGTCCAAAGCGACTAAACTTGCTGCTGATCCGCCCGGCGTACAGTATACTGTATTTCCGTCAAATAAAAGATTTTCTGCTATTCCCCATTCATTGTTTTTTGCACCGTAATCTTTCTGCAGGTCGGCTGACCAGATTATCTGGCCATTGGATGTATTCATGCAGACAAGTTTCCAGTAGGAACTCAATACGTATAATTTATCGCCGATGACAAGAGGAGTAGACCTGCTTCCGTTCCAGTTTTCTGCCCATTCCTTTCCATATTCCTTTTTCCAGAGAAGTTTGCCTGACTGATCCAGTGCAAAAACAAAACCTGTACCATTTACCATTCCTGATGTAAAAATTCCTGATCCGGTTATAGCAGCAGATGTATGTCCATCGCCAAGTTCATCGAAATGCCATAAGAGCCTGGGGCCTGCATCGGGCCATTTTTTAAGCAATCCGGTCTCGTTGTAGATGCCATCCCTGTTTGGTCCGCGCCATTGTGCAACATCCTGGGCATTTGAACTCAATGAAAAAATCAAAATCAGAAACGCGAAAGCTAGTTTTGTCATAATGATCAGGTTAAAAGATTAAATAATCCGAATCTATCAAATGTAATTATTAAAGTCATCTGTCGATGTCCGTTGTTTCCGGGATTGCAGGCAGGTTTTATTACAGGCACTATAAAGGATTTACACATCTTAATATTTCCTTGTGAAAACATAAAGTTTTGAATCAGCCGGATTGGCAGCATAAATGGTATTGCCATCTGAAGATGCCAGATCAAGCGGTATTGAAGGAACAAATTTATTTCTGGATGTAACAAATTCAATAAATTCTCCTGATTTACCAAGTATTTTGATCCTGTTTATCCCCTTTTCAGAGGTGATAAATCCTTCCGGGGTAATGATGAAGTGAGCAGGGTTGCAGCATCCGCAGAATGCACCCGGGGCCATTCCAGGTTCACCGAATGAACTCAGAAGCCGGCCTTCAAGTGATCTTGTCTCTATTCTCCTGTGACCCGTGTTTGCAACATATAAATTGTTTTCGTCAAGCGCCACATCAAAATAGGGGCTCGGGAGAATGAACTGTCCGTCACCCTGACCGACTATTTTTTCCACTCTTCCCTCTTTGTCGAGAATGACTATCATTTTGTTTCCGGCATCAGCATAAGCTACACGGTTATGATTTGAGGTCACCGATGTTATAAAGCTCTTATCCTCAAATGGCCCCCATTCATCTTCAATCCTGCCATTTCTGCCAATGACCAGTATCATTTCCATTGTGGAAGCAAAGACAGTATCGCCGGAATTTGACAGAGATGTAACAGGATAGGGTGTTTTAATGGACCATAACTTTGTAAGGCCTCTGTTATAGCATGTTACAAAAGAGTCTCCTGCTAAATAAACATTTCCTCCAGGTGAAACAGTAACCGCCTTAAGAGATCCTTCCGTAATGGATAGATCATCTGATACCTTCCATTTTTCCGGAAGACTGTCAGAGACAATAGTCCTGGCTGTATTTTTCTCAGTGCCGGCCGGCCTTGAGGTGTCAAATATGATATAGGCTATAAATACAACTAATATCAACACTGAAAAAAACGATGCAAATTTCTTGTTCATATCAATGAAATTTTCAAATGTCAAGGCATAACAGGTTTCTGGCATCCCTCATCAGGAGGTAATGCCCGGCAATCGCCATTGGCCCCCAGGCTTCAATGCCGTCAATGATCTTATGGCGCGCAAGAAGATTTACGGATGGGCCCTGTATTCTGAAAAGATACAGTATCGCATCATCATCGAGCAGATACATTTTGTCTCCGCTGACAATATATGGTCCCAGGCCGCGCCCGTACCTGTTTTCCTTGCCACTGGACCATACAGGTGTTATCAGGTCAGATTTATGGTAACATGCGAGCTGCTTTTTAAGAGGCCCGGCATTTTCCGGCATCAGACACCAGACATAATCACCAATAATTATAGGAGTCTGCTGGTCACTTGCTATTCCATTGCTGCCTTTATGCTGCTCAATTAATACCGCCGCATAGGCATTACCATCATAGTCAATTCTGAGTCTGGCACCCCCGGCGCCATAGCTTCCGAAAACAGCAATTTCATTGTTGCCCAGATAGAGGGGAGATGCAGCAGTAGTTGCAGGACTCCATTCTTTGGTTTTCCATAAAAGTCTGCCAGTATCTTCTCCTTCAGCGGATACGCCGCAAACACCTCCAACTGCATTATAAACATACATTCTTTTGCCATGTATCACCATCGGAATGATAGACCCATGTGACATCTTCAGTGAATCGCTGTTTGGAGTTTCCCAGAGTATTTTTCCCGTGGCACACTCAACACCAATCATCAGCGCTCTGACACCCGGAGCAAATATTGCGACATCATTTTCAATTAAAGGGCATTGCCCGCTGAAGAAGTCGGGGGTTACTCTGCCATTGTCCCATCCGGGAATACCATATTTTTTTTCAAGGTCCAGTGTCCAGAATAAATCTCCGGAAAGCGGATCCAGACACATTACATGTGACCGGGGTCCCAGAGTTACAAGGTACTTGTCAGTAACAGCAGGAATTGTCCGGGAATATCCGTGATTCCTCTTCAGTTCAACGTAATACCAGCGTCTCCACAGCTCCTTGCCTGTTGCCAGGGAAAAACATCTGAGCACATCAGCCTTCCTTCTTTCATTATAATCAAGAAGGTAAACCCGGCCGGCGTGAACAACAGGCCCGGCGTAACCTTCACCAAGGGTCGTCCTCCACACAATCCGGGGACCTGACGTATCCCATTTTTCAAGCAGAGGCGTACTATCTTTGCTGATATTATCAAAATCAGCTCCCCTGAATCTTGGCCAGGCTCCCTGTATCAATTCATCAAAAGTCCCGAGTGTGTCAAAATGCTCCCCTATAATTACAGAATCGGAGCGGGGTACCAGTTTTGGACGGTTGTCCATCCCCGGAATTCTCTCAGAAACAATAAATGGCTGATCTTTCAGCAGCCACCAGATAAGCAGACCCAGAAAGCCTGCGATAACCCCCGATGTAATTATAATATGCCTTTTCCCGGGTGAACCCATATTATTTTCCGGCTTTTAATGAATACACGGCCAGGTATCCTCCATGCCTTAAGAACAACCTGCCTTTATCAATAACAGGATAAGCCCAGTATGGGCCATTACCTTTTGTGACCTTGAATTCACTTACGACTTCCAGCTTTTCAGGTCCCGGCTTAACCAGTCCGACATTACCTTTCTTCTCCTCATAAAAATACAGCATTCCGTCAGCAGCTATCAGCGAACCCTTGTTGTACCAGTCAGTCTTCCACATTGTTTTGCCGGTTTTCCAGTCTACACACATCCATTTCCCATATGAACTTGATTCATAATTTGAACCATATACATAGTCGCCCAGAAGAACCGCTCCCCCGACATGCGGATCCAGGTCATTATTCCTCCATACAACTGAAGGTGCTGACCCGTCAGGATTTAGTTTCAGCTTGAGGGCAACTTTGTCATATCCGCTGGAAATAAATAAAAAACCGTCGCGGAATAGAGGAGTGTTAATATGGGCAAATCTCCACTCCGGTGCAGTACATTCAGCCATATAGTCGAATTTCCACTGTAATCTTCCGGTATTCGGATCAACCGCAAAGAGATATTTTGCTCCCAGAGTCACAATCAGCTTTTTGCCTCCGGACTCCACCAGAATTGGATTTACATATTGTGTGACATCATTTACAGAGGGAGTTTCCCATATGACACTTCCGTTATCAGCATTGAACGCCACCATTGCTGCAACTTTACCACCGGGTGTGGCAATTACTTTATTCCCAACCACAAGCGGACATTCCGAAATACCAAAATCGGGTGTTACCCCCTTATATTTCGTTGAATAATTGACCGACCAGATAATTTTACCTTCTGTGCTTATGCAAACCAGATCACCCATTCCGCTTACCAGGAATATCCTTCCGTTTGACACTGTTCCGGTCCCCCTGCTGTCGGGATAGTTGCTGTCGGAGGCTTTCCCGTAAATTACCTCCCACTTTTTCCTTCCTTCCTGGGTAAACGCTGTTAAGACATCATTTACTCCGCGTCGGCCGGATATGTAAACAGCATCATCAGTTACTGTCACACTCGAATAACCGGTGCCTACATCAGTTGTTTCCCAAAGGAGTGCCGGACCTGAAGATGGCCAGGCTTTAAGCAATCCTGTCTCGGGATAAATACCCGACCGGTCAGGTCCCAGCCAGCCATATTGTTTTTGTGCATTGATGACTGATGATGTAAGGATTATAAATGCGGCAATAATATATATTTTCTTCATATCCATCCGAACTGACATATTTTTCTAAAGGAACGCAAGATAGGAAAATCATTTCTGGTTCAAAATGAACATGACAATTAAGCATATTATCTTATCCCGAATTAAGGATTTTTAACAACTGACTGCGACTGCTCGGCGAAGTCTCCAGACTCGCCGTCTGTTAATTGTAGTCTGAAGACTACATTATATTCCAAGCGAAGTCAGGAGACTTCGCTTAACAGACTTCACATAACGGATTGCATATTACAATTTTAATAATTTAATCAAAAAACAGTATTATATGTTTATAATTTATATTTAAACAGCCATATAGCTTATATATATTTTGTATACCAATATAAAATTATATCAATTCGATTATTTAATTTCAAATTTATTATTAGATTTGCTGCCGGAAATTTGAATTTTAAACTCATTAATATTTTGAAAGGATAATAATATGTGCGGAATTGTCGGAGTATTTGATCTGAAAGTCAACTATATGGATTTGAGGGAAAGTGTTCTTAAAATGTCAAAAAGAATCAGGCACCGCGGTCCTGACTGGTCAGGAATATTTTATTGTGAGAAGGCAATCCTTGCTCATGAGAGGTTATCGATTGTTGATCCTCAGTCGGGGAAACAGCCTTTATACAGCAAGGATAAGAATCTTATTCTGACAATTAATGGTGAAATATACAATCATCAGGATATACGCAGGCGTTATGAAGAATCCTATGAATTTCTTACTCATTCCGATTGTGAAGTTATTCTGCCTCTCTATCGCGACAAAGGATCCTGCTTTTATTGAGGAATTGAACGGGATTTTTGCCTTTGCCCTCTATGACAAAGAAAAAGACTGTTATTTCATTGCACGTGATCATATCGGGATAATTCCACTATATATGGGCTGGGATAAGTTTGGCAATTTCTATGTTGCATCGGAACTAAAGGCACTTGAAGGTGTTTGCAACAAGATAGAGGAATTTCTTCCAGGTCATTATCTGTACAGTAAGGATGGAGTCATGACCAGGTGGTATAAACGGGACTGGATGGAATATTCCGCAGTAGAGAATAATGAGACAAGCATTGAGGATCTGAAAATAGCCCTTGAAGCTGCCGTTCATCGTCAGCTCATGTCTGATGTTCCCTATGGAGTACTGCTTTCAGGTGGACTGGATTCATCGATTGTATCTGCAATTGCTAAAAAATTTGCACCGAGAAGGATTGAAACAGAAGACCAGACAGCAGCATGGTGGCCTCAGTTGCACTCCTTTGCAGTCGGACTTGAAGGTTCTCCTGACCTCGCTGCTGCAAGGAAGGTTGCAGATCACATCGGAACTATTCATCATGAAATTAATTTCACGGTACAGGAAGGTCTTGATGCAATCAGGGATGTCATCTATCATATCGAAACTTATGATGTGACAACGATAAGGGCTTCAACACCCATGTATCTGCTTGCCAGGGTTATCAAATCGATGGGAGTAAAGATGGTTCTTTCGGGTGAAGGTGCTGATGAAATTTTCGGCGGATACTTGTATTTCCATAAAGCACCTGATCCAAAAGCTTTTCATGAAGAGACTGTCAGGAAAATAAGTAAACTGCATCTCTACGACTGCCTGCGTGCAAATAAATCTCTTGCAGCATGGGGCGTGGAAGGACGGGTGCCTTTCCTTGACAAGGAATTCATGGATGTGGCTATGCGTCTGAATCCAAAAGACAAGATGATAAACAAGGAGAGAATGGAAAAATGGGTACTCAGAAAAGCTTTTGAGGATTACCTGCCTGCAAGTGTTGCCTGGAGGCAGAAAGAACAGTTTTCAGATGGCGTAGGTTATAACTGGATTGACACGCTTAGAGCTCTGGCAGCCAAAAAGGTGACTGATGAACAGCTGGCAAATGCCAAATACCGTTTCCCTATAAATCCTCCGATGTCCAAAGAAGAGTATTTTTACAGATCAATATTTTCTGAACACTTTCCTTCCGATTCCGCAGCATCATGTGTACCATCGGTTCCATCAGTTGCATGCAGCACTCCTGAAGCAATTGCCTGGGATGCATCTTTCAAAAACATGATCGATCCCTCAGGACAGAGCAGTGAAAAGTGTTCATAATGATTCATATAAATAATAATCTTAAGGAATTGTTTTTCAATTTATTGTTATAATTTTAGGGTGGACAGCTGAAAAAGTCCATTCTTATTCCTTTGGGTGTGTTTGCCAGAGAGAGACTTTTTCAACAGCTCCGGTAAATTTATAAGCAAAGATGAAAAACAGTTTTTTATATGTTCTGTTTGCAGTATTTGAATTGGTCACATGTGCTTCCTGCCGGAAAAATGAACCCTTGCCAAATATTGTTATTATTTATGCTGATGATCTTGGATATGGCGATGTGAGCTGTTATGGCGCTACCCGGATAAGTACTCCGAATATTGACAGGCTTGCTGCCGGAGGATTGCGTTTCACCAATGCACACAGCACCTCATCAACCTGTACTCCTTCACGATATTCTTTGCTGACAGGTGAATATGCCTGGCGCAGAAGCGGCACAGGCATACTGACAGGCGATGCACCGGCAATTATCAGTCCCGGACGAACAACAATCGCAACAATTCTGAAGAATGCCGGATATAAAACCGGAGTTGTCGGAAAATGGCATCTTGGCCTGGGTCCTCCCGGCGGGGCAGACTGGAATGGAGATATACCTCCGGACCAATGGATATCGGATTTGATTATAATTTCATAATTCCTGCAACAGGCGACAGGGTACCATGTGTTTATGTTGAAAACAGGAAAGTTGTTAACCTCGATCCCTCTGATCCTATTAAAGTCAGTTTCAGTGAACCAATCTATTCTGAACCAACCGGAAAGGATCATCCTGAACTTCTGAAAATGCATCCCAGTCATGGCCATGATATGACAATTGTAAACGGGATAAGCCGAATCGGCTATATGAGCGGCGGAAAATCTGCCCTATGGATCGATGAGGATATTGCCGATATCATAACCGGAAAAGCTGTAAGATTCATTAAGAAAAACAGGAATAAACCATTTTTTCTCTATTTTTCCACTCATGATATTCATGTCCCCAGGGTACCTGCAAACAGATTTGCCGGAAAAAGCGGAATGGGACCAAGGGGTGATGTCATACTGGAATTCGACTGGTGCGTGGGTGAGATTATGAAAACAATCGATAGCCTTGAATCTGTCGGAAAATACAATAATAATTGTGACAAGCGATAATGGACCAGTTGTTGATGATGGCTATCAGGATCAGGCAGTTGCCAGGCTGAACGGGCACACTCCTGCAGGACCACTGAGAGGAGGAAAATACAGTCCTTTTGAAGGAGGAACAAGGGTAGTATTTATTGCAAGATGGAATGGGAAAATCGTCCCGGAGTTTCCGATGCTCTTTTCAGCCAGATTGATCTGATGTCCTCGTTTGCATCGCTGACAGGAGAAACACTCTCCCCGGAAGAAGGACCCGACAGCTTTAATCATATAGATGCCCTGCTTGGAAAAACAGGAAAAGGACGGGAATGGCTGGTTGAGCATTCCGGCAGGCTGTCAGTTATAAAAGACGACTGGAAATATATTGAACCAGGATCCGGTCCTAAAATTCAGGTCAACACTAATTCTGAAACAGGCAATGATCCTGATCCGCAGCTTTACAATATAAACATTGATATTGGTGAAAAACACAATGTTGCAGAACATAATCCCGAACTTGTTAAGGAATTGACCGAACTTCTAAAGAAAATTAAGGATGAGGGCAAATCGAGGTTTTGAACAAATAATCAGAAAGAAATGATGGATATTAAATCAGCATTGGGAATTGGAATGGCATCACTGGTGACCAGTGAGTGCAAGTGCCCAGAAGGCAGCTTCTTTCAAACAGTGCACTCCTAATATTGTGCTTATCCTGATGGATGATATGGGCTATGGAGATATTGGAAGGACAGGAGCAAATCAGTATGAAACACCCAAATCTTAACCGACTTGCCAATCAGGGAATGCAGTTCACCTGGTACTATTCCCCGCAGGCTGTAAGCAGCGCCTCAAGAGCCGGATTGCTGACCGGTTGTTATCCTAACCGGATCGGTATTTCAGCGGAGCATTGATGCCATGGGCTGAAGATGGAATTAATTCAGAAGAGACTACAATTGCTGAAATGCTTAAGAACAAAGGGTATCACACCGGAATAATCGGCAAATGGCATCTTGGACATCATAGAGAATTTCTGCCTCTCCAGCATGGATTTGATGAGTATTACGGCATTCCGTATTCAAACGATATGTGGCCGGTTGATTTTGATGGATTCCCGATGGCAGATAAAAGATACAACAAGTCACTAAAATGCGTTATCCTGTTCTTCCCCTTAATTGAAGGAAATGAAAAAGTGGGAGAGGTGAGAACATCTTGCAGATCAGGATAAGCTGACAACCGATCTATACTGAACGAGCTGTCAAATTCATTGAAAAGCATAAGAACGAACCATTTTTTCTTTATCTTCCTCATTCAATGGTACATATTCCTCTTGGCGTATCTGATAAATTCAGTGGAAAAAGCAAACAGGGTATGTATGGTGATGTTATGATGGAGGTTGACTGGTCAATTGGAGAAATAATGAAAGCCCTTGAAAAGAACGGGACTCGATAAGAATACCCTTGTAATTTTTACAAGTGATAATGGACCATGGCTGAACTTTGGAAATCATGCAGGAACAACAGGCGGTCTCAGAGAAGGAAAAGGATCAAGCTGGGAAGGGGGACAGAGAGTGCCCTGTATCATGAGATGGCCGGGTGTTATTCCTGAAGGTGAAATATGCAATAAACTATCCGGTTCCATTGATATTCTTCCAACACTTGCTGCAATAACAGGAGCAGACTTCCTGAGAAAAAGATTGATGGTGTAAGTATTCTTCCTCTTATGCTTGGTGACAAGAAATGCAGCTCCACGTCATGAATTCTATTATTACTACCAGCAGAACAGCCTTGAAGCTGTACAGCGCGATTACTGGAAACTGGTTCTGCCTCACACCGGCAGAACATACATGGGGACATATGCCCGGCAAGGACGGCTGGCCCGGACAAACCGGATCTGAAACCTAACCAAAGCGAAGTTATATGATTTCAGACGTGATCCGGGAGAGTGGTATGATGTATCTGAATTATATCCTGAAAAAGTAAAAGAGCTTCAGACTCTTGCTGAAAAGGCAAGAAAAGATCTCGGAGATGATATTACAGAAACTACCGGAGCCAACCGGCGTAAAATAGGACTTAGAATGAAAAACAGCGAATCACTTGAAATGACTACCCCAACCCCCAGGGGGGCTTCAGCAATCTAAGTCTCCTGTGCAGCATTCAGGGCTTTAGCTGAATGCAGTTATCAGTATTGTACGCTCTTTGCTCACAACAAGCCCAGCAACCAGAAACACCCCAACATCCTATGGATCTCAACTGAGGATATGAGTCCGCACCTGGGTTGTTATGGCGATCTGGTTGCAAAAACACCCAATATCGACCGGCTTGCATCACAGGGTATCAGCTTTAATAATGTATTCACAACAGCTGCAATAAGCGCTCCGGTACGTGCAGGAATGATTACAGGAATGTATCAGACATCTATAGGTTGCATGCATATGCGGACAACATCTTACCGCCGGGGTGTTGAGAATCCTGTCGAATTCACTGCTGTTCCTCCTCATTATGTAAAAGCTTTTACCGAATATCTGAGAGCTGCAGGATACTATTGCACAAACAACAACAAAACAGATTATCAGTTCTCCAAAGATCCTGTTCCGGCAAGCATCTGGGATGAATGCAGCACAAAAGCCCATTACAGGAACCGAACAGATAAAAACCAGCCTTTCTTCGCAGTCTTCAACTGGATTGGTACTCATGAAAGCCAGAACTGGGATATCTCAAATGTAAAGACAGATCCGATAGGTGTCCCTGTTCCTCCATATTATCCTGATAATGAAATAGTAAGACGAAATATTGCAAAGATGTATGATAATATTGCAAGACTCGATTCAGTTGTAGGAGCTCTGATTTCTGAGCTGGAAAAGGAAGGTGAGCTTGATAATACAATTATTTTCTTCTGGGGCGATCATGGTGATGGTCTGCCAAGGGCTAAAAGATGGCTTTATGATTCAGGACTAAATATACCTCTTATTATTAAATTCCCGGGAAATGAAAAAAATGGAACTGTTGATAAAAGACTGATCAGCTCAATCGACTTGGGACCAACAGTTCTTTCACTTGCAGGAGTCCCGGTGCCTGCACACATGCAGGGAATTCCGTTTCTTGGTGATCAGCAGGGAGAACCAAGAGATGCAGTTTTTGCTGCACGCGACAGGGTTGATGAATCTTATGATATGATAAGGTCTGTCCGTACAAAAAACTGTCTCTATATACGTAATTACTATCCAAATGAACCCTTTCCCATATGGGTGCCTTACCTGAATAAAATGCCGATTTACCAGGAGATGCTCCGTCTCGATGCCGAAGGAAAACTTACCGGACCTCAGAAAGCATGGATGGCTTATTCACGGCCTCCGGAAGAGCTTTATAATATTGCAACTGATCCTTACCAGATTAACAATCTTATCAATGATCCGGCTATGAAAGTGACACTCTACGATATGCGTGAGCTGATGGATAAGTGGACCCTGGAGACAGGCGATATGGGACATATGAATGAGCCGGAGATGATAGAACAGATGTGGCCGGGAGGAAAACAGCCTGTAACGGATATTCCATATTTCATTTTAAATTCACCGGAAGAGCGTGGTATCAAAGAACTACAGAACAGGCGGAACATACTCATCTCCGATGACACTAGCTTTTATTGCCCGACACATGGAGCATCACTCGTTTATACATTTGAAGATTCAGAGAAACCTCACTGGCTCTTATACAGCGGCCCATTGCATCTGAAAAGGGGAAATCACAATATACGTGTAAAGGCCGTAAGATATGGTTATAAGGAGAGTGATGAACTAAAAGGAAACTTCATAATAAAATAATAGTAAATGCAGACTGGAGCAAAATTATTTTCGATTCTGGGAATAGCATCTGCGTATCATCCTGCTCAGATTCCTTACCCAAATCTGACCGACCGAATATAATTTATATAATGAGCGACGACCATGCTTATCAGGCTATTAGCGCATATGGAGGAGCACTGAAAGATTATGCTCCCACACCAAATATCGACAGGATTGCAGGTAACGGAATGAGGTTCGACAGATGCCTTGTTACAAATTCAATATCAGGACCATGTCGGGCAGTTGTACTCACCGGAAAATACAGCCATCTTAATGGCTTTATTGCAAACGACGGCCAGGAACCTTTTGACGGAACTCAGCAGACATTCCCCAAACTGCTTCAGAAGTCAGGATATAATACTGCAATGATCGGGAAATGGCACCTGGGATCGACTCCGACAGGTTTTGATCACTGGGAAATTTTACCGGGACAGGGCCATTATTACAATCCCGATTTTATTAACAAAGAAGGTACTCATACCGAGAATGGTTATGTCACAGAAATAATAACCGGAAAAAGTCATTAAATGGATAAAAGCAGGTCATGAACACCGGGAAACCATTTATGCTCATGATGCATCATAAAGCCCCTCACCGCGA
The DNA here is from genome assembly GCA_963846335.1 of uncultured Bacteroidales bacterium. GTDB lineage: Bacteria > Bacteroidota > Bacteroidia > Bacteroidales > VadinHA17 > LD21. Next base: position 82,771 of record CAWJVS010000020.1, read on the forward strand.
GTGGCAACCAGGTCCAAATGAGCTTACTCTCTATAAAAATGTCACCTTCCCCGAGCCTTCAACCCTGTTTGATGATTATTCAGGCCGCGGTACAGCGGAGAAAACACAGGATATGACAATTCATAAGACCATGAGGCTGGAAGAGGATCTTAAGCTTTACAGAGACAAATCAAAAATGAAAAATACAGGGCTTAACCGTATGAATCCGGACCAGATGCAAGCATGGGATTCAGTATATGATCCAATTATTAGACATTTTTATGGATCAGCCCTGAAAGACTCTGACCTCATACGCTTCAAATACCAGCGATATATGCAGGATTACCTTGCCTGTATAGCAGCAGTAGATAAAAGTGTTGGAGAGGTGCTGGATTTTCTGAAGGAAAATGGCCTTGATAAGAATACTGTGGTTATTTATGCTTCCGACCAGGGATTTTATCTTGGAGAACATGGATGGTTCGATAAAAGATTGATGTTCGAACAATCTTACCGAACTCCTTTGCTTATCCAGTGGCCGGGAGTAACAAAACCCGGCAGTGTTAATGAGGATATGGTCTCGAATATTGACTTTGCTGAAACATTTCTCGAAATGGCTGGTGTATCAGTCCCGCCTGATATGCAGGGCAGGAGCATGGTCCCGGTACTAAAAGGTGAAACGCCGGCTGACTGGAGAAAAGAACATTATTACCATTATTATGAATATCCAGGATATCATATGGTAAAACGTCATTACGGCATCAGTACTGAACAGATATAAGCTTATTCATTATTATTATGATATAGACGAATGGGAACTATTTGACCTTAAAACTGATCCTGATGAGATGAAAAATGTCTATAACGATCCGGCATATTCCTCAGTAAAAGAGGATCTTCATAAAAGGCTCGTGGAACTGATGATCAAATACAAAGACAGTGAAGAACTGGCAAGGTCATTACTGCCGGAAAAGAATAATTAGTAGAACCGAATTTTATGTATAATCCGAAAAACATCCTGTTCAGCTTTCTGACAGTAATCCTGATTGCCTCTTGCAAACCCGGGACTTCTTATACATCACTGCCGCGCAGTACTCCTGAATCAGAGGGTGTCTCATCGGAAGCAATCCTGAACTTTGTGCAGGCGGCAGATAAAGAAGTAAATGAAATTCACAGTTTTATGTTTTTACGGCATGGGAAAGTTATTGCTGAAGGCTGGTGGAATCCGTATCGCTCTGATCTTAAGCATACTATGTATTCCTTAAGTAAAAGCTTCACTTCCACTGCAGTTGGCTTTGCCGCTGATGAGAAACTTCTGACAGTCGATGACAGGGTGATCTCGGCTTTTCCTTATGAAGTACCAGAGACACTGGCCACCAAGCTTGCCAGCATGACTGTTAAAGATCTCCTTACCATGTCTGCCGGACAAGATCCTGATCCTACATTCAGAGTGACCAGGAACAGTGAAAATTGGGTGAAAGCTTTTCTAAACCTTCCGGTTATATATGAACCAGGCACAAAGTTTCTATATAACTCACTGGCCACATATATGTTATCAGCCATAGTTCAAAAAGTAACAGGTCAGAAGATCATCGATTATCTTACACCAAGACTTTTCGAACCACTCGGTATCACAGGAGCTGACTGGGAGTTGAATTCGCAGGGAGTAAATACGGGAGGGTGGGGGCTGAGGATCAGGACCGAGGATATTGCCAAAGTAGGCCAGTTGTACTTGCAGAAAGGCTCCTGGAATGGGAAGCAGATATTGTCGGGTGAATGGATTGAAGAGGCTACCTCATTCAAGATAGACCAGGCACCTGAGGCTCCAGGGGAAGTAAAAGACTCCAGCGACTGGATGCAGGGTTACTGCTACCAGTTCTGGCGCTGCCGGCATAACGCATACCGCGGCGACGGGGCCTATGGTCAGTTCATGATCGTTATGCCTGATCAGGATGCTGTTATCGCCATGACTTCTCAGACAACCGACATGCAGAAAGAATTGAATCTTGTATGGCAATATCTGTTACCGGCAATGAAAAATGAAAAGCTTCCACCCAATGAGAAAGCAGAAACAGAACTGAAGGAAAAACTGTCCACACTGGCTCTTCCAATATACCGGAAACTCGATTCATCAACACTTGAAAAAGATATATCAGGAAAGACTTATCTGGTTCAATCAAATGAGAATCATATAAATAGCATTAAACTGGATTTCAGCGATTCCCTTGTCAGCTTAACCATGAAAAAAGACTATACGGATTATGTTATTGATTTTACACAGGGAAGCTGGCACTTTAGTGATACTGAACTTCAGGGACCCAATCTGGTGCCAAATAAGAAAATTGAGCTCCTGCGTCCCTTTAAGATTGCCGGAAGCTATACCTGGCTGGACAATAATACGATTGAATTCACCTTAAGGTATATCGAAAGCCCTCACACTGAGACCATAACCTGCATCTTCCTTGATAACAAAGTAGGGATCTCAATGAAGAATATTTTCAATAAAAATAAAGTAGAACCGCTGATAGAAGGCATGACTGCTGATATTTGACCATTTTCAGCTTGCAAAGATTTTCAATAACCTTATAATTAGTCTCAGTCCCTCAGTCTCTCAGTCTCTCAGTCTCTCAGTCTCTCAGTCTCTCAGTCTCTCCGTCTCTCCGTCTCTCTTCTTAATTCCTACCTGCGTACAACGGTTTCCCTGCACAGCAATTCTTAAACTTCCTGCCACTGCCGCATGGACAGGGATCATTTCTCTCGGGCGTAATAGTCCTTACTGCCTGATTTTCTTTATTCCTTATCCAGTTCATAACATTGGCAGGAGCCCTTTTATTTTTCAACTCCTTTGCCATGAATTCCATAAATGGCCCGGCGTGATGAAAAAACATTTTGTACCCTTCACACAAGTAATTCAGTCCTGGTTTGCCGTCCGGGGTATAATTAAACCTGTGTTTGGGACATTCGCCATGACATGCATATCTGACATCGCATTTAAGACAATACAATGGCAATCCGTTGCGCTTGGCGATCCCAAAATCAAATTGCTTCTGTGACCTCACAAGATCAATAAGCGGTACAGATGAAATATTACCCAGTAAATATTCAGGGTATACAAAATGGTCGCATGAAAAAAGATCTCCGTTATGTTCGATCGCAAGTGCATCCCCGCATGTTTCTGAGAAGACACACAAACCAGGCATCTCGCCTGTGTAATTGGCCAGTGTGGCATCAAATATCTGAACATAATATCTTGCAACATCATTTCTTACCCATTCATTGAAAATGGTGATCAGAAATCTTCCGAAATCTTCAGCAGGCACTGACCAGTCTGTAACGGAAGAGTTACCTGATCCCCCGGGTGCTACAAGGCTTAAACTGTTATCATCCGCTTGCACCGACATCCTTTCCACTACAGGAAGAAACTGAATAAACCCGCTTCCGATTCGTTTAAGAAACCTGTATGTTTCGGATGCATATTTAACATTATAGCTGTTAACACAGCTTAGTGTATTGAATTCTGCCTTGTTTTTGTGAAGCAGTTCAATTCCTTTCATCACCCTTTTAAATGTCGGTCCGCCCGAAGCCGTCCGTCTGTAATGATCATGGTTGTGTTCTTCTCCATCGATAGAGATCCCTACAAGAATTTTATTATCAGCAAAAAACCTGCACCATTCATCAGTCAGCATAGTCCCGTTGGTCTGAAAGGCATTCTCAATGGTTTTGCCATTTGCATATTTTTGCTGAAGGCTGACAGCTGTCCTGAAATAATCTATTCCAAGTAAGGTTGGTTCGCCTCCCTGCCATACAAAAGTAACCACAGGCACCTGTTGAGCTTCAATATATTGCTTTATGAAATTTTCAAGAAGTTCCTCGTTGAGCCGGAAGTCTTTCTTTCCCCCGTAGAGCTTCTTCTTTTCGAGATAATAGCAGTATGTACAATTCAGATTGCATAATGGTCCTGCAGGTTTTGCCATTATGCTGAAGGCGAACGGTCTCCGCAATTTCAGCGCATCGGTGAAAAGTAAATCCATACGATCAGCTTATCTACCCATACCACTCACGTTTCCTGTCCGTTTGTCCATTCAGGATATCGAGACAGATATTTACATCTTTTACTATCTGAAAATCAAACATCCCGACACAAATGAAATCAGCTCCGTTCTCAAACGCCCATTTGAAGCCATCCTTTGGCTCTATAGCGCCTGCTGCAAGCACTTTGTAACCCATTACAGGTACTTTTGCCCTGTTGACGAATTCCACTGTGCGCTCAGGAAAGAGGCAGAATATATTGTTATGAAACCTGTTGTGATCAAGGTATTCCTGTCCGTCAACCTCAAAAGTATGACGAAATTCTCTCGGATGAGCAGACCAGTATTGATCATGATGCATTGTCTTCATGTAGTAGTCGGGTATTATCCCAATGTTTTCACATTCAATTAATGATTCAACTGAATGGGCTGCCAGGCCGGCAGTATAATTCTGGCTCCTTATCTTATCCATCATTTTTCCGATAACCTCAATTTTATTATCCCTAACAAGCCAGTCACACCAGTTACCCTGGATCTGAACAATGTCAACACCAAAATCAATAGCCTTGTTGATGTTCACAAAATAATCGTTCTTCTCCATATCGGGATGGACCTGCGATATTACTTTGATCTTGCTGCCTGTTGTTTTCTTATACTTAGCGAGCAGTGCGTTTGTAGGAAAACCTATGTTGATTGCATTTATGCCAGCCTTTTCGGCAAGGATAAGTGTTTCATAAATTTTCCGTTCGCTGTTATAGGCTTTGAACAGTTCCGGAACATAGATCAGATCCCTGGAATGTGCCCAGCCACCGATAAGGTTACCTCCAAGTATCATCCGGCTGAGAACATGATCACCAATCTTCCCGGAAGGCAGAGTCCCTTTCAATTCGCCGAGGGCTGATTGTTTTAACTGAATCGTGGCACCCGACATTACATCAATGCCATACTTCCTGTTATTCTGTGCTGCGAGGAAACCCATTACTCCCAGTAAAGGCAGTGTTGCAAGATTTTTAAGCACATCTCTGCGCGAACCGGAGTAAGGTACTTCCTGTTCACTTTCTGAATGTTTTTTCCCATTTGATTTCCTGGTTAATTCAATCAGGTAATCAATACCATATCCCTTTTCATTGAAAAATGCAAGAAAAAGGAGAACAGCGGTCTCAATGAATATCTTGTCTACAATAAACAAGTGCCCTTCGGCTATATTGAAGAGGGAGGCTCCAAAGGGAGGGTATGCAAAATAATAGAGTGTAAGCAGCAAGGCCCCTGAAATGGCTGCCACCCTGACGAAAATGCCAATAAACAACCCAATGCCAATCAGCATAAGGCCATAGATATTAAGTATATCGATTATTTTCAGAAGACCGGGGGATGAAGCAATAGAGTGATAAAGGCCTGATAATGGCCCTGTCGAATTGGCAAGATATGAATATGAACTCCAGTCCGGGATAAGCAATTTTGATACCCCTTCATAAAGAAAATGCCAGCCAACTGCCATTCTGAGAAGAGAAACAAAGAGCTTTTTCCAGTTAATCTGATTTGAATTTTTCATCTGAAATACGGATTTTTGATTTTAAATTTAAAATACTATGTGTCCTTCGCGATAACCTTATTGTGTTTGTGTTTAAAAATTCATTAACCACAATGGACACTAAGGACTGCACAAAGGGAAGCACAAAGGTGTTTCTGTCCAAATAAAAACTTCCATAAACATACAATAATTTTTAAAATAACGACCTTTTAATCACATTCAGCACGCACTCAATTTTTATTACTATTTTTGGTATCATCAGATCATCAAATACTCCGGAAAATGAAAAGAAGAAAATTTATACACGTTACCTCCCTGGGCTCTGCAGCTATTGCATCAAACCTTTATTTAAAACCTCTGGCTGATGATCGTACACTCAAAATCGGACTTATTGGCTCCGGTTGGTATGGTATGGTTATCGCCAAAGCCGCATTGAAAGTTGGAGGCGTACAGGTGATTGCCGTCTGTGATGTTGACTCTGAACACCTGAATAAGAGTGCGGATGAACTCGAAAAACTGCAGGGTACAAAGCCAAAGACTTTCAAATATTACCATGATCTTCTGGGGATGAAGGGGCTCGAAGCCGTCTTTATCGGAACACCGCCGCACTGGCACGCCCTTCAGTTTATTGCAGCATGTGAAAAGGGCCTTGACATTTATTGTGAAAAACCTCTTTCGTATGATGTAAGGGAAGGAATAGCTATGGTAAATGCTGCTGAAAAAACAGGAAATATAGTTCAGCTGGGGTTTCAGCGACGGCAGAGCGAAGCATTCAAAAAAACTAAAGAACTTCTCGGGAACGGACGAATTGGCAATCTTCATCAGGTTAATGCACAGATACATTATAACCCTGTTCTGCAGGATAATACGATTCAACCTCCACCTGCATCACTCGATTGGGATGAATGGTGCGGTCCTGCTCCAATGCTCGATTACCGTCCCGGCATAGGTCATATGGCCTGGAGACTCGAAAAAGCGTATGGCAATGGACATCTGGTCGACTGGGGCATACACCATATTGATATAATACGCCGCATAATGGGTGAGGGGATGCCTGAAGAGTTCCGCTCGTCCGGAGGCAATTATACCCTGAAGGGCCAGATAACCACGCCTGACACACTGACCTCCCAGATGGCATTTAAAACGGCTCCTCTCATATGGCAGCACAGGCTATGGGGAACAGGAGACATTAATAATGAATTCAATAACGGGATCTTCTTTTACGGAGAGAAAGGCACCATGTTTGCGGATGATTCCAGGGTAGTGATATTCGAAGCCGGAAAAGATGGAAAAAGAGAGGATCTGCAGATCCCGACTGAATCGATGCAGGAAAATCATGTAAAGAATTTTCTTGATGCCGTAAGAACAAAAAACAGAAAGACTATCAGCTGTACACCGGAAGATGCTTTCCAGTCAACTGCGACAGTACAGCTGGCCATGATCTCATATTATACCGGGTCTGTGGTGAAATGGGATTATCAGAAGAAAGAGATTGCCGGCAATCCGGAAGCATCACAACTGCTGAAAAGGGAGTACCGGGAAAAGTATAAACATCCATAAAAAATTAATGTGGCTCAATTTTCACCGCGCCACACCATATTTTAATAAAACAATTTTCCCCCTATTGCTTTATACACATTATAAACATAAGCTCATTGAATTTTGTTCCGGACAGATCATTTTCCGATACAATATATGAAGTGCCGTTGATTATCTGCTTATTATACAATTTGGGCAACAAATTGGCAACAATATTTCAAATATCAACGGAAAATATTAACCAAATATTGGAAGATTTTTAAGGACTTGCGGAAATACAAGACCCCTGCTTCACCAGAGGTCTTGTTCAATTCCGGATTAGTTTCACTGAACCGTACTGGCCAGATCAACCCCAGCCTTGAACTTGATCACTCGCTTCGGAGTGTTCGACAGAAATTGAGTGTAGTCTGCAGTAACAATATGCAATGCTGTCATTGCACCAACCCATTCAATCGGGACAGTGACTGAAGTTGATCCATCAGCTCTTGCAGCAGCATCAGTGTAAATCATTGCCTTATTTGTGATGCAGTTGAATAACACAAATGTCAATAGGCTTGCAAGTTCATCAGGGTTCTGTGTATTTGGATCCCAAGCAATATCAATCACCTGATTAGGCTGTGCATTTAATGAAGCATTAAATACAGAGCTGCCTTCAAATTCACACAGAACGACTTTTGTATGATCCAGGATAGGAGGATCTCCTACACAGGCATTCCTGACATTTATACTGGTGATCTTGTTGAATGGAGACATTTTACGAAGGCTGCTTGTTGCTTTGCAACCTGAAGGCTTTGTTCGGATATTTTGCAGGGCTTGCAGCCGTTTCACAATGACAGGCACAAAAACCATGACAAAAGCAAAATGTTGGCAAGCGAGGAATGGGAGGGCAGAAGGGTAGGCAAGGGGGACTGCTGTAAAATACAATCCAAACCCCAAAGAATGAAGAGTGTGAATTTTGCAGCACAATCAGAGTTTTATGTTATGCGAGTTCGGCGCTGACCAGTTCTGTCATTTAAGTTTACGCGCATTTTATTCAAAGTTTGAATCTCATTATGTAATTCGTCTAATTTCGAAATTATATGCTTATAAAGATCTTCAGAGTTTTTATCTTTAAATTTAATCTCCTGAAGCTCTTGGGATAATTCATTTTGGCTTTCTTGCATGCTGTTCATAATTACACCAATAAAAAGGTTCATAATTATCATAGCTCCGATTAAAATAAAACTGGCAAAATACAGGAAAGGCCAAATAGAAATTATTTGCATATTCCCATTCGAAACAGAACCAAAAATATGAGTATTCATTATATCTGTCCACCCTTCAAGTGTTAACACTTTAAAAAGTGTGACAAAAGTATGGTGCAAATCACCAAAGTGCAAGGGGTCGGAAGCTCCAAAAACAAAAACACCTACAACTGCGTATACATAAAATAATATTCCGATAAGCAGAATGATATAACCCATAGAAGGAATGCTTTTTACTAAAGCACCAATCAGAAGCCTCAGTTTCGGAAGAAAGGTTATCATACGCAGTATTCTTAAAACCCTTAATATTCGAAATACTGCAAAAAAATGTGTATCAACTACCGGAATGAGGCAAATGGCAACTATTACAAAATCAAATACATTCCATGGGTCTGAAAAAAAGTCCCAGGGCCTTTTTCCATTGGAAACAATTTTCAGTCCAATCTCCAGGACAAAACATGAAATAATTAACTTATCAAGAAATACTAGTATAAATGTGTGTTTTGAGGCAATTTCCGGATAGGATTCAATGCCGATAATAATTGCAGATAACAAAATAAGGACGAATATGAAAACATTGAATGTTTTATTCTTAGTGATTTTTTGAGCTGTTTCGGCAATGAGGTTCATGGTTTTTTTATTTTTGAAAACATAATTTTTAACATAGGAAAAGAAGCAAGTACAATAAATCCGAAAAGTAAATAGATACTGTAATTAATCAATTGAGGATAAGCGTTGCCAAGATAATATCCAAGCGATGTAAGCGAACCAATCCAGATCACAGCTCCTATAACGTTAAGGTAGCTGAATCGGGCTAAGGGAATACCGGATGCTCCCGCCAGCATAGGAATAATTGTTCGGATAACGGGCAAAAATCTTCCTGTAATAAAAGCCCACAGACCGTATTTTTCATAGAAAGCTTTACTTTTTTCAAGGTAGTGCCTTTTAAATATCCTGGCATCAGTCTTATTGAAGAGTTTCGGACCAAGCCATTTCCCTTTGGCATAGCCCGTAAAATCACCAAGCACCGCAGCTGCAATCATTGTTGTAAGCAATACTAACAAGGGAATATCGAGGTAGTGGGTTCCACATAACAATCCTGCAGTAAAAACCAGATAGTCACCCCCCGGAAGCACCAGGCCCAGGAAGAATCCTGTTTCGAGGTAGATAATTATTAATAAAAGGATAAAACCACCGTATTGGATCAAATGTTCAGGATCAGTAAATTGTTGAATAAAGCTGAATGATAAAACTATTCTCTCCTTCATTGTGATTTGTTATTTTAAAGTTGAAAAATACGTTCCTATTTTTTACTCTTTTCTGAAAGTAATGTGATACTATATAAATTTTGCATTCTTTTATCAATATCGGAAATAGTATCAGCACATTCTTTTAATTCCTGAGTTACAGATGCAATTTTTTTATCAGTTAAAATTAGGGTTTTCGCATTCTTAAGGAAAGGATAATGCTTCCGGTTATTGCAGTGGCAATAAATACCAGAGACCATTCGATCGGTATTTTATAAAAATCAATCAGAATCATTTTAATACCAACAAAAACCAGGACAATAGCCAAGCCCATAGCTTAAAAGCCAGAAACGGTGAACAACTCCGGCCAGGGCAAAATATAATGAACGTAAGCCAAGTATCGCAAAAACGTTGGATGTGTAAACAATAAACTGGTCCTGCGTAATTGCAAGAATTGCCGGAATGCTGTCAACAGCAAAAATCAAGGTCGGTTGTTTCAATGAGGATCAAAACTAAAAACAATGGTGTTGCAAATCGTCTGCCATCTATTCTTATAAAGAATTTATCTTCATGCAAAGTTTGAGTAACAGGCATAAACTTTTTAAAGAATTTTAAAACCGGATTTTTATCGGGATCAATTTTCGAATTACTGTGATTAAACATTTTAATCCCGGTAAAAATCAGTAATGCTCCGAAAATATATATCGTGAAATGAAATTTTTCAAGCAGTGCAACACCTGCAAAAATAAAAATCACACGCATGATCAATGCCCCGATAATACCCCAGAAAAGAACTTTATGCTGATATTTTGAGGGTATCTGGAAATAGGTAAAAATCATTATAAATACAAAGATATTATCAACACTTAAGGCCTTTTCGACCAGATATCCGGTAAAATACTCCAATGCCTGCTGCTGTCCTCTCCAGAAATAAATTATTACATTAAATATCAGGGCAAGAAAAACCCATACAAAAGTCCATGTTAATGCCTCTTTCACTGACACTTCATGACTTTTTCGATGAAAAACGCCTAAGTCAAGTGCCAACATGATAAGGACAAAGACATTAAAAATTATCCAGAATATTATAGGTGTTTCCATTACATTTGCTTTAGATAATTAAACCACTTTTTCATACTGTTGAATCAAAAAATGTTACTTCTCCGGTATCAATATCATATAGCCCTCCAACAATCAGAATTCTACCCTCTTTTTCCAGATTATTAAGTATAACACTCTTTTCCCTGATCTGGCTGATTATTAAGCGAACATTAATAATACTTACGTTAGAAACAAACGAATGGTTTTGACCTGTTCTGTCCACATGGGTTTCAACTTCTTTATCAATTGCAGGTTTTATTTTATTAAGTAACCCGGTTAAGTGCCCTGACTTTAGGTTATTGCATGCACTGATAACTGCACCACACCTGGTATGACCCAGTACTACAACTATTTTCGAATTCGCTATATCGCAGGCAAACTCCATACTGCCAAGAATATCATCGTTTAGAATATTCCCTGCAATTCTGATGCTAAATATATCGCCCAAACCCTGGTCGAAAATAAGTTCAGCCGATGTTCTTGAATCGATACAACTTAATATGGCTGCAAAAGGATATTGGCCCTCTGATGTTTGATTTACCTGTTTCAGGAGATTCCTGTCCAGTTTCAGATTATTTAGAAACCTTACATTACCCTCTTTCAAAAATTCCAGTGCTTTTAAGGGTGTAATTTTATCCTGGCTCTCCTTAGTATGTGCCCACATTTCTATTTAATTAATTCATATTTAAATACTGCTTTCTTTATTCTGTCCATTATAGCCATGCCTAATCCTGATTCAATAACAGGCTCAATAAGTATTTGCTTAATCTGTTCATCATCTTCCATAGCATGAAGTGACGAAAAAAGATTAGCTGCAATTTCGATAAGGGTGTTGTTGTGTGAAGTATAAATCACTTTTTCACATTCGGGGATTCTGTCATTTAGACAATGCAAAATCAGACCAGTGTGTTCTGGTAAATCTGTTTGATAGTTTTTATAAAAATACAAAGGTTTCGAAGGTGAATAGTGGCTTTTTAGTAATCCTGGGGCAATAAGTTTTCCCGGCTTATTTGTTTCAAATACGAATATGCCGGGCAAGACATCATTTATATCATCAAGTGTAATTTTACCCGGGCGGAGCAATGTGCAAGTATTGCCAACGATCGATACAATGGTAGATTCGATACCAATTTCTGTTCTGCCACCGTCTAAAATATAATCAACGCCGGGAAGCTGCTTTTTAACATGAATGGCACTTACGGGACTCAGATTGCCGAATTTATTAGCACTTGGTGCCGCTATTGGGCATTTTGATGTTCGAATCAGTTTAAGTGCAATTTCATTATCAGGCATCCTGATGCCGACTGTAGACAGTCCCGATGTAACAATATCAGGAACTATACTGCTTTTAGGTAAAACAATTGTTAATGGTCCAGGCCAAAACTTATCGGCTAATCTCAAAACCAGGTCAGTTGGCTGATTGGTAAGCAGTTTTATATCGTCTGATGAGGCAATATGAACTATTAGCGGATCGAATGAGGGCCGTCTCTTTTAAGGCGAATATTTTTGCAACAGCAATCGGATTAAGTGCATTTGCACCTAACCCGTAAACTGTTTCTGTCGGAAATGCTACAAGTCCGCCGTTCTTAATTATCAGGGCAGCATTCTGAATATCTTTATTTACCATTTACCAGTTCAACGTCTGCAGCTTCTAAATCAGATCTTTTCTTCTCCTGAAAATCAATTACTCTATTTTTTATTTCAGGATCAGATAATCCAAGTATCTTGGCAGAAGCCAATGCTGCGTTTTCCGGACTAAGAATTGTTAGAGGAGCAACACCAGAAGGCATTCGAACACTCGAAAACAGGTCGGCACCTCCAAATTTGTCGCTATACGGAGGACAGGCAATTACAGGACAATGTGTTTGTGCATCGGTAAACCCACTTAAGGCATTGCTCATTCCTGCAATTGTTATAAACACTACATTTTCATTTTCGTATTCCTTAATAAGCTCATAGCATTTAAGCGGAACCTTGTGTGCTGAAGCTATTCTGGTTATATTTTCTATACCAAAACTATCAAGCACCTTCGTAATTTGTTTAGCCCAGTCAAGATCGGCTTTCGACCCCATAATAATAATTACTTTACTCATTGCTGTTTGTTGTTAAAAATGAATACTGATAATCCATAGGAATTATTTTTAAATAATCTTCCACACTACCTCCCTTTAAACAGGTTTCAATAATATGTCTGCCTGTTGGGATGCAATTCGGGAGTGAGATATTTTTGTAATTGTGCTCTGAAAAAATCATATAATATTTCTGCACCGCGTCATAACCCGATGTTTCAACCTCATACTTGCTTATGAACCTGAAGAAACCGTGAAGGGATTTTTGCACCTTCTATTGTAAGGTAATTCAGTTCAAAACCCAACAGTGGGACAACGTGCATATTGATATTGGTCGCTTCTGAGTTTGGCATTTCCTCTGCGTGTAAGATATTCGCGCATTAACAATTGTGGTTTGAATCCAACTTTCCAAACACCAATATGTTGATTAGGCACAAGAGTATATCGTGTACGTGGGGTTTGAATAATTTGTTCGAGCAATAAATTTGCATGAATAATCATTTTCCCGGTTGCAAAAGGCCAGTATGAACCAACACCTTCGCTACCCATTCCTCCTCCGTCTACGATACTTGGGTTTGCATGACCCCGTGGCGAAACAAGTCTCCATAACCATGCAAGTGCCGGGGGTAAAATATGAAATAATCCTAAAATGCCATAGGTTGGATTTTCTTTGGAACAGGGAGGAGTTCTAACACCAAAACTTCTGACATCAACAGTAACCGGATTGTTAACTACATTTGGCACAATATTCCTTGGTACAATAACCCTCGGATTTGGACATCTTTTACCCGGACTATCTTCAGTATGATCCCAAATAAGTGCAGTACAATCGGGATTCGATTTAATATTCAGAAACAATAGGGGTTCTTTGGTTTGATTGTTAGTTTTTCAAGAAAAGGCTCATCACCATAATCCTTAATACCATCAACTCGTATAAACCAGGCATTTTCGGCATCTAAAACAGTTAGCTTTCCATTATTTTTTTGAATTGATGGATGACATAAGGCCATATCATCAGTAACCGGATTAAAGGAACAGAATATAGGGAAGTTTATTAACCTTTTTTCACCTGTTATGGTATTTTTTCCAATTAAAACCTGTCCATTTTCTTCTCTTACTATATTTTGAAGCATTTCGCTTTTACCTCCACCACTTGCACCTTCGTGCATAAAAGTTGTTATATTGTCGTAAGGACTTACAACCTGTACAGTAGAACAATGTGCAGTAATCCATCCTTCTTTTTCACCTTTAGTTAAAAGCGCTCCATACAAGCCTTTCTTGGCACTTGGACCGGATATAAATTGTATGAAAATATTTCATGTAAATCTTCCGAACGTTTATGAACAACTATTTGTTTGCCGTTAAAATGAGTATGTCTAAAGGTAGGCGCAACATATATTGCCGAGTCAATTGAAAATTCCTCAGGTAATTCATCAATGGGTATAATTTGTTGAAGCATGGCAAGACCCATTGCAAAGAAACCTGCATTTGCCGGGGCAATTGCTATACCTCCGAGCCAATTTTATTTCTTCCGGCAAAATAAAAAAACACAGCTAAATCCTGAGATTGAAGCCAACTAATTGTTTCTTTTCTCAGTTTATCAAAATTATACCCAAACTTATCTTAAACCGCTCTTTATCACTTGGTAAATCATCACCTATCAGCATTGTATCCGGGTCTCTGCGTCTCATATATGCTTCGGTGATAATTCGCCGAAATTCCATTTGTTACCTTGTGAACTATAGCTTCAGTAACAATCATCATTATTTGGAAGATTATATTTAACTTCGAAATTGTTGTTGTTTTCACCACCCACAGCTGCAATTGCTAATTGCTTCACATTATCAAATACTTTAAATGATTTACATCCACTAAGTATAAACTGTAGCATCATCTGGTAAACCCACTTTTCTGTTTTCCAAAATTTTAAATAAAATACTCATTTAATTGATCAGTTAAAGTGTTGACATAATGTATTTTGAAGCATCTGACAGATTGTTACATACCTTCGACTTAAATGTTAATTCATCCTTATGCTTACGTCCATGTCCACTTAATAAATATATTGGAGTTACCCCCGCATTTATCCCACATTCAATATCAGTTGGATGGTCACCAATAATAAATGATTTAGACAAATCAACATTGTATAATTGTGCAGCTTTATGAAGAAAGTAAGGCTTGGGTTTCTTACAACTACAGTTATCTTCGTTTTTATGAGGACAATAGAAAGTGTCAAAAATTGTAATTCCGTTTTTTTTGAAAGTATCAGTAATATATCTATTTACTTCCTGCACATCTGTTTCATCGATAAATCCTTTTGGATATGCCCGATTGATTGGTAATTATAAATAATAAGAAATGTTTTTGTAAAAGTTTAAGTGCTTTAAAGTATATGGAAAGAACTCCACATTTAAAGTATTATCTATATATCCGTTTTCTTCAATTATAGTTCCGTCCCTATCTAAAAATATTGCAGGATGCTTTGCCATTAATTAATGTATTTTGGGCCAAAGTTATAACTTTTTACTTAATATATTAAGTGTTACTTAATTTTCATAGTTAAAATTAAAAGTTTGCAGGCGATTGAATCCAAAGCATTTCACTTAGTCCATCAAAACTATTTACAACATCCTTTGAGGCTTTAGCATTAAAGTAAATACTGTCCCCTTGTTTTAAATGGAAAATTTTCTCTTCAATCTTAAATCTGATTTCACCTGAGATTATATGACAAAAAACCTGACCATGCGAATTTGAAAAAAAACTCTCAATGCCAGATGCTTTAGCAAAACGAACTAAATAGGTATCCATGTGTTTGTTTGAATCGTGATGCGAAAGCAAATAAATTATTGTGCCCGACTTATTTTGGTCAACAAATTTCATGTCATTCCGCAAAACAACGGGATTGTTTACCAATGCTTCATTTTCGCCAATCAGTTCACCTACTGTTGTATGCAGATGCTCTGCAATATTTTTTAAAGTAACTATTGAAGGGAAAGATTTGGATTTTTCAATTTGCGAAAGGGCACTTGAACTTATTCCAACCTTCTCGGCAAGTTCATTTAAATGCAGATTCTGAATCTCCCTTTTCTTTTTTATTCTTTCTCCAATACGTTTCATATTTTACTATATTTCAACAAATATACAAGTTAATATATTAAGTTGTACTTCACTAAGTTCAAGATAAAAACATTTAGGCTTTTTTAAAATCCATATTTCTCCTCAAATGGCAAGCAGGATGTTTAGCAGCAGTATGGGCTATCGCAGTGACGGCTGCCAACTCTTGCTTTACGTCCATCTATGAAGGTGCCGGAAGGAGTGAAGGCAGGAAGTTGTTTTTTGAGTTTGTCAGCTTTATCGGCGTCTCCGGATGCTATAAGCTATCTTAAGTTTTCAATATCTCCCTTTACTTTCCTATACAGAAATTCCTGAATATGTTCCCCAGCAGCTCATCAGTTGTAATTTCACCCGTTATTTCCCCGAGATAATGAATAGCATGTCTTATGTCGATTGCAATAAGATCTTCGGGAATATTGTTTCTCAGACCTTCTTCAACGCGCGCCAGACTTTCGGATACTCCTGAGAGTGATTCATAATGTCTTATATTTGTGATTATTACATCGTCTGAATTCAACCTGTCCTTCTCAACGATCTGACTCAGTTTAAGCCGAACCTGGTCGAGTCCGAAATTTTCTCTTGCTGAAATGAACAGGAGCACATCCTGCTCCCCGCTGAGTACATTTTTCTCAAGTTCTTCAATCTGTTGCGGAACAGATAAATCGACTTTGTTAATAAGAATAAAAAGCCTTTTGCCGGATCCCCTGATCATCTCCCTAATTGCATCAGACCTCTCATTTATTGAACCGGGATCATCGGTGACTTCATCAACAAGCATGATGACCGAGGCGTGATCTATCTTCTCATGTGTTTTCTTAATCCCCATTATTTCAACGATATCCGTAGTCTCACGTAAACCGGCAGTGTCGATGAATCTGTATTCTATTCCATCTATAATTATAGTATCCTCAATACTGTCACGTGTTGTTCCGGGTATTTCCGAAACAATCGCTTTGTCTTCATTTAACAGGGCATTGAGCAGGGTTGATTTACCGGAATTAGGTTTACCAACGATTGCTACAGGAATTCCATTCTTAATTACATTCCCGAGGAGGAAGGATCTGGCCAGATTGTCAGCCATTCCCTTTACTGATGATATAATTGCCTTTAATTCGGTCCTGTCGGCAAATTCAACATCTTCTTCACCAAAATCGAGTTCAAGTTCGATCAGGGAAGCAAAATTGAGAAGCTCCGACCTCAGCTTTCTTATCTCTGCAGAGAATCCGCCGCGCATCTGATTTATAGCAACTCTGTGAGCAGATCTTGTGGTAGAGGCAACGATATCAGCAACTGCTTCAGCCTGTGACAGATCCATCTTGCCATTCATAAATGCCCTTTGAGTGAACTCTCCGGGTAGAGCCGGTACTGCCCCATATTTTATCAGAAGTTCAAGAATCATCCTCTGGATATAGGGGGAAGCATGACAGGAAATTTCTATCGAATTTTCGCCTGTGTAGGAGTGGGGCGCCCTGAAAATGCTTACAAGAACATCATCAATCACCTCATCATCCTTTACGGATATCTCCATAGATAATACTGTAAATCCTTTAAGTTCACTTAGTTTTATCTTTTTATCTAGACGGGGAAGAAGATCCTTCTCACAAATACTGATGCTCATTAACCCGCTGATCCTTATCACGGCTATTGCCCCACCGACCCGATGTTGCCGGGGCACATATTGTTTCTTCAGATCTAATCATTTTATTTGAAACATGATCCACAAATGTAGAAAACTATACTACAAATGCGATCAGGTTTTGGTGAAACCACCCCTGGCCCCCCGCCAGGACAGAGCAGGCGCTCCAGGGAGGGGAACTATCAGTATTACAATTAACTTTTGCCTTTTAACTTTTGCCTTTGTATGCGGTTCATCATGCGTCTTTGGTCTTTTATCTTTCCCAAATTACCTTTCCAGATTCTGCAGACTGAAAACCGAATCATCAATCTGACCGCCGACAGCAGATATTTGTCATGTCAATTTCTGATTTCCGGCCGGTGAAAAGTTATTTGCCGTCATATTCTTAACAATGAACTTTCCATCGGGAAGGGGATAAATTCCCTTAATCTCAATTATCTTATAAAGCTCATTGTCAAAATTATAAAACTCCATTTTCAATATTTGAGCTCTGTCTTTGCTTATGTAGCTGATTTTCCTGGTATAACCATATTCATCAGCCTTGTCATCATTAATGGGAATGCTTTCAATGATCCACTGGTTATCATTGCCTGATCCTTCCAGGTGCTTACAGGCAAAATCACTCAGTGTCGGCGAGCTCATATCAGCATTGGTGAATTCTGAACTCATGAAGCTTTTTCCCTTTTCCGAACTGACTATACGCCTCGTCTTTTTCAGGGCAGGCAAATAGATCCACATCTCATCAGCAATGTCTTTATTATCAATTATCAGCATAGCAGTTCCTCTTACATCAGCAGGTTCAAGGAATTTTATAATCCGCTTTTCCTGTCCGGCCCCATAATCCTTTGTTGTCATTGCAATAGTCCTGAAGCGTGTTGTGCCATTCTTTTCAGTAATTGACAAATGTATATTTGCACCAAGTGATCCGGCAAGGGTCAGTTCGCGGCTTCTGTCCATAATATCCATGGCATCAGGTTGCTGTGCTTCCAGCCGTATCAACAGAAGAGATGGCAGTAACAATGATATGATAAGTCTCTTTCTCATAATATCTCACATTTATTCTGGTTTTTTAATATTTTACTCCTGAAATTTTTCACAACAAAAACAGGCCTGAATTGCAGTAAAAAAGCAGGAATCACAATAATTGCCCCAAGAAGACAGGATCCGATTGAGATCAGGACAAGATATCCAAAGAACCGGATAGAGGTGAAACCCGAAAGGATCAGTGCTGAGAAGCCTGCAATAACACTTGCAGCATTTATAATTATGCTTCTTCCGATTGTACCGATTGTTGTCCTGGTTGCATCATGAGCAGACAATCCTTTTCTTAGATTAGAGTTGTAACACCATATGTACTGTATGGTAAAATCAACCCCGACTCCGATCATTATGGAAGAAAGAAGGGCAGTTGCTGCGTCCAGTGCAATATCTGCAAGCCCCATGATACCGAATAGAATCAAAATTGATACTGCGAGGGGTATAGATCCTACAAGGCCTCCCTTCAGCGATTTGAATATAATGGTCAGCAGTATGAATACTGTTGCAAGAGCAAAGATCAGGGAAGATATCTGACCTCTGATAATTGAACCGGCAAAATCAGCCATTATTATTGCATACCCACCGATGTTTACACTGGCCTGGAAGCGGGCTGACAGTCCGGTAATTTTTTCTTTCACCCTGTTTATGACCTCATTTGAAGGATCAGATAACCTGATGAGCAGATGGGCTTTAGAGTTATCAAGGTTCATAAGCTGCCTGAAGTCCTCCGGATCTCCGCTCATATTATACAGTTCAAACATCTGCGCTATACCTTCCCTTGAAGATGGTATTTTATCATATCCGGCTTCATCACTGCTGTAGATGGCTTTGCTCATCTCTTTAATTACCTGCGATATAGAAAATACCCTGCCAACCCCGTTCAGGTTTTCAACCTGAGTTGTAAACAGGTCTATCCCATTCATAATTTCAGGATTTTTTATATCACCTGTCACCATCACGGATATAGTCTGTGAGCCTCCGAACTTAGAATTTATTAAATCGGAAGCTTTCCTTACAGGGTGTTTTTCCGGGAAGAAATTTTCCTGGTTGGTGTCAATTTTTACGAAAATACTTCCGATTGTTATCAGAATTGTAATAACAGCAGAAATAATAAGTATTCTTCCATGATGATTGACAATTATGCCGGAAAGGGCAGAAAGCAAATGGTTAATAACCACGTTATTGCTTCTTTTTTTATGTTTTGCAGCTATCAATGGCCTTCTCAGATATATTAGTGACGGAATGAGGAGCAGGCTCATAAGGAGAGCCATTGCAACACCTGTTGCGGCAAGAATCCCAACCTGGCGGGCAGGTATTACGGAATGGGTCAGCAATCCCAGGATGCCTGCAATAGTTGTCAGGCCGCTGAAAATTATCGGCATGTTAAGTGACTGAAAGAGCTCAGCAATCATAGATTTCTTTGAAATATCAGGATTCTTAAAAATTATCTCCTGGTATCTGGCCACCAGATATATGCCATAATTGTTTGCTATACCCACCAGGATGATCGGAACAAGAAGGGTAAGCACAGACATTTTCCAACCCAGCAACGGTATAAGTCCCATGCTGATAATTGTTGACAGCACCACGACAGAAAAGGGCATAAGAACCGTACGCCATTCCCCGAGAGTCAGTTTCAGAGTCAGCAACATTATCAGAAGAGCTGCAGGGATCAGAATAAGCCCGTCATTCCTGACATCTTTCATAATATATCTCCTGATATATGGCAGTCCGCCTATAAGGATGCCCGCTCTGCCCGGATGTGCATTTATAACCGAATCGATGCTTCTCATTGTTTCATTTTCCGGTATCCGGGTGTTTATAGTGGCTGCTATGGAAGCAGATGTCATATCCGATGATATAACAATATCCCGGGCAAACCTGTTTTTCAGAATTTCAGCAGCAAGGCTGGCAATAGCTGTTGAATCAGCAGGCAACTTTTTTATCAGCCGGTCCGCTACAATCATCCCTTCGTCACCTTTAATAGTTCTGACAGTAAAAGGGGAGATACTGGCTGAAACTCCATTAAGTCTTGATATAGCTTTGTCTATTTCTTTAATTCTTAATAAATTATCCGAACTCAAGATGCAGCTGTCTGAAAAAAGGATCACTACCATATCCTGGACTCCGAATTCACTCTCGATTTTGTCAGTCTCAATTCTTGAATGCATTATTGCCGGAATGTAGTTCCTGATATCCGGATCGGTTTCGGACAGAGGTATAAGAGCCCCGAATCCTGTGCCCAGACCGAGGCATATGATTATTATCCACCATCTGTATTTTATAATAAAGCCTGTCATCTTTCTAAATTCATTTAAACATCCCCCTTACCCCCCTGACCCGGCGGGGCAGGCTCTTCCAAGGCTTAGCCGTCAGTGGGGTAATTCATCGGTAAAGTCCCGTCACACTTTTGCATCGTGGCACCGTCATACCGTCACACCATTTCTAGAAATCAACTCTCAGAGATAAATAAACACTATTCATAAATCCATCCACAATATCGAACAATGATCCCTTAATGCCTGTGTAGATCTCAGCACCTGCAGTAATTGACAGTCCATCTGCAGGTTTGATTTTTACCTCCGGAATTACAAGCAGATCACGGGAAGTGAAATTATATATCGTAAATACCGATGGACCAAACCTGCCATAAAGAAGATCAGCATCGACCCTTATGGCTGCAGAGTGGTAATACTTCTCAAGCTGGTAATTGTAAAGTCTGTTGAAAGCTGCAACCTGCTGGCGGACATATTCCTCAGGGTCAAAGCCGGGTATCTGAAACAATTGTGCCATTTGAGCATAGTCAGGTTCCGTCCCGAAAACAGGATCAACTGCCGCTGAACTAAAATCAAGCACGGATTTGCCTGAATATTCAGCTGTGACTCTCCAGATGCCTGAAGACCAGTCTGTTCCTGTTACCCATCTTATTTCCGGGAAAGGTACATATTCATTGGTTTCATGAGCCATATATGGCACAGACCAGGATGCCTCGCCCCGAATTCCAAATTTCCCGGCTGCCAGTTCAAAATCAAGCCCGGGCATATATATCTTATAGGGCCTGGTGGATAAAACAGTGAATATAACAGGTATTGATCCGGTCATGTCAAGATTAAAGCCTGAAAGGGCTATTCCCGGCATCGGATCATAACCGTCAAACCAGGAAAAACTCCAGTCTATTCCCCTGGCATGAAAATCAGCTTTCAGTGCATAGGAAAGCATGGTCTGATCTGTAACAAGAGAGGTGACCTGATTAAGGGTAACATTTTCAGGCAAAGGAATAGGATCAATCAGCAGGACCGAAGGTCTGTACAAAGGGACGACAACGGCTCCAAGGTTCAATAAATCTGAAGGATACCAGTTTACTGCAGAAAGCAGGTTTCCCAGATCCATATCCTCCCTGTCAGGTGAACGGGAAACAAAGTTCCGGGGATTTAACCTGGAGGTGGGATTTGTGAAATCGGCCCGGCCCCATTTGATAATCTGCTGACCGGCTGACCAGTCCCACTTTTTTCCATATACCTTAACAAAGCCCTCCCTGATGGCAAACATGGATACGGGCTCGCTGAACTCCGAGCCGTAACGAAAACGGAGATCAGCCAGTGCCTTGCAGTTAATGCCGTTATCCATGCCAAACCTGACGCCGAAATCGGAAAACGCACTGGATACATACGGATTGTCATAAACCTCATTGTCTATTCCGGCATATATTCCCCCTCTGACAAAAAAGGTGATCTCATTTCCCCAGGGAGGTTTATTTACAGGATTAACAGATGAATTATCCTGACCATAAGCTGTAATGCACGGCGGAAATACAAGGCAAACCAGGATAAATCTGCTGAAATCCATCTTTTTTTCAGCAAAGAAACTAAACTGAACAGGCAAAGTCGTCTTATCCGTCTGGTCTGTACCTGTTGATAAGGATTTTATTGTACGCGCCGGGTGGGCTGCACTATTTCTCAGAAGTCTTCTCTGATTTATCTCTGAATTCACTCGGAGTTAATCCGGTCTGAGTTTTGAAAATTGAATTAAAGGTTGTTTTGGAATTAAACCCTGAATCAAAGGCAATGGCAAGTATTGTATAATGGCGATACCTTGGATCAATGAGTCTTTCAATCACCTCTTTAACCCTGTATTCGTTTATGAAGGTAAAAAAGTTCTTCTTATGCTTTTCATTCAGAATCTGGGTTATATAATGCCTCGGAATACCAGTCATTGTGAAAGGTCATGAATACTTAGATCCCGGTTAAGATAAGGTTTCTCTCTTTCAACAAAGGCTATCAGCTTTGTAAGATATGTCCTGCCTGCTTCTCTTTCAGACCGCTTCTTAATGTACTTTTCACCATCCTTTCTTTTCATCCGTATCAGGTTCTTTAGTTCCTCGTCCGAAGATTACAGGCTGTTTAATACCGTAGAAACTGATAAGCAAAGAAAAAAGAGTAATGAAGCCAAAAATCACAAAATACGGATCGAACGGGATATAGTTCCCGATCATGTTAAGCCCACCCAGAATGAAGACAATAAAATATGCTGAATAAAAGCTGATTGAAACAATTTTCAGCCAGTTAAGTGTTATTACACCTGAAGTATAGGAAACAAGGTTTTTCAGGTTATTCTGATGCCGTTTTATTTCAATGAATGTCAGGATACTGTAAACAGTAATTGAAAGAAAGAAACATAATCCATAAATTATCCTGAGCGAAAGATAGTTTATCAGGAAAAAGAAGCTTCTGAGATCCCTGACCAGTGGTTCTGTTCTGAATATTACCGATACGGTAAAGAATGCTGCAAAGGGTATAAAATGAAGAAGTGAAAACCAGTTGAATTTCTCTTCCAGGCCTTGTCATATAAATGACATACAGGTAGAGAAGGGGTCCATAAGTAAATGTGATGAAACTGGAATGAATACATTTCTATTACATTGCTGTTAATAAGGGCAAATATCAACTCAATGCAGATCAGGAAGAACCAGGCAGCCATGAGTCTCTTTGCTGTTGTGACTGTGGTTTGCTGGTGGCAATCAGCAGATCCTGCAAAAAAAGATTGGGAAATTCCGATGTATAAAACAGGATCTATATTAACCATTGCAACAGTTCTGGATGATGATAATTATCACTCAAATATAACCAAAAGCCAATAATTATTAGGTATTTTTGAAGATGCAATCGGAGTTAATACTTATATTGCATCCATATAAATGAATGATTAATCTAAACTAATTATCATATATTTATGAGCGTTCTTTTAAACAAGGATTCAAGAGTTATTGTACAGGGATTCACAGGAAGTGAAGGTACCTTTCATGCTACCCAGATGATTGAGTACGGTACAAAGGTTGTCGGAGGAGTAACTCCCGGCAAAGGAGGACAGAAGCATCTGGATCTGCCGGTATTCAATACGGTAAGGGATGCAGTTGCAGAAACAGGCGCAGATGTTTCTGTAATTTTTGTGCCGCCGGCCTTTGCTGCAGATGCAATTCTGGAGGCTGCAGATGCCGGAATAAAGCTTATTGTAGCTATTACTGAAGGCATACCTGTGTCAGATATGGATTCTGGTTAAGGATCATATTAAATCAATGGAGTGCAGACTCGTATTGGACCAAATTGTCCGGGGATAATTACTCCTGGTGAAGCTAAAGTCGGAATCATGCCAGGATTCATTCACAAAAAAGGCTCTGTCGGTATTATTTCGCGCTCAGGCACACTTAACATATGAAGCTGTTGACCAGGTTACTAAGATGGGACTTGGCCAGTCAACATGCATCGGAATCGGTGGTGATCCTATTGTAGGCACAACTACTCTTGATGCTGTAAAACTGATGATGGAAGACAAGGAAACAAAAGCAATAGTTGTCATTGGAGAAATAGGTGGAAATATGGAGACAGAAGCTGCTGAATGGATCAAGGATAACGGGACAAAGCCGGTAATTGGTTTTATCGCCGGACAGACAGCCCCAAAGGGCAGAAAGATGGGACATGCAGGCGCGATAATAGGAGGGAAGACATGATACAGCCGCCGCCAAGATGGAGATAATGAAGAACTGCGGTATACATGTGGTTCAGTCACCTGCCGATATTGGTGCAACTGTTTATAAGGCTTTGAGCAATAATTAATTTCATTGAGGAATTCCGCAAGCCAGAGATAAACTCAGGTGAATCCCCCTTTGAAGGGAGCAGGGGGATGTCAGACTATAAAATTAAATTATTTTATATTTGCCGCAATTAAAAAAGAAAATGAAATGAAACTACTGGAAGGAAAAACAGCTCTTATAACCGGAGCATCCAGAGGAATAGGAAAGGCAATTGCCCACAGATTTGCACTTGAAGGTGCTGATATAGCAATAACAAATATTGCGGATGATGAAGAATTTCCAGTCCACAATCAAGGAGCTTGCACGATCTGGGTGATAAAGGCTAAAGGATATGTATCCAATGCTGCCAGCTTTAAGGATTCTCAGCGGGTCATCAATGAAGTTGTAAAAGATTTCGGCAGAATTGATATCCTTGTCAATAATGCAGGAATAACCAGGGATACCCTGCTCATGAGAATGACAGAGGATCAGTGGGATACAGTTATTGCTGTGAATCTTAAATCGGTTTTTAACCTTACAAAGGCCGTACTTAATACAATGCTGAAGCAGAAAAGCGGTTCAATAATCAATATGAGTTCAGTCGTCGGTGTTTCAGGAAATGCCGGACAGAGCAATTATTCGGCTTCAAAGGCAGGAATTCTTGGTTTTACAAAGAGTGTGGCAAAAGAGGTTGGATCGAGAAATATCAGATGCAATGCCATTGCTCCCGGGATTCATTATCACTGAAATGACTGAAAAACTTCCTGAAGATGTAAAAACAGAATGGGCAAATAAAATTCCGCTAAGAAGAGGCGGAACTCCTGAGGATGTGGCAAATACAGCATTATTTCTTGCATCAGATCTCTCTTCATATGTAAGCGGACAAACAATTCATGTCTGCGGAGGTATGTTAACTTAAAAATATTTATTATATTTACAAAACCGCAGGGCGCCTATCCTTTTAGCACGAGGAAATGCAGCGAGACATATTTATTCCACACTTATTTTAAAAGGGCGCCCTGCTTCTTTTTTTTAATAACTGCCATCAATGCATAATTTTATCTTCTTTCTGATAATAGTAATTCCTGTTACAGGATTTATTGTTGAAAGATATCTTGACTATCTTAATTCAAAGATGTGGTCAGATACCCTTCCCGGAAAACTTACAGGGAATTTGCGATAAACAGGATTACAGAAAATCACAGCTGTATGAAAAGGAAAATAAAAGGCTTTCTTTCTGGTCCTCTCCTTTAATCTTGCTGTTATTCTGATAATGATACTGTTCGGAGGATTTGCCATGATTGATACACTTGCAAGAGACATTCAGCACAAATATTATAATTATTTCACTTCATTTTCTTTGGAATAATTGGCCTTGCATCTGATGTTATAAATATTCCTTTCAGTTACTATGATACATTTTGTAATTGAAAAAAAATATGGATTCAATAAAATGACTATCAGGACATTTATAACAGATCATATCAAGTCGTGGTTTATTGCACTTCTTATCGGAACTCCTGTTCTTGGACTTATTACCTGGTTTTATTACATGACAGGACAACAGCTTCTGGTTATATGCCTGGGGAGTGATAACAGCTCTTCTCAGTATTTATCAATCTTTTTTATTCAGAACTTATTGTTCCTCTGTTCAATAAGCAGATTCCTCTTGCCGGAGGGACCACTCGGAACAGAAATTGAAGCATTTGCAGAAAAAACCGGATTCAAACTGAGGAATATTTATGTTATTGACGGATCAAAAAGAAGCACAAAAGCAAATGCCTATTTTTCAGGTTTCGGTCCCAAAAAAAGAATTGTGCTTTACGATACCCTTGCAAAATGAACTTACTGATGAAGAGATAGTTGCGGTTCTTGCACATGAAATAGGACATTACAGAAAAAAGCATGTTCTCTTCACACTGATATTCTCTGTAGTTCTTACCGGATCTGATGCTTTTCCTCTTTTCACTTGTTGTAAATAATCCCTCGCTTTCTCATGGCTCTCGGGTCAGAGATTACAAGTTTTCACCTGGGACTGATTGTTTTTGGAATTCTTTACAGCCCTCTTTCACTGATAATCGGACTGTTGTCAAACTACTATCTCCAGGAAGAATGAATTTGAAGCTGACAGGTTTGTAAAGGAAAATTTTAATCCTGAAATACTGGCATCTGCCTTAAAAAAATTATCGGTTAAAAACCTTTCAAATATGATGCCTCATCCTGCATATGTTTTTTTTCATTATTCTCATCCTCCGCTTTTAAGAAGATTGGAAAAATTGGAATGATTTCAATATATTTGCAGCAACTTTAAGTTGCCTCCTTAGCTCAGCTGGTAGAGCAGCTCATTCGTAATGAGCAGGTCGTGGGTTCGAGTCCCATTGGAGGCTCAGAAGATTGCGGATTGCGGATTGTCGGATTTTGGATTTGGATTATTCTATATTAGCTTCTGAATTCCGAAATCGAAAATCCGAAATCCGAAATTAAAAATGCGGGAGTAGCTCAGGGGTAGAGCATCAGCTTCCCAAGCTGAGGGTCGAGGGTTCGAATCCCTTTTCCCGCTCAAACAAAAAGAGGTTGCGCAAGCAACCTTTTGAAATTTACGAATGCCCGACGACATGTTTACATGGAGGAGGAATGAGTAAATTTCAAAATATGCCGCGAAAGCGGCTCTTTTTGTTTGAAAGCATCTACCTCAGGGATCGCTGAGCCGCAGGCGAAGCAATCCCCTGATCTACAATAGTGACGCATTTGTTTGAAAGCATCCTCCCCTGGGAACGGCGAGCCGCAGGCGAGCCAATCCCTCCTCAAACCCTTACATACCTGGCATCCATGCCAGCCTTTTCAGTAAATTTTTTTATATTGACTGAACAAATTGATATACATCATTGTTATTTGAATGGTTAGTTTTAGGTTAGTTAGTTGTTAAACCCTCGGATCGCTCCGAGGGTTTAATGTTTTTGGTATACAGGGTTTATGATTCAAACCCATGATATACTTTCAGGACAGGAAAAACGTTTACTATGGAAATGGTGTTTTATGCCTGTGAAAATTATCCGGAGATTATTGACAACAATTTTGTCTGCACTCTTGTTGCTTCCCTTTGTTTCATGCGCCTCCCATAAGCATAAGCCGGATCATTCCGACACCCATATTGCCACACCGATTATGAGGCCGACAAGAAGATGAGAAAGTAAAGCCCGATGTTATCAATAAGTCCTTACCAGTGTATCCGGTATTGAAACCAGAGTTATTCCGTTACTTAAATCCAAGATTACCGGAATATTGTTTGTCACCGGATTATTCCAGTGCTCATGAACACCCAGACTTGGTAATTGGCTTGCCGCTGTTATCGGGATCATAGATAATTCCCTCGGGCCAGTTCTTTGAATCTGCAGCCTGATGAAGATGATCATCAACCCCATACATGTTCGGACCTTCTTCAAAAACATTGTTTGCAGCATCGTGCTTGTTCTTTCCGTTCCATTCATTCCGAGAAAATCATAGCAGACCGATTCCAGCGCTACCTGGTCCTGTGAGATGAAGATTGAACAGCTCCAGTCATTGTTGAAAGGGGTCATAAAATATTTTACAGGCCCTTTTGTTTCATCAGCACCACCTCCGAAAAGCCGTCAACCACAAACAGCATGGTGTTCTGACCAAGATATCTGCTTCCCATCAGGTCAACCAGAACCCGGTACTTTTTATATCCTCCATTCGATGCCTTTACCTACCTGCCTGGGAGATTCCTCCCACATCGGCGCAACAAGCGCATAATGAAGATGGCTTGCACTTCTTCTGGAATGAGAGCCAAAATGATTCTTGGATGTAAGACTGATACCGGCTGAACCATGAGGTTTCAGGCTGGCAACATTTATCATATAATCAGCATCCTCAATTATATCAAATAAGCTTATCTGTAAGCTTCTTATCCGAATAGAAAGCAGAAGGTCTTTTTCGCGTCGGTTTAATCAGTGTCCTGTTAAATTGATCGGAAAATTTATCAACATATTTTACATCAGGGAATTCGTTATGCCAGACTTCATAATTATGTCCGAAAATATGAGCAATAGGATCGCCGACATAAATATCTTCCTGTTTTACACCGGCATATTCACAAGCTCCCGGAGCAATTCCAGTACTACATATGGTGAAGTCTCCGTTGCCCCGTTGAACCTGCCTCTCTGCGCTGGCCGGCTATATCTCTCTCGGGCACAGTATAACCATTATTCTGGTCATCTTTTGAAAGTGCCCAGGAGGCTGTCCCCTGGTTTATTTTGATGAATATTTTTTCACCCTGGCATATCCTTGCTTCTTACCATGCTTAGTTTTGTTATGTGACCTGAATAGTGCATCCCATGATTTCCTGGGGTCAGATGATCCTCCAAGTTTTTTTACTGCATCTGAGACCATCTTACTTACAATCTGCCGGATTAGTGTTTTGCGGTGTGAAAAACCAGTCGTAATTATCAATCACATTTTTACAGTTTTCATTTGTAGCCTCAGGATTCCATGCCCAGATAACCAGTCCGGGTTTAACCCCGCGCCCTTTGCCAACAGGGGAGTTTGGTCCATCCTGTGGACCGGTAGTACTGGGCAGTTTGTGCTGATGCTTACTGAGGTATCGCTTGTAATATTAATCCCGATGAACAGAAAAAGTACAGTGACGGGAGAAAAACGGATGAAAGGGAAAAAGGTCTGGAGAGGCTGTTCCATATCCTTTTAAGAATAAGGGAAATTCCACCGAGCGAAAGCAGATAGATTACAAAGCCCGACATAAAGGGAGCAACTGCCCTCATGCAGGGATAGGAAGCTCTTGATGGTTTTGGTATGACCCTGCAGAGAAACCATATCGTGGAAACAATGCCAATGATTATGATTATCACCCTGTTGGAATAATGCAATTTTTTAATCCAGATCCTGAAATCTGTGATCATTCCCTGATATTTAATTAAATTGGCTTTCTTTAACCACTCTTTGTAATCGGAACATTTAATTTAGCAGATTAATTTATCAAAAGATCGTATGGTACAAAACATTTGCAAATTAAATCGAAAATTAGCATTTTTAAATCATTACTAGACGGATAAAACGTGAAATCAGCACAAGGTGTAAACTTTAAATCAAATAAACCATGAAACCAAGAATCGCGATCTCAATAAATCTTTTCCTTTTTATTATCTGTGTTTCAGAAGCACAGAACTTCCCGAAAATGGATGAAACCGTAAGGCTGAAGAAACTGGAATCTCCAAAGGGAATGGTAAGAATGGTTCTGGACACCGACACCTATAATGAGATAGACGACCAGTTTGCCCTTGCTTATGCCTGTCTGTCAAAAGATAAATTAAAGCTGGAGGCAGTCTATGCTGCACCATACTTCAATAACAGGTCAACAAGCCCGGGCGATGGCATGGAGAAGAGTTACAATGAGATATTAAGGCTACTCGGAATGCTTGGTAAATCTCATGAAGGATTTGCGTTCCGTGGATCTGACAGGTATCTTGAAGATTCATCCCGGCCGGTCAGAAGCGAGGCAGCGCTTGATCTTATTAAAAAAGCACATACTGCAACGTCCGACAATCCGCTCTATGTAGTCACTGTCGGCTGCATTACCAATATTGCTTCGGCAATCCTTATTGAACCAAAAATTATCGAAAAGATTGTAATTGTCTGGCTGGGAGGTAATAGCTTATACTGGCCAACACAGAAGGAGTTTAATCTGATGCAGGATGTTAAGGCAGCACAGGTGGTTCTGAATTCAGGAGTACCAATAGTGATTATGCCTTGCCAGCCTGTTGTTGCCAATTTCCATACTACAATCCCCGAACTGGAGCTATACCTGAAAGGGAAAAACAAGCTATCTGACTATCTTCTGAATTCCACAGTAGAATACAGCGAAGGACAGGATACCTGGTCGAAGGTCATATGGGATGTTACCGCTGTGGCATGGCTTGTAAATCCTTCATGGATACCAACCAACATCGAACACAGTCCGATACTTACCGACCAGGTGACCTACAGCGACGGATCATTCGCGGCACTTCATAAGAATGGCTACTTCAATCAACAGGGACGCAATATTCGGAGATCTCTTCAAAAAACTTGCCAGGTGATTGATTTCACTTAAATTGCTTGTTGAACTTACAAAATTTATTTTTGCAATTCATATAAGCGCAAAAATGAAGGCAGCAATAATAACAATAGGGGATGAAATACTGATCGGGCAAACTAGTTGATACCAATTCCGCATGGATAGGAGCTGAGCTAAGCAAGTCTGGATTTGATGTATTCCGAATTACCTCAGTGCATGACAGGAGGGATGATATCCTCTATGCACTTGCATGAAGTTACAGGTAAGGCTGATGTGGTGCTTATTACAGGAGGACTTGGTCCCACCAGTGATGATATTACCAAACCGGTTCTCTGTGAATATTTTGATACAAGCTGGTTATGAAACAGTGAAGTTCTTAAAATGATAGAGGAGATGATGAAACGGAGAAATATTCCGATGAATGAAAATAACCGGAGCCAGGCTCATGTTCCTGAATCATGCAGGGTTCTCAAAAATGCAACGGGAACAGCTCCCGGAATGTGGTTTGAAAAGGAGGGAACTATTTTTGTTTCAATGCCGGGTGTACCTGCAGAAATGAAATATATAATGACTGAACATGTTATTCCTGAACTCAACAAACGCTTTACATCACAGGTAATAATACACAGAAATATAATGACATATGGCACTTTTGAAGCAAAGCTTGCAGAAATACTGAAAGATTTCGAAGAAGGACTTCCGGAAAATATCAAACTAGCATACCTCCCTTCATCAGGTATTATCAAATTAAGGCTAACCGGTACCGGCAAATGATAAGAATACTATTGAGAAACTAGATATCTGAACAGGTTGATAACTTTATACAATACTATTCCTGAATTTATCTATGGTGAGAATGAAGAATCACTTGAGAAAGTAGTTGGAAGACTCTCTTACAGATAAGAAGCAGACTGTCTGCACTGCAGAAAGTTGTACAGGAGGAGAGATCGCTCATCTTATAACAGGTATTCCGGGAAGTTCTTGATTATTATAAAGGATCAGTAATTGCTTATGCAAATACCGTAAAGAACAGGTTTACTAAAGGTTACCGGAAGAAATAATTACATAATTATGGTGCTGTAAGTGAAGAAGTGGTAAGGAAAATGGCTGCATGAAGCCAGAGAACTTGCTGGATACGGATTATTGCGTTGCAACATCCGGGATTGCCGGTCCGGATGGAGGAAGTGAATTTAAACCGGTCGGAACATTCTGGATGGCAGTTTCATCCGAAAAAGGGACAGTAGCTGAAAAAAGGATTTTTGGAACCGACAGAATAAGCTAATATAAAAAGGTTTTCACTCGCCGCTTTAAACCTGCTCAGAAAGCAGATAATAGTGGAATTAATGTACTATATTTGCAGTCAGGCTATGTTTAAAAAAAGTGGTTGAAATATTTGTATAATCAGATAAAAATCACGTTCTTTGCGCTTCATTTTTAAAAGGACAAACGTTAGTTAAGAAGTAAAACAAACATCAATGTCAAAGATTTGTCAGGTTACAGGGAAAAAGGCGATGGTAGGAAACAACGTTTCACACTCCAAAAGAAGGACCAAAAGAAAATTTTATCCAAATCTTTTTGTGAAGAAATATTTTCTGCCGGAAGAAGAGAGATGGATCTCACTGAAAATTTCAGCAGCAGGAATCCGTCTTATCAGCAAAAAAGGACTCACAACAGTTCTTAAGGAGGCAAAGGAAAAAGGATACATTTTGAATTATTAAAATAGATTAGAAAATGGCAAAAAAAGCTAAAGGCAACAGGCAGCAGGTAATTCTGGAATGTACCGAGCATAAGGAGAGCGGACAGCCGGGAACATCAAGATATATTACTACCAAGAACAGGAAAAACACTCCTGACCGTCTGGAACGAAAGAAATATAATCCGATTCTTAAAAAACATACACTTCACAGAGAAATTAAGTAAAAAGATCATACCATGGCAAAGAAAGTTGTTGCATCACTTAAGACAGGAGCCGGCAAAGCATTTACCAAATGCATAAAGATGACAAGATCTGATAAGACCGGGGCTTATCTGTTCAAGGAAGAGATCGTTCATAATGATCATATAAAAGACTTTTTCACGAAGAAGTAACTTTTTTGTTGCTTACAGAATATTAAAGGCTTTCTTCTTTGCAGAAGGAAGCTTTTTTTTGTAATAAATCCTTATTAATATTTGTAATCCGATGGCTTTGCTTGGATTCCTGGGAAAAGATAAAAAAGAGAGCCTTAATAAAGGTCTTGAAAAAACGAAGGAGAGTGTATTCTTAAAACTCTCCAGGGCTATTGTCGGAAAATCAAAAGTCGATGAGGAAGTGCTCGACAATCTTGAGGAGGTTCTTGTCTCTTCTGATGTAGGAGTTGATACAACCCTGAATATAATCAAACGGATTGAAGAAAGGGTTGCTAAGGATAAGTATCTTAATACAAGTGAAATGAATAGGATACTTAAAGAAGAAATTGTTGCACTTCTTGAGGAAAATCACGCGGAAGCTGAATCTGACTCTTTCGTTATTGCCTGACTATAAACCATATGTAATAATGGTGGTTGGAGTAAATGGCGCCGGTAAAACAACAACAATCGCAAAACTTGCATACCAGTTCAAAAATGCCGGGAAAAAAGTTCTGATCGGAGCGGCTGATACATTCCGTGCTGCTGCAATTGATCAGCTTCAGATCTGGGCCGACAGGGCAGGTGTGCCGGTAATTAAACAGCAGATGGGTTCTGATCCTGCTTCTGTGGCTTATGACACATTAAGGTCGGCAGTCTCAGGCGATACTGATATAGTCATAATTGATACTGCAGGACGACTGCATAACAAGATCAATCTGATGACTGAATTGTCAAAGATAAAGAGAGTTATGGAGAAAGTAATTCCTGATGCTCCTCATGAGGTTCTTCTTGTACTGGATGGATCGACCGGGCAGAATGCATTTGAGCAGGCCCGTCAGTTTACTGCTGCAACGAATGTTACGGCAATGGCTATCACCAAACTCGATGGAACAGCTAAAGGGGGAGTGGTGATTGGAATCTCCGATCAGTTCAAAATACCCGTGAAATATATCGGGGTTGGTGAAAAACTTGAAGATCTGCTTATTTTCAACCGTTTCGATTTCGTTGATTCACTGTTCAGCTAAAGTTAGCCCTACCCTGAAAGAGGGCTCCCCTTGCTGCCCCCCAACCCCCCTAAGGGGGGCTAGTACTGTGGTTCAAACCAATATTACACTAAATGGCAGAGAATTAACTCCCCTTTAGGGGGGCAGGGGGGCAAAACTCCCGGAACCGCTATAGGGGAGCAGGGTGTCATAATTAAAAGAATATAATTTCCCGAATGAGAGCCAAAAAAATAAATATTGTCACATTAGGATGTTCCAAGAATCTGGTTGATTCCGAAAAGCTTCTGAAACAGCTTAATACGGGCGGATTTGAGGTAGTACATAACTCTGAGGACCTGACAGCAGGAACTGTAATAATAAATACCTGTGGATTTATCAATGATGCAAGGGAAGAAAGCATTGATACAATCCTGAAATATGTCATTGCACAAAAATCAGGAAGCATTGATAATCTTTATGTTATGGGCTGCCTCTCAGAACGTTATATGGATGCGCTAAAGTCAGAGATCCCGGAAGTAAAGAAATATTTCGGAGTGAACAACATGGAGGAGATCCTGACTGAACTGGGAGTGAAGCTACATCCAGAACTGCTCACACAAAGAACAATAACGAGTCCCGGACATTATGCTTATCTCAAAATATCTGAAGGGTGTGATCGTACCTGTGCTTTCTGCGCGATTCCGGCTATAAGGGGCAAATATGGATCAAGACCGGTTGAAGAGCTTGTGAAAGAGGCTGGGGACCTTGCTGAACAGGGCGTTAAAGAATTGATACTCATTGCTCAGGATCTCAGCTATTATGGGCTTGACCTCTACCGGAAGCAGATGCTGCCGGAACTGATAACCCAATTGCTGAAAATTGAGTCTTTGGAATGGATACGGCTCCATTATCTATATCCTGCCAACTTTCCTGCGGAGCTAATCCCAATAATAAGGGACAATTCCAGGATCTGCAAGTATATTGACATTCCCATTCAGCATATAACTGACAATATGCTGGGTTTGATGAAACGGGCACACGACAGGCTCGGGACAGAAGCTGTGCTTAATAAACTCAGGGATGAAATTCCCGGAGCTGTTATCAGAACAACCCTTATCGCGGGCCACCCCGGGGAAACAGAAGAGGATTACAATGAACTTAGGGAATTTATTGCTACTTTCAGATTTGACAGGCTTGGTGTTTTTGCATATTCGCATGAGGAGGATACCTGGTCATACAACCACTATAAAGATGAAATCGCGGATGTAATAAAAGAAGCCAGGGTCTCGGAGCTGATGGAAATCCAGCAGAATATATCTTCCGGATTAAATGAAAAAATGGTGGGTAAAATTTATAAGGTCTTGATTGACAGAAGAGAGGGTGAGTATTTCATAGGCAGAACCGAATATGACAGCCCTGAAGTCGACCAGGAGGTCCTGATCTCATCAGATTATAAGCTCAAAGCCGGACAGTTTTATATGATACTGATTACCGGTTCCGGTGATTTTGATCTTTACGGAATACCATCCTGAAAAGAGATCAGGTATTTTACCGTTGGCGCGAGATACTGGTAATCCAGCACTTGTTTGGTTCGCCGGGGATATGGGTAACAGTGCCGTAAGAGGTAGTTTTATTGACCGGGGCCATTTCCGGCAACGTGAATCACTGCAAGGGAAGAACCGCAGGTAAAAGGGGTGAGGGCTCCTGTGCCATACGCGACCTCTTTCCACAGGCTGGCGTTTCCGACATAGATGTACATTTTCCCGTCGTCGGTACATAATACCTGTAACCCGTTTGCCGTAAGAGATCTGCCGGATCTGGTTCTGTGTCATCCGGGGTATCAGCAGGCCCTTGCCTGTTCCTGATACATCCAGCGCAGCGCTTCCCGCCGGGGAGGTGGCGCCAGTGCCAATTCCGGACCCCTTGATTGTTAAGGCGGGATTTGAAGTGTTGTAATCTCCCCAGGAGGTGCTGACTGCAAATTGAAAGTGTTGGACATCCCTGAGCCCTCCGGCATCGTACTGTAGATCAGGTATCCGGAATGATTGTCGTACAACCCTCCATAATATGTATCGGTTAATATCTGGAGGCCGCGTTTTGCCCCATGTGTGGTGGAGATACCGTTACCCCAACCGATGGCCAGTCCGCCGTTTGCGACATTAAACGCTGACCTGGGATCCGTCGTGCCAATACCGGTAAGGTTCCCGTCGTTGTAAAGGATCGAATTGCCCAGCCTTCCGGCAGGCGACCATTTCGTCAGAAAATTTGTCGCTCCTGAACCGTTTTCAGAAACAGTCAATCGTGTCCAAACGGCGCCATTCCAATAGTAATAGCAGGGGGTTACATTGTCCGGGGCGGTGCCCGCCGTGGCGGTGTTGTAGATCAACAGGCTGGTTGCAGCCGAAGCGATGGTGGTGTTATCCGCAGTGCCGGAAAAGGGCCACTTGCGGGATCAGCAACCCTTTGTTTGAAGATCGCACGTCGAGCATGGCCGATGGATCAGGGGCAAGTCCGTCGGGCTTGAATCCCGACACCCTGGGCAATTGAAACGGCTGATGTTCCAAAAGGAACAGCGCCATAAAAAAGAATGATTTTTTCATTTGTACGGTTTATTAGCGGATTGAGTTTTTCTTAATAGGTTGTTTTTTGCATGAGTTCGCATATCCTTTCAATTCTCATGCTTCCCAAAATTTCGACCGCTGCGCGGTTTTATTTCCAATAAAATAAATTATCAAATAGACAAATAAATCAAATAAATTATAAGTTGAACACAGCGGGCTGAGAAGCCGTTCGCCTTGTTGAGGCTGAACATGCTGCTGAACCCACTGTAGAAGAACAGGTACCAGCCGTAAGCGGCATCGTCCTGCGTACTACTCCAGTAGTAGCCGTTTGAGCCGCGATTGAGCAGCGAACCATCGCTGAAGAACAGGTTCCGGCAGCATGGAGTTTTAAACCGGAGCCCCAGCGGCCGTTCCAGTTGGTCCAGCCACCTGTATTGTCAACATTGTACCACTCGGTGTAGGTCGGTGATACGCCAGGTGGCGCCTAACTCGATGTTGCACGGGTCATTGGCGGTTGTCCAGTCTGAATTTTCGTTGATGCAGCTGATCCAGGCCGTATTGGGTGTTCGGGTTGTGCCATCATGTTTGTACCCCTGCTTACGGTTAAACTGCCAGTACCAGCCTGCCGAAGCTTCAGTGGCATCGTTACAGCGGTTGCCTGGTGGTCGGCGCCAAGGTTACTGGTGATCCAGCACTTGTTTGGTTCGCCGGGGATGTTGGTGACAGTTCCGTAGGTGACCTGTTTCGAAACCGGGGCAACATCTCCGGCTATATGGCTTTTGAAGATTGTGTAACCGCAGGTGGAAGGGGTAAGGATTCCTGTACCATATGCGACCTCTTTCCACTGGTTACTGCTTCCGACATAGATATACATTTTCCCGTCGTCGGTGCAGAACACCTCCAACCCGTTGGCCGGGGATGAAATATACTGGATCTGGGTCAGGGTCATCCGGGGTATCAGCAGGCCCTTGCCTGTTCCTGATACATCCAGCGCAGCGCTTCCCGCCGGGAGGTGGTGCCGATGCCAACTCGGTCGCCTTGATTGTTAAGGCGGGATTTGAAGTGTTGTAATCTCCCCAGGAGGTGCTGACTGCAAAATTGAGTGTTGCAGATCCCCAGCCCTCCGGCATCGTACTGTAGATCAGGTATC
Source organism: uncultured Bacteroidales bacterium (assembly GCA_963846335.1). Taxonomy (GTDB): domain Bacteria; phylum Bacteroidota; class Bacteroidia; order Bacteroidales; family VadinHA17; genus LD21. Next base: position 120,252 of record CAWJVS010000020.1, read on the forward strand.
CGGAATGATTGTCGTACAACCCTCCATAATATGTATCGGTTAATATCTGGAGGTGGCGTTTTGCCCCATGTGTGGTGGAGATACCGTTACCCCAACCGATGGCCAGTCCGCCGTTTGCGACATTAAACGCTGACCTGGGATCCGTCGTGCCAATACCGGTAAGGTTCCCGTCGTTGTAAAGGATCGAATTGCCCAGCCTTCCGGCAGGCGACCATTTCGTCAGAAAATTTGTCGCTCCTGAACCGTTTTCAGAAACAGTCAATCGTGTCCAAACGGCGCCATTCCAATAGTAATAGCAGGGGGTTACATTGTCCGGGGCGGTGCCCGCCGTGGCGGTGTTGTAGATCAACAGGCTGGTTGCAGCCGAAGCGATGGTGGTGTTATCCGCAGTGCCGGAAAGGGCCACTTGCGGGATCAGCAACCCTTTGTTTGAAGATCGCACGTCGAGCATGGCCGATGGATCAGGGGCAAGTCCGTCTGGTGTTGATCCTGACACCCTGGGCAATTGAAACGGCTGATGTTCCAAAAGGAACAGCGCCATAAAAAAGAATGATTTTTTCATTTGTACGGTTTATTAGCGGATTGAGTTTTTCTTAATAGGTTGTTTTTTGCATGAGTTCGCATATCCTTTCAATTCTCATGCTTCCCAAAATTTCGACCGCTGCGCGGTTTTATTTCCAATAAAATAAATTATCAAATAGACAAATAAATCAAATAAATTATAAGTTCTCTCTACACAGCGGGCTGAGTAGCCGTTCGCCTTGTTGGCGTAGGGCATGCCGCTGTAGCTACTGCTGACGCCCAGGTACCAGCCGAAGGTGGCACCGTACTGCGTACTGCCCCAGTAGGAGCCGTTTGAACCGCGAGGGCCAAGCGCACCATCGTTGCGGTTCAGGTACCCGGCAGCATGGAGTTTTAAACCGGAGTCCCAGGTGCCATTCCAATTGGTCCAGCCACCTGTATTGTAAACATTGGACCACTCCGTGTAGGTCGGTAAACGCCAG
>CAWJVS010000021.1:0-69348 GCA_963846335.1 uncultured Bacteroidales bacterium
ATATTAATTGAAAAGTATACCACCTTCTCGTTGAAAAGTATACCACTTTTAAAGTTTAACAAGTTGCTTTGGAATTTGAAAAGCAACTCTAAACCAGATGATAAAAATGGATACGAAACTCGAAATTTTGAGAAGGTACTTTCGCGAAAATGACAGCGAAAGGAAAATAGCCAGGGATCTGCAAATTAACCGCAAAACAGTAAAAAAATACCTGGAAGAATATCTGGAAGCAGAGGATAAATCGGAAGAAGAAGGAACAAAAGAAATCCTTCAGGATTACAGTACATCGCCACCCGATTATGATTCAAAGGGCAGGCCAAAACGCAAGCTAACAAATGAGATATCGGCACTGATCCGGGGACAGTTGGACGAGAATGAGCGTAAGCGACTAAACGGTTTACGCAAGCAGATAAAGCGCAAGATCGACATACACGAATACCTTCTTTCACTGGGTTATCAAATAGGCTACACGACGGTATGCAACCATATCCGCAGCCAATCGATATCAGAGCGGGAAGCTTTTATCAGGCAATCATACTTACCGGGAGAAGAATGTGAATTTGACTGGGCTGAGACAAAGCTGAAAATATCAGGTGTACAGAAGCGTTTTTTCCTGGCAGTCTTCACTTCATCCTATGGCAACTATCGTTATGCCAGACTATACATAAGACAGGATACCCTTGCATTTATGGAATCGCACAACGATTTTTTTGCACACATAGGAGGCGTTTTCCACGAGATGGTTTATGATAATATGCGTGTAGCCATAGCTGAATTTACCGGACGTAATGAAAAGCATCCCACGGTTGCTCTTACTAATCTGGCCGGCTGGTTCCAGTTCCGCTGGCGGTTCTGCAATGTACGCAGGGGCAATGAAAAAGGTCATGTCGAGCGAAGCGTTGAGTTCGTCAGGCGCAAGGCATTCAGTCATACAGATGAGTTTGGGAGCCTTGAACAGGCACAGGAGCATCTTATGGCAACAATAGTGAAGTTAAATAATCTGGCCACCAGTTCCGCAGGGAAGAGTCCTTCAGAGGCACTTGCAGAAGAGAAGAAACATCTTTGGAAGTACCCTGGGGAGATGGAGTGTTATCTCATGTCAAGTCTGAAAATCGATAAGTATGCTACCTTCAGTTATGGGACCAATCGTTACTCTGTCCCTGATTACCTTGTAGGGAGAATGGTTGATGTAAAAGTTTATGCCAACCGTCTGAAGGTATATCACAACAACCTTCACTTATGCACTCATGAGCGTAACTATGGTGCCTTCGGGTGGCAGCTTGACATTGACCATTATCTCACTACTCTTTCTCGCAAACCAGGAGCTGTTCACGGCTCGGTCGCTCTTGAACAGTCTCTACCTGCAGTGCGATTGTTATACCAGCGTCACTTTGAGAGCCATCCAAGGGGATTTATAGATATCCTGCTGTACTGTAAGAACAACTGCATCCATCACGAAAAACTGGAAGATGCGGTAGCCAAGTTAAGCAGGCTTTGTCCCGGGGATATCTCCGCAGATAAGGTTATAGCACTTCTGGGCAACCAGTCAGATGCCATAACTTCATCGCCACCACAGGCAAAGAAAACAGATGAAATCGAGGATCTTTCATTCAGACAATTACAGGAAATAACGTTACTGGCTGAAAGCCGCATAAATTAATGAGCAATATGATAGACAAGGATATAAACCAACAAATTGAACAGCTCAGCAGAACGCTGCATTTACCTGCCTTCAGGGGCGAATACCAGCAACAGGCAAGAGAGGCTGCTGCCGAAAGCCTTTCATACGAAGCATTCTTGCTTAGGCTTATGGAGAGAGAATACATAAAGCGTGAAGAAAACCGTAAAAAAGTGCATATCAGACAGGCGGGTTTTGTTCAGTATAAATATCTTAATGACCTTAAAAGGGATGAGCTTCCATCGGATGCATCAGCAAAACTTCCCCAACTTGAAAGGCTTGATTTTATAAAAACCGGGCAGAATATTATCCTCTCCGGTAATCCCGGAACTGGGAAATCTCATCTGGCTACAGCGTTGGGCATTAAAGCCTGTCAGGAAGGATATAAGGTTCACTTTACCACCATATCAAGGATGCTTACCCAGATACGTGAATCCAGGTCACAAAAGATGTTGAGAACTCTTGAGGGCAGGTTCGAAAAATTTGATCTGGTGATATGCGATGAGTTCGGGTATATCTCTTTTGACAAGGACGGCGCTGAACTACTTTTTAACCACCTCTCGCTTCGTTGCGGCAGGAAGTCGACCATAATCACCACAAACCTCACATTCGACCGCTGGAGCGAAATTTTTGGAGATACGGTTCTTACGGCTGCCATGGTTGACAGGCTTACTCACAAGGCATTTATTATTAACATGAGTGGAAAATCATTCCGTGTTAAGGAAACCAGACAAATGATGGAAAAATGAAAAATCCAATCTACCCGAGCCGGCCTCCTTAGTTAGGAGAAAGAAGGCGGTACCGCCTTCTTTCTCCTAACTAAAACCAACAATAATCTTTTTAATTACTTTTGTGTTGTGTTGTACTTCTTAACTGAAATGGTGGTATATAATTGAACTGAAATTTACAGATTACATAGAAGCCTCGACTTTTTCAACAGCCCCCAGGGGGGCAAAAGTCTCAGGGAAAGTGGGAGGCAGGGGTCAATAGAATGGGAACGAAAGGTTGGAGGTTAATTCACGGATTATTAGTCGCCACCGGTATTATCTTTCCATTCATAAACTTATGGCCATTTAATGCAAAATAGGAGATAAAAGGGGCTATTTCAAAGGCGTTAACAGGAGCTTTATAACCGGGAAAAGCCTCCGCAAGCATCTCCGTCTGAACTGCGCCCAGGGCAATGCAATTGACACTGATTCCGGAATCTTTGAATTCCTCTGCCAGACACTCCGACAGGCATGCTACTGCAGCTTTTGAGGCGCTGAATAGGAAAGCCCCCTGAATTTAACACTGCCCTGAAAGCCTCCCATGCTTGAAATATTAAGAATATGCGATCCCTCAGCCATGAGTGGTTGTAAAATCCTGATAACAGACGCAGGTCCGAAAAAATTGGTCTCCATCATTAATCTTGCCTCCCTATCCTCAAATTTCATAAAATCCCTGGAAATAAGTGAACCTGCCATATTTATCAGTACATCGACACTTTCAAAATGCCTTGTGATTTTTTCCCTGTATGTTCCTGACAGTTCATCCGGTATTGAAAGATCCGCTTCCACTGCATGAATATTGGAAGAGAAGGCAGAAACAGCTTTCAGGGCGTTTATATTTCTTCCGGTTACAATTATTTGATTGTTTATGTCCTGGGAAAGCAGTAATACAACCTCTTTTCCGATCCCGCGGCTTCCGCCATTTACAATAATATTCATGGAAGGTGATTTTTACATTATCCTGTATTATTTTGCTAAGTTATTTAATTCACGTTAATTCTGACAGACGGGATTTTATTTATAGTTTTATCTTATTGATTTCTTTGCCCCTTTGAGTCCTGGTGGCTGAGATTTTTTATCAATAGTTGTATATTTGCGAATAATCTCATGAGATTTCCTCTCAGTAGGGAATCAGAATAATGGTATTCTGATAAAAAAAATGTGTTATGAAAAATGATAAGGTGTCAATAATTGGATGCGGCAATATAGGATTGTCATTATTACAGGGATTGCTGAAGGAAAAAGATATCCTTCCAAAAAATATTACAGTGACAAGGAGGAATATCAGGGAATTGGCCTACCTTGAGGAAAAAGGGGTAAGGCTCACAACCGACAATGTGGTCGCTGTAAAAAATTCCAATCTTATTGTTATTGCCGTTAAACCGTATAATATTGTAGAAGTTCTTGAAGAGATCAGAGCCTATCTCAATCCCGGGAAACATGTTCTGATATCCATTACTGCCGGGACATCTTTAAGCCAGATACAGGATGTAATTGGTATTTCCATGCCTGTTTTCAGAGCTATGCCAAACATCTCCGCCAGTGTGGGAAGGTCTGTATCGTGCATTTGTCATAGCAGCGACGGGAAAAAGGATGTGGAAAGGGTAAAATCGCTCTTTGATATCTTTGGAACCACAATGACAATTGATGAGGAACTAATGCAGTCAGCTACAATTCTGGGAGCATGCGGAATAGCTTACGTGCTCCGGTTTATCAGGGCTATGATACAGGGAGGCATACAAATCGGCTTCGATGCAAAAACTGCAAGCGCCATCGTTAATCAAACTGTAAAGGGAGCCGCTGAATTATTAATTGAAAGGAAGGAACATCCAGAATTTGAGATTGATAAAGTTACCACTCCTAAGGGGTGCACCATAGTTGGATTGAATGAGATGGAGCATAATGGCTTCAGTTCTTCGCTGATAAAAGGAATTGTCGCATCATACGAGAAGATAGAAAAATAGAGATCCGATATTTTTGGTATAACTCCACTGATTAATTAGACAAGTTTGAGACTTATAAGCGATTCTTTAAGAAATACATAAAGTTGGCAGTTGGCAATTGGCAGTGGGCTATTCTTTACTTATTTGCCAACTGCTTTTTGCCAACTGCAAACTTGAAGTCAGCTTCATTATAGACCTGACCTGACAACTGACAAAATAAAATTTTCCTTCGTAAAAGATTGGCTTCACCGAATATTATTTGCATGAATTATTCGTTTATTTGTATCGTCAAAAAAAATAAAATCTGATAATATGGTTCCGGGTTTCGACAGTACTATTGCAAGGTGTTACAAGAAGATGATTATTCTTACAACCTTATTATTTACATCATTATCAATTATTTATGGACAGAATAGAAATGAAGAGATACCTCCTTTGAGGGAAAGAATGTTCTTTGGAGGAAGCCTGGGATTGCAGTTCGGAACATACACAAATATCCATGTTACGCCTCTTGTGGGATTGTGGGTAAGACCGCGTATTGCAATTGCTGCAGGGCCGAATTTCACCTATTATAAGGATCCCTATTATGAGACTACCATGTATGGCGGCAATGCTTATATTCAATTTGTTCCCGTAAAGGATATAAATAATGCAATTCCGATTGGACTTCACATGGGCATCTTTTTACATCTCGAAGATGAGCTGCTAAGCCTGGAATCTTCCGTCTGGGATCCGCAGAATCCGGGTGAGAGGTTCACTGTAAATACCCTCCTGGGTGGATTCGGAATAAGTCAGCAGCTGGGAAGGCAGGTCAGCTCTCAACCTGATGTTCTTATGGACATTAACTGATTCAGGATATTCACTTTACAGTAATCCTGAAATACGGATCAGCTTTAGCTTCTGATTCATTTTTAAAGATGAAAATCTGATTCTGCCCGGGAAATCAGAACGAAATATTGTTGACCTCCATCTTACCGGGTGGTAATTTGGATTATATTTGTGGCGGTTTTATAAATATAAACAGATCTGATATGAAAATTGAAAAAAATAAAATGGTTTCGCTTATCTATGAGCTGAGGGAGGGTGATTCAGAGGGCAGAATTATTGAAACCCTGGATGAGAGCAGACCACTGACATTTGTTTATGGGACAGGCAGGTTACTTCCTTTTTTCGAATCAAATATCAATGAACTGGGTAACGGAGATCCATTTACATTTACATCTGCAATCTGAAATGGCTTATGGAGAAAGAAGGGAAGATATGATAATCGATGTTCCGGTCTCCATTTTTGAGACAGATGGAAAAATCAATGAGGATATTTGCCGCGTGGGGAACGAAGTTCCTATGATGGACACCGAAGGGAATCCGCTCAATGGCGTCATAAATGAGATAACAGATACATATGTAAAAATGGACTTCAACCATCCGATGGCAGGTCTTGATCTGTTTTTTTCAGGCAAAATTGTTGAAGTAAGGGATGCCACCGATTTTGAAATCGCCGGTACAATGAATTCCTGTTCCTCATGCGGTACACACAGTGAGCATGGGTGTTCAGGTTCGTGCAGCTGACGTTTGTATTGATTGCGGTTCAAGATATGCTATCTGCCGGTTCAGAGAACACTTTTCAGATATTGAGTTTTTCTCCTTCTGATTTGGCAATTATCACAGCGCAGCACGTATCACCATAAACATTTATAGCTGTTCTGAACATATCAAGTATACGGTCTACTGCAAGGATCAATCCAATCCCTTCCAGCGGCAGTCCTACAGCTCTCAGTACCACTGTCATCATTACCAGTCCTGCCATGGGTATACCTGCCGATCCTATTGCTGCCAGCAGGGCAGTGAATGATCACAATGATCTGTTGTCCGAAAGTCAGTTCAATCCCATAAGCCTGAGCGATAAAGATTACCGCAACGCATTCATAGAGCGCTGTTCCGTTCATGTTTATCGTGGCTCCCAATGGCAGAGTGAAACTTGCGATTTTATTTGAAACTCCGTCTTCGAACTCAACAGCTTTCATTGTAAGAGGAAGAGTCGCATTTGAAGATGATGTTGAAAATGCTGTTAACAGGGGCGTTGTCATGTTTTTCATGTGCTTCAGGGGATTGGCCCTTCCCAGTAACTTAACTGTAAGCGGCAGTGTTATGAAGCCATGAATGAACAATCCGGCCAGCACTGTCAGAAAATAAAGCCCCAGCCTGCTGACAACTTCACTTATCTCATTTCCCAACTGGATCTGCTGGGCTATCACCTTTGCCGTGATGCTGAATATGCCGAGCGGGGTGAACCTGATTATAAACATTGTGATTTTCATTATAACATCCAGAATCGCATTTAAAACATCTGTCAGCAGCAAGCGCGGTTTCTCATTTACTTTCGTTATAAAGAAGCCAAACAAAATGGCAAAAAAGATTATTGCAAGCATCTCACCCTTCATCAAGGCTTCAAATATGTTGGACGGGATAATTTTAATAAGGGTGGAGCCAAAGCTGTCAGAGACAGCAGAAATTTCATCCACTGGCACATTAAATCCAAGATCAGCCCCTACACCCGGTTTGATCAGCCATACCAGCAGAAATCCTGTAATAATCGCAACTAAAGTGGATAATATATAATATCCCATAGTTTTCAGTCCCAGCCTGCCAAGATTATCAGCATTCCCCACGCTCGCAACACCTGTTGTTATAGAGCAGAGAATGAGAGGGATGATTATCATGTTAAGCGCCCTCAGGAAGATCTCTCCCATCCAGTTTGTATAGATTGTGGCATCCGGGAAAATATAACCGAAAAGACCACCTGCAAGCAGGGCAATTAAAATCTGGAAATGGAGAGGCACCGGAAATTTTGATATTCTCATACTCTGAGGCATTTATTCTGATAAAGGAAGTTAACTTTTAGGAAATTTCAAGATAAAACAAAAATCAATTTATGAGGGAGTTAAGAAATAAACCTCCTGAGAACTGAATATTCAGCCACAGAGGGAAGGGGTGACCCATATTCTTTATTCTGGCGATTTTATCTTTCCGAACCACAACTGCATAGGATAGGAGTAGACGGATGGTCAGGTTACAATTGTACATTTCATAGCACTTTACATTTGTAAAGTCATGCAAATCTCCAGTATTATTTACATATGTAATCAGATTATGGATATTGCAGGATTACTAAGTTAAATATTTGTATTCAGTCACTATTAAAATTCATAAAGTGCATTAAAACAGTGCTTTAATCTGCATTAAGTGAAGTAAATATTGAATATATCTGCAATGAAATGCACCTTTGCCACCATTAATATTTAGAAATAGAGCTTAATGTATTCTAAACCATACATATACAGATCTAATGTGCTGCAATGGTTGAAATAACAGTAATTCTAATATACATTATATCAATTATATATGATCTATGATTCTGATGCTTTTAAATGCAGACTGTATTAAGATTACATATGTAAAGCGGATGGATTACAAATGGAATTCATTATTTATTTACATTTGTAATACTAAAATTTCATTCAATGAAAGATCGTTTGCTTGAATTTCTTAAATCGGAAAACAAATCATCTGCTCAGCTTGCAGAAGAAATTGGCGTCCAGCCTTCAGGTATTTCCCATATACTATCGGGAAGAAATAATCCCAGCCTGGATTTCGTGCTTAAAATGCTTGAAAAGTATCAGTTTCTTTCCACTGACTGGCTTTTATTCGGTAAAGGGACCATGTACAGGGAGAATCAGATGCAGTCATTGTTTGATGAAGCAACCATTCCCGGAAGGAAACATGATGTTGGAACAATCACTAATGAATCTGACAAACAGGTACCTGGGAGAAAACCGGATGTAAAAGATCAGGCAAACCCGGATGTTAAAGATGCAGACAGGAAAATAAAATCTTCAATTTCAAGGATTGTCATGTTCTATGACGACAGCAGTTTTGAAGAATATCTTCCGAGAAACTGAAACAGCTGGCCGTACTTATGAGAATTTTAATTCATTCTCAGTTTATATCATTGCATAGGATTAATATTTCATTTTAGGCAGATTATTCACTCCTAAAAGTTATCTTTGTGTGAAAATCTGACCAGATGGCAAAGCGCGTAGATGATTTTAAAATAGTTGATAATAAGCGCATTACGGACGATTTATTTATTCTTGAGCTCTCAGGGAACGAAAAGTTACCCGATTTTAAGCCCGGTCAGTTTGTTCAGGTAAGAGTTGACGGAAGTCCGGGAACATTTCTAAGACGTCCAATATCTGTACATGATGTTGATTTTAAGAAAAATACTTTTAAGCTTCTCATACAGACGGCCGGCCCGGGAAGCATCAGACTTTCTCAGATGGCTCCCGGCGATTTATTGAATCTTATTTATCCTCTCGGTAATTCGTTCACTGATCCCCAGCCGGGAGAACGTGTGCTGCTCGTGGGAGGCGGTGTAGGTGTAGCTCCCTTGCTGTTTATGGGAAAGCATTTATTATCAATAGGTTGTAAGTCTGATTGGTTGCTTGGGTTCAGAAACAAGGAGCGGATTATTGACCTTGAAGAATACAAAATAATTGGTAATGTATATCTTACTACAGAAGACGGCTCAGAAGGGGAGAAAGGTTACGTTACAAATCATTCCGTTTTGTCGGAAAGGCTTTATGACAGGATTTACTGCTGTGGCCCTGATCCTATGATGAAAGCCGTGGGTGCTTATTGCAGGAATAACAATATAAATTGTGAAGTATCGCTTGAAAACCTCATGGCATGCGGAATTGGCATCTGTCTCTGCTGTATAGTCTGTACAGTTAAAGGAAATATCTGCACATGTACCGAAGGACCGGTTTTCAATATAACTGACTTAAGATGGTGAATTTAAGCTTTTCAATTGGGAATCTGAAATTTAAGAATCCGGTGCTCACAGCTTCAGGCACCTGCGGATTTGGATCTGAACTTGATGATTTTTTCGATATTTCGAGACTTGGAGGGATAGTAGTTAAAGGAACTACCATGGAACCCAGGGAAGGTCACCCGTATCCGCGTATGGCAGAAACACCATCCGGTATGCTGAATGCAGTTGGTTTGCAGAATAAAGGAATTGATTATTTTGAAAAGAATATTTACCCTCTGCTGTCAAAATATAATACGAATGTCATCGTCAATGTCAATGGCAATAATATTGATGATTATGTTGCTCTTACAGAGCGACTTAACAAACTTGACAGAATTCCCGCCATTGAACTGAACATCTCCTGTCCGAATGTAAAAAAAGGAGGGATGGTTTTTGGTACAAACCTTGATTCTGCACGGGAGGTAACCAGAGCAGTCAGAGCCGCATATTCAAAAACACTGATCGTCAAATTATCTCCAAATGTTACCAGTGTTGTCGATTTTGCGAGGGTTGTAGAGGAGGAGGGAGCTGATTCGGTATCGCTTGTAAATACCTTTCTCGCGATGTCAGTTGATATTGAGGGGATGAGACCATCGCTCTCCACTGTAACCGGTGGATTATCGGGTCCTGCAATCAAGCCCATCGCTCTCAGAATGGTATGGCAGGTAGCGAGAGCCGTCAAAATACCCGTTATGGGAATGGGAGGGATCATGACCTGGTCTGATGCTGTCGAATTCATCCTGGCCGGAGCTGCAGCAGTTCAGATCGGAACAGTTACTTTCATTGATCCTCAGGCTCCTGTGAGGATTCTAGAGGGCATCGAAAATTACCTTGTCCGAAAGGGTATTTCTGATATAAAGGATATAGTTGGTTATATTAACCGATGAAACATTTCCGCCGCTAAGCGAAGTCTCCAGACTTCGCTTAACCCTCTACAATACCTGCGTTTACATTAAATTCATTAAACATTTTTCAGATATGTATCGGGATATCTATTTTTACTTTAAATTTGTAAGAATTTTAAAAGATATTGTTTGATTTATTCAATAATTCATAGTCCACATGGCAGAAAACTTACTGATTGATGATCTTGACAAGAAGATTTTAGATATTATCACCAAGAATGCCAGGATTCCCTATCTTGAGGTTGCAAGGGAGTGTGGTGTATCAGGCGCTGCTATACACCAGAGGGTACAGAGGCTTATCAGAATAGGTGTTATCAGGGGATCAGAATTTAAAGTCGATCCTGTAATGGTAGGATTTAAAACCTGTGCTTACATCGGAATCTTCCTCGACCATCCCGGTCATTTCAGGGAGGTGATTGAAAAATTTAAAGATATCCCAGAAATCATTGAATGTCATTATACTACTGGTAATTATTCACTGTTTATAAAGGTATATACGAGGGACAATGAGCATCTCCGGATGATTCTTACGGATACGATCCAGAATATATCCGGTATTGTCAGAACTGAGACTCTGATATCTCTTGAAGAATCAATCAACAGACAGATCCCTGTCCTTTCCAGATGAGAAATTTAAGAGATAGTCCATGTTTTTTGCCCGGACAATCTTTTTTTTGTAGTTTTGAGCATGAATTCGAGTATAACCATATATTAATCTCATGAAAAGCAGGTTTATATTATTTATAATTCTGGCGATCAGTTTGATAAGAGTACCTGCTTTTTCTCAGACAGCGAGCCAGGCTGAGCAGGATACAGCTTTGCTGGGTTTACCCGGAGATAATCTGGATCTGTATGCCGTATTGAATCTATTTCAGAAGTCGAAGACTATTGAAGACTTTGAAAAATCTTTGAACCTGAAAGAAACAGGTATCAATAATTTAGACCTGGATCTGGATAATAAGGTTGATTTCATCAAAGTTTCGACAAAGCAGGACGGGGATGATTTTGCATTTGTTCTCCAGGTTGCGGTCAGTGAAAAGGAAACTCAGGATGTTGCAGTCATTTTACTATCAAAGGACAAAGATCAAAAAGTTACCCTGCAGATTGTGGGAGATGTGGATCTTTATGGTAAAAATTATATCATCGAACCCAGGACCACGCCGACTCCTTCAGTAACAGCTAATCCGGCATACTCCGGTGACGATCCCGTTACTGTTAACGTTCCGGCATCCACTACCGTTGTTGTTGTCGAATCAGCACCGGTCGTACAATATGTCTATTCTCCTGTCTATGTTCCCTATTATCCTCCTTACTATTATAATTATTATCCACCTTATTATGCTGCTTTTACAGTGATGGCAGTTGGCATTTACCGTCATAATAACTATTATCATCATGGCGGATATTATGGTGGTCATGGTGGTAACGTATATATTCACAATGAAAATCATTATAACAATTATAATAATAACAGGCGTACCTCAAATACTGTGAACAATAATATTAATTCCGGCAATTACAACAGGAATAACGCTTCGGGTCGTCCCTCAACAGGTGCTTCAGCTTCAACACGTCCATCCGCAGGTACTTCGGCTTCAAATCGTCCCTCAACCGGAACTTCAGCTTCAACACGTCCATCCACAGGCACATCGGCTTCGACACGTCCATCGACAGGTACATCAGCTTCCTCACGTCCTGCATCATCGTCAAACATGTCATCCTCATCTGCATCCAGATCAAAATCCTCCTCTTCATCTGCATCCAGATCAAGTTCATCGGGATCATCCCGCGGAGGCTATAGCGGAGGTGGAGGTTCCAGAGGTGGCGGAGGGGGCAGAAGAAGGTAATCAACTGCACTTTCAAACAAAAATAAATAGAAAGAGGCTATCATTTAAGGGTAGCCTCTTATATAAGATATTCCGAATCTTATTATTCAAGTGGCATATCTGAAGCACTCATATCCCTGATGCATACATACTTGCCATCCCTCTTTTCGAACAGGCTCATATAATTTCCGGTGTTGATTGCGGTATTGGTGGAATCAACTACTTTATAAGCACCTAATTCAACCACAAGGTTTCCGTCATTTGATATAAACACTTCGTTGGTTGTGAATGAAATTTTGTTGGTACTTGATACAATATCTGATTTTAAAAATTCTGCCCTCGCTTCTTTTCCCACAAGAGGTGCCCTGTTCTGATAATATGTTATGGCATCATCAGCATAATAGCCGATACTTTTTATCTCCCCGGAATTGTAAAGGTCAGCAAATTCCGCCTCCTTTGCCTGAATTTCTTTTTTAATCTGTTCTTTGTCAATTACTACTGCTTCTTCTTTTTTTATATTACAGGCAATTACCGATAATACTAAAACTAAAAAACTTATCCCAATTATTACCTTGTATTTCATAATTATATAATTTTAGTTGAGGTTTTCAGGATTTAATATTTCAATTCAAATTTACTAAAAAAAACAGAACATCAAGAGGTTTTGTTTCTTTTGAAATTAATAACCAAATTACTATTTTTACAACTCAAAAAAAAATTAAATCATGAAACCCGGACTTTACTTAATTATTTTTATTTTCCTTGGATTAGGAAGTTTCCAGCTTCAGGCTCAGAATGTTTATCCGGTTACAAGCGGGGAGATAATCTTCAGTCAGAGCAATGCCACATTTACCCAGGCATTCCTTGACCAGTACCCTGGTGCAGGTCTTGACAACAACAATGTCCGTTTTACGGCATTTTTTCACCTGGGCCAGTATATTCATTGTGATTTTACAGATAATATAGGCTTTTTTTCAGGTCTGGCTGTCCGTAACGTTGGTATGATAACAGATGAAAACCTTCCTCAAACAGTAAGCATAAACGATGGAGCTTCAGTCCCTTACTCCAAATATAATGTTGTAAGGCGTCAATATATGCTGGGCGTACCCCTGGCTTTAAAGCTTGGATCATTCAAGGATCATCTCTATTTCTTTGGCGGTGGCGAATATGAGTTAGCTTTTCATTTAAAGGAAAAATACTGGACCGACAGCTATGACCGTTCCGGACCCAAGACCAAATCCACGGAATGGTTTTCCAGCCAGACGCCAACTTTTATTCCTTCTGTTTTTGCAGGTGTCCAGTTCCCAGGCGGCATCAATCTTAAATTTAAATATTACCTGACTGATTTTCTGAATACAGACTATAAGGTAAGCAGTAACAGTCAGGATGGGTCATCTTTCAGCATAAGCGACCTTACACGCTATGAGTCTTCTCAGGTGTTTTATTTTTCATTGTGCTGGCAGTTTGATACTTCAGCGCTATGGAATTGGGATAATGAGTAGGGGAAGGTGCAAGGTGCTAGGTGCTGGGTGCTGGGTGCTGGGTGCTAGGTGCTAGGTGCGGGGTACTGCGTACTGCTTACTGGTTCTAATGCCTGGCAGGATATAATGGCTAAATTATGAAACCACTTATTCTGATAATCTTTATATCAGCCAGTGCATTTTCTTACATATACTCACAGCCAACTGACAGTATTAATGTGATACAGTTGTCAGGCAGCCTCTCTTCCGGTAAAGATACTGTCAGGCAGGTTGACCTTGTTGATTACCTGGTCAGAATCTTTAAAATAAAAGACAGCGAAGAAAGGCGGACTGAAAGGAAGATCCGCTTTTCTCTTTTTCCTTCAAGGTCCTCTGCTGCAGGTGATAAGACAGTATTCACATCATTTAACATAGCATTTCTGCTTGGTGACATATCCGATACCAAAGTTTCAAATATCTATTTTTATCCGTATATAGGTTTCGGGGGGCAGTTTGGATTCCAGATGCAGCCCAATATATGGCTGAAAAAGAACAGCTGGAATTTTATCGGCGAATATTTTATGCTTACTTATCCGCAGAATACATGGGGCCTGGGAGGCAACAGCCAGGAAGAAAACCTGACGATGATTGACTATGATCATACGAGGATCCATCAGAACGTTATGAAAGGTATACTTCCCAATCTCTCTGTCGGATTGGGATATGCTTATGACAAGCACTATAATATTGTTGTTGAAGAGAGTGGTTACAGCAGTGTAATAGGTGGATATATGCCTGAAGACAAGGATTATACTATCTCATCAGGAATAAACCTTCCAATAATGTACGATCTCAGGAGGAATCAGTTAAATCCGCAGAATGGCTTTTTGGCCAATCTGACATATAGTTATTACGATCCTTTCTTAGGCAGTGATGATAAATGGCAGTCAATATTCCTCGATACCAGGAAATATTTCCCATTTAGAGGCGGGCTTCATAAAATACTTGCGTTGCGCGGCTATTACTGGACGATAGTTTCAGGCAATCCGCCATATCTCGATCTTCCGGCAAACCGCTGGGAGCCTGTTCCCGGATCCGCTTCCCGGGGGATAAGACAAAACCGGTACCGCAGCAATGCTCTGCTCTATTTTGAATCAGAATACCGGTTTGGAATTACAGCCAACGGATTTTTAGGCGGTGTGGTTTTTGCAAGTGTCACTTCGGCCTCTCAATACGATACACAGCAGTTTAAATACTGGCATCCTGCAGCCGGAACGGGTATAAGACTTAAGTTCAACAAATATTCAAATACGAATGTAACCTTTGATGCGGGATTCAGCAAGGAGTTCTGGTCAGTCTATGTAAATATAGGGGAAGCATTTTAGAACTGTTGCTGTATACTTGATTTATTGTTAATATGAGAAAAAACTGAAATGAGTTTATTCAATTTCTCCGGACGCAGCAGCGGTATCCTGCTTCATCTGACATCACTTCCGGGCAAACATGGATCGGGTGACCTTGGTCCGGATGCATATCAGTTCGTTGAGTTTCTGGAAAAGGCAGGCCAGACATGGTGGCAGATGCTTCCTGTCGGTCCACCGGGGAACCCTCCGGCATTCTCCCCCTATGATTCCTGTTCAGGTTTTGCAGGTAATCCTTTTCTTGTTTCACTTACACTGCTTGCAAAGGATGGCTTGCTGAAACCTGATGACTTGAAACATACAGAAGAGTTTTCCGGATCCCGGGTGAATTTTCCAGAGGTACATAAGTATCGGGATAAGAGGTTACGACAGGCGTTCAATAACTTTATTGATCATGGGGGCAGACAAAATCCTGACTTCCTTCACTTTTGCAGTCTGAATTCACACTGGCTGCAGGATTTTGCCCTGTTTATGACG
This sequence comes from uncultured Bacteroidales bacterium, assembly GCA_963846335.1. Lineage (GTDB taxonomy): Bacteria > Bacteroidota > Bacteroidia > Bacteroidales > VadinHA17 > LD21. The sequence goes on from CAWJVS010000021.1 coordinate 15,348, forward strand.
TTTAAGAATGATTCCGGAGGCAAGCCATGGACCGGATGGGAGGAGGAGATACGAGCAAGGCAGCCGCAAGCTCTTGAGGCTGAACGCCACCGGTTGAAAGACGAGATAACTTACCATTGTTTTATACAATTCCAGTTCGACAGGCAATGGCGCATGCTAAGTAAGAAATCGCATCACCACGGCATTGGGCTGATAGGCGATCTTCCGATTTTTGTCGCTCATGACAGTGCGGATGTTTGGAGTCATCAGGAGCTCTTCCAGCTCGGTCGGCACGGCCAGCCATCAAGGGTGTCGGGCTATCCGCCGGACCGTTTTAACGCTGACGGACAGCGGTGGGGTCATCCGCAATATGAATGGAAGAGGCATCAGGAAACTGATTTTGCATGGTGGATTCAGCGGTTCTCCCGCATGTATGAACTGTTTGATGCCATACGCATTGACCATTTTCTGGGTTTTACCCGCACATGGTCGATACCTTTCCGTTCAAAAGGGGCAGGGAAAGGATGTTGGATCAAATCCCCGGGAGCTGAGCTTCTCTCTTCTGTAACCGGTAAACTCGGACCCCATCCTATGATCGCAGAAGATCTGGGACGGGTAACGCCGGCAGATGTTACCCTGCGCGATACTTTCGGAATGCTCCCGATGCGTATTTTTCAGTTTGGCTTTGGAAAAGAAAAGGATTCGGCAGATCATCTGCCTCATAATTTTAAATCGCTCACTGCAGCCTATACCGGTAATCATGACAATAACACCATCAGGGGCTGGTTCAGTAAGCTGTCTCAGGCTCAAAAACAGAGAGTGATGGATTATACAGGCGGGCAATCTTCAACATTTCACTGGGATAGTCTCCGGACATTGCAAAGCTCTGCTGCCAACCTGGTGATATTTCCGCTACAGGACATTCTTGGGCTGGATACCAGATCACGTATGAATGTTCCCGGAACTCTTAAGGGCAACTGGAGATGGCGGTTGAATTGCGTAATATCTGAAACGACCATAAAAAGACTCCGCAGGCAAACGGAGTTGTTTGGCCGGAATAAATCTAAATAGTTTTAATTATTAAGTTATTATGATAAAGAAAATTTTACATACCGAAAGTGTTCGTACAGGAATGACTGCCTCCGATCTGAAACAGTCCTTTCTCGACAATCTGTTCAGTGGCATGGGACGAATGCCTGAAGCTGCAACCCTCAACGATGCATATACTGCTCTGGCTATGACTGTCCGCGACCGGGTTCTCCATAAGGGAGTAAGAACCAGTGAGACTTATGCAGAGCAGAACGCCAGGATTGTAGCCTATCTTTCTGCCGAGTTTTTACCCGGTCCCCATCTTGCAAACAATCTGCTCAATCTCGGGATTTTTGATCAGGCCCGTCAGGCCATGTCGGAACTTGGGTTGGATATTGATGAGCTCATCGAACAGGAAGAAGAACCTGGTCTGGGCAATGGCGGCCTGGGCCGTCTGGCGTCATGCTACCTTGATTCACTTGCCTCTCTGGAAGTGCCTGCCATAGGATATGGTATACGTTATGAATTCGGTATCTTCGACCAGATGATCAGAGATGGTCAGCAGGTGGAGATCACCGACAAGTGGTTGCACCTGGGCAATCCATGGGAAATTGCACGGTACGAGATTGCCTATGATGTTAAATTCGGAGGTCATTCAGAGATGTGGACAGATGATCAGGGCCACTTTCGCAAACGCTGGATCCCGGAAACAATGGTTAAGGGTGTGGCGTATGACACACCTATACTTGGCTACCAAGTTGGTACATGTAATTATCTTCGGCTCTGGAAGGCAGAGGCAATCGAATCATTTGATTTCGAAGCTTTCAATTATGGCGATTACTATCGTGCTGTAGAAGATAAGATTTTTTCCGAGAACATTACTAAAGTCCTTTATCCCAATGACGAGGTAATTCAGGGCAAGACACTCCGTCTTCAGCAGCAGTTCTTTTTCGCTTCGTGCTCACTTCAGGATATGATCCGTTTACATTTGCAGCTAAAGCGGCCTCTGGATACATTTCATGAGAAATGGGCTGTTCAGCTTAATGATACGCATCCATCCATAGCTGTGGCAGAGTTAATGAGGCTTCTTGTTGATGAACACCAGATGGACTGGAATATTGCATGGAAGGTAACCCGCAAAACTTTCGCATATACCAATCATACTCTTCTGCCTGAAGCTCTGGAGAAATGGCCTCTTGGTCTTTTCGGTCAACTTCTTCCACGGCACCTTGAAATCATTTATGAAATAAATGCCCGTTTCCTGGAAGAAGTCCGCTTAAATCATAATTCCGATGATGGAACTCTTTCACGATTATCGCTTATTGATGAAAGCGGTGAAAAGTATATTCGTATGGCCAATCTGGCAACTGTGGGAAGCCATCACGTAAATGGAGTTGCGCAGCTGCATTCCGATCTTCTGCGGCAAACAGTGATGCGCGATTTTGCTGAACTGTGGCCGGAAAAATTCTGCAATATTACAAATGGAGTTACACCCAGACGGTTTGTGGCGTTATCCAATCCTTCTCTTACAGCTCTTATAACCAGCAGGATAGGTGATGGGTGGCTTAGCAACCTGTACCGGCTCCGGGAGCTTGAGTCATTTGCTGATGATCCCGTTTTTCAGGACGAGTGGCATGAAGTAAAGTACAGAGCCAAGCGTCATCTGGCAGAGATAGTGGAAAAGCGGACAGGCGTTAAACTGAATCCTGAATCACTGTTCGACATTCAGGCCAAGCGTTTGCATGAATATAAACGGCAACATCTCAATGTGCTGCATATCCTGACACTGTATCTGCGATTGAAGAAAAATCCGGCTGCAGATATTCCGGCCCGTTCATTTATTTTTGGGGCCAAAGCCGCGCCAGGCTACTTCATGGCCAAGCTTATCATAAGACTGATTAACTCAGTGGCCGCAAAGATAAATAATGATCCTGTTGGTAAATGACAGGTTGAAGGTGGTTTTCTTTCCTGATTTCAATGTTAAGAATGCCCAGCACATATATCCTGCCGCTGATCTTTCAGAACAAATTTCCACAGCCGGACTGGAGGCAAGTGGTACAGGCAATATGAAATTTTCTCTTAACGGAGCTCTTACAATCGGAACACTCGATGGAGCCAATGTTGAGATCCGGGAAGAAGTGGGTGCAGAAAATTTCTTTCTTTTCGGCCTTAATGCTGCTCAGGTACAGTCGGAGAAATCCGTCGGCTACTCACCGCGCACCATTTATGAGAATAATGATATTCTGCATGAGGTAATTGATTTCATTGCATCAGGAGCACTGGCTGGCGGAGACAAAGACCTATTCCGGCCGATAGTTGACAACCTTCTATGGCATGATCCGTTCCTTGTTCTGGCCGACTATCAGAATTACATTGAATGTCAGAATCAGGTAAGCGCTCTCTGGAGGGATCAGCAGGCATGGACACGAAAGTCGATCCTGAATGTGGCCAGGATGGGTAAATTCTCATCCGACCGTTCGATCCGGGACTATTGCAGGGAGGTATGGAAGGTGAAACCAGGACTGGATGACAATCAATAAATATATTGGAATTTCTGGAACTGAATTTTTATTTCTAACTTAGGATCTTCATTTTCAGGACTTTTATTCATAAGTATATCCATATTGGTTTTGAAAAGATTATTTGAGTATTAATCAATCCACTTTGAATATGGCAAAGAAAATCGTTAACGACAAAATCGCTAAAAAAACGGCAGACAGAATAAATGAATTTGCCGGGATGAGCAATAAGGAGCTGATAGAACGCGCAAAAAAACTGTCTAAGAGATATCGCGTTACAAGTGATAAGAGATTCAGACTTAAGGACTTTCCCACCAGTGTTAGTTCAGATCTTGGAAAAGAGGATAAGCCTGTGGCGCAGAAGGTTTTGCAGCTTGGAGTTGAAGCTCTCGCCGAAATGCAGGATAAATTGTATGCCCAGGACAGATGGTCGTTGCTGGTTATTTTCCAGGCAATGGATGCTGCCGGAAAAGACGGGGCAATAAAGCATGTGATGTCTGGCATTAATCCGCAGGGATGCCAGGTCACCTCATTTAAATCACCAAGTGCCGAGGAGCTGGATCATGATTATCTGTGGCGCTGCATGAAACAGCTTCCTGAAAGGGGACGCATCGGGATTTTCAATCGTTCCTATTATGAAGAGGTCTTGGTCGTACGGGTGCATGAATCATTTCTGACTGGCACAAAAACTGCCTGAAAAACTTGTGACCAAAGATATCTGGGACGATCGTCTGACCGATATCAGGAATTTTGAGAGATACCTTAACAACAATGGCATCCTGGTTGTGAAGATTTTCCTGAATGTATCAAAGAAAGAGCAGAAGAAGAGGTTTCTTGAGCGTATTGACAAGCCGGATAAAAACTGGAAATTCAGCAAGGCTGACCTTGCAGAAAGAAAATTCTGGAAAGAATACCAGGAATGCTACGAAGATCTGATTAAGAAAACATCGACAGAAAAATCTCCCTGGTATGTTGTACCTGCTGACAACAAGCCATTTGCGCGAATTGTTGTGGCGGCAGCAGTCCTTTATGCACTTGATTCCATGAAGCTGGCATATCCGAAAGTTGGTGAGGAACAGGTTGCTGAGCTGCAACGGCTGAAACAGGAATTGCTTGCAGAGAATTGACCAGGGCTGTTGTTTTAACCTGTTACAGCAGGCTTGACTTTCAAGCACGCCTGTATGTAAATATTTTTAATGATCCTGATCATCCAGTTCAATAAACGCTGCTTTTTTGCTAAGCTCCAGGATCTGATCTGAAGAAGTACTGGCAAACAGGTGCATGATCCTGGCAATAACACCTGTCCAGCCTGTCTGATGACTTGCTCCGATACCGGCGCCATTATCCCCATGGAAATATTCATAGAACAGGATATAATCCTTCCAGTGAGGATCTTCCTGAAATTTCCCGGTGCCTCCGTAGACAGGCCTTAAACCTTTGTCATTTTTCAGAAAAATGCTTGTCAGTCGTTTGGCAATCTCCTCTGCAATCTGGTAAAGATTCATCTGGATTCCTGAACCTGTGGGACATTCGATTTTGAAGTTATCTCCATAATAGGCATGATATTGCAGCAATGCACGTATTATAAGTGCATTAACAGGCATCCATATGGGTCCTCTCCAGTTGGAATTTCCGCCAAACATTCCGGTGTCTGATTCTCCGGGCAGATAGGCTACTTTATATTCCTGTCCCTCTACATTGACGCTGAAGGGATGATCAGCATGATAGCGGGAAAGAGAGCGAATACCGTAAGGACTCAGAAATTCATTTTCATCGAGCATTTTGTTCAATACCCTTCTGAGACGGGTTTCATCAAGCACAGATGCCAGTCTTCTTCCTGCCACTCCTGTTTTCAACGGATTGTGGATTGCTGCAATATAGTTCATGTCTGGAAGTTAATGATCTGATCAAGTCTGAATTTAAGTTCCGGATATTTTTTAATCAGTTCACCATCGAAAACTGTGGCAGCACAAAGGGGAAGCAATCCTACCATCGACCGTACCTTCAGACGCCGGGCTGTTCCATCAGGAAGACGCAGAACATCATAGAAAAAACCATCCTCCTCATCCCACATCCCGGTATTATCGCCCAAGTCGTATCATTGATGATGCGATCGAGAGAAAATGCTCGACAAATTTAAGTGCCATGTCGGCATACGCTTTGTCCTTAAGAGCAAGCTCCGCTGCAATTTCAAGCATATTCTGGCTGAAGAGAGCCATCCATGCAGTGCCGTCTGCCTGTTCGAGATATCCTCCGGTGGGCAGAGGGGCACTGCGGTCGAAGACCCCAATGTTATCAAGCCCCAGAAATCCTCCTTCAAATACATTGCGGCCGGTACGGTCCTTCCGGTTAACCCACCAGGTGAAATTCAACAGTAATTTCATGAAATTTGCACTGAGCCATTCAGTATCTTCTGTCTGTTTAGTCAGTTTTTCAAGCCTGTAGGTAAAAATTGTCGACCAGGCCAGGACCGGAGGATTGACATCGCTGAAATTCCATTCATAGGCCGGTACCATTCCGTTAGGATGCATATAATGCCCCTGCAGCATAAGTCTCAGTTGCTGTTTCCCGAAATCAGGATCAACCAGGGTGAGCGCCAGAACATGAAAGGCAAGGTCCCATGATGCATACCAGGGATATTCCCATTTGTCGGGCATGGAAATAATATCACCGTTAAACATATGATGCCATTCTTCATTCCTCGAGTGCGCTTATGTGTGAAGACAGGAATGGATCGGATCCATGTTCACTGAGCCATTTGTCAATATCATAAAGATAAAACTGTTTGCTCCACATCATTCCGGCCAGAGCCTGACGCAATACATTGGCTTCATCTGAACTGAGTGTAGCAGGAATGACTGTACTGTAGAAATCATCAGCATCCTTTCTGCGGGCATCAAATATTTCTTCAAACTCATCTCCAAATGGCTGGAATGTCTCTGACGGATTACATTTAAGTCTTAATCTGACGTTCGCTGATTTTCCGGGCTCAATTATCAGTGGATAATTTGCTGCTGCCTTGGTCCCGGTCTTCTCCGGATTGACCGCCTCATTGTTTCCATGTACTATATAGTTATTAATGCCATCCTTAACATATGGACTCTGGTTGGGAGTTCCGAATAATCTCTCAGTATTAGTCTCATTCTCAGTGAAAAGCAGATTCGGATTCCCTTCACAGTAGAAAAAGTAATTATCCAGTCCGGGATGTTCGACTTTTATAGCAGCCGGTGACTCACCTACCTGCTTCAGTACAGGCTTATCTGCTTTTTCAAACCATGACCAGACGTTCCTGAACCAGAGGGTAGGGAGGACATTTATAAATGCAGGTTCAGGCCCGCGGTTAAAGACACTTATTTTTATCAGGATATCTTCAGGTGATTCTTTTGCATATTCCACAAATACATCAAAGTATCTGTCATGATCAAAAACACCGGTATCGAGTAATTCGTATTCAAATTCATTCCTGGTTCTGGAACTGTTGGTTTTCACCAGGTTCGCGTATGGAAAAGCTGCCTGCGGATATTTGTACAGGTATTTCATGTAGGAGTGGGTAGGGGTGCTGTCAAGGTAGAAATAATATTCCTTGACATCCTCTCCATGATTGCTCTCACTGTTGGTCAGACCGAACAGCCGCTCCTTTATTATCGGATCATTTCCATTCCAGAGTGCAAGTGCAAAGCAAAGCTGCTGCTTATCATCAGAAATACCTGCCAGACCATCCTCCCCCCAGTGATAGGCTCGTGAACGTGCCTGGTCGTGGGTGAAATAATTCCATGCATCACCATTTTCGCTGTAATCTTCCCTGACAGTACCCCACTGCCGTTCGCTCAGATATGGTCCCCACTTTTTCCATTTTGCACCTCTTTCCCTGTCATCAGTAAGGCGCTTCTGTTCCACTGGTTGGTCGTGCGATCCTGATTTTTTTGCTTTAAGAGTCATAAATAAGGTAATATTAGGAGATTAATGAATGACAAGTTCAGATTATTTGCAATCTTAATTCAGTTTAATGTTAAACCTGTGATTCACAGGTTAAACATTAATTTAATTAACCGATTTCATTCATCGTTGAAGGTGATATTCTGTGCTGAAAACTTACCCACAAGAAGCGCAACAATTATCGCTATATAAAACTGCCCGGTGACAGCCATCAGGGTAGCAAGTGACCGTGTATATGGTTTTAACGGGACCATATCTCCGTACCCAAGCGTTGCAAGGGTGACAAACGAGAAATAAAGAGGAACACTGGCGTTTATGCTTTCCTGAGATTCGGAAGTCTGTCCGGGAGGAGAGGAGAATGCTCCCGGATCATTTTGCATTATGAAAATCATAAATATTGAAAAGATTAACCCAAGCAGCAGGTAGCCGGTGACAGATCCAAGTATAACTCCCGCAGATACCCTGCTGGCCGTTGCTATCTGCCTTATGAGTGAAACAACAATGACGAGGAAGAAGAGAATATTAACCATTTTAGCCAGGATCAGCAATAATGGCATATTCAGAATGCCGGAAATCCATTCTATCAAAAAAGTCGAAAAAAGCAGTGCCAGCAGAGAGTTGTTCCGTTTCTCCAGCGACAGGATAGCAGAGAAATAAATCAATGTATAAACGGCACGGAACAGCGACCTGTGCCAGATGGCCGGCAGAGCAGGCATTACAAACACTGCAAATATTACTGAAAACAGTAGTATTGTGTTCCAAAGTGCTGTTGATCCGTAGATAATACGTTTCATAAAACTGGAATTATAATCAAATTTAATCAAGTATTTTGAAAATAATGCTGATAATCCCATGAAAATCGGGACAAACAAATATTTCTTATATTTGATATACAAAAGCATAATTATGAGTGAATATCCGATTTTTGTCTTTTTTGCCATACTGATACTGGGCTACGGGATCTTTTCCAGGCTGGCAGAAAAATCGATTGTAACTGCTCCAATGGTTTTTGTTGCCGTTGGCATCATAGCAAGTTATTTTACCTCGGAAAGTGTGCAGGTTGGAGTGAATGCTCCATTTGTAAGAATAATCGCCGAACTGACGCTTATACTTGTTCTGTTCATAGATGCTTCAACTATTAAACTGAAGGAACTTATACATGACAGGAGACTGCCACTAAGGCTGTTATTAATCGGCTTGCCCATTACAATGATTTCAGGTGCACTTATTGCCAGACCTTTATTTCCGGATATGGGCATATGGGCACTTATACTCATGGCCCTGATTCTATCACCCACTGATGCAGCGCTTGGACAGGCAGTTGTTACAAGCAAATTTGTTCCGGAAAAAATAAGGCAGACAATAAATGTTGAAAGCGGACTTAATGACGGGATTGCCCTGCCTCCGATATTAATATGTATTGCAGCGCTTTCCGTTCATGATACCCATGGTTCGGGTTTTACTTACTGGTCTCTCTTTACATTAAAACAATTCATTTTTGGTCCGCTGATCGGTGGTTTTGTAGGCTGGTCTGGTGGCATGCTAGTTGATAAAGCGTCGCAACGCGGATGGATGAATTCAACTTTTCAGAGGCTTGCCTCGGTATCACTGGCAATTCTTGCATTTTCACTCGCAGAGATGGTGCATGGAAATGGTTTTATTGCTGCATATTTTGCGGGGCTCTTGCTTGGTACCACAACTCCCGAGATCAGGGAAAGAATTCATGAATTCGGTGAAGCCGAAAGCCAGGCTTTGCAGCTTGTCATATTCCTGTTATTCGGTTTTATACTGGTTCCGTTATCTTACCCGTTATGGGACTGGCGTTCATGGACTTATGCCTTGCTGAGCCTTACTGTTATTCGCATGATCCCGGTTGCAATAAGCCTTATTGGGACTAAACTGCCACCGGGTACGGTAGGTTTTATCGGCTGGTTCGGCCCACGTGGAATTGCTTCCATTCTCTACCTGCTTATTGTGGTGATTGAACTTGGCAGGGGAGGCATGGAACAGATGATGGCCGTTATTGTATTGACCGTACTTCTCAGTATTTTCCTCCATGGCATATCAGCCAATCCTCTATCAAAGATGTATAACCGCAGCAGCTGATCAAATTGCTCAGAATTTCAGGTAAATAGTGTGTAAAAGCTGAGGGAGGAGGTGGAGGGAGGATTTATAGTACTTTGGTTCTATTCTTCTATAAACTCAATTCATTTATATTTGCAGATTACTACTGATGCGTTTGATTTCAATATATCGTGCCGCGAAGTGGCACAATCTGAATAACCGTGGGTGTAAACCCACGGTCATCTATAAACTAAATCTCACAGCCCTGAAAGGGCTGAATATTAGAATGTTATATTGAGTTCATTATTCAACCCCTCCGGGGTTGCCGGAAGGTTTTATTGTCTTTACCGTGGGTTGCACCCACGGTTATTCAAATTAAACCCCTTCGGGGTTAACACATCAATTCAAATCAAAAAATCAATGAACAATTATATTTTACTTATTATCAATAATATAAAAACATATTTCTCAAGTTAATGCATCACCAGTATTTGCAGATGTTCAATTCAGCATGCAAATTATATGATTAAGCTGATATCAACATTTTTCCTGAAGGAAAATGTGTTTTTTTTTTATCTTTGTTTTCAGGATTTCCTCCAGTTGTAAGATGAATAAGATAAAAATAATCTATTTATATAATTATTGATACCGATGAAAAAGACAATTACTTTTTATTTCATAATCCTTTTTGTGCTTATTATTTATTCCTGTAAAGGCAAAAAAGAGGGGCCTGCAGTTCAGCCGATGGAGGTGCCTGTTGTGCAGGTAATGCAGCAGACTGTCGACATTGAGTCGGAGTATACCGGGCAAACATACGGAGAATCAGACGTTGAGATGAGAAGCCGTGTTGAAGGCTGGGTACAGACAATGAATTTCAAGGAAGGCAGCATGGTAAAAAAAGGTCAGCTCTTATATACAATTGATCCATTGCCATACAGGAATGCAGTGGATGAAGCTGCAGCAGCTCTGGCTGATGCAAACGGCCTGATGATAAAAGCAAAAAACGATCTTGACCGGATAGAACCTCTGGCAGCAATAGGTGCAGTCAGCCAGCGTGAACTGGTCGCAGCCCGGGCTGCTTTTTCCTCCAGCAAAGCTATGGTAGAATCCACTGAGGCCTCACTGCGAAATGCAAAGATTGAGCTTGGTTATTGCAGCGTTGTGGCACCTATCAGCGGCATGATCGGCATTTCCAGATATAAGGTTGGCGACTATGTAAGCAGGGGTCCAATGTATATAATGAATACTATTTCCAGCCTGGACAAAATAAGGGTTCGCTTTACAATCAGCGAAAAAGAATTCCTCCGGATCTCAAGGCTTATGCAGCAGATGGGCATCAAGTTAGGTGCGAAGGAAGATAATGTTAAGATGACTCTGGCTGACGGTTCGGCATATCCCCTTAAAGGGAAGCTGAATTTTGCCGACCGCCAGGTTGATCCATCAACAGGTGCCCTTACACTTGAAGCAGAATTCAAAAACCCTGACAATATGCTTCGTCCCGGACAGTATGTTAAACTGAAGCTTGTGACTGATTTGCGTGATAACGCACTGCTGATACCTCAGAGAGCAGTCAGTGAAATGCAGGGATTATACCAGGTCTTTACTGTTGCTGACAGTAATAAATTAAGTGTAAAACTTATCAGGATAGGGCCCAAATACAATATGAGTTATATTGTTGATGAAGGATTGGCAGCTGGCGACAGAATTGTTGTCGGAGGGACTCAATTGCTACGCAGCGGCACAATTATTAATCCTGTCAATAAATCCTGGTCGCCTGACAGTACTATTATTTCATTCGTTAATTAAGCAGCAATACATACTATTATGGGAGAATTTTTTGTAAGACGGCCGATTGTTGCAATGGTGCTATCCATCGTTATTGTGATTATAGGTTTACTGGCACTCAGGAGTGTACCTATAAGTCAGTACCCGGAAATAACTCCTCCTACCATAAAGATAAACACAAGCTTCGTTGGGGCAAATGCCGTGAATGTTGAGCAGGGTGTTGCAGCTGTTATGGAACAGAAGATCAATGGTGTGGAGGAGATGATATATATGAAAAGTACCAACGCTTCTGACGGAAATCTCAGTCTGGATGTGTCTTTTAAAGTTGGTACTAACCTCGACAATGCAAATATGCTTACACAGAACAGGGTGAGCCAGGCTGAACCATTTATGCCTCCTTCGGTAAAACAGTATGGGATTACAACAAAAAAGTCACTTACATTCCCTCTTCTGATTATTTCCCTTACTTCTGAAAATCCCGTCTACGATGACAGGTTTCTTGCGAACTTTGCCACAATCAACCTTGTTGATGCCATAGCACGTATCAGTGGGGTAGGTGAGGTAAAACTCCTTGGCTCAAGCGACTATGCCATGAGGGTTTGGGTAAAGCCTGACATCATGTCTAAACTCGATATCACTATTGAAGATATAACAAAGGCTCTGCAGGATCAGAACGTAATAAGTCCGGGCGGAAAGTTCGGAGCTGAACCTACACCTGCCGGAACAGAATTTACATATGGAGTAGTTCTTTCTGACAGGCTTATACAGGAGGAACAGTTTGCAGATATCATAATAAAAAGCAAAGAGGATGGTTCAAAAGTACTGCTTGGAGATATAGCTGAAATAAAACTGGGTACAGAGAACTATAATTCCACCTCCCGGATGAATGGTAAGCCTGCAGCCACAATAGCAATTTACCAGACACCCGGTACCAACGCACTGGATGTGGCTGAAAAGATCAAGACAACGACCGCCGAGCTCTCTCAGAGGTTTCCTGAGGATATTAAATACGATATCTCTCTTGATACAACTCTGGCTGTTACCGAAGGTATTACTGAGATTGTTCACACACTTTTTGAGGCTATTATCCTTGTAATTCTTGTAGTTTTTATTTTTCTTCAGAACTGGAAGGCCACATTAATACCCCTTATTACCGTACCAGTTTCACTGATTGGAACTTTCATTGTATTTCCAATCCTTGGATTTTCAGTGAATGTGCTTTCACTGCTTGGACTTGTACTAGCCATCGGAATTGTGGTTGATGATGCAATCGTTGTTGTGGAAGCGGTTATTCATCATATTGAACATGGAAAGACACCGCGTGAAGCTACCATTCAGGCTATGAAAGAGGTATCAGGCCCGGTTATCGCCATAGCGCTTATTCTTTGTGCCGTCTTCATACCGGTGGCAATGGTTCCGGGAATAACCGGCAGGCTCTATCAGCAATTCGCTATTACAATTGCTGTTTCTGTCGTTTTCTCAGCCCTATCAGCTCTGTCGTTAAGTCCGGCACTCTGTTCTTTGATTCTCAAGCCTACAAAACCAATGAGTGAGCGAAAAGGCTTACTTCCAAAGTTCTTCAATGGTTTCAACAGGATGTTCAATAAAGTGACCGGCGGATATGTCGGTATTGCCGGGTACCTCTCGCGCAAAGCAATGCGCCTTGTGATAATTCTTTTGGTTGTAGTCGTATTTGCAGGATTTTTCGGTAAGAACCTTCCGGGAGGATTTGTTCCTGATGAGGACCAGGGCTATTTTATTATGAATGTCACTTTACCGGCTTCATCATCTCTTCATCGTACAGATGAGACCTGCAAACAGGTTGAAGCGATTCTGAAAAGATATGAATCGATGCAATTTGTAACACCCATTGTAGGATTCAGTTTTGTTACAGGAGCCTATCAATCCAATGTGGCTACATATTTTGTGATGACAAAAGAGTGGAGTGAAAGAGACCAGACAGTGGAGGAGATATTAGCTGAACTCAATAAGGTTTTTGCAAAGGAGATAACCAGCGGTACCGCAGTTGCATTTGGTCCTCCTCCAATTCCTGGTTTAGGCACCGGCGCAGGTTTCAGTATGTTTATCCAGGACAAGGCCGGAAATACTCCGGAGTATCTCCAGCAACAGACAAACGCATTTGTTGCAGCGGCCCGGAAACGGCCTGAAATTGGACGTATAAACTCGACTTTCAATGCCACCTCGCCTCAGATCAAACTGGAGGTCGACAGGCAGAAAGCGATGAAACTGGGAGTCCCTCTCTCCACTGTGAATTCAACAATCGGAGCATTTCTGGGAGGAGCTTATGTAAATGATTTCAACAGATTCGGACGACAATATAAAGTATATGTTCAGGCTGATGCTTCATACAGAGTAAGTCCTGAGGATCTCAGCATGGCCTATGTGAAAAATAATAAAGGAGAAATGGTTCCTGTAACAACCCTGGTCACTGCAAGCAAGGTCAGTGCTCCGGAGTTCACTAACCGTTTTAACCTTTACAGGTCGGCTGAAATAAGCGGGGTGCCGGCTGCAGGTTATAGTTCTTCGCAGGCTCTTAAAGCTCTTGAAGAGACAGCCAAAGAGGTCCTTCCGCAAACGATGGGCTATTCCTGGTCTAATATGTCTTTCCAGGAGAAAGAAGCTTCAGGCTCTTCAGGACCTATCTTCATGATGGCTATTCTGTTTGTCTTTCTTATTCTTGCCGCTCAGTACGAAAGCTGGAAACTTCCTTTTAGTGTGCTACTTGGAATACCATTCTCAGTTTTCGGCGCATTCCTCGGACTCTTCCTGGCCAGATTGACTGACAACGGATATTTAAATAATGTTTTTGCACAAATCGGGCTTGTACTGCTTATCGGTCTTGTTGCCAAGAATGCAATCCTTATAGTCGAATTCGCAAAGGCTGAACATGAAAAAGGGATAGAACTTGTAGAAGCTGCTATGTCAGCTGCCAGGCTTCGGTTCAGACCGATTCTGATGACAGCTTTTGCTTTTATTCTGGGAGTAACGCCTTTGCTTACAGCCTCAGGTGCCGGGGCAGAAGGGAGAAAAGTTATGGGTATGGCCGTTTTCAGCGGGATGCTCGTTGCTACCATTCTTGGTGTATTAATAGTTCCCGGACTGTATATTGTCATTGAAAAAATCGGGAAAAAGAAAACAGTGCCAGTAATTGAAAAATCAGAGGGAGAATAATATGAAGAATTTAATTTTCACCCAGATATTAATAGTTTTTCTGCTCTCATCATGCCTGGTGGGCAGAAGGTATACGCGGCCTGAAGTAAAGGTACCTGAACATTACATGAGCGGAGACTCCCTGGTTGTAACAGGTGATACTTCAACAGCTATTGAAGTAAAAGACACCACCTTAAACCTTCAATGGTTTGAACTATTCAATGACACAGTCCTTAATAAAATAATTATTCAGGCTCTCGATTCAAATACTAACCTGCATATTGCTGTGCTCAGGGTCGAGCAATCAAGGTCTGTCTATAAGAATTCTAAGGCCAGGCAGTGGCCCTCAGTCGGCTACCAGGCATCTGCAAATATAGCAGATCCTGCGACGGACAATTTTGAACTCCTGGGAACAGCATCATGGGAGCTTGATTTCTGGGGTAAGATCCGCCATGCAAAACGTGCAGCTTATGCTGAACTGATTGCGAGCGAAGAGGGGTTGAAAACAATAAAAACAACAATTGTAAGCGATGCTGCCAGCCTCTATTTCCTTCTACGGGATCTTGATAACAGGATTGAGGTCACCAGGCAGACAATAGCCAGCCGGCAAACCTATTATAATATGGTTAATGAGCGCTTCCTGAAAGGTGAATCTGCCGAGCTCGACAAACTCCAGGCAGAGCAGCAGCTGGCCCTTGCAGAGGCTACTCTAAGCAACCTGCAACGCGAACTCAGCTATACTGAAAGAAGCTTGAATATCCTGCTGGGACAGATTCCGCAACCCATCCCAAGAGGAATTGCGAACTCCGACCAGGTAATCATTCCTGAGATTCCAGCAGGATTGCCATCTACTCTTCTTGAACACAGACCGGATGTTGTCGCTGCTGAAAATACCCTTATAGCTGAAACGGAAAGGATAGGAGTATACCAGGCCATGAGATTCCCCAGTTTCAGTCTTACAGGCATTCTGGGGGTTGCATCCAATGATGTGAACACCTTGTTAAGCAGTGATGCTTTCGCTGCCGGAGTGACTGGAATGGTACTGGGACCGATATTTGAATTCGGCATAAACAAGCGCAGGGTTGATGTTCAGAAAGCAGAAGCAGAGATAGCTGTTAACAATTATCTTAATACTTATCGTACAGCACTCGCCGATGTTGAGAATTCCCTTGTGGGTATTCAGTCATATCGTGAGGAATACACAGCCCGGCAGAGACAAGTTCAGGCTGCACGCAAGGCCCTAATGCTTACAAAGGCAAAGTATGACGCCGGTTTTACAAGTTACCTCGAGGTGCTGATAGCAGAAAGCTATGCCTTCGATGCTGAACTACTTGCCTCATATACCCGCGGCCAGCAACTGACTTCAACTGTTGCCCTTTACAGAGCGCTGGGAGGCGGGTGGTGATAAGAGTGATTTGAAATATTTTAATATATTTGCAAATATACAGGTCTGAATAAGATTCTTTGGTATCTGACTGACTTGTTTTGATAGAGATAATTTTAAAAACAGATTCATGAAAAAGCTATTAGCAGTTATTATTTCTTTGGGCTTTGCAGGAAGCATTGTATTTGCTCAAAATACTCAAACCGTAGTTGCTCAACCTGGTCAGACCGTTGTTGTTCAACCTGGTCAAACCGTTGTAGTCGCTCAGCCTGGTCAGACTGTACAAGTCGTTCAGCAAAAACCGAAGCCAGCCTCTTCCGGGCCATCAGTACGACTTCATGGGTATGCTACATATGCACTCGCCGATAATCATGTTGATTCATACTATTCAGCTACGTCTTATTTTGACGGATCCATTAACGGGGGTTTCCAATACGGAGGCGGTATTGAGGTAATGCCTTACCCCGCAGTTGGACTCGAATTTACTTACCTCCGGCTTGATTCAAAAGCTCCAATGTATTATTGGGATCCTAATGCAGTTATCGCCGGTGAAAAATTTACCGACTTTGATCTGGCTCAGAACTGGCTATTTCTCAGCTTCAATAAATATGTACCGGTTAACCCCAAGGTAGAGCCCTTCGCAGGGTTTCAGATTGGTATGGATATTGTTGATGTTACAAATCCTGATAACAACAATTCAACCGGCGCCACCAAATTTGCATGGGGTGCCAAGCTTGGCGTAAATATCTGGGCAAGCGAAAAGGTCGGACTTAAGTTGCAGGCAGGTCTGCTATCTGCAGTTCAGGCAGTCGGTGGCGGCTTATATTTTGGTACAGGCGGTGCCGGTGCCGGTGTAAGCGGTTTTTCCACCTATTACCAGGTTAGCTTTGGCGGAGGATTGGTCTTTAAACTAAAATGACCTCTACCGTATACTGCTGTTAATAAAAATCTCATAATCTAAAACGTTTCCGAGGCAGCCAGATAGAAACCGCTTGACCTGTTCCCAAATGCATAATCTATTGCCAGGTTGGTACGCGTTTTTTTATCTGCGAGGATTCTTAGTCCGAGGCCGTAACCAGGCTTTACCGAGCCAAACAATTTGAGATCCTGTGCTTTATTATCTGAAGTTGAGGCATTAACAAACAGAACACCACCAAGTATTCCACCGGGTTTTGACAACGGGAAACGGTATTCCGCTTCACCATATATGAGGTTAGGGCCTCTGAACCGTCCCTGGGCATAACCACGGGCACTCCGGCTGCGCTGATCATATGCAGTGGCAGGGAGTATCATATATGGAAACTGGCCGGACTTCGAGAAATTGCCTAAAAGCCAGAAAGCAATAAGATGTTTCGGATTACTTTTTGACAATCCGTGGAAGCTCCTCCATTCAAATTGAAATAAACTTGCCGTGTACTTATTGCCAAGAACTTTTAGTCCTCCGCGCCAGCTGATCATTGCCAGTATACCCTTATAGGCATTTATCATATTATCCCGTGTATCCATTATAAGGTTCAGATTTAGTGCTGAAGAGTAATACTTGTCCGTTTTGAAACCATAGTAAGTATTATAGGTATAATGACTTGTCAGAAGTGAATCGCCGGGATTAAGCCTCAGTTTCTGATCCACAATTTTGAAATAGGAATCAAAGTTATAACCGATTCCCGCATAGAATCCATCTTTTAATTTAATGGAAACAGACTGGTATAACCTTGCAAAGTCGAATTTCATTGGCTGGGCCAGCGAATCGGTAGATGTCTGCATTCCAAGAAGGTTATACTGATAATCGATGATTCCTCCCTCAGGAGAATTGGTCCCCAATCCGTATGTATCCTGGGAATAGATCAGGAAACGCCAGTCGCCGCTTAAAAAAAAGCGGTTGTTTTTTGTGTAAATATTATTCTTAAGCAGAAAAAGTACCTGGGACTTAGTTGTTACCTGTGCACTCCCCATAAATGCAGAATAAAGGGTACTTCCCGGTACTTTGAAAGCATACTGCCCGCCTACACCGAACATGAAACCGGTTGCAGGGTTTGAACCGATTATTGGCAGCAGAAGTAATGAACCGGCACTTGCCGGTTTATCCTTTGGTGGCTTATGCAGAGCTGATCTGATGACATCGCTCAGATCTTTTTCAATAAGCGAATCGCTCTTTACCTTTAGCGAATCCTGCCCGGAAATGATTACGGATATTCCAAGAAATATTCCAGAAAATAATAGTTGCCACCGGTAACAGGCAGGAAAGTTTTTTCTCATCAGATAAAAAGTGGTTAGGTCTGTTATAGTTTAAAAAGCTTCGTTGAAATTAAAATAAAATCCGCTGGTTTCCCTGCCGAAACCATAATCAAGCCTTAAATTCATCCTGGGTTGTACATTGAGCCGGTATCCGATACCAAAGTTTGGCAGCCAGTTTTGAAAATCACTGGTTGTGGTTCCAACCGATCCGGCACCGGTCCATAGGATTGCGCCATGGCGGCTGATATCACCATTGCCCTTATAAAACATATGACGGTACTCCGCTATGCCAAAGAGCATTGAGTTATCTCGATACCGGCCCCAGGTATAGCCTCTGAGATCGAAAGGGGTACCGAGCTGTGACATTTCACCATATGGCATATTGTTATAACCGAAGCGTCCTCTGAGCTGAAGGGCAATCGTGTGCCCGGGTTTCTTTATTTTAAAATATTTGCGTAAGTCAAAGTCGTACACCTGGTAGCTGTTCTGTCCTCCCAGATATGACCCGAAAAAGGTGGCCGATACCTCAACAAATGTACCTCCCCAGGCATTTACTGGGATATCCCTGGAATCGTACTGAAATACGACTCCAAGCCCGCTGTTGAAAGGATAGTCATTGTATTTTGAATAGGCAGGATCAGCGGCTACCGCCGGACAGGCATCCTGACCTTTAGTGTAGTTTAAGTTAATGGTTGGCCCTATGAAGAGATGCTCTTTAAATTGCCATAATATCTTGGGATTGAACTGGAACCAGGTACGCGTATATTTTGTTGTAGTGTCGCTCTTATATTCATTGTAGGCAGCATCATAACCTACTCCCCAGTAATTGTCGGGCATATTTTTATAATTCAGGTCAGAATAGATCCTCAGTTTATCGTTTAACCAGAAGGTGGTCCATTTTGTCTGGATAAAATAAGCTCCGGTGGAGGAGACACCAAGCATGATCGGTGCCGAGGACCTCTGAATCAGGCTGTCACTCGTATTTGTCTTGAATGAGGTCATTATACCACCGGCTATTGTAAATCCCAATTCGGGCGTATAGGCTGGGCCAGCAAGAGGAGTGACCATCAGCTTTCCTGATTTTATTTTTTCCTCCTTCTTCGCTTTGCGGAGGGCCTTTTTTTCAGCTTTTGTCAGTTCCTGTGAGAGGATTGGCTGTAAACCTGATACAATCAGAATCAGAATCATAGCCATTGATAAGGATCTGTTCATAGTCGGGGGTGTTTTATTATATTTTGCATTCGTTATTTCGGCTATGCCAAAATTCTTTTTTTCAATTTGAATTTTCAAATGTAAATATTAATTGCCACATCCGGCATTAAAAAGTTCAATCTCAATTGATTCATTAGCGCCGGTATACCAGGTTTAAATTATGTGCTTAAGGATAAACATAATATAGAGACGAACAGGTAATTTAGCATACCTGAAAGGTCGCTTTCAATACTAAGTTTTTCAGTTCTTCATATTTCTTGTTCTTCTGATTGCAAGGATATTTAAAAAGAGTAATTTTGAAAAATCGATGAAGCAAAGTTTTACGCGAAATTTGAAATTTAATGACCAGATCTATGAAATCTCTTATTTACAAGGTGCCAGCCCTGATATTACTTCAGCTAATTACTCTCCTGGCATCCGGCACACTGGAAGGACAGGCAGATTCGGCAAAACCCGAAAAGGAAATGCGGCGTCTTAAAAATTCCATAAAGATAAATCTGACAAATCCTATGATTTTCGGCGAACAGTGCTACTGGTTTGGATATGAGAGAACTATTGGAGATCATCAGTCCTTTCAGGTCAATATAGGCCGGTTCTCGTTTCCGAAAGTCATGAATTTTGATACTGACTCAATAAAGGAAATAGGCAAGGAGACCAGCAGCAGCGGATTTCACATTAGCGGGGATTACCGGTTCTACCTGGCTAAGGAGAATAAGTTTAAATCTCCCCATGGCGTATATATCGGACCTTATGCATCTTATAATTCCTATAGCCGTTATTTCTCAATGACTGCAAATACTCAGTCCTTTACAGGAGATCTGGATGCCAAATTAAGTCTGGAGATCGCTTCAGTCGGATTTCAGCTTGGTTATCAGTTCATTTTCTGGAACAGGTTTTCCCTGGATATGATCCTTTTCGGGCCTGGTATAGCTGCATATAGGGTGAAAGCCAACCTTAGTACAACTCTTGATCCTGACCAGGAATCAGAGTTATTCCAGAAGATCAATGATGCGATTGCCGCAAAAATTCCCGGATACGATCTCGTAATAAGCCCGGGGGAATTTGCACAGACCGGATCAATAAAGACAACAAGCATGGGATTCAGATATGTTGTAATGCTGGGAATAAGGTTTTAGCGCCATTGGATCAACTCAATTTGGCGGAATATCAATTAGTTGCAGTTGGCAGAAATCAATAATTGCCAACTGCCCATTGGCAAATATGCAACTTGGCAATTTGAAGAAAAAGTAGTCTGACGTTGACACATTATAGCTTATTCAGGTATTTCTTTTTCAGAGTAATAAACTCAGCCTGTGTAATTATCTTATTATCATATAATTCTTTTAGCTGAACCAGGCTGCTGATAGCATTTGATTTCTCAATATCCTCTTTTGGCACTGCAGTTTTTTCCGTTTCCCAGGCGATTTTAAGACTGTCAATCCTTGCCTTAAGCACAGAGTTCGACATTAGAAGCATATTTACGCTGTCAGCCGATGCAGTCAATAATGGCTTGGATACCTGAACGGAGAATAATGAATCTCTTGAAGCTTTAAGGGAATCGATCAGATATGATGCTTTGGTCGGATCAAAATCATAATGGATCACCTTTTCTTTTATTGTATTATAAACACTCAGGTATTTCACCAGTTCCCCAGAGACTGAATCAAGCTGAAGAGTAAGGGTTTTTGTGACTTTTGTCAGAGAGTCGATCTGAACCTTGCTGGTATCGGCTGCGGCAGGGGCTTCCTTCCTGGCCCTTCTCTGGCTAAAAGCCTGGGAGGTCAGGAGTACCAGCACAAGAATTGAAATAAAGATTTTCATAGCAGGGGTAGATTAGTTTATTGCTAAATTAAAAAAAATATGTATTTAAGCTGTGATATATTATTTTAATTCCTGAGCCGGTGAAAAATTCTGTGGAAACCATTTACTGGATGGCTAAACTATTGGCTTCTAAAATATTTTATTAAAAAGGTTTAACTATTTGACAGATTTTTAGGTATTTGCAAAAAACTGTTTTAATTTAGCATTGACTATTCTTTATGAAAAAATTTAGTAATAATCATTCTTCTGGCAATAAGCAATAATTAAAGAATCAAACATCCAGGGATATTGCTGTATAACCTTGTCAATTATTAAATTACAGTCATATGAAAAATAGTATTTCGGGTAAAACTCTGATTATTTCATTATTGTTGCTTGCAACTACCTTGTTTTCGTTTTCACAGGAAATAGTATTTCAGGAGGAGGTAATTGGTAATGAGGGTAAATGTCCATCATTGAAAGTAACACCCTCAAATCAGAATGTTACATCATCAGCGGGAACAACAAGCTTTACAGTTGCTTCCAATGTGGTATGGACTTCATCCAGTAACCAGACATGGTGTACTGTGACACCTTCAGGTACTGGTAATGGGACTATCACAGCCACCTTTCAGTTAAATCCGGGAGCTGTTACAAGAATAGCTGCTATAACAGTTTCCGGATCAGGAGTAAGCGATCAGGTGGTTACTGTGACTCAACTGGGTTCGTCCCCAACCTTGATAGTTACTCCCCTAAATCAGAATGTTGCCCGATCTTCGGGAACGACGAGTTTTGCAGTTGCTTCCAATATAGAATGGACTTCATCAAGTAATCAGACTTGGTGCACTGTTACACCCTCAGGATCAGGTAATGGTACTATAACTGCTGCCTACATTTTAAATACAGGAGAAGGTTCAAGAACAGCTGTTATAACAGTTTCCGGGTCAGGAGTGACTGATCAGATGGTGACAGTAACTCAGTCAGGTACAGCACCAACATTGACTGTTACCCCTTTAAATCAGACTATTTCATCATTTGCAGGAACGACTGTTTTCACTGTTGTTTCCAACATAGAATGGACAACCTCCAGCGACCAGACATGGTGTAGAGTGACACCCTCAGGAAGGAATAATGGTACAATCACCGCGGAATGTCAGGAAAATTCAGGAACCGGTGCAAGAACAGCAACAATAACCGTTAAGGGGTCGGGAGTGAATGATCAGGTGGTGACAGTAACTCAAACAGGGACTGGTCCATCATTGATTGTGACACCCTTAAATCAGAATGTTACATCATCATTGGGAATAACCAGTTTTAACGTTGCTTCAAATGTTGATTGGACCTCATCAAGTGACCAGCCATGGTGTACTGTGACATCGTCCGGAACAGGAAACGGAAGCATCATTGCTGCCTGCCAGGCAAATCCCGGAACCGATGCAAGAACAGCAATTATTACCGTTACGGGTTCAGGAGCAGGTGACAAGGTGGTTACAGTTACTCAGTCAGGCGTCCCTAAGGAATTGATAGTTACACCTTTAAATCAGTATGTTACTTCATCCTCAGGAACGGCCACTTTTGAAGTTGCTTCCAATATTGAATGGAGCTCATCGAGCGACCAGCCATGGTGCACTGTGACATCTTCCGGAACGGGAAACGGTAGTATCATTGCTGCATACCAGGCAAATACCGGAGCCGGTTCAAGAGTAGCCACAATAACCATTTCGGGCTCCGGAGCAGGAAATCAGATGGTAACTGTAACCCAGGATGAACTCATCACTATATCATATTCCGGATCTCCATGGTGCCCCTCTGCAGATGCTCAGGATGTATCATTATCCGGCACTTACGGCGGTACTTTCAGTGCGCTGCCGGCAGGATTGGATATTAATCCTGTGACTGGAGCTATTATACCTGGCACGAGCGCTGCCGGTTCATTTACGGTAAAATATACCCTGGAAAAGTCAGCAGAGAGCAGAGTTCTGGAGGCATTTGCCGAAGTAGCCATACAGGCAACTGTTACGCCGCAGATTGCGATCAAATGGGATGATGTTCTGATATGCCCCAATCTTGATAATTCGATAGTAAGCTATCAATGGTTCAATGGTACAGGTCCAATTTCCGGTGCCACAAATCAATACTATGTAACATCCAAAATACCAGGTATATATACTGTTGAAGTGATGGATAAGAACGGCTGTAAAACATTTGCTGACGAAATAAGCATAGGAGGTGAAAAATCCATTCTGGTATATCCGAATCCTGTAAAAAGCTCATTTAAAATCGTAATCAGTGATTTTCCACCAGGCAAAATACGAATCAGAATTAATGATCTCGCCGGTACCGAGGTAATGAACCTGGATGATGAAAAATCAGATTTTGAATATCTCAGAGAAATATCAACCAGCAACCTGGATAATGGCATTTATTTTGTTCAGGTTTTCGTCAGCGAGGTTTATTATGGTGTGAAAATTATGGTTATTAAATAATTAATACCATGAAACTACTGATAACTTACAGCAGGAATTTCGTTTCGTGTTTAGTGCTCCTTTTACTGATTCAAACGACTGCAAAATCGCAAAGCCCGGACAATAAATACTGGCAAAAACATTTGTATATTGGTGTTGGTGCAGGTCCGGCACAAACTAATATTTCAAATGGAGGAACCTCCGTTATTGCCGGGGCTGTTGCAATGAAGGAAATATCTTATTCTCTTTCCCTGGATGCCGGGTACTTCTTTTCAAAATACTTTGGAATATCTTCAGGAATTGGCTTGAGTCCTTATATCAGTCAATTATCTTTAGATCCCTATTCAAATAGCCTGGATACGATTGATTCGGAAAATGAAAGCTATGAACGGAGAATTTCAGGGAATAATATTAATGAGACTCAAAAGATATACTTTCTAGAAATACCTTTAGTTCTCAATTTTCAATGTCCTTTAAGTAAGGCAATCGGCTTCTATCTTCAGGGCGGTCTTAATCTGGCTATTCATGTTGGCAATAATTATTCAAGTTCAGGTACTTTCTCATATTCAGGGTATTATCCTGCCTATAATGTTGTTTTGGAAGACATACCATATGAAGGATTCAGCAGCAATGTGCAAAATGATGTAAGCGGAGAATTAAAGGTGAAAACACTTAATCCTGGATTAATTGCTTCCGGTGGCTTTTATTTTCACAATCAAAAACAATTTCAGATTTCGGCAGGCTTTTTTTATAAAACAATGTTTTCAGATATTTCAGATTATACTCCTGTTGAGTCTTTCCAGCTTTCTACTCATGAGAATCAGCTCAGAAGCCTGATGGAGGGGAGTGAAAAAACTAGTGCCAGTTCGATTGGCATACTGCTTTCTTTCAGATACTATTTGAAATAGATTGTACCTGTCAGGAATTGCACCTTAAGGATGGTTTTACTATTTATTAATCTGCAGCGGAGACGCCAGCCTTCCGCGATAGCAGGTTTGATGGCAACAAATTAAAAGGCAGCCTTTCGGCTGCCATGTGATCCAGCTGGGGCTCGAACCCAGGACCCCATCCTTAAAAGGGATGTGCTCTACCAGCTGAGCTACTGAATCAGTAAATTGTTGCAATCGAACCAGAACCCTTCCGCAAAGCGGAATGCTCTACCAGCTGAGCTACTGAATCCTGCTTTTATTTTGCGAGTGCAAAGTTACAATAAATTTATTTCTACACAAATATTCATGCCTTTTTCATCTGCCGGATATCATTTTTTTTAATTCAGTATGTTAAGCGAAGTCTCCGGAAGCCATATGCTAAGCGAAGTCTCCGGACTTCGCTTCTGCCACCATCCAGACTGCAACTGGTTGCTACTTTAAGGCGAAGTCTCCAGACTTCGCCAAACTGTATATGCAATAAAATTTTTTTCTGTAATGAAACGGCAATTGTAACGTCATGGATTCAGAAACAATTATTAATTAAAAACTGAAGCTATGAAAAGACTATTATTAATCAGCCTTTTAACAATTACATTTACATTTGTTAACGGACAGAAATCAATTGATGCCCTGTTTGAAAAATATGCAGGCAAAGAGGGGTTTACAACAGTTACAATCAATGGGAACCTGCTCAAACTTGCGAAATGTTTTGATAACGATGATGACCATGATAAAAATTCAATTTCTGCAAATATCACAGAGATAAGGATCCTTTCACAGGAGAAGGATGATATCAGGGTTGAGAATTTTTATGATATGGTAATTAAAGACATTGAACTTAATAGATATGAAGAGTTTATGCGGGTTAAAGAATCTGATCAGGATCTGAGAATGCTGGTCCGTACAGAGGGCAGAAGATTTAAGGAGTTTCTGCTTATTGCAGGCGGGGAAAGCAATGCAGTTATTCAGATTAAGGGTGACCTGACATTGGATGATGCAAAAAAACTCTCGGATGATGCGAAGAAAAACCATGGAGCAGAAATTATTGCCGATCATAACTAGTGTCTTTTCAACTAATTATTGGCGGATTATTAAAAGTTGGTCCCGATAATTATCGGGAGCAGAAAGCAGTGGGCAAAAAATTGAGTCATGGAAAAATTGCCAACTGCACATTGCCAACTGCCAATTTAATGCTCGCGGGATAATTAAGTTGACTTGACACTAGTTAGTTATGTGACTATATTTACAGGCTCATAAGGTATTGCCTGCAGAAGTATGACCAGGACAGAGTTTGAACATCTTGTTCAGCTGCAGAGCCGTAAACTTTACGGCTTTGCCTTCCGCATCCTCCTTAACCAGGAGGAAGCGGAAGATGTCGTTCAGGAGGTATTTATCAAACTGTGGAACATGAGGGAAAAACTCAGAGAATATAAAAGTATTGATGCTCTGGCAACCACAATGACAAAAAATTATTCTATCGATCTTCTCCGAAAACAGAAGCATGGTTTAAAGGGCGATTACAATATAAATGATTATCAGAACATAACATCTCCGTCACCCCATGAACAGCTGGAAAACATGGAATCGGGTGAAATACTGGAAAGGATTATTTCTGATCTGCCTGATATATATAAAGCCGTGATCAGACTCCGGGATATTGAAGGTGCTTCTTATGAGGAAATTGCTGAAAAAACTGAACAGAATATCAATACACTGAGAGTAACATTGTCGCGTGCAAGAAAATTAATCAGGGATGAATTTAATAAGTATCAATATGAAAGAAGAAGAATTTAAAAGGCTTATTGAAAAGTACTATAACGGAAACAGTACTGAGGATGAAGAAAAAGCTTTGAGAACCTGTTTCATCGAGAATACGGCTCCTGTAGGTTATGAAACTGAAAGGGAGATCTTCATCTTTTACAATGAGGCAGGAGAGGTGCCGGAACCTTCTGCTGACTTTAATTCAAGGATAATTAAGGCAATTGATGATTCCCCCGGAACAGGCAGGGCAATCAGGATAAGGAAGCTTCTTGTTCCGTTACTCGGTGCTGCTGCCGGACTGCTTATCCTGGCAGGATCGTATTTCTTTTTTGTTCACAGGATTGAACAGAAGGATACTTTTTCCAATCCTGAAATTGCGTACGCGGAAACAATGAAAATTCTTATGGATGTCTCATACCGCATGAATCGTGGAACCCAGTCGCTGAAATCCATTGGAAGAATAAATGAAATAAAAACAAAAAGTTTCGGATCAATTAATAAATCTGCAATATTAGTTGAGAAGAATCTTAAAAGCCTGGAATACCTGAAGAATACAACCGGGATGGACAGCTCATCAAAAGAAATGCTAAATAATTAATAATAAATGATATGAGAAAAATATTTTTATCAATTTCTGTCCTTTGTCTGACAATGGTTCTGAATGCCCAGACCGGACCAATTGAAGAAATGTTCAATAAATACTCTGAAAAGGAGGGATTTACTGTGGTCACCATCTCAAGCAAGATGTTTGGCATGTTTGCCGGTCAGGATGACAAGAACAAGGAAGCCGGCGACATTGTCAACCGTTTAAAATCGATAATGATTCTTTCAGTTGAGGATTCATTGCTGAACAAGGACCTTAACTTCTATACTGAGCTCAGTAAAAAGCTTGATCTGTCTGACTATGAGGAGCTGATGATTGTAAAGACCGGACCTGATGTTACCAAATTCCTTATTCGTCAGAAAGGGGATATAATCTCAGAATTGCTGGTTGTTACCGGCGGTCCTGGTGGCAATTCCCTGATTTCAATAAAGGGAGACCTTAATCTGAAGAGCATCTCAGAGCTATCGAAGAGCGTTGATATTCAGGAACTTAAAGGGCTGGACGAACTTGAGAAAAAGAAGTAAAAATAATAATATTTCAAGGGCCCCCGTTTCCTGCAACCAATTTAAAACCCACCCCTGACCCCTCCAGGGAGGGGAACGTACGGTACTTACCTGCATCGCTTGCCCAGCACCCAGCACCCAGCACCAATCTATCTTCCATGGTCTGTTTGATATTCAGATTTTATTATATTTGTAATCAAAGTCTGCAATATAACTAAAACGAATATGAAAAATCATTTTACCAAACGGTATATAATACTGTTGACAGCAAACCTGGTATCTGCAACTTCTTTGTTTTCACAATTTGATAATACAGATTTTCTCAGGGCAGGAACTGTGGATGGATTGAAAATCACGGAAGCCTATATAACTCCATGGGCCAATGCCTTTGGGGCTGGTGTTAACGGAAGCTGGTATAATACTGCAAAGCCTCATAATTTCGGAGGGTTCGATTTGACGCTGGGAGTAAATGTGGGATTTGTACCCTCATCAGCCAACACTTTTGATGTATCTAAGATTGGTCTGACTGAATTTACGGGAACCGGTATGGCTCCAACGGTTTCTGGTCCGGATAAGGACGGTCCATTGCTTACCGGTCCGAGTGAGGGTGGAATTAATCCTGTTTCCTTTACTACTCCTGCGGGTTCAGACTGGGGTGCTATGCCGGTTCCGACACTTACTGCAGGTATTGGTCTCCCCCTGGGATCTGAGGTGAGAATCAGGTATATACCTAAAATTACGGTTAGTGGCGGCGACATATCCTCCTGGGGCATAGGTCTATTGCACAGCATTATGCAATATATTCCGGGTGATAAGGTACTGCCATTCGATATTTCTCTCTTTGGTGGTTATACAAAGCTTAAAGGAAATGTTCCCCTCGATATGCAACCTGATTTATCAAAACCACAGAACTACTCTGCTGCATATCCCGCAGGATCATTTGATAATCAAAACTTTGGAGCAACTGTTGAAGCATGGAATGCATCTTTGATCGGATCCTTTAACCTGCCTGTCATTTCATTCTATGGGGGACTGGGGTACAGCAGTACAAGATCAATTATTGAGATGACGGGTAATTTTCCGTTGCCTACTGTAAATCCAGCCATTTCCGCAACGGATTATGTTTATGAAGATGCGGGAGTGCTTAAGAATTTTCCTGACATGGATATAAAGAATTTTTCCGGATTAAGGGCAAATGCCGGATTCAGGCTTAAATTCGGGATATTTACATTTCATGCCGATTATACATGGTCCCAATATAGTGTTGTATCGACCGGATTGGGAATCTCGTTCAGGTAAAAGGGCATCGGGTTAAACTGAAATCCCCGGGGTTCTCAAACTTACCGGGGATTTTTTTGTTGATATTTGCATTGAAATGAGTCAGTGACAAAAAAGAGAATTAATTCATTCAGAGTAATGGCAGTTGAAACTCAGAAAATAAACAATGCGTACCGGAGTCTGATACAGGCAGCGAAACATACAATAGCCTCAACAGATCATGCAAAAGTAAAAAGAGCCTTTGATCTTGCCGTGGAGGCAAGTGGTGACAAGACTATCCTCACAGGGGAACCCGAAATACTGCATGCTCTCTCCGTTTCCAGGATCATAGCAGGGGAGATGGGACTGGGGCTTACCTCAATCATTACATCATTATTGCATGACTCCTATAACAGCCTGAGGATATCCCCGGAAGAAGTGGAAAAGGAGTTTGGCAGGAAAGTGGTTGAAATCCTCAATGGTTTTTCAAGGATAACCGGTATAAATTCGATGCAATCCTCTTATCAGGCTGAAAATTTCAGGAAACTGCTTCTGAGTCTTGCAGATGATGTAAGAGTGATACTTATCAAACTTGTAGAGAGGCTTGAGTACATGCGAAACCTTGAACATGTACCGGAAAATGAAAGACTGCCGCTCGCTTCAGAGACATATTTCCTCTATGCGCCACTGGCTCACAGGCTTGGCTTCTATAACATCAAATCGGAAATGGAAGACCTTGCCGTAAAGTATCTTGAACCGGAACAATATAATTATATCGAAAACCGTCTTAAGCAAACTACTGCATCCAGGAATAAACTGATTAGGGATTTCTCAATTCCGCTGAAGGAAAAACTAGACAAGCAAAACTTCAGGTTTACTATCAAGAGTCGCACAAAATCAATACATTCCATAATGCTGAAAATGAAAAAGCAGGGAGTGGATTTTGAAGAAGTTTATGATCTTTTTGCCGTCAGGATAATACTGGACAGTGATTCTGAGAATGAAAAATCAGATTGCTGGAGGGTATACTCGATTGTAACTGACCTATATCAGCCAAATCCGAGCAGGATGAGAGACTGGATATCTGTTCCCAAATCCAACGGATATGAGTCATTGCATACAACAGTGGTTGGACCAAGGGGAAAGTGGGTGGAAGTACAAATACGGTCAGCAAGAATGGATGAGATTGCTGAGAAGGGACTCGCAGCACATTTCAAGTACAAGGGTATTAAAGGAGAAGGAGGACTTGATACCTGGCTCTCAAAAATGAGGGAAATACTTGAATCTACGGCAAAAGAGGATAATGTATTTATGGATCAGGTGAAATCGGGTCTTTATACTGACGAGGTTTTTGTATTCACACCAAAGGGCGATCTGCGCCAGTTGCCTGCAGGAGCGACTATACTTGATTTTGCCTTTGACATTCATACTGCTGTAGGTTCATCATGTGTGGGAGGGAAGGTGAACGGGAAGAATGTTACTATCAGGTATGTGCTGCAGAACGGCGATCACGTTTCAATCCTGAGGTCAAAGAATCAGAAGCCCAAGCAGGATTGGCTCTCATTCGTGATAACGACAAAGGCAAAAACCAAGATCAGGCAGGTTCTGAACGAAGAAAAGACCAAAGCTGCCGCTGAAGGAAAGGAAATTCTTATGCGCCGGCTCAAGAACTGGAAAATCGGATACGGGGATACCGTAATCCAGAAACTTATCAGTTACTATAACCTCAGGACTGCCCAGGATCTGTATTACAACATATCAACAGGAAAAATAGAACCTCTTGATATCAAGGAAGTGCTTCAGAGGGAGGAAGTACCAGAGGTGACAACTGTTGAGCCGGCCGCTGCTGAAACAGAACAAAGAGAAAGCCCTGATCAGCAATATTCAGATTACCTGGTTATTGAGGATAGGGTAGAGGGGCTTGATTATAAGCTGGCAAAGTGCTGTAACCCCGTATTCGGAGATTCGATATTTGGTTTTGTAGCTATATCGGAAGGCATAAAGATCCACAGGACAAATTGCCCTAATGCCCATAATATGATTTCAAGGTATCCTTACAGGGTTGTGGTGGCACGCTGGACAAAATCCAAAAGCAGCCCGTCATTCATTGCTGCCATTAAGATCACTGGTGTTGACGATATTGGGATTGTGAATAAGATTGCGGATATAATTGCTGAACATAAAGCTGCTATCCGCAGTTTCAATTATAAAATGGATGATGGAATGTTTGAAGGAATGCTTAATATAATGGTATCTAACCAGAATGTCCTTTATGGAGTTATCAGAAAGATTCAATCGATTAAAGGTATACTTAAGGCATCGAGGGTGGATAGCGGCAATAACTAAAATATTTAACCACGGGGTTACACGGAGTCTGCACGGAGTTTCACTGTCTGACTCCGTGAATTACTCTGTGATACTCCGCGTAACTCCGTGGTTAATAAATTAATACCGGATACA
Source organism: uncultured Bacteroidales bacterium (assembly GCA_963846335.1). Lineage (GTDB taxonomy): Bacteria > Bacteroidota > Bacteroidia > Bacteroidales > VadinHA17 > LD21. The sequence goes on from CAWJVS010000021.1 coordinate 46,441, forward strand.
ATTCTTTTTTCGGATTTAACTGTTCTGCAATCCGTAATCCGAAATTCAAGTTAATATCTCAGATCCGGCTTTATTGGCAGCTTCGCCATCTTTTCGACCTCCAGGGAAGGGAATCCGAACTCTTCAACTACTTTTCCCAGGATAAGGTAAGTGCCGCTTCCCTTGAATGGCCAGTCTCTTAGCGACTGGGAGAAATGGGTAGTATCGAAGAAATTTCCTTCCGGATCGATGAAGGACCCGAAATTCATCCAGTCATTTTTAACTGTCTTGATGTATTTGACAGTTACAAGGTGACCGACCATCCTGATCTTCCTCCCTGCGTATTCACTCATCCTGCGGGCTGTAGTGTCGCCACGGAAAGATGTCTCAAGCATGTCGAACCAGCTCATTGTAACAGGAAATCCAAAGAGTTCAATTTCGTCATAGACATCTTCGAGTTTTCCCTGGGCAAGATCAGGCAGGGAAAAATCACGCACCGGAGGAGAGAAGAGGGGACGGGTTTCTTCATGTTTGTTTTTGTTGATCATCATATGTGCTTCCCAGAGAAGCACCGACTTTTTTTTGCCGGTAAACCTGAAAGCTCCGGCTTTGATCAGCAATATGAGCTGCTCCAGTCCGGGACAAACCTTTGTCACAAAATCATTAAGGTCATTAAATAATCCATTTTCATTGCGGATCTCTTCGATTGACTGTGCCAGCTTGTATTCAATACTCATGATATGAATGAATCCCAGGTATATATCTGTTCCGTGAATCGTTGTTTTATAGTTGCTTTTATTCACACATGGCAGCTGAATCGTGGCACCTGACCTTTTTGCTTCATGGACATATACCCAGGTGCGGTAAAACCCTCCGAAATTATTAATTACTGCAACCATGAACTCAAGCGGGTAATGAGCCTTAAGGTAGAGGCTCTGGAAGCTCTCAACGGCATAGGAAGCAGAATGGGCCTTAGAGAACGAATAGCCGGCAAATGATTCGATCTGCCGCCAGACCTCTTTTGTAACATCCTCACTGTAACCCTTTTCGCGGCAGTTTGAAAAAAATCTTTCGACGATCCGCTGCATCTCCTGTCTTGATCTGTACTTTCCGCTCATAGCGCGGCGCAGTGTGTCAGCATCAGCCAGATCCAGTCCGGCAAAGTGATGGCAGACCTTCAGTACATCTTCCTGGTAGACCATAACGCCAAATGTCTCCTCGAGCTGCTCCTTCATCACAGGGTGTATATATTCGAATTTGTCCGGATTATGGAATCTGAAGATGTATTCCTTCATCATGCCGGACCTTGCAACACCGGGTCTGATGACTGAACTGGCAGCCACCAGTATCGTATAGGTGTCGCATCTGAGTTTTTTAAGGAGGCCTCGCATCGCAGGACTTTCAATATAGAAACACCCTTTTGTCTCACCTGTCCTGAGATACTCTTTCACCTTTTCATCGTTCTTGAACTTCTGAACGGCATGGACATCCACATCGATGCCGCGGTTTCGCAGTATTATTTCCGCACTTTCCTTTATATGGCCAATGCCACGCTGACTGAGAATGTCGAGTTTCTCAAAGCCAATCTCTTCAGCGGTGTACATGTCCCACTGGGTTGTAGGAAAGCCTTTTGGAGGCATATCGAGAGCTGTATAGCAGGTAATCGGCTCTTCAGATATCAGTATCCCGCCTGCATGTATGCTTCTCATGTTGGGAAAGTCAGCAATTTTCAATCCTGTGGAAAAAATAGTACTGGTGATCTCATTCCGGCTGGTCTCCGACGACGGATTGTCGATAAGGGCATCTATCTCTTCCTTTGGCAGACCATGTACCTTTCCGAGCTCCCGTACTATCGATTTGCCCCTGAAGGTGTTCATGGTGCCAAGAAGCGCCGTATGGCTGTAACCGTAACGCTTGAAGATGTAATCAATCACTTCATCCCTCTCTTTCCAGGAGTAATCAATATCGAAGTCGGGGGGAGAGCTCCTTTTCGGGTTGATGAACCTCTCGAAGTAAAGGTTTAGATCAATAGGATCAACATTAGTGATTTTCAGGCAATAAGCAACAACGGAATTTGCGCCGCTTCCCCTGCCTACATGATAAAAACCCCGGGCCATTGAATATCGCACGATGTCCCAGGTTATAAGAAAGTAGGCTGAGAAGCCGAGCCTGTCGATTATTTCAAGTTCATGTTCAATTCTTTTTTTTGCTTCGGTATTTTTTCTGCCATACCGGTAGATCATACCGTCCCATGCAAGCTTGCCGAGAAGCAGCTTATCGTCATACCTGCTGGCAGAAAAGATTTTTTTGTTTTTAAGGCTTTCCCTGTCAAACTGCAGATCGCAGTCGTCCATCAATTTTTGAGTATTGCCGGTCAGCCATGGATGCTCTCCTGCTGCTTTTTCGTTCAGGGAAGCTGCCCTGAAAAATTCATCATCACCTGCACATTGCCACGGTTGCAGGTGGCTCAGCAGGATGTTGTTGTCGACAGCCCTGAGGCTCCTGTGTATAAAGATGTCATCGTAGTCGGAGAATGTTACCGGCTGCAGAACTACCATTGAGTTTCTGCTTATTGATGAATCCATGGTTATCAGCCTGTTCATCTCATGAGGTTTTATTCCAATGCGTTCATTGTCAAAGAGTTTTCTTTCGGGAATTTTTTTGAGGGGATAGATTGTGTATGCTTCCATGAAACGGGGTGCAGGGAAGGGGATGGGTGTGCTGCTGAAATTGAGTTCCGACAGAAAGCTGTTCAGTTCCTTCAGTCCGCTGTTATTGCGTGCAATACCGATATACTGCAGTTCATTCCCGTCTCTGAATTCGATGCCTGCAACCGGTCTTATGTTGTTTTTGCTGCACTCACCTGCAAATTCAGGTATTCCTGTTGAGTTGTTTATATCAGTAAGGACAATGGCATCATTCCCGGCAGCCAGTGCTTTCTGCACAAGCTGTTCCACGGACATTGTACCGTAGCGAAGGCTGTAATATGAATGGCAGTTGAGATACATAGTGACTAAAGTGACTAAAGTGACTAAAGTGACTAAAGTGACTAAAGTGACTAAAGTGACTAAAGTGTTAAGTTTTTACCAATTGAAGTAAAAATTGCCAGCAACTCCTTTGATTCATTGGGTGCTGATTCTGATTCGTTAACTTCAGACCATTTCATATCGATACAGATTTCGAGCCAATAGCCTGTTTCGCTGGCTTCGCTTTCGCAGATTTTAATTTTATTTTTAAAATCTGCTCTGCTTCTTGCTCTGTTTGCCTCACGGTAATTTGCACCAATGCTTGTTCCTGCCTTTGTTAGCTGATTTCTGACAATCCTGCCTTCAACTGTATCCGGCAGGGTAGCTGACAATTTGATAATTCTGATCGCAAATGCTTTTGTTCTTACCTCAAGCTTCTTGCTAAACTCTTTATTTTCCATATATTTATATATACTTTAGTTACTCTTAACTTTAGGCACTCTAGGCACTCTAGTCACTCCAAACTTCTATCTTCCTCCATACATCATATATTTTTTAAGCCTCTCCTCCATCATATTCTGCTCTTTAAGGGCATTTTCAAGCTGTTTAAGGGCTTTTTCCTCCCTTTCCCCTATAGTCATTACCCCTGAGGCTCTCCTGACCGCATTTCGCCCGAAACGCTTCCTGATCTTGTCCATGGCCATATAGAGGCTCACCTTTTCGGGTGTATCGTCAAACATATCCAGTTGCTGGACGCCTCTTACCATATGACTGAATCTCACTCCGATGAGTCTTATGAGCATGCGTCTCTGGTAGAGCCTGGCAAAGAGCTCCTTGGTTATATCTGCAAGAACATGATCGAAAGATGTATAGGGTATCCGTTTCTGCAGGGTATGGGTATCGAAGTTGGAATACCTTATCTTGACAGTGACGCAGGAGGTGAGCTTCTCCTGTTTTCTCAGTTCGAATGCGATCTTTTCAACCATGCTTACCAGCAGCTGATTCAGCCTCACCATGTCGGTGGTATCTTTCTCGAAGGTATGCTCGGTACTTATCGATTTCTGTTCCGAATAGCTGAAAACAGGAGTAGAGTCTATTCCGTTGGCTCTTTTCCATATTTCAATGCCATTTTTGCCCATCAGTTTTTCAAGCATCCCGGCAGGAATATTCCGGAGGGTATAAATAGTTGCAATACCCATCGACCGGAGGACATGATAGGTCTTATCTCCAATCATTGGTATCTTTCTTATAGAGAGCGGATCGAGGAAGGGAAGCACTGTCTCTTTCTGCACCTCTATCTCCCCGTTTGGTTTTGCCTCTCCGGTTGCAATCTTGGATACTGTCTTGTTTACGGAGAGGCCGATTGATATCGGCAGACCGGTCTCCCTGATTATATACTGGCGGAGTTCATGCGACCATTTGTAGCATCCGTAGAAGCGGTCCATTCCGGTAAGATCGATGTAGTGCTCATCGACAGATGCTTTCTCGTACAGCGGCGCCCTCCCGGCAATAATGCCGGTCACCATGTTTGAATAGTTGCTGTAAAGCTCCATGTCTCCCCGTATCACAATGGCGTCGGGACACATGTTCCTGGCCAGTTTCATCGGCATAGCGGAACTGACTCCATATTTCCGGGCCTCATAACTGCAGCTGGATACCACTCCCCTGTCGGACATGCCTCCGATTATCACCGGTTTGCCATAAAGACGTCTGTTCCTGAGCCTCTCCACCGATACGAAAAAGGTGTCGAGATCGAGATGCAGCACTGAACGTTCTATGTTGCCTGAGAGAATCATGTTTGGCTTATTGAAGAGTTTGGAGTGCCTAGAGTGCCTAGAGTGCCTAGAGTTATTGCATTTTATGTATTACAGACATACTCAGAGGTTCAGCTTTTTACCAATTGAAGTAAAAATCGATAACAACTCATTGGTCTCGATAATAACGGGTTCTAATTCTTGGACTTGAACCCATTCCATTTCCCTGACAATAGCAAGCCAGTAATCTGTTTCACTTGTTTCGCTTTCACAGATTTTAATTTTGTTCTTAAAATCCGCTTTGCTTCTGGCTCTGTTTGCTTCCCGGTAGTTGGCCCCAACGCTTGTACCAGCCTTTGTCAGCTGATTTCTAATTATCTTTCCTTCAACAGTATTAGGAAGGAGTATTGATAATCGAATGATTCTTATTGCAAAAGCTCTTGTCCGTGCTTCAAGCTTCTTGCTAAATTCTTTATTTTCCATATTTTTAAAATTTAAAACTTCTTTAACTCTAAACTCTAGCTCACTCCAAACTCTAGCTCACTCCAAACTTTTTTTAATATTATTTTGTTATTTCATAAATATGTTTTAGCTTTGATTAAAAATTAATCAATTTTATGACTACAATATAATCAATTTTATCATGTATTTCGCATCCAACATAAAATTTTTGAGAAAAAGAAAGGGCAGGACACAGGATGATGTTGCCTTTGCCCTCAATCTTAAGCGTTCAACCCTCAGCGGTTATGAGAACGGTGTGGCTCAGCCGGGCATTGAAATCCTGATCTCCTTTTCAGGCTATTTCAATATCTCAATCGATACAATCCTCAAACTCGATATTTCCAGACTGTCAGAAAGCCAGCTTGGTGAGCTGGAGAGGGGATATGATGCCTACATAAAGGGAAGCAACCTGAGAGTGCTGACTACAACTGTCAATTCCCGCAACAGGGAAAATATTGAACTCGTGCCTGAAAAGGCAAAAGCAGGTTATACTACGGGATACGCCGATCCTGAATACATTGGTGAACTTCCTGTATTTACATTGCCCTTTCTGTCCGACAAAAAGAAATACAGAACCTTCCAGCTGAAGGGCGATTCGATGCTGCCGATACCAGACGGCTCATGGGTTACCGGCGAGTACCTTCAGGACTGGATGGAGATTATCAGCGGAAAAGCCTATGTGGTCTTCACCCTGGATGACGGCATTGTATTCAAGGTTGTCGAAAACAACATCAGAACCCATGGAAAACTCATTCTCTATTCGCTGAATTCCATATACGAACCTTATGAGGTACATATCAGTGAAGTCAAGGAGATATGGAAATTTGTCAACTATATAAGCAGTGAGATCCCGGATCCTGTATTGCCTGAGAAACAGCTGTTCCAGGCAGTTGCCGGAATGAAACATGATCTTGAACGGATAAAGGCCAGGCTCGGAAAGGATATTTCCGATATCGAAGAGGAGAGGTGATTAAAATATTATTACTGGATTACTGGCCACTCGTTAGGGTTGCTTCGTCGCGGAGTTTACCCCGCACAGCGGGGCTCCTCGCAATGACGGTGGAAGATAATTGTTGGCAGTTCGTAAGGGTTGCTTCGTCGCTGCGCTCCTCGCAATGACGGTGGTGTTGGATGTTGGTTAGGGTTGCTTCGTCGCTGCGCTCCTCGCAATGACGGTGGAAGAAAGCTTAATGTTGGAAGTTCGGCTTAGCAGCAAAGTATTAAATGGCTTGGTCATTGCGAGGAGCGAAGCGACGAAGCAATCTTCCCGGGTTTGCAGTATCTATATTAATTGCCAGCTGCCATTTTCAAAATTAATAGGAATTGTACCCATTGTATCCAATGCCTCATACTTAAACATAACGTGAGGTAAAGCTATTAAGTGACTTATATCCTTATATTTATTTATGGCGTCAGATGTCATAATGATAAAAACTCCGGGCTCAAAAAAAATTCTCAGGGCGGGTGATTCACAAATCACCGGAGAGCCGGCAGGAACGGATTTCATTATTTCATTGAAGGCTTCGGACAAATTGTTATCCCGGACCTTTGCAAAGAAAACCTTGTGTGCACCTGCTGCAAGCATGCGTGAAGTATCCTTAAAGCTGTTCCTATCGGTCTCTTCATAGATTGTATATCCGTTCTTTTCTGAAATAGTCAGCAATCCTGCTGTACTCTCGTGAAAGTGGGGGGTAATTTTAATTGCAGTTATCTTCAATTCCTGAAAATCTCCGATGAGCCTGCATGCCATTGATGTTTTGCCTGACTTGATCCCTGTGCCTGCCAAAAGCAAAAGATTTTTGATCGTGACCATAATAATTTAAATATTATCTCTGTTCATCTCTGTGCTCCTCTGTATCAGTTCTTAAAAAATATTATACAGAGTCACACTGAGAAATCACAGAGGGACACAGAGTTTTTATTTACAGATGATAAGGTTTATTCTTTGCTCAGGGCAATTAACATCTCAACAATCTTTGCATTATCTGATTCAGGGATATGTCCTTTATACAAGGCCCTGCAGATCCTGTTTTTGTCGAGAATGACTATAGTGTAATTATCTTCCGGAAGTCCCCAGTTTTTCTGCAGAAAAGCATCATAATCAAAAAGAATTGTCGTATTATATTTTTTTGCCTTGTTACCTGCAATCATCCTGATCAGTCCATTTGGCTTCCATGTCGATTTACAGTCAACAATACCAATACCCTTGAATAAATCCTTGCTCAGCGTTAAATCTACATCAGTTGCCTTTTTAACAGCATCATTAAATGGATCATTGAGATCTGATTCATCAGGGTCCACATAATTTATCTGCATTACTTTCCCTGCCCAGGAATCCATTGTAAATTCTTTCTTATCAGCATCCGTAAACATCCAGGCCGGTGCTTTTACTCCGACAGCCAGAACAACTTTCTCCTGACAAAAAATTGCCGGAAGAGCAAATAAACTGAGAACTAGAGTGATGATAGTTTTTTTCATAATCGGGATTTTAAAATTTATTTCGAAATATATGAAATTTTTATCATTAATTAATTTTTAGGAATTATATCATTTTTACCGCTAACAATATTACTTTTGCGGTCTAATAAATTAGTATGCAATCAATTCGAAATATAGCGATAATAGCACACGTGGATCACGGGAAAACGACTCTGGTTGACAGGATTATACAGGAGTGCCAGGTGCTTGATCAGAGGAAGGAGGCGGGTGATCTTATTCTTGACAGCAACGATCTTGAGCGGGAAAGGGGCATTACAATCCTTTCAAAAAACGTTTCAGCAAGCTATAAGGGGGTTAAAATTAACATAATCGACACTCCTGGACATGCTGATTTCGGAGGAGAGGTGGAGAGGGTTCTCAAGATGGCAGATGGCGTTCTATTGCTGGTTGACGCCCTTGAAGGTCCCATGCCTCAGACCAGGTTTGTATTGGGAAAGGCAATTGCCCTTGGACTGAAACCCATTGTTGTCATCAATAAGGTTGATAAGGATAACTGCAGGCCTGATGAGGTTCAGCAGGATGTTTTCGAGCTTATGTTCAACCTGGATGCATCGGAAGAACAACTCAATTTTGAGACTGTATTCGGATCGTCCAAATACGGGTGGATGAGCAGTGACTGGAAGAAAGCCGGAAACTGATATCAGGTATCCTTCTGGATACTATTCTTAAGGAAATACCTGAACCTCACTATGTTGCTGGTACAGCCCAGATGCAGGTTGCTTCCCTCGATTTTTCCAATTATGTTGGACGTATTGCAATTGGCCGGGTCTTCAGGGGCGATATTGTGACCGGAGTGGACTATACCTTCTGTAAAAGAGATGGCAAGGTCAAGAAGGTAAGGGTTAAGGAATTATATGTATTCGAGGGACTTGGACGTGTTAAAGACAGAAAGTGTCAGATGCGGGGATCTGTGTGCCGTTATCGGACTTGAAGATTTCGAGATCGGCGATACACTGGCTGACCTGCTTGCTCCGGAAGCACTTAAGCGAATTGAAGTTGATGAACCGACTATGAGTATGGTCTTTACAATCAATAATTCCCCGCTTTTTGGTAAGGAGGGTAAATTTGTGACATCACGACATCTCAGGACCAGGCTGATGCGTGAGACCGAGAAAAATCTTGCGCTAAAAGTAGAAGACACAAAGTCAGAAGATACATTCAATGTTTTTGGACGGGGAATCCTTCACCTTTCAATTCTCATTGAGACCATGAGAAGGGAGGGATATGAATTCCAGGTGGGTAAGCCTAAAGTAATTCTTAAGGAGATTGATGGAGTTAAATCAGAACCTTATGAGACTCTTACTATCGACGTCCCCCCTGATTATTCAGGCAAGGCTATAGAGCTTGTGACCCAGAGAAAAGGGGAGATGATAGTTATCGAACCTAAAGGCGACCTGACACATATAGAATTTGATATTCCTTCCAGGGGACTTATCGGACTCAGGAACAATATGCTGACCGCAACTGCAGGTGAAGCTGTAATGCATCACAGGTTCCGTGCCTACGACAAATACAAGGGTGACGAACTGCTCCCGAAACAGAATGGGTCTCTGATCTCTCTCGACATGGGAATGGCAACAGGATACGCAATCGACCGTCTGCAGGACAGAGGACGATTTTACATTGATCCGGGAGAGCAGGTATACAGAGGACAGGTAATAGGAGAGAATACCAGGCTTGGTGACCTTGAAGTAAATATCGTAAAAGGAAAGAAACTTACGAACATGAGAGCTTCAGGATCAGATGAGGGTCTCAGGATTGCTCCAAAACTGAAATTTTCACTAGAGGAGGCAATGGAGCAGATCAAGGATGATGAGTATCTCGAAATAACTCCCCTGAATCTCCGGATGCGGAAAATGCCTTCATATAAATTTGCCTGATCAGGCTTTTTTCCAGAATTTTTCAATCTCTTCAAGCGATCTCCCTTTTGTTTCAGGTATGAACTTCCATACAAATGCAAAGGCCAACAGGCACATTATACCATAGATCCAGTAGGAGAAGCCGTGCCTGAATTTGTCAGTAAGCCATATGTTGTCGTTTAGCATGGGAAAGGTCCATGAAACTATAAGGTTTGAGATCCATAAAGCAGCTACAGGAATCGACATAGCCCCACGTATACTGTTGGGAAATATCTCCGACAGAATAACCCAGGTAACAGGACCCCAGCTCATTGCAAATCCTGCAATATAAAGCAGCATAAAAGTGAGAGCTGCAATACCCTGAAGACCCGCATAAAATGAGAAACCAAGTGAGATCATTGAAATCGCCATTATCATGAGCACCGGCCATCATAAGCGGTTTTCTTCCGAAACGGTCGACTGTAAAGATTGCAAGAATTGTAAAGATCATATTTATGGCACCAACAATAATTGTCTGTAAAAGAGAAGCATCAGTGCTGGCGCCCATGTTCCTGAAAATATTGCCGGCATAGTACAGCACAACATTGATGCCGATAAATTGTTGGAAATACCGAAAGAATGATCCCTATGAGAATGACAAAGAAACCAATGACAGCCATGGTGCATTCTTTTCCATGAGTGATTCCTCTATTTCAGACTGAATCCTGAGTGCATTCTCTTTCCCTGAGATCTTAATAATTGTATCAAGTGCCTCCTCTTTGCGGTTCTTCATCATGAGGTATCGAGGTGTCTCAGGTATAAAAAGCAGCAGAATCAGGAACAAAATTGAAGGAATTAATCCCTGAAAAGAACATCCAGCGCCATCCGTCGTCAGTGAGCCATGCATCATTGCCGCTTCTGGCGATCAGGTAATTGACAAAGTATATTATCACCATGCCTGATACAATTGCAAACTGGTTCCACGATACAAGCTTTCCCCGGATGGCCGCAGGAGATATCTCTGCGATATACATAGGTGAAAGGATAGAGGCCAGACCGATTCCTATCCCGCCAATTATCCTGTAAATAATGAACGAAAATATCAGGCAGGGTGCCGAAAATATTGAAGAATTCAGGCTGCCATGCACCAAATGCAGAAATGGAAAGAGTGTGGCAGAAATTATCAATCCGGCTCTTTCTGCCAAGTGATTTTGCAATAAAACCAGACAGCGCGCCTCCGATAATGCATCCCACGAGGGCACTTGAGACTACAAATCCTTTTACAGAATCTGCAATATTCTGAATATCGGCTGATGCACCCTGAGGCGGGACTGGATGACTCAAATAATTCACAAGGAAGAATATCAGGCCAATAAGCAGAAAGAAATTTATAAACAAACCTTTTTTAATTTCTGCCAGCCGTATTATGAGTCCGGCAATAATGACGAAAACAAGGCTAAAGACCATCGCAACCAGTATCCTGTACTGTGATATAAGAGTAACGGCATAGGAATAATTTGAGGGGTCAAGTGCTTTGGTGATATAAAAATCGACAAGTGATTTTTCAGCCCCGTTGACCACCGCTGTGTCGAATCCAAAGAGAAATCCGCCTATGGTTGCAACCAGGGTTATGGCTGTCAGAAAAAAGGGAGTGCCATGACCGATTGTCTTAATTGAAACTGCAGGTGAATCTTTCAATATATTAATATTTAGATATATATAGTTATTATAATTTGTCAGTCTTCTATTAAACTGTCACCCCGCACCGCCATAAATTGGAGGCTTAAAACCTTGTCCTATTACCTTTGTCTTGTGACTTTTTTTGTCTTTTGTTCCCGCTTTGCGGGATTTCGTCACTGCGTTCCCTCAACTTTTTACTTTTATCTTTTGTCTTTTGTCTTTTATCTTGTTTAATAGTTGCTCAAAAAGTCATTCAGGGGTTTCATCGCTTTAAATACATCAATAACATGGTGAATGAAGCCAGGATCAAGGGCATCTTCATCACTGACCTGGCTGGTAACGAGGTAGCTCTTGAATTTAAGATGATCTATGTGGGGATGGTCCGCTTTATAACCTTTGGGTGCTGATTTCAGCTTCTCGCCTTCAATCTGCCCGAAGTATCTGACAAAATTCTTTTCAGCAATGATCTTCAGGAATTTTTCAGGTTCATCGCTGATATTTTCCCTGATCGCGGTTAACCATGGGGATGGAGGCATATATGCTCCACCGGCAATCATGCTGTTTCCCGGTTCGATGTGAAAATAATAGCCGGCAAACTTGTCTCCGTTCTTTTTTCCTCCCCGGACAATAAAGGCTCCAAGATGTGACTTATAAAGAGTCTTATCGTTTGAAAATCGTATATCACGGTTAATGCGGTAAACACAGTTTTTGACTTCCAGACCTTTCATAATGGGATCAAAAACTACTATTTCGTTGATTATATCCTGCACAAATAATTCAAAATTGTTTTTTGCCTCCCTGTACCCGGGTTGATTTTTAATAAACCACTCCCTGTTATTGTTATGTTTCAAACCATTCAGGAATTCCAGTGTTGCTTTATTAATCTGTCCCATCTTAAAATTATTATAATAAACTTGTCTGCCATTTACTGAATCAACTTTCTTAATTGCTGCAATTAATTACCAAATATATAAATAAAGTTCAGAGGACTGGCTGAGGTTTATGCCGGAATATTGTATTTTTATGCTGTTTGATTATCTATTCTGAAATCCTGATGAAACCTCTGAGTATTATAAGGAATCTTATCCGTTCAGCCTGCCTGATTGTAATTGTGGCGGGGTGTAAGCCTTCCGGGGAAGAGTCTTTCCTCATCCGGAAGGAAATTGATAGTATCTCTGCCGTATTTGTCCCTGATCCCAGAATGGGTATCCGGGATATTAATGTAAAAGAAGATGAGGCAGGTGTGTTGATTCTGACCGGCGAAACAACTGATCCTCATTTGAGAGATGCATTAATTAGAACTTTAAGTGATCGAGGCAATGAATTAACAGATAGCATTATAATATTGCCAGATACTCTTTTAAACAAGGAATACAGGGGACTGGCTACCGTGAGTGTTCTTAATATGCGTAAACAGCCTGACCATAGTGCTGAAATGGTTTCACAGGCTATTCTGGGCACCCCGGTAAAAATCCTTAAGAATGAAGGATCCTGGGTATTGATCCAGACTCCGGATCATTATTTAGGCTGGACAGAATCATCTTCTGTTGAACAAATGACAATCCAGGGGATGGCTGAATGGAAGGAATCTGACAGGGTTATTACAATTGTAAATTCAGGATGGATCTATTCATCCACTGATGAATCCGGAGTAGTTGGAGATTTCACAGCCGGGTGTATATTTGTTAAGACTGGTTCTGAACCGGGGTATGCAAAGGTTAGTCTGCCTGATGGCCGGGAAGGGTATATCAGCAGCCGGTTTGTAATGGATTTCAGCAAATGGAAAACGGATGTTAAGTGTACCGGAGGCAGCATTGTTAAAAGCGCATCCTCTCTTATGGGATTGCCATATCTGTGGGGAGGTACAAGTTCCAGGGGTGTAGATTGCAGCGGGTTCTCCAAAACTGTCTATTATTTGAATGGTATTATATTGTACAGGGATGCATCGCAGCAGGCTTTGCACGGGATGAATGTCGATATCACATCAGATTACAGTCAGCTGAAAACAGGTGATCTTCTTTTCTTTGGGACAAGGGAAAACTCAAAGCTTCGTGTGACTCATGTTGGAATATACACAGGAGATTCCGAGTATATCAATTCATCCGGCAGAGTCCAGGTAAACAGCCTTGATTCAACACGGAGCAATTATAACGGCTACAGGAAAAACCTGCTTCTGACTGCCAGAAGGATTATTGGTGCAGACGATGATCCTGGTATTGTAAATGTAAAGTCACATCCATGGTATTGATAAATTACTGATCATTAAATGATTACAAGAAGAAAATTTCTTTCAGATTGCGGTCTGATGGCCGGCGGGGCTGGTATTTCATATTTGTCCATTAGCAGTCCATACGGTGCAGGATATGAAGAAAAGCCGGGAAAGCGATCGTGTATGACTCTGCAGTTCAAGCCTTACGAACTGCATCTCAGACATGTTTTTACCCTTGCCTCAGGTTCCAGGAGGACGACGCCTGCCATGATGACCGAGATAAGGTTTCAGGATAAAGCAGGATACGGGGAAGCGTCAATGCCGCCATATCTCGGTGAGAGTGTTGAATCGGCCGGCAACTTTCTCAAGCTGGTTGACCTGTCACGCTTTGATTCCCCATTCCTGGTAGAGGAGATACTGGCATATGTAGACAGTCTTGCACCTGGAAATCATGCAGCAAAGGCATCGGTTGATATAGCACTGCATGACCTCGTTGGAAAGCTGATGAATCAGCCATGGTACAGAATATGGGGCCTGGATCCGGGGAAAACTCCAAACACTTCATTTACAATAGGAATAGACACACCTGAGGTTGTGAAGGAGAAGGTCAGGGAAGCAGCCTCCTTCAGGATTCTGAAAGTCAAACTTGGCCAGAAGAACGACCGGGAAATGATCGAAACAGTAAGGGGTGAAACAGATGTACCGCTATGTGTGGATGTTAACCAGGGATGGAGCGACAGGAGCATGGCACTGGATATGATTCACTGGCTTAAAGAACAGGGTGTTGTATTTGTTGAACAGCCTTTGCCAAAAGAGTCCGTTGATGATATTGCCTGGCTTACAGCCAATAGTCCTCTGCCAGTGATTGCAGATGAAGCGGTGCAGACCGTATATGATTTGAAAAATATTCATGGTGTATACAGTGGAATTAATATAAAACTCATGAAGTGCGGAGGGATGCGTGCGGCCCATACAATGATAACCATGGCAAGGGCTTTGGACATGAAGGTAATGATTGGCTGTATGACTGAAACATCGTGCGCAGTAACTGCAGCAGCCCAGTTGTCACCGCTTGCGGACTGGGCAGATCTTGACGGGAATCTGCTGATAGATAATGATATATATGAAGGAATAAAAATCAGGGATGGAAAGATCATTCTGCCTGAATTACCGGGAATAGGAATAATAAAAAAATGATATTTCACTTAATTTCAAGTGAATCTGACAAATCCAGTTGAACAAATAAAAATGGGATCAATCAAATGACGAAAAAAAGAATTATTTACAGCGTTGCTGCATTTCCGGGTGTAATAGTCGCAGGTGCTGCCATTTATCTCAATTCCCTGCTGCCGATAATCACCGGCTACTCAGCCAAGAACCTCTGTTCTGCAGTCTTTGTTTCGGGCAGGACTCCTGAAGATGTTGAAAATATGGATCTTAACTTCTCATTCATAAAGTTTGTCAATAATAGTGTTGATTTTGAAAACAAGAGTGTTACCAGCAGGTTTCTGTGGGGCAGGTCAAAGGCAATCTATCGTGAAGGATTTGGGACCACACTCTTAAGGGATATAGAGGAAGAATCACTCCGTAAGATAAGGTACCCGGGCGGAACTGAGCCGGGCTATTCGCAGGACACTATCAATTGGCCTCTTGGTGATATAATTCCTGATACTGTTACAGGTATTGATCTCAAAGCTCTCGGTGATATTACAGGAAAAGTAATAAATGATAACGCTTACAATGGCAATGTATTTGCATTCATGGTTTTGCACAAGGGAATACCTGTTGCTGAAGCATATAAGCCTGGTTTTGACAGACATACCAGATTGCTGAGCTGGTCGATGGCAAAGAGCTTTACCAATGCCCTGGTCGGAATACTTGTCCGGCAGGGGAGGGTTGACATACAGAAGCCGGCTGGTATTGAAGAATGGAAAGATGATGAAAGGAAGGATATAACACTTAATAACCTGATGCAGATGCAGAGCGGACTGGAGTGGAATGAGGATTACGGAAACAGGTCAGATGTGACGCTGATGCTTCATTGTGAGAGCGATATGGGCCGGTTTGCATGGGAACAGGAAAAGGAATTTCCGGCTGGAACTACCTGGTATTATTCCTCAGGCACCACAAATATTGTCAGTTATCTAATAAGGAAAGAACTTGGAAACGACTCGTCATATTACACTTTTGCAGATATTGAACTTTTCAACAGGATAGGCATGCCTGACGCAGTTTTTGAAGTTGATCCTTCAGGGACAAGGGTTGGATCATCATATCTTTATGCCACAGCCAGGGATTATGCCAGGTTCGGACTGTTATACATGAATGACGGGGTCATTCAATGGTGAGAGGATACTGCCGGAGGGCTGGGTAAAATACAGTACGGAGATAGCTCCGGCAAGCAAAGGTCTCTACGGATCTTTTTTCTGGCTGAACAGAAGCCTGAATCTGCCGTCGGCTCCTGAAGATATGTATGCCTGTGATGGTCATGACGGTCAGCATATTTATATTCTTCCGACTCAGCAGCTGGTAGTTGTTGTTCTCGGTTATTCTCCGGTATCGAATAGTATTGACACGGACAGGTTGCTGAAGGATATACTTGTTACCCTGAACTAGACTGTGATAGCCTGCAGGGCGGCATTCATAAGCGGGCAATGCATATCCAAAAAAGCCTATAATTAATATTATGTCAAATAGAAAATATATAAATCGATTTAGCAGACCAAATCACTCCGGGATACCTCTAACCCATCACTGATGTGTTCAAATGAAAAAAGGGATGCTTTTGACATCCCTTCTCCATCAACGATTAAGATTCAATTATTTCTTTTCGGCTGCGTCGAGCTCAGCTTTGATTGCATTGTATTTATCAGTTTGCTTCAGCCTGTAATATAATTCCTGAAGGCTCCTCATGGCATATACATCCTCAGGGTTAATCTCATGTGCTTTCTCCATATAAGGAAGTGCTTTTGCATAAACTGCATTTGCCTCGTCAATTGCATCGCTGTATTTCTTTACATCCATTATTTCATTTGCCTTGACGAACATATCGGATGCCTTGTTTATATATGCGGCCCCCAGACCATATTGTGCATCGTATACATCAGGTTTTAGTTCGATTGACTTGGTCAATTCTGTGATAGCATCATCATATTTGCTTGCATTAAGATACATTATCCCGGCAGCAAAGTATAATGTGGAATTGGTCGGGTCAGCCTCCTTGGCAACCGTTATGTATTTCAGGGCCTCCTCAGGCTTATTGCTCTTGATATAGAGATCAATCAGCTGGAGAGTAATGGTTTTGTCATCAGGGAAGATAGTTGGCAGGCTCTTGAGAACTGATTCTGCTTTAACTGTATCGCCCAGGCCAAGATAACTTTCGTAGATCTGGTAGTATGGGGTGATTCCGAGATACTTCATCTCTGCACACTTCTCGAAGTACTTGATTGCTTCGTTGTTAGCTCCGGAATTTATAGCTGCCAGTCCGGCATTATAGTACATCCCGGTATCAATTGCTCCGATATATTTATCCCCTTCTGCAATTTTTATCTGGGATTCGAATGATTTGAGCGCTCCGGCAAAATCTTTTGCTTCAAACTGCAGGCTGCCCTGGTTGAAAAAATCCATAGCCAGGTCAGTATAGATCATATTGGTTATTATTTTCTTTTTTATACCCCCTTTCGGATCCAGTTCCATTGCTTTCTCATATGCTGAATAGGATTCTCCAAGAGGATCGGTATAGAATTCCTTGAATTTTGGATTATCTGATTTAAATGTAGCCTGGCACAGTTTTCCTTTAGCAAAATGGGTATTTGGCCAATTCATTGTCCCATCATCGAGTAATGCCTGGTCAAGTGCCTCCTTTGCCTTATCAAGGTTGCCCTGGTCAATATAACCAAGAGCGCTGGTAACTTTGCCCTTCTGTGGCATAGCTACAATCGAGATACTTAGAGCTGCTATCAGCAAAAAAAACTTTTTCATGATTATGATTTTAATTTAATTTAATTGGCTTAAAATTTTTTCCAAATTTATAACTTTCTTATTAATCATCAAATACTTTGCCATTTTCCTCGGAATTTAAATTATTTTCATCGGGAAGCTCCTGTTCCGCACTGCTATCTTCTTCATTTACAAAGACACACGCCACAGAAGCAATAGAATCAATATCTTTCAGATTAATCAGCCTGACACCCTGTGTTGCCCTTCCCATGACCCTTAATACCGAAACCGGGCTGCGAAGTATATTTCCGGCCTGAGTAATTATCATGAGATCATCCTGGTCGGATACATCTTTTAAAGCGATCAGGGAACCTGTTTTATCAGTAATGTTTATTGTTTTAACTCCTTTTCCGCCCCTGTTTGTTATTCTGTATCCATCTATATCAGATCTCTTCCCGTATCCCTTTTCCGATACAACAAGTATATCTTTTTCCTTATTCTCGACGGTTATCATGCCAACAACGAAATCAGTAACTTCATCGGCGAGTCTTATACCTCTGACTCCTGATGCCGTGCGTCCCATTGGCCTTACAGATGCCTCAGGAAAACGGATTGCCCTCCCCGACCTCACTGCCAGCATGATATGATGCTGTCCGTTAGTCATTCGTGCTTCAAGGAGTTCATCTCCTTCCCTTACGGTAATGGCATTTACTCCATTGGTTCTGGGTCGTGAGTATGCTTCCAGTGATGTTTTCTTTATTATTCCTTTTGTGGTGCAGAGAACTATGAAGTTGTTATTTATATAATCAGCATCATTGAGATTTTTGACATTTATAAAAGCCCTCACTTTATCGTCGGGTTCTATGCTGATAAGGTTTTGCATGGCCCTGCCTTTGGAGGTCCTTGATCCCTCCGGGATGGCATAAACCTTCAGCCAGTAACATTTACCCTTGCTGGTGAAGAAGAGCATCGTGTTATGCATAGTGGCGATATACAGGTGTTCAATAAAGTCCTCATCCCTTGTTGCCCCTCCCCTCGCTCCTGTTCCACCCCTGTTCTGGCGTCGGAATTCGGTCAGCGGAGTTCTTTTGATATAGCCCATGTGAGATATTGTAATAACCATTTCATCATCGGCATAAAAATCTTCAGGATTAAACTCTTCAGCATTCGGGATTATTTCGGTACGTCTTTTATCACCGTATTTTTCCCTTATTTCAATAAGCTCGTCCTTGATAATCTTCATCTGTAGATCCACGCTGGCGAGAATGCTTTTCAGATGTTCAATAAGAGCCATAATTTCCGCATATTCTGCCCTCAGCTTTTCCTGTTCAAGACCGGTAAGCTGCCTAAGCCGCATCTCTACAATGGCTCTTGACTGAATGTCAGAAAGTCCGAACCGTTCCATCAGCCTTTCCCGAGCCATTTCAGGAGTCTGTGATGCCTTGATTATTGCGATTACCTCGTCTATGTTATCACTGGCAATAATCAAACCCTCAAGGATATGAGCTCTTTTTTCAGCCTGGTCAAGTTCGAATTTCGTCCTCCTGATTATTATTTCATGCCGGTGTTTTACAAAATAATGAATCAGATCTCTTGTATTCAGTGTTTTAGGCCGACCTTTCACGAGGGCTATATTATTGACACTGAATGATGTCTGCAGCGATGAATACTTGTAGAGATTATTCAGTACAACGTTGGCGGTGGCATCCTTCTTCAGGATAATCACAACTCTCATTCCGTTGCGGTCCGATTCATCATTGATATACGAAATTCCCTCCAGTTTCTTTTCGTTTATCAGATCTGCAATTTTCTTTATCATCTCGGCCTTATTGACCATATAGGGAATCTCAGTCACAATTATGCATTCCCGTCCGGAAGCCGTAATTTCGATTTCTGTCTTTGCCCTTACAACAATCCGGCCCCGGCCTGTTTCACATGCATCTCTTATCCCCTGTTCTCCATATATTATTCCTCCGGTTGGAAAATCAGGGCCTTTAACGAAATGAAGGATTTCTTCAGTGGTGATGTTATTGTTATCAATGTATGCAACAGTTGCATCTATTATCTCTGTAAGATTATGCGGAGGCATATTTGTTGCCATTCCTACTGCAATACCTGAAGCGCCGTTCACCAGAAGGTTTGGGATACGTGTAGGCATAACCGTAGGTTCGGTAAGTGAATCATCAAAATTCGGCTGAAAATCAACTGTTTCCTTATCAATATCGGCCAGTGTCTCCTCCGCAATCTTCTTAAGCCTTGCTTCGGTATATCTCATTGCTGCCGGACTATCACCGTCAACTGAACCAAAGTTACCCTGTCCGTCTACCAAAGGATATCTCAATGACCACTCCTGTGCCATCCTTACCATTGCTTCATATACTGATGAGTCGCCGTGCGGGTGATATTTACCCAGCACCTCTCCTACTATCCTGGCTGATTTTTTATATGGTTTGTTTGACTGAACTCCGAGTTCTGACATTCCGTACAATACCCTCCGATGAACTGGTTTGAGGCCATCTCTGACATCAGGCAATGCTCTCGACACAATCACCGACATCGAATAATCGATGTAAGCCGACTTCATCTCCTCCTCAATATTTACCTTGATAATACGTTCTCTCTCTGACATAACAGATTGTTAATTAATTATTTAGAAATAAACCGGGGTCCCCTGGTTTAGAAATACGAAAATAGTTATAATTTGGCTATTATTCAGGTTTTAGAACGGTGAATTTTTAACATTAATTGTTCATAAATGGTATGGAAATTGCAAAGTATAAATTTTAGCATGATTTAACTTTGAAGAGTTACTTATGTGTACCTTTGTCAGGGGATTCTGACACAATGTCGGTTAATTTTAATTTTGGGAAACAGACTTATCAAAATATGGATTCACAATTTTCACAAAGGGTTAAAGATATACTCGGGTATTCCAAAGAGGAGGCTATAAGGCTGGGCAACAGTCATATAAGTCCGGAACATCTCTTCCTTGGCATACTCAGGGACGGAGAAGGTGTTGCGATTGAGATCCTGGTTAACCAGGGTATTGATCTGTTGGTGCTCAAAGGATCGCTCGAGAAGAGCATAAAGGTTGAAACTCCTGTGCCTGTGGCGGATCATGAAGTAATTCCGCTTTTAAGAAGCACGGAAAGAATCCTTAAGCTTGTTTATCTTGAGGCTAAGGCTCTCAAGAGTCAGACAATTGATTCTGAACACCTGCTTCTGGCAATACTGAAAGATGAGAATGCACTGGTCACAAGATTCCTGTCTGAACTGGATGTGGATTATCAGACTGTAAGAAGGATGGTTGAAGCCGAATCGCCAAGTGCCAAAGCTGATTTTCCCCGGGACGAAGATGATGAAGGTCAGAGTTTCAGCAATCAGGGAAAGAGTCAGCCAGGGGCTCCAGCCTCATCAAAATCATCCTCCGATACTCCCGTACTTGATAATTTCGGCATCGATCTTACAAAAGCTGCAGAGGAAGGAAGGCTCGATCCAATTGTAGGCAGGGAAAGAGAAATTGAAAGACTGGCACAGATATTATCAAGAAGAAAGAAAAATAACCCGGTACTGATCGGCGAACCCGGAGTTGGTAAATCAGCTATTGCCGAGGGACTGGCACTGCGTATCACAAAGAAAAATGTATCCAGGGTTCTTTTTAACAAAAGAGTTGTAGCCCTCGACCTGGCATCAATCGTCGCCGGTACCAAATACCGCGGCCAGTTTGAGGAAAGAATGAAAGCAATTCTCAATGAGCTGTCAAAAAATGACAATATAATTCTCTTTATTGATGAGATTCATACAATAGTTGGTGCCGGTGGAGCCACAGGCTCACTTGATGCGGCAAATATGCTCAAGCCTGCCCTGGCCCGTGGTGAAATTCAATGTATAGGAGCCACTACCCTTGATGAATACAGGCAGCATATTGAAAAAGATGGTGCACTTGAGAGAAGGTTTCAGAAGGTTATTGTGGAACCTACTTCAATTGAAGAGACCATTCATATTCTTCACAATATCAAGGAACGATATGAAGATCACCATAATGTAACATACACCGATGATGCGATCATTGCGTGCGTGAAGCTTACCAACCGCTACATATCGGACCGTCACCTTCCCGATAAGGCAATCGATGCACTTGATGAATCGGGTTCCAGGGTTCATATTTCAAATATTGTTGTTCCCGAGAAAATATTATCCCTTGAGAAGCAACTCGAGGATACCAAGAAAGAGAAGATGATGGCTGTAAAAAATCAGAACTTCGAAAAAGCAGCCAGTTTCAGGGATCGGGAGAAAGACCTGCTCGATATGATTGATCAGGAAAAGAAAAAATGGGAAAAAGAATTGGCTGTAAACCGGGAGGTTGTTGATGCTGAAAAAGTTGCGGAAGTAGTCGCCATGATGACTGGTGTGCCTGTACAAAGAATTGCACAGACTGAAGGCACCAGGCTGTTAAAGATGGCGGATGAACTCAGGGGAAGTGTTATTGGCCAGGATGAAGCTATATTTAAGGTAGTGAAATCCATACAGCGAAACAGGGCCGGACTCAAGGATCCCAACAAACCTATTGGAACCTTTATTTTCCTCGGTCCCACGGGTGTCGGAAAAACACAGCTGGCAAAAGTTCTTGCCAAATTCCTGTTTGACACCACTGATAATCTTGTCAGGATAGACATGAGTGAATACATGGAGAAATTTTCCGTGTCGAGACTCGTCGGAGCTCCTCCGGGATATGTTGGTTATGAGGAGGGCGGTCAGCTTACTGAGAAAGTGAGAAGAAAACCATATTCGGTTGTGTTGCTTGATGAGATCGAAAAAGCCCACCCGGATGTATTTCATATTATGCTGCAGGTTCTGGATGAAGGACAACTGACTGATAGCCTGGGCAGACGCGTCGATTTCAGGAATACAATTGTAATTCTCACTTCAAATATCGGTACCAGGCAGATCGCCGAATTCGGACATGGTGTAGGCTTCAACACAACTGCAATGAAATCGACACGCGATGAACAGACCAAGAGTATACTCCAGAAAGCTCTCCAGAAGACATTTGCTCCTGAATTTCTTAACAGGATTGACGATGTAATAATGTTCAACTCCCTGAGCAAGGAGGATATTAATAAAATTATCGATCTCGAATTAAAAGGTCTCTACGAAAGAGTTCAGTCACTTGGCTATCAGTTGAAGATTGCATCTGCTGCCCGGGATTTTATTGCAGAGAGAGGCTTTGATGCCACATACGGAGCGCGTCCCCTTAAAAGGGCAATTCAGAAGTATCTTGAAGATCCTATGGCTGAAGTTCTGATAAAATCGAATCTCCAGGAAGGTGATCATATAATTGTCGGATTCAACAGTGCAAAATCTGAGATAAAAATCAAGATACAGAAGAAGAAATCCGAACTTCCGGAACCACAGCCGCCATTATAAGAACTTTTTAACCACGGAGTCACACTGAGTTTTTACGGAGTTGCACGGAGTAGATGATTGATTTTAACAGTGTTACTCCGTGTATACTCCGTGGCACTCCGTGGTTAAAATTTCAA
>CAWJVS010000022.1:0-157905 GCA_963846335.1 uncultured Bacteroidales bacterium
AGATTAACCTTTATATACAAGGCTAAATAACAGGTATTTACCTATGTTTTTTAGTGGTCAATTAATTCCGGCGAGATGTGGTCAAGGTCACCGGCTTTTCCACTATAACATTTGATACTACAGGGGAAAAAACTATATCAGTCAATGATTGTGAAAACTATATTAACAAGTCTATTAATACTGCTAATTTCATGTAATCAATCTCAAAAGAAACCTGTAATGGCGACAAAACCACTTTATAAGGAAGGTTTTATCCAGACCGACAAGATTAAACTTCACTACCTGGACTGGGGTGGTTCAGGTTCACCCCTTATCCTCTTACATGGCTTAGGTGATTCACCATACCTTTTCGAAGGTATTGCTGAATCACTTCGAAACAATTTCAGAATTATTGCATACTCTAAAAGAGGCCATGGCAATTCAGAAGCAATCGATTCAATTTATGACACGGCAACACTTGCTGAGGACTTAAAGATATTACTTGATAGTTTGATGATTGAGAAAGCCAATCTACTCGGTTGGTCAATGGGAGGCAATGAGATTACTGAATTTGCAATTCGTTATCCTGAAAGAACTGATAAACTGATTTATTTGGAATCGGGGTATGACTTCTCAGATGGAGCCTTTCAAACTATTTTAAAAACCATTCCCAATTCTCCTTTTCCTGATAAAGTAGATTTACACTCTCTGGATGCTTACAAGTCATGGTATCATAAGTTTTGGTTTGGGGATATAGAATGGAATCATGTTTTAGAGTCAAACTTAATAGCATCGGCTTCGATTAAGTCAGATAGTAGTGTAATGACAAAACCAAACGACCAGATTTCAAAGTCTTTCTTAGAATCAATAATGAGTTATCGTCGTGATTATGAGAAAATTCAAGCTCCTGCCCTGGCTATTTATACCAACTCATTCTTTTACCCACCCAAAAATGACAATGAAACAACTGATTCTTATGATACACTGGAGAAAAAAGTAATTAATCCCTGGAGATTTCATAGCATGAACAGAATCAAGTCTGAATTAAGGGATGTTACAGTGAAGTTTATGCCAGCAGGTACACATGTATCATTTATTTTTTTGAGTAAGGATTCTTTAATTAAGTCTATAAATTCTTTTCTCTTAAAGGATTGAACTACTGATCTCACTATGGTATTAATTGATGCTGAATTAAAGCTTAATGTCTCTCAAGAGATGGAAGAATTGAACTAAATATAAACCTCAATTGTTTTAATAATGTACATTTTGGAATGTTAACAACGATGATTAAAAATAAAAATATGCACTTAAAAAGTGCGGAGTCGGCACTCTAATCACTAACAAAGAAAAAATGGAAGCACAACTCGTACAAATCAGGGAACAGCAAAAGGAAGTCTGGAACAGGTTTTCTTCTGGTTGGAAGAAATGGGACGATCTTACGATGGACTTCTTAAAACCAATGGCTGATGCTATCATTCACCGGATAAAACCAAAGGATTCAGATATTGTGCTGGATGTAGCATCAGGAACGGGAGAGCCAGGACTTACATTTGCAACAATGTTAAAAGGTGGGAAAGTGATTGCAATTGATCTTGCGGAAGGAATGCTTGAAGTAGCTCTTGAAAAAGCAAACAGACGAGGTATAAAAAATTATGAAACCATTACCTGTGATGTTTGCGATCTGCCATTCCCGGACAATAGTTTTGATGCAATAAGTTGCCGGTTTGGTTTTATGTTTTTCCCTGATATGTTACTTGCTGCAAAAGAGATGGTACGGGTGTTAAAACCCGGGGGAAGAATTGCTGTGACAGTCTGGAATGAGCCTGAAAAGAATTTTTGGGCTACCTCTGTTCTAAGTATTGTCAATAAAAACATGAAAATAGCACCTCCACCTCATGGAGCGCCTGGATTATTTCGTTGCGCCAAAAGCGGCCTGATCCCGGATTTATTTAAACAAGCCGGATTAAAGAACATTTCGGAAACAGAAGTTAAGGGAAAACTCATCCCCGGAAATAGAAAAATTTACTGGAATTTCATGACTGAAGTTGTAGCACCTGTTGTTGCTGCACTTAGTAATGCTGATTGTGAGATGAAGGTAAAAATCAGGAGTGAAGTTTTTAATTCGATTAAACAGAAATATCCAAACGGCGCGCTTGCAATAGATTCCAATGCGTTTGTAATTTATGGAAAGAAGTAAGGCTCGATTAATCTCCTGTTAAAGCATAAAAAATTCAATTTCAACATAGCTTAGGCGAGACATAAGCATAATTGGAGGCGGATTAGCTGTCACACATTCAAGAACAGGTCTATTTGTGGAAAAGCTGGGGTCATTGACCACCTTTGGCCGGTCAGATTCACCTTTATATACAAGACTAAATAACAGGTATTTACCTGTGTTCTTTAGTGGTCAATTAATTCCGGCGAGATGTGGTCAAGGTCACCGGCTTTTTCAGTAAGTATTTAATGATGCCAAGAAACAGGGGGCTGATGTACATTAAGTGAGAAATTGACTAAAGAAGACCCTCATTGATCTCCCATGTTTTCTCCATATCCAGTCTCGCCAGATAGTGGTCTGTATTCTGGGCATAAAATGTCCAAACATTTCTAATACAGGGTTTTCAGAGAAGTTGTATTACTGAATCAAAAATATTAATTTTGTAAAAAAAAAGAAAATGCCAAAGATCTTTGAGTATTTAGGGATTTTAATCTTCTTCTATTCTAATGAACATGAGCCAATTCATGTACATGGAAAGTATGATAGGTTTGAAAGTAAGGCAGAGTTTTATATAGTAGACGGCAAGATAATTGAGATTAAGATTAAGTCAATAAAAGACAGGAAACCCTTGAGTGGAAGTAAACTCAAAGATTTTAAAGTGTTCCTGGAAGAGTATGCAGATAAAATAGTTCAAAAGTGGATTGACTATTTTGTTTACCATAAGGATATTGAGTTTGAAAAAATTAATACCCGTATCAGGTGAAAATAACAGAAGAATATATACAATCTAACGTTGATTATTTTGATATTAAGTCAAGCCGATATATAGGTGATTTTGCAATAAGAATATACTTTAGTGATGGAGTAAGTAAGCTTGTTGACTTTAAGCCGTTCTTAGAATCATCATTACATCCATCTATTCGTAAGTATTTAGATGAATCTAAGTTTAAGGAGTATAAAATTATTGATGGGAATCTTAATTGGAATGATTATGATATGATTTTCCCAATTGAAGACTTATACCAGGGAAGGATATAAATTTATTCTCAAGTTTCAAGAGATTGGTGATTTGACACTGGAGACACGACAACTTTTCCTTTGGCACGACCACTTTGAACATAAGACATGGCCTCATTCATTTGCTCAAACGGAAATACCTTATCAACGACAGGATGAATAACACTTGTTTCAATCAGTGAACCAATTTCTGACAATTGTTTTCCGTTGGCTTTCATTAATAAAAATGAGTAATCAACGCTAAGTTGTTTGGTGGACGAAAACTGCAAAAAACGATTTTTATGCTTACTCCAGGTCAATGTCTTGTTCGGACAAAGCATTAAGAACATTTGAGATAAGTAAAAAGCGAGGATGTAGTGTAAGGAAACTCGATTTGAGGTCGATTAAGAGTTCTATTATTCAAAAACATTCTTCGTTATGGATGCCTTAGAATTTGTTACGAACTATAATGATAAATCTTGAGTCTGACAAAAGACTTATGTCTGCTGAGATTTTGGAATAAAATCCAATAATCTGCTGACAGAGAAAATTATTCGAAATTAATAAGGTATTTGTATAGTTCGCTTTTTGTTGAAAGTATTACTGTTGTTGTAGTATCGAAAGTATGTTCAAATGTCTCCATCGATTTAACGAAGCTGTAGAGGTTTCTTGCAGCAGGTGTCTGGTTGTAAGCACTGGCATAAACTGCAGTAGCCTTTGCATCGGCCTTTCCCATAATTTCTTCAGCCTGGCGGAATGCAACCGACTGGATTATTTTAAGATCCCGCTCCTTTTCACCATTGATCCTTGAGGCTTCACCCTGCCCTTCGGCCCTGAATTTATCAGCAATACGGTAACGCTCACTCTTCATACGTTCATATACCTGGGTGCGGACATCCTCAACATAAATTATCCTTTTAACCCTGAAATCGAGTACTGCTATACCCAGATCAGTGACCTTTTTATTGGCTGATTCCAGGATCATTTTCTGGATTTTTTCACGACCAACCAAAATATTGATCAGAGTGTCTCCCACTTCCTCTCCCACTAAACCTGACGGGATGGGAGTCCTGTTGCTTGTCCTGACTATCTCTTCCAGGTTATGGTTTGCAATATAATCGCGTGTTTCACCGTCGAGAATATCATCGAGCCTTGAATGCGCACCCCTTTCATTTGTAAGACGCTTGAAAAACTGAAGGGGATCAGTAATCTGCCATCTGGCATATGCATCCACGAAGATGAATTTTTTATCCTTGGTAGGCACCTGGTTTGGATCACCATCCCACTCCAAATACCTTTTTTCAAAATAATTTGCTTTCTGTGTAAAGGGCACTTTTAACTTTAATCCGGGTGTTGTTTTGGCTTCACCAATTGGTTTTCCGAACTGGGTAATCACAACCTGCTCAGTTTCCTTCACAACATATGTGCCTTGGGAAATCAGAATGATTGCGGTGATTATTATAACCAGTGACAATAATATTTTATTATTCATGTGTTCTTTCCTTTATTATTTCCCGTTAAGTTGCATCTGAAGAAGGGGCAGTACGTTATTCCCTTTCTCATCTGTAATAATTTTATTTCCCAGTTTGGGGATAGCTGAATTCATTGTTTCGAGGTAGATCCTCCGCTTGGTTACTTCAGGTGCTTTAATATATTCACTGTACAGGGCTGAAAACCTTGTAGCTTCACCGAGTGCATTATTCACACGCTCGGTAGCATATCCCTCAGCTTTCTGAATTGTCTCCTGGGCCTGTCCTTCTGCTCTTGGAATGACCTTATTGTACTCCGATTTGGCCTGGTTTATCAGAGTCTCTTTTTCCTGTTGTGCCTGGTTTACAGCATTGAAAGCATCCTTTACCGGATCGGGTGGGTTAACATCCTGTAATACCACCTGCTCAATTTTAATGCCCAGAGTATATTCATTGCAAAGGCTCTGAATCAATTCAAACACCTGGCTGGCAACTTCAGTCCTTCCCACCGTCAGAACTTCATTCACGGTCCTGTTACCGACAATCTGCCTCATTGCAGCTTCGGAGATATCACGAAGTGAGTTAACCGGATCCCTGACTTTAAAAAGGAAACTGTAAGGATCATTAACCCTGTATTGTACAACCCATTCCACATCAGCCAGGTTGAGATCGCCCGTTAGCATCAGTGATTCATCGACAGTACCCGACTTGGTAAATTTCGACTGGATTCCGGCACTTATTGTACGAAAGCCGAATTCCTCCTTTTGTTGTCTTTCAACAGGGACCCTTACTATCTTTTCCACAAATGGCATCTTAAAGTTAAGCCCGGGCTCAACCTCGCGTACATATTTCCCGAAACGCGTTATTACCCCGATTTCTTCAGGTTCAACCTGGAAAAAAGATACCCAGAAAAAGATTATCATCGCCAGAATAACAAGATACTTCCATAAATTCGGAAGAATTTTTTTTATTTCAGGCGGCAGGTCTAGTAAGTCAATTATACTGTTAGCCATTAATTATGATTTTTTTTGATCTACAAAGGTAGCAAATAAGTGGGAGTCTTACAGAATTTTTGTGGATAAATCCCATAATGGTTGGTGATGAAACAATACCTGCAACATAATATTGACAGATTTAAAGCTTACCCGGGCCAAAGTGAGCTTTAGTTACAATTGTACATTTGTTAGAAACCATAAAGAGATGAAGCACCTGTCATTAAAACTGTACCTCGCAATACTGTGCAAAAGCCGGACGGTATGAATACATCTGGCCAGTTATATTGAGGTTAACGTATTAAATTTAAAAACAATCACTTAACACCGGCCTGAGATGGTCAATTTGATCCGGCCGAGAGTGGTCAGGGCCGCTGTCTTTTCCACTATGAGCAGAACCACTCCCCGAATTTTAGAGTATTTGAACGAAATATCGAACATATATGACAGCAGAACCAGAATAAAAAGTGTTAGAATTACATAATAGGAAATCATCCTGACCAGTTTTATAAAATGTCAACTTTATAATTTTCTGACGGAGATACTATAATCAGATTCTTATGTATTTATTATTTTGCAATATCAAGAAGTTCAAGAAAGCTCTTCTCCTCAAGGCTTTTAACTGCAACGAGATTGAGATATTTACTATTCGAGCGGAATGCTATACCAATTCCGCTTTCTCTCACCATACAGATATCATTTTCACTATCTCCAATAGCTATAATATCCTTCAGGTCAATTGAATATTGCTCTGAAATCTGTAGCATTGCATTCGATTTGCAGAAGTCGTGATTACATTTGCTCCTGGGAGTTCTGATAAATAATGAGGGTACTTTTACCTCTCCTGTTGCAATACTTCTTGAGAATTCAAGCTCATTGCCAATAGAAAAATCCATTGAGAGTTTGTTTTTTACATGGTTGGTTACAACATCGTAACTGTCACTTATAATTCCACAGATATATCCCCTGTCTTTTAGTTCGGAGATAACATACTCTGCGTCACGTATAACAGGGATACTGTCAGCCACTCCGAGGATCTCATCAACCGATCTTCCCTTCAACAGTTTTGCGATGTTCTTTGTCCGGAGGTAGGCATTATCGCTGCTGGTTACGATACTGATTAACTCCTTTTTAAATCCAAAGACTTCAGCGGCAGTAGTGATAAAACTATCTTCCAGAAGAGTATTGTCCATATCGAAGATTACCATCCTTGTGAGTTCTTTGAGGCTGTCTCTGATAGCATAGTCCATTTGTGTTCGGATTATGCTCATGTTTTGAAGTGTTTCCAGATTGTTCCCATCTATGGTCCTTGCTCTTTTAATTATTGAAATTGAGACTTCCCTGGACATTCTTCCAAGAGCTTCCCAGCTCTGCATTCTGTTCTCAATGAAGCCTATATTCACTTCTGAAATCCTTGCTCCCAGCAGGTGCATGTCTATAAGCAGTCCTATATCCACACCATAATCGTTTTCAAACTCAACCTTTTTGAGCAGGCTTTTTCTGCTGGCAATCATCCCGCTCAGGGGTTGGGAAAACCTGACAAGTTTTGGGAAGAGGATGCTCAGCAGAGGTTTTGCAACAAGTTCCGTTACTCTTCCTGCCTGCCTGTCAAAAGCTGCCTTAACAAAATCTGCCTCATCATTAAGTATCGGAGAGGCCAGTCTTTCAACCACATCCGGCAGGTAGGTGAGAATATCTGCATCAAGATATACAATTACTTCATTCTTTGACAAGAGCATACCATCTCTCATGGAGGCTCCCTTGCCAAGCTTTGTACTTGTGTAGAGCCTGACATTTGTCATTTTAGCAACTTTCAGGGTTTCGTCAGCTGATTTGTCGTCAATTACGAGTATCTCACTCACCAGGGGTGATTTTCCCACAAGCTCAATAACCTTCCTCACGGTTTTCTCTTCATTCAGAGTGGGGATTATTAGAGTTACCATAATCTTATAAATTGGTTTGCTTACATCAAATATAGGAAAAATAATTGCCCTAAAGCAATATCTGTCTGGTTGTTCTGAAAGAAATAAACGATTATTCGGGAAGAAGTTAGGTAAGAATAGTTTAAAATACCACCTGCCTTCAAGGAAAGGAGAAGATTCGGGTACCCGCCAAAAAAACTAGCAAGAACCTGGCAAGAAAGTGTGAGTGTGAGAGTGAGAGCGAGAACAAAAAGAGCGAGTTGCTCGCTCCCGCTCTCACTCTCGCTCTTTTTGTTGTCCCGTCCTGTCTCGAACCGGACCGAGCGTAAAGAAAATGCCCGGTAGAGGGCCGAGCGTTAATAAAACACCTTGTGGGTGTTTTTAGCAAGGAGCCAGTTTGCAGCGATGGCAGCGAAGGAGCCAGCCTGCCGCGGTGGCCTTCTGATCCAGAAGAATACGAGAATATAATATTCTAATCTTAACATCCTGAATATCAATGGTGAGTTATTAGGTATTGAAATACTATTTATTTGACAGGATGTCAGGGACACTACTTCTGCAATCTGGAAAAATGTCCCTGAATTAATCAGGGTCACTCAGACTCAACCTGGTGACATCTGGTGGTAAAATACTAAGAAACTTCATTTGAGAAAAGAATAAAACCTCCTTTAACCTGAAACGAAGTGCAAAATCCGTCCCCTTCTTTGATCACTTTAAAAGACGGTCTGAAAAGACATAGCATAAAAGAAAACAACATCAGGCAATTTTAGAGACAGCGAATTTTGATGACCAATAAATTTCAGTCAACCCAGGTCAGGATCATTGTCCCTATATGGAAATTCCCAAATTTAGTGCGGTTCATATTTAGGCAAGAACTATTCTGAAGTTCAATTGTTTATAGAATTATATCCTTTAAACTTAAATCAAATGATCCCAAAAAAGATACTTTTTGCAACTATGCCAATGGATGGCCACTTTAACCCACTTTCGGGAATAGCCATGCATTTTAAAACAAAAGGGCACGATGTAAGATGGTACTGCAGTCAGACATATGAAGAGAAGCTTAAAAAACTCGGGATACACCTTATATTCTTATAAAAGAGCCAGGGATGTTAATTCTGATAATTTGCACACCCTGTACCCTGAAATTTCAAAACTAAAAGGGCCAAAGGGGATAAAATATGCTTTTGAGAAAGTATTTCTGGATAACATAGAAAACCACTACCTCGATATCAAAGAAATATATGACAATGAATTTGAGTTTGATATGTTCTTTTGTGATAGTGCCTTCTATGCTCTTCAGATAATTAATGAAAAAATCGGGAAACCAGTATATGTGGTCAATCCTGGGCCAATGCTGGAAATTTCAAAAGATACTCCTCCCAAATTTCATAGGTTTAACTCCTGCCAAAACGATAATTGGTAAGAAAATACATCAGTTAATGAGGATTTTTATGGATAAAATGATATTCACGGATGGCATGAAACTCTACAATAATATGCGTAAATCACAGGGATTGCCCCCGTATAACGGTTCGTTCTGGGATATTTCAGCTGATTACTCCACTTTATTCTTTCAGAGCGGAATCCCTGAATTTGAATATCACAGAAGTGATTTAAATCCAAAAGTAAGATTTACTGGAGCCCTTCTTCCCTACAAAAAGATCTCTGATCACAGTTTTAATTATAATGGAAAGCTTAGGCAATATGAGAAATTAATTCTAATCTCTCAGGGCACTATTGATAATAAAGACCAGAATAAACTCATTATTCCAGCCCTTGAGGCATTGAAAGATAAAAATTACCTTCTCTTAGTTGCAACTGGGAACATTAATACTGATGAACTCAGAAAGAAGTACAACCTCCCCAATATAATAATTGAAGACTTCATTGATTTCGACTTCATACTGGATTATACCGATCTTTATATCACGAACGGGGGATATGGAGGTGTAATGCTCAGCCTGAGCAAAGGAGTTCCGATATTGACAGCAGGAATAACCGAGGGTAAAAATGATATTAATGCCCGTATCAGATATTATAAAGTCGGAATCGACTTAAAAACAGAAAAACCTGCATCTGATAAGATCAGAATCAAAACGGAAGAAATGCTGGCTGACAACAGCTTTAAGAATAATGCCTCCAGATTACAATCATTATTAAGAAATTATAATCCTTACATAATAATTGAAGATTATGTTTTAGATGCTTAACCAAGTTGAGTTTAGAAATCAATCCCCTATTACAGGCTCATGGAAATTTGAATATGGTAAAGACACAACTGGCTATATGGATTGTACCACTTATGGAACAGGCCTCTTTACGCTCGGCCCCTTTTCTTTTGGAGGAGCAAAAGAAATGAAAAGCATGTTAAATAAGAAGGGTGCCCTTTTGAGACACCCTCTAGCAAGGAGCCAGATTGCAGCGATGGCAGCGAAGGGGCCAGCCTGCCGCGGTGGCCTTCTGATCAAGAAGAAGACGAGAATATCATAATATTATATTAACACATTGAATATCAATACTGAGTTGTAAAGACAAAATCGTTATATTTCCAATATTTAATACCTGTTATCCCCAAAACCTGGCAAGAAACCTGGCAAGTTTTTCTGGGTATCTTATCCGAATAAGATTAACATCACATTAGAATTTGAGACTGTTGAAGATGTATATCTTAATTTACAGTAATCGATTTTATTGATTATCGTTGTGGGAGGGTTTGAAACCTATTGCTTTCCTTGGTTTTGGATTATCATGTTTCTCAATAAGTTCATCGAGATAACTAAAGACCAGTTCTATGTTTTTATCATGGTTTACAAGCTGCTTTTTAATCTCTTCTATCTCAAGGCGAACGCTTAAGTTATCAGTCAGGATCTCCCGTACCTTGGTAAATACTCTCATTATCTGGATATTCACAGTTATAGCTCGTTCACTATGCAATACACCCGATAACATTGCCACGCCTTGCTCAGTAAATGCATTTGGAAGTTTTCGACGACCGCCCCAACTTGATGTTCCAAATTGGAATATCAAGTTATCGAACTCCTCTTTTGTAACCCTGAACATAAAGTCATCAGGAAAGCGTGTTATGTTTCTATTAACCGCCTTATTCAGATTTCCGGTTGTGACTCCATAAAGTTCAGCCAGATCTTCATCCAGCATAACTTTTCTATCTCTTATCAAATAGATTTTACTCGTTATTATCTCGTCCAGTATTGCGAGCTTAATGGTCTTTTTTGCCATCTGTTTTGAGATTGAGGTAAGTAAATTTACTAATTTAATCTTGAGGACACATTTTGTGACCTCAAGATTTTGACAAGTTGTGCTTATTAACTGGATTTTTCAGATGAACTGCACTGGTTATGAACGCCCGACAACAGATTACAATCGGGAAATATGGGAGTAATTTGAATACTACAATTGGTTATGACAACTATGGGAATCTGACCTTAAAAGTAACAGGGACAATTGAAGATTATTCTTATAACTTTGATCCTCTAAGTGGTAATTTAAACTGGCGGCAGTGGCTTTACCAACAATGATTTTGAATAGTGGATTTTAATTTAATTAGTAAAGTAATCTATTCAGTAAATCTCATCTTCCTAAGTAATTCTTTAAATCGTTCATTTGATCTCAATGGATCGAACATGCTATGCACTTTAAGCCACACCAAAACAAAATCTTTATCATTAAAACCCTTTTCCAACAATTCTAATGCTTTCTGGTTTTCCCCTAATCCAATATAGATAAATGCTGTGTATGAGTTATGCATATATCCTTCCTCATTAGCCCTTCTGTTCAATTCATGAAGTAGAGTTAATGCTTCATCCCGACGGCCAAGCATTCCAAAAACCTGACCCGCAATGCCTAAGTCAAAAGCTGGAATTTTTTGGATTTCATTATTAAATAGTTTCAATTCTCTTTTCCAAATGGATATAGCCTGATCATATTGTCCCTCACGGGCATATAAAATGGCCATTACTGCTAAAGATTGGATAAAATTAGGATTGAGTTCTAGGCTCATATTGTAAAGTTCAAGGGCCTTCTCGTTCTGACCATCAAAAAAATAAGCAAATCCCAACTCACCGTATACTGTTGGATCTAATGGACTCAGTTTAAGGGTTTGTATTCCTATTCTTATAGATTCTTCAAACCGTCCCATTGCAGTTAAAAGATTGGCATAATAAATCCGACCCCAAACATAATTTGGATTAAGTTCCATCCCCTGTTTGAAATCCTGTTCGGCACCAATCCAATCCCATTCATACAGATATTTAATACTGCCGAGTACAAAATAAGTTTCGGCCAGATTCTTATTGATTTCCAGAGTTTTTAATGCCCATTTCTTGGCTTGTGGAATAAATTCTGAAGATGGTGAAGTAACCATCCAGCCACCTAGTTCCAGATATGCAAAAGCAAGACCAGCATATGCCTGAGCGAAACCCGAGTCTAATGTTACAGACTGATGATAATAATTAATTGCTTTTCGATATGCATCTTCAGTCTGCTGGAACATCAAGGAATTTCCTTGCATATAGAGTCTGTATGCCTCAAGATTATCTGTAGATGTTTTTTCAATTAGCTGTTTTTCCTGAGGTGTTATTGTAGCTTCTAATTTTGAAGCGATAGCTTGTGCAACCTGGCTCTGTATACCGAAAATATCTTTAGGACTCTTAATTTCCTGTTCAAAAGATTCTCCCCAGAGATGCTTTTCATTTTTGGCATCAATTAGCTGTACTCTTAAACGAAAAGTATTGCCATACTTTTGTCCGCTTCCTTCAACGATATAATTCACATTCAGTTTTTTTGCTATTTCGGGAGTAGATTTAGAAGTATTGTTTCTAAATTGTTCAACCGAATTACGAGAAAGAACTCTGCTGAAATCACTGATTTTTTGAAGATTATTGAGTATTTCTTCCATGACACCATTCATGAAGTAAGTTGTTGAATCATTTGGACTGTCATTTCGAAAGGGTAATACAGCAATAGATTTTTCAATCTGTTCTTCTGGTTTTAGAAATTTGGAGATCAAGAAATACCCTATGAATACAAACGCAAATGCAATAACTAATCCAACGATGATTTTTGAGTTATTGCTTTTCAATGGTACTGATAAAGGTTTAAAAGCTTCCTTTTGAACCTCTTCTGGTTGCTGTCCAGATTGTCTTATCGCAGTAAAAATCTCTTTAATTGCATTAGCGATCTTATTTATCTGATCCAGATAAAGAGTATTATTCAGATTGTCTTGTGGTTTTTCTTCTTTTAACCGTAAAGGTCTGTTAACTCCAGCTGACTTATAGATGAACTCAATTCCCCTTAATACACTTACCAATACTGATTCACATAACTTTATGTCAGAAACATCTAAATCGTAAATCCTCACAGGGAGCACCCTGCTTGCCACATTCCCGTTTGGCAGTTTCACCTTCAGTCCGAACTGATCCTGTGATGCCTGTTCAACAAACGGTTTAAACTCATGTTCCCAGGCAAAGGATTTTGGGTCACAATAGGTACGAGAAATAATTGGAATAAATATAAGACACTTCAGCTTCTCCTTCAGTGACTCATCCACATCGTGAGTCTCCAACAATCCATCATGAGGATTGATATCAAAATAAACACTGATCTCCTCTTTGAATGTTGATTCGAGTTCTGTCTTCAGAGCTTCAACAAACTCACTCACCCACCTGTCACCTTTGTTGTCTTTCTGGCGGTAGCTGATGAAGATGTCGTAATTATAGCCTTCAATGATGCTTGACATTTGAGGCTTATTTATTTCATTATCAAATTTAAACCTTATTTAAACCAAAGTCAATTTTCTTTCAGTTTGGGAGAAGATATTCATGATGAAATGAATGGTGGTAATTACCACCAGCTTTGGATAATATTAAAGAATAGTCATAAAAACTTCAAGAACCTGGCAATTAAGAGTGAGGCACTCGCTCTCGCTCCCGCTCTCACTCTTTTTGTTGTCCCGTCAGGTCTCGAACCGGACCGAGCGTTAAGAAATTGCCCGGTGGGCAATTTTAGCGAAGGGGCCAGACTGCAGCGGTGGCCTTCTGATCCAGAAGAATACGAGAATATAATATTCTTATCTTAACACATTGAATATCAATGGTGAGTTATAAAGACAAAATCATTACATTTCCATTATTTAATACCTGTTATCCCCAAAACCTGGCAAGAAACCTAGCAAGTTTTTAAATCATTTAAATCGTAGAAACAATTGATAACAGCTCAACTAATTTGAATGTATAGATATTTTGGAATTTATATAAAATGATCTTTATTTATTATCACCTATCAGGGATTCAATAGTCGTTATGAGTGTTTCAACAGGGTTGAAGAGAGGCATAGTTTTTTCCTCGTCAAAGTCATAAAAATCACCATAGTCTCCTTTTTGTCTCCAGTCAAATAATTCGACGAATACTCTTCCCAGTTCTTTATCAATCAGTCCGGATTTAATAAAATGCAGTGTAAATTGATGTTTAAGTCCCGCATGAGAGTTTGCATTAATGTCATATTTGTAGAGGAGAGCAGAAATAATGTAAAAACAGGAATAATAAAGTCTGTTAATCGCTGAATTCCAATGTTTATTTTCTGCCAGTAGTCTAGCAGCCTCAAGAGTCTCTTTTGCACTGTTTATGCGGTAGTTTATGTAATCTTGTTTAATGGATTTTGTCATATTCTGACACCTTCTCGTTTAATATTTCGGTATAGTGGGGTAACTTTGTGCCTGGTATTCCAAATGTCTTTCTGATAAACAAAGGTTGAAAAAACCTCACCAGTTTCAATCTCCAGGTCAAAAAGATTATTTCTGAATGATCTTTCAATTTCAATAGAAACAGGAAGTTCAGTCAGAATTAAAATATCCCAATCAGATTCTTTATTAGCGTCTCCTCTTGCCCGGGAGCCAAATATGATGACCTGTGCCTTAGGATCAATAGTTACGATGCTAGTCCTTATTCTTTTAGCTATATTGCTGTCCTCCTGTTTCATCCTACAAAACTACGAAATATTTGGATTGGATGGTGATTACATGTGAGCAATCTGAATACCACTCTTGGTTATGACAACTATGGGAATCTGACCTCAAAAGTAACAAGGATGAATCAGCCGGTGGTAAATGAGAGGAGAGTGTGAGATACACCCGCTCACCCTCCAACAATGCCTGACCCATCCATCTGGGTAATTTTCGGCTGGGAGGATTTATATTTGACTTCTTTCCGTACGTTTAAAAAGAGCTGGGACGAAAGGATGTAACCATACAGATATTATGGGGTGAGTACCGTGTAATACGTGAATAAGCTATTTTTCAATATTATATCAAAAACTTATCGTTATTCCCAATCCAGCAGTCATTGGGTTTGCCGGAGCAATCCCAACCAGACCACCTATACAAATGATAAAAAAGCCAGGCAAGGAAAACTCATATCATCATACGTGTGACAATGCAAGCATGGGCACTTATTAGGGTTTGTCGATCAGTCTTTTATACATCTGACATTTATTCCGGTAGATTTAGGACCATAATAAATATCATATCCGAATAAAGGATTTAGTCCAATCACTTCGGCAGCAGTTGATGAAATATTTGAAGAACTGTACCAATACGCACCACCTTCAGTCCAGACAGGCCCGTTTCTATAACAACTGGGTAGGGCTGTAAATCCGCTCTCATTCGTACCAAGGTTAGACCAGTATGTTTTACCTGCTATCATCATTTTTGGACCAGCAACGTCCGATCCACCTAAGTATTCAGACAGAGCAGCCCATTCTTCGTTATCTGGCACATGCCATCCCAGTGGACACATTTTGCCGGTATTTACAGCATACCAGTTGTAAAATATTCCATAAATATTTGCATAGGTCAGAGAATCATCAAGAAAATAACAGTAACCAGGTGTTGGGAGAATACCCCAGGAAGATCCTGTCACTAATGGGATAGGGGTATTATCATTAAATTTTGTAGTCTTCAAATTCTCTTGCATCCAAATCTGACTACCAATAGTAACGATACTGTAAATATTGCCATCAACATCACTAATAGCAGGATTAGTAGTAAATGCAATATCATTCCCATAAGTTGTGCCAAGAATATTAACTGCCTGAACCCTGAAATGGTAAGTAGTATTAGGTTCCAATTCACTAAGACCGGCAGTAAATTTGTGAATTAAGCTATCTTTCATCCCACTTTCAGAGGCAGCTACCGAACTTCCATAATCTGTAGTTGTTCCGTATTCAAATGTCACAGTGGTTAGTAATGAGTTTGCATTAATATTAGCTTCAAATCTGACACTTTTTGCCATTATGCTTAAGGGAGGAAGAGTGAGAACAGTCGGCGCCATCCCGACAGTTGTAAAAGTCATATCTTCAGAATATGTAATTCCCAATGTATTTTCTACTCTTGTTCTGTAATGATATAATTTACCTGGATCAAGATTATCAATATTTGCACCCACGATATAATAAATTTTGCCATTGATACCATAGACAAAACTGTTTACCGATTTTCCGTATTGTGTTGTAGTTCCATACTCAAATATCACCTTGGTACTAAGTTCATTGGGATTTACTGTTCCCATTAACGTAGCAGAAGAGGTTGTAATATTTATTGCTTGTAATACTGATGTTACCGGTATAGATCCTAGTGTAGTAAAAGAAAGTACGTTTCCATATCCAGTCCCTGCAATATTTGTCGCATAGGCTCTTACATAATATTCTGTTGCCCCATTCAAACCTGTCAGTTTGCTGGTAAAAGTTTCAGGCCCCGATCCATCACTGGTTTTGCTATCGGATAAAGTCGGGACAGTATCTGTACTCCAGCAAACACCTTTTGCCAAAATATTGCCGGTAGTTGGCATTTTAATCTGCCCACCCCCCGATGCGGAAGTTCCGGAAATATCTGAAATTGGGCTAGTCGACACTACCGGTGCACCTATTTCCTGCTCCTTTTTACAGGAAATGCAGATTGTAACAAAATAGAGATGCATAATTATTATGCATACTCTTAATACCTCCTTTATAGTCTGTTTACAATCTTTCACACATCTCCGAGAATACTTAAAGATATTAAAGATTTTTTTGTAATTCAAAATTTAATAGTTTTTTCATTCCTCTTATTTGCACAATAATTAGGAGTATTAGATAGATTTTAACTTATTATTGTCTAGCCCTGTCATAATGAAAACCTGGCAAGAAACCTGGCAAGATTTTTAAATCCTTTATTTGCAGTGTCTTATCCCCCCCCCCAAAAAAAAATGCTTGACATAGATAAAGAGGGACGACTTTTAGTCAATAATGCTAAACGCCCTCCTGAATTAATTGATGAAAGAAATCATCTAATTAAGTGACAGTACTGAAATATGTGTATATCTTGGAAAGGAAACACGTTGCTGGGTCTTCTGGATGAATGATAAGGTTCTTCATAATATGGATAAAGTATGCCATTGTTTTGAAGATGCCAAATGGGAGAGCTAGAATTATTGTCAACATCCGACTAATTAAGCAACAGTTAGAAATCTCCAGGATTGTACACGGGGGAGATGGGTCATTAGAACTGAACAGACCAGTAAATTTGATACTGGTGACACGATATATAACGATTGGTCTTTCCCAATCCAGAAATGATCGTCGTTCTGGGCTTGCCAAAAGTTATTATAAGTCTTGCAAAACCCTTATAAAAAAATTTGTTCTTCTTTGACCCCTTCAAAAGAAGGCCTGATAACGCTCGATATACAGAACCAAACCCAGATTATTCAATTCCAGATATTGGTGGTCAATCTATTTCAGTCATTTACGGAGTGGAAACCAATCTTTATCAATAATATGATGAATTTAATTCCATATATCTCAGAATTTTTTTACCTTAGTTTCGATTGTGATTGTTAAAAATTGGGCATAAGTATAGTATTGGTGTCTGAATCAATGTGTTGATTGATTTTGCTTATGGGACTGACGGGACGGGAGTTTATCAGGCCAGGAATGAAATGATTGAAATTCACACAGAACTAATACCAATTAACATTTAAACTATGGAAAACTTTGATCCTAAAACTAAAATCGGTAACTTCTTTCAAACAAAAGTTTTGAAATATGAGCTCTTTATCCTTGTTTTAATAATCCTAGTCATATGTCTTTCAGCCCTCAAAATCCCTTATGCAGGTCTTCTTCTAACTTTGACACTTATGTCGACAGCTTGCATTTATTTTTTCTCTGCATTTTCGATGCCTGAAGGATCAGAATTCACCGCTATAGATAATTTTCTTCACAAGTTAATTTCTTTAGGGAGCTCCATTGCAATAATCGGAATTTTATTCATGATGCAAAAGTGGCCAATGGGTGATACAATGATCACTATAGGGCTGCTTACGCTCGGGATGTGCCTTGTTGTTTTAGTGTATCAAAAAATAAAAACACCTGAAATTGAGAAATTTAATAAATTAGTTTTATTAAGGACTCTTATCCTGCTCCTGATTTCTGGAGGACTTTTATATTTCGCTAATAAGTAAAACACTAGCTAATAAATAAGGCTTCGTCTGGTCGATAATTTGACCCAACATGAAGCCGTGTTTCACGAAATCCCAATCATTCGAAGACATTAGTTGAATTTTAACACAACGCATATCCCATGAAGAAAGGTGGCAACGGCCACCATTCTTTTTTTAATTTTATATGAAAATCCCCCCAAACCCTGGCAAGAACCTGGCAAGAAAGTGTGAGTGTGAGAGTGAGAGCGAGAACAAAAAGAGTGAGGCACTCGCTCCCGCTCCCGCTCTCACTCTTTTTGTTGTCCCGTCAGGTCTCGAACCTGAACTCTTCTGATCCAGAATCAGACGTGTTGCCAATTACACCACGGGACAAATTGGAGGGTGCAAATATATGAAAATTCCTGAAAATTTTAAATCGGGATTGATTTTCTTAAAATAAATAGATAGAATTCAGAATTCTACTCCTGGCGTGAGGGTGTGATGGTGCAAGGGTACGACGGTGGAACGGTTCGAAATGTTAATTCAGGAGTCGTTCCCTCATTTTACATCATCATACCATCATACCATCGGACCGTCGCACCGTCATACCATCATACCATCGGACCATCGCACCGTCATACCATCTACCGTCATACCCTCATACCCTCACACCCTCACAAAGTGTAGTGTATTACCAGCTTCGGCCTCATATCAGCTACCGGATAATCACTTGAAGCAAACCGGAAACCGGGAAATTCATCCCTGGGCCATAACCTGAAAAGCATACCATAATTGGGAAGCATTGAGGCACCTGGATTCACAAAAAGCCCCGTGACATCAACTTTAATCCTGTTGGTATTCAGATTAAAGGGATAGATAAATACCTGGTTGAATTCAGTGGTCTTTGGCTCTGTATTCCACGTTACTTTATGCTCATCCCAGGGTTCAGTTATCTGCTGTAAAACTGCACCGAAGAATTCCACTCCGGTATTCGGATCACTGATAATATAAGTGCTGTCAAACGGTACCGGAAGATCATAAGAAAGACAAAGAATAACTTTTTGGATTACTGCCGATTTCGGCAGTGAATCCATAGCAAAACAGATCAGGCTCCTGTTCGAACGCATGACCGTCAGAACCGGCTCAGAAAGAAATGTCGCTTCAAAATACTTATAGTCACCAAAATTCATAAGCGGCGCAAGATTGGATATCATCGCATCCTTGCCATCGTCCGGACCGGGCTGCAGCTCAAGCACATTGCCCTGCGGACCCCACGGGATCTTAAGTCCAAGCGGACTCTCTCTGGTGGTATTCATCAATTCCGCTGCAGAGAATTGAAGCGTCTGGGTAACATATCCATCCTTCTCAAGGACAAATGTATAGAAATATGAACCTCCCCTGATGATCAGGTGATTCACCTCGGGCTTCAGTTCGAATGTATATGACCACCCGTCATTTGAGTAGACCGTAAGCCTTGCATCCGTAATTTGTGTAGGGGCCATTATCAGAGGATTATCGAGATAACAGATCGCATAGAATTCAAGAGGTTTTATTACCTGTATACCAAAACTGGCGTAACCGAAGTCACCGGGGGTGTAGTCGCCGACAACAATTACTTCGGGAACGATATTCGTCACG
The DNA here is from genome assembly GCA_963846335.1 of uncultured Bacteroidales bacterium. Classification (GTDB taxonomy): domain Bacteria; phylum Bacteroidota; class Bacteroidia; order Bacteroidales; family VadinHA17; genus LD21. Next base: position 19,678 of record CAWJVS010000022.1, read on the forward strand.
TGGTCAGGTACAATATTGAAATATATGGGAAGCGGATCATTTGTGATAAATGCCAGTGGTGATCCTTCCAGGGGAGAGGCAAATACCACCTGTCCCGACGATGCGATAACAATGAATTTAGTCAGATTATATTCTCCGGCCTTTATCTCAATCTTTTCACTGACAAAACCCGATCCGAAAGTGTATACGGGGATAATCTCATCTGTCAGTACAGGATTCCCGTAGAGATCCTCTATCGATACCATTAAATGGTAGGTGACCATTCCACTATCGGCTGTTCCCGGGTTGGCACCTTTAACCTGATTATTCAGGCTGAATGAGAACTCAGCCATCCCTTTGACATTCCTGTCGGATGCGACTTTCTTGTCACATGAATAAAGAACAATTATGGGAATGACCAGTATCAGAAGTAGTAACCTGCCGGAGTTTCTCATATCGGGAAGTATTAATTGGACAATCGGGAGATTAAATGTACTCAATAAACCAACAAAAAATATGCCGGAAAGATTCTTATGCAAACCTTTCAGATAAGATTAAGACAAAAGACAAAAGACAGAAGACAAAAGACAAAAGTAAAAAGTGAAAGAATATCTTACCATAGCATCCCTCTTTGCAGGGAAGACCGTTAAGAAATTAGCCCTTGGGCTAATTTTAGGAGGAGCCGGACTGCAGCGCTGGCAGAGAGGTCACGATAGCTATCGGGAGGGGGTGAGTTCATGTTTTATTTATTGACCTTTGCCCACGTGTCCTTCAGCTGAACAGTACGGTTGAAGACAAGGTTTGATATGGTAGAGTCCGGATCAAGACAAAAATATCCCAGTCTCTGGAACTGGAACCTCTCTGAAGGTACGGCACTCACTAAGGAGGGCTCAACTTTGCAGCCTGTGAGTATTTTGAGAGAATCAGGATTCAGGAAGCTCCTGTAATCATCATCTTTCTGCCCGGATGGATCTTCATGGTTGAACAGCCTGTCATAGAGTCTTACCTCGGCATCAATTGCATGGGCTGCTGAAACCCAGTGAAGGGTTCCTTTGACCTTTTTCTCTGATGCATTGCCGCCACTCCTGGTTTCAGGATCGTAGGTACAGTAGACCTCCTCAATAGCACCGCTCTTTGCATTCTTTTTAAAACCGGTGCATTTAATTATATAGGCTCCTTTCAGGCGTACCTCCATTCCGGGAGCGAGTCGGAAAAACTTATTGGGAGGGATCTCCATGAAATCATCCTGTTCAATATAGACTTCATTGCTGAACGGGACAGCTCTTTTTCCCATGCTTTCATCTTCGGGATTATTTATCAGCTCTACATTCTCAACCTTGCCTTCCGGATAGTTTTGAATAATGACCTTCAGCGGATTAAGTACGCCAAATACCCTTGGGGCCCTCATATTCAGATCTTCACGGACAGCATGCTCAAGAAGCGAGACATCATTGATAGCCTCTACTTTTGTATAACCGATCAGGTCAACAAATCTTTTTATGGATTCAGGAGTGTAACCTCTTCTTCGCAGACCGCAGAGAGTAGGCATCCTTGGATCGTCCCATCCCGAGACCCTGCCTTCCTGAACCAGCTCGAGAAGCTTTCTCTTGCTCATCATGGTATAGGTAAGATTCAGCCTGTTGAACTCTATTTGCCTGGGCCTGTAATCGCCTGTTTTAAGCTGATCGATAAACCAGTCATACAATGGTCTGTGCACCTCAAATTCGAGAGTGCAGAGCGAGTGTGTTATCCCTTCAAAGTAATCGCTCTGGCCGTGTGCAAAATCGTACATCGGGTATACCATCCAGGTGTTACCTGTCCTGTGATGAGGGGTTTTTATTATCCTGTAGATTATCGGATCGCGCATATGCATGTTAGGTGAGGTCATGTCGATCTTCGCCCTCAGAACACGGCTCCCTTCATCGAACTCTCCTTTGTTCATCCTTTCAAAAAGATCAAGACTTTCGGCGGCAGGGCGATTGCGGTAAGGACTTTCAATTCCGGGCTGTGAAGGGGTACCTTTCTGGGATGAGATTATGTCGGCAGACTGGTCATCAACATAGGCAAATCCTCTTCTTATAAGGTCAACTGCAAAGTCAAAGAGCTTTCCAAAATAGTCGGAGGCATAATATTCTCTGTCTTCCCAGTCAAAACCGAGCCAGTGAATATCTTCCTTTATTGAGTCGATATATTCGACCTCTTCCTTAACAGGGTTGGTGTCGTCAAAGCGAAGATTGCATTTCCCTCCGTATTTTTGTGCCATGCCAAAATCGAGGCAGATGGCTTTTGCATGACCAATATGAAGATAGCCGTTTGGTTCGGGAGGGAAGCGGGTTACGACTTTCCCGTTGTTCTTCCCTTCTTTCAGATCGTCGGCAATAAACTGTTCAATAAAACTTATTGAGGGTTTCGGTTCTTCTTTTTCCCTGCTGTTCACTTCATTCATCCCTGTAATTTTAAGATTACAAAAATAGGATGAATTTGAAGATCAAAATCTTTATGGTCTAATATTTTTATCGGATTCAGGAATTTGATAAAGTAGAGCATTGATTTTATTTCTTACTTTGTGTTAACAATTAGTGTACATTTATAAAGAGAATATATGGGCCTGATACAGATCGAGAACATGGAGTTTTACTCTTTCCATGGTCATTTTAAGGAGGAACAGATTGTAGGGAACAAATTCATTCTGGATCTTACAATCGAAACAGATATGAAGATTCCTTCGGAGAGCGATAATCTCAGGGATGCCGTTGATTACCAGAGGGTATATCAGATCATAAAGCTCCAGATGGAAAAGAAATCGCATCTCCTCGAACATATTGCCGGAAGGATAATTGATGCCATCTATGCCGAAATGAAAGGAATACAAAAGGTAACCGTCAAAGTGTCAAAGATGAATCCGCCAATGGGAGGGAAGATAGGATCTGTAAGTGTTATTATGAGCCGTTAATACGATTCCTGTAATCACGCATTTCGTCGAAAAAAGGAGTTCGTTTTTCTTCAACACATTTCACTGCATAAAGATAAAGTGCTGCGCTCCAGGTCTGCCAGTCCTGCCCCATGGGTCTGCCGTCCTGTGCTTTTATCCATTCATTAAAACCAAAGCTGACTTTTGCCTTATTGGAAAGTTTAATAATTTTTGTGAGTGCCATCAGCTTTTCATGTGCAAGAGAATACTTTTTTGCAGCAACCAGGGCTGCCACATAAAACCCGCTTACAAATGGCCAGATACCACCATTATGGTACTCTCCGGGTTTATTATAAATTCCATATCTTAGATGCCAGTCAGGATCTTCAGGTTTAATATAAGGAAAAAAATTTGGTGGCAGATCAACTGCCAGTTCTCCTCTTTTTCTCATGCTTCTGCATTCTTCTTCGATCCAGGAGATCATTTCTTCGGCCCGTGAGGGGGATGCAATTCCGGAGAGTATGGCCAGAGTATTCCCGAGAAGGTCAAACCGTTCGCTGCTATGAATTTTATATGACCAGAAAGCATAGTATGGTTTATGTTTTACAACAAGTCCTTCGTGAACATGATGATGTATTGTCCCGCCTGGTAATGGTAAACCGGCTCATTTCGCCGTGCATTCTGTCAGCTTTATCATTTTTCCCCAGGATCCTGAGATAGCAATATACAAGTGTGTTTACAAACAGTCCATATCCTGTCACCCATTGTTCATCGCGCCAGTCGCTTGTAGGTTGCTGGGCAACCATATTCCTGTCCGAAGGACTTTGATACTCCATCCAGGTAAGGGCTTTTTCAACTGCGATTGAAGAAAATTCTTTTCACCCGATAATTCTTCTGAAAATTCCGGCACCAAGTAAAAACAGAGGAGTTGAATCACTTGATCCCCTATTCTCTTTGTCGTGCACGAGTGAAGTTATATGACCATGTTCTGTCTGGTTTTTTGCCAGAGTTTCCAAAACCTTCCTGATACTCTCCAGGAGTTCTTTGTTTTCAGAGACTGCAATTCCAAAAATAGAAAACATCAGATCCCTTGTATAGGGTTCAGGATATCCCCAGCCGGCAGTCCGTGGAAGTCCGCTATACGGTCCATGTGCATTATGAAGCAGCACTTCAGTCGCTGCCTGCTTTGCCTCTTCAATCTCCTTCCGGTCTCTGGCATTCATCTTATTCAATTCCCAGTTTATCGCTGATTATCTGTACAAATTTTCTGTGCAACAACACGGTAGTCGAAATTTTTTACAATTCGTTCTCTGGCGGCTTTGCCCATTTTTTCACGTAATGATGTATCATTCATCAGAACCATCAGATATTTGCCAATATCATGAACATCTGCACGGTAGTCTACTGTTCGAGGTTCTTTAAATACAACTTTGTGTTTTTCTTCAAAACCTGATTCATCTCCAAGAGTAACATGGCTTACAACAATTTTCTGTGCTACATTCGCAAGGAAAGCTGTTTCTCCATGAACAAGTGTATCAAGCATTCCCATAGCATTAATACCTATTACAGGTTTTTCACATGCTCCTGCTTCCACCTGGGGCATGCCAAAACCTTCGAGCCTGGAAGGGGCTGCATATATATCGCATGCACCAATCAGATATGGCATGAAATTCCGTGAAATGGTATTGGTTGCATACGTGACATTCTTTTCAATGCCCAGGTTTGCTGCCATTTCCAGATCAGCAATGTTTTGTTTCAATGTTCGCGGCTGTGGCCATACTTTACAGACATATTTCCAATCAGGTGCTTTGGTATCTATAATAGCCAGAGCCTGCATTACTTCCTGTGCCCCTTTTGAAGCAGCATCTCCACCTACAGTCAGAATCATTATCTGATCAGGTGAGATGCCCAGTGATTCACGAACAGCCAAAATTTTCGGGTCGTTACTGCTGTGAGGAATAAAGGAATCGGTATCACATCCAACCGGTAACACTTCAATTTTATCACCCTTGATGCCATCGCGGACGTACATCTCTTTTACCCAGTTCGAAGTTACCAGTATGAGTGGAAGGGCATTTAAAACCTCCTGGTAGTTTGCAATATATCCATCTGCAACCAGCCATGGTACAGGTTGAACACCATATCGTTGCGGGTGAAGGACCAATTGTGGTGTGTGTCCCCAATATCCTACACCAACAACAACATTTGGCTCAAACCAGCGATAATACCATTCCTTTTCCTGTGCTGATTCGAAATGAACTGCATGCGCATCAACCCCCATTTCAAGAAGTCCCTTGTAGAGAAGATCTCCCTGTGTTGCCAATCCTCCGGGTGAGGGCGGATAGTCATATAATACCAAAACTTTCATAATGAAGCAGTTTTTAAGTTTTTTGGTTTTATAAGTTGATTCAGCCATTTTTCAGCAACAACCGGATCAGTAAATTTCCAGAAAGATTCTACCCTGGGTGTCGTTTCTGCTTCAAAACCACTTTTTTCAAATCCATATGTTTCTGTAATTATACTGTATTTTCGCATCCACATTCGTTTTGTAAGTGTCAGCCGGATACTGGCATTTTCCATTGCCACCGGATAGTGTTTTTTATTGTTGTCGGTATATGCAAAGGTCCATAATTCACTTGTTGATATTTTTCCGGTATTCCATAGATTTATAACCGCTCTGCCAGCTTCCTCATGCCTGAGGTGCCTGGTATATTCTCCGGCTGGATTATGAGAAATAATAAGGTCGAAATGTTTAGCAGGCAATAATTTCAGGATTGCATCTTCAACTTCATTTTGCTCCAATGGCCTCTGTTCAGGGCCATCATCAAGGTCTCCCATGATACCTTCAGATTTAAGAATTTTTAATGCCTTATAAAACCTGAGGGCACGGTCTTCATCGTTACCTCTGCATAGACAGACTAATAAACCATTTCCATTCCGGATGGCTCAGTATTGTACCCCCGGCCCATAATGTTTCATCATCGGGGTGAGCTACAATGACTGCAGCACTCTTTTCGGATAATCGGGCTGATTACCATTGGAGTCTATCGGTTTTAAGCCAGACGATATTTTAGTGCTTTCGGATTTCCCATTTGCGGGTGTGCCATGGTTTCTTCTTTCATAAATTTATTTTCATAAAAGACAAATGACTTACCACCATGTTTCCTGGCAGGTTTCTTGTACTTTTCGACCGTCAATCGGGCAAGGAGGTAACTTATAGAAGATTCTGCTCCCTGGTTGAGGTTTACATGAGTTTCCTCCAACCCGTCGTAACAGCCTCCGGTACATGGGTTATAAACAATTTGATGTAATCGGTTTTGTCCCAGGAACCAGTTAAAAGCAGTTTCCATTTTTATGAGGTATTCTTTATCGCCAAAAGCATCATAAAACCTGCTTAAGGTCATAATTGTATATGCAACATCAACTGGCTGTTCCCCAAAATGATTTGCAGGCTGCCCCTTTATCAGCCAGTTTTTATTGGAAATTACTTCAATCCCGTTTTCATTAAAAGTTTTTGAGAGCAGAAAATTAAATGATGACAGGGCGATTTCTTTATATTTTTTATCTCCGGTTAGCAACCAGGCATATAACATGGCTTCAGGTAATATACTGTTTGCATAGGTCAGATATCCTTCAAACCATTGCCATGTTTCATCAGATTCATGCTTGTACAGCTGAACCAGCCTGTTTGCCAGAGTTTTAACCAAATGATGGTTTGCTGACGATTTTATGGATTTTTGATATAAATACAACCCTTTTATGGCAAAAGCCATAGCTCTGGGTGAATGTATCGTTTCCACATGTGGAATTGCTTTCTTAAAAATGGCGATTGCTTCTGAAATGAGTCTTTCAGGAAGCAATCCCTTCTCAGAGACTATATAACCAAGTGCCCAGAGTAGCCCTCCCGTTAGAATCTTCAAGGTTTACATCTCTGTTTTGAACGGAATAATTATTTTCAATATCCACATAATTCAGAAAGTTTCCGTCAGGTTGCAAACAATATTTAATAAAAGTGATATATCTTTCTATATACCATAAGCTCTCGTTATCACCTGTAAATATATAAGTGCATTGAAAAAGCTACCAGCGCTCTGGCATTATCATCGAGAGTGTAACCGGAACAGAGGTCAGGTTGATTTATTTTTGAAAACTGAATTATCCCTGTATCTGTTGTCAGTTGTTTCAGATGATTCAGATTAATCATCGGGAGATCATAATGTATTGAATACTATCTTTTGCTATTTTCCTGAATAGCATTGTATGTTCAACAGCAGAATTTTCCAGGGCGGTGGAAACTATTTTCTGCAGGGTATTTATTCTGATATTCCTTCGCAACAGTGTATTGTTAAGCAACCGGAGAACACCATCAGCTAATTGTTGCGAATTGCAAAAATCAATAATAATTCCTGTATCCTCAGTCAGAACTTCCTTTGCATGAGGAATAGGAGTGGAAATGATAGGGCAGCCACAACTCATTGCATAGGCAAAAGTACCGCTGACAGCCTGGTTAGGATCGTTGGTTGTAAACAGGTAAATATCGGTAAGCTGTAAATATTCAAGCAAATCCGGCAATGTCAGATAACTATTAATAAATTTTACATGTTGTGTCAGGTTATAATGATTTACCATATGCCTCAAGGCTGGTCCGATATCGTTCTCCCTCCTCCTTCAATAACTTCAGGATGGGTTTTGCCTATCACGAGAAATAATACATCCGGATTGGTTTTTAATAATGACCGGTAATGCTTTAAGAGTGGTTTCAATACTTTTTCCCGAACTCAGCAAGACCAAACGTTGTAAGAACTTTCCTCCCTTTGATCCCATATTTTGCCTTCAAAGATTCTTTGTTCAGGTGAGGTACCAGATGTGTTCCATGAGCTATCACTGATATTTTATCTCCTGGTAAGCCATAATCTTTCAGCAATATCTCAGCTGAATTATGAGTCATCACGATTATCGATTCACATGCTGCCGCAATACTTATTATTTTAGCTTTTAACTGCTCAGCCGGATTAGCAATTACAGTATGGAAAACGATAACAACAGGTTTGGAAATTCCGGATAAAAACTGAAGAAAAGCATGTTCCTGTTTATTAAAAAAGCCGAACTCATGCTGGATCAGGACTATTTTTATCTGATCGTCTTTATTAATCTTCGATGCCAGTTTTCCATAACTGTCAGCTAATGAAGTCTTAAGAACATATTTTACTTCATCGGCATATTTAAGATTTGCTTCACTTGATTCCAGTGCACACACTTTTAGCGAAAGAGAATTGCTGAATTTATTATTCAGCGCCTTTATTAAATCCTGTGAATAGGTTGCTATCCCACATTCCCTTGGTGGGTATGAAGTAATAAACAATATTTCAGCCGGTTCATTTTTCATATCTCGTATCGTGCTTTAACAATTCGGCTACCAACTCAGAGAAATTCACCGAAGCGCAGGCTATCAGTGTATCGGCTGCACCATAATAGATAAATAAGGTATTCCCAAATAAGGCAGTTCCAGTTGGAAAAACTACATTATTTACTTCTCCTTTTAATTCCCATGCATACTGTGGTGAAAACAAGGCATAAGGTAATCTGGCAATTACTTTAAGCGGGTCATTTAAATCAAGCAACGCAGCACAGGCAGAGTATATATGACTGTTTTCAGTAGATTCCACTCCATGGTAGATCAGTAACCATCCATGTTCTGTTTCAATGGGAGGAGAACCACTGCCGATATAGCTTGACTCATGGCGATAGACCGGGTCGAGTACAATATATTCATGAAGATGATGAAAATAATCATCCCAGAATCCTTTTGTCAGCTCATCTAGGTTATTTATGGAAACAATTTGAATTCCTGGTCTGATACGGTGAAGGAATACCAGATTGCCGTTTATTCTCCTCGGAAAGAATACAACATTTTTGTCCCACAACATCATTTTTTTTTCGGAATCTGCTATCTGGTAGTTAAACTTAGGATTTCGGTAGTAATTTTCATCTATTTTCCCGGCAGATTCAGCTATGGATACAAATTCTGAGCATGTTACAGGCGGCACAATAATCCCGTGCTTTTTAAAATTTACTAAATCTTCTGAGGTAGCTAAAGCGCCCCTGGCATTTATCCCGTCATAACCTGTATATGTAAGGTAAAAGAGATCATCAATCTTTACAATACGTGCATCTTCAACACCATGCGATTCAAATTCGTATTCAGGAACGATAATTGGTTTGTTCCATCTCTCGGTGACAGTTAAGGGGCCATCAAGTTTACAATAGCCGATAGTCGAATGATTTCCTGTTTGTACAGCCCTGTAAAAAACATGAACGCTGTCACCCTGTCGGATTACTGCAGGATTCAGTACACCCTCATTTTCGAATTCCAGTTGCGTTTTCTCAAGTAGTATGCCTTCTTTTTTTACCTCTATCATCCGGAAATTATTATTTTGATCATTAAGTTAAATTTCACTTATACTTATTTAGTCAGATAAAGTAGCTATCAGTCACATTGTTTTAACCGATGTAAGCGGTCTTTTGTTCAAAATGAAGGATTTGTTATTAACCGGGTTACGAAGATGAATTAGCCTATGGGAGGCAAAATCGGGTCGATAAGCATTGTATTAAGCAGGTGAATCTGTCCGAGTCAGATAAAAAGCAAAACAGATGTAAGCAGAGTTGTTCCGATAACAAAATACCTGTAAATATTTTCCGGGAACAGCTTCACAATATGGATGCCGATAAAGATGCCCAGTGCTATGAAAGGAATTGAGATGAGATCGAGCATCAGGAAAGTTCCAGGTGATATTTTTCCATACCACTGCCTGAAGCGGAAGTTTTCCGGTGTTAATTATAAGGTAAAGCCATGCACCGGTTCCGATAAATTCTTTTTTTGGCAGTCTCATTGTGAGAAAATAGAGTGTAAAAACTGGTCCGGCCGAATTGCCGATCATTGTTGCGAATCCGCCGGCGAGTCCAAGTAGTGATGCAACGAGAGGACTTTCCGGTATTTCGCTGCCCTTTTTGTTTCTGATATCGTTCAGGATCATCAGGATGAGCATTATCCAGACAACTGTCATCATGACCATCCTGAACTGGTTATTATTCACCATCTTCCCGGTTACAAGCGCAATTAAAACACCTGCTGCAGCCCATGGAAGTATCCTGAAGATATATTTCCATACAGCACTTCTGTGGTAATATATCACAGCCATTATATCTGCGGCTATCAGCATCGGGAGGATCACTCCGGTGGACTGGTTTTGCCCCGAATATGAGGGCCATTAACGGGACCATTGCGAGGCCGAAACCGCTTAAACCGGCTTTGGACATCCCGATCAGGAGAGCCACCACAATGAAAAGCAGAAGTAGAATGGGGTGAGCCCCGGAAAGAGTGAGGTAAGGTATGAAGTCATCTTATATCAGCCAGATTGTGAAAGTGTCAAAGATAAGATAAAAGTAATTATACTCTGTGTCCCTCTGTGCTCCTCTGTGTTACTCTGTGACAGTTCCTAATAAGGTTACACAGAGTACACAGAGGATTACACAGGGGTCCGCAGAGAGGATTCATAAAATAGCTTATGCATTCAATATTCTTGTTCCTGATAGTTGTCTGAAGACTATAGCGAGAAATATCAATCCTGAATGTGGTACAACAGAACTCAATACCTGCCAGATGCCGAAACGCGTTGCAGGGTATGCAAAGATTATCAGGAGAAGTACAAGAATGGCTGCCAGTATAACTGCATAATTGCTCTTCCTGCGTGCATGAGGAATACCAAAAAATGCAGTATAGAAGAAGATAAGCCCCATCACCAGCTCAAGGAATACCACATATGGCATATGTTGAGCAAACGGGGCATCGGGTTTTGCCTGAAGAGAAACCTGGCATTGTACTATTACAAGAAGGAGAAACAATGTCCATAAGGACAGATGGGCGATAATTTCGACTGACTTTTTCATGATTTCATGAATTAATGTTTAACATGAATCAAAATTCAGGATCACACAAAAAACCTGCAAATAATTTCTGCAAACCGGCCGGATTGATCGCCGAAAAGTGATGTTGGTCAGAGTGACGTGTTATTATGCACCTGGAGTGAATATCCGTAACCCGTACTTCAGATATTTTTATAGAATTCTTCCTTGTAGGAATCGCCGATAGGGATATATTTGTTACCGATTCTGATCCTGTCGTGTTCAATGCTATTTATACCTGATAAGGATACAATAAACGATTTATGACATCTGACAAATCCCTCGGTCAATAATTTTTCAAGTTCATTAATTGAATGGCTGGCAATTATTTTATCAGTAGGAGTCACAATATTCTGGTAATCTCTCAATCCCTCAATATAAAGGATATCATCTTTGAAAATTTTAACGAGCTTGTACCCCGATTTGACAAAAATATAGTTGACCGGTCTCTGACTGACAGCCAATGAATTCTGTTGCCACGAAATATATTCACTTGCTTTATTTACGGCCAGGCTGAACCGTTCAAATGTATAAGGTTTAAGAAGGAAATCTGTCACAGAGAGGTCAAAGCCTTTCGTGGCATATTCCCCGTATGCTGTAGTAAGAATGACCTGCGGCTGGATGATCATTTTTTCAAGCATCTCAATGCCACTCATCTTATCCATCTGAATATCAAGGAAGAGAAGCTGAACGGCATTATTCCTGATAAATTCCAGGGCACTGACTGAATTGGAAAAAGTTGCCACCAATTGCAATTGAGGCAATTTATCAGTAAATGATCTTATTTTTTCTATTGCCAGGGGTTCATCATCAACGGCAATACATCTAATACTCATCCAGTATAAGTTTTAATTCAACATTGAAATGGTTGTTTTCCATGGTAATTTTAAAAATATTTTTCTCAGGGTAGATAATTTCGAGTCTGCGTTTTACCAATGTCAGTCCGATCCCTTTACCTGGCTTATCTTCAATGGTCGCTAAACTGTCGAATTCATTGGACACATTAAAAAAGACGGTATTCTCATCAATTTTAATGATTATGCTGATGATCTTTTCACCCTCTTTTGTTGAAGAGTGCTTGTAGGCATTTTCGATTAACGGGACAAACAGCATAGGTGCAATCCGGAGGTGACCAGGATGGCCGACAAGATCGTATTTCAGATAATCTGCACCTGAAGTGCGCAGTCGGATCAGTTCAATATAATCCTCAATATTCCTGATCTCCCTGGAAAGGGGGATTTTCTCGTCTTTTGCCTCATAGATCATATATCGCAGCATGTCACCCAGTTTTGAAATTGAATTGGAGGCTTTTACAACATCATGTGAAATAAGGTAATCGATATTATTTAGTGTATTGAATAAAAAGTGCGGACTTACCTGCATTTTTAATAAAGCCAGTTCGCTTTGGGTATTCTGCAATAATAGCTCCTGCTTCTCCCTTTCGAGTCTGATTGAATCAGAAAATCTTCTGAATACTATCGCAAGAAATATTACTATTATATGAGGTATCAGTGAGCTCAGGGTCTCCCATAATCCATGACGAGTTGCCGGAATGGCAAAAAAGATCAGCAGAGAAAGAATAATGACTGCCAGAATAATCAGACTCTTTTTATTTCTGCCGGCCAGAGAAATTCCCAGGAATGTTGTATAAAACAAGATAAGCGACATGACTAACTCCAGGAATACAAGGTAGAAGAAGTGATTTGATAAGGCAGATTCCGGTTTAGCCTGCAGATAGATCTGGCTGAGGATAATAACAAATGCAGTAAATATTAACCAAAAGAAAATATGGGCAATTATTTCAACTGACTTTTTCATGATAATGTAAATTTAATATATACGAATCATTAAAAGTCAGGTATAATTAATTCCTCTGCAAATATTTTCTGCAAACCGGGGGAAATGATCTACAAATCCTATCTGTGATGTTTTGCCCCGCTGCCTGTGATTTTGCCCCCCTGCCCCCCTAAAGGGGTGTAAAATTACTGTAGATGAGATAGAAATTGTAAAAGCCGCAAAATCATACCCCCTTTAGGGGGAAGGGGGCATTTCCAAGCGGTAGGTTGGGGGTAGCAACTCATTAAGAAAATTTGCGGGTAAAACGCAGAGTAACTCTAAGTATATTGTATGGATTAAATATTTACATTTACGAATAAGCTCTTAACCTTTTTAACTTATCTGCTTATGAAAAAAGAGATCAGAAATGAAATGACTGGTCAGCCAACGTCACGTCGGGATTTTTTCAAGACCACAGGTCAGATTGTTGCCGCCTCGGCTGTTACTGGCGGAACAATGCCATATTTGCACACGGGTGCGGAAAAAGAGTTCCACCGGGCTGATGATATGCGGTCCGATGCAGCCATGATCGGTCCTAAAGACAATATAAAAGTAACTAGGTTAGAGACATTCGTACTGAAAAACTCGTGGGTCTTTGTGAAGATCTCCACAGATGCCGGCATTACAGGATGGGGGGAGATGCTTAAAGATGATGCCAAAGCATGTGCAGCGGGTGCCCTCGAGGTTGGTAATTATCTGATTGGCAAGGATCCGTTGCGCGTGACCCACCACTGGCAGGCAATCCATAGAGGAGCTTTTTACAGGGGGGGGCCGATCAAGACAGCAATACTAAGCGGTATCGATCAGGCCCTTTGGGATATAACCGGAAAAGCATTTGGCGTACCAGTTTACAGGTTGTTCGGTGGCCCTACAAGGGACAGGATAAGGGTGTACGGGACACTCGATCCGAAAACCGGTGTGAATGCAATTAAGGTCGGTCCGGAGGGAGGCCAGAGGCAGGCAATAAAATATGTAGAAGGGCAGAAGTTTGTAGATGAAGTTGTTGAAAGGTTCAAAGCACTGAGGGATAAGGTAGGATCCGGGGTGGATATAGCTGTTGATTTCCATGGAGCTGTCCAGCCTCCGACAGCCATGCTTCTTATGAAGGCACTGGAACCATTTAATCCCTGGTTTTATGAAGAGATCGTTCAGGCTCTCAATGTGGATGTAATGGCCGAGCTGGCACGCAAAACACATATTCCGATAGCCACAGGTGAACGTATCTTTACAAAATGGGGATTCAGGGAGATCCTTGAGAAACGGGCTGCAACCATACTTCAGCCTGATGTTTGCTATGCCGGAGGTATTACAGAGCTCAGGCTGATTGCAGGTATGGCGGAGGCTTATTATACACCGCTAGCCCCTCATAATCCTCAGGGGCCATGTTCACTTGCAGCAAGTTACCAGGTCGCTGCCTGCATACCTAACTTCCTTATACAGGAGCGGGGCGACAATGAATATTCAGATCTGCTGGCGAAGCCTTTGCCTCAGATAAAGGATGGCCATCGCCCGCTGCTTACCGATCCGGGCCTCGGCATCACAATAGATGAGGAAAAGCTCCGTGCCCAGGTGGGAGAACCGTCACCCTATAACACCCGTTATGATCCTGATGATGGTTCGGTGGTAGATTGGTAGTATTCTGATTGTAAAAGCCGGAGTTATGCCAAATATAAAAATTAAAAACTACCGCTGGGTTATTGTTACACTGATTTTCCTTGCCACCACCATAAATTATATCGACAGGCAGATAATCGGATTGCTGAAGCCTCTCCTGGAGGTTGAATTCAACTGGTCAGAGACTGATTTTGCACATATTGTCATGGCCTTTACAGCGGCATATGCAATTGGGTTGCTGGTCATAGGGAGATTAATTGACAAAGTCGGCACCAGGATAGGCTATGCTTTCATAATTTGCCTGTGGAGCCTTGCCGGAATGTTTCACGCATTGGCAAGAAGTGCAACACATTTTATGATAGCCAGATTCGGACTGGGAATTGGTGAAGCCGGTAATTTTCCTGCCGGCGTGAAAGCAATATCGGAATGGTTCCCGAAGAGAGAAAGGGCACTGGCAACAGGGATCTTTAATTCCGGTACTAGCGTAGGGGTTGTTCTTGCACTTTTTATTGTTCCCTGGATCCTAAGAAATTACGGCTGGCATGAGGTTTTCTGGATAACAGGCGGAATTGGCTTTATATGGCTGATCTTCTGGCTGATATTTTATGATATCCCGGAAAGGCAAAAACGGCTGACATCGGAAGAATATGGATTAATTCTTAACGGAAAGGAGAGCGGAACTTACCAGGAAGAGATCGCCGGCAAGATAAAAATAAAATGGTATAAGCTATTCACCTTTCCACAGACATGGGCTTTGATTACAGGGAAAGGTCTTATAGATCCGATTTTCTGGTTTTTTCTTTTCTGGCTTCCATCCTATTTCTCTTCTGCTTTTGAGCTGGACCTAAAGAAGCCAAGCGCTGAATTGATTATCATTTATGCGGCCACCACGATTGGAAGTATCCTGGGGGGGTATTTTTCTTCTTTTCTGATCAGAAAAGGGTGGTCGGTGATGAGAGCCAGGAAGACAGCCCTCTTTATTTTTGCTGTATTGGAATTGTCTGTTATTCTTGCCCGGTACGCAACTGCCGCATGGATGGCTGTCGGCATTATAAGCCTTGCAGTCGCAGTTCACCAGGCCTGGTCAACCAATGTCTTTACAATGGCCTCCGACATGTTCCCTTCAGAGGCTGTCGGTTCGGTAGTGGGGATAGCAGGAATGGCAGGGGCTGTGGGAGGAATTCTTTTCCCCTTGCTGGTAGGCTATTTGCTTGACAGCTATAAAGCAGCAGGCCACCTGACCGGCGGATATAACCTGTTATTCACTATCTGCGGCTTAACATACCTGTCTGCCTGGACTATTATTCATCTTCTGACCAGAAAGCATTCTGTTGTCAGTTTAAGCGACCTGTATTAGAGGTGTTTACGGGATAAATGGCAACTAATATTTTCTTTTAAATTCCGATACAAATCTCGCTCTTGCCCTTGAAAGCTGAGATCGTGAGGTACCGGATGATATTGATAATATCTCACTTATCTCTTCATAATCGTAGCCTTCCAGGAAGTAGAGGGAGAAGATGGTTCTTGCCTTTGCAGGCAGATGCCTGATAATGTCGAGTATTCTGTTCATCGTCAGATCATGTTCATCATTATTGAATTGAACCTCTGAGAGATCAGTCGCTGTCTCCCTGACATTTTCAATATTTTCATATATCATTTTGCTGTTTCTTCTCAGACTGTCGATTGACTTGTTCCGGACAATGCTTTTTAGCCAGGCGCCAAAGCTTACTGTGCCTGAGTATTTGCTGATCTCTTCAAATGCTGAAAGAAATGATTCCTGCATTATGTCTTCAGCCTCCATCGGATCGTTCACAATTCCCAGGCTTATATTATACATTGCCTTAAAGTATAATTTATAAATCCGGAACTGAGCCTTCTGGTCTCCCTTCCTGCAGCCGTCAATAAGATCATTGTGCAGATTCAGCGTTGATACCTTCGGATTGAGAACATCTGTTTTCATGATAAGTAGTTTTGGTTGTCTGGTCAAAACTACAACCGTGTATACCCGGACAACGAACGTGCCTATAAGGATGATGTACATCCCTATCGGCATGTATGTTGTACTTACGGGAAGTGCAATATTATCAGTGACTTACTGATTTTCTGAATTCCGATGGAGTTTTTCCGGAAAGTTTCCGGAATGCGTTGTTAAAAGCAGTTTTTGAATTGTAGCCGACCATTTCGGAGATCTCCTCAACAGTCAGTTTATTACCCTTATCTTCGGTAATTATTTTTTTTGCCTTTTCAACTCTGTATTGCGCAAGCAGTTCAAAGAAGCTTTTATTAAGCTTTTCATTTATTACCTGGGAAACATGATGAGGGCTCTCGCCTATTTTCTTTGCAAGCTCGGAAAGTGAGGCCAGATTGTCCGTATAGTATTCCTTTGTTTCCAACTCGTTTACGATATTTTTGAGTATTTTCTGTTTGCCCTGTTCTGTAAGGGATGATTTACGGTATTTGCTTACTGAAAGATCCATAAAGGAGGTTGAACGGTCAAAATAAGAAGAATCATTCATCACCCGTAATGTGGTTAACAGCGTGAACAATGCAACATACATACCGATAAAGTAATCTCCAAGGTCCCCCTGGAAATTTAGTTTTACAATTATGAAGATTATTATAATTACAGCAACATGAAAGATCGTATTTCTCAGTGATCTGATAATTTCGTCATCTGTCCTGAAAATAGAATCGCCCGACTGCCCGGCTCTTTTTGTAAGCTTTATCAGGGAAAGTGCAGCATAGAATGTGATCTGAATAGCCGTAATAAGATTCAGATGTTTTTTAATATTAAGAGGATCATCCGGGATGATTGACTTAGCCTGAAGAAGAGGCCAGTCAGGATGATAACTGTTTATATATGAATTATATTTAAATTCATAAGGTTGTACGTAATCCTGAATCATATATCCAAGATAGAGAGCGAACAGGATAAAATGAATCCACTCTTTTTTAGAATCGGACTGATCGATGCTCCTCTTGATAAAAAGATACAGGAACGGGCCGATTGTCAGATTCAATGGTTCCGTGGTATTTGTTATGTAAAGGGCTTTTACTACATATCCGGTAAGGTTGAGTGTTTGTTCCAGTATACACAGGGAGAGGGCCAGAAGCAGGAGACCCTGATACCTGTTGGCAGGATTGTTCGATGATGGTTTTATCAGAAAGAATAGAGAGAGGGTAATTCCCTGGAAAACCCCTAAAAAGATGAATGCTGATCTGGCATCAATATTTGTGGCAGTATTCATATTCCGGGTTCAGTCCAATTTGTTTTGTTAGAATTTGGCATAATGGTATGATGGTGTAACGGTGTGACGGGACGAAGCAATTTATAATGACAATTATTATGAACAACTCCGTGTTCCTCAGTGTAACCCAGTGCAACTCAGTGGTTAATAAAGAAGATCTTAAAATGAGGCCACATTCCATCCATCACGATAAGTACGGCGCAGGTATTTTTCAGCATCAGGGTAATTAGGGAATTTGAGGTTTACAGAATCCCATTCCAGCAGCTGATCCGGAACACGGTTTGCCACGGTACCCAGGAGTATGGCTTCCGTCATTGGTCCTGTCTGAGCGAAATGAGATTCGGTCTTTGGTCCGCCGATACATGCAACAACAAATGCATGATAATGATTTCCTGCTTCAAATTCCGGCCTTTTATAATTCACGAATTTTTCTTCAGGAAGCAGCACAGGCAATTCCTGATGCGGGATAAGCATGGCTCCTTCTGTCCCGATGAGCATGGCTGATTCAGCAGGATACTCACCTTTAAACAAGTCACGGATCCCCTGCGGAGGATAAAACTCGCCATCAAACCATTCTACCATCAGGATATTTGATTCTGTCTTCTCATTACCCGGGAACATCCATGTGATATGGTCACCCTGTGGCCAGGTATCGCCTCTTCTTTCAGGTGAATCCTTCCATGATTTCTGAACTTCTGAAATTACAGAGATAGGAGATTTCAGTCCCAGACCTTTCCATACCGCATCAAAAATATGGCATCCGATATCTCCCGACCATCCTGTACCGAAATCGAGCCAGGCTCTCCACTTCATCGGATGATATATTTCAGGGGCATAAGGCCTGGCAGGCGCTGTACCTGTCCAGAGCTCCCAGTTGAGTGATGCCGGAGGTTGTTCTCCCTGTGCCGGACGAGGTCCCACGAGCCGGTAATCCTCAACAGCACCCGGACGGTTTGAGCACAGGCAGGCATGTTTTATTTTTCCTATTGCTCCGTCCTTAAGAAGCTGCACCGCAGTTTTGTCACCGGGCCTTGCGGCGAACTGGGTACCGAGCTGGGTTACTACTCCGGCTTTTTCAGCCGCCTCGGTAAGCAATCTGACTTCAGCCACATCATGACACATCGGCTTCTGGCAATAAACATGTTTTTTCTCCTTTATAGCCGAATATGCAATTATGAAATGATTATGATCGGGTACTGTAACATTCACAGAATCAATTTTATCTCCCTCTGTTTTAAGAAGTTCACGCCAGTCAGCATAGGTATGTGCGCCGGGGACCAGTTCGGAGGCCTTTTTCAGATTATCGGCATCAACGTCGCATATTGCAACAATATTCACATTCGGATCTTCCTTGAATTTCTGAAGGTCTCCCCATCCCATACCTCCGACTCCGATACAGGCATGATTGAGTTTAGAGGCAGGTGGCGGAGTGCCTGAACTGCATCTGATGAGGAAGGGAGCAGCAATGGCCGTGGTTGCGGCAGTTTGTATAAACTTCCTGCGCGATACTGAATGAAGATGATCTGTCATAACCTTATGAATTATAATTTATATTTGTACCCTTTACGTTTCAGCTTGTTGTAAATGTAATAAAATCATCCTTTATTCTGATCAGTTCTCCAGACTATTACTGATAAATTTTTCATGATCAAACGGATAAAAAATGAAATTAGCAGGAGGGGTTATTGAAAAAATCGAGGTTTCTACGTTATCTATCTCTGTGTTTCTCTGTGAATTCTCTGTGGAGCTCTGTGTAACAATAAGTTAAGAACTTACACAGAGAGCACAGAGTCCCGATAGCTATCGGGAGCAAAGAGTTTCACTGAGGACTTATTTCAACAGGACAGAAATGATATTTTTGATTTTTAATTAAAGCGTATTTGCTAATCTGCTGAAAATACCATTTATTTAATGGATGATTTATCAAGAGTTAAAAAGGATCCGTATGAATGCTAAATCCATCTTTATTTTTTGTTTCATTTTTGGTTCAATGCTTCTTATTTCAAATCGGGCAGCCTCACAATCTGCTAACTGGACACAGTTCAGGGGAAGCAGCAGCAACGGTTTGGCTGAAAATGAAAGTATTCCAATGAAGTGGGATGGCTCAGCAATAAAATGGAAAAGAGAAATTCATGACAGGGGCCATTCATCACCCGTGGTTTTTGATAACCAGATCTGGTTAACAACGGCAAAACCTGATGGTAAGGAACTGTATGCCGTATGTGTTGATTTCAGGACCGGGGAAATCATTTATGACATTAAGGTTTTTACATCTGATGAGGTTGAGGAAAAGCACCAGTTAAATACCTGGGCGACACCTACACCTTCAGTTGAAAAGGGATTTGTCTACGTTCATTACGGCAATGCAGGAACCGCCTGTATTAATACATCAAACGGGACAATCGTCTGGAAAAATTCAGATTTCAAATGCAAGTTTGTACAGGGTCCGGCCTCTTCACCCATAATTTATAAAGATCTGGTAATTCTCCATTATGAAGGAGTCGATGTCCAGTTCCTGGTTGCACTCGATAAATCGAACGGGAAACTGCGATGGAAAAGTGACAGGCCGTCAGATCCCTATAAGCCTTTGCCCGATATCGGCAAAAAAGCATATACAACACCTCTGGTTATAAGCGTCAAAGGGAGAGACCTGCTGGTCTCAAACGGGTCGGCAGTCTGTATTGCATATGATCCGGATACAGGAAAGGAAGTTTGGAGAGTTGTGGATGGAGCCGAATCAACGATAGCCATGCCAATTACGGAAAATGGAGTGGTTTTCTGGTACAGCGGATTCATGGTTGCAGAGGATGGCTCAAATTACACAAATCTCCTTGCAGTCAACCCGGATGGCCAGGGTGATATCACAGCGACAAACATAATATGGAAAAAGAGAGATGGTCTTTCTCATAATCAGATGCTCACACCGGTCATTAAGGATGGCCTGATCTATACTGTAAACAGCAGGAACACCATGATGTGCATTGATGCAATAACCGGTGAAGAAGTCTGGTCAAAGCATGTTACCTCAGATTATGATGCTTCACCGTTGTTTATTAACGGGAATATCTGGTTTTTCTCTGCAAAGGGCGATATCGTGATATTAAAAGCCGGACGGAAATATGAAGTTGTGGCCCAGGCTAAAACTGACTCAGGGATCTTTGCTACGCCTGCTGTCCTGAGGAACTCGATGATATTGAGAACCCAGAACTTCCTTTACAGGATAGGGGGGGAATAGGATCTCGCTCAACCCCCTTAAGAGGGTTTTGTAAAGGCTATCACATAGCCGTATCCCTTCCAGATTGTTCTTACAATGAGATCCTGCATGTTTTCAGGAACAAGGTCAACCGGCAGGACAAATTCTATTTTGGTCCCGGTTATCATGTTAAAGATCTTGTTACCTTTTTCTGATTCATCGGCTATAGCAATTCTTGCACCCGGTTTTGCCACCCTTATCATTTCATCGAGAGCCTTCTTTTTGTCCGGAAAGAGGTTGAATGCGCCCAGGTGAAAAACCACATCGAACATTTCATCCCGGAATGGAAGATCTTCGGCATCGGCTCTGAAAAGTTCAGCCTCAATATTCCATTTTTTAGTGTTTCTCAGGCTATGGATCAGCATCTGTCTCTGAATGTCAATTGCGAAGATCTTAATATTCCTGGCTTTTGAGATAATTAATGGAAAGTTGTCACCCGGTCCCATCCCTGTTTCAAGAATGGTTGAATTATCTTTCAGCTCAAGAAGGGTTAGCACCTCCTCTCTTGCATTCCTGGCTCCGCCCAGGAAAAAGAACATAAAGTCGGTTGAAACGGTGTAGAATTTTGCATACAGATTCCTTATTGTCTTCTCCCACTTACTCTTGTGAATAATCTCCTTGTCTCCAAGGAAATCGGGATACCCGTTTTGTGATGAATATGATCGTGAACAGCTTTTGCAGAATAATTCAGGCAATGTGCCATTGGTAGTGAATGAATCAGGAACGTCCAGAATACCTTTGCAGGCCGGACAGCACAGGAAGCTCAGACTGCTTGTTTTCATGATTTTAGAAGTTAAGATACAGACAAGTTACAAAATGTTTACTGCCAAACACCAGGATTCTTAATAATAGTAATATCATTTTGTCTGTTTTTTAATTGTTGCATTTTTTTATTTCTTAACTTAACAAAACAATCATATTCAGCGATATTTCAAAAGAACCAAATCTTAAGATATGAAAGTTCTGATAACTGGTTCATCAGGGGCGCTCGGAAGAATTCTAACAGATTATCTGATCTCCCGGAAAATTTTTATTGCAGGGCTGGATATAAAAGACCCCGCAGAATATTTTGCGGAAGATAAGTTCAGGTTTCACAGGTGTTCCATCACTGATAAGGATAGGCTGAAAGCCATCTTTGAGGAGGAGCAGCCATCCCATGTAGTACATTTTGCCTGTTCCTTCAATAAGGTGAGAAACAGGCGACGCGAGTATGAGATAGATGTTGCAGGTTCAGATAACGTTCTGGAGGTTACAAACTACACACAGTCTGTTAAACAACTGATCTATTCCAGTTCAGCCGCCATTTATGGAGCACACAAAGATAATAAGGACTGGCTTGGAGAATCAGACAGACTCAAGCCGGAGAGATACAGATATGGTATTAATAAAAAACTCATTGAACATAATTATTTCAGTAACCATGTCAGGAAGGATCTTCATATTACCTCATTGAGAATCTGCACAGTCGTCGGACCAACTTTTGACAAACCGGGGAGCATTGTATCTCTCCTCATAAAGTTCCCTTACTTTCCAAAATTTTGCCGGGAGAGCAGAATGCAGTTTTTGCATAGTGATGATTTTACAGCCTTATTCGGGCATGTCCTTGATGATCCGGAAATTGCCGGTATATATAATCTTGCCCCTGATGATTTCGTTACTGTTAAGGAGCTTGTTCCAGGGAAGAAATTTATTGGATTGCCTCTGTTCATGTTAAGAGGCGTATTGCTGATTCTCTGGAACCTGAGAGTGCTTAATATGCAGCCGGCGGCTGTTAAAACAAGCATTTACCCTATGATACTTGATCCATCCAGGATAGTGGAGAGATACGGATACAGGTTTAAATTTTCATCTGAGGAGGCATTCATAAGTACATTGCATAATAACAGACTGCCACCTGATTCCAGGTTTTAGATGATGTATAAAATTTATTAATTAAATCATTTCTCTCTGTCAATACCTGCTGCAAGCTAATCCGGGGATGCCATTCTTCCGGCCTGTACTCCCGCCCCACAATCCTTTCTTATGGTTCCGTGCTTTACGCTCCAGCTTGAGAAATGTGTCTGCATATTTCACATTCGGAGGAACAGTCATTACGGTTGCATAACCGTTTTTCACAAGGGTTGCATTCACAAAAGTGCCATCCTCAAGATAGACATACGCCAGAGTGCGTCCGTACTTATCGAATTGCCCGGCATCGTACTCAAGTCTGACCCTCTTTCCGGTAATAAGTGAAGCAAGATAATCAGATGCCTCTCTGCCAAAAAATGCCATTTCTTTAGTACGGGAGTTTTTGGACTCCGGGGCATCTATGCCTGTAAGCCTTATCTTAAGACCTGTCTGTGACCCGTCATCAATCCAGAATGTATCACCATCGACAACTTTTTTGACCTTGTAAAAAACATATTTATCCTTCTTGTCAGCAGAATTTACAATAGCCGGATGCAAGAGGGCAATAATGATTATGAACAGTATCCTGGACTGCATTGTTTTGGTGCCTGAAAGGCAATTCTTATTTTGACTGTAAAGTTATAATTCTGAATTACAGTCACAATTCAATTACTGCCAGATTTGAGTTATATATTTTTTTAAACTCCGAGTTTCATGGAGTTTTACACGGGGTTCCATGGAGATTTAATATCCATGAATACTCCTCCGTGTTTACTCTGTGTCCTCCGTTTTCCTGGTTAAATAGCACTATGGTCATTTTGAAAATTAACCATTTGAAGATTTGAAAGTTACGCCGGGATTTTTTTACCGGTTTTTTCGTCTATCTTTGCATCCCATTAATAATAGATATTTGAAAACGTTCTCTGATTTAGGAATTTCCGGCACTTTTATAAAAGCACTGGAGGAAATGGACATACTTGTTCCGACTGAAATACAGGAAAAAGCTATTCCTGTTTTAATTGGAAAAGAAACCGACTTCATCGGTCAGGCCCAGACCGGAACAGGTAAAACAGCAGCATACGGATTACCGATTTTGCAGTCGATTAATCCTGACAAACCAAATGTACAGGCTCTAATACTCTCACCTACCCGGGAGCTTGGACAGCAGATTGCAAAACAGCTTTTTAAATTCACTAAATATATCCCGAAAAAGATCTTTATTGAATCGGTATATGGAGGTTCATACATTGATGAGCAGATCCGGTCATTGAGACGTCCTACACATATAGTGGTAGCCACTCCCGGCCGGCTTGTCGATCTGCTTGAACGCAAGGCAATTGATCTCTCATTCATCCGGACTCTGGTCCTTGACGAGGCCGATGAGATGCTCAGCATGGGATTCAAAAAGGAGCTGGACACCATCCTGAAATACACTGCAGGCAAACGTCATACATGGTTATTCTCTGCCACAATGCCGGAGGGGATAAAAACTATTATCTCCGGTTATATGTCGGCTCAGGCTGTCAGGTTTGAGGTAAACAGGAATGAGATCGTAAACAGGGATATCGAACATAAGTTCCTCATCTGTTCTCGTCTTGAGAAGCCAGAAGTCCTCTTTCAGTTTCTAAGTACCCAGGGTAGTGGAAGGGGACTTGTTTTTTGCAGGACAAAGGATGAGGCACAGTCTGTCGCCAGAAGAATCCTGGCCAAAAAGATTAATGCTGATGCACTTCATGGTGATATGATGCAGAAGGATCGAGATAAGGTTATGCGTGCATTCAAGAACGGAAAGCTACAGATACTGATTGCGACTGACCTGGCTGCCAGAGGCATTGATGTTAAAGAACTTGCTTTTGTTGTTCATTATCAGCTTCCTGAGAAGTCAGATTATTATACTCATCGCAGCGGACGTACCGGGCGCGCCGGCAAAAAGGGATTTTCTATCAGTATGGTAACTCCCAGGGAGGTTGACGGGCTAAGGGCAATCGAAAAGGAGCTTGGAATAAAAGTGAAGGAGATATTCAGGTAGAAACCAGCTGATCATTATATGAGTGAAAAGATAAGTAACGACCCTTTGCATGGTAAGACACTCGAATTTATTGTCAGGTACCTGGTTGATTACTATGGATGGGAACAGTTAGGCAGCCATATCAGGATAAAATGCTTTACAAATGATCCCAGTGTCCAATCGAGTCTGAAGTTCTTAAGGAAGACACCATGGGCAAGGAAGAAAGTTGAGGATTTATACCTTTCCGTAATAAAAAGCGGCTGAAAAAGGGTAGGTGCATCATTCAGCGTGCACAACGACGAATAAAGGAACAGGCATCTCTTTTCAGGTAAGGCATTTTCACTTCTTATTTCATGCCTCCATTTGAATAAAAACTCTTCATCTCCTGTAAATCTTTATGAAAAGCACCATATTCTTTCGCCCAGTTTTTCCTTCCTGCAAGGAACCCAAAAACAGTGAGTGCAATGAAGAAGATAACCCAGATAATTACCAGAAGTTCTATATTATCAGTATATCTGAGTAATCTGGAAGTAAATATAAACCCGCCACCTGTTCCTAAAAGTATTAGCAACATGAATACTATACTATAGTCAGCCATCGTAAAATACCTGATCCGTTTTTCAGCTTTGGTCAGAAAATCTATTACAGGAAGGGAATAGCTGAGAGGGCGAAAGCGGTTTATATCTGAAATACAAATACAGTGCTCCTCCAACGAATCCTGATCCGGACATTATATAGCCAAGAGCAGTAATTCCCGTATAGCGATGCAGGCTGGATACGTATATTGTTGCCAGGATAATATTGATTGTCATCGCCAGCAATGAAATTCTTCTCTGTTTTTCCTGATATGATTTGAAAAGGCTGATCAATTCATCCACTCTATCCTTATAACCATTTCTGTTTTCAGATGGAACAACTGGTTTATGTCCTCTCCTTTGTTTGAAGTCATCTAATTCCATTTTTTCCCTCCCATTCTTTTTTTATAAGTTCTTTAATTCTGTGTATTCTTGTTCTTGCATTGCCTTCAGAGAGTCCTGTGATTTGAGATATTTCCCTGTAATCAATATCTTCCAGGTATAGTGAAACAAGAGTTTTATCAATCGGATTAAGCCTGTTTTTAAAGGCTTCAAAGAAATGCAGCTTTGTTCTTCTTCTTCTTCATTATCAGCATCATCTTCACCAGCCATGTCGAAATAATCAAGGCTGGTAAGAGGCACAAATAATGCAGTACTCTTTCTGGTCTTTGTTATATTTGTGAGGCAAACATTAACAGCAATTTTGCATATCCATGTTCTGATTTGTGACTCCCCCCGGAAATTTTTAATATTCAGCCAGATCTTTAACAATATCTCCTGGTAAACATCCTTAGCCTGGTCATTATTACCAAAGAAACGGCAGCAGATGCCGTATATCATTCTTCCATTGTCGCGGATTGCCTCCCTGAACGCCTCTTCCTGGTTCATAGGTTCGATTTTTACTTATTAGACCCGGGCTAAATCAAAATGTTACAAACCCAGATGCCTCTTCCGGCATATCTAAGATAATGCATTGTAACCTGACAAAGATTCAATTCAGTATTAAATGAAATAAGTTCATTTTCTTTTTAATAGTTGTATCTTGTAGAATCGATATTCTTTTATTGTGCTATTCCAACTGTCAGTACATAACAGGTAATTAACTGAAAGGGTAATGTAATGTGTTTTTCACCGGAAGCAAGTTTTGCAGGAGGCATAATCATTTCGGCTATAGGTGTTATTACTGTCAGAAAAGTCTATAATCCTTCTCAGATTATTTTTGCAAGTGTCCCGTTGTTTTTCGGTTTGCAGCAGATTGCAGAAGGTTTCTTATGGCTTACTCTGCCGCTTGAAGGATATGATATTCTCAGGAGAGTTTCCTGTTATACATTTTTAATAATGGCGCAGGTTATATGGCCTGTTATGATTCCACTTTCAGTTTTGTTTATGGAAGTCTCAAAAAAGAAGAAAAAAGTACTATCCGCCCTGGTGACTGTTGGAGCCATTTTGTCGGTATACTACTCTTTTTGTTTATTGTCTTTTGATGTCAATCCTCAGATTGAGGGTTTTCATATCAAGTATCATAATGATTTTCCGGAATCGATTGCAGATGTGGCCTTTATTTTCTATTTATCTGCTACTATCATACCACTTTTTGTTTCAAGTGTAAAAAAAACGCATCTGCTTGCCGTTCTGATGACATTATCATGTCTGGTTACCGCGGTCTTTTTCACACAATACCTTACATCAGTCTGGTGTTTTTTCGCAGCCCTAATAAGTGGTGTAATATACTGGATCCTGAATGATTCTCATAAAGAATTCAGGATAGCGGTGGGAAGATTAAAAAATCCGTTCAGCGAAAACAAAAAATAGATAATTGGTCATTGATTAATTATAATTCAATAAAGTTGTTATTCCACTCTACAAGGTGGAATTTTATTATATAAAAGTGCAGGATGTAATTTACCCGGGCAACCTGAAATTTAACTACCCGACTCATGAAAAGACTGATCTTTTTCTTCCGATTCTGCTTTGCATATTGCAGGTGAAGACATATTCACCATTGGGAAGGAAATAAAATTTGAGCTGTTTCTTCCCCCCAATGGAGTGCCGCATGGCTTTTTAAAGACTTCATTTATCAAAATCAGACAAATCAGCCTGTAACAAAATTAAATCCTAAGGATTTCCTATATTTTATCAATTTTATAAGCCATTATAAAATCATTCTCCGACAAACCGTCAATGGCATGCGTCCAGAGTTCAATAACAGTCCTGCCGTAGTAAACATGCATTACAGGATGATGTCCTTCCTCCTCTGCAAGCTCTGCTACTTTATTTACAAAATCCATTGTATGCTTATAATTTACAAATGAATATTCCTTTATCAGCTTTTTGTTCCCTGAAATTTCCCAGTCATTGCTGATATGTACTTTTAACTCCCGGATCTCCTCAGGATCCAAAGCAGGAATTCCTCCTTCACACGGTTTGCATTTCTTTTCACCTAAGTCCATAATGTTGCATGTTAAATCATTCAGAGGTTCTCAATTATTTTGGGGAAGAGAAGCCACTAATAATTAAACAACTGATTGCAGAAAGTGTTTAGAAGCAAAGAGATAAACTGTTTGAACTATCTCCCCTTCGCTTTGCTCCGGGTCTCCGCTTTGCTCCGACTTTCTCCTTTTCCTTTTTCCTTTCTCCTTTCCTTTTTGTACATTTATATCTTTCTTTAAATATCTGTTTATGAACACAAGGGAACGATTCCTCGAAACAATGGATTTCAATCCAAATGTACATTCTCTCAAATATGAATTTGGCTACTGGGGAGAAACAGTCGACAACTGGTACAAAAGCGGTTTGCCGAAGAAGAAATATCCTGTTGTCACCAAGGTAATTACAACACCCACATCTTCACTTTACAGCACTGCGTGGACATGTCAGCCTTCAGATCATCTTCCGAAAGGGATTGCCGTCACGGGCGGGGGTTTATATTCACCCACTCAGGCTTTTCCCCTGGACAATGATGTACGCGAACATTTTAAAATGGACTTTACACAGCGGCTTATTGATGTGAATATGCATTTTTCACCGATGTTCGATATCAGTATATTAAGAGAAGACGACAAAGTATTTGAGTATGTTGATATCGATGGCGTAAGGCGTATATTCTTAAAAGATGAAGCCACGATCCCCACTTCCATGGAATGGCCGATCAAGGATAAAATGACCTGGGAAAAACTGAAGGAGGAGAGGTTAAACCTGAAAAACATAAAACAGCGTTTTCCGGCAAACTGGGATGAACTGCTGAAAGAGTACAAAAACCGCGATTATCCTCTTGCCTTCGGAGGTTATCCCCAGGGGTTCTTTGGCACACTGGCCCATCTTATCGGATATGAAAATCTGTTTATCTGGTATTGCATGGAGCCGAAAATGATTCATGACATACTGAACACCTTTACAAATATCTGGCTTGCTGTTTTTGAGGAAATTTTACCACAGGTAGTGCCGGACATGTGGCATATCTGGGAAGACATATCTTTTGGAAAGGGCAGCATGATCTCTGTGGATATGGTAAGGGAGTTCATGTGTCCTTACATTAAAAGGATAGCAGATTTTCTGAAAGCAAGGGGGGTGAAAGTAATCCTGCTTGACACCGACGGTGATTGCAATGAACTGATCCCGGCTTTCATGGAAGCCGGAGTTACAGGCATGTATCCTTTCGAGACACACAGCGGGATGGATATTGTAAAAGTCCGGAAGCAGTATCCCCGGCTTCAGATGATGGGGGGCATTCCAAAATCTGAAATTGCCTTCGGGAAAAAGCGTATTGATGAAATTCTTTTACCTGTGGATGAGGTTTTAAAAACCGGGGGTTACATACCATTTTGTGATCATCTTGTTCCGCCGGATGTTGATTTTGAAAATTTCAGCTATTACAGGAACAGGCTGAATGGGCTGATTGACAAATATGGAAAATAGTACTTGCAAGTATATATGTTGCTCGTAATAACCTGATTACCGGAACAAAAACGGATAATGCTTTTTAATCAGTGATTTGGCATCCGGGGAAAGCTGTAACAAAGGAACCGGTTTATCCTGTGGACGTGTCTGTTTCTGATTGATCTCACCCATCAGGCTCCATCGTCTGGTCATTTCTGAAGGCTCTCTGGCCGGAATAGTGTAACAGGTGAAGTCTATAACTTTTTCAGTGGCAGGCTGATTATTATTACGCAGCAGGGCAAGGCGGAAATCACTGTTCATGAACCAGCTGATCTTCATGTCCTTATCCGAGCCGCCAATCCCGGAACCAGTTTGCTCAAAACGGTAATTAAAACTGTTTGATATATAATATGATCTCCAGATCAGTCCGAATTCACCCTGAGTGATAAATTTCACACCGGGCCAAAGTTTTTTGATCTGAGCCAGCCATTCGGTAAGGCCGGTAACATCAATAGGGAGCGATACCTCCCAGCAGTTGGTAACCCAGGCAAATCCGTTCAGTTTAAAACCTTTGTCGAAATGAACAGCAGTGGTAAAGATCATTTGTTCCACTCCTTTTTCCAGGCCGTATTTCCCGATTGTCTCAATTGGGCCGACGCCCATTCTGCTGTTGAAACCGTCCATGAAGCCCTCTCTCCGGGCTGCGAGAAAGTCACATGTCCAACCGTCGAGATTGACACAGTCAATAAAATCATCTTTGTCCTGTGCTGGCTTGCAGAAATGTTCCTTTGAAGGATAAAAGGGATACGAAACAGCGCCGTCACCATCCTGATTATCAATTGCATACTGACTCCAGACATTTCCCTGGCAGACATGTATTCCTTCTTCTTCAGCAAGATATTGCTGGTTGGCTGCTGACAGGAAGCCGGCAACGACACTTTTGGGACGAAACCCATTGCCAACCATTGCTGAAATCAAGGCAATACCATCATGAAGATCCATGTTAACCTGTTCGGTTGAATTGTAGGCATTGGCAAAATATGCACCCGGGAGAAATGTTATATCGTCTCCGTATTTATTATGATAACCGACGACAAGATCTCGCATTTTGCGGTAATTGGAAGAGGTATCATTCAGTGCCAGCCAGCTTAATGCCCATGTAATTCTTGCCCCGGGGAAACCTGCTTCAATTGCCTCACGGTATTGGATAACCCTGTCAGGCGTATGAAGAGTTCTTTCATCCTCACCGATATTTTTATTCCTTGAAACCTCTATCTGGTTGACTCTGATCACTGCGTTGAAGGTAAGGAAGCGGTTTCCCATGAGGTGTAAGGAATCAGTTACTGACGCTTTGAGACTGACTGGTTCCGCAGTGGAATGGATCAGCAGGCAGAGTAAGAAAAGGATAATGGTTTTCATCATGGTAGATATGATTAGGAATATTTTCTAAAATTAGTAAATTAGAAGCATAGCAATTGCATCTAAGTGTATTGACCCCCAAACTCCCCAGGGGGGGCTTCAAGTTGCTGGATCTCAATAGTTCTCTTGCTCCAGAGAAAATTAAATGACACAAGTAGAGCTTCCTGTTAAAAAGTCTTTTACCTGCAGAAAATAGAAATTTAAGTGGGATCAGGTTAGCCGAATAGTTGGTATAAATTAAATTTTATTATTTTTGCACACCAAAGTTACTGGCACACCTTCGCCAAGTCTTCGGTGTACACGGTCGGTTAACCGAGTGGCTAGGTAGCGGTCTGCAAAACCGTTTACGGCGGTTCGAATCCGCCACCGACCTCAACCAATCCCTGGGCACGAAGTGCCCGGGGATTTATAGTTTTCAGACCGGGACGGCTTGCCGGCCAAAGGGCTGAAAACTATAAATCCCCAGGCTGCCGCAGGCAGCAGGGATTGGTTGAAGGGTCCCCCCAGACCGGATCACCGCAGGTAATCCGCCAGTTTCCAAATTTCAGACCGGGACGGCTTGCCGGCCAAAGGGCTGAATGAAAAAAGACCGACGGGGCGCAATGCGCCCAGGGATTGGTTGAAGAGTCCCCATAAACCGGATCACCGAAGTAATCCGGTTAATCCTTCACACAGCGGACGGACAGCCCATCATTAGAGCTTGTGGAGCCTCTGCCAGACCCTGAGAAGGTACCTCTTTCATCATTAAGGTACATCCAGTCAAGCGATTGTCCTCCGGATTGGAAATACTCTGTTGAAGACCAAAAATACATTAGTATTCCAAAACCGTTGAACTGTCCGTCCGAAAACCTGCATCCTCCCGGCAGAGCTGAAAAGCCTGAAATGTTTGTTGCATCGGAGGTCAGACTTTGCCAGTGAGTTGTACCTGTTTCCCTTATTTTAGCATTGGCCGCATCCATTCCCCCAAGGAAATCCACAAAAACAGTCCATTCATTATCCGATGGTACATGCCATCCGGCAGGGCATAATTTTCCGGTATTAACAGCATGCCAGTTGTACAAAGCACCATAACCCTTCGTATAATTTGACTCGTTATTGTACCAACTATAACCCGGAGTTGTCAATGCTGTCCAGTCTTGATCCTCTGTTATATTGGGGACAGATGTACCGTCATTTAACATGGCAGTTATCAGATTCTCCGCCATCCAGGTCTGGGTGCCTGCCTGAATTGTCTTATATATGTTTCCTTCAATATCTGATACTGAGCCATATGTCATATCAGGATTAAAAATAACCGGACTGAATTCCAGGGCTGTTGCAAAACTCAATTGTTCTCCATAAGCCGTTCCTATGCTGTTTGTAACGTATGCACGCAGGTAATAGGTTGTATTTATCGTCAATCCCGTAATACGGCTTGAATAACTGCCGCTTTCCAGCTCACCATCAGAGGTTATGTTATCTGTTATAGTCGGGTTCTGGGATGTGCTCCAGCAAAAACCGCTTGCAGTGATAGTTTCACCACCGTCGCTTTCAATGTATGCGCCTGCAAGCGCTGATGTCAGTGTTATTGAAGTTACAAAAGTCTGAGAAACTGTTGCAAGCGATAATGGTATAGTGGTAAATGACACCTCATTGCCATAACCGGTCCCTTCGCTGTTGGTTGCATAAGCCCGGACATAATAGGTAGTGTTTGGCGCTAAACCATACATATAGCTGTAAAAAGAGCCTATGCCTGTACCTTCATCCGTTTTATTGAAAGCTGTTGTAGGATTCTGAGTTGTGCCCCAGCAGATGCCACGGACAGTTACCGAAGCTCCTCCGTCATTTGTTATATTCCCACCTGAGAATGCACTTGTCGGGGTAATTTCCGAAATATCTGCTGTTGTCAAGACAGGGATCGTCAGAACAGGATCAGTCGGGCCATCGCCTTTCTTGCATGAATGGTGCATTAAAGTGAGACAGGAAAACACTACTAGAACAACATGGGACTTTAGATAGTTTTTCATAGCAGTATTATTGAGATTAACAGAGTTCCGTATAATCAGTAAAACAACAATTTAAAACTTGTTTAAGTTCAAAGTTACATCAGCAAAATATCAGAGTCAATTTTATTTTGAACCTATGCCAACCCATGAAAGTATTTGCTAAAAGCTTTACTTCCCTTTTTCAAGTATTTCAATGAGTTCTTTCCTGGACGAATAAGAGAATCCATAAAACATTGATCATTTTAAAGAGGTAAAATCACAGATAATCTTCTGTGTCAATGATGAACCTGATTCTTTTTGTAATTAATACAATCTGAGATTATTACTTTTAAAATTGACTTTGGCTATTTAATAGTTTAAATTTGGTATTGCAAAAATTAAAATTATGAAAAATCTACTGCTTTTAATTTCGGTAACTGCATTATTATTTGTTGCAGGATGTACTTCTTCCTCCAAAGAAAAAGTAACGCCAGCTCCTTTAATTGACATGAAATTATTTTTTAAAAATGCTGATAAAAATAATTTCCAAATTTCCCCTGATGGCAATTACTACTCCTATATTGCCAATTATAAAGATATCTACAATGTATATGTTCAAAAGGTTGGAGATGAAAATGCAGTCCGTGTTACAAACGATACCCTGAGAAGTATTTATAATTATGGCTGGAAGGGTGATCGTATTTGTTTTTTACAGGACATTGGCGGGGATGAGAATTTTCAGCTGTTTTCTGTAACTGTCACTGGGATGGATCTTAGGGCTCTTACTCCATTTCCTGGTTATCGAACTCTTCCATTGGATCTTTTACGATATATTCCCGGAAAAGAAAAAGAAATGTTAATAGCAATTAATAAAAGAGACAAACAGTATTTTGATCCTTATCTGATAAATGTGGAAACCGGGCAACTTACTTTGATGTACGAAAACAAACAAAATTATGATAGCTGGTATACCGATAATGATGGTGTGATAAGAATGGCTACCAAGACAGATGGAGTTAATGTTTCATACCTTTATCGCAATACCGGTAAGGATACTTTTAATATATTGCTTACTACTTCATTCAAAGAAACCTTTTATCCGCAATCATTTGATGCCAGCAATAAGAATGTTTATGTTTTAACAAATATCGGGAGAGACAAAATCGCTCTCGTAGAATATGATCCGATAGCAAACAAAGAAGTGAAAGAATTATATGCAAATCCTGATTATGATTTGACAGGTACGTTTTATGATAAAAAGAATAGATTACTTGCCAGTGTCTCCTGGACGGGTGAAAAACAAGAAGAATATTTTTTTGATAAGGAATGGGAATCAAGACACGCTAAATTGCAACAGCAATTTGAAGGATATGAGGTAGGTTTTGTTGAATGGAATGATGACATGAAGAGAGGAATTTCTTATATGTATAGTGACAGGCAACCTGTTAAATATTATGTCTACGATTTCTCCACAAAAGAAGCAGTAGAAGTCGCAAATCCATATTCCTGGATTAATGAAATAGATATGGCTAATATGAAACCTATCGCCTATACCTCAAGAGATGGACTAACCATTCATGGGTATCTTACATTACCAAAAGGGATTGATGCAAAAAATTTACCGGTGGTTGTAAATCCGCATGGAGGTCCCTGGGCAAGAGATGGCTGGTATTTTAATCAGGAAGTACAGTTTCTTGCCAATAGAGGTTATGCCGTATTACAGATGAATTTCAGGGGAAGCACCGGGTATGGCAAAAAGTTTTGGGAAGCGTCTTTCAAAGAATGGGGGAAAAAAATGCAGGATGACATTACTGATGGAGTAGAATATCTAAAGAAAGAAGGCATTGCTGATCCTGAGCGCATAGCGATTTATGGAGGTAGTTATGGTGGGTATGCTACTTTGGCAGGTGTCACCTTTACACCGGATTTATATACCTGCGCAGTAGACTATGTTGGCGTGGCTAATCTGTTCACATTTATGAAAACTATTCCGCCTTATTGGAAACCGTATTTAGATCAATTTTACGAAATGGTTGGTGATCCTGAAAAAGATAGTCTGTTAATGGCAGAAGCATCACCCGTACTCCATGCAGATAAGATAAAGGTACCTCTATTTGTAGCTGCGGGAGCCAATGATCCAAGAGTAAATAAAGCAGAGAGTGACCAGATGGTAAATGCACTTAAAAGCAGAGGAATCGAAGTTGAATATATGGTTAAAGAAAATGAAGGACATGGATTTTTAAACCAGGAAAATCAATTTGATTTTTATGGCGCCATGGAAAAGTTTCTTGAAAAATATTTAAAGGCAAAACAGCCATAAAGAGAGTAATAAAAACAGATGACTTAACTTCATTAATGACTGGCTACTTGTTCTTAAATTAACATAGAACAAGTAGTCTCATAATGTTAACAGCATCTGAATTTAAGTCGTTGAATCTTAATTGTATATTCGATTTTAATTTTTTTTAGTAAAATAGGATTCCAACGTGTCCTTAAATGTCTTAATAAGCAATCATAAATCCCAAATAATCAGATATTTTGAGCCGTACTTCAGTACAAAATTCAAATTCACAATTAATAGTCTAAGATTTCAGAAGTAACCCTAACGCGCAGGCGATTATAATCTCCCTGTAGCGTTTCACCCAATTATTACGTATTAGTTATCGTATATTTGATTTCAAAAATTTCTAATAAAAAACTGGTATGAAAAAATCAGCGATAGTACTTCTTAGCTTGTTCTTTACATTTGGATATACTGCATGTACAAAAGACAATCCTGATCAGGAGCCGGATCTTACACCAAAAAGTCTTGAACTGAATGCCAATGCTCCTGAGGTTATTGCTAATGGTAATGAGTTTGGTGTTGAGCTGTTTACAAAAGTTGCTGTTGAAGAGGAGAAAAACCTGATGCTGTCGCCTCTGAGTGCCAGCACTGCTCTTACCATGCTTCTTAACGGCTGTGGTGGAGATACCTACGATCAATTAAAGAAAACACTGAAGTATCCGGAGGATATGAGTATCAGCGAGGTTAATGAGGTATATAAGAGCCTTGTAAATCAGCTGCTGACGGTTGACCCAAAGGTAAAACTTGCCCTGGCAAATGCCATTTTCTACCGGGAATCATTTAGTGTTAAGACTCCTTTCCTTAATACGATGAGCAGCGATTTCGGGGCACAGACAGAGGGTCTGGATTTTGCATTGCCATCGGCCCTTACTACCATAAACAAATGGGCCAGCGATAATACCAATGGAAAAATCCCAAAGGTGCTGGATGAGATATCACCCGACGCAGTGATGTTTCTTATGAATGCTCTCTACTTTAAGGGAGATTGGAGCTATCAGTTCGATAAAGCTCTTACATCGGACAGACCCTTCTTTACCACCGGAGGCAATTCAGTCAATGTACGCACAATGAATGGCAAAGCCAGGATCAAAAGTTACAGCGGGAGACAATTATAAAGCTATTGAATTACCATACGGTCGTACCAACTTCACAATGGTAGTTATTGTTCCCGATGAAACCCTTGCCAGCTTCAACGCGTCGTTCACAGCAGAAAGGTGGAATGCCATTACATCCACGTTTGATGAGCAGAAAGAGTACGGGGAAATGATTGTCTACATGCCAAAGTTCAGGTTCTCTTACGAAAAGGTACTTAATGATCAACTTCAAAGCATGGGTATGATCGATGCCTTCAATTCCAGCCTGGCGAATCTTTCGGGAATTTCCGATGCTTCAATTTTTGTCAGTTTTGTAAAGCAGAACACCTTTGTGGAAGTAGATGAGAAAGGCACTGAAGCAGCTGCAGTTACTACAATTGGAGTTGAAGTTACAAGTGTACCTCCGGAGCCAAAGCAGTTCATAATTGATAAACCTTTTATATTTGCCATACGCGAACGTACAACAAATGCACTTCTGTTTATCGGGCAGATAGTTAATCCGCTGGGGGAATAGTTTTGTGATTCCGGATAATACAGTCTGATACCGGAGTTTGAAGTTAACATCAGGTAAAACATTTAAAAACACGACATATGAAAGATCTATTGAAAACAGCAACCATCTTCCTGGTTTTGACAGCTTCAATGACAAGTTGCCATGACAGGACCACTGAACTCATCAGCTATGAGGCAAATGTACCGGTCTATATGCCATTCAATGAGTTTCGCAGCAGTTTTGAGAAAAGCGAACCCATAGAGATCTCACATCCCGGTAAGATATACTTCAAAGATGAGTACCTGTTTGTTAATGAGTATGGAAAAGGTATACATGTAATAGACAATTCCAACCCCTCAGAACCTGAGAAAATTGCTTTCTACGAGATCCTGGGAAACGTTGATATGGCCATACGCGGCAACATTCTGTTTGCTGACAGCTATGTTGACCTGCTCTCTATTGATATCAGCGATGTTAACAATCCTGTTGAGATCAGCCGTCTGAAGAATGTATTCCCCGAAATTGTTCCTGAGGGCGATATATGGTTCCCTTATGCTATGGTAGATAATTCAAAGGGAGTTATTGTCGGGTGGACGGTGAAAACCATTACCGAAGAAATAGATGACAGTGGATATGGCGGCATGATTTACAAGGGTCAGTTAGACTTCATGGCAAAAGCTGAAACAAATGGCAACTGGACCGGAGGTGCCGGGGTAGGTGGTTCAATGGCCCGGTTCATGCTGAATGAAGAATACCTGTATGTTATTGCCATCCCTTCAAGACTAAAGACAGTGGATGTTGCATCGGCATCGCAAATGTCCATCATTGACAGTGTTGACGTACCACGCAATATGGAGACACTTTTCCGCCTGGGGAATAATTTATTTGTTGGAACCACAACAGGATTGTTGATTTTCGATCTTGTTAATCCCCAGAAGCCGAACCAGATATCATCGTACGACCATATAACAGCATGCGACCCGGTGGTGGTAGACGGACAGTATGCTTACGTCACACTACGCACCGGTACAATGTGTACTAACGGGCAGAACCTGCTGGAGGTTATTGATATCTCCTCTGTCACTAACCCCTACCTGGTGAAATCATATCCGATGTTTAACCCTCACGGACTGGGCGTTGACGGTAATTTACTGTTTGTTTGCGACGGTGCAGCAGGTCTGAAGATTTACGATAAAACCGATCCTCTCGAAATAATCACCCATCAGGTTGCCCATTACCCCGATTTCAACACTTACGATGTTATCCCGTTGAACGATATTTTAATGCTGGTGGGAGAGGGTGGTATATATCAATATGATTACAGCGACCCGGATAATATAATTCAGATCAGCCATATTGCTATTGTTGAAAAGTAGTATAATGATAAGGACATTTGCAACTGCAATATTTGTTGCACTTACTCTCACAGCAGCAGGACAAAAGCAGAGAAAGCAGACAGTTGTGCTAAATGATGGTTCCCGGATTTCGGGAACCATTGTTACAGACTCTTCAGACTATCTTGAGATTAAGGTCATTGTCCCCCAGAAACTAAAAATCAGCAAGGCCAGAGTGTCATTTACGGAACCTGTATCTTATCCTGTGAAGGTGAATCAGAAAACTAATGGTTACTTTATTCACTTATCGGCCAGCATATTGACAGGAGAAAACGAACTTGGCAATACAACCAGCAACAGTTTTCACCTCTCCAACGGTTATCAGTTTAAAAACGGTTTAGGAGTTGGAATCGGTTCGGGGCTGGAAGAGATGGAAGTAACCATTATACCTCTTTATGCTGATGTCAGGTATTATCCCTTAAAGACCAGGATTTCCCCTTATGCCTGGCTCAAAACCGGCTATGGTTTTGTAACCTCGGATAAGGATTTAGAGCGTGATATACTATTATACACCTGTTGACTCGAAGGGAGGGTTACTCTTTAACGCAGGGGCAGGAATATCATTGTACACATGGCAAAGAACTGCAATAAACATTGGAATCGGGTACCGATACCAGAAAATTTCGATTAGTCAGGAACAGTACTGGTGGGGAGGAGCTTCCACTAAAGAAACAGTTACTCATTTCAACAGAATTGAGTTGCAACTGGGTTTTACCTTCAGATAACAGAAAAAAGTGTTGCAAGAATCCGGCTTGAGGGATTGGATGTGGGTCGATGGATAGCCCGGATTTCTTATATAAAAGTAATTCCATCCATCTGATTGAAATCGATGGATGGAATATACTCTACCCTAAAACTAACCCTAACCTATAAATACTAACCCTAACCTATAGATGTGAACACTACAATACAAAGATAGTCTACTCTACCTGGCCAGGTGTTACACAAATCTGTGCAAATGTTATATAATTTCTACCATACCAGGGCTAATCAGTTTGCCGGCATAAGGTTATCAGGCATAAAATATCTTATGGTTCCCCGGGTTCTTAATTTGCAACAGGTTGTCTGGCTGAAGCTGATTTGACAATAAATTCAGCTGTTTTATAAAGAAGAAGATTTTTGTAATGATCATGGTTTGTTTTTATTATCATTCTGTAAAAAGCGAGCAGCCCGGTCGCGGATTTGTACTCCCCTGTTTCAAATACATTAATCAGTTCTTTGAGTGTG
Organism: uncultured Bacteroidales bacterium; assembly: GCA_963846335.1. Taxonomy (GTDB): domain Bacteria; phylum Bacteroidota; class Bacteroidia; order Bacteroidales; family VadinHA17; genus LD21. The sequence goes on from CAWJVS010000022.1 coordinate 58,762, forward strand.
CTGAGGAGAAATATATTGAATTCAGAAATTATTTCATGGATGTATTTATGATAAATCTTTGATTCACTGGTCGTATCAAAGAAATGAAAATATACCTCCAGGTTGCTTATTGCACATTGCGCCACATTTACAAATCCATTTCTGTCTGTCAGGCATTCGTGCAGGCAGTTCATTACAAAATTGTAATAACTGGTCATTGATTGTTCAGGAAAATCATAATCGTTTCCGTTGTCATTGATTTTTAATCTTCCCTGTTTCAGGAGCTCCTTTTCAACTCTGGTTTCATACAGAGGAAGCAGTTTCAGAAATGTCAGCGGTGTATAGCCATCTCCGCACAGGATTTTCAGAAAGCTGAGATTCTGATTCAGAGAAATGAATGTAGTATCAGGCTGAAACAGCATGAATCCGTAGTCAAATCCGATCTCAAGCTCCTTCAGCAGGTTCAATATTTTTTATGTTTTGTTCAACCCTTGTATTCTTATTAAGATTTTTCAGTCCTTCTTCCGTGCCATCTTCAATACCGATGAAAACATGGAATAATCCATATTCTCTCATCAGTCTGAAGTTTTTTTCATTAATTTCATCCGGACGGCAATTTATTTTCCAGATAATTTTATCTTTCAGCCCTTTATCCTTAAGGGTTTTACAGAATTGTAATATCCAGTTGTTGTTTTTTGATGTGACAGGAAAATCATCATCGTCAAACATGAAGATTGCGCATCGTTTTCTTTTATACAGATCAGTCATTTCATCAACAACCATTTCCGGCGACCTGTTGCGTCTGGGCGGACCTGACATCTGCCGGTAGTATTCCCTTGTATTGCAGAAAGAACAGTTATGAATACAGCCTCTGCCGGCAATAATCGTTGCAAACTTCATGTCAAGTGCCATCTTCCGGAGTTTTGGCCTGATCCTAACAGGGAATTTATCCAGATCTTTTTCGACATGCCTGAGAGGGTTGGTCACCATTCGGTTTTCATCCATATAAACGAGTCCGTCAATTCTCCTCCAGTCTGAACCAGCACAGATACACCCGGCCAGTTCAAGTATAGTATATTCCCCCTCAAACCTGACAATGGAATCCAGTAATGGTACTTTACTGAAAAGCTCTTCGTATTTCATGCTGGCATAATGACCTCCGGCAGTGAAATGGCATTTGACTCCTGCATTTCTCAGAAAGGATATCAGATCGATGAATTGCCGGAAATAAGATTGAAAGATTATGGAAAATCCGATTAATAATGGATCATATTTCTGAAGGTTTCTCAGAATAGCTCTATGGCCACTTCGCAGATCCAGAACCCTTGTTTTGAAGCCTTCATTTGAAAGCATGGACCGCATATAGCCAATGCCATGATTATCAGCTCCTTTAAAAGCAATAAAGACTATAGGTTTTATTTCCATTTTTATAAATCAGGTTCAGACAGCCACATAAAAACAAGAAAAAGAATGTTATTTGATATTGTTTAAAGGTTTTCTCATATTGTATATCCTCCTCAATTTTTCGGCTCAGTTTTTCGGCTAAAATCTCCAGATCTACCTGGTATTGGTCCAGCACCTTCAATGCTTCTTCCTGTAAATCAGGTTCAGAATTCTTAATTCTGTTTAAGAGTTCAATATACTCATCCACATTCATTTTAATTGGTGGAGGTGGCGGTTTTATATAGGATAATCGGTTCACAAGATCCTGAAGTCTTTTCTTCATGTGTTTAATTTTTAAAGGTTTAAACAATAATTTTCCAGGCTGTCTGATCCTGATAATTAGTTCTTAGGGTTATTATGGGCCATAATCAGAGCATTTACATTGAGGAATAATCTTCCATCATTTCTTTAAACTCCGGTTGCTTTCTTAATGGTGCCCATTTGGGATCCAGTTCAAGTAACTTCAAGGTGAGAAATCCAGGTATTGAGAGGAGATATTTTATTTGCCTGAAAGCATCATCGTAATGGCCAACCATTACATAAATATGAGCTAAATCTTCAATCCTGAATGCACCCCTCAGAGCATCTTTATCAATTGGCATAAGTTCAACCCCCCGTTTTCCTGCAGTTATGGCTTTTTCTTTCAGGCCGAGTCCTGCATATGCCAGTCCCAATGAACTATACAAAGTCGCATCATCACGCATATTTAAGATTTTGCGTTCGAGGAAAACTCTGGCTGAATCGTAATAGGCATGCTCTAATTCGTGTTTATTCATTAACCCATAAATATTTGCGTAGTATAGATATTTTGGTCTTAAAAACCATTGGGTTTGAACAACATCATATTTAAAAAGTGATACATCATTCAGAGCCGCCTGATAGTTTCCTTCACAAATATCAATCAAAACATTTATTTCGATAACCAGTGAATCTGAAATTGTAGATTTATTATTCAGGGCGGCATCCATCAGGATTTCTCTGGCTTTTTGTGTATCTCCCTGCCACCTGATAATCATATTTGATAATGTATAATACGTGTACACATAATCAGGTTGCAGCATAATAGCCTTTTTATAGTGCTCTTCTGCCTTGTAATAATCACGGAGCAAATCAGAAGTCTCTCCAGCCTCCTGAGCAAGAGAGGAAGATCCCGGGTTAAGTTCGGAAGCTTTTTCAAAATAGTATTTTGCCATCTTCCAGTTTCCTGCACGACGATATACAGCTGCCGACCATTCCATTGCGTAGGCATTCTTAGGCTGATCTTTCAGTATCAGTTCAAATTGTTTCAACGCTTCCGGGTATTTCAGATAACCATGGTAGTAATAAATCCCTAGAGCAAGGTGAGCATCAGGGAGGTCAGGATCAATTTCAAAGGCTCTGTCAATTGCCTGTTTGCTTTTACGCAGAATATCCTCGACTTCGGTCTTTATAATACCAGTATTGGTCGAGCAGACATTTTGCGATTCCTGTATAGGCTAAGGCAAATTCCGGATCAAGCCCGATTGCCTTTTCATATAATTCAATTGCCCCCTTAGTGTCTCCGGAATTATCATTTTTCCAATAATAGAAGTCACCCTGAAGATAATATTTATAAGCTTCAGGGTTTTCAGTGGGTCTTTTATCAATCATTTCTATCTCGTCTGCTGACAGGACTGCTTTCAGTTCAGCGGCAATTTCTTTGGCTATTTCACTCTGAAGGGAAAGGAGTTGATTGATTTCGCAGGTATAGTCATCTGACCACATCTGTGTATCAGCATTTGAATCAATCAGGTAGACACGTATCTTTATTTTATTACCTTCACGTCCGACACTGCCGCCGACTAAATAATTTACATTAAGCTCCTTCCTGATTATTTCTGTTGATTTTTCCTTGTATTGATATGAAGATGTCCTGGGTCTGACAGTAAGGCTTTTTATTTTTTGAAGATTATTCAGAAGATCTTCCATAAAGCCATCACAGAATGGTAATTGCAGCGTATCATTACTTAAATTCCGGAAAGGGAGGACAGCAATTGTTTTCTCAATATCTTCAAGGTTTTGCGGCTTTCTATTGATTTCAATGATCCTGAACAATATAAATGCAAGGGTAATAAACAGGAATATTGAAAGCAGTACTGTCAGCCATCTTTTTAATTTATCATTAATAAGATGTTTCCCCGGCATGACCTTGCTTTTTCTTTCTTCCTTTATGTTGGAGGCAGAGTGGTTATAGGATGACCTTTTTCCTTCTGTTATGGCTTGCCGGTCTTTCAGGCTATGTATTACTTCATCAATTGCATTTGCTACTTTGTTGATCTGATTCCTGTAATTTGTTTTGTTAGAGTTTTTCTCTTCATTATCACTTATTCTGAGTGGTCTGTTTACCCCGGGTTCTTTATAAATAAATTCGATAGCTCTCAAAACTCCTCCCAGCTCTTTCTCAAGAAGTGATTTATCTTCATTATGGAGATCATGTATCTGAACAGGAAGTATTCTGTTAGCTACATTACCGTTTGGAAGTCTGACCTTCAATCCGAACTGATCCTTTGAAGCCTGTTCCACAAAAGCTTTAAACTCATGCTCCCATGCGAAGGATTTCGGATCGCAATAGGTATGGGATATAATTGGGATAAAGACAAGGCACTTCAGTTTATTCTTAAGTGAAGCATCTACATCATGAGTCTCTAACAGCCCGTCATGAGGATTAATGTCGAAATAAACACTGATCTCTTCTTTGAATGTTGACTCAAGTTCTCCCTGAAGATCATCAACAAACTCAGTAACCCAACCATCGTGTTTATTGTCTTTCTGTCGGTAGCTGATAAAAACATCATATTCAAACCCGGGGATAAGGCTTGCCATGGATGCGGTTTATTTTGATAAAGTTATGAAAGAGTTGGATGCAAGTCAAATAATAATCTTTAGGACCGGGACTTTACTTTGACGGATAGATGTCATAGACTTGTATGATTGCAGTTCAGCACACAGCCAGCCACTATCTTTTTTCCTGAAATGAATCCGGATTAAAAGAGAATGCCCCCGGAAGGTGATTTCCGGGGGCGGTTAATCGATTCATAAATGCAAGAAGATAATTTCAGTCCGTGTTGAAATATTTAATCAGTATTTATGATTTCCCTGCAAACCAGATGGTCATGAAACTTTACATGGTATTGCTATTGAGAATTCTTTACTGCATTTAACACATATGAACTGCAATGTCTCCTTACTCTTGTTTTTCTTTTTCTCTTGCCAGCCTTAAAGCAATTGCTTCGTTATCCAATTTTGCCTGCAAATCCCTGATACGTGAATAATCTTCTCTGCGCTTATCCACGGCTTTCAAATCTTCCTCTTTTAAAAAAGGGAAATGTGGTGGAATGGTTATTTCTTCTTTCATTTTGCAAATATACAACAATTTATGGCCTGAAATACAATTGAGTGAAAATGATCATTGGCACACGGACTATTCATTACTTTCAAGCTCATTGTTAATCAGATGAGCAAAAATGTAAAACAATTGAGCCGGAATGTGTAGCAGACGGGCTCTCCTATTTCCTAATTTTATGACAGTTTGGTACCTGTGAGAAAGGGGTAAAAAACCATCATCAACCTGATTATCTATTTTTTCAATTATTAACCTAATTCAGATCATTATGAAATCAAAAGCTGTTTTAATCCCTCCAAAAAGAGTGATTAGTTTGTTTGGGAAGCTTCATAGCACCACAGTTATAGCATGTTGTTTACTCACTTCGTGCAACAGTAAAGAGGATATTTTAGATCCGTCTTCAGTACGATGCGGGTGCTTTAACGTCGAAATCGCTTCAGTGCGGCAGGGTCTTTACTGTCTCGCCAAGCGGCAATTACAATGATGATTCCTATAAAATCCAGACAGCGCTTGATGCTGCTGTGGTAGCACGGTCCTGGCAGTACCGTACAATTGACCAAAGGTACCTTCTATCTTAAAGAGAGGATAGAGGTTGAAGGATTTGAAGGATTTTTTAAAGGAGCCGGTAAAGATAAAACAGTTCTTACCACGCATGATCCGGTGAATTTTAATATACCGTCGGGCGATCAGGAGTCCCTTATTAAATTCCGTCATGGAAACATCAAATATGTCGGACTGTACGATAAAGATTCTGAGCCGAATCCATGTACAGGTTAAATTCTAATGAAAGTTGGCAAAATGCTCTTCCAAGTGCAGCAATTATGATCACCGGCAGTTCAATCGAAAATGCTGGGAGCAGAGGTTCAACCGGCTAGTTTCACTTTCAGAAATTTGAAATTTGTCGGTGGAACGGGAAATTATTTAGGGATAATCGTAATCTCTGTTTTTTTATTTACATGTGTGGGGATGGTAGTATTGAACCTTATAAACTAAAAGGAGAATTTAAGGTCACAAACTGTGAATTTCATTCAGCAGTAACTTGTATTGCCAGTTTTTTTACTACTGGTCCCAGTATAATAGGTGGTTCTGAGGGTTCAGGCAATATCTTCAGTGATGCAGCATATGGAGTTGGCGTAATGGATATTAATAATTCTTGCTGTAATATTTCATTCAATCGCTTTTCAAAAATCTATCATACTGCAGTTGAACTCTGGCAGGGTGGTGCTGTTGACCCCATATTGGTATCTATGGGTAAATATTCAGTTTTTAACAATGATATTGAGGTGAATTCTTTTGATCCTGCGGCTCCTGATTTTACGAATGCCGTTAGGATTGTTGATATAGGGATTTATTCCGGGGCAGGCAAAAAAATGGATGCAAATGTATCTAACAATAAAATATACATGAACAATATTGGTTTTGCCGGAATATTGATTGAATGTTGTGAAAAAGCCGGAATAGCAAACAATAAATTATGGGGAACTGGACTTGCCGGTATTGTCGGAGGGATCTGGGATGAACCGTCTGACGGCGGGTATTTAAAAGGTAATAATGTTCACGGCGTTACTGCTGAGGTGGCACCTATCTGGCTTGGTCCCTTGTCTAGTAATTATATTGTGTATGCTGATAAAGATGATGTCCTGGATGAAGGTACGAATAATATGCTTATAGGTGAGCATACTAAACGTACCGGTTATCCTGGTCCTGATATTATGCAGAGATTGATGAGGCATCATGACAAGATGAAGTTGCATATGCACCCGGACATGAACTAATTATCCAATATTATCGATAGTTGATTCTTCTCGGGAGGCTGACAAACAAGATTTACTGTCAGCCTCTTTTTATTTGACTTTGTCCCCCTGAATTTGTATCTTACCAGCTAAATCACAATGGTTCAGGTGTTAATCTCTGTATTTTGCACCAATGAAAAAGCTGGTATTTCTCGCCTTGTTTCTGCCATTCATTTACAAGGTTTTTGTCAGTATCCTGAAATTAATTTTGACACGGATCTCTGATCAGCAGGGATTGTACGATCAGTGGATAAAATGCCTTTTACAGGACAGGAAAGGATTTATCTGGATAGGAGGGGAAAATGGTCTTTACCGGTATGACGGGTATAATATTGTTACTTATAAAGATCCTCCGGGCTGTAAAAATTGCCCACCATTTTATCCGGTTTATGATATGGTAGAAGATGGGCTGGGTTTGTTATGGACAATATCATATAAGGGCATAACTGTTTTTAATCCTGAGAATGATAGATCATGGATCGTCTACAGGTTCAGCAAGTGCAAGTGAAAGCTCCGGGGGTACCTTTCTCTATAGCAGGATGCTTGACCTGAACATGGACTCCGGAGGAAATATCTGGGCAACCGCAGATAAAGGACTGATCAGATTTTCATTTAAAAAAAAGTTTATGAATAGGGATGACATAACACCTGATCTTGTTCCGGAAAGATTCCTCAATATCGATTTTTTTCAACTTTCTGCTGGTAAAAAAAGACCGTCGAAAATATTGTTATAACGATATATACGGATTCAAAAGGCAATGTCTGGGCAGGTTCCGAGGACGGATTGTATGTAATGAGAAGAGGTGATTCAGGCTTCCACAGGATAGAGATAAAAGCCGAAATGGAAACAGAATCAAGAACATATATAAGCGATATCCTGGAGCAGGACAAAGACACGTTTTGGATCATGTCAGGAAGTGCAAATTATATTATGTCAAATGTAAATAAAGCTCTTTGTGGTTCGGTTCCTGACCCATCAATCCTTCGATTCACGAAATTCTTCCTGGAACAAGACCTGGCACATTCAATAATGCTCTCAAACAGCCGGCCTTTGTATAAAGACAATAAAAACAATATTTTCGTTGGATGTAATGATGTCTATAAGTATAAGGGAAGAGATAAAAGGGAGGTCTGACATTTGAACCATTATACAGAATAATGCCTGATTATTATAATTACTCATCCGATGTCAGGAGCATACTTGAAGACCGGTCAGGAATAATGTGGATTGGATATCAGCGAACTGGAATCACAAAATTTAATCCTGCCAGATCACAATTTCTGTACAGCTATAATTCTGCCAGGTATAATCTTACTCCCTCTATTCGGATACCGGTGGTAATATCTGGATGGGAGCTTTTAACGTCGGGCTATTCAGGATCAGGAAAAATGACGGTCTTATTACCAGGTATGATCTTGGACTGTATGGAAATCAGATTGTTTGTATGAATGAGATAAACCCTGGTATTTTCTGGATAGGAACAAGCAGGATAGGAGTGCTGGAATTTAATGCCTTCACAGGAAAGGTTACCAGCCCCCTTCCGGAAGGAAGTGTTGCACACAAGTTAAGGAATACACAAGTTAACAATATTCTGAAAGACGGAAACCAAATTTATTTTGCAACTTCCTCCGGGATTTTTGTTTTCGACCTCAAAACAGAAAGAGTTGCCCGCTTTTCATATCCTGATGATTCAGCCGTTTATTTAAACAATTGGACAATATCCCCCATCAAACTTTATAATGGCGGGATAATTGTTTTCACGTCGCTTCATGGCATAAATAAGGTCATTTATAAAGCTGAAGATTGCAGTTTGTCTCTTGAATGTATCATTCCTGACTCAGTTTTACGAAGAAACAACATTAATCTTTCACGCATCTGCAGGCTTTATCAGGATAGGCTTGGTTCTGTGTGGATGGTGGAAAGATCGGGGTTACACAGGATCGATCCTGAAAAGGAAGAAATTCATAATTACAGGCTATTTGATAATATTGATTTTCCTGAAGCCTGGTCAATCCTGGAGGATAACCGGGATAACCTCTGGATAGGCACTCATTTTGGATTATGCCGTTTTAATACAAAATCCTGCCAGGTGAAGGAGTTTACAGAAGAAGATGGTGTGCCCATTTCATTCCATGACTACAACGCAGCATTCAAGGACAGGGATGGCATGCTGTATTTTGGAGGAACAAGCGGATACTACAGTTTTCATCCCGACAGTATTAAATCAAATACCTGCATACCTCCTGTTGTAATAACTGATTTCCGGTTATTTAACAAATCAGTTCTTGTCGATACCTCGAAGAATTCGATACTGACAAAGAACATTGCATACACCAGTCAGGTTGAACTTCGCCATGACCAGAACGATCTTTCATTTGAATTTGCCGCACTTGATTATACTCTGCCTGCAAGAAATCATTATGCCTACAAACTGGAAGGTTACCACGATAAGTGGATTGAGACCGACGCAAACAACAGGGTAGCAACATACACAAATCTTGATCCGGGTAAATACACTTTCCGGGTGAAGGGTTCAAACAGCGATGGAGTTTGGAACGAGGCAGGAACATCGCTGACAATCATTCTTAAAAAACCATGGTGGGGCACCAATCTTGCCTGGGACTGGCTATGCACTGATTTTTATCTGTTCTATCGGAGGCTACATAAGATGGCGTGTTTATAGATTGAAAAGAGAAAAAATCTATCTCGAAAATCAGGTGCATGAACGTACTCTGCAGATTGAGGAACAAAAGGAAAAGATACTCTCACAACGTGACATACTGGAGCAACAAAACAACCAGATAACAGAACATGAGCAGCTTAAGAGCCGGTTTTTTGCAAACATCTCCCATGAGTTCAGGACACCATTATCGCTGATCCAAAGCCCGGTGGAAGAGATGCTTGATGACCCCCGCCGTAATGAAAAAGAACGGCGCAAGCTGAATATGGTTCACCGTAATGCGCGAAGGTTACTGAATCTGGTAAATCAATTGCTCGATATTTCGAAGATTGACGGCAGTAAAATGAAGCTGGAACTTGTTGAAGATGATGTAATGAAGTACTTCCGTGCCATTGCCGGAAGTTTTTGTTCGCTGGCTGAAAGCAAAAGGATCCATTATAATGCATTTTTCAGGAAACAGTAAAAACCTGGTTTGATCCGGATAAGCTTGAAAAGATAAGCACAAACCTCCTCTCTAATGCCTTCAGATTCACTCCTTTGGGAGGTGAGATAAACTTCAGCGCAGGTTACATAGAGGGTGATGACCCGAAGGTAAAATTTTCTTGAATTCTCTGTTCAGGATAACGGACCCGGGAATTCCGGAAGAGAGCCTTGGAAAAATATTCGATCGGTTTTATCAGGTGGAAGAATCATTGAAAAAGGAGGGCGGTGGCACCGGTATCGGGCTTTCCCTTCCAGGGATCTGGTCCGCCTGATGTATGGTGATATCAAAGTTCAGAGCAAGCCCGGCATGGGCAGCACTTTCACTGTAATCCTTCCTCTGGGAAGAGAACATCTGAAAGAATCGGAATTCATACTCTTGAAAGAAGCGCCGGAAACAATTGGTTTTATAAATGAACTCCATGAAGGATCAGGATGAAGTTCTGCCGGAACAGGTAAAAACTCGGGAGGTGAAAGACCGGTTGTACTGATCGTCGAAGACAACAGGGATATCCGGATACAACTTTCGATAATTTAAATATTGAATACTTAATTCAGGAAGCCTTCAGATGGAATCACAGGTTTGAAAAAAGCAACGGAGATGATCCCCGACCTTATTATCACGGATCTGATGATGCCGGGAATGGATGGTATAGAACTGTGCCAGAAACTAAAGAACGATGAACGCACCAGTCATATTCCGGTTATAATGCTTACTGCCAGGGTTACGCTTGAGGATAAAATTACAGGTTACCAGACCGGAGCAGATGACTATATAGCCAAACCATTTCAAATGGCTGAACTGAAAGTCCGGGTGGCTAACCTCATTGAACAACGCAGAAGCTTAGAGAACGGTTCAGCCGGGAAGTAACTCTTCAGCCTCATGACATTTCAATTACCCCAATTGATGAAAAATTTCTTAACAGGGCTATTGAAATCATTGAAAAACATATAGATGATGAAAGTTTCGGGATAACCAGATTCAGAGATGAAATGTTCATGACACGCAGCACCCTGTTCCGTAAACTGCATGCTTTGACTAACCAGTCTCCCGGTGAATTTATCCGGACCATCAGGCTGAAAAGAGCTGCAAGTCTGTTAAAACAGAATTTCGGAAATATCACCCAGGTGTCATACGAGGTGGGCTTCAATAATCTGACAAGCTTCAACAGATCATTCAGGAAGTTTTTTGGGGTTTCACCTGCAGAGTATAAGAAAAAGTAGCGGATCTATGTTTTTTACCTTTAATTGTTGAAATTCACACCAATACCATGAAAACTATCTATCTCTGTTCTGCTGTTATGTTTTTTCGAGATCTCTGCACCATTGTGGCTCAGACACCCTTTATATGATCTCGGACAGTTTTATCCTGAGTTCCAGCAGTATGCCAATAGCAGGCCAATGTCATATTCCTTGTTATCAAAAGATTGGCCCGAGCTTGAGCAATGGAGGATACAGGGCCGGGCAAAAATGATGGAGCTATTGAGTTATGCGCCGGAACCTGTACCACTGAATCCCGAGATAACCGAAAAGGTAAAAAAGAAGGGATACACCCGTTATAAAGTCAGTTATTCTATCACTCCGCACCGCAAAACAGAGGCTTACCTGTTAATCCCTGATGGATTGACCAAGCCGGCTCCTGCTGTTATAGCCTTGCATGACCATGGTGGATTCTACTATTATGGCAAGGAAAAAATAACTGAAACGGAAAATCAGCCGGCGATCCTGAAGGAATTCATTGATGGAGCGTACGGGGGAAGGCCATATGCTGATGAACTGGCCCGGCATGGATTTGTTGTGCTATGTCCGGATGCTGTTTATTTTGGTTCACAGCGTCTTGATACAGATCATATGCCGGACGACTTTTTGAAGGATCATCCCGATATCAAATCATCAGATAAGAACAAGGCAATTAAGGCTTACAATCAGTTTTGCTCTTCATATGAGAATATTATGGCAAGATATTTCTTTGCTTCGGGTACAACCTGGCCGGGTATACTTTTTTATGGAGACAGGGTAAGCGTTGATTACCTGCTGACACGACCTGAAGTGGATCGCACCAGGATAGGATGCATCGGATTATCTATCGGAGGATTCCGCAGTGCACATCTCTTTGGCCTCGACCCCCGGATAAGCGTCGGTGTCGATGCCGGCTGGATGACCTCCTACAGCAAACAGATAGATAACCATCTGAGGCACCATACCTGGATGATATATGTCCCCAGACAACTCGAATTTCTCGATTTGCCTGATGTTGTATCACTCAGTGCACCTAAACCATTGATGATCATAAACTGCAAAAAAGATCAGTTATACACTATGGAAGCAATGCAGGCAGCGGCAGAAAAGATAGGCGCTGTTTATAAGAAAGTGAATGCCTCAGATAATTATATTGCAAAGTGGTATGATGTTCCGCACCTGTTCAATATTGAGATGCAGAATGATGCAATCCGGTGGCTGGAGAAATGGCTGAAGAAATAAAGTGTGTTAGTAAGAATATTATATGAGTTTCAGGGAACTGATATCTATTATCGTACTGCTTTCTGCCAGTTCGTCAATATTCGGGCAGGAACTTCCCGTTGCCAGACCGGAAGAAGCCGGAATGTCATCAGATAGTCTTGCTCTTATAAAAACTGCCATGAAACGGTATATAAGGGAAGATAAGCTGCCGGGTATTGTTACGATGGTAGCCCGTACAGGGAAGATCGTTCATTTTGAAAAGTGCGGCGTCATGGATATTAATACCCCGATGAAAACCAATACGATCTTCCGGATTGCTTCAATGACAAAGCCGGTAACAAGCGTTGCCGCAATGATGCTCTATGAAGAGGGACGTTTCAGGCTGGATGACCCTGTTGAAAAATATATTCCTGAATTCTGGAATCTGAAGGTTTTTACATCTGAAGACCAGGATGGAATAAAAGTTGCAGATCCCGTAAGGCCCATGACTGTCAGGGATCTGTTAACCCATACATCCGGCCTGTGTTATGGGAATAATAAAACTCCGGTGGATTCCATTTACAGGGTTGCAGGACTCTTCCAGTCAACCTCAAGGGAGATGATTTTCAAATTATCGGGAATTCCTCTTTTATATCAACCGGGAACCAGGTGGAATTACAGTGTATCAACTGATGTACTTGGCTATCTGATAGAGGTTATTTCCGGCAAGCATCTGGATACATTTATGAAAGAGAGGATATTTATACCCCTGAAGATGACTGATACCGGTTTTAATGTTCCGAAGGATAAATTAAAACGGTGTGCAGCCATATATGGTCCTGCAGATGAAAGGGGCATCGAAGTCAAAGTGGCTCCTGAGGAAAAGACAGTTACCGGACCGGTCAAATTCCTTTCGGGTGGAGGAGGGCTCTTCTCCACTGTAGCCGATTATTTGTCTTTTCACAAATGTTGCTGAACGGGGGAGAGTATATGGGGATCGGCTTCTGAAGAAAGAGACCGTCGAATTAATGACCAGAAATCATATCAGCGATGAGATACTGCATTCTGATGAGTGGGATCTTCCGGGTATGGGATTCGGTCTGGGTTTTGCAGTTCAGTTGGACCAGTCAGCATAGTCCGGTCTCCCTTGGGGCATATGAGTGGTCAGGTGCATTCAATACCTTTTTCTGGGCAGATCCGTCCGAACAACTGGCTTGTATCTTAATTACCCAGTATACCCCATACTCAGCCTATCCGTCACTGATCACGGAATTTAAGAATTGGTTTACCAGGGCATATTCAATGCGGTGATACTGAATATTTTAGTCTATGCTCCAGGACTATAAGCAATACCGGCAACCGGAACTGCTTTAGGGATATTGACCGGACCGAATTCCAGTACATCCGGACCCAGTTTCATATCAGAGTTCATCATCTCCTCATATGTGACCTCCTTTCCTGTATATGCAGATACCCGCCCCATTATTGCCACGAGTGTAGCTACAGCTGTATTTTCTATTTCGTTCAGAACTTTCCCTGACCTTATCGCCGTTACAAATGTTATCTGCTCCTGCAGATGAGGCTCAACACTTACGCTATTCATTGGTTTCCCGTCCTTATCCAGGGGGTATACATATTTCCATAATTCATTGCCTGAAAGATCAAGAATTGTACTGTTGCAATCCGTGGAACCTTTGGTCCCTTGTATCCTGTCGGAGACATTTGGTGAGCAGCCATTTATCTGACGGCACATACTGTGGAAGTGCATTCCGTTCTCAAATGTAAAATCAACACTGAAATTGTCATACTGGTCTCCTGTGACACGGCGTAACCTTGAACCAAACCCGGTAGCTTTTACAGGGTGCATTCCGGTATACCAGTTCATCAGGTCAATATTATGAACGTGTTGCTCCACAATATGATCACCTGAAAGCCAGCACCAGTTGACCCAGTCGCGGATCATATATTCCATCTCGCTCCAGGCAGGGTCAGGATCTCTGTGCCAGAGCTTACCCATATTAAAGTAGATATTTCCACCCACGATCTCCCCGATAGCTCCGTTTGACACCTGCTCCCAGGCTGCAGCCTTATCGCGTTGATGGCGATAATGTGTACCCGGAACAATACAAAGATCCATTCCTTTAGCTTTCTGTGCAGAAGCCATTATTGACCTTACACCAACTGGGTCAACAGCAACAGGTTTTTCTGCAAAAATATGTTTCCTGGCCTCTACAGCGGCTGCAAGATGTTTAGGTCTGAAATAGGGTGGGGTGCAATCAAGGATAATATCTACACCTGAATCTATCACTTTCTGATAGGCATCAAAGCCTGTAAAGCAATTTTCAATAGGCACTTCCTGTCCTTTTGCTTTCAGGATCTGTTCTCTGCAGTTTTCTACCCGGTCCCGGAATGTATCTCCGAGGGCAACAATCTGAAGGTTTGGCCCTGCATCAAGGAAATTTATTGCAGCGCCTGTCCCCCGGCCTCCGCAGCCAATCAATCCTGCCTTAAGAACCGGTCCGTCCGGAGCCTGATCGGGCATGGCAGGCAAAGCGACTGTTTGCTTTGAGGTACGGGAACAACTTGATAGTATTGACGGAGCAACAAGACTTAAAGCCCCTGCAGTGGCGGCATTACTGAGAAAATTACGCCTGGAGATGAGATTTTTTTTCATGTCTGGTCAGATTTTGAGGATAACTAATATGATCTAAGTGAGGTTCTCGAATTTGATTCCGATTTTTTTCAGGGCATAGCCGGTTTCGCGTATGTAATCTCCATAGCAGGTCATCCAGTGAAATCCGGGCATTTCAGCAGCTATCTTTCTGCTCTCGCATTCATAACTGATGTCAATCTGTGATCTGCAGATATCCATCATTGGATTATCAATTATCTTACCAAGTAACCCGACATTACGTTTAAAGGCGAAGTCAGGCATAATGTTTGTCACAACCTGTCCGACAGCCATTTCAACTTTTGGAGCAGCACCATAGTCTGATTCAAAATGTGTCAGTATCCTTGCAGGTTCCGTTTTCCTGCCATCCATTTTTCTCGGGGCAGTGCAATGAGCCAGAGTGATAATATTGTCATGAGGATAAGTGGGATCATTCAGGAATACGGGCTTCCCGGAGATACCCGAGAGAAGTATGCCGGATGGCACAACAATGAAATCTGATTCACAGAAGGCCAGATAGCCGGCATCATTGAGGAGGCTGAGAGTGAGGCATGCAGATGTTTCAGCGAGCGGCATGATCGTTCCCATGCAGTTATTGATCGTTATTGCCCTGCAGTCATACCTTTTTAAAAGTTGCATGAAGATCTCTTCAAGAACAAAACAATTCTCCACGTACTGAACCTGAGTCTCCAGAACTGTTCCGGCAGTTTTCAGGTATTCCTCCGCTCTGGTTTTTGCCTGGTTATTTGTTTGATTATTCTTTCTGGCTTCAGTGATAAGTTTTCCAAGCTCATCATAAGATACAGTGAGAATCTCAAGCTTATAGGTCTCACTTATGGCCCTCATTGAAACCTCAAGAGGCTGGGCCCAGGCACTGGGACCACCAACAGCGAGTATCCTTGAACCTACCGTATTCTTTAATCCGGCCAGAGACCTGAGTCTCCATAGGAGCTCATCCTGATTATCAATTACAACATCATCCTCATCGATGCCTTTCAATGCCAGGGTATCTGAGTGTTGTCTCAGGAACCGCGGACTGATGATCTCATACCAGAGGTAAACCGGACCTGACTTGTGACGGCAGAAAATAATTATGCTTTTACCTGAGTCATTAAGGGCACTGAAAATATCCATGCTGCCACCTGCGGCGTAGATCATATAAGTATCTGCTGAACCGGCATCCTTCATTTTCTGAAGATCATTCACAGAAGCCACTTCTGACACCGGTAAAAACTCTACAGGAAAATCAGATCTCTCATGGAGAGTTTTCAGTTCAGAATTTATCCGGACAACCTCATCTTTTACATCCTTTTGTGTCTGAATGCCTCCCCATGCCCGCCAGCTTGTCTGATCTTGTCTTTCCGGGATTTCATAGGTAAGGACGGGCTTTACTTTCAGAGGTTTGCGTTTGTCTGAATTTTGAGGAACGGTATTAACAGCAGAAAGGTCTGCCCATGAAAGTCCTGACAAGGCTACTGTGCCAATAGCACCTGTACCTGTAAGTTTCATAAACTGCCGTCTGGTTATTTCATTATGGGCTTCGCTTTTAGAGGGATGGCCGCAATTGCAGCCGGGTCGGTGAAGATTTTCTGATAAGGTGCCGTTCATTTTGTAATTGGATTAAAGTTTTATGATAAATTCAATTCAGTTGTTTCACTATTCATCACCCTTCACTATTCACAGTTGTTACCTGGAATACATATATAATTACAAATCCCTTTCAGCGGATACGATTCCTTAATACCTTTCTCTAAAGTTATAAAAATGTTGGCTTTGCACCAAATGCTAATTGATTTTTTCAGGAGCCCGGAGCAAATTAATGCAGGCTTTTTAACTGCTGTCAAAAACATATTTCCCTCTGTCGATCTCTACGAGGAATCGTGAAGGCAGATGAAAAACTGCATCATAAGAATATATTGATCTCGGGAATGTGATATAGAGTTCTTCCTTTGCCCTGCTGCACGCAACATAGAACAACCTCCGCTCTTCCTCCATCTCTTCAATGTTTGTCGCTCTGTTTGACGGGAACATTCCTTCCAGCGCATGGGGGATGAACACTGCATACCACTCGAGACCTTTAGCGGAATGAACAGTCGAGATTGTAACCTTTCCGTCTTCTTCACCTTCATCAATCAGAGGTTTGGATTGATCAGCCACTCTTTTTGACGGCGGGTCAAGGGCAAAATCGGAGAGGAATTTGTCAAGATCCCTATATCTCTTCGAAAGATCGCTCAGCACGGCAACATCCTGCATCCTTATATAATAGTCATCGGCTCTTTCCTTAAGGATAGGGGCGTAATACTCAATGATAATTTCAACTTTCTGAGTAAGGGTGTATTCCGGCTGGCTGGCCCTTGCAATCATTTTGCCAAGCATTAGCAATTCGTCATGGAACTTGCGCTGTTTAAAGGCTTCAAATGAAAACGGATCCCTGCTGCTGTGAAATTCGCTGATAATACTTCCGGCGGTCACCTGGCCCACACCCCCTATGTATTTCAGCACCCTGTGCCACGCAACGGCATCGGATGGATTGTAAGTGATCCTCAGGTAGGAGATGATATCCTTGATGTGCATTCTTTCGTTGAAACGGAATCCACCTACCACTACATACGGAATGCCCCTCTTGCTCATCTCTACCTGGATGTACCTGTTGTGCCAGTCGGCCCGGTTTAGTACTGCAATCTCATTCAGGGGGACGTTCTGTTCAGACAACTCCATAATTCTGTCAACTATAAAAACAGCCTCTTCCTGCTGATCGCAGACCCGTTTGATAACAGGAATATTTTGCCTGGAATTCTTTGTAAAGAGTTTCTTCTTATATCCGATCCTCGCATTATCAATAATGGAATTTGTGAAATCAAGGATCTTCTGGTTGCTCCGGTAGTTTTCCTCTATCTTAACCACAATGCATTCCGGATAAGTCTCGGGAAAGCGAAGTATATTCTCATAGTTTGCTCCCCTGAAGGCATAGATACTTTGGGCATCATCTCCGACAACCATTATCCTCCTGTGTTTCTCGGAGATAAAATCCACGATCTGCTTCTGGACAATGTTGGTGTCCTGGAATTCATCGACCATCACATATTGATACTGTTTCTGAAGATACTCACGGAATCTTGGATTATCTCTCAGGCTGTTCCTTAATATCTCCATAAGATCGTCGAAATCAAGGATTTTGCTCAGGATCTTATATCTTGAATACCCGCTGTAGATAAGTTCAATGTCAGGGATATAATCTGTCAGACCAGTATATTGTTCATGCACAATTGAACTGATTGTGCTATTCCTGTTTCTGGAATAAGATATGATATCATGAATTCTTTCCTTGCGGGGAAACTTTTTATCCTTTGTATTATACTTAAGCTCCGTCCTGATAAGGTCAATTATATCTTCCGAATCGCTGGCATCTATTATTGTGAAGTTAGGAGGAAGATTAAGCAAGTTTGAGTATTTCCTGAGTATGAAAGCAGAAAAGGAATGAAAAGTTCCTCCGGTGACATTTCCGACCCGTTTATCCTGCAGAAGAGTTTCAACCCTGTCGAGCATCTCGCGTGATGCTTTCCGGGTGAAGGTCAGCAAAAGGATCGACTGGGCGTCAATGCCCCTCTCGATCAGGTAGGATACCCTGTGGACGATGACCCTGGTCTTTCCGCTGCCCGCCCCGGCAATTACAAGCACCGGCTTTTCTGTTATCAGTACGGCAGCCAGCTGGGCCGGATTAAGGGAGCTGAGATAATTTACTTTAAACCGGCCAAGATCATTCTGATCATAGCTTCTGTCATCGATATTCTTCTTTTCGATTGAAACTGCAATCTTCTGAAGTTCAGATATCTTCCTGTCCAGCTCCTCAGAAGTCTCCATTTCAGGGTATTCCGACCCGTCTACCGACTGAATATCCTTAAAATCACCGGGTCCGATTTTCGGCTGGACAGATACTGCTCCGGTTATCTGTTTCAGAAAACTGTCAAGCAGCTCCATCCTGGAGACGGGTTTTTCAGTGCCTGCATCTTCAAACCTTTTGATTGCATCCCCTGCACCATCCCCGGAGGGTACCTCTTTCTTACTGTCCACTTCTTTGTCTGACATTTCTGATTAGGATCTGATCATTCTTTCAATGTGAAATATAAGATATTTTATTCTTAAACACAAAGGGAGACATACTTCCTGAAAATGGTCTGATAAGCTTCAGTTCGGAACCCGGTACAGAAGCTGTATTTTGCTTCAATGATTATTATTATGTTCATATAAATAGGAAATAATATAAAATATTATTAATTATTATTATAATAGTTTAAAATATTTTAAAACAGATATATAGCAACATAAAAAAAGCGTATTAATATTATACAGATGCTAATATAAAAAAATAAAAGACTCAAAAAAAGAACTAAAAAGTGAACAAAATATTTTATTCCTTGTTTATATATCAAAACAGTTAACTAATAATTTAAAAATTTAAAGAAATGAAATCAACGAGTAAAAAATTCTTAAGCTATTTTGCAATCGCATTAATGGCTTCTTTCACACTTTCGTCGTGTGACAAAGATGAAGATGAACCAATGGCAACCAAGGATATTATGGAACTTGCCCAGTCAACTTCAAACCTGAGTACATTTGTTACCGCTGTGAATGCAGCCGGATTAACATCTGCCCTGAAAGGTCCCGGACCCTTCACCGTGTTTGCTCCATCTAACGCTGCCTTCGCTGACGTTGATGAAGCTACATTGGAAGCTTTACTTGCAAATCCTGAAGCACTGGCAGATTTGCTTAAATACCATGTAGTCAGTGGTGAAAAGATGTCTGGTGATCTTACCAGCGGAGCAGTTTCCACATTGCTTACAGGGAAATCAATTAATGTTACAGTATCTGGTGGAATGGTTACCTTAAATGGTACCTCAGGTGTTGAAACTGCCGACCTTGATGCAACCAATGGTGTTATACATATTATTGATGAAGTTTTGATTTACCCTGGTTTTGAGGTTCCAAAGAAAAGTATTTATGAACTGGCAGCTTCGACCCCTTCATTAAGTATACTGGCTGAAGCTCTTGACATGTTCCCAGAACTGGTGGATGCACTGGATGCGGATGGATCTTTTACAGTATTTGCTCCGACAAATGATGCTTTTACCGCACTTCTGGGAGTTATTGGACAGACAGGTCTTGGTGATGTTCCTGAATCCGTAATTGAAAGATTACTTAAGTATCACGTAATAGCAGGAGCTTCCCTCATGTCGACTGATCTGACTGACGGACAGGAAGCTGCAACACTTTTGAGTGCTGATGATAAAATAACCGTTGGAATAGACGGAACTTCGGTTACAATAAATCAGGCCAATGTAACGGCAGCTGATGTTGAAGCAAGCAACGGATATGTTCACATTATTGATGCTGTACTTGTACCGGAACTGGAATTAAGCATTGTAAATACAATTGTGGAGCCTGCTTATTTCAATAAGAATTTCTCAATCCTTACTGAGGCTGTTGTAAAAGCTGATCTTTTGGGGACCTTAACAAACCCTTCTGCAAATCTGACATTATTTGCTCCTGACAATGCTGCTTTTGCTGCAGCCGGGATCACAAGTATTGCAGGTCTGTCAGCAGCTGATCTTACTCCTATTCTGACTTACCATGTTCTTGGAAGTGAGGTATTTGCCAATGCTTTACCACCTACAGGTTCAGCAGTAACAACATTGAACGGACCTTTTTACCTGAGCATTAATCCTGATGGAGTATTTATTAATGGTTTGACAAAAGTTACCGCGGCAACTCTTTCAGGAGGTGCCCTGGATTATACTAATGGAGTTGTCCATTTGATTAACAGGACTTTACTGCCAGCTACAAAAAATGTTGTTGAAATAGCTGTTGCAGCTTCACAGGCAACAACAGGAGCAGAATTCGGACAGCTGGTTGCTGCACTTACTGCTGTTGAGAATGATCCTACCGCAGCCAATTTAATTACAATTCTAAGTGGTACCGGTCCCTTTACAGTTTTTGCTCCGACTGACGCTGCATTTGCTTCGCTGTATTCTTTAGCAGGTGTTGCAGATTTTACCGCTCTTGTTGCTGCTGTCGGAATACCGACTCTTGAAGCTGTATTGACATATCATGTTGTAGGTGCAAGAGTATTCTCGGCAGACCTGCCAAACCTGCCAAGCAATGTTGTGGCAACACTTGGTGGCAACATAACACTTAATCTGGGTACACTTACTATTACGGATACTGATGCCGCCCTGAGTCTTGGTTCCGCTGATGCGACTATTACATCTACTGATATCCTTGGCACAAATGGTGTGATACATGTGATCAACCAGGTTCTGTTACCATAATTATTTATTCTATTCACTTATTTTAAGAAAATCTGCAACTTAACGGTTGCAGATTTTTTTTCTCCATTCCGGTACATTATTCCTCAGACAAAAAAATCTAGTATATTTATCTAAAGTTTTTTATAAAAATGGAACAATATTCAATTCATGATCTTGATAAGTTATCGGGGATAAAGGCTCACACGATACGGGTTTGGGAAAGACGTTTCAGAATCGTCATTCCAAAGAGGACCGGGACCAACAGAAGGCGGTATGATGATGATGATCTCAGAAGGATAATCAATATCTCGATACTTAGGAGAAACGGATTCAGGATATCGGACATCGCAAAATTCTCCACTGCTGAAATTGAGGCGAAAGTATCTTTCCTTTCAAAAGAAGTTTTCCATCAGGATACGCAGATCGACTCACTGGTTGTGGCAATGGTGAGCTACAATGAAAAAACCGTGAATGATATCCTGGTCAGGTCAATGATGAACAGGGGCATGGAAGAGACGATGGAAAATATAGTTTTTCCATTCCTGAAAAGAATTGGAATAATGTGGCAGACAGGTTCGGCAGATGTTGACAGTGAGCATTTTATGTCAAATATATTCCGTCAGAAACTCATAGCATCAATAGATTCTCTCTCTCCCGTTTTAAAACCGGAAAGGAAGAAAATAATTCTCTTTCTTCCCGAGAATGAACTTCATGAAATCGGACTTCTTTTTTTCAATTATTTAATAAAAAAGATGGGTCATGAATCATTGTATCTCGGGCAGTCCACTCCTTTAAGTGCAGTGGTCGCCGCTAACGTTAAATGGAAAGCAGATATTATAATTACAGGATTAATGTCAGGTTTTCCTGGTGTGAGGAGCGATGAATATCTGGAAACGCTCGTTAAATCATTTCCGGAACAAAAGATCCTTGTGGCAGGCGAACTTGCGAAAAGCGCAACAAGAGTGGATGGGACTAATGTATTTCCCATCCATACAATTGAAGATCTCAAATCGCACCTTTGAAGGAGTTCCATATACCCACTGAAATTTGATGATCCCGGAACTGGCTTGTGAGCTCTTTATAAACTTATGGCTAATTGTTTTCGAGTCTGAAGAGGACCGGAATAATAAACCATACCGGAACAGGTACTCCATCTTCTTTTCCTGGCCTGAAAGCAGGCAGACTTTTAACCACCCTTATTGCTTCCTCGTCCAATGACGGATCGATGCTTCCCACTAATTCTATCCTTCCTACCGAGCCATCAGGATTAACAACGAATTTCAGAACCACTCTTCCCTGCACATTATTTCTAATGGCCTCTTCAGGATAGGACATATTATCACTAATATATTGCATGAGTGCAGGTATTCCACCGGGGAATTCAGGCATCTCCTTAACGTTAATGTATATTTTTGGCTCATCAGGTATAATAGTGTCATATGTTTCAACAAATCTGACAGTGTCATTTATGTCGCCATTCTTCGTTGTTTCCAGAATTTCGTCAGTAATGGGAGGGGGAGTCAGGGTTTCCATTGAATCAGTTGTGATCTCAGGCTGGAGATTTTTCAAGGTTTCGGCCATTACCGAAGGCGGTTTCCTCTCAGGCAGCACTGGTTCCGGAATTATCGGATCATCCATTTCTATTATCACACCTGTTGGTCCCTCAATGGCAGTTCCCTCTTCCGTTGATAATGAGAAGGCAGCTATAAGCATTGTGCAGAATGCAACTCCTCCCAGGATCGAGATGGTTGTTGTTGAATTGTAGCGTTTACGGAGATCGTAAGCTCCGTACTCCTTATTCCTGTTCTCAAAGATGATCTCATCAAATCCGGGAACTTTTTCATTTTTCCTCTTCATGTTTTAAAGTTTTAGTTGTTAATACTTTACCAGGCAACCGAATCACAACTAAGACGGAAAGAGGTTTTTATCTGAAAATCAGAGTGCAAAAATCAGACCATATCAGGTTAACCTATCAAACTTTGTATGAATTCTCTGTGCCTCTCTGTGCTGTGTAACAAAAAAAAAGAAATTACACATCACCTCCAAAACCCCATATAGAGTTACAACCCCCCTGCCCCCATTGCCGTCAACCTAAGATTAGTAATGTAAATTGGAGATTATTTTTTAAACCACGGAGTTACACGGAGTTAGCACTGAGTTACACTGTTTGGACCTGATTGCATCAGCAAGGTTCATCCCAATCCGAAGCCTGGTATACGGCATACTCCGTGCAACTCTCCGTGTAACTCCGTGTAGCTCGTGGTTAAATGATTTCAATACAGAAACGTATAAAGAGCAACAGACTCAATAAGTTGAGGGCAATGGGGCAGGGGGTTAAAACAGGAAGTATTAAAATACATCCCGATCCTATCTTAAACCGAACCTGTAGCTGAATTTAACAAGGAATACATTATACGGCTTTTCGCTGAACAGATCTTCCATATCATTTGAATAGTCCATCGATCCTGAATTGTTACTGTCCGATCGGGTCTGACTCCATACCAGGTAGACTGATGATCCGGGGTTATATTCCCATCTTATTACAAAATTGGAGAGGAACTCCCGGTAATTGAAGTCGGGTTTATCAAAAGAGTAGTCTTCATTGCCATCTCTGTCCTCATCAACAGAATAGTATTCATCATCGACCAGGTTCATCTGGTCAGGCGAATAATGTGCAAACCTGCTTTGATACTCGGAGGCCATTGGATCGGTAATATATTTATAATCGTAATACTTACCGCTTGCTATGAATGGTTGTCCCCAGTACTGGATTGTCAGGTCAGGAGTGATATTATAGTTAATCCTCAAAGTTAATCTTATCACTTTCTGATCAATTGTGCCATAGATATAACGTTCCTTAGACCCAAAGGTTTTCTGGTCGACATACTGTAATTCATCGAATGAAAGTAAATATGACGGATCGAATGAGAGGGACAGAGTATTAAAAGGTTTATAGTCGATCTCCGGTGAGATTGAAAGCGAATGGCCGGATCCTTCAAACGTAACAGAATGATGCATCATAAGCTCAAAGCGCAACTTTTTTCTGGAATCTGTTTCAATTCTAAGCCATGAATTGGAGCTTCCGGGCATTTTCATATATGGACCTCCCCTGAGCATTGAGTTGCTGATAATATTATAGAGCAGGCTTGAGCCCAGCCCGGCACTCCAGTAGTTCTTAAAGATGACAAATGAATTGGCTTCCATACCGTCAAACAGGTGGGTTCCGGAGAAATCCCAGCCTGCAAACTGGGATGTATTGATATTTACCTGGCGGTAGAATGATTTTGGTTCCCACAGTCTGTATTGGGCCCACAGGACTTGGAGCATCTCATCTGTCTCGCGCATGTAACCAATGTCATTAAGCTCAAGGCCGGGTGTTTTCCAGGTGAAGGTGCCTCCATAGTTGAGGTGACCGTTTCCGGTCTTCATGAACTGCATTTTGCCTCCGCTTCCCGAAAGTGATGTTCTTGTGGAATCGAGAGCTATACTGTTACCGGGGCGCTGGAAATATCTTACGGATGAACGTTGTGCCTGAACCATTGAGGCCTCAGTCCCTTCAATATAGCTTCCGGCAACATTCAAACCCAACATATATGTTTTTTTTGAGAAATATTGGGCAAAATCTATGCCCCCGGTGTATGCAGCCGATGGCAGATTATTTATAAGTGCATCATTTTCTGTTCCGTACAGGGGGATTTCTTCCATCTTCCTGTTTACTGAAGTGAACATTCCCCCTATAATTGTATTTCCTTCCTTGTAGTCCTTCTGCATTCTTGCAGCCAGGTAGTTTGTAAGTGGCTCAATAATCTGTTCGGATTTGTATCCCCCGGTATCGATATCAGCTACCTCCGGGCTCGTGACGGCATCCATTAAGCCTACTGACAGACCGTTCTGGGTCTTTCCGGTCAGCTTGGCTGCCCCTATTATACTTGTTCGGTCGGGTGTCTGAGAATATCCATCAAACTGGTCGGATGGCCCATAGTAAGGATAGGCACTTCCCTGGGGTTTTCGTCCGATGCGCCTGGAATAGAAGAGATTATCGTTGCCATAATCACCCTCTCCCATTCCAAGGCCAAAGTTGATAATGCTCTTTCCTTCGATAAAAAAGGGCCTCTTTTCCTCGAAATAAGTCTCATATGCGGTCAGGTTTACTTCTGACGGATCTGCTTCAACCTGTCCGAAATCAGGATTCAGTGTAAGATCCATTGTAAGATTGTTTGTCACCCCGACCTTGGCATCAAGGCCTGCATTCAGTTTAGATCTCCTGCCAGTCATAAACGGGTTCCCCTCCTCAGGTGGATAGAATTCTGTTTGTGCTACGCCGTATGGTGTAACATCGAATATCTTTCTTGGCTTAACCTGTTCAATACCTGACATCTCACCGAAAAGGTGAATAGTACCCGGGGCATCCTGCGGAATGTGTTGCCAGATGCATGTTTCCTGCTTCCTGTAAATGGTACGGGCCACCTCCAGTCCCCATACATCTCCCGAATTCCCCTTGAACCTTAACTGGCTGAAAGGTATTTTCATCTCAGCGAGCCATCCTTCATGATTTATGGATGTGGCGACCCACCAGTTAGGATCCCAGGTCTGATCTTCATTCTGCCCGTCATTTGTCATCATCTGGTCAATTTTTACACCACCTACGGTAACACCGAAGAAGAATCCGGTCCTTAGATCGTGATAACTGTCGAAGATAATTCCTACCATGTCTCCATCTTCATGGTCCCTCCTTGTGAGTCTTTTTACAATACTGTCGGGACTTGAATCAAATGATTTGATCGCGACAAACAGGGAATTTTCATCGAAGAGGATCTTAAATTCAGTATGTTGCGATGGTTTTTGGCCGTTATAAGGTTGGAACTGTATAAAATCGTCCATCCATTCGCCCTCATTCCATAGTTGCTCATCAAAAAGTCCGTCGATTACAGGGGCTACTGAAATCTGTGTTGCTTTATAGCGTTTCTTCTCTGAGTTTTGTCCAAAAGCAGATGGGATAATCAGTAAAAGCAGGAAAGGAATAGTAAGAATATTTTTCAAGCGGACAGGAATTCTTATTAGTTTCTGAATAATGACGCAAAAGAATGGATTCTGATGCAGAAAATGTCACCTTTTAACTATTTTTAACTTACAGTTTATAAGAGAACCTATACTTCGGACCATTAATAAGGCAGATCCGCTAATCATAAAGCCTGATAAATTCATATGAGTTGCCGGTATAGTCAAGGAATTTCAGGAAATCGGATTTTGAGACTACCAGTGAAGAAGTATTTACATTTGGGTGAAAGGCCAGCCGGTCATAATTTTTGAGTGTCTCATCAATAAATAGATGGACGTGTTTTTCTTCATCATTAATAAGACCGAAGGGAGATACTGAGCCTGGTTCGACTCCGAGGTACTTTTTAAGACGTTTATCGGAAGCAAAAGTGAGTTTGCCCTGTCTGAGTCTTTTCTCCAGGTCTTTAATGTCAAGCTGCTGAAGGTGTTCAAGGATTACCAGGTAGTGTCTGTCTCCCTTATGATTGCGAAAGAAGATGTTTTTGCATCTGCCTGAATTATAGTCCTTCCAATGAATTTTTGCATCTTCGATTGTTGCCAGCGGAGGATGTTCATGATATTCAAACATGATATCCAGCTTTTCGAATAAAAGATAGAGTTCCTTCTGACCCCTCATCTGATACAACCATTTTTACAAAAATGCACCAATATTTTTATAACGGCAAGGCAATTTATGAAACTGATAACAACTCATTGCATTATAGTGTCGCTTTCTTCAGGCACATAACCGGAATCTTCCAGCAATGAAGTGTTCGAGTATGCCGAAACAGCCAGCCGGTCACAAACTTCATTTTCGATATTATTGGAGTGTCCTTTTATCCAGACAAATCTGACATTATGTTTCCGGTACACTCTGAGAAACCTGATCCAGAGATCGGGATTTTTTTTCTTTTTAAATGCCTTTGCTTCCCATTGAAATACCCACCCTTTTTCAACTGAATCGGCAACATATTTTGAATCAGTGTAAATGACAACCTTGCTGCCTGGAATTTTCAGGGCTTCCAGGCCGGCAATAACAGCCATCAGCTCCATTCTGTTGTTTGTGGTAAGTCTGAATCCTTCTGATTTTTCAAGGCGGTGTTTTCCGGAAATAAGCACCACTCCATAACCGCCTGGACCAGGGTTACCGCTTGAGGCTCCGTCTGTATAGATTGTTATCTCACCTGGCATGAGGAAGTACTATCCCTGTATTTGTTAAGAAGAGTTTTATCGCAATTGAAAGCAGGATCACTCCGAATGTCTTTTTAAGTATCTGAAGCCCTCCAGCTCCCAGGATCTTTTCAAAGATTGTGGTCAGCCGCAAAACCAGATAAATAACCACCATATTGAGGATCAGTGCAATCAGGATATTTATTGTATGATATTCTGCTTTAAGTGAAAGGATGGTGGTAATTGATCCCGCACCTGCAATCAGCGGGAAGGCAATCGGGAATATAGATCCTCCTCCATGTGAATCGTGTTTAAACAGCTCAATTCCAAGGATCATTTCCATGGCTATGAGGAAGATGATAAAGGAACCTGCAATTGCGAAGGAAGAGACATCGATACCGAAAATTCCTAGCAATGGACTGCCAATAAATAAAAATGCCAGTAAAATTAAAAAGGAGACAAGAGTCACCTTAAAGGATTTTATAACGCCCGACTTTGCCTTTATATCTATGATTATGGGAATTGATCCCGGAATATCAATTATAGCAAAGAGCACCATGAAAGCAGCAAGGACCTCGATCAGATTAAAATTCATAACCAAAAATATTCTGCAAAGATAGTCACAAAAAAGTAAAAATCCAGAAATGTAATTCAACCGGACACCTCTTTTAGATCTGCCTCTGGCCAACCCCTCTCTTTAGATCCGCCTCACCCCAACCCCTCTCTTTTGATCAGCCTCATCTGAACCCCTATTTCTGATCAGCCTCACCCCAACCCCTTTTTCTGATCAGCCTCACCCCAACCCCTCTCCCGAGGGAGAGGGGCTAAGAACCTGCTAATTAATTGATTCTTGCTCCCCTTCTCCCCCCGGGAGAAGGGGCCGGGGGATGAGGCTTTAATGTACTTACTGTACTATTGTCATCTCATCCACCAGATTTTTTGCACCTGCATAGATATCCATTACCCACAGTACATAGCGGATATCGACAACAATTGTTCTTTGCAGCTCGGGTTCGTATGCAATATCACCGCTCATTGATTCCCAGTTGCCGTCAAAAGCCAGTCCGATGAGTTCACCGTTTCCGTTCATGACAGGGCTTCCCGAGTTGCCGCCGGTGATATCGTTTGTTGTAAGGAAGCAAACCGGCATATAACCTTTCTGCGATCCATACCTTCCGTATTCTTTCTTATTATTGAGGTCAATAAGTCGCTGAGGCAGATCGAACTCATAGTCATTTGGTTTATATTTATCCACCGTACCCTGAAGAGTTGTATAATACTTATATGTAACTGCGTCTTTAGGATCATAATTCTGGACGGAACCATAAGTCAGCCGCATTGTCGAGTTTGCATCCGGATAAAGGGTTTTTTCCGGTGCCATTTCCATCAATGCTGCGATCCACAACCTTTTTCCCGTTGCCAGGCTTGCATCAAACTGGCTGAGCTCTCTGGAGATTTCCGCTCCCATCTTTGAGACAGAGGTTGCTGCAATATATACCGGATCTGCCTCGATCGTCTTCAGAGAAGGTTTTTTGAGGAAGGCATCCAGGGTTGCTTCATCCCTAAATACCGATTTCCTGAACATATCATCTACAAACTTGTCAATATCTCCCTTGAATTTTTTATCTATGGTCCTGGCATAGAAGTCGGGATGGAATCTGGAAGGAACATCAGCCCTGTAAAGCTTCATCATCGCCTTCATTGATTTATTGTCGGTGGAAGGGCTATAGTCCTTGTAAAACCTGGTGGCGTTGTTTCTGATCTTGTCAGCTGCATCTGATATCTTCTTACTGTCTCCTGATTTAAGGGCGGAAATTAGTGCATCAACTCCCTGATTCATTGACAGCAGCTCGCATCCCTGCAGGCATTCAAAACGGTATTGCTGAGCATTGTAAAGTGCAGCCCGGCCTTCAATTGAGGTTTTTATGAGATTAAGGGATTCTCCGTATCTGGCCTTTTTATCGGGGTTGGAAGCAATCCATTTGCCGAACTGATTTTCGATTTCTTCCTTCTTGCCTTTTACATTGAGTCTTTCAAGTCCGGCTTTCTGTCCGATAGAGTATTTCCAGTAATTTGAAGATCCGAAATATTTGGCAGAATACTGAATATTGACCTTTTGATCTGCCTGCATATCCTTCATCCAGATTTCCTGTTTGATCCCACGGATTTTAATCCTGTCAGGGTGAACGATCAGAAGCTGTTCATTTACCTCATAGGATGTCATGTATCTGTTGGTTCTTCCGGGATAGCCCAGGATCATAGTAAAGTCACCGGGGTTGAGATCCTTTAAGGAGACAGGAAGATAATATTTTGGCTTCATCGGGATATTGTCCTTTGAATAGGCAGCGGGCTTGCCGTCAGGACCTGTATAGACACGGAACACACTGAAATCTCCTGTATGACGGGGCCATTCCCAGTTGTCTGTATCAGAACCGAATTTGCCAATTGAGGAAGGAGGTGCGCCAACCAGACGGACATCATTATATCTCTCATAGACCAGCAGATAAAAATAGTTGCCTCCGTAAAAACTCGATACAAGAGTCCTGTAGTTATTTCCCTCAGAGCTGTTTTTTTCAATTTTTTGTCTTGCCTCACTGATTGCAGCACTGCGTTCAGTTTCACTCATCCCCTCCTTTACCTCTGCAAGAACCTGACTGGTAACATCTTCTATTCTCACAAGAAAAGTCACGGAAAGATTTGGATTCGCCAGTTCTTCTTCCTTAGTTTTTGCCCAGAATCCATCTCTCAGATAATCATGCTCAACCGTACTGTGCGACTGTATGGATCCATATCCGCAATGGTGGTTTGTCAGTATAAGTCCCTGCGAAGAGACGATCTCTCCGGTACATCCGCCTCCGAAAATCACAATTGCATCTTTCAGTGATGCTTTGTTCAGGCTGTAGATATCTTCAGATGACAACTTAAGTCCCATTTGTGTCATCTTGCCCATATTTAATTTCTCTATGAGCGGAAGAAGCCACATACCCTCATCAGCTTTTGCCCTGAAGCCGGAGCAGATAATCAGTATCAATGATATTGCAAAAAATCTTTTCATACGATTCAACTTTTTTTAAAGTGTAAAAACATGGCGCCAAAGATAACTGTATTACGGAATATTGAATAAGGTAAATGTCATATTAAAGGATTTTTAACAGATATCCCAGCCTTTCATATTGGATCTCACCTAACCCTCTCCCGAGGGAGAGGGGCTAAGTCCTGATTAATTGATTCTTACTCCCCTTGACCCAGGAGAAGGGGTCGGGGGATGAGGCATAACAGACTTGTATTAAAACTCAATCTTCATCTGGGTATCCAGCAGTGTGAAAGATCTTCTATGGTAGGGAGTTATGCCGTATTTCAGAATTGCTGCTCTGTGAAAGGAGGTTGGATAGCCCTTGTTGATATTCCATCCGTATTCCGGAAACTCAGAGTGAATCTTAACCATGTATTCGTCACGGAATGTCTTGGCGAGTACCGAGGCAGCCGCTATTGAAAAATAGATGGAATCACCTTTGACAATTGTAGTATGACTGATGGATTTATAAGGGTAAAACCTGTTTCCATCAATAAGCAGGAACTGTGGTTCTTTCTGAAGGCCTTCAATTGCTATGTGCATTGCCTTTACTGATGCTCTTAGAATATTCATCTCATCAATCTCTCCATTATCCACAAAGGCTACTTTCCAGGCAATTGCTGATTGTATTATCTCATCCCTCAGCTCCAGTCTCTGTTTGGGGGTCAGTTTCTTGGAATCATTCAGAACAGGATGTTTGAAGTTTTTAGGGAGCATTACAGCTGCTGCCACAACCGGACCGGCAAGACAACCTCTTCCGGCTTCATCGCATCCGGCTTCTGTGAGGTTATGATACATGTACGATCTGAGCATATTACTACTATTTCATAATATACCACGATTCACTGTTCGGTTCAACTGAGACCGGTATGGAAACATTGAACTTTCTGTCTATTTTGAACCGGCCTGTTTTACCTTTATTGTCAGTGATTGTGACTTTCCTTCCCATGCCTGTATAATAAACATTTACATTGAGGTTTTTACTTACCCGGGTATTGAGCGGATTATAAACCATCAGAAGCCCTTTCTCATCATTTGAAGGATTAACATGGAGGATAGCGTCAAGATCCCGTCCGTCGGCGCGTTTCACATGGATGATATCAGAGTCGAGAATAACCCTGTGTTTCTTGTAAAAAGCAACCCATTTTTTCACAAGATCAAGGGTCTCGGGCGTATCATATAATCTCGGTCCTCTGTACGCAGCCTGGACTCCTGCGCCAAAGAGGTTGGCAAGTCTCTGGCCGTAGTGTGGAAGATGTTCGCTCAGGGGTTCAATTGTAGCTTCAGCGCCTCCTCCCTGGTATTCGACCAGGGGGACGAACATCCATCCCATGGTGGGAGTCTTTTCCCAGGTTCCGTCAAAAATATTCTGCCTTTCAACGATTTCCTGCTGACGCCTTGGCAGTGACCAGTTTGTTTCACGATATCCCATGGCAGTCTTGCTGCTTCCGTTGAGGAAATACCAGTCAGGAACTGTGAGGTAGACGCCTCTTCCGCGGCACCATTTATAAAAATCGGTGATTGCCTTGAATTGTTTCCATTGTGAATCAGCCAAGCCCTCATGTCCGGGATGGGTGGCAGACATGCATACGTCACCGGGGTAGGAGCCGTCATGCTCAAAATTATCAAACCCGGTGTATTCGATGAATCTGTAAAGTTTTTTAAAATATTCAAGACCCCATTCACTGCCAAGGCAGGGAGAATTTCCAAACACAGGCATTTTTCCTTCAGGCATGACAACATCATTTCCTTGTCCGATCCTCCTGCTTGCAAGCAGGCTGTATCCGCCAAGCGCTATGCCTTTGCTGTGCGCATAACCGGTCAGTTCCTTATACCGGTCAAGATTTGCCTGGCTGGTATCTTCAATATTAAAACCGCTTCCAAATGACATGATAATCTTTTCAAAACCGGTCTCGGCACATTGTTCAACAGCTCTTTTCAGGGATTCATCATCGGAATACCGGAGATGCATAAAAACCGGATTCTCCGTAACCCATGGAGCAATTGTCCTGTACATTTTCCTTTGTGCAAGGCCTTTTCTCTCACGGTCCCACGTGTCATTCACAAGGAGCCATGTGCGGAATGTGTCGAATGATTTGCCGGCTCCAACTCTTTCGCCGGGTCCGGTCACCGGCTTGCATTCCAGCATCGATGGCTGAGTGCGGGTATAATTGACTATTGTCTGAAACTCGGGATCAGGGAGCCACCAGATTGATTTTTCATAGCATGATTCGGACGACATGCTGCCGCCAAAAGCATAATCAGTCTCTATGGAGATATTAGGTAAAGTCCAGTTCTTCTTGTCGCCAACGACACTCTCTTCTTCAGTAAGGGCAAGTATTTCAGATTTATAACTGTCAATAGTTATTTCCTTATCCGATTCATTTGTCACCGTAACCCATTTGCAGATAAGCGGAAGGCCGTCATATATTTCATAATGGACTGTCACTTTTAACAACATTGCACTATCGTCTTTTCTTTTTGGCAGGTAGGTGAAATCAACCCTTTTTCCATGCGGAGGCCAGGGCATATCCCGAGCCATCCATTCGGTTCTTTTCTGCCATTCAAATCTTTCGGTTATCTCCCCGGTCTGGTAGCCTGAAAGCCTTAATGGAGAAAGGGAATCGGGTTTTAATCCGGGGATCCATTCCTGTGCCAGGTAATTTTTCACAGGTTGCCCGGTCAGTCCGCCAACCTTAACTTCGCTGCCGTTTATTATCAGTACCGCTTCCGGCTTGATGGCCCTGATAAGTTCATTACCTGTCATAATGTTTAAAAACCCGGTTGTCGCACCATCGGGCAGCAGGCTGAAAGTTCTCGATACAAGGCCGTTGGATATTGTAACGAAGCCATCATTTTCTTCAATGACAGCCTTGTATCCGGAGTCGTCAATAAGCCAGTCGGTTTTTTGATTGCCGCTCTCAGTGCATGAGGAAGCTATGGTTAGAAGTATTATCCAGGCATTTAATCTTTTCATATCTGAGGATTCAATTTTTACTCTAAAATATGAATTAAAGCAATAGCCCGGCGAGTAAAATAATAATTGCAGTATGATTATTAAGTTTAAATTTGCAGAAATTATTACTGAAGAAATGATAACTAACGAACAGATAAGGGATTTATCGGGACGCCGCGATGCGTTAAGGAGGTATCTTTGACATCGATGCCAGGCTTGAACTGATCAGTGAAAAGGAGAGTTTGTCACAGAGGCCCGGATTATGGGATGATCCTAAAGCCGCTGAAGAACTTTTAAAGGGTATAGCGGAGCTTAAAGGCTGGACAAACGGATTTGAAAAGATAAATACTGCCATCGACGACCTGGTTGTGTTGTATGATTTCTGCAAGGATGGAGAGGCAACCGAGGCTGATGTTGATAATCAGTATGAAGCCTGTCTCTCGATGATTGAGGATCTTGAGGTCAGGAATATGCTGCAAAAGGAAGAAGATCAGCTTGGTGCGATACTGAAAATTAATTCCGGAGCCGGAGGGACTGAAAGCAATGACTGGGCTGCTATGCTCATGAGG
The DNA here is from genome assembly GCA_963846335.1 of uncultured Bacteroidales bacterium. Lineage (GTDB taxonomy): Bacteria > Bacteroidota > Bacteroidia > Bacteroidales > VadinHA17 > LD21. The sequence goes on from CAWJVS010000022.1 coordinate 92,719, forward strand.
ATGTATCTGCGCTGGGCTGAACGGAATAATTATAAAGCCAGGGAACTTGATTTTCAGCCTGGTGATGAGGTGGGAGTCAAATCGGTGACTATTGAAATTGACGGAGAGAAAGCTTACGGTTATCTGAAAAGTGAAAACGGGGTGCACAGGCTTGTCAGGATATCACCTTTCAATGCGCAGGGAAAACGGCAGACTACCTTTGCCTCGGTCTTCATATCTCCTCTCGTTGATAATAATATAGAGATTGCGATCAATCCTGCTGATATTTCCTGGGATACCTACCGTTCGAGCGGGGCTGGAGGGCAGAATGTTAATAAGGTAGAGACCGCTGTAAGGCTGAGGCATCATCCGACGGGGATTGTAATCGAGAACCAGGAAACCCGTTCACAGCTCAATAACAAGGAAAATGCGTTGAAGATCCTCAAGTCCCAGCTATATGAACTGGAACTGAGAAAACAACTGGATGAACAGGCAAAGATAGAAGGAGAGAAGAAGAAAATAGAATGGGGCTCACAGATCAGATCCTATGTGTTACATCCTTACAAAATGATTAAAGACCTGAGGACAGGTCACGAGACAGGAAACGTCCAGGCTGTCCTCGACGGGGACCTTAATCCTTTCATTAAATCATTTCTGATGGAATATGGAGGGAAATGATCATCCCCGTAACAGAAACCTTTCATGATAAAATTCATAAAATCCCTGAATGTTTTTACACTACATTTGCACGGTTCACAAATATCTGCCGGATAAGCGTAAATGTCAGTGAATAAGAATGTAAACTAAAATGAAAGAGGAAAAACTTTTCGAGCAGTTTCCGCCGGTAACACATAAGGAATGGATGGACAAAATCCATGCCGACCTGAAGGGGGCTGATTTTAACAGTAAGATGGTATGGAAAACCACTGAAGGTTATGAGGTAATGCCTTTTTACCAGGCGGAAGATGTTGAAAAACTGATGTATATCAATTCACTTCCGGGTGAGTTTCCCTACCTGCGGGGAACAAAGATCAGGAATAATAACTGGCGTATACGGCAGAATATTGAAGTTAAGGATTACTCCCTGGCAAACAGGAAAGCTCTTGATGTGTTGATGAAAGGAGTTGATTCACTGGGGTTTAAAATTTCTGATCCGGAGTCAGTCAGTGAGGAGAATTTTAAAATACTTCTCAGCGACATCCACCTGGAAAGCATTGAAACGAACATTCACTGCAATGGCAAGGCAAAGGAGATTCTTGACATCCTTGTTAAAATTGCAGAGGCAGGGAGGCTGGAATTTTTCTGAAATCAGAGGCGCAATAGAAGCAGATCCGCTCAGCCGTCTGATGCTGAACGGTTCTCTGTGCATCCCGGAGGAGGCAGGATTCGACTATCTGGCTTCTCTCACGGGAGATTCGTCAGTTTTACCGAATCTAAGGACTATTCATCTTGATGCATCAAATTTTAATAATGCCGGAGCTGATATTGTTCAGGAACTTGCATTTGGCATGTCGATGGGAAACGAATATCTTGTACAGCTTACTGAAAGGGGATTGAGCGCCGGATATGCTGCTTCGAAAATAAGATTCAGTTTCGGGGTGGGTTCTGATTATTTTCCGGAAGATAGCAAAGTTAAGAGCTGCCAGGTTGTTATGGTCAGCAATAACAAATGCTTTTCATCCCGGTAACGGTGAAGGGAGCAGGATGGAAATTCACAGTGTGACAAGCAAATGGAACAAAACAACTGATGATCCATATATGAATATGCTGAGAACCCAGACCGAAGCTATGTCGGCTGTACTCGGGGGCACAGATTCACTCACTGTTGAGCCATTTGACATTGTCTTCAGGCAGCCCGACGAATTTTCAGAAAGGATTGCACGCAACCAGCAGCTTATTCTCAGGGAAGAGTCTTATTTCGATAAGGTAGCCGATCCTCCAGCAGGATCATATTATATAGAGAACCTTACACAGCTGATTGCTGACAATGCATGGAAATTATTTGTTGAAACAGAGGAGCAGGGAGGTTTCATTTCAGCGCTTAAATCGGGTTTTATTGAAGCAAAAGTGTCAGAATCAGCCAGGAAAAACAAAGTATAGAGAGATAATGAGACCAATATTCAGATATAATGACCTCTGGTCACTTCCTGTCGCCGGAAAGAATTTCCGTGAATGGGAGAAGGAGCACGGCATCAGAAAGGACTGGCTAACTCCTGAAAGGATTCCTGTAAAAAGTGTTTATACAAAAGAGGATCTGGAAGGAATGGAACATCTTAACTATGCTGCGGGCATACCTCCATTCCTGCGGGGACCGTATTCGGGAATGTATACATTATGCTGCCATGGACAATCAGGCAATATGCAGGATTTTCAACAGCTGAGGAGTCAAATGCATTTTACAGGCGAAATCTGGCAGCCGGACAAAAAGGATTGTCTGTTGCATTCGACCTTGCCACTCACCGTGGTTATGATTCAGATCATGAGCGGGTTATGGGTGATGTTGGAAAAGCCGGAGTTGCCATTGATTCAATTCTTGATATGAAAATGCTGTTCGACCAGATTCCGCTGAACAAGATGTCTGTTTCAATGACCATGAACGGTGCTGTTCTTCCGGTTATGGCATTTTATATTGTTGCTGCACTTGAGCAGGGAGCAAGGCTCGAAGAACTTTCCGGTACCATTCAGAATGATATTCTGAAGGAATTCATGGTAAGGAATACTTATATATATCCTCCTGAATTTTCAATGAGAATCATAGCTGATATTTTCAGGTACACTTCGGAGAAAATGCCAAAATTCAATTCTATAAGCATTTCCGGGTATCATATGCAGGAAGCAGGTGCTACCTGCGATATTGAACTTGCATATACTCTTGCCGACGGACTGGAATACCTGCAGGACCGGAGTTAATGCAGGTCTCGATATTGATGCTTTTGCTCCGCGGCTCTCATTTTTCTGGGCTATCGGGATGAATCATTTTATGGAGATTGCCAAGATGAGAGCAGCCCGAATGCTCTGGGCAAAAATTGTAAGCGGGTTCAATCCGAAAAATCCAAAATCACTTGCCCTCAGAACACATTGCCAGACATCGGGATGGAGCCTTACCGAACAGGATCCTTACAACAATGTCGGAAGGACCTGTATTGAAGCTATGGCAGCTGCACTGGGACATACACAGAGTCTTCATACCAATGCTCTTGATGAGGCAATTGCTCTGCCAACAGATTTTTCAGCAGGAATTGCCAGGAATACCCAGATCTATATCCAGGAGGAGACTAATATCTGTAAGGCAATTGATCCCTGGGCCGGTTCATATTATGTTGAGAACCTTACACATGAGATTGCTCACCGGGCATGGGAACATATTAAGGAGGTTGAAAGTCTTGGCGGAATGGCAAAAGCTGTTGAATCGGGTGTTCCGAAAATGAGGATTGAAGAAGCAGCTGCCAGGGCACAGGCAAAAATCGATTCAGGAGTGCAGATAATTGTAGGAACAAATAAATACAGGCTCGAAAAAGAAGATCCCCTTGAGACCCTCGAAGTTGATAATTCAGCTGTCAGGGAATCGCAGATAAAAAGACTTGCACAGCTGAAGCGCGGACAGGGATGAATCAGAATGCCGGAAGGCCCTTGATGCAATAACAAGATGTGTTCAGACAGGCGAAGGGCAATCTGCTTGAACTGGCAGTGGATGCTGCTGCCAAAACGAGCAAGTCTTGGTGAAATTTCTTATGCATGTGAAAAAATAGTTGGGAGGTATAAAGCTGTGATACGAACAATATCAGGTGTTTATTCATCGGAATATAAATCAGATAATGATTTTGCAGAAGCAAGGGCCCTTGCTGCCAGATTTGCGGAAAAAGAGGGACGTCAGCCCAGGATAATGATAGCCAAAATGGGGCAGGATGGTCATGACCGGGGAGCCAAGGTTGTTTCAACCGGTTATGCCGATATTGGGTTTGATGTCGATATCGGACCACTATTCCAGACACCGGCAGAGGCAGCAAAACAGGCTGTGGAAAATGATGTCCATGTACTTGGAGTATCAAGTCTGGCTGCCGGTCATAAAACTCTTATTCCGCAGGTGATTGATGAACTTAAAAAACTTGGAAGGGAAGATATTCTGGTTATTGCAGGAGGAGTGATACCTCCTCAGGATTATCAGTTTCTGTATGATGCAGGTGTAGCCGCAATTTTTGGTCCGGGAACCTCAGTTTCAAAAGCCGCAAAGCAGATACTGGAGATTTTGTTGTCAATAGTGTAACATTCCTTCAATGTTAAATTATTAACACTAACCGGTTCATTTTATGTTAATTAATTAACAATAACCTCTCAAATCCTCATCAAACCGGAATTGTCGGTAATATACCTGTGAAAAACATCCGAAATGTCTATTTAGAATCAATATAAATATCACAATATCAGGTTCATAAATATCATATTTTATACAAATCAGCTTCAGGAATAATAATTTGGTAAGCCTAGATTTAGATTTTACTTAACTACTATTCCTGTCTGTTATGAAGTTGTATATTCCACCTCAGACTCACACGACTTGCAATTGCTTTTGCAATATTTATTTCACTTTTCCTGTTACTGAGACATTTTCTTGTTCCTGATACCTTCGGTCAGTATGGTTTTTACAGGGGGGCTTCGCTGAATGACAATGCAGCTGTTGAGATTCATTATGCCGGGCAGAAGGCCTGTCTTGAATGCCATCAGGATATTGAAGACCTGAAGGCACAGGACGCTCACAGCGAAATCCATTGTGAAACATGTCATGGTCCCGGTCAAAAGCATGTGGTCAGCGGTGAAGCATCAGATATTCTTAAACCATCGGAAAGGGAATTTTGCGGTACCTGTCATGCAAAGAATGCGGCAAGGCCTGAAGATGCTGTATTTCAGGTTGATCTTGCAGAACATAATACCGGAAAGAATTGCATTGAATGTCATAATCCTCATCAGCCATGGGAAATGAAAGAATAAATTCATCCAGAAGGAAATTTCTCAAATCGGCGGCAACAATTGCCGGAGCCACGATTGGATATACCTGGTTAAAGTCATCACAGTTTTTGCTTTACGGAGCTGAACCTGAGGATAAAAGTCTTCCCTGGTATGGGATAGTTATTGATATTGAGAAATGTATCGGATGCGGCAATTGCGCCAAGGCATGTAAAAATGAGAATGATGTTCCTCCGGAACCATTCTTCTTCCGTACCTGGGTTGAACAATATACAGTTAAAAATGACGGAACTGTTGATATCATATCACCAAACGGAGGTATTGACGGTTTTCACCAGACTGTTCCGGATGAGGAAATTTTCAAATCATTCTTTGTTCCGAAAATGTGCAACCATTGTTCGAAATCACCCTGTATTCAGGTTTGTCCGGTAGGCGCAACTTATGACAGTCCGGAGGGTGTTGTTCTTGTAGATGAAAAATACTGTATCGGCTGCAGGTATTGCGTACAGGCATGTCCATACGGATGCAGGTTTATTCATCCTGTAAAGAAAGTTGCAAGCAAATGCACTTTCTGTTATCACAGGCTCAAAAAGGATCTTGCTCCTGCCTGTATGGAAACATGTCCGACCGGCGCCAGGATGTATGGTAATCTGAGGGATAAAAACAGTGATCTTGTAAAATTTCTGAAGGAACATACAACACAGGTGCTCAGACCAAATCTGAATACAGGTTCAAAACTCTATTATAATGCATTAAGTTCGGAGGTAAGATAATATGGAACCACATTACCAGCATTTGTATGAAATCCTGGCAAATGTCCAGGGATATATTTTCCCGAATGAGATTGATCTTCAATGGGGAATTCTTATCGTTGTTTATCCATTTATTACCGGACTTGTTGCCGGAGCATTTATTCTTGCATCGCTTGAAAGGGTTTTTAAGGTTAAGATACTCAAACCAACATACCAGATTGCTCTTCTTACAGCACTGTCATTTCTTCTTGTTGCTACAATGCCTCTTGATAAGCCATCTGTCACAGCCACAGAGAGCCTATGAAATAATGATCACTCCTCATTCATCATCTGCAATGGCAATATTTGGATTTGTCTACCTGTGGTATCTGATGGTTGTGCTTTTGCTTGAGATCTGGTTTGATTACAGGCATAGTATGGTTGTCTGGTCAAATGAGAAAAAAGGAGTAATGAAATGGGTTTACAGGATTCTTACCCTGGGGGTAAGCGATATTTCTCCACAGAACAGTTGAATGGGACAGAAAACTGGGATATATTATTACAGTTATAGGTATTCCTTCAGCATTTATTTTGCATGGTTATGTCGGATTTATTTTCGGATCTATCAAGGCAAATCCATGGTGGTCAACACCTCTTATGCCGATAATATTTCTTTTTTCTGCAATGGTATCAGGAATTGCACTGGTAATGCTGGTTTATATGGTAGTTTCAATATAAGGAAAAAGGCCATTGATCTTAATGTACTGGATTCAATCGGAAAGTATCTCTTCTTTGTTCTTATACTCGATTTTACACTTGAGGGTCTTGATCAGATCCACAGGATTTATGAGGCAGAAGAATCATTTGAAATAATAAAATTGCTTGTTTCCGGTAAATTGTATCTTACTCTGTTTGTTTCCAAGGGCTTGTCGGTACTATTATTCCACTTATAACTCTTGCATTCCTTCAGTTCTATAAAGGCAAGATAAAGCTTCGGAAAACACTCTATTTTCATTGTGGGCATACTGGTTCTGATAGGAGTTTATTCGATGAGATGGAATGTTGTTATCGGCGGACAGCTTTTTTCAAAGAGCTTTTCAGGATTTACGAGTTTCAAAGTGGGACTGATTGGTCTTGACGGAACTCTAATGGCAGCATTCTGGCTTCTTCTTCCTTTCGGAATACTTGCATTTCTGCTTATGGCTATTGCCACCATGGAAAATGGTTGACGCAGAAGAACAGGGCTCTTAAAAACCATGGTTTCTTTTCCTTCAGTTCTGTTTACTTTTTTGTTCATTGTAATATATACTTGTTATGGCAGATCAGGAGAGTGAAATGGACGAAATCAGAGGTCAGCTGAATTCAATGGAACTTCGTATCAGGAGACTGGAATCAGCTCTGGCCTACCCGGATGCTCATAAGATAGTCAGCGAAGGTGAACAGACCCGGAAAATTGAAGAAGCAGTTGTTTCCGATACTCAAACAATTGAAGAGAGGGGACTGGAATCACAGATCGGACGCTTCGGTCTTGCATGGATGGGCAATATTGTCCTTCTTTTTGGCATCACTTTCCTGACACAGTACCTTATGACTCCGGGTCACCAGCTTGTGGCAGTTATCATTGGGTTTATTGCCTCTGCATCGATCTGGTTTTTGTCGGAATATTTAAAGAAAACCAATATTCATCTGGCATTTATGTTTAAGATGAATGCAAGGTTCTTCTGTTTTATATGACTCTCCGTCTGCACTTTTTTACAGCCGATCCACTTATCTCAAATAAGTTTTTTTCAGTTTTCCTGCTGCTCCTTATAGTCGCTATCCAGGCATATCTTTCGGTACGGAATAATTCTCAGGCATTTGCTGCTCTGGCAGTATTGTTCTTATTGACGACAGCAATGGTAAGTGATACAACCATTATTATCATTCCTCTTATCATTATGACAGCAGCCGGAGCTGTAATCTATTTGCAGCGGATGAACTGGAAACCGCTTTTTGTGGTAACGGTTATCCTTACATATGCCTGTTTTTTACTTTGGATGGTTGGAGATCCAATTATGGGACATCCCGTAAAGCTTATATCCGAAAAATATCTGAGCATTATATGCCTGTTTTCGCTGGGTGCTGTATATTCCATTATACTATTATTCAGAGATAAAGATTCAGCTTCAGATGATTATCTTATCGGGGTGACAGTAACCAACGGGATACTCTTTACCCTGATGCTCTTATTTGTTGTGACAATCTTTTTCAGCAGCGGTTATGTTGTACTTTTTGCCGGGATAACAATTTCCTGCCTGGTCTATTCAATAATACTCTATTCAAGATCCAGCTGGAATTTTGGCTCTGCCTTCTATGCCCTCTATGGTTTTATGGCGATGAGTATTGCTCTGTACGGACTTTTCGGACTTCCAAGAGTTTATCTGCTTCTTTCGGTTCAGAGCCTGCTTGTGGTATCCATGGCGCTATGGTTCAGGAATAAGCTGATAGTCGTGATGAACAGCCTGCTTTTTATGACAATACTTGCAACCTATCTTTTCTCTTCAAAAACGAGTGATGGCGTGAATTTCTCCTTTGCACTGGTCGCACTTGTTTCCGCAAGAATAATCAACTGGCAGAGTTCAAGGCTGCAGATTCAGACGGACCTTATCAGGAACCTCTATATGATTGAAGGGTTCATTATGGTTTTGTTTGCTCTGATCCACGCTGTGCCTAAGCAGTTTGTGACACTTTCATGGACAATGGCGGCACTTGTTTACTTTTTGATAAGCATCCTTCTGAAAAATGTAAAATACAGGTATATGGCTCTCGGAACAATGATCTGTGCCGCATTTTATCTTTTTATCGTTGACCTGGCAAAGATTGAGATCGTCTACAGGATACTGGCATTGCTTTTCCTTGCTGCTATTTCAATTGGCATCTCAATATATTATACCAATCGTGTAAAGAAGTCGGACAATTGAATAAGAGGCCGGAGAGTGTATAATTCTTAAAGAAAAACCCCCTTCCCGGGGGGCTGTTGAAAAAGTCGAAATTCTACATTATTTTTCTCTGTGTGTCTCTGTGAATTCTCTGTGGAGCTCTGTGTAACAGCTAGTTAAGAACTTACACAGAGAGCACAGAGGTGACACAGAGTTCCACTGAGGACTTTTTCAACAGCCCCAGTAATCATTTCCACCTTGCCTTGCTTCGCCGAAGTGGCTACACGAAGGCGAAGGGGGAAAATGAAAGGAGGTAAAAATCATCTGGAATAAGAAAAATTTTGTTACAGAAATTCAGAAGTATTATGCAATAGCAGATTAGATGTTGTTTATTATATCTATTTGAAAAAATCCCTTTAATTTGTAAATTATTAAATGAAGTTAATGGTCAGGATAATTTTATTGCTCATTTTCAGTTTGTTCTTTCTCTGCGGGTGCAAAATAAACAAGCCGGTTGCAGAGATTTATTCAGGTGCACCACAGAAATCCGAAACCAGTGCAAATGAAAGTCATCATGATGCAAATTATTCTGAGCAGTCTACGTGGCTGCTTGGATATTTTGAACAGGGTCAGCTAAAGCGTGACCCGCATTCAGCCTGGTTCTTTAAAGGTTATGATGATTACCGGGTGAGTTCAGTAGCCATGAACAGCCTGGAGGGAATTGACAGGGAAGGGCTCACAATTAAGATAGTATTGGGTACATGGTGTCCCGACAGCAGGAGAGAGGTACCGCATTTCATGAAGGTGCTGGACACATGGAAATTTCCGGCAGCGATGGTTACTTTTATAGGGGTTGACAATGGAAAACTCTCTCCCGTAGGTGAATATGAACAGCTTGAGATTCTCCGGGTACCGACATTCATCATTTATAAAAATAATATTGAGGCAGGACGCATCATTGAAAATCCTGTGACGTCTTTAGAGCAGGATATGGTTGACATCCTTGGAGGAATGAATAACAATAAATAATTTAAATATCATGGAAGATGTACCTAACAAATCAGGAAGTAATCTGGGAATTGCTGCTCTTATTACGGCCATTGTAACATTCGTACTTGCAGTTATTCCCTGTGTGGGACTTATTGCGATAATCCCCGGGATAATAGCAATAGTTCTGGCATCAGTCGGACTCTCCCAGTCTGCCGGGAGTAACGCTCCGCGTGGTATATTAATCGCCGGGCTCATTATTGGCATAATTGCCTCAATGATCTCTGTTTCACAGGTATTTGTTGCCAGCAAGATCGCCAGGAGCAGCGGCAACTGGCCTGGAGATATTCAAAATATCATAAATGATGTCCAGGACAATGTTGTGAAGGATCTTGAAGATGCAAACATCTCTATTAAAGTGGAGAGTAATGGAGAGACGGTTGAAATAAATACTGGCACCGGCAAAAAGGACCGTGAGCAGAAACTGGAAGATCTGGAAGGCGGAAACGCACAGCAAGCAGATACTCTGCAGAAAGATGATACTCTTCAGAAAAAGAAATAGTACAGGCAGGTTTCAGCCGGTGAGGTTAAGCAATGAACCTTACCTTATTCTCAATATATTTTTTGCCGGAGTTGTGATATTGATGATCGCTTACTCCGGCATTTTTTCTCCGGATCGGAATAACTACCCTGTGGTCTGCATACATGAGAAAATTACAGGAGAGCCATGTTTCTCATGCGGATTGTCACACAGCTTTTCACTGATTGTAAGAGGCAGGATTCAGGAGGCACACGGATGGAATATCTATGGCATGAGAGTTTTCCTGTTTTTTATCTCCCAGCTGATACTCAGAATTGCTTTTTCATTTTATTACCTGAAATCTCCCGCCACCCGCAAACAGCTGATTATTGTTGACAGTGTTGGTTCCGGACTTCTGTTCCTGATCACCTTCCGGCCTTTTCTGGAGAATATAGTTGAGGCATTTTTGAAACAGATCTAGGTCTTTTCCTGATAATTTTTCTGTCGGGAATATTATTATTTACTTGAATCTACTTTCTTAACCACGGAGTTGCACTGAGTATCACGGAGTAGGACACGGAGTTAACCATTTATTCTGGAAGGTTATGTATTTTTAGGATTAAACAGTGTTCCTCCCTGCCTGCCGGCAGGCAGGCGTGCCAACTCCGTGTTAACCCGTGGTTTTAAGGTTTTTATTAATCCTCAGACATGTTCAGAAGATCATACAGCAGGCTGCTTTCAAATCCTTTTGAGAGGCCGTAACGCAGTAATTTAGCCTTCAGATCGTACTGGTTTTTAGCTTTTACCGACCGGCGATGGGTTGACAACAGATTGTTTAATGTTTTTATATAATGTTCATTATCAATTGTATCAAGTGCAGTTTTTATTAATCCGGCAGGGATGTTTTTTGCCCTGAGGTGAGCCGTGATTTTTATCTTCCCCCATTTATTGTAATTGAATTTATCTTTTACAAAACCTGTGGCATACCGCTCTTCATTTATAAAGTTATCCTTTTTCAGGAGCTCAATAATCCTGGCATTGTCAGCATCGTCAGTTCCCCACGACTGGAGTTTGGTCATTACTTCGCTGATACAGTATTCCCTCCTTGCGCACAAAGCCATTGCCTTGTTCACGGAAGCTTTGAATAATTCATTATCCGGCATATTTTATCCCTTTGATTATCCTCTCTTTACCGTTAATATCCGGGATAATTTCCGTATCCCCGTACCCATATGATTCAAGCAACTGAAGCATAGACCTGCCAAGCATTTCATTTATTTCAAAATAGATTTTTCCTTCATGCTCCAGTATTTTAACTGCTTTTTCAAGTATGCCATTGTAGTAGACCAGTGGATCAGAATCTTCCACGAAAAGAGCGCTGTGGGGCTCAAATTCCAGCACATTTTTATTCATCAACTGTTTTTCGGAATACCTGACATAAGGAGGATTGCTGATTATTATGCCGGCTTTTTGCAGTTTCGTTGTATCCGGGTTTAAGATATCATCTTTCAAAAAAATAATTTTTACATTATTTAGCCTGGCATTTTCACCGGCTATAACCAGCGCCTCTTCTGAAATATCTGTTCCTGTGAGGAGCGATCCGGGAAGTTTGGAGGCAATGGCTATTGCAATGCAACCTGATCCGGTGCCAAAATCAATTATATTGCCCTTATATCCCCTGTTTTCGCGGACAACGAGGTCAACCAGTTCTTCGGTCTCCGGGCGGGGAATGAGAACCGAGCTGTTCAACTTTATTATGCAGTCATAGAAAATGGTCTCTCCGAGAATATACTGTATTGGTTTACCAGTTTTAAGTTCCCTGCAGATACGGGTAATTCCTGAAGCCTGATCGCCGGTTACTTCCGTGTCTGTCAAATACAGCTGATGCGCCTTGGTAATCCCGCTAACACTCCTGATAATGATATTTGCAATGGCTTTTATCTCCTGTCCGGCATAAATTCCCGCAAGTTCCTCATCGAGATAAATCCTTATATCTTTAAATGTTTGTAAATTGAGGCCCATAAGTCAAATTTAGCATTTTCAGGGAAATGGAGGAGAAAGACGAAATTAAATTCATGCGGAGATGTCTCGAACTGGCAGCAAAGGCAGAAGGGCTTACTTATCCTAATCCGATGGTAGGATCGGTTATTGTTTCCGGCGGAAAAATAATTGGTGAGGGTTATCATCTAAGTGCTGGAGAGCCTCATGCAGAAGTTAATGCCATCAATTCCGTAGCAGATAAGTCGTGGTTGAAAGACTCGACGCTATATGTCAGTCTTGAGCCCTGTTCACATTTTGGCAGGACCCCTCCCTGTGCCGATTTTATATTATCTCACGCTATACCACGCGTTGTGGTCGGCACTTCAGATTCAAGCGGCAAGGTGTCCGGACAGGGACTCTCCAGGTTAAGGAATGCAGGGTGTGAGGTCATCGCAGGGGTTCTTGAAGAAGAGTGCAGAAGGCTCAACAGGAGGTTCTTCACATTTCATGAGAAAAAGCGGCCATACATAACACTTAAATGGGCACAAAGTGCGGATGGATATCTTGATATTCCGAGATCCGAAAATCATTTGGTTACACCAACCTGGATAACAGGGAAGCCAGAAAGATCGCTTGTTCACCGGTGGAGGACGGAAGAAGAGTCAATACTTGCAGGAGCCGGAACAGTGAGAGCTGACAATCCCAGGCTGAATGTCAGGGATTGGAAAGGCAGGAACCCGCTCAGGTTAATACTGAGCGGTTCGGGAATTGTTGACAGTGAATCGTCATTGCTGACAGACGGAGGAAAAACAATAGTATTCACAAATAACAGTGATATTGATTTCAAAGGTGCTTCCAAAGTTCAGCTTGATGACAGAATCCCAGCCTGCAGGCAGATTGTACAATACCTTTATGATTCAGGTATCCAGTCACTGTTGATTGAAGGAGGAGCTCAAGTACTGGACCACTTCATTTCCTATGGATTATGGGATGAGGCCAGGATCTTTTCAGGTGAGAAATATTTCGGAGGGGGGGTATCTGCACCGGTAATAAAAGAAAAATTATTTTTTAAAAAGGATTTCAGCAGCAGCAAACTTGAAGTATATCTGAATACAGCAATATCTGCTTTTTGAAGATTTCGGATTGTCGATTTCGGATTACGGTCCCGACGCTATTTTATTCTTCAGTATTTCGGTAACAGATTTTATTTATTCTGATGTTGCTTAAATTAAGCGAAGTTTGGGGGTGTTGAAAAAGTCGAAGCTTCTATGTTATTTTTCTCTGTGTGTCTCTGTGAATTCTCTGTGGTTCTCTGTGTAACAATAAGTTAAGAACTTACACAGAGGTACACAGAGGTGGCACAGAGTTCCACTGAGGACTTTTTCTACAGCCACTACCCCGGAACGAAGGCGAAGGGGGAGGTGGTTGATTGCTTATCTAATTAACTTTATGTATATATGGGAGGATTCATAATCAACCACCCCGGCCATCCGCCAGCTGGCGGATGGACACCCCTCCTTCAAAAGCTAATCTTTATTCACATTTTATCTTCCAAACAACTTTAAACCCACTAATCGATATTCAAACAAACTTTGGATGGTCCGGAAGATTCCTCACTGCGCTCGGAATGACATGCTAATTTATTATTAGAGAGGAAGAAGCGGCGATTCGAAAGATAACTTATTTTTTGAATTCAATTTTTGACGAATCGCCGCTTCTCCCTCTCATCCTCACAGAAGGACCTGTCATTCCGAGCGCAGCGAGGAATCTTATGAGTCTTAACCAATTGCTGTTTGTGATTGTTCTTCAGTGCATTATGGATAATGTTTTTATAACATTAAATAGATGTGATGAAAGATTAGCTTCAAAAGGAGAGCCTGCCCCGCTCTGGCGGGGGGAAATTTCAAAAATTTAAATTGTTACATGAATTGTGAAGAAAGACATTGCTATCGGGAGGCGATTTCGGATTTTTAAATCGCAATCAAAAAACCGAAATCCGAATTCCGAAATTCTCATTAGAGTTACATAATAGAGTTTACCTGAAACTAGATTTTAGCTATTTTGACCGGATCCCAAAGCCATGGATCATTTCTTGCAAGAATTGTCATTACCTCCTCTGGTGTACCGGCAACTTCCCATATTTCCTTATGCTCAAATCTGAGGAAATTTTCTGACACCATATGCTCAAAGAAATCAATCAGTGACTTATAAAAGTTAAGTGTATTCAGGATAATCACCGGTCCCCTGAACAGGCCCAGCTGTTTGAGTGTAATTGCTTCAGTCAGTTCTTCAAGGGTTCCGACGCCACCGGGAAGCGCTACGACAGCATCGGCCATTGCAAACATCTGTTTCTTTCTTTCACCCATGTCAGAGGTAATTATCATCTCATTGACATCGGAATGGTCCCAGCCCTGATCCTTCATAAAAGACGGAATCACGCCAGTAATAGTTCCATTGTTTTCAATAATGGTATCAGCGAGTTTTCCCATCAGGCCTATGCCCCCACCTCCAAAGACTACTTCTGTCCCGGCCCTTGCCAGCAGGACTCCAAGTTCTGAAGCTGCATCAGCATATTCACTATTGATGCGGCTGCTGGAAGATGCAAAAACACATACTCTCATCGGACTCAATTAAAAATGGCCGTTCCGGATGATCAGGACGGCCATAAACAATAAAAATATTATCTAAATAAGAGCATTCAGCTTTGTAAGAAAGCTATTTTTCGGAACAGCGCCAACCTGTTTATCAACTATCTTGCCATCCTTGAAGAAAAGCACGGTTGGGATGTTTCTGATGCTATATTTTGCGGCAACATTCGGAGAGTTATCCACATCGCATTTAGCAACCAGGGCTTTTCCAGCATACTGCTCTGCAATCTCTTCAATAATAGGTGAAACCATTCTGCACGGGCCGCACCATTCTGCCCAGAAATCGACAAGGACAGGTTTGTCTGAATTTATAACCACTTCTTCAAAATTGCTGTCGTTTACCTCTAACGCCATATTTCAATATTATTAGGTTTAAGAATAATTACCGCTGCAAAGATAGCTAATTAACTTTATATTCTATACCCGGATGGTCATCCAGGAAGGATATTAATTCGTTATTCAGCCTCACCCGAATTGTCCTTGAGAACATGGGCAATGATATCTTGTCATCCGAATCGATGAAGAGAAATTTCAGTTCGGTTTCACCTTTGTTTTCAAGCACGAGTTCCTTAAGTTCCTTTATCATTCCCGGACTGATATTTTCGGGATCGATTTTCAGGGTAACCGACTTGATGAGGTCATCCTTTACACTTGATAACAGATTAATGGTTTTTACCTTGAATTCAAGTTCATCATCCTTGTAGGGCCTTTTCTGAACTCTGCCCCGGATAAGAAGGTAATAGCCGACAGTATAAAATTTGCTGTTTTCGATATAATCCTTATCAAACATCATAATCCGGAAAGAATCGGAATAATCCTGTAATGTAAATGATCCGTATGGTTTTCCGTTCTTGCTTATACCGGTCTTTATGTCGGTAACCATTCCGGCCACAGTGACCTCCCTGTCCAGGTGATCCCTGAGATTCTGGAGATCAGCCAGGGTTGCAGTTGCAAAAGTCTCGATCTCAAGTTTAAAATCATCAAGAGGATGAGAAGATAAATAAATGCCTATCACCTCTTTTTCCCTGTTGAGCTTTTCGAGTTTTGGCCAGTCGGGACAGACAGAAGGTTCAGGTTTTACCATGTCAAATCCGCCGGTGTCGCCAAACAGTGACTGCTGATTTGAATTTTTGACTGTTTTTGCATTGTTCCCGTATCTTATAAGGCTTTCAATGAAGCTTGATCCTTTTGTGTCGAGTGAAAAATACTGTGCCCTTATAACGTTTGAGAAGCAGTCGAATGCTCCGGCAACGGCCATAGCTTCGAGGTTTTTCTTATTAAGTGAATTCAGATTAACTCTCTCTACAAGGTCATATATATTCCTGTAAACTCCATTTTTCTCCCTCTCCTCAATAAGCTGCAGCACCGCACTCTCCCCAACACCTTTAATTGCTCCAAGGCCAAACCTTATATTCCCATCCTTGTTGACTGTGAACATCACATTACTCTCATTCACATCAGGTCCCAGGACCTCCATCCCCATCCTCCGGGTCTCATCCATAAAGGTTGTGATCTTCTTAATATCACTGATATTACGGCTGAGGACAGCAGCCATATACTCTGCAGGATAATTGGCTTTGAGATATCCTGTCTGGAATGCGACCAGGGCATAGCAGGTTGAGTGTGATTTATTAAAGGCATATTGAGCGAAAGCTTCCCAGTCCGACCAGATCTTGCTGACGATACTCTCTTCATAGCCATTTCTCATGCAACCCTCCTGGAATTTCAACTTCATCTCGTCCATAATGGAGCGTTTCTTTTTACCCATTGCCTTTCTGAGAGAGTCAGCCTCTCCTTTGGTAAAACCCGCCAGCTCCTGAGACAGATAGCATCACCTGTTCCTGGTAAACAGTTATTCCATAGGTATCCTGAAGATATTTCTCCATAACCGGGATTGGGTAGTCGATCTTTTCGGTTCCATGCTTCCTTCTGATGAACTTTGGAATATACTCCATCGGTCCCGGACGGTAAAGCGCATTCATAGCAATGAGATCTTCCAGGCGGTTGGGCTGGAGATCCCTCAGGTATCTCTTCATACCTGTTGATTCAAACTGGAAAATTGCCGTTGTTTCTCCGTTGCTGAACAGGTCAAATGTTCTCTTGTCATCAAGAGGCAGAGTTTCAATATCGATGTCAATGCCTCTCGATTTTTTTATATTGATGACAGCATCCCTGATAATGGAGAGTGTTTTTAAGCCGAGGAAATCCATCTTGAGCAGACCTACGGACTCAACATGACTACCATCGTACTGAGTTGCGTACAGTTCAGTATCTTTTGCAGTGCAGAGAGGTATATAGTTGTCGAGTGCATCTTTTCCGATTATGATTCCGCATGCATGGACACCTGTTTGTCTGACTGAACCTTCAAGCACGGCAGCATACTTCAGTGTCTGGGCTATAAGCTTATTTGATGATTCTCTCTCCCTTGCAAGTTCAGGAACCTCTGCATAGGCCTGGGCAAGAGTTATTCCTGGTCTTTCGGGCACCATCTTGGCAAGCCTGTCAGCATCGGGCAGCGGAAGTTTCTGGACCCGGGCAACATCCCTGATGGCCATTTTGGCTGCCATCGATCCAAAGGTTATAATATGCGCAACTTTATCGTGGCCATATTTATTGACCACATATTTCAGTACTGCCTCTCGTCCGTCTTCATCAAAATCAATGTCGATATCAGGCATTGATATCCTGTCAAGATTAAGGAAGCGTTCAAACAGCAAACCGTATTTAATCGGATCGATATCTGTGATCCTCAGGCAAAAAGCAACAGCCGACCCTGCGGCTGAACCTCTTCCCGGGCCGACAGAAACGCCCATTTCCCTTGCTGCGCGAAGGAAATCCTGTACTATCAGGAAGTATCCGGGAAAGCCCATCTTTGCAATCATCTCAAGCTCGAAATCAATTCTCTCCCTCTGTTCTTCAGTAAGGGTACCCCATCTCTCTTCAGCTCCTTTATAGGTCAGGAAGCGCAGGTACTCATCTTTGTCACTATAACCCTCAGGCAACTCAAACTCGGGCATGATGGGATCATGATCGAGCTTATATTTTTCAACCTTCTCCACCAGGCCGGCTACATTATCTATGGCCTCAGGGATATCACTGAAGATTTTCCGCATCTCCGCTTCTGATTTAAGATATTCCTGTTTGGAATACCTTAATCTGTTCGGGTCGTCAATATCCTTTGCTGTATTTATACATATCAGCCTGTCGTGCGCTTCAGCATCCTCGGCATTAATAAAATGTACATCGTTTGAAGCAATCAGCTTTACATTATATTTTACAGAAAGCTTCCTGAATGCCTCAATTACCTTCTGCTGAAGGGGAAAAGCAGAGCTGTCGGCTTCGGGGTCATACGTCTCATGCCTCTGTATTTCGAGATAAAAATCTTCGCCGAATATATCCTGATATGTTTTCAGGGCATTTTCTGCTCCTGTCATAGTGCCATTAAGGATCTCATCCTGGATCTCGCCTGCCAGGCAGGCTGAAGATACTATTAGTCCTTCGCTGTATTTTGCCAGAAGTTCCTTGTCAATTCTCGGTTTATAGTAAAAGCCCTTTATCCAGGCAGTAGAGACCAGCTTAATAAGATTTTTATATCCTTTCAGGTTTTTCGCCAGGAGGATAAGATGATCACCGGAACGGTCCTCTTTGGCACTTGCATCCTCCAGTGATCTTTTTGCAACATAGATTTCACATCCTATGACTGGTTTAATGCCTTTTTTGGTGGCATAGTTGTGAAACTCCTTAACGCCAAACATATTACCATGATCGGTGATGGCAATGGCTTCCATCCCAAGCTGTTTAACCCTGTCTATCAGCGAGGCTATGTTTGACGCTCCATCCAGGATAGAGTATTGAGTATGAACATGTAAGTGTGAGAATGTTGCCATTAGGTGAATGAAAATTTTCGGTTAGGTCAGTTCACAAAAATACTCAAAATTGGCTTATTATCCGAGTCGGTTTCCTATATGTGCAAAATTTAAATCCGTTGCTTCGGTGGTGAAAAATGTAAAGCCGGATCTGCAGTTCGTTGGATGTTTAAAGTTATCCGGCCTTGATTTAATTATTTTGTTAGAAGAAACTCAATCACATGACTCTGACTATGAGGAATCAGTGTATTCCTCGCTATTTAATTATTAACCTAAACTAAATGTTATGAGAAAACTTCTCTTATTATTTCTACTCTTCTGCGGGATTTTGCCTTCAGTGGCAGCCCAGCAGAAGACTATTACGGGAACTGTTGTATCCTCTGTTGAAGGGGATGGCCCTTTGCCGGGTGTGACAGTAATTGTAAAAGGAACCACCGCCGGTACCATTGCAGATGTAAATGGTAAATTCACTATCGTCGTTCCGGAAGGCGCCACAACTCTTGTTATTTCCTACATAGGAATGAAAACCAGGGAAATAGAAATTGCCGGACGATCGGAAATAAATGTAGTTCTTGAACCTGAATTTCTCAATTTAGGTGAAGTTGTTGTTACTGCTCTTGGTATCTCAAGGGAGAAAAAGGCACTCGGGTATTCTGTGCAGGATGTGAAGAATGATGTAATTGCACGGACCGGGAATACTGATCTTGCAGGTGCCATGCAGGGTAAGCTTGCAGGCATAGACATTAAGCCATCGAGCGGTATGCCGGGTGCTTCATCCCAGATCGTAATCAGGGGAGCCCGTTCATTCACCGGTAACAACACTCCACTCTATGTTGTTGATGGTATGCCTATTGTATCCACTGCCGATATTCAGTCGGGGGCAGGAGGTGATTTCTCTCTTTCCGGAGACGGTGTAACAGGTTCTGACCTTTCAAACCGCGCAGTGGATATTGACCCTTCTGATATTGAAAGCATCAATATCCTTAAAGGTCAGGCTGCCGCAGCTCTTTACGGAATCCGTGCATCAAACGGAGTAATAATAATTACAACTAAAAGCGGAAGGAATAATGCCATAGGAAAACCAGTCATCTCGATCTCTCATGTCAGCAGCTTTTCAAAGGTTTCGCGTACTCCTGACTTCCAGACAACCTATGCACAGGGTGTATATGGAAGCTATGTACCAACATCTTCATCATCATGGGGACCAAAGATCGTTGACCTGCCTGATGATCCTGACTTCGGGGGAAATGCCAATGGTCATCCGGGAAAATTCCTCGTTCCGCAGCTTGAGGCGGCACAGGTTGCTGATCCATGGGTTACTCCTGAAGTATTCAATAACTGGGATGATTATTTCAGAACAGGTTATTCCTCAACTACCAATGCAAATGTGAGTCAGGCGACTGAAGGGGGTAATTTTGCACTTGGCATAACTCAGACATCCCAGAGCGGAATAGCCCTCTCAACCGGTATGAACAGGTGGAATGCCAAAGCATCTGCAGAGGGGAAGCTCGGTAAAAATTTCACTGCCGGCTTCAGTTCTAATTTTTCCAAGACCGATATTGACAAGATCCCAACCGGGAATGATGCCGCTCTTGCCGGTGTGTTAGGTGCTCCTGCAAGTTACAACCTGAAGGATTATCCTTATTTTGTCCCGGGCGATCCTTATACCCAGATATATTACCGTTCAGTTGCAGGTTATGACAATCCCTACTGGGCTGCAGAAAATTATATTTTTAAAGAAAAAACAGACCGTTTTTTTGGCAATGGCTATATTAACTATGCTGCCAGGCTGGGGTCATCAATGAATCTGAAAGTCCGTTACCAGCTTGGCATGGATTCATATACTACACATTTCCAGGATATCTTTGAGTATGGTCATAACGGAAATGCCGGTATGATTGATAACTATGGGATTTCTTCTTCAATTGTAAACTCTCTGCTGACAGCCAATTATGACTGGAGGATAAACAATGAACTGGTATTCAGCGCAATGATCGGAAATGAGTTCAATCATGGAAATTACAAAACCTATTCAGAACATGGTGAGGATTTAAATTTCGGAGGTTGGGCGCATATCAGGAATGCCAATATTGTAACTGCAAATGAATCAAAAAGCCAGGATCGCACGGTTGGCTTTTTCGGCAGCTTGTCCCTCGACTGGCGTTCTATCCTTTTTCTTAATGCTACCGGGAGAAATGATGTTGTTTCGACTATGCCGACAGATAACCGCACCTTCTTTTATCCTTCTGTTTCTTTAAGCTTTTTGGCATCGGAACTTGCAGCTATCAAGAACAGCAAGTGGATATCCTTTGCCAAGCTGCGTCTTTCATATGCCGAGGTGGGACAGGCAGGATCATACGTAAAGAATTATTACACAACGCCAACCTATTCCGGCAGCTGGTGGTCAGGATCTCCAATCCTCTATCCGATCGATGGTGTAAGTTCCTATATACCCAACAATATTCAGTATGATCCAACCTTAAAGCCACAGAATACAAAATCATACGAAATCGGAACTGAGCTCAAATTCTTCAATAATAGAATCGGGGTTGACTATACTTTTGCCCGGCAGAATGTAATAGACCAGATTTTTACTGTTCCTCTGGCCGGATCCACAGGGATCAGACAGCTTCTTATGAATGGTGGTAAAGTACACACAGTAAGCAATGAAGTTGTGCTATATGCGATCCCTGTTCAGCTTGGAAATTTCCAGTGGGATTTAAATATCAACTTTACCAAGATTGAAAATATAGTTGATGAGCTGGCTCCGGGAGTAGAGAACATCTTTCTTGGCGGATTTGACACACCGCAGGTCAGGGCAGGCATTGGCAGTACCTATCCTGTTATTTATGGAGTATCGTATGTCCGTGATGCGAATAACCGGATTGTTGTTGAAGATAACCCCGGATCACCGACTCACGGGATGCCATTGATCGGCGAGCCTGATGTAATAGGGTCTGTATCCCCGGATTTTATAATGGGGGCATCCAATACATTCACATATAAGAAATGGTCGCTGAGCGCTTTGTTTGAATGGAAAAATGGGGGGCAGATGTATTCAGGCAGCAATGGATTGCTTGATTTTTACGGGATGTCAACAAGGACAGAGGACAGGGAGTCTACCTTTATCTTTGACGGGGTAAAGCCTGATGGCACACCAAATGACATTGTCCGCGGGGGGCCTACAGACCCTGATGCATTTCAGGATTTGCACAGAAACGTACTTGGTAATATTGATGAATATTATATTCATGAAAATTCGTTTGTAAAACTCCGTGAACTTTCATTGAGTTACAGGCCGTCAAAAAAACTTTTCAATTCTGTTAACCTCGGCCTTTCAGCTTTTGCGCGTAACATACTTGTCTGGACCGCTCTTGAGAACTTTGATCCTGAATCGAGCCAGGGGAATACCAATATGGGAGGTGCATTCGAGCGATTTTCTGCTCCACAGGTAACCAGTTATGGATTCAGCTTAGATTTAACATTTTAAATTCAAATGTCATGAGAAAAACAGTTTATATATTGATTGCATCAATCCTGGTTCTTACTCTATGGTCGTGTTCTGAAAAAATAATGGACGAAATCAACACTAACGTCAACGATCCGACAGAAATGGCATCACGATTGATCATTACAGATGCGATGGCAAATACCGCTTTTTCAGTAACAGGAGGAGATTTTAACTTTTATGCATCTATTTATATTGAGCATAATGTCGGGATTTTCGGGCAGTTCTACAATGCTGAGATAAGAAGCGGAGAACCAACCAGTTCAACAACTTATAGTAATACATGGAATTCTGTTTATCAGAACCTGTATAACCTTAAGGTGATCATTGAGAAATGTTCTCAGGGGGGGACAGAAGAGGGCAATTTGCATACTCTCGGTATTGCTCAGATACTCAGTGCTTATAACCTCTCCATTGTAACCGATGTAATGGGAGATGTTCCATGGAGCGAAGCTATCCAGCCAGGTGTGATATTTACCCCGGTACTCGACAAACAATCTGCTATTTATAGTGATATTATCAGCCTTCTTGACGAAGCAATCCTTAATCTCGACAAAGAATCAGTATTTCCTTCTTTAGGTGCACAGGATATGATCTATGGAGGTGACATACTGTTATGGAAGAAACTTGCCTATGGTCTTAAGGCGCGTTATACAATGCATTTATCGCTGCAGACCCCTGATTATGCCAGTGTTATCAGCAATGCAGATCAATCTTTCTCCTCTGGTTCTGAACAGGCGCAGTTTAACTATAACGGCAGTACGACAAGCAGTCCGTTTTACAGGATGTACACCGACAGGGATTATTACGGAGCCAGCCAGAGCCTGCATGATAAACTGGCC
Organism: uncultured Bacteroidales bacterium; assembly: GCA_963846335.1. Classification (GTDB taxonomy): domain Bacteria; phylum Bacteroidota; class Bacteroidia; order Bacteroidales; family VadinHA17; genus LD21. Next base: position 115,660 of record CAWJVS010000022.1, read on the forward strand.
GAGAGAAATGATCCGAGGGATAATGTATTCTTCATGCCTCACCCACAGTCAGGAAGTGATGAAATCATGTTTGCCCCCAACGGGACCACAAACCAGGTTCAGGGCATTTATTCAATATCTGCGATTACCAATCCGACTGCACCCACATACCTCCTCAGTTATCACGAAGTTGAGTTCCTGAAAGCAGAGGCTTATGTAAGGCTGAATGATCTGCAAAATGCTGATACCGCCCTGAGGAAAGCTGTAACAGCCGCATTCAGGAAGGTGAATATTGGTTTATCAGCGGCCGAAGCTGTTGATTATTTCAATACAACTGTGCGACCCAAATTTCAGACAAACCCTCTTTCGGAGGTCATGAATCAGAAATACATTGCTTTTTATGAAGAGGAAGCAATAGAGGCTTACAACGATTACAGACGGTTAAAAGCAATGGGCGACAATGTTATAAACCTGGATAATCCGTTGAACACAAACTTGTTTCCATTACGAATGACATACGGATCAAATGATGTAACAACCAACGTGAATGTCCGTGAGGCTTATGGAGACGGCACCTATGTCTATTCAGAAAACGTCTGGTGGGCTGGAGGAACGCGCTAAACTCCATCTTTCATATTTAAACTTTAAAACATATTAAAATGAAAAGGATAAAAACATTAAGATTGACCATCATACTGGTTACATTATTCTTTGGCTGTGAGGAGGCTAAAGATCCCGCAGGACAGAGGAATGTGGGAATTGTTCCTCTTCTAACCGATGTTGACGGGATGTTCATCAGTGGCGAACCAAGTTCATTTATGCAGTTCAAAGTTGATCTTCAGAGCGGTGGTACCGTTGAAAGTGCTCAGATTGTCGTATCGTCAGGGGATGAATTCCAAAGGGAAAAGATTGCTGACATAAGTTCCTTCCCTTCGGATTTCACTTTTACCTTGGGTGAAATTACAGAAAAGCTTGGTGAGATAAACGAGGGAGAGGTTATATATATTGAAGTTGTCACTACCAGGGATGGAGTGACTACTCGTTCAAATGCTGCTTTAGCTGAGATTGTATTCTGTCAGTATAATGTGGAAATGGCCGCCGGCAGCTATCATTCATTATCAACGGACTGGAATTCCGAAGGGGATATATCCATTAAAGCTGATGCTGCTGATCAGTTTACTGTGTATGTTACCGGTCTTGAAACAATAGAAGGGCTTGATGAAGACCAGGGTCCGCTGGTGATGCATATAGATCCGGCTACATTTGAAGTTATTGCCGACAAAACTGTTCTTGCTTCGGATGCCTGGGGTGATACAAATATAGCATATGAAGGCACTGGTTCATACAATTCATGTACCGGATTATATGAGATGGACTTCACTATTTCTACCGACCAGGGTGAGTATGGGACTTTTGCCTTTACTTTTACAAGAAATTAATAGTATAGTTTACTATTATTCATTTGTTCAATAAATTATTTACTGTTATCTTTGCACCCACATTTTTAAACAGGTTAAATAATAAAGCGTAGAAATTAATGGCAGTTAAAATCAGATTAGCTAGAAAAGGCCGGAAGAAACTGGCCTTCTACCACATTGTGGTTGCAGATAGCAGATCGCCACGGGATGGCAGATATATTGAAAAGATCGGATCATATAATCCGGTTACTAATCCGGCAACTATCGAACTCGATTTCGATAAGGCGCTTGGTTGGCTGCAAAATGGCGCATTACCTACAGATACATGTAGAGCTATCCTGTCTTATAGAGGTGTTATGTTGAAGAAGCATCTTCTTGAAGGTGTAAAAAAAGGTGCATTCGATGAAGCTGAAGCAACCAGGCGTTTTGAAGAGTGGATGACACAGAATGAAGCAAAAATTGAGGCCAAGAAATCAGGTCTTGAGAAATCAAAGGATGATGAACTGGGCAGCAGGTTAGTCGAGGAGAAACGTATAAACGAAGCCAGGACAGCAAGACTGGCTAAGAGAAAAGCAGAGGCTGATGCAAAACTGGTCCGTGAAGTAGTTGCAGCATCAACAGAAGAAGAGGTTGAAGCCCCGGAAGCAGAAGAAAATGTATCCGGAGAAGTGGCTGAGGAAAAGCCCCAGGAGTAATTGTTGAGTCAAAGGGGTCTGTGATCCGATGGCTTACAAAAGCGACATATTGCTTGGGCGGATAACTAAGGTAAGCGGCTTTGAGGGTGCCGTCACAGTTAAATTAGAACGGTCTTTTTCTGGAAAATTACCCCATATGGAATCGGTCTTCCTTGAAATTGAAGGGAGACCGGTTCCCTTTTTTATAGCTGAGTCGGATTATTCCGGAGCCGGCATTCTCAGACTAAAATTTGACGGTTATAATTCTTCAGAGAAGGTAATTGAATTTGTCGGTTGCCGGGTGTTCTTAACATCTCCCGCGGCTGTCGAAGATAAGATTGAAGATATTAAAAGCCTTATAGGCTATAGTGTCTTAACTTCCGATAAGATAAGGCTTGGTTCTGTTGATGAAGTAATTCAGAATCCCGGGCAATGGCTCCTGAGTGTCATCTCCGGCACAAATAAAACAATTCTGATCCCCTTGCATGAAAATTTAATAGTTAAGCTGGACAATAAAAATAAGCTGTTGATAATGGAGATCCCTGAAGGGCTGACAGAAATAAACTGACACAATATTTTTATTCCGGTGCAGCTATTTCAGAATAGTCAAGTCTTTTCAGAGTATATCTATTAATAAAACTTAAATCAATACACTATGAAAAGCATGCTATTAATATCAGCATTTATCTTTGCACTGAACCTCACAACAGGGTTTTCGAAAGAACCGGCATCCGTGAAGGAGACCAGGAACCTGACTGGCTTTACCAGGATTAACTTTGGGATATCAGGGCGATCTGTACATTAATATCGGATCTGAATTTAAAGTGGTTCTTGAGGGTGAAAAATCATTGCTTGATGAGATTGAAACAGAAGTATCCGGATCGAAGCTTGTGATCAGAAAAGATAGCTGGCATTCCCATGGCAATGAAAAAGTTATTGTATATATTACAATGCCGGAACTAACCGGTCTGGGTGTATCAGGCTCGGGCAAAGCTGAAATCAGGGATGCAGTCAAAACTGAGAATCTCGATTTTTCAGTAAGCGGTAGCGGAAGGATAGTGACTGCCGATCTGGCATTGGGTAAGCTCAATGTCGGTATTTCAGGATCAGGAGATGTGATCATCGGAGGAAGTGGCGAAGCTGCCAGTGCTGATGTCAGCATAAGTGGTTCAGGTAACTATTCAGGTGAGACGCTCAAAATAGGCGATGCCGATTTCAGTATCTCAGGCAGCGGAAGCTGCAAATGCAATGTCACTGATAATCTTGAGGCACATGTTTCAGGAAGCGGAAATGTAACTTATCTCGGCAATCCCAAAGTTGATGCACGGGTTTCCGGTTCAGGACGGGTCAGGTCAAAATAGCTTATTTCCTTATAATTTTTATTGATCCATCAGGTTTAGTTTAATGAGAGGGGAAGATGTAGATTTTCTCCTCTCATCCTGCCTGTACCTGACGATATAATCAGCAGCCCCGGCAATTGCCTTGTCTATTTCACTGAAATTTCCGGGGGAGGGCTTCCCGCTCAGATTAGCGGATGTCGATACAACAGGCTTACGGAACCTGCTGATCAGCTCACGGCAGAATTCGTCACGGCAGATCCTTATTCCTATGGAGCCATCCTCACTGCAGACCCCGGGCGCAAGGTTTTTCCCCGAGGGATAGATTATTGTAAGCGGATCATCAGATACCCCTGTGAGCTCCCATGCTATTTCCGGAACTTCACTGACATATCGTTCAAGCATGGTTTCCCCGTCAACAAGTATCAGAAGGCTTTTTCCGGGTTCCCTTGATTTGATCCTGAAGATCCTTTCTATGGCGGCAGGGTTGGTGGGATCACAGCCAAGTCCCCATATAGTATCTGTAGGATAGAGGATTATGCCACCGTTTTTAAGGACAGTGAGTGATTCATTGATATCTTCAGCAAAAACCATAGAAAAATGTTATCTGCAAGCGGTTTAATCAGTCAAATTATAATTATTCTATTGTAAGATAGTATCTCATTGCTTTTTGTTTATTATACCCCCTTCCTAACCTTCCCCCAGGGGGGAAGGAACACAACATTTCCCCCTTGGGGGAAATTAGAAAGGGGGTGAAAATCGTAAATAGTATAAAATATTTGTTGTTATAATTACGAAATATCCAAGGTCTGTTACCATTTAAGGTTTCCGAGTCTTTCCATCGCTTTCAGCACGTTTTCATGAGTGGCGAATGAAGAAAACCTGAAGTACCCTTCCCCGGACGGGCCAAAGCCTGATCCGGGAGTGCCTACCACATGAGCCTCAGACAGCAGTTTATCAAACAGTTCCCAGGATTTAATCTGCTTTCCTGAATTTACCCATACATAAGGCGCATTTACTCCGCCGAAGACCTGAAAGCCCAGTCTGCCAAGACTTTCCCGGAGGATTCTCGCATTGTTCATATAGTAATTGATTGTGGCTCTTATCTCTTTTTTCCCTTCAGGTGTAAAAATTGCCGCGGCGGCTTTCTGAACAGGGTAAGACACTCCGTTGAATTTTGTGGTATGCCTTCTGAACCAAAGGGAATGCAGGGATTTTTCTGATCCGCCCGTGGTTGACGCGACAAGATTTTTAGGGATTACCATATAAGCACAGCGGGTGCCGGTAAAGCCTGCCGTCTTTGAAAAACTGCGGAATTCGATAGCAACTTCCCTGGCTCCTTCAATCTCATAGATGGAATGAGGGATTCCGGGATCAGAAATATAAGACTCATATGCTGAATCAAAAAGTATGACAGCCTTATTCTTAATTGCATAATCGACCCATTTTTTTAACTCGGGCTTGCCTGCTGTTGTTCCTGTAGGATTGTTAGGGTAGCATAGGAAGATTATATCAACTTTCTGTTCCGGAATATCAGGGATAAAGCCGTTTCCGGCATTGCATGGCAGGTATACAAGCCCTTCGTAATAGCCGTTTTCCAGATATTTGCCTGTTCTTCCTGCCATCACACTTGTATCGACATATACGGGATAAACAGGATCCTGCATGGCAATTACATTATTCCGGCCAAATATTTCCAGTATATTGCCTGTATCGCATTTTGAGCCATCTGAAACGAAAATCTCATCTGCATTTATATCAGCACCACGATCCTTATAGTCGTTTTTTGCAATAGCTTCCCTCAGAAAATCATACCCCTGTTCAGGACCGTAACCTTTAAAAGTTTCTGCTTTCGACATCTCTTCGACACCCTGATGAAAAGCACTGATTACGGAAGGTGCCAGTGGCTGCGTTACATCGCCAATACCCATCCTGATAATATCAGCCTCAGGATGTTCTTTCTGAAATTCGCGAACCCGCCTTCCAATTTCAGGAAAAAGATATCCGGCCTGAAGTTTTAAATAATGTTCGTTAATCTGCGCCATTTTTTTACTTTTGTCGCAAATATATTAAAGTTATCAATCACTCCCGGACAATGAATTATATTTATTCAAAAGTAAGCAGCGAAAGGAAATTCTTCGGTAATACCGATCCCGGACAGCTGACCGAGCTTTACGGCTCCCCCCTCTATGTCTACAATGAAACTATTCTGCGGAGACGCTGCCGTGAACTGAAGGAGCTTATACCATACAGGAATTTCAAGGTAAATTATTCCCCCAAGGCAAACGGTAACCTGGAGCTGATTAAGATCATCAGGAGTGAAGGACTGAGGGTTGATGCCATGTCTCCGGGTGAAATATATGTTAATCTGCTTGCAGGGTATAAGCCCGAAGAAATATTATATATCAGCAATAATGTCAGCGAGGATGAATTTCGCTACGCAATTGGTGCAGGGGTAAGGGTTTCAGTTGACTCTGTTTCCCAACTTGAATTATTCGGAAGGATCAACCCTGGTGGCAAGGTTGCTTTCAGGCTGAATCCGGGGGTTGGAGCGGGGCATCATGAAAAGGTTGTAACCGGCGGACAGAAGACCAAGTTCGGGATAGAATTGAGCAGGATCCCGGATGTTATGAAGATCAGCCGAGTATATAATCTTAAAATAGCAGGTATCAACCAGCACATTGGTTCTCTATTTATGGAAGGTGATGTATATCTGCAAAGTGCAGGCAATATACTTTCAATCGCACGGCAATTCGATGACCTTGAGTTTATCGATCTGGGAGGCGGTTTCGGAATCCCGTACAGGAAACAGGCGAGCCAGACAAGGCTTGACCTGAACGAGCTGGGGAAAAAACTTTCGGATATAATTAATCCCTGGGTGACGGATTATGGGAAAGAGGTTGAAATCAAGATCGAACCCGGACGATATATTGTAGCGGAATCAGGCATCCTGCTCGGCAGGGTAAATGCAATTAAGAAGAATTATAAAACAAAATACATCGGGACAGATCTTGGTTTCAATGTACTGGTCCGTCCTGTAATGTACGACTCACATCACGATATTGAAATCTACCGTGAAAAGGAGAGCCCTTCGTTAAAAGAGGAGACGGTCAGCATCGTGGGAAATATCTGTGAAACAGGCGATATCATTGCAAAAGACAGGAAACTCCCTGAAATTCTTGAGAATGACATACTTGGTGTGCTCGACAGCGGAGCTTACGGATATTCAATGAGTTCCAATTACAATAACCGGCTGCGGCCGGCAGAAGTCCTGATAGATGCTGATGGCAATTCCCGTCTTATACGCAGGAGGGACACCCTTGATGACCTCGTAAGAAATTTTACAGTTTAGTAATCCGAAAATACCCGGGAATGATGGAAAGAAACAGTTTTGTAAAGATGCATGGTCTGGGCAATGAGTACATTGTCATGGAGAGCTCAATGATAGACTTCAGACTCACTAAGCAGGCTATAATGCGTTTGTGCAACATCCATTTCGGTATCGGCTCCGATGGCATTGTTATGCTGGTGCCGTCGGCGAAGGCTGATTTTGGTTTCCGGGTATTTAATCCGGATGGTTCGGAAGCTGAAAAAAGCGGCAACGGGCTTCGTATCTTATGTAAGTATCTCTATGATTATGGTCATGCAAAGACCAGGCAATTTTCACTTGAAACTTTGACCGATACTGTTTACGCCGATATCGTTGAAGAAAAAAATGGAAAAGCAATGATGATCAGGCTGGATATGGGGAAGGCTGTTTTTGCCCCGCGCAATATACCTGTTGATTCTGATCAGCCGGAATTCATAGGGCAAAAAATAGTGGCAGGAGATAAGGAATTTGAAGTGAATTGTGTGTCAGTGGGAAATCCCCATTGCGTTGTTATCAAACAGGAGCTGAATGAGAAAGAGATCCGCACTTATGGGCCTTTACTGGAGAATCATCCATTGTTTCCCAAAAGGATCAATGTGCAATTTGCCAGGGTCCTGTCAGAACATGATGCGGAGATCCTGATCTGGGAACGGGGCGCAGGTTACACCCTTGCATCCGGAAGTTCATCCTGTGCAGCATCGTGCATTCTGGTTAAAAGGGGTCTGATAAAAGGCGATCTTACCATGCACATGCAGGGAGGAACGCTGAAAATTGAGATCGATAAGGAGTGGAACATACAGATGACCGGCGAGGTACGTGAAATCGCAAGGGGCGTCATTGGGGGTGAGCTGCTGGAAGATCTTGACAAACCATTTGCAGGTTGAAACGGTGGTAAAAATATGTAAAGGCTGATCTGAATTAATTGCGGAGATTCATTTCATAAATTACGAAAGTTTATGTAAATTTGATAGAGGCAGACTTATATTTTGAATGGTGAATATTTTGTAAGCAGATCATTGTTCTTTCACTTAATAATAAAACCATGAGCAAATACATTTATTTAACCTGTAATCCTGAGGCGCTTGTCGCTTCAATGCTCCCTCCTGAAGGTTTTGGCCTCTACCTCTCTACCGGCACCAAAAAGCGAAATAAATCACAGACTATTTTCTTTGAAATAGATCTTCCGAAGATTGAACATCTTATAGATACGAAGAGCCTTGACAAGCGGTGTATAGCCAAATCTGACGGCAGTCCGAAAAGCTCTGTCTATCTCTCCGTATACAGGGTTTTGGAGACAATACCCCTTGCCGCTATGAAAAGCCTCTACCTTACTACCGACCATGGATGTGTTCTGGAATTAAAAAAAGCAGCTTACGACAAATCCATAGAAAAGCAGAATGATCTTCACCTATACCAGGAGATTTGTCCGGTAAGTCCGTCGGTAGCCAGCAGCCTGCCTCCTTCTGTATTTCTGAGAAAACTCACTGATGGTTCAATCCCGATAGTCCTCCCAAAATTGTTTTTTGTGGAACTTAAGCTCGGCGAACTTGCAGGCAACCCGCTTACAGGCTCAGCAGAGCATCTTCCATATCCGAATATAGGCCATCTGCGCGACTGTCTTGAGATAATCAGGGGAGAATATGAGAAGCATATGAAAACCGTCCATCGCATCTTCACCGGCGAACTTCTTTACAGGACAATTGATACAGGTTTCTATGTAGGAGAAAAAAATGAAATGATTTTCTATCCCTATCCAAGGATGACAGAACTGGAAAAGATGAATTATAACTTTTTCAGGGCAATCTAGTGGAGCTGAAATTTTAGGAGAATATTAATATCTGGTATTATCCGCAATTAATTCTCATTGCTCAAAGAGGCTCTGAAAGAGCCATATATTAATAACCCCCGGCGAAACCCTAATCTTTATACACATTTTATCTTCCAAACAACTTTAAACCCGCTAATCATTATTCCAAAATACTTTGAATGGTCCGGAAGATTCCTCGCTGCGCTCGGAATGACAGGTCCTTCTGTGAGGATGAGAGGGAGAAGCGGCGATTCGTCAAAAATTGAATTCAAAAAATAAGTTATCTTTCGAATCGCCGCTTCTCCCTCTCTAATAATAAATTAGCATGTCATTCCGAGCGCAGCGAGGAATCTTATGAGTCTTAACCAATTGCTGTTTGTGATTGTTCTTCAGTGCATTATTGATAATGTTTTTATAACATTAAATAGATGTGATGAAAGATTAGGGTTTCACCGGGGGTTATTCATCTTTAGCCACTTCGTGGCTTATAAAGAATATATAGCAAAACTAATGTGAAATGTGATGAAATAAGATCCTTTTATTAGGAGGCAATAAGCCGGAAGTAAGGTATTTGCTTCTATCAAACCCTCTACTCATTATAAATAATTACAGCATTCAAAGTTAAATTTTACATTATAAACTCCTTCATGATTTATATCTGTTAAGATTTTTGGTCTTTTCCGGTATATCTGTTTAGATTCTTTTTAAACTGCAAACTCATTAAAGTTTCGTTTTTTTTCATTTGTATTATCGGAAAACTAATATAGTTTTGTACCGGCAAAATTTTTTGCTTTTTGAAACCTTAACTTTTTTTAATTTAAAAACAGATATCATGATTAGTAGTTTATTTTGGATTGTTCCAATTTCAGCACTCATGGCATTGCTGTTTGCCTGGATCTTTTACAAGGGAATGATTGTACAGGAGGAAGGTACTGACAGGATGAAAGAGATTGCTGCGTATGTAAGAGAGGGAGCTATGGCTTACCTGAGACGTCAGTATTCAGTGGTAACCAAGGTATTTATAATCCTTGTTATACTCTTGTCTGTACTGGCCTTTTTTGGCATTCAGAACCCGTTTGTACCCATTGCATTCCTTACCGGGGGATTCTTTTCGGGGTTATGCGGTTATCTTGGAATGAAGACAGCAACTTATGCTTCGAACAGGACAGCCTGGGCAGCATCAAAATCACTTAACAAAGGTCTTCAGGTAGCCCTCAGAAGTGGCGCCGTTATGGGTCTGGTTGTTGTCGGTTTTGGCCTTCTCGACATAGCAATATGGTTTCTTATTCTCAATGGTCTGGTATTTACTCCGGAGCATATGGATACGGGACTTAAATTCCTCGGACTTACATTTGTACACCCGGGAACTACTGATCATCAGAAGCTTATTGAGATTACAGCAGTCATGCTGACCTTTGGAATGGGTGCATCAACACAGGCTCTTTTTGCACGTGTTGGCGGTGGCATATTCACCAAAGCTGCTGACGTAGGCGCTGACCTGGTTGGCAAAGTAGAAGCCGGAATACCTGAAGATGATCCCCGTAACCCTGCAACGATTGCTGATAACGTTGGTGACAATGTTGGCGACGTAGCAGGTATGGGTGCTGACCTTTACGAATCATATGCAGGATCAATTCTTGCAACTGCTGCTCTAGGCGCTGCATTGCCGCTTGTCGGAGGAATGGATCAGATGACCGCGGTTATAGCACCCATGGTGGTATCTGCCATAGGTATCCTTCTTTCAATTGCCGGAGTTTATATGGTAAGGACAAAAGAGTCTGCTACACCAAAAGCCCTTCTTCGCGCTCTTCTGCTCGGGACAGGTGGCAGTTCTGCCCTTATACTTGTGGTACTGGCCATTATGGCAGGTATCAACATGATTACATGGGGAGTATTTGGTTCTGCAGTTTCCGGTTTGATTGCCGGTGTAATTATTGGACAGTCAACTGAATATTTTACATCGGATGGTAACAAACCTACCCAGGGTATTGCAAAACAATCTCAGCAGGGCCCTGCCACGGTAATCATTGAAGGAATGGCTGTTGGTATGTTCTCTACCTGGATCCCGGTTGTCACAATAGTTGCGGGTATTATTGCAGCTTATGGCTTTGCAGGTGGTTTCCATAATTTTTCCATGGGCGTTTATGGTATTGGTTTTGCTTCAGTGGGGATGCTCTCCACACTTGGTGTGACTCTGGCAACTGACGCTTTCGGACCTATCGCTGATAATGCAGGAGGTAATGCTGAAATGTCAAACCTGCCCGCAGAAGTAAGAGAAAGGACTGATGCCCTTGACGGACTGGGCAATACCACAGCAGCAACAGGTAAAGGTTTCGCTATCGGTTCGGCAGCGCTTACCGCGCTTGCACTGATGGCAGCATATATGGAAGAGGTCAGGTTATGGCTTGGAAGAGTAGCTGATGAAGCTCCGGGCGGATTTAAGCAGATTGGAGACATTTTATTTTATAATAAAACTGTTCCTGCAGTTCAGGATGGTCAGACTGCTGTCGCCCTATCTACAGCTACAATAAAAGATTTTGTCGCAGCGTATGATCTTTCAGTTTTCAATCCGATCCTTCTGGGTGGTATCTTTATTGGCGCCATGATGGCTTTCCTTTTCAGTGCAATGAGCATGAAAGCTGTTGGCCGCGCCGCAGGCAAGATGGTTGATGAAGTAAGGCGTCAGTTCAGGGAGATCCCGGGTATAATGGAAGGGACTGCAAAACCTGAATATGCAAAATGCGTTGAGATCTCAACTGCCGGAGCACAGAGTGAAATGCTGGTTCCGTCATTAATTGCTATTGCTGTACCTCTGGTTGTTGGTGTAATCTTCGGAGTTCCCGGGGTTATCGGTCTCCTCGCAGGAGGTATGAGTGCCGGCTTTGTTCTGGCCAGTATGCTCAACAATTCCGGAGGTGCCTGGGATAATGCGAAAAAATATGTTGAAAGAGGCAATTACGGCGGTAAGAAAAGCGAATGCCATAAAGCCACCGTTGTTGGTGATACAGTTGGTGATCCTTTCAAGGATACTTCCGGTCCGGCTCTGAATATTCTGATTAAACTTATGTCAATGGTCTCTGTGGTTCTTGCAGGGCTCACCGTTGCATGGAGTATTTTCGGTTAATCACTGACTCGTGTGATAATAAAAAAAGGGACATGCTTTGGCGTGTCTCTTTTTTTATCCCTGATTAATAACTGCAATTCCTGAGTGAGGTGAAATTTCATTCTTAATCTTTGGTGAAAGTACCATATTCTTCAACAGCAATGTGCTCTCTTTTGTGAATTATATTGCCAATCATAAGGAGAAAAATCGTCAATAGTATTACAACAGTTACTACCTCTTCATTGATCAGCGGAATTCGTGAAGAAACAGGTATACTGAGGAAGAGCAGAATTGTGATAAGCCCGCGTGGTGAAAAAAAGAACAATGGTATAACCGGCATTTTAAGGACAAATTTTAAAAATATAAAACGCAGAATAAATATAAGAACTGTAATTCCCAGACCTGAAAGCAACGTTTCAATTTTAAATAAACCTTCAACCTTAGTGTAATATCCAAATATTATAAAGAAGAATGATCTTACAATGAAAGTAAATTCTGTAAGAATGTTCTTAAAAGCTTTCAGGTCACTTCTGAACTTGTCAAAGTCAACAAATTTGTTGATCGGGGTATTTTCAAGAAATTTATTGTTTGACAGAATAAGACCAAATACAATTACCAGGAGCAATGCAGGCAGGTGCGAAAGTTTAGCCAGCACATACACCGTTACAACGGATGTCATAATTATTACATAGTTGATATGATATTTTACCTTATGCAGCAGGATCGCCAGAACGGCAGTTGTTAGAAGTGCAAGGCCAACAGTAATTATACTTGCAAAGGCAAAGTTCATTATTCCCAGGACAATATTCGAAGTGTTGATCAGGATAAAATCAAAAATGATAATGCCAAAAATGTCTGAAAAGGAACTCTCATAAATAATGAACTCTTTTTCATCAGAATGCAGATAAAGAGCTGATGGTATAGCAACTGCACTACTGATTATACTCAGAGGAATACTGCTGAGGAGAGAGTCTCTTACAGAAAATCCGAAAAACTTTACAATTGCATATGTAAAAACTGCGTTGAAAATTACAAGTAATATTATGGCAGATGATATTGATTTTACAATAAGTCCCTTTTTCCTCTTTTCAAGTTTAAGATCGAGACTTGCCTCCATAATTATCAGAATCAAGCCTAAAGTACCTATAACAGGGAGGACAGGCTGAAGATTCGGAATTCCCAGATTTGTTGATTTACCTGCCAATTGGATTCCAATACCCAGGGCAATAAGAAATATAACTCCGGGAACTTTAGTGTACTTGCTGGTGATGTCGAAAATATATGCCAATAAGACTAAAATGCAGAGAGTAAGAATAATATAGTTAGTCATCTCGCGAAAAGTTAGACAGCTTTATTAAAAGTTTATGGTACTTACCGGTTATTTTCAAGGCACCTTTGAATATTGTCCATTGCCATGTCAAAATATCCATGCTTTTGTGCAGCAATTTACATCCTTTTGGAATGAGTTTCATTAATCACACTTTCAAAATATCAAAACTTTGATTAATGTAATGGTGAAAGTTTTCTGATTTTTTTGCAATTGGATCTCAATTTTCATATATTCAGTATTTTAAATATGATATAATTGTTGTGGACTTCCATCCTTCAGGGTTTTTTTCACAATAATATTCCGAATTATCCGCTTATATCTAGGGGCTCAGGGAAGATTAATCTCATTTACAACACTGAAATGTTTTTAATAAAAAATATCAGGACTATGAATCAATACATCAGCAACGACACGGTCCGTATTATATTAGCAACGGCATTCTTTATTGGTATACTTGTACTGATTTTTTTCGTTTACAGGTTTATTTTTATCCGTTTAAAGAGGAAAACATTAAAGACTCCCGGTAAGCTTGATGACTTTATGATTGATCTTTTAAAGATACCGGCTTTATGGTTATTTTACTGGGTGCTCCTGAAAATATTTACACATTTGTTTCTGAGAAGCCTGCCTTTTTTTGATACACTGGTGCATATAAATACTTTATTGCTTATTGTTTCAATTGCCTGGATTTCAATACAGTCGATAAAGGCAGGTACGTTCTATTTACAACGCAGGCTCGATATTGACACTGCCGATAATCTGAATGCCAGAAAAAGTTTAACCCAGATTAAGGTTTTCAGGGGTATTGTAAATACTGTTATCAGAATATTGAGCATTGCCATTGGATTACTCACTTTTGAACAGGTAAGGAATATTGGTATAAGTTTACTTACCTCTGCAGGAATTATTGGAATAATAGTTGGATTTGCAGCACAGAAAAGTATTGGGATGATCCTTGCAGGAATTCAGCTTGCCATAACCCAGCCGGTAAGGCTTGATGATGTTGTAATTGTAGAGGGGGAATGGGGCGAGAATAGAAGAAATTTCACTGACTGTTGTGGTTGTCAGAATTTGGGATGAAAGGCGGCTGATTTTACCGGTTACATGGTTTCTTGAAAAGCCATTCCAGAATTGGACCCGTTCCAGCGCTGAATTAACCGGGACTGTTTTTCTCTATGTCGATTATAGTTTCCCTGTTGACGAGATACGCAGAGTGATCCCTGAAATGCTGAAGCACAATGCCTTATGGGATAAAAGAATGTGGAATGTTCAAGTCACGAAAACGACAGAAAATTATAAAGAGGTCAGAATATTGCTAACCAGTACGGATGCTTCAAAAAACTGGGATTTGAGGGCTGAAATAAGAGAGAAGCTCATTGACTTTATAAACCTTAATTATCCGGAAACATTCTCCAGAATCAGAGTTAAGGAAATGAAATAGGAGATCAAAAAAATGTCAGTAATGATGATTCCCGGCCTGTCAGATATAGAGGCTGCCTGTAACAGGATACGACCCTTTATTCATAAAACTCCGGTCCTGACTTCCCGGCAGTTGAATGATCATTTTGAGTGTGAGCTTTTTTTCAAGTGCGAGAATTTTCAGAAGGTGGGAGCATTCAAGTTCAGAGGAGCAACCAATGCTGTGATGTTATTGTCTCCGGAGGAACGGGAGAAGGGAGTTGTTACACATTCCTCAGGCAATCATGCAGCTGCCCTGGCCCTGGCAGCCCGTATGAACGGTGTCAGGGCCAATATTGTGATGCCCGATAATGCTCCTGCTGTGAAGAAGAATGCCGTTGCAGGATATGGCGCTGACATAACATTCTGTAAACCTACCCTGCAGGCACGGGAAGATACCACCCGTATGATCATGGCAAGAACTGGGTCAACTCTTGTTCATCCCTATGATAATTTTAACGTCATCTGTGGCCAGGGCACTGCAGCCCTTGAACTGATGGAGGAGAAAAATGATCTCGAGCTCATTATTGCACCCATTGGAGGCGGAGGACTGATGAGCGGAACCTCTGCATGTGCAAAGGGAATCAACAAAAATGTTCAGGTTATCGGAGCTGAACCGGCCAATGCCGATGATGCATACAGGTCATTCACCACAGGCAGACTTCACCCCTCACTGAATCCTGTAACCGTGGCTGACGGACTGCTTACATCACTCAGTGAACTGACATTCTCAATAATAAGGAAAAATGTCGATGCGATCTATACTGTAAAGGAAGAATCAATAATTGAATGCATGCTGCTGGTCTGGGAAAGGATGAAAATAATCATTGAGCCTTCATCTGCCACAGTACTGGCAGTGGTAAAAGAAAATCCCGGCATTTTCAGAGGCAAAAAGACAGGATTGATAATATCGGGAGGCAATGTGGATTTAAGAAATCTGCCCTTTTAAATTTTTTTCCTGAAGTAAGCAACAATGGGATAATGATCAGAAAATCTGACCTTTTTCCTTTCAAATGAGCTATTTACAAGATTGTTGTCATATAAAATATAATCTATCCTGTTTGGGGGATAGTTACCGCTGTATGTAAATCCTGCCCCATAGCCCGATGTAACGAAGGAATCATTCAAACCCTTGCGGATCTTTCTGTATGTATATGATACAGGCGTGTCATTGAAATCACCTGCCACAATTACAGGAAACGGGGATTTATTTATCTGGCTCTTTACCAGCTGAGACTGAAGCGATCTCACTGCAAATCCTTTTCTAAGGCTTTTTGAAAGGATCTTCATTTCATCCATAGTCTCATTGTTTTCCGGGGAGGACATCTCCTCCAGGAATGACCTGTTCATGCTTTTCAGCATGAAAGATTGAAGATGATTGTTAAATATTCTCAGTGTATCTTTCTGAATGATGACATCACTGTAGATTGACAGACTCGATGAGTTCTTATGAACTATTTCACCCTTGTTAACTATAGGATATTTGCTGAAGGTAGCAATACCGTAATGCTTGTTTTTTCCGACTTTGAATACCTTCACATGCGAGTAATACCTGCTCCCCAGGCCTTTAATAATTGCCTCTTCCTCAAATACAGGATTACCTAAAATAAAAAACTCCTGCAAGCAGATAATTTCAGCATTCTGGGTTTTAAGGAAATCCACAACCTTTTTCACCGAATAAACTCCATTTTTGCTCTCATAGTAATTGAAAAGGCGTACATTATAGCTAAGTACCTTGAAGGTGTTTGTTTTATCGCCGGAAGGTTTGCCCAGTTTGATATAGTTCGAAAAATGGTTAAATCCGATTGCGATTACAATCAATGATATAAGAGCTTCAAACCTTAACATGGCAACCCATGTTATTAAAATTATGATATTGATTAACAGGAGATAGGGATATGCCAGACCAAAAAATGCAGGCAGGGCAAAATCGTCTGGACTGATATGCACAGCAAGGTATGATATCAGCAGCGTAATTGCAAAGAATACATTTACAGCCAAAAAGAATCTATAAAGGATTTTCTTCAAATTCAATTTCTTACTGCTACGAAATTACCATCATAAAAGGGAAAAAGGCTATCCGGTACACCCTTTTTTGATAAGACGGGCGAAAGTGTATACAAATGGACAGTTTCAGTAGGTCAATTTTTTTTCTGGCTCTCTTTGAAAAGAGTTTCCTTTTCCTCTTTTGTCAGACTGTCATAGCCGCCTTTGGAGATTTTTTCAAGAATGCTGTTTATTCGTGCCTGCTGATCGGTCCTCATCTTGTTATATTCATACTCACTTACCGGTTTCTTATGGGTTACTTTGAGCTTTTTACGGGGTTTGAACATAGTTGCCAGGGAATCTATCAGACTGTTCAGCCTTTTCCCGATATCGCGCCCCTGCCTCAGGTTAATGGTATAGAGATAACCGAAAAGAGCGCCTCCCATATGTGCAAGCTTCCCGCCAGAATTGACAGAAAAGTCCATCACGGAAGTAAGAACAAAAATCGCAAGAGCCATATATTTGATCTTTACCCTTCCAAATAAGAACAGATGAACTGTATAGTCCGGCACATAAGCTGCAATGGCTATTACAATTGCCATAACGGAAGCTGAAGCGCCGATAGCAACCGAATCAGCAACAATGCCGGTAAATGCAGGAAAAACATTAAAAGAGAGGATATATACAATAGAACCGCTTATTCCGCCAAGGAGGTAAACCGCTACCAGCTTTCTCTGATCCAGATATTCCAGGAAGATAATTCCAAACCAGTATAGCCATAGCATATTGAACAGGATATGGAGGATATCCTTATGCACAAACATGTAGGTGATTATTGTCCATGGCCTCAGGATAAGTGCCCTGACAGATGAGGGGACTGAAAAAAGATTCAGGATTTTATCCGGTATTTCCGGATTATTCA
Source organism: uncultured Bacteroidales bacterium (assembly GCA_963846335.1). GTDB lineage: Bacteria > Bacteroidota > Bacteroidia > Bacteroidales > VadinHA17 > LD21. The sequence continues at coordinate 133,044 of CAWJVS010000022.1, forward strand.
TCAGGAAGCCGACAGCAGCAGATACAGAGATCAGGATAAATACAGCGATGTTTATATATATAAGCCGTGTCAGACTACTGCCATGTCTGAAAGTATTCTTTATGTCGTCCCAGATACCCATCAATAAAGGGTGTTTGTGGTTTTTCTCCAGTACCTTAAAAGAATGTAGCCGAACAGCATGCCTCCAAGATGTGCTGCATGTGCAATATTACTTCCCGGCTGGGTTACCGCCATATAAAGTTCTATACCGCCATATATCAGAACGAAGTATTTTGCTTTTATGGGAATGGGAGGGAAAAGCAGCATGAGCTGGGTGTTAGGAAAGAGAACCCCGAATGCGAGGAGTATGCCAAATACAGCACCTGAAGCTCCGACGGTTGGGGTGTTAAGAAGCAGCTGCAGTTTTTGCATGTCCGGATCAGTAAATAATTGCCGTTCCCTGAACAATGCTGTCCCTTCGGTTAATACGGTTTGCAAACTGTCAGGATTAAGGCTCTGTGCCAGCTGGTTATACTGGAAAGCGATCACTGTCTCATGTGTAAGGGCCGCACCAAGGCCGCAGATAATGTAATAGATGAAAAATCTTTTTGGACCCCAGACATTCTCCAGCACCTGTCCGAATATATACAGAGCATACATATTGAAAAAGATATGCCAGAATCCTCCATGCATAAACATATGAGTAACTATCTGAACGGGCATGAACTGTTCAGATTTCGGGAAATAAAGCCCAAGGACCATAGTCAGGTCTACTCCAAAAACGCTTTTGGCTGCAAAATCAACCAGTAGCATTAAGATATTTATAAGAATAATATTCTTAACTACAGGTGGTAAATTGAGATATCCTCCTCCGAATCCGTTCATCTATCGATTTTTAAAACTTATTTAACTTCAATTGTCGGGCCAAAATCTTATTTGTCTGATTTTCCGACATAATGTCATCGCAAATCTATTTAAATCTTTTGTCAATTTCATCAGTTGTAAGAATGCTGATAACAGGTTTTCCTCCCGGAGAATAATTTGGCCCTGCGCAGGCAAAGAGAGTGTCGAAGAGATCCTCCATCTCCCCCTGCGTCAGAGGCTTTCCATAGGGTATTGCTGAAGCTGCAGCCATTGCTGCAGAGATTTTTTCTCTTGCACCTGCCGAAGGATCACTGTCGGTCCTTTTATAATCCTCGAGAAGGATTTCCATTATCTCCACCGGATCAGAAGAAAAAGTATCTGATGGCCGTCCCGTAATGGAAATCGTATTATTACCCTCATGTTTGATCCGGAAGCCAAGCTTCCCCAGACTATCTTCTATCTCGGTAAGTATGAAATAGTCGGCAGGATTCAACTCCATTTTCACAGGAAACATATCAATCTGGCTTACAGTCTGTTCATCGCTGAAGCATTCCATAAACTTTTCATACAGGACTCTCTGGTGAGCTCTTTTCTGATCAATCAGCATTAGTCCTGACTTTACCGGGCATACAATATATTTATTTTTAATCTGCAGGAATTTTCTGCCGGATTCACCGATCCCTGATGAGTGTTCTGTATCACTGTTATTCTTTTCAAGGGAAGAATAAAGTTTCTGCCAGTTGGAGACATCATCTCTTTCAAAACGTTCAATATAACCTGATCTCTGGTCTTGCTTATCCTCGTTTTCGAATGGATTATACTGATTATTAATCCCGATCACAGGCGCTTCAGGTATATGTCCGGATGAACTTCTTACGGGGATGTCAATAAGAACTTCATTATCAAAGTCAAGTGAAGGGACAATATTGAACCTGCCCAGCGCTTCCCTGACTGATGCCATCAATATCTGCCAGATTGCCCGTTCATCTTCAAACTTGATTTCAGTCTTGGTGGGATGTATATTTATATCGATTGAAGCAGGATCAGCATCCATGTAGATGAAATATGAGGGTATAGTTTCAGGTGCCAGAATATTCTGGTAAGCCTCAACAACCGCTTTATGGAAATAGGGGTGCTTCATGAACCGGTTGTTTACGAAAAAGAACTGTTCACCGTAGGTACGTCTGGCGTTCTCCGGTTTACCTATAAACCCTTTGATTTTAATAAGGGTTGTGTCTGTCTCAACGGAAATAAGATCCTGATTAATTTGCTTTCCGAACACACCAATAATCCGTTGTCTCAGATTGCCGGGAGAGAGGTTGTATACTTCAGTGTCGTTGTGATATAGAGAAAAACTGATGTCCGGATGAGCCAGAACGATCTTCTGAAATTCAGTTACTATGTGTCTGATCTCAGTATTATCTGATTTAAGAAACTTGCGTCTCGCCGGGATATTGAAGAAAAGATTTTTGACCGAAAAGTTTGAGCCCGGGGGACAGCTGCATGGTTCCTGGGATTCCACCCTGGAGCCGCTTATAACGACCCTGATCCCTGTTTCGCTCTCCTCCCTTCGGGTTCTAAGTTCTACCATCGCAACTGCAGCAATTGAAGCAAGAGCCTCACCCCGGAATCCTTTTGTCTTTATGGCGAAGAGGTCCTGTGCTGTTGTGATTTTTGAGGTGGCATGCCTTTCAAAGGATAGCCTGGCGTCTGTCTCAGACATGCCATCTCCATCATCAATTATCTGGATCAATGTCTTTCCGGAGTCTTTTATTATTACCCTTATGGCCTTTCCTCCTGCATCGACAGAGTTTTCCATCAGCTCTTTCACGACTGAAGCCGGCCTTTGTATAACCTCTCCTGCGGCAATCTGATTAGCAACAGAATCGGGCAAAAGTTTTATTACATCAGCCATTGAACATAATGTTTTGATAATCTATTATCGGCATTGTACCTGTATACGAGCTTTTAGAACGATGTCTGCGCCCATAATGCAATCAACATTGCAAATATATAAATAATTGGCTCAAACCCTTATTAAAAGGAATCGGGACAGCAAAGCATGTGCGGATGCAGATATTTATTTCAGATTAGTATCTTTGATTTAAAATCTGACAATATGAAAAAATGTGCAGCCGCTGTTCTGGTTTTCTTTTCTCTTTTTATGTATGGATGTTCTCACACGAAAGATAAAGATTCAATTAAGGTCATGACTCTGAATGTGAGATATGATAATCCGGATGACAGCATTAATGCCTGGCCAAACAGAATACCGCTTTTTTGCAGTTTTATTTCAGAGGAGAAACCCGATATACTTGGCATGCAGGAAGTCTTATGGCATCAATACGCATTAATGGATTCCGCCCTTGCAGAATATGGCTCGGTCGGTGTTGGTCGTGATGATGGAGCAAGGAAAGGAGAGATGAATCCGGTATTTTTCCGTAAAGAGAGATTTGACCTGGTAAGGACTATAACCTTCTGGTTATCTGATACACCGGACGTACCGGGATCAATGGGATGGGGCGCTTCACTTCCACGGATTGTGACATGGCTGGAGCTTGTCGATAAGACCAATAATGAACATTTTTATTTTTTCAATACACATTTTGCACATGATTCCGACTCAGCCAGGATAATGAGCAGCCGTATCCTTCTGAAAGAAGTTGGTGAAATTGCAGATGGCTTCCCTTTCATTGTTACAGGCGATTTCAATTTGCTGCCATACAGTACAGGTTATTCTATTCTTACAGGTCCCGATGAGAGTGTTCCTGTCCTTAAGGACTCCTATTTTGTATCTGATAAGAAACCTGCCGGACCAACCTGGACCTATAATGGATTTTCAGATAAGCCTGGCACCGGGAGGGTTGATTATATCTTTGTAAAGAATGGCCTGAGAGTGCTGAATCATGCTACGCTTGCTGAAAAGGATAATGCTGTTTTCATCTCCGACCACTGGCCTGTTACCGCTTCTGTTATGTTAAAGTAATTATTAAAGGATTTCCGTAATCTCCGGAATTTGTACAATTGAATTCATGCAGTCTTACGGTATCTTCTTACTGCGAGTGCTGAAAAGCAGATTGCAATGGCTGCCAGGGAATAAATTTCCCTGCTGATATCATGAATGCCGGATCCCTTAAGCATCACCATCCTGTTTATCCTCATAAGATAAGCCACCGGGTTGACAAGGTTAAAGTTCTGTGCCCACTGCGGCATGCTTTCATAAGGCGTGAAGATTCCGCTCATAAGGATGAAGATAATCATGCAGAAGAATGCAATGAACATATACTGCTGCTGTGTTGAAGAGAAGGTTGAAATGAAGAGTGCCAGGCCAAGAACTGCAATCAGAAACAGTGTTGCTCCGAAAAACATTAACAGAATACTTCCTTCAAATGGAATATTAAAAGCCAGTTTCCCGATCAGCAGCCCCAGGGCCAGATCCACAAGTCCTATTAGCAGGAAGGGTACCATCTTGGCTGTTATAAACTGGTGTTTTTTTACAGGTGTGACATTAATCTGTTCGATGGTTCCGATTTCTTTTTCCCTTACCATATTGAGTCCGGCAAGAAGGAACCCGATGGCTGTAACAAGAATAACCAGAATACCCGGAAGCATATAGTATTTGTAGTTCAACTCCTCGTTATACCAGTATCGGTTTGTGATCTGTATAGCTGTTGCCGGAGGGAGTGGGATGACATTGATATTTTCCTTAATGAGTTCCGCATTATAATCCCGGATAACTCCATTGAGGTAGGCCCAGGAAAGCTGAGCGGATGAGGCATTTATGGCATCTGCTGTGGCAAGTAATTTTCCTGTTTGGCCGGTAGAAATATCCTTGCCAAAGCCTGAAGGAATCTGAAGTACCATACTGCACTTATTCCGGTGGAGAAGATCATTTGCCTCTGTTTCCGAAAAGGTAGCATGAGCAACCCTGAAAAAAGTTGAACCTTCCAGTTTGTTTATCAATCCGCGCGATTCAGGAGAAAGATCTTTGTCAACAACCGTAAGGGTAACACTCTTTATCTCAAATGTAATAGCAGGAACCAGTATCAGCATCTGCACTATCGGTACGGCAAATATTGCCTTCGATATGAACTTATTCCTGAAAATCTGCAGAAACTCTTTTCTGATCAGATATAGTATTGTTCTCATATTCTGCTTTAATTTTTATCTGTCTCTTAATGCCCGCTTGTACTCTTTACCTTGTACCCTGCACCTTATTTTACCCACCCCTGACCCCCCGCCAAGGCGGCTTTTAAAGAGCTTCCTAAAGATCTTGCTACTTTACCCTTCATCTTTCTACTTTTTCCTTTTGTCTTGTGACTTTTATCTTTTGTCTTGTGACTTTTATCTTTTGTCTTGTGACTTTTATCTTTTGTCTTATTCAAGTCTGATCTTAAATTTCCGTACACTTATTCCTATAAAGACGGCTGTCATTACCATAAGGATCAGTGTCTCTTTCCATATATACAGCAATCCTGTTCCCTTGATCATTATGTTTTTTATAATTATAATAAAGTATCTGGGTGGCATTATCATGCTTACGTAATCATAGATCTTTGGCATGTTCTCGATAGGGAATATAAATCCGGAAAGCAATATTGTCGGCAGCATCAGTCCGATCAGGGAAATAAATATTGCCTGCTGCATGGTTGTCGATACAGTTGATATGAGAATTCCGAGTGAAAGACTCATGAGGATATACAGCATGCTTTCGGCAAGTAGTAAAACCAGGCTTCCCTTGACCGGCAATCCAAACACGAACCATGAAAGGGTAAGTATAAGCAGGACATTTACAAACGACAATATGAAATATGGCATCACCTTTCCCAGGATTATCTGAATGGGTTTCAGCGGCGAAACCAGCAGGACTTCCATTGTACCGAACTCTTTTTCCCGTGTTATTGTAACGGAGGTCATCAATGCGCAGATGAGTATAAGGATAAGTGTAATAACCCCGGGCACAAACATGAAATGACTTTTCAGGCTTGGATTATAGAACATTTTTACTTCAGGACGGATCCTGACAGAATTTGTCAGGGCACTCCCTGCAAATTGCAGGTTAAAATCATTTACGATTGCAGTAGTATAATTAGTAACCAGAGTGGCTGTGTTTGGTTCTGAGCCATCTGCGATGATACTTAGTGATGCCTTGCCCTCACTAACCAGTTTTTTGCCAAAGTTCTCCTCAAATATTATTACTGCTTTTGTCTTTCCTTTTTTGAACACTTTGTCAATATCGGAGTAATTGAGAAGGGATTCAGTCTTTTTGAAAAAATCGGATGAAATGATCTTGTCTGTCAGACTCCTGGTTATCTCATCATGGGACAGGTCAAGAACTGCAATACCTGCATTTTTTATATCCATGCTTACTGCATAGCCAAATATCAATATCTGGGCAGCAGGTATTCCGAACAGTATGACCAGTGTCCGGTAATCCCTGAAAATGTGGAGGAATTCTTTTTTGATAAATCCGAGGAAACGGTTCATTTTTATATAATTATGCAGGGACATGTCACGACCTGTCCCTGCCTGTTCTTTTCAATTCACAACCGGCCTGGCAATTTTTATAAAAACCTCTTCAACAGTAGAAGCATTATATTGCTTCTTCAGCTGTTCAGGTGTATCAAGGGCAACAATCCTGCCCTCACTCATTATCGAGATCCGGTCACAGTATTCTGCTTCATCCATATAGTGTGTAGTGACAAATACGGTGATCCCTCTCGTGGCTGCTTCATAGATCATCTCCCAGAATTGTCTTCTTGTAATTGGATCAACCCCGCCTGTAGGCTCATCAAGGAATACGATCTTTGGTTCATGCAAAACAGCTACTGAGAATGCAAGTTTTTGCCGCAATCCCATTGGCAGGTCTGCAATCAGCCTCTCTTCATATTCCCGGAAATTGAGTTTTTCAAGAAGCTCATCAGTTCGTTCCTTAATCAATTTCTTGCTCATGCCATAGATACCGCCATACAGGGCTATGTTTTCTTTTACGGTAAGGTCTTCATACAAAGAGAATTTCTGGCACATATATCCGATATTCTTTTTGATCTTTTCTGATTCCCGGTTGGCATCAAATCCTGCTACAGTAACTTCACCGGATGTTGGCTCAGATAGTCCGGAGAGGATCCTGATCGCCGTCGTCTTGCCTGCTCCGTTTGCACCCAGGAAGCCGAAGATTTCTCCCTCATAAACCTCAAAGTTCAGATTGTCGTTGGCGACAAATCTTCCAAATTTCTTTACGAGATTCCTGACTTTTATAACCTGTTTTTCCATCACACTGTCTTGTTCATTAATTCCAGGAACCTGTCCTCTATTCCTGGTTCTGTTTCGCTGACTGAGACATTAGCGACGCCATGGTTTTTCAGGTAATCGTTTAAGGACGGATCGATAGTATCTCCTGTAAATGTTGCATGCACTGAATCGCCGAAGGGATAAGCGGTGACCGTTGAAGGGAATTGCCTCAGCGCGTTGATGAGCCTGTATTTTTCAGGTGCCTTTACTCTGAAAAGTTTCCTGCTGAATCCTGCAATGATATTATCAGGGGTATCAACAGCAAGTATTTTCCCCCGCTGGATCAATGCTACCCTGTCGCATCTCATTGCCTCATCCATATAGGGCGTTGAGACAAGAATTGTTATATTGTGTTTTCTCAATTTGCCCAGCATGCTCCAGAACTCCGACCTGGATACGGCATCCACACCGGTAGTAGGTTCATCGAGTACCAGAAGCTGTGGTTTATGTATCAATGCACACGAAAGGGCCAGCTTCTGCTTCATTCCGCCTGAAAGTTTGCCTGCAAGCCTTTTCCTGAATGGTTCAATATGTGAATAGATATCAGAAATCAGGTCATAGTTTTCGTTCACCGTCGTGCCAAAGACAGTTGCATAAAAAGATAGATTTTCCTCCACGGAAAGATCCTGGTACAGGCTGAATCGTCCGGGCATGTACCCTATATTTTTTCTGAGTATTTTGAACTCTGAAACTGAATCCAGTCCAAGGACCTTTACATTGCCTTCGTCCGGCAGCAGAAGAGTGGTGATAATACGGAAAAGCGTTGTTTTCCCTGCTCCATCAGGACCAATAAACCCGAATATTTCAGATTCATTTACCGAGAAAGAAATATCATCAAGGGCTTTCGTTGTGCCGAAACTCTTTGACAGTCCTGATGTTTCAATTACAGATTGCATCTGACCTTATTATTTAAAAATAGCTTCGCCGGGCATGCCCGATTTAAGCGTACCGTCATTAACAACATTAATGTTTACAGCATAGACAAGTGTAACCCTTTCCTCTTTTGTCTGTATTATTTTGGGGGTAAACTCCGCCTTTTCAGATATGAAGGTGATAACCCCGCTGAAATTTCTAAAACCTTTTGCACCATCATCGATCCTGATGGTGCATTGCTGACCGGTTTTTATCTTTCCCAATTCTGCTCCGGAGACATACACCTTTAATTTTATGACCGAGAGGTCTGCAATTTTTGCGAGAGGTTTTCCCTGTGCTGTCACTTCGCCGGCTTCCGCATATTTTTCAATGATGGTCCCTGCAAGCGGGCTCTTTACACTGCTTCTTGATATCTGTTCATTCAGGGTTGCTTTTTTCGACTCATATACTGCCAGTTCGGCAGCAGTTGAAATCTTTTGAGTGTTGTTTGCGGCAATCTGCTTTTTCAGTACTGCAACCTGTCCGGTAAGATCATCGTACTGTTTCTGTGTAGCGGCATCATCCCTCAGCATCTTCTCTATTCTTGCAATATTGATATTCTGATTCTCTATCTGCTGGTTAAGAATATCGTTCTGAGCGTTTATCGAGGCGATGCGGGTTCTGACACTTGTCATCCCTGCATCTATCTCGGATTTCTGCAGGTGAGAAAGTGTTGTATCGATAAGGGCAATGATTTCTCCCTTACTTATGAGTGAACCTTCTTCCTTGTCAAACTGTAAAATCCTTCCGCTTGTTTCCGCAGAGATGATTACCTCTGTTGCTTCAAAGTTACCGTAGGCATCAGCCTCTCCGGTTTTATCCCTGCAGCCTGTCAGGATAATGGCTGCTAATGATATCAGTAATATGGTTTTCATGTGGTTATTGTATTTCTTTTCCGCTTATATTCAGGTACTCAATTCTTGCCATGGCAAGGTTAATTTTATGAATTTCGTAGTTAATCTCTGCCTGGTGTTCAGAGTTCATTTCATTGAGATATTCAGTGGCGGTAATGGTACCGTTTTCATATTGTGATTCCGCCGATGCAGTTATTCGTTTCCTGAGGGAAATAAGTTCAGTGTCAGTTTCGATAAGTGTTTTGAGGCTTGATATCTCAGCTGATTTCGATTCAAGCTGTCGGGTTAAATTATCCTCCAGATCTTTTTTACGGTTTTCCAGTATTCCCTGTTGGAGGGCGATTACCTTTTTTTCATTCTTTACCCTGTTCCAGTCGAAGATGTTCCACTTGATTCCTCCTCCTACAATATAGTATGTGTCAAAGCTATCTGTGAAGAAATCCTGTCCGGGAGGATTACCATAGCCCAGGGTTGCGAAGCCGAAGGCTTTTGGCATCCTTTTGCTCTGCGCAAGCTGGATTCCGGCATTAAGCTGTTCCTTATGCAGATCGTACAGCTGGAGTTCTGGTCTCAACAGCTCACCGGTGAGTTCCCCGGGCTGTTCAGGAAGCACAAATTCAGTCAATGTATCAATATCTGAGCCTGTGAGATCTGTTAAGATCTTGAGGAGTGCGGTCTTGCGCAGTTCATTTTCCGCAATCTGCTGTTCAAGCTTAATCTTCTCGGAGGTAAGAACATCAGCATCAGACTTCAATATAACACCATTTTCAATGGCTGACTGCATCGAAGCAATGCGTTTCTGAATCAGTTTCAGGTAGTTCTGTAAAAGCTCCTTCTGCCTGTTCAGGAGCATTACATTGAAATAATAGTTATTGATTTGGCCACGAAGTTTATAGAGATCAGTTTCAGTCTGCTTCTCATTGATACCTAGTTCAGTTCTTTCCAGCATCCTGCTGCTTTTTATGGCCCCTCCGTCGTAAATGACCTGGTTAATATCGAGAGTGAGCTTGTACTGATCGTGTGGCATCGGAGTCAGAATTGAAGAAACTCCCGGGATTGCCGCCATGGCTTTCGAGAAGTCGACAACATCCGACACATAGTTTGCTGAAGCATTTGCATCGAGTGTGGGGAGCCAGCCTTTTGACAGGTTTTCATCCTTTAATACTGAAATGGTAGAGTAGGCATCTTTTTCACCTGAAAGGGCATTGACGGACATTGCCTTGTCGTAGCATTCTTTCAGGGTGATAATCTTCTGGGAAAATAGGTTCGGTGTAACTGAACACAGAAGAATCAACAAAATCAGGACTTTCCTTTTCATATGTATATATTTAATCTTTTCTAACTTTAGTCACTTTAGTCACTTTAGTCACTCTTCATTTGGTTATGGCCTTGATTACAAATTCCGCAGCAAACTCTTTTCTTTCTTCGATGAAATCATTAAAGTTGACATTTACCTTGCCAAGGATTCCTTCGAGGATCCCTTTGGCGGCGAAAGGGAAGACGCTTATTGCTGCCATACTGATCATCAGCTGAGGCAATGAGGCCTGTGTTATATTATATCTTTTAAATTCCATTTCGTGCTGTTCATACAGCTTAAGCCACAGATTCTCGAAATCTATGCTTGCCAGCAGTTTTTTTATCCTGTCAGGATGACGGTTTACTTCATTCAGGATAAAGCCAGGCAGTCCCGGGTTCTCCTGCAGGAAAGTGATATGTTCCCTGAAGAAGAATCTGATTTTATCTTCCAGGCTGAGGTTTTCATCGAAAACGGGGGCGAATTTTTTAAATATTTTCCTTGCAATCATTTCGAACACGGCGGTAAACAGCTTCTCTTTGGTCCGGTAATAATAATGGAGCAGAGCCTTATTAATACCTGCCTGGTTTGCAATATCCTGCATTCTCGCACCATCCATCCCTTTTTCAACGAAAACCTCTGTTGCTGCATCGAATATTTTATCCTCTGTCAGCTTTTCAATTTCAGTCATATTTATTATCTTTTTGGTTTAACTAAAAAGATTAACCAAACGGTCAAAGATATATTGTAATTTTGGAATGTCCAAATATTTGAGCACTTTTTTCATTGAACAGGAGATCTTATTGGAAAATATACTATAAATCAATCCATTTCAGTCGCAGGCTGTTGCTTACAACGCTTACCGAGCTTAATGCCATCGCAGCGCCTGCAATCATCGGATTGAGGAGAAAGCCGAACAGGGGAAAGAGCGCTCCCGCTGCTACGGGTATTCCTATGACATTGTAAATAAAAGCCCAGAACAGGTTTTGTTTTATCGTTTTTGTTGTCTGATGTGACAATCTGATAGCTCCGGGTATTTTTGTAAGGTCGGATGAGATTATGGTCATTTTGGCAACATCCATTGCAATATCGGAACCTTTGCCCATGGCGATGCTTACATCGGCCTGTGCCAGAGCCTGGGAATCATTTATACCATCGCCGACCATCGCAACGATCTTGCCTTGATTTTGAAGCTCTATTATAAAATCATGTTTAGCCTGTGGCAATACTTCAGCCTTGTAGCTGTCAATACCCGCCTCGGAGGCTATCTTTGCTGCAGTCTGGGCATTGTCGCCTGTAAGCATATGGACTTCAATTCCCAGGCTGTGTAGCTGTCTGACTGCTTCCCTGGATGATTCTTTTATTTTATCCGAGACTGATATTACAGCCAGGGCATTTTCCGAATCTGAAAAGAAGAAGACTGTCTTAGCCTCGCTCTGCCATCTCTGGGCAGATGCAAGCAAATCATCCCCGATAATAATTTTATTCTCATCAAGTATTTTCCTGTTGCCGACATAGTAGGATTTATTGTCAACCTTAGCAGTTATTCCTTTACCGGTAATACTTTCTATATCAGAAACAGGTAAATCGCTTTTAATACCTGAATTAACAAGGTAGCGGACAACGGGTTCAGCAAGAGGGTGTTCACTGTTCTTCTGGATCCCGAGGAGAATCTTTCCAAGTGACTCATTATCAGTATCTTTTTTCCATTCAATCGTCTCAACAGATGGTTCGCCCATTGTAATGGTACCTGTCTTATCCAGAACAACTGCATTGATTTTGTGTGCAATTTCAAGGCTTTCGGCGTCTTTGATAAGAATACCATTGTCTGCGCCCTTTCCGATCGCAACCATTATGGCTGTAGGGGTTGCAAGTCCAAGGGCACACGGGCAGGCAATGATCAGTACTGTAACTATTGCCAGGAGGCTGTGAGTAAAGGCGTTTTCAACTCCTGATAAAAGCCATATACCTCCGGCAAGCAGGGCAATTGAGATTACCACGGGCACAAATATTCCTGCCACCTTATCAACAAGATGCTGGATAGGGGCCTTGCTTCCCTGGGCTTCCCTGACCATACTGATGATCTGTGCCAGTACTGTGTCTCCACCGACTTTGTCAGCACGGAACTGAAAGCTGCCCTTCTGATTGATAGTTCCTGCGAATACTCTCGACCGGGTTGTCTTTTCGGAGGGAATTGGTTCTCCGCTTATCATGCTTTCATCCACGAAGGAGCTGCCTGAGATTATTGTGCCGTCTACGGGGATCCTGGAGCCAGGTTTAACCAGGAGAATATCTCCAGGCATGACATTGCTTACGGGAATCTCTTTCTGTTCTCCATTACCGGTAACAAGAATTACCGTTTTTGACTGAAGTCCGATTAGCTTCTTGAGGGCGGAGGATGTATTTGATTTTGCTCTCTCTTCCAGGAGTTTACCAAGAAGGATAAAAGTTACGATAACTGCTGAGGCTTCAAAATAGACATGCGGATGAATGCCTGCTTTATGGAAGAGATCGGGAAAGAAGGTGACTAAGCCGCTGTAGATATATGCAATGCCTGTACTCAGGGCAACAAGTGTATCCATGTTGGATGTGCGATGTTTCAGCTGTTTCCAGGCACCTGACGGGAACTGCCTTCCGAACCAGAAAACCACAGGAGTTGCGAGAGCCATCATAATATAGTTTGCATAGGGCATATCCATAAATGCCATGGCAATTATCACAAGAGGTATGCTGAATAGAGCAGCTCCTATTGTATTGATCCTGATCTTCCTGAAATATGTATACCGGGCTTCTTCCTTTATCTCCTGGCTGTTGGCTTCATCTATGATGATGTCATAGCCTATTGACTGGACAGCTTTTTTCATCTCGGTGGGGGAGATCTCTTCAGGAGAAAATTCCACTCTGATGGAGGTATCTGCATAATTCACCGAGGCGTTTTTTATTCCGGGCAGCGATTTAACAAATGATTCTGTTCTTGCTGCGCAGGAAGCGCAATGCAGTCCGGTTACGGGATATGTTTTAAATATGGGAACCTTTATGGACATAAGATATTACAGCGGTTTGATATTGAATTTATATAATATTGAATTATTGTCTGGTCAATTTTATTATGTCGCAAGCTTTAGTTGGCAAATAGCAATGTGCAGTCGGCAATTGCAAAACTGTTTTTTTGCCAGCTGTCAACTTTTGATATTCTGTCAAGATTGAGTTTACGCGACATTATGATCCGAAGCATTAATTCATCATAATAACAATTGGGTAGTGTGAATGTTGCATAAATTATGCCAGACAGAATATTGGTCCGGGAATAGTCTAAGACACTAACAGACAGCTATTTCACAGGTGGTTTGATGTATTTCACAGGTTTTGTTTTTTTGAATTCCACAAAATCCGAAGAATATTTCATTACTGTCCGGTTAAAATATGAGTTTCTGAGCGAGACAAAGAACCGGGCTTTGCTAGCTTGCCAAGGGCGATCTGCTGCTTATTTCACGTTTTATCCGATTAGCGATAAAAATAGTTATAAAAAATTTGTATTTGTAAAGAATAATATTTTATATTTGCAATATATAAGAAGCTTATATATACAATAAGTATAATATATAATTGGATTATATATAAATACATCAAAATATATAAGCTGTTGAAATATAATTTTGGTTTAAATATCACTCTCTTAAATATATAAATAACAAAGAATAACTGAACTTAAAAGCAAACAAGATGATACCAAACGAAATTTTAAAAGGTTCTCTCAAGACAATTGTACTCAAACTGCTCAAAGAGGAAGGTCCAATGCATGGATATGCCATAACAGGGAAAGTCGAGGAACTGACAAAAGGGAATGTGAAACTGACTTACGGAGCACTCTATCCGATCCTTCATAAACTGAAAAAAGAAGGGGCTCTGGTGACAGCTACCGAAATCCGCAACAACAGGACAAGAATTTACTATGCACTTACTCCAAAAGGCGATAAGTTAGTAATCGAAAAAATTAAGGAACTGGCAGAGTTCATTGAATCAATCCAGAGTATAATCAACCTTAAACCTGGTCTGAGCCATGCCTGAACTTTCAATTGAAAATATTGAACAGATAAGCCTCGATATAAAAAAACAGGAAATTACCTTCTCCAGCCTCGCCGATGAACTCATTGACCATGTCTGCTGCGATGTGGAACACGAGATGCAGAATGGACTGACCTTCCTTGATGCTTACCGTAAAATAACGGATAAAATAGGTCCAAGAAGAATAAAAGAGATTCAGGAAGAGACACTTTATGCAGTTGATTCAAAATACAGAAAAATGAAAAACACTATGAAAATTTCTGGCATTGCCGGAACAATATTGTTCGGCTTTGCAACATTATTCAAGATTCAACACTGGCCCCTTGCAGGAATATTGATGGTCCTGGGAGCGTTCATCCTGGCATTTATCTTTATGCCTTCAGCCCTTATTGTTCTCTGGAAGGAGACCCATAGCAGGAAGAGGTTGTTTCTGTTTATCTCCGGATTTATAACCGGAATGCTGTTTATTTTCGGGACCCTGTTCAAAATCCAACACTGGCCTGAAGCTGGAATCATACTGAGTTTATCGGTACTTTTTGCAATCTTCTTTTTCATCCCCTCGCTGGTCATAACAAAGCTTGCAGATCCTGAAAATAAGACCATGAAGCCGATTTATCTGCTTGGGGCCGCCGGATCCATATTATATGTCGCAGGCATGCTCTTTAAGATCCAGCACTGGCCATTAGCATCATTGTTCATGATTTTGTCCTTAATCATTTTATTTTTCGTGGTGCTTCCATGGTATACCTGGCTGACCTGGAAAGATGAAAGGCATATCAGCGCTGGATTCATCTTTATTATAATCGGTTCCCTGCTGATTATTGTTCCCGGAGCCCTGATCAATCTTAACCTCAGGAATATGTATAATAACGGTTATTACCCTCATCTTAAACAGGAACAGACTTTAAATAAGATGGGCCTCAACATTAATAATTCAATACTGAATCAATATCACGATTCTGCCTGTTACCTGCAGATGGAATTACTGCATAACAAAACCCTGTATGCTCATGATTATTTAGGGAAAGTTCAAATCCAAATGGTTGAGGTGTCAGAGGGATCGCCTCATAACACAGAATCAGCCGGAGAGACTGATAACGGTCCGGAGATCCGTTTTACACATCTTGCAAATCCTTACAGTAAGGTGCCCGCAAGAGACCTTCTCATGCCCGGATGCTCTGTCCGGCAAGAGATGAAGAAGGTCCTTTCAGATTACATGAATTATGTAACAACCCTTACACCTGACAGGGATTCCGGGAAATTTAAAGGGTTGTTGGATCCTTCAATCTATTTGCCGGGGGGGTTGTCTGCACCCAATGATTTAACATTATTGTCAGCACTTCACTCCGTGGAGATCCTGAAGAATAATCTCCTGGCAGTTGAATCCTGCATGCTTTCATCTATTGCAAAACAGTAATAATCACATTTATACATAAAATCATGAAACAAAAGATTTATATACTCGGTGTGATAACTGCCATCATTGTATTTACCGGCACCATCTTTAAAATAAATCATTATCCGGGTGCAGGGATCCTGCTTACCACCGGCATAGCTGCCCTGGTGCTGCTTTTCCTTCCTTTGGCACTGACAGATCATTACAGGTCAGCTATGAACCGGAAAAACCTCCTCCTTTATATTACGACTTATATTACTTGTTTTGTAGTCTTCACGGCAATGCTGTTTAAATTAATGCACTGGCCTCATGCCGGTACTTTGCTGACTATAGCATTACCTTTTCCATACGTTGTTTTCCTGCCTGTCTTTATAGGAGTAACTTCGAAAGACAAAAATTTCAATATATATAATACTGTCTTTGTACTGCTTCTCCTGGCCCTCAACTCTGTCTTCTCCGGATTGCTGGCACTGAATGTGACCAGCGAAAGGGTTACAGACAGTTATCAGCTGTCGCGAAACTATATTAATCAGCAAAAGGGACTTTCCCTTTTGCCGGAAACTGGTGCGAAATCAGTGGTTACTGTCAGAATTGACGAAGCAATAAAAACAGTCAGTGAGTGTCAGGAAAAAGTCCTGGAGCTGGATGGGAAAACCCGGGAGCAATGGAAGCATGATCCCGGAAACCTCATCAGACCTGATATCAGGGGATCGGTTGCAACCGGTTTGGGGGATCCGGGTAAACAAATTTCCATGAAGCTTCAGAAGGAGCTTGAAGAGTTGATCAGACTGATGGAAATAACGCCCGGATATGAAGTTATAGCTGAAAATGCGCAGGGGATATTCAATTTCAAAGTATCTCCAGAGGAGAGTGATGATTGGTATCACCAGGTCTTCAATGACTTTCCTGCATGGGTGCTCATGTACCTTGATGCGCTGGAAACAAATCTTTATATGATCAAAGCTGCCTGCCGGTAGATTTATGAGAGTGCACCGTTCTTTCAAGTAAATCTTGACAGGAATTTTATTTAGCTTCCCTCTTCTAAGAAGCGAAATTAACCTCTTTCAGCAATAAATACCTGTGTAAACCATCCTCCCTGCCTTCAGACGGGCAGGTATGACTTTGTATTTAGCTGGGCTTAAGTATCTTATAAGTCAATATTGGAAAAAATATCAAAAAATCAACAATACCCCCTAAAAACAAGACATAAACACAAATAAAATGGATATAAAATCAAATGACCCCCATAAAAAAATAGTAAAAAGTAAAAAAAAGATAAAAATAATTTGTCATACCCCCTAATAAGTATATATTTGCAACCAGATATTTATTATAAACTTATGTTTTCAATAAAGAATCCTGTCAGCACAGGCAGGGATGAATTGAATCAAATAATTAAAAACATTTTGTTATGGTTAAATTAAAATGGAAAAGACCGCTGTTGATGCTGATGCTGACTTTTCTCAGCTTTACGGGATTATATGCTGCGGAAGGAACAGCTATTGACACCGGGGCGACAGCCTGGATGCTTACTTCAACGGCGCTTGTGCTGTTAATGATACCTGGTCTTGCCATGTTCTATGGAGGACTTGTAAGATCAAAAAACGTCCTTGGGACAATAATGCACAGCTTTATTGCGATGGGAATAATTAGTGTTCTCTGGGTTGCAGTTGGTTACAGCATGTCTTTCGGAGGAAATATTCTTGGAGGATGGTTCGGATGGAATTCTGATTATTTTTTCCTCAGGGGAATTGATACAAAAATAATGGATGCCGGTGTTCCTGAATATGTCTTTTCAATGTTCCAGGGAAAATTTGCAATTATCACACCAGCTCTTATAGCCGGTGCTTTTGCTGAGAGAGTTTCGTTCAAGGCCTACTGTTTTTTCATAGCTATATGGGGACTTCTTGTCTACAATCCTTTGTGTCACTGGGTGTGGGCATCTGATGGTTTCCTTTTTAATATCGGAGCAAAAGGGGCAATCGATTTTGCCGGAGGCACTGTGGTGCATATCTCTGCTGGTGTCAGCGGGCTGGTAGCAGCACTTTATCTGGGTTCCAGAAGAGGTTATCCTTACCAGGTAATCCGTCCGAATAACCTTGTTATTACGATGCTCGGAGCAGGTTTGCTTTGGGTTGGATGGTTCGGGTTCAATGCAGGGAGCAGTATTTCAAGCGGGTTAAGCACAGCACAGGCTCTCACCGCCACTCAGGTTGCCGCTGCAGCCGGAGCTCTTGCCTGGGTGATAATAGAAAGTGTCCACCAGGGCAAAGCAACTGCACTCGGTTTTGCCAGCGGTATCCTCGCCGGACTAGTTGCAGTAACACCTGCAGCAGGTGTAGTTCAGCCTTATGGAGCTATGATTCTGGCCATTATTGCATCCTTCACATGTTACTCTGCCATTATGATAAAAAATAAACTTGGTTATGATGATAGCCTGGACGCTTTTGGTATTCATGGTATAGGCGGGATCACCGGAGCTATTCTTCTGGTCTTTTTTATCCGTCCTTCATGGATGGCCGATGCCGCTGCTATTGCAGGAGGCAAATGGAATCTATGGAATCAGCTTGGTACCCAGGCTATTGCTGTAACAATCGCAATAGTATATGCTGCAGTAATGACCTATATCATAATATGGGTACTGGACAGGTTTATTAAGCTGAAATCGACAGAAACTGATGAGATGTCAGGTCTGGACAGGGCATACCATGGTGAAAGAGGATACGGAATGTTAAATCCAAGTTAATGTTTACACTTGTAAAATTAAGGCAATGAAATTAATAACAGCAATTATCAGGGAAGTTAAGCTGGATAAAGTGCGCGAGGCACTAATCGAAGCGGAAATAAAAAGGATAACCGTCAGCCGTGTCTCAGGCCATGGGCAGCAAAGAATCGAGGAGATGTACAGAGGACAGATCATTGTTCCCGATCTGATACCTAAAATCAAGATTGAAATAGGTGTTAACGATGAGTTTGTTGACATAACCGTCAATACTATCTTAAAGGCTGCTCGCACCAACGGAGAGGGTGCAGTGGGAGATGGAAAGATATTTATCACACCACTTGAAGAATGTATCCGTATCAGGACAGGGGAAAGAGGAGGAACTGCTATATAGTCATATACTCCAGGTTTAGTTTTGGTTGGCCCGGAATATTTGTTCCGGGCCTTTTTTGTAAGTAATATTGATTATTGACAGTTTAAGAAAATATCCGATATTTGCCTTATACCTGTCCATTAAAACTGATTGTTACCATATCAATATTCTGACCGGGCATGCGGATATTACATCTTGTAAGAAGTTTTGGTTTCGGAGGCGCCGAAAATCATGTGCGTGATCTTGCGAACGTCCTTGATGAGACGGGACATGATGTTTTTATAATGGCCAGAAATGGGCAACAGAATGACTTGCTCAACAGGGGAGTGAGATTCATTTTTATCAGAATGAGTGACTTTTTAGCTCCCTTTCAGATATTTTTTGTTGCAAGGTTTGTAAAGGAGCATGGAATTGATGTCATTCATGCACACCAGAGGCTTCCTGTTTTTATTGGCTGTATGGCGGCAAAAATTTCAGGGATCCCTGTTGTCGTAACAGTCCACGGACATACACAATATGATATCAGGTCACCATTGACAAGAAAGTGGATCGATAAGTTCATCTTTGTGAGACAGAGCACATTTGATGAAGCTGCGGGTTATGGGATCCCGCGATGGAAATCCATTCTTATCCAGAATGGAGTCAGAATTGTCAATTCACAGGATGAAAGAGATTTTAACTCGTTATGTTATATCAGCAGGATCGATAAAAGGCATTCACTCATCATCTCCATGATAATGAATAAGGTCCTTCTCCCTGTTTCCGGGCAATTTCCTGATCTTAAATTCAATATCGTGGGTGACGGAGATCATCTCGATGAGATAAGGAGCGAAGCTGATGCGATAAACAGGCAGCTAGGACGCACCGCCATGATAATTCACGGATACAAGCCGGATGTCATGGAGATAATCAGGAAGTCTGGTCTGGTTCTGGGCGTTGGAAGGGTAGCCATTGAAACCCTCGCCTGCAGGGTGCCTGTCCTTTCAGTCAACCAGAAATATTTCGGAGGATTGGTATCAAGGGAAAATTATTCATTCTTCAGTAAAAATAACTTTGTGGCATATGGCAGAGAATCCCCTGATGCAACCAGACTGATACATGAACTCGAAGATTATTTCAGCAGAGTTGTCCACTGGCAGGAAGAAGCGGGCTATTTACAGAAGCAGATCGGGGAAGATTTCAATATATTCAAAATAACAGCTTCAATAGCTGATGTTTATAAGGAGCTTACAGAAAGAAGAATTAAGAAGCATGATTGTTGAAAGCATAGTCATTATTCTTGTTATATATCGCAATCACTGATTTATTTAATCTGACACATTCAATCCCTTATATTGTAACATATGAAGACAGAAAAGGAAAAAATGCTCTCAGGGGAACTGTATAATGCACTTGACAAAGAACTTTCGGATGAAAGATTGCGGACAAGATTACTTTTAAAGGTATTAAATGACACCAGTTATGACCAGACAGAAAAAAGGGCCGGACTGCTAAAAGACCTTATTCCCGTTTCGGGTGATGATTTATGGCTGGAGCCTCCGTTTTATTGTGACTACGGAACAAATATAAAGACAGGTGATAAAGTTTTTTTCAACTTTAACTGTGTTGTGCTCGATGTGATGCAGGTAACCATAGGCAGCAGGACATTATTCGGGCCCAATGTACAGATATATACTGCCACCCATCCGATGAATTTCATGGAAAGGGCTGCAGGCCTGGAGTTTGCCCGGCCGGTAACGATCGGAGAGGATGCCTGGATCGGAGGAAGCGTGGTAATCTGCCCGGGTGTGACTATCGGCGACAGAGCTGTTATAGGAGCAGGAAGCGTGGTTACAAGGGACATACCTTCAGATGTCTTTGCTGCAGGCAATCCCTGCAGGATAATCCGGACTCTGGAATCATAAGATTAAATCCTGTTTAGGGCAATCAAATGATTTTACAATCTTAAAAGTTGTGTCTGACTGGATTGGCATTCAGCAAAATATTTGACGAACCGCATAAATCCATTGACATAAATACCCGGAATTATTTGACTTAGACTTTAAGATTCCTGATCTTTGATTGTGCACTATGATGAAATCAGAAACATCTAAAGCTGCAATTAAGCCCCCGGTCTTAAACAAGCCGGGGGCTTTAGTATTATTGTCAGGTAATATCTCCTTAAAACTAAGTTCAATATATGAGCTTCCTGAGCTCAGCTTTAAATAAAAGAGTAAATTTGAAGTATCAAAGATTTCTTAATATGGGACATTTAAACTGGAAAGGAGAATGGATTTCAGATGACTCGCCTTTTGACAAGGCAGGTGAATATTCCTTGAAAAAAGATTTAATTAAAGAATTTTTAGAAGTAGCTAAAAAATATCAGGGCAGAATTAAAGATAGTACGATTGCTGACGCAGCAAACGAAGTAGTTAAAAAATATAAATCGTTGAAATAGAAAAGGAGATTAGCCTGCCCCCATGCATAAATCATCAGCCCGCGTAGATGATCCCCGGAGATTGGTGATAAGTTCATCTTTTCTCAGATTAATTGTCCTTTATACAACGGACTGAGAGGCCATCGCGCTTGGAGAAGTTCAATCTGGGTACCTGGCTGTTATTGTTGACAATTCCCCTGCCGTAGGCATTTGACTCAGAGGACTCTGAAGAACTCCACCAGAAACCGCTGAAGCCAATGTCGCTGAATCTGCCATAGTAGAAACGGTAACCTCCTGGAAGAGCAGAAAAATCCGTTGCATTGGTTGCTCCTGTATTGGGTGGTGCCCAATGAGTTGTGCCTGCTTCTTTCAGGCTGCCGCCTTTATTAAGCTTCCCTTCCAGATAGGATATAAGGATACTCCAGTCTTCATCCGTGGGGACATGCCATCCAAGCGGGCATACGCCCCTGGGATCGGTTATTGCATACCAGGTATATAGCCTTCCGTAAGTATCAACATTGATCTCATCAGCATTGAATGCCCATTGATATTTTGGTGTGACTTCATCAGACATGTCCAGTGTGGCGGGAGTGGTCGTTTTTATTTTATCACCATTCCGGTACCTTCTTGTTTTCAGGTTCTTAGTCATCCATATCTGAGTGCCAATGGCAACCGAAGCGGTATAATAATTAGTGTCGTTATCGTTGTCGATTATGATTAAAGTATTGTCCAGATCTTTCCTGCAATTACTGGCAAGTAACAATACTAATCCCAATACAATCAGATTGCAATTCCATGTTGTGATTTTTGTTTTCGAGCTGGCCATGTGCCGGAATTTTTATAAACGCCAATCACTCTCAGCTTATCGGCCATATTCTTAACAAAGTTATGCCAAAAAAAAGCCGGAGTCAAGTTTATTTTTAATGAGTTCCCGGTATGTCGGTAATGACTGAGTCCGTTCCCGCTGTCTGCCCGAAGGATTCATAAAATGTTAAGGGCCAATAAGGTCTGGAGAGGATTTGCGTTGCCTGGTATAAAATAATTTATCTGGTCACTTGTCCTTTATGCAGCGGACTGAGAAACCATTATGTTTATAGTCGAGATTCCTTAGTACTATGCTGTTATCGGAGCTGATGGTATATATATAGACACTATTCTGGTCATACTCAGTGGAGCTCCACCAGGTGGCTGAACTCCCGATATTTGTATAATCTCCCGAATCATTCCTGCTGCCGCCGGGAAGCGCGGTAAGTCCTGATTCGTTAGTTGCACCTGTGTTGGGGCTAAACCAGTGTTCAGTACCTGTCTCTTTCAGCTTGCCTCCTGCCTCACCCTCTCCCCTCAAATAATTTATCAGGGCGTCCCACTCGGCAATTGCCGGAACATGCCAGCCTGCAGGGCATAATTTTCGGGTACTGACAGCGTACCAGTTATAGAGTGCTCCATAAGTCGCTTTATTTGAGACGGGGTCATTGTTATACCAGCAAAAGGCGCCTAGGGTTGAATTTCCCCACTCTGAATTGTCAGTTATATTGCCTATCGGGCTGCCATCATTATACCTGGTAACTTTTAAGTTCTCACGCAACCATGACTGAGCACCAAGGGTAACTTTAACATAAACATTTCCGTCTATGTCTTCCACATATTCCAGATCTGTTGTAAAGGACTTGTCTTCACCATAACCAGTTCCGACAGAATTGGTTGCATATGCCCTGACATGATATGTCGTACTTCCGGTCAGACCGCTGATACTGCTTGAAAACTGTCTTTCTACATATTCCTCAATAGTCTTTGAATTTGCGGTCGAAGGATTTGGATAAACACCCCAGCACACTCCATTGGCTGTAATATTCATCGCTCCATCATCGGTAGTAGTCCCCCCGCAGGTGGCAGTAGTACCCATTATGTTAGTTACTTCTGAAGTGGTTATGGTTGGTATTTCTGCTCTGATGCAGGAATAAATTATAAAAGCGGACAATATTATGGCTAAAATCTGAACACTATTTTTCATTTTGGATCCCATAACCTTAATCTTGCTATGAACCTTCACCATAATCAAAGTTAGGATAACTTATTGTCAAAATCAAATATCTGATTATAAAACCCTAAGCCTGTCAGCACTTCGGGGGTTTATTTTATAAAGTTTTTCGTTTCCTGCTAAAAACTTATCACTTTGTTAGGTTGAGTATTATAACAAAAAGCCCCCGGAGCGTATTTCCGGAGGTTATTAAAAGTTATTGTTAATATAGGTTATTAATCCTTCAGGCAGCGAACAGCCAGACCATCATATTTATTAAATGGGGCAAATCCGGTTATCTCGGAGCTGGTAGAACCTATACCTCTAACGATAGCGTATAAAGGGTTTTTTTCAGTCGAGGACCAGATGTCTGTATAGAGACCAATGCCCTCAAAAGTGCCAAATCCTGAACGACTGCCACTAGGGACAGCTTTAAATCCTGTTTCGTTTGTTGCTCCGGTATTCGGTGATAACCAATGAGCTGTGCCATCTTCTTTCATTTTACCGCCTGCAATGGCTTCACCACCAATGAAGGTTGTTAGTAAATTCCATTCAGCGTCGGAGGGCACATGCCACCCGGCAGGACATACTTTGCGGCTGTCAGTTGCAGCATACCATGTATATAACCTGCCATAAGTAACGGCGTTGCTCTCATTGGCTTCATATACCCACTGGTACTTGGGTGTACTTTCACCATTCAAATTAAAGGTTGCAGGAGTTGTTGTCCCGATTAAATCGCCATTGAGGTACTTTGTGGTTCTTAAATTCTCCTTCAGCCATACCTGTGTTCCAATGGTCACAGTATTGTATGTATTCCCATCTGCATCTGTTGGGGCAGTAACCGGAGGTGCTTCTTCATCCTTCTTACAAGAGTTAAACAAAAAGATTGATTGCATTAAAAAAATCAATACAGAACATTTTAGTACATTTTTCATAAAGAATTTAATTAAAGTTACTTTTATAAGACTAGTAGATTTTTAAAAATATAGATTCTTTTAGGATAATGCAACTAAAAAATTTACCTGGTTGAGATTTTCAGGGATGAAGCAAAGATTTGTCTTACTTCGTATTTGCATCATTGATAATTCTTCTTAGATTTATATGCAAAATTTCCTGTAATCAGAATGATCAAGTTGATTCAATCACATTTACATTACCTGATGTCTGAATTGAGTATAACGTACAAAACCCAGATTAATCAATTATGAAAAAGCTTGTCTTTTTATTGCCATTAATGTTTACATTAAGTGCATTCTCACAGATTGAGAGACCTCTAACAAAAGGGAATATATTAATTAGTGGAGGAGGCACAATCCAGTATTCCAAAATAAATGCCACTATTGGAACAAATACTCAAAAAACAAATCTTTTCAATATTTCACTTAACCCTGGTATAGCATACTTTTTTATTGATAATCTTGCATTGGGATTAAATACGGACTTTGTTTACTATTCTCAGGGCAATAATAAATATTATTCTCTGGGAATTGGACCATCCATAAAGTACTACTTTGGAAATGGGATACTTATTAAAGGAGAATCAACTTTTTCTGGTTTGTATGCATTAGGTGAAAATGATACATATAAGAATCACTATTTTACCTTTAAACCAGGTGTGGGATATGCTTTCTTTATAAACCAGAAAGTCTCATTGGAACCTTCTGTAAATTATGAATGAC
>CAWJVS010000023.1:0-107900 GCA_963846335.1 uncultured Bacteroidales bacterium
TGCCTTTCAACCAACCAGGAAGGATTTGGCGGGTCGGCCGACGTATTTGTTTACAGCGATCAGGGATGGATGACCTTCAGTCCGGACGGTTACAAAACCTATTTCGGGAAAAAGAGTGAGCCTGGTCCTGCCAGATCGGACAAGGACTTTGCCGCCGGTGAACTGCACAATGGCTGGAAGAACCTCATCGATTGCGTTAGAAGCCGGAGACGGGAAGATTTGACAATGACATCCTCGAGGGACATCTTTCAGCGGCGTTGGGTCATCTCGGCGTTATATCCTGCCGGACAGGCCGGAAACTTACCTTTGATTCAGCGAACGAGAAATTTGTCAATGATCCGGAAGCCGACAAGCTTTTGACCCGGAAATATCGTGAACCATTTGTAATCCCCAATCTAATTTAGACCGATAATTTTCGTGCTTTTTTATGGTCGGTTTTACAAAACATAGCTTACTTTTAAGCTCTTTAACCGATCGTTATGCCAGTTATAGATTTAAGCAATTGTACAAGGTGCCTGAAGTGTGTCAATGATTTGTCCGGCCAACGCCATAACTATTGAAACAGGAGCTATCTCGGACAATTGCATTCAATGCGGTCACTGCATTGCCATTTGTCCGGAGCAGACTGTTTTCCCGGATAAGGGTGAAATTGTCCCCTTGCAAGCCAAACACTGTCAGTTACCGCCGAGATTTTAGTCTGTTTATCGGCCGGATTACGTAGTCACCGGAGTTATCGGGTCAGGGAGGTTCCTGAAGAATTTCTGAGGCAACTGGTCGCCAATATGAGACATTCTCCTACCGCCAGTAATGACCGGCCTCTTCAGTTGTCCATTGTCCGTACTGCCGAAAAGATTCAACTGCTCAATAGTCTGACGGAGGAGTCCCTGATCGCACTCTTTTCGTCGTCACTTCCCCCTTTGTCAGCCCTTTGATCAAAACTGTTCTCTCCAGAATGGACATCAGAAACTCAGGCGTTATAAAGACTCATTTTTGAGAAGCGGAAGGAAAACAACTCCGTGATATTCTCCGCCACTCACGCCCCGGCGTCCTTCTTTTTCACGGACCCGTTCCAGGGTCAGGGATGCTGGAGGCGGATGCATTCAATGTCATGGGCAACCTATACCTCGCTTTATGCCCATTCGATGGGTTTGGCCACCTGCTTTATCGGCTTTATCGTTAAGTCAGGCCAATAACGGCAAGCACAACCATCATTTTGGTATTCCTGCAACCAACAGGATTTATGCCGCCCTACGGTAGGTTACCCAAAAGTCAGTAATACAGGAGTGTTCACGGGCGAGTCCCGGGGTTACATTCTCATAAAAAATTATAACCTGAGATAGCCATGAGTAAAAGTTCACACCAACCGAAAAAGGAATATGTGGCGGTTAAATGTGGCGATTGAAACAACAAATTATATCACATGAAAAAATCATCAAATTTCGGAATCTCCTGGCAGGACCTTTCACCTGGCACTTCTCGTTATCTTGTTTTGTTCTGCTTAGTTTCAAAAGGCCAGTATTCAACAGTAAAGAAAGTATCCGTTCTGGAAGGACGCTGGGATATGACCCTTGCGATGGACGGTAAAGAATTTCCTCCTGGCTGGAGGTAGAACATTCCGGATTTCATACACTTGTTGGTCGGTTCGTCTATGCCAACGGTAGCGCCCGGCCCGTTTCAAAGGTGAACTTTGACGGTCAGAAATTCAGCTTCAAAATTCCTCCGCAATGGGAATCGGAGTCAAGAGACCTTGAATTCGAAGGCGCTTTCACCGATAAGGGACTTGCAGGCACCATGGTTTATACGGATGGCAAAAAATACCACTGGACAGCTGTCCGGCACCTTCTCTCAAAAGGGAGGGAGAACCGGTCTGGGAGAGCCAATTACACTGTTCAATGGCAGGGATCTGACGGGATGGCGAGGCGACAGGCGAAAATCAGTGGATTGTCGAAGATGGTATTTTGAGGAGCAAAAAGTCGGGCTCCAACCTGATGACAGAGATGACCTTTACGACTTCTCGGCTGCACATCGAGTTTCGCTATCAGAAAGAGAGCAACAGCGGTGTCTACCTGAGGGGGAGGTATGAAGTACAGATCGACGACAGCAAGGGGATGGATCCCGGGTTGGTCACCTGGGTGCCGTCTATGGATTCCTTACACCGAGTGAGATGGTAGCGAAGGATCCGGGTGTTTGGCAATCGTTCGATATTACCCTGAGAGGCAGGATGGTCACCATTATTGCCAACAACAAACTTGTTATCTGGAACCAGGCAATTCCCGGAATCACTGGCGGAGCGATCAATAGCAAAGAGGGAGAACCGGGGCCGATACTTCTGCAGGGAGACCATGGACCGGTAGACTACCGCAACATCATTCTCACTCCGATTAAATAGGCGCTTCTGTAGGGGCTACGCGGGAAGTATGCTCCCCTTGTTGGTCAATGAAACTTTTGAGGCCTCTTCAGGCTGACATAATTTGAAGTTGCCGGATCCAATAACAACACCAGGAAGGAACCCAAAAGAAGCATGGAAGTTCTATGACATTTTAAAGACGCGCAGTGTCAAACGTATTACCCTGATTGATATCTCCGGTTTCAAACCCCTTTTTAAACCAGCGCATTCTCTGCGCGGAAGTTCCGTGAGTAAATGCATCAGGCACTACATAGCCCTGCGCCCTTTTCTGTAATTTATCATCGCCAATCGCACTTGCGGCATTCAGTGCCTCCTCAATATCCCCCGGATCCAAAATTTGTTTCATTCGTTGGGCATGGTGTGCCCAAACCCCGGCAAGAAAGTCAGCCTGTAACTCCACTTTCACAGAAAGCTTGTTGAATTCTGCCTCGCTAAGTTGTCCGCGCAACCTGTTTACTTTTTCTGAAATACCCAGAAGATTTTGAACATGATGTCCATTTTCGTGTGCCACCACATATGCCATGGCAAAATCGCCAGTTACATTAAAGCGATTTTTTAACTCATCATAAAAACTCAAATCAATGTAAATCTTTTGATGAGCAGGACAATAAAAGGGTCCCATAGAACTCGAAGCACCACCACAGCCGCTTTCTATGGCATCGCGAAATAAAACCATTTTTGGTTCGCGATATTGCTTGCCTTGCTCTTCAAATAGCTTGTGCCAGACATCTTCATTGTCTGCGAGTACAACTTTTACAAAACTAGCCGCTTCATCCTCTGCCGGGTTGGTAGGTTGTACTGTCTGTGTCGTTCTGCGATCCCTGGTTCTGATTAACCATCTCCAACAACTCCATGGGATTTTTACCAATCAACAACCCAATAAGAACTATTGCAATAGTTCCTACTCCTCCCAGTACAAATCCCTGCCTGCCGCCGCCGCTGCCCCGCTGATCTTCGACGTTACTACTTTGGCGTCTTCCTATCCATTGCATACGGTTTTTTTATTTAGTAAATATAGAAATTTACAACGCATAATGTGCTGAAAAAGGATAACTCAAAAGATTATTTATATCAATAATAATAAGTGAGTTATCCTTCCTGAATCAGGATTAAACTGGTTGATACTGGTTAACACTGGATGTTGGAATTTCGTCACCATGGCAGATTTTTATATCCAAATTTTAAATTGCGAACAATCAGGGAAGCAAACAGTAAAGCCGGCTCTTTAATCGTCAGGAAATAATAAAGGTTAACCTTATCCAGGAAAGGAATGTAACTGCAGTTTCCAGAGGACAGAATGCCATTATTCAATTTGTTCTTTCAATGATTTACTGAAAAGTTTCTATGGAATTAAAAAGAAGGATATCCTTCAAAAGCAATCGGTCAGTTTGGGTGGGCTTTTTCAGTTTTTATGCTTGTTAAACCTTTTGATTTGGTATCCTGATAGCAAATAAAAAATAAATAATTACGGAAAAAAGAAACCACCGCAGTTGTAAGAAATGCAGCTTTTGCACCCCACCAAAACCAGATGGCACCTGCCAGCGAGCTCGCAATCATTGCAGCCAAACTCTGGAAACCTGCAAACGATCCGATGGCGGTAGCGGTATCTTTTTTGTCCGTGATATTGCTGATCCAGGCTTTGGCGATTCCTTCGGTGGCCGCTGCATACAGTCCGTACAGGAAAAACAGAACCAGGTAAATGAGAATATTCGTGGTGATAGCCATTCCAAGATAAACGAAGGCAAATAAAACCAATCCTGTTGTAAAAACAGTTTTCAGGCTGAGTTTATCCGCGATGGCTCCCAAAGGAAAAGCTGCCAGCGCATAAATGAGGTTGTAAAAAATATAGAGGCCAATCACATGGGTATCATTCAATCCGGATTGCTTGACCTTTAATAGCAGCAACATATCTGAGCTGTTGAAAAGTGCAAAAACGAGCAATCCGATAACAACTTTCCGGTACATCGGAGGGCTCACTTTCCAATATTTCAGGAAAGAAAAGAAAGGGGTGGGAGTTTTAACAACAGGATGATCCAGCTTTTTATCTTTCAGCAATAAGGTGGTCAATACCGCCGCGATGCCTGGCAGAAAAGCAATTAAAAATAATGTATTATAATCATTAGGACGAAAGTAAAGAAATAGCAGTGCCGCTGCAGGTCCCAGAACGTCACCCAAGGTATCCATTGAACGGTGAAAACCAAATACCTTCCCTTTCGTCTGAAGTGTTGCTTCATCAGATAGCATCGCATCACGGGCTCCGGTTCCAAGCCTTTTCCAAATCGATCAATGGTCCGGACAAAAAATATCCAAACCGGAAAGACAAACAAAATCATCAATGGCTTTGAAATGGCGCTCAATGAGTAACCCAGCTGTATGAAAGGAGCCCGTTTGCCCGAATTGTCTGACAATTTGCCAAAATACCCTTTGCAAAGGCCGGCGGTTGCTTCGGCAATTCCTTCCAGGAAACCTATCAGAAGGACTGAGAAACCTATGCTTTGCAAGAAAACCGGCATCACAGGGTAAAGCATCTCGCTGGCCGTATCGGTAAACAGGCTAACCAGCGATAAAATCCAGACAGTACGAGTGATGTATCTCATCAAATTTTCAAGCTTGGAAACTATTGGGTTTGGATGGGAACTGCAAGAATTGAACTACCAAATATTGATGAAAAAGATTGACAGTATGCCTGCCAAATCTTTTTCATCTGCATTGTGAGGATTGCTTATGCCTGGAAAATAGCCACAGCTACAGCCACCGAAGCGCCCACCATCGGGTTGTCGCCCATCCCAATCAATCCCATCATCTCCACGTGAGCAGGAACCGAGGAGGATCCTGCAAATTGTGCGTCGGAGTGCATCCGTCCCATGGTATCTGTCATTCCGTATGAGGCAGGACCTGCTCCCATGTTATCGGGATGCAGGGTACGACCCGTTCCTCCGCCAGACGCTACCGAGAAATATTTCTTGCCCTGTTCGATGCACTCTTTTTTGTAGGTGCCGGCAACAGGGTGCTGGAATCGGGTGGGGTTGGTGGAATTTCCGGTGATGGAGACATCGACTCCCTCCTTGTGCATGATGGCCACCCCTTCCCTCACATCATCGGCCCCATAGCAGTTCACTTTCCCCTTTTCTCCCGTGGAGTAGGGAGTACGTGCGACCTCTTTTAATTCACCGGTAGCGTAGTCAAATTGGGTCTGCACATAGGTGAACCCATTGACCCGTGCGATGATTTTGGCAGCATCTTTGCCCAAACCATTCAGGATGACGCGCAAAGGTTCATTGCGAACGCGGTTCGCTGATTTGGCTATTCCGATGGCACCTTCTGCTGCTGCAAACGATTCATGTCCTGCCAGGAAAGAGAAGCTTTGCAGGGCTGCTTCAGTCAGGATTTGATGTGCTGGCAGTATTTATGCCTCATGTTTCGGAAACAGACTGCAATCTTGATCATTGCAGCGTAATGAATACCGATACCGGACAGGGTGAGCATCCTGCAACATCCGGACTGAGGTTTTTTCTCGAGCCTGAAATTGTAAGTCTTAATTATCTTCTACTGCAGAGCAATTATAAGGATATTAATATGGTCGGACTTTCAGGTGGTGGATGGACCACTAATCTGCTCGCAGCAATAGATGAAAGGATCAAAGTACAGCTTTTCCGTGGCAGGCTCAATGCCGATCTATTACAGGTCCGGAGGATCAATGGGAGATATTGAACAGTTTATACCGGAGTTGTACCGCGATATAGCAGGGTATCCCGATCTTTATGTCCTCGGAGCATACGGCAAAGGACGGAAACAGGTACAGATCCTGAACAGGAATGATGATTGCTGTTTCGGGCAAAAACAGCATGATCGTGACCGCAACTACGACAAGGACCTGAGAACAATTGAAACAGGTGTAAAGGAAAAACTTAAAGCACTTGAGGCAGATAATCATTACTACCTGGTAATTGATGAGACGGCACCAAATCACCAGATTTCTGAATTTGCTCTGAAAAATATCATATTGAAAGAGTTGCTGAATAGATAAGTATTTAAAGTGAACTCCGGGCATTCCAGACTCTGGCTCACTGATTAATTACAAACATTAGAAAATTCTGAACGAATGGAACATTCTCCCTTAACAGAGATCAATAAAATGCTGGTCGGACAGGAACCTTCACGTTTCGTTTATGCGCCAAACTACTGGCAGTGGTTCAAGCATCAGGCAAGCCACAATAAATTGCCTGACGAAATAGAACATTGTAATACTTTACTTGACCTGTATAATTATCTGGGGGTGGATGTTTTCAGTCGAAATATCTATTCAGATCCTGAGAAATACTGGTTTGGAGGAATATGTGAAGAAATTTTGGATGATTTTGAAATATTCGAAAGGAAAACTTTTTCGGGTAAAGACAAGATAACATCCAGGGAATATAGAAGTTTCAGGGGGATGCTTAATGAAAAGCTGACATATATTTTTAATGAATCCACTTTGGTTCAGACTAAGTTTCTTATAAATGATTATGTCAGGGATTTTGAGTTGTTCCGCCATTTCCTGGCAAACAGAAGATGGGAGTTCAACAGCGGAAAATTCAATAGTGCAGTAAGATCAGCAGGTGAAAAGGGGATCGTAATTGCAGGTGAATTCTTCAGCCCGTTAAAAATGCTTCACCTGACAATGGGTCCGGTGAATTCTGTTTATTTTCTTATGGAATATCCGGAAAAAGCAGGAGAACTTGTTAGAGCTTCATGAAGAGGCTCAGCTGAAATGCATTGAGCAAACTGTAAAAGGCGGGGTAAGGATAATAATGTCAATGGATAATCTTGATACCATGTTCCATCCTCCCGATTATGTGGAGCAATATTCTTCATCCTACTATAAAAAAGCGAGTGAGCTGTGTCACGCCAATGGAGCAAAGTTTTTTATTCATGCCTGCGGGCAGCAAAAAGATAACCTGAAACTTGTCTCCTCTTATGGTGTGGATGGACTTGAAGGAGTTGCCTCACCTCCTCTAGGGGATGTAATGCTCGATGAGGCTATGAAAGATACCCGTTATGGATTCATTATTACAGGAGGTATAAGTGCAATGGAGACAAGGGACCTGAAAACAAGAGATGACATATTTGATTATGTTGAAAAGCTATTCAGAAAAATGCTTCCCTATAAAAACAGGTTCATCTTTTCTTCAAGCTGTAATACAGCTATCGATACAAGCTGGGAAACGATAAAAAATTTCAGGGATGCATGGCTGGAATTCAGGGATATGAATTAACCTGATTATTATAAAAGAGAGGTTTAATATTACGAAAGAACGGATTCATTAAAAAGTTTAAAATTTTGTAATTGCCACCAGGACACAAAGACACCAAGTTTAACAATGAGTTTATTATTAATGACTTATTCTTGGTGTATCTTAGAGCCTTGGTGCCATTGGTGGCAAAAAAATTAGCAGTAAAAATAAATAATGTATTGAAAAAGATAGAAATATGAGACTATCAATCTTTATCAGATCAGTTTTAATTTGCTTGTCGCTTGTTTTGGCAACAAGGAATAATTCTTCAGCACAAAATACCTTTAACAGTAAATTTGAAAAGATAGTTTTTGGCTGTTATGCCAGGGATATCAGGGAATTTGAGGAATTTGTAAAACGGGCAAAGCAATCAGGGGCGACTCACATAAATCTTTCAAATGAAGATCTTCCTTTTGCAAAGTGGGAGTATGATACTGAAAATGATCCTTATCCTTCGTGGGTTTTTACCAATATGGGGCTGCTGAAAATTGCTACCCCGGCAGCTCTAAAACCTTACCTGCCACAGGATTACGCGGAGCGTGTATTCAGCATTCTGGAAGAGCGTTGCAAGGTACTGAGGAAATACGGGCTGAAAGCTGCATTCAGGACTTTTGAACCGCAGATGCTTCCTGAAAAGGTTTTTGCCGATCACCCGCTATGGAGGGGACCGCGTGTCGATCATCCTAGCCGGTCACGGGTGGCAAGATGGGCTCCGGATATCGATAATCCTGAGGTGCTTAAGCTATATGATGAGGCTATTTCATTGCTGCTGAAGCGATGCCCTGAAATAGAAATATTGTCGCTTACAACCAATGACTCCGGGACCGGTCTCAGCTGGAGCGGCGGACTTTACAGCGGGGCAACCGGAAATACTTTCAACAAGTACAGGAGAATGGATGATCGCATTTTCAGTTTTTTCTCTGTTCTTCAGGAATCAGCAAAAAGAACAGGCAGCAACCTTGAAATTGATATCTTCAGTACAAGAGAATATTTTCCGGACAGGATAGCTGAGAAACTATCTCCGGGTATGGCTATTGAGAACCTTGAAGGCCCTGACGGGAAGCCTTTTAAATATGAAGTTGGTTTTGTAATGGATTACTATCAGGCACTTTACCCTGTTGTGGGAATTCCCGATCCGGTACGATTTGTTACAGATCTGGGAAGTGCCGCTAATAGCGGAGCTAAGCGGCTTTTTGTACTTTTTGGCGACAGGCTCAACAAAGATCTTTACTTTAATATATTTGACAGCTACAATAAACAGCCGGGAAATGGTCTTATTGCACGCCTGCTATTGCTCAGGGATGTGGCAGCAGGAATTGCCGGTAAGCAAAACTCCGATCAGATCCTGAATCTGTGGGTCTCTCTGTACGAGATGAGAAAACCTCTGGATATGAGTACGAACGGAGGTTATATCTTTTATCTTGGAACAGTTATGCAGCGCTGGCTTACCCGTCCGTTCGTTCCTTTTCCCGAGGAGCTCAAATCGGCTGACTGTGACTTTTACCGTAAATATCTTTTCCAGGCATTATCAGAGGATAATGCTAATGATATGGCTGACCTGCAGGCCAACAGAGTTTTTTCCGGATATAATGGAGCATCCCTGGCTGAAAGATTCCTTTCTGAGGTGAGTACTTCAAATTCTTCAGCCAGGAATTCAATACATGAAATACTTAAGGCAGATATTCCTTTAGAACTTAAAAATGAATTAGAGCTTCTGGACTTAAGACTTCAAGCCCTGGATCTCCTGTGCAACAATGCGCAGAATGCTCTTTTCTACCAGGCCAGACTCGACCAGGTAAAAGCCGCGGGAACAAAACCTGACCCAAAACCATTGATTGGCACACCATCAGAGTTTGAGAGGAGCCAATATGCTTGAAACTGCCCGAAGGGAGATTGACAATACCGCTCTCTTCATTGAGCTTCTTGAATCAGATAGCAGGGCTATTATTGATATCGCTCTCTCGAAAGATCTTGAAGATATCAGGCGATTCGGTCCTGATCTTATTAACCAGCTGAAGACCAAGCTACGGATAATGAATGAGCACTGGATTGACTATAACAGACTTTTCACTACTCCTAATCTTTAAATTATGAACAGATACACTCAAAGAAAAACTGATCAGTTGAGATTTACCGGTAGAGATCTTTACATTCTTACTGTCATCTTTAATTCTGTTATTGTTGGTTTCAGAAAATGAATCTTATGCACAATCAAAAGAATATCAGACATACGGGGTTAAGGATTACCTTCCTGTTTTTTATGAAAACCTTGCCGAAAGGCAGGTATACCCTCTATCATGGCTGCAAGGGGAGAAAGGCGATTTTTCAATATGGCGCACCGAAGCCAGGGCAAAGGTGATGGAATGCCTTCTGACCCCGCCTCCGGCTGTCCCATTCAATCCGGTCGTAATCACCGAGCAGGACAGGGGTACCTATGTTGCACGTAAGGTAGTTTTGAATATAACAGGAGACAGCAGAATCCTTTCATTTATGCTCATCCCGAAAACAAAAGGTCCTCATCCTGCTGTTCTGCTTTTGCATGATCACGGAGGTAAGTTTGATATTGGCAAAGAAAAGGTTGTTGAGCCATGGGATGAACCTGCAGAGAAAATCGCGTCAGCCAGGGATTGGGTAAAGGAGTGTTATGGAGGTCGGTTCTTCGGTGATGAGCTTGCTAAGAGAGGTTATGTATGTTTTGTAACCGACATGTTAAACTGGTCGGACCGTGAAGGTGGCGGTCATAATACCCAGCAGGCTCTGGCCTCAAACCTTTTCAATCTGGGTATGTCGTTGGCTGGATTGATCGCTCATGAGGATCTCCGTGCCGCGGAGTTTCTCTCGCAGCAACCTGAAGTTGACCCTAAACAGATTGCAGCCATGGGGCTTTCAGTAGGAGGATTCAGGACCTGGCAGGTGGCAGCACTTTCCGATCATATAGCAGCCGGAGTTTCAGTTTGCTGGATGTCAACCCACAAAGGTCTTATGGTTCCCGGCAATAACCATTCACTGGGTCATTCTGCATATACAATGGTCCACCCTGGTCTTTCACATTACCTCGATTATCCTGATATTGCCAGTATTGCCTGTCCGAAACCAATGATGTTTTGCTGCGGTAATAAGGATGACCTCTTCCCGCTGCATTCAATAAATGAAGCCTTCAAAAAAATGCGAATGGTCTGGGAATCACAGGGTGCCGGAGATAAACTTGTCACTAAGCTTTACGATTCACCTCATGAATATAATCTCTCAATGCAGTCTGATGCTTTTGAATGGCTTGATAAGGTATTGAAAAACAGCAGATGATTTGCACTTAGAAAGAGATGATTTAACTTTGGTTAAAATTCTTAAGCCATGGTAGTAACTTGTGTTTATATTCATGTTAAGCCTGAAACTGTCGACAGTTTTATCAATGCTACAATAAGGAACCATAGAAGAACTGTTAAGGAGGCGGGAAATATACGTTTTGATTTTGTCCAGCAGGCTGATGACCCATGCCGGTTTATGCTCTATGAAGTTTTTGATTCGGCCGAAGCGGTTGATCTTCATAAAACAACTGAACACTATCTGGAGTGGCGCGATACGGTTGCTGAATTTATGGCCGACCCCAGGAAAGGAGTAAGGTATAGTATCATTGAACCCAGCGACAGAACAAGATGGTAAAGCCATTCCTCTTTGCAAAAGTCCCCCAGATTATCTTCCGGATTGGAGGAATTTCTGCACTGCCCGACCAGATCAGTTCAAGGGGCAGAAGATTAGCCCTTGTAACAGGGAAAAACTCATTTACCGGCTCCTCTGCTGCAGAGAAACTTTTTGATGATCTGGAAAAGAAAAAAATAGACTGTCATGTTATTTCAATCCATGGAGAACCTTCACCTGATGATATTGATAACGCAGTATATGCCCTGAATGATAAAAGTATAGATGTTGTGGCAGGCGTAGGGGGAGGCAGTGTCATTGATGCAGGCAAGGCAATATCCGCAATGATTAACAGATCTGAATCCGTTGTCAGGTTCCTCGAGGGCGTAGGAGATCTGGAGCATCCAGGAACTAAGCTTCCTTATATAGCACTACCAACAACTTCCGGTACAGGCAGCGAAGCGACAAAAAATGCTGTTATATCAAAAATCGGGATCAATGGATTCAAGAAATCGCTGAGGCATGATAATTTTGTCCCTGATCTGTCTATCGTCGATCCGGAACTTACACTCAGACTGCCCGTCTGATACTACTGCAGCCAGCGGGATGGACTGCTTTACCCAGCTTACGGAAGCGTACCTTTCAATTAAGTCGAACGAATTTACCGAGGCACTGGCGTTGGAAGGACTGAAGGCAATAAAGCTTTCACTGAAAAGAACCTGTTCAGACGGCCATGACTTAGAGGCCAGGACAGGGATGTCATTTGCTGCACTTACTTCAGGGATATGTCTTGCAAATGCAGGCCTG
The DNA here is from genome assembly GCA_963846335.1 of uncultured Bacteroidales bacterium. GTDB lineage: Bacteria > Bacteroidota > Bacteroidia > Bacteroidales > VadinHA17 > LD21. The sequence continues at coordinate 12,124 of CAWJVS010000023.1, forward strand.
GGTGTCGTACATGGATTTGCCTCTTCGGTAGGAGGGATGTATAATATTCCTCATGGACTGGTCTGCGGAACCCTGATGGCTAAATCCAATGAGATAATTGTCAGGGAATTAAGAAAGATACCAGGCAATGAGACTGCTTTAAACAAATATTCTTTGCTGGGTCAGCTATTTCTCGATGAAAAAGGAAAGAGTGATGATTATTTTATAGACGGATTTATACAATACATTCATAAACTGACTCATGATCTCAGTTTGCCGGGCCTGAAAAAATACGGAGTTGATGAAAAAGATATCCCTTCCATATGTGCAATAACTGAAAATAAAAATAACCCGGTAAAGTTAAACATGGAAAATCTTCAGGAGATACTTTCCGCAAGATGTTATTGATTTCTTCCTCTGTGCTCCTCTGTATCACCTCTGTGTACCTCTGTGTAATAAAAAAGAAGCAAAAACTTACACAGAGAATCACAGAGGAATCACAGAGGACCACGGAGATTTTGATTATATTTACTATGACTTTTGATTTTTTAATTTCCGATAACAATACACTTCAATGAAAACAAAAAGACTCTCAATTCTGTTGTTAACAGCTTTATTGTTAATTGTTACCCAACTGGCTCAGGCCCAGCTTCCCAAAGAGACTGAGGCACAGAAAGCCCAGAGAATGAAATGGTGGACCGATGCCTGTTTTGGGATGTTCATTCACTGGGGATTATACGCCCTTCCTGCCCGCCACGAGTGGGTGAAAAACGCAGAAAGGATGACCAATGAGCAGTACCAGAAGTACTTTGAAATGTTCAATCCCGATATGTACGATCCGCATGAATGGGCCAGGATGGCAAAAGCTGCAGGAATGAAATATGTTGTCCTCACAGCCAAGCATCATGAGGGCTTCTGCCTCTTCGATTCAAAATTCACGGATTACAAGGCCACAAATACCCCTTATGGAAAGGATCTGATTAAGGAATATGTGGAGGCTTTTCGCGCTGAGGGACTCAAGGTGGGATTCTATTACTCCCTTATTGACTGGCATCATCCTGATTATACAATCGACAGAGTACATCCTTTGAGACAAGAATCAGATACTGCATATGCACGTCTGAACAAGGGAAGGGACATGAATAAATATCGTGAGTACCTCAAAAACCAGGTAAGGGAATTGCTCACTAACTATGGTGAGATAAGCATTATATGGTTCGATTTTTCTTTCCCCGGCAAGAATGGAAAAGGGCGTGCCGACTGGGATTCTGAAAATCTGTTAAAGATGACCCGAAGCCTTCAACCCGGAATAATTGTTGATGATCGCCTGGATCTTAGTGATGTTGAAGGCGGATTTGATTTTATTTCACCGGAACAGTATAAAGTGGCAAAATGGCCTGAGATAAATGGGAAGAGGGTTGCATGGGAGACATGTCAGACTTTCTCAGGCTCATGGGGCTACTACCGTGACGAGAATACCTGGAAAAGTTCCGCGCAACTTATAGAACTGCTTGTTGAGTCGGTAAGCAAAGGCGGAAATTTATTGCTGAATGTGGGTCCAACTGCCAGAGGAGTGTTCGATTACAGAGCTCAGGACAGGTTAAGCTCAATGGGAGAATGGATGAAATATAACAACCGTTCAGTATATGGATGCACAGAGGCTCCTGCGGCATTTGCAGCACCTGATAATACACTTCTCACTTATAATCCGAATACCCGGAAACTCTATATCCATTTGCTTGCCTATCCTATGGGCAGCCTGACCCTCAAAAATATGGCCGATAAGGTAAAATACATCCAGTTCCTGCATGACGCTTCTGAAATAAAATTCAGGCAGGGGAGTGAGGAAGGCAAAAATGATATTATGGTGGAGCTGCCAGTGCTGAAACCTCATTCCGAGATTCCGGTTCTGGAGGTGTACCTGAAATAGCTAATGGTGCTTGTTGCTTGGTACTGGGTGCAGGGTGCTAGTTAGGTACCCAGTACCCAGTACCCAGCACCCAGCACCCAGCACCAGACACAAGTTGGTTTTTATCAGCAATTTACTTATATAGCTACCGAATCATACACCACCACCTTCTCCCACAGATCTGAGCACTCTTCAATAAAATTCAGATGGGTGGGATGTGTCTGGTATATGTCCTGATCCTTTTTATTCCTGAATGTTGTAAGAAGGGAATATGTATAGGATGAGTCTATTACTTCCCGGTTTGTTGCCGCCGGAATACCGAGGTGGTAACTTACAATGGTTTCTACCGTTACCAGTTTCTTCAATGCTTTTTCGAATTTCTGCCTTATATCCTCAGTTACCGGCTGCCTGAGCCAGAAGAACACATGATGGATGAAAAGCTGTTCAAAATCTGTTTTTCCGGCGTGCTGTATGAGGCTCCAGCCATTAATCCGGTTGCTGTCATTCCTTTTACTGTATTTTCAATGAATACTCTGCGGTTCAGTTGCTTTTTCATGAGATCAGATTTCAATTACTATAATAGTATCCGTTTCATCCTGTACCTCTCCGGGAACTGAAATGGTAATCCCGAATGCATCCTGTTTGTATTTTAGCTTTGCTGAAGTAGAATAAAGGGTTACTGCTTTTACTTTCTTTCCAAAGTCCGCAATGAGCAGGTTATTATCTTCAGGATTAAGGAGATGAATGTATATTTTATTGTCCTTATATGTAGATACGCCCCAGCTTTTTGGAGGAACCGGTCCGCCACTGGTACCGTATATTGTTTCTCCGTTCTTTTCCATCCATTTGCCTATCTCTTTAAGTGTGCTAACGAATTCAGGCTGTATTCTTCCGTCAGGCATAGGTCCGACATTCAGCAGGAAATTGGAGTCATATCCGGCTGCTTTTACCAGGTACTGTATCAGCGATTTTGTTGATTTATAATTTTTATCCTGCAGGTTAAATCCCCATGAGTTATTCATTGTCTCACATGTTTCAAGAGGGATAGCCCCAATTTTGGCATCTCCGCTGAAACCGGTTGTATTGTGACCCGGCAGATCTTTTTCAAACATCTGGAAATCTTCTCCCGGAAAAGGGGTAGGTGGTGATTGCTTCCAACCATGCAGCCCGGCTGCAGGCTGTGGATCAGGCTGTATGTCTTGTCGAGACGCCAGTCGGCATCTTTCTTATCCCAGAATCCGTCAAACCAGATGCCGCCTATCTCCCCATAGTTGGTCAGGAGTTCTGTCAGCTGTCCATCCATATAATCCAGGTATTTATACCAGTCGCCGCTCTGAGGACGTCCGGCAGTAATGCCGGTATTTCCCCTCGGATAATAATTCTCCTGGTACCAGTCGAGCTGGGAATGATAGAAGAATAGTTTAATGCCCTCCTTTCTGCACTCCTCTGCAAGCATTTTGATTACATCTTTTTTGTAAGGTGTCCGGTCAACTATATCCCAGTCGGTAAGTTTTGAGTCGAACATTGCAAAACCGTCATGGTGCTTGCTTGTGATTGTTATGTACTTCATCCCGGCGGCTTTTGCCATGGAAACCCACTCCTTCGGGTCATAATTAACAGGATTGAAAAAGTCCGGAAGCTTCTCATATGTTTTCTTGTCAATTTCCTGGGTGTTCATAACCCATTCACCATCACCAAGAACACTGTAAACACCCCAGTGTATGAAAAGACCAAATCGGGCATCCTGGAACCATTCCCTTGATTTCAGGTTTTCAGGAGAAGGTGAATAATTTGTCTGCGCATTGGCACTTACCGCTGCGAACAGAAAAAGAAGGATAAAAAGTTTACGTTCTTTCATCAGTTTTTAATTGTTTTAGTGAGACATATCAGATTTTAGAATGTGAGATCATTTTATTGAACAATGAAAGCTGTTCTTTCATGGCTGCAACTTTATCCGCAGGTTCGGTTCTGGCTTCCAGTAGTATCCATCCGTCATACTCAATGCCTGTGAAAAGGTTAAAGAGCTGCTGATATGGATAGTTGCCATCGTTAAGTTCACGTACATGCACGGTATCTCCAAACCATCTCTTTAACAGATTGAAGTTTCCCTCCAGTCCGGGAGGCAAAAGATCCTGATCATTGCAATTCCAGCAGATCCTGACATTAGATTCTGTTACCTGATCAAAGATTGCCTTCATGTTAGGGATTTCCTGAGTAAGATTTCCATGAACTTCTACTCTTACAAGCTGATCAAAATCACTTGCATATCTGCCGATTTCATTTAGAGAGGCGGCTATCTGTGCAATCGTCTTTTCTTTTGGCACGCCTGATGGCAGGTCATTTGGCTTGACTTTAATGCCTGTTGCCCCAATATCCCTGCATAGCTTGATGTATTCTTTTGTCTGTTCAATATTTTTTCTGAGGATAGCCTGATCAGGGCTATGATATTCAAAATTGGATCCATAGCCGATACATGTTACCTGACTGTCCTGAAACCTTTTTCTTACGTCGGTACGCTGCGAGGCAGAAAGGCTGGTCTCTACCTTATGGGCGTGCTGTGTTCTCAGTTCAACCCCAAGGTATCCTGCTTTTTCACAATTGCCGAATTATTGTCGGCAGGTCCCAGTCCTGCGCCCACAGATAAGTCACAAGTCCAAACCTCATCCCTTTTGCTGATGGTACCGGGATTTCTGACAGATGTTTCATAGCCGTCAGGCCTATTCCGGCAGCAAAACTTCTCTGCAAAAACAAACGTCTCGAAAGGATATTTTTCATAATAATCTGTTTTATAATAAACGAAAATATTTAAATCAACCTCTTTTCTTCAACCTTAATACATCCCCCTTACCCCCCCGCCAGGGCGGGGCAAGCTCTTCAAAGGGGGAATCAGAGGAGTAGCCCCTTCAAAGGGGAATCAAATCGTTTTGCCCATACCTTATCTCTCAAATCCCACCTCTCAAATCTCTGATTCTCTCCGCTCTCCACTACCTCACAAACTGCTTTGCATAATATTTCGCGGTCAGTTTTTCTCCTGTAGCCCTTTCGATCATATCATTCCAGTAATATCTTGTTCCCGGCTTGAATACTTTTTCCCTGAAATAGTCTCCAATTGCTTTATCTCCGACAAATGACTGGTTTTCAGATATATTTGTATTGATATAGGAATAGAACTGGGATGCCAGACACTCCCCCAGCAGATAGTTGTGATAATAGCATGGATAGAGGGCAATATGTATTTTTGTAGCCCAGTCAGGCTCGTTTCTTCCTTCAGGCTTTTTAAGATTCTGGTATTTTTCAACCGTATCCCACCAAAGCTTGTTCAGGTCCTGTTCCGGGTCCTCATACATTGACTTTTCAAAACGGTACATTACCTGAGCCCAGCGGCTGAAGACAAGCATTCTCAGACGAAGATCCAGAAAACTGTTTTCAGTTATACTGGTACACTCTGCTGAATCTATTAAACCCATATTTAGCATCCATTGAGGATCAGTAGCCAATCTGCCGAACAAATTTGCGATTGCTTCAGTTGTGAAGGCATGGGCTGCATCCCTTAGCGTAAATGGCAATGACATATCGTTATAATATGAATAAACTCCATGTCCGAGTTCATGCAAAATTGTACCCATCCAGTAAGAATCAGGTTTGATATTATCAAGGGTTCTTACATCACCTGCACGGTCTATATCAGTACAGAAGGCATGCTGGTTCTTTCCGGCTTTCTCATACAGGTCACTTTTTGCGAGGATGGCATCCACATTGAGTCCGATTCCGTCGTAAAAAGTGGCTGCGAGTTTTGCCGGATCCTCATTTTCAAAGTATTTGTCGAAATCAACTTTATAAATCTCCGGAGCTTCCTGGAAATACCGGTTCTGATAATGCCATGGTTTAAGTTCAGTAACAGTCATATTATAACGTTTTGAATAATATGAATCAATATCTCCCTTGAGCACAGCAAAATTATCCCTGGTGAGACTGTCCAGCTCATTGAATATTTTTGTCACCTCAAAGGGATCCTGACCGGATAATTTCAGACTCATCTCATGATAATTTCCAAATCCTAATTTTTTAGCGATCGTGTTCCTGTGTTTTACCAGTTTAATGATATCATCTGCAACAACAGGTCCGATCATTTTTGATCCTTCCCAGGCCGACTGAAGCTCCGGGCTATTTACCGAATTTCGCAGTATTTCCTCGACTTCGTTATCTGAAAGCTTTTTATCCTTAATAGTCACCCTGAAATTGGAGTATTTTTTGGTTATCTCAGTCTCCATTTTTATCTGCTCTGCAATGAGTGCCGTATCGACCTGTCCTCCGAGAAAGGAGTTATACAACAACTCGAGCTGGCGGGCCAGGAGTGGATCTTTTACTACATCTGCATCCCTTATTTCCTTAAGCTCCTTAAAACGTTCAGTATCTGTAAATACTTTGGCATAACTGAAAGAGGCTTTTTCACTCCTGGCATAATCTTCATCACTGCCCGTTATATTCGCATTCCAGGATGTGAGCGCCATTTCCTTGTAGAGGGGAATTATCTTTTCCTCATACGATGAAATAAATGACTTCAATCTGTTCTCCATTTTTGCCTGTTTTGAGGTGCACGACCATAGAAGTGTTAATCCGATCGCCGATGCCAGTAAAAGAATACTTTTTTTCATATGATAGTTGTTAAGATGCCATAAATAAAAAATTACCACTTTTCAATTCGTTTTATGATATCGGGCTGGTCGCTTTCATCTGCAGCTATGCAAAGCATAATTCCTTTTGGATTAACGGCAGAAATAAAATCCTCCAGCTCATTTAACTGAATATCCAGAAGCAATGACTTCCCTGCTTCCTGGATCCTTTTAATAAACGGGATCCATTGCATTATAGGGGTATCGTCACCCATCCCCTGAACCCACTGGATAGCATTGATCTCTTTAATATCAAGAATATGGTCAATATGACGGGCGACTCCCTTGCCGTCAACATGATAGACATTATGGGTCATGGGCTTGACCTCTTCAACTGTAATGGGATGGATAAATTCAAGATATAGTTCAGTAGAAATCATCGCCGAAAAATCTGAGCTTGGAATATGCATCTTTCCGAATGAAGGTACCCCCATCCATGTGACGGAAAGGTGATTATGCGATTTCAGGATATGGTCATAGTAGTCAAATACCTCCTGGAAATGCCTTGTTGAAAGTTTTATCAGATGTTTTACCAGATCCGGATTTATCAGCATCTCAATGCAAAGCTGTTGTGGATCGATCCATGCTGCCACGCAGTCCATTCCGGGATGCAGATCAGTGTACCCAACCATAAATTGGTTCTTGCATTTTTCAAGCGCAAGCCGGGTCAGCTCCTCAATTTTCAGAAAATATTGGTTCTGTTTATCGAAACGGATCCGGTTAATATCTTCCGGGCTCTTTATGAATGGAACTGAATAAGAAGTAACTTCCTTATATTCCAGCTCACTTCCATGAAATGCAGTATAGACCTCGGGTCCGAGGTTTGGCCAGAATACAGGGAATGTTTCAGCATGGAACTTCCTCCCTTTTATGGAATCAATGAATGAATCAACCTGGTATTCGGAGTCAAACCATCTGTCTTTGAGAGTTGGCCATGATTTTTTCAAATGAGGCGATATTACATATTCGGCATTATGTGCCGAAAACCGGATAGGAGGGCGGTCGATCATTTCCTGGTTATACCAGGCATAAATGCGCTGCATCGCTTTTTCAAAATCAGGCTTGCACTCAAGCTCCAGATTCCATGAACCGGGTATCGTCATTCGGATATCGTTAAGATATATATTAAGTTAATTATTGAACTTCAGGTTCTGTCATTCATATCTTCATTCTCCTCTTCCTGATCCTGTACTTCAGCCTCTGCCTCGCCCGATTCAAGAATTCTGGCAGCCTCGTATGCCGACAATTCCTGGATAGGCTTGCATCAAAGGATTCGAGAGATTTTTGCAGCTCATCTCAGTTATCCTTTGCAATTTTTGAAGTCTCCTCCCAGTTTCGCTGAAATTCATCCCTCAGGGAACCGTTTAATTTATCAAGATTATTCCCGAATACAGCCAGAGCCTCTCTTACATATTCCATCTGCGCTGGATTCTTAAGCTTATTTAAGATCATGATAATCAGAATCATGGCTATCAGCAAGTTGAATATTAAGGTCCCCAGTAATATCGTTGTCATAAATTGAAAGAGTTTGCAATCTTTAATTCCTCTAAATTATATATAATAGTTTAAAAATAACAAATGGAACAAAACACTTGGTGTTGTTTAAAAGTTAGTATTCTCCATTACACCCCCAACTCCCAAAGCCGTCAACTTAAGGTGTCATTTATAGAATCCAATGAACTGAATTTACCCTGTTGCCGGAAATTTGAAACCTATCCGCCTCTCCTGATGATTTGACTCACCCCCTCTGATCCCCCTCTCCCAAGGGCGAGGGGGAGGTATTGCATAGGTAGTCAGCTATTTAAGTCTCTCTCCCCCGGGAGAGGGATTTAGGGTGAGGCGTTTAGAGCAAAGGGATTTAGGGGCAAAATCGGACTTATTTTACATCTTCCGGAATTGTAATACTTAATTAGTTGGAAATTATTATTTTTATAAAAAAATAGTCATGAAAAAGTCAAACCTTAATTCACGCCGTGAATTCCTTCAGAAAATGCTTGCAGCTACTGCAGCAGCAGGGTTCTATCCCTATCTGAACCATGTTGGTGAAGTATCTTTTTCTGCCGTTGGCGGAGACAGCATGCCAAAGAGACCTCTTGGCAAAACAGGGCATATGGTGGGGATATACAGCCTGGGAGGCCAGGCTGCCATAGAAACACCAGGAAAGGAGGAACTGTCAGTCCGGATTATCAATAAGGCCATCGATCTGGGCATAAACTATATCGATACCGCTGCATGGTATGGCAGGCCGACAACTGCAATTACACAGGAGGAGGCTCATGGCCATAGTGAGAGGAATATAGGACAGGTGATGAAAAACCGCAGGAAAGAAGTTTTCCTTGCTACAAAGACACACGAGCGTACCTATGATGGTTCAATGAGGCTCATGGAAAGATCTCTTAAGAATCTTCAGACCGATCACATAGATTTATGGCAGATACATAACGTAAAGGGTCCGGAAATTGATACACTCGATAAGTTTTTTGCATCCGACGGTGTTGTAAAAGCCATGGAAAAGATGCGTGATGAGAAGGTTATAAAATTCATTGGTTTTACCGGGCATGAGAATCCGGCAGTACTGAAAGCTCTTGCAGAAAGATATCCGTTTGATAATGTTCTTGTGGCGCTCAATGCAGCAGATAAGCACTATGATCCATTCATTGAGAATTTTCTGCCAACAGCGGCTGCAAAGAAAATGGGCATTGTGGGTATGAAGATCCCGGCACGCGACAGGATCTTTGCTCACGGAGGAATTATTACAATAAAGGAGGCAATGGATTATGTCATGTCACTTCCCATCAGTACCATCATCATCGGCCTCGATGATATAGCACAGCTTGAGGAGAACATAAAAATTGCCCGGAACTTCAAACCCCTGACTGCTGAACAGATGCTTGCAATAGAAGAGAAAACAAAACCTTATTATAAGGAGATCATGTTTTTTAAAAACCTTTCTGAATGGCCGCCAGAGTGGTAGTTGTCCTCCTGATGATACTCCTGGCAGGTTGCAGGGAAGGGCGTAAGGAACAAAAAGAATTCCGTGGGAGTTCTACCGCCATCGAAGAGATGACAGTGAACTTTAATGGCAAATCACTGACAGGCTGGGAAATCACCAACTTTGGTCCCCAGGGGCCTGTATATGTTTCAGATGGAGAGATCATCCTTGGAATGGGAGAGGGATGTACAGGTATTACATGGAAGGGGGATTTCCCAACGTATAATTATGAAGTGTCGCTTGATGCCAGAAGGGTTGAAGGAAATGATTTTTTCTGCGGACTGACTTTCCCTGCAGGAAAAGACCCTTGCTCATTAATCGTAGGAGGGTGGGGTGGAACAACAGTGGGATTAAGCAGTATTAACGGACTGGATGCATCTGAGAATATTACCAGGACACTTATGAAATTCGATAAGAACCGGTGGTACCACATCTGTCTTGCAGTTACCGGCGAAGAGATCAAAGCCTGGATCGACAGCCTCAGAGTAGTTGATTTTACAATTGGAAACAGTAAATTATCGATCAGGCCGGAAGTTGAACTCTCAAAACCTTTCGGCATTGCATCGTGGAATACAACAGCGGCACTGCGGAATATTAAAGTGACAAGCTATGACAGGTGAAACGACGGATGGCTCAGGGCACAGGGCTCAGGGCACAAGAAATAAACACTGAAGGTGTAATAAGCCTTCATTGCAAATCGGGAGCCGTGAATCGTGCGTCGGGAGTCGTATACCCTTTAATATATTTAATAAAATGATTTTGTATACCTCAGCTTACATAGAATGAAGAAATATTCCCCGGCATTTCTGATATTTTTTATATTGATCTCGTGTAAAACGAATCAGCTTTATCTGAATGTCACCGAACCAGCTCCGGTGACAATACCATCCTATGTTAAAAGCATAGGTGTAATAAACAGAAGTATTCCTACTGATGAAACAAAGGTCTTTGATGAAATAGACAAAGTTTTCACACTGGAAAGTGTTGATCTCGATCGTGATGGCGCCCTTGAGGCGATAAAAGGCCTGTCGGGTGAGCTACTGAACAATAACCGGTTCACAGAGGTTAAGGCTCTGAATGACATTGATTTCAGGACCTCCCATCTGGAAAGCTTTCCTGCTCCCTTATCATGGGAGATTGTTGAACAGATATGCAATGAAACAGGCACTAACGCTCTTTTTGCCCTTGAAAAGTTCGATACTGATACCCGTGTCAGCTATGCAGCTAACCAGGTAGAAATTGAGACCCCGGTAGGAAAAATCCCGGGAATTGAACACCAGGCTGACATGGAGACAACAGTGAAGACAGGGTGGAGGATTTACGATCCTTCCGGCAGGAATATTTTAGATGAGTATGTTGAGGGTGAATCTGTAGTAAAATCGGGCCGTGGTATAAATCCGCTGGTGGCCGCAAAGGCTCTTTCAGGAAGGAAAGATGCAGTAAGGGAGGTGAGTACCAGGGCCGGACAGAGTTATGCACTCAGGATCCTTCCTTACAGGATAAGAGTTTATCGCGATTACTTTGTAAAAGGAAACGATAATTTTAAGATTGCAAAGAGGAAAGCCCAGATGGGACAGTGGGACGAGGCTGGCGAACTCTGGAAAAAGGAGACAGGAAATCCTAAAATGAAAATAGCTGGCCGGGCTGTATATAATATGGCTATTCTGAATGAGATAAACGGAGACGTTGACGAGGCATTGAACTGGGCCAGGAAGGCATGGGGAGATTATAATGTCAGGCAGGCTCTTGACTATGTAAGGATTCTTGAGAACAGACAATATAAGACTGATGTTCTTATGGAACAGGAGGGAAATTAAAACTTTTTCTTAACTTTATAAGAAATTCATCAACCATTTAAATACGTAACAGTAAGATCCATGAAAACAATTCTTATCTTTTTCTCAACAGTATTGGTCTCATTTTCACTTGTTTCGTGCAAAACTGAAATAAAGACTGAACCAGTACAAAAAACAGACATAACTGAGTATATCGGTCAGTGGACCATTGACATCCAGGGAGGTTCGGTTGGCTGGCTTGAAGTCAGGCAGGAAGATAATTACCTTGACGGAGATATTCTCTGGGGTGGCGGAAGTGTAGTGCCTGTTTCAAATATTTTCCTTGAGAAGGATCGTATTCTTGTAGTTCAGCGTTCGAACAATGTTACAAGAAAAGTTGATGAAAATAAAATACCTCTTAGGACACAAATTGTAACCGAATGGCTTGAGATAGTAAAGAATGGCGATAAAATTGACGGACTCCTGCTGACTCCAAAAAATAATGGAACAGGCATTGACAGCTCGACATTTTCAGGAACAAAGCTTCCTCCCCCGCCACCGGCTCCCGATCTCGCAAAGCTCAATTTCGGAACTCCGGTGACGCTGTTTAACGGCAAGGATCTGACCGGATGGAGACTTACCAATGAGAATCAGACAAACGGATTCTCAGTTGTTGATGGTATTTTAACAAATAATCCTGAACAGGTTGAAGGGCAACCGCATATAAATTACGGAAATCTCAGAACAGACCAGGTATTCGAAGATTTCAACCTGAAGCTGGAAGTGAATGTGCCTGTTAATGGTAATAGTGGCATCTACCTGAGGGGCATATATGAGATACAGGTTGCCGATTCATACAAAAAAGGCCTGGACTCCCACTTTATGGGTGGGGTATACAGCAGAATATGTCCGGTCGTCAGCGCTGAAAAACCTGCCGGAACATGGCAGTCATTTGACATTACGCTTTGTGACCGTCATATTACCGTTATTCTCAATGGAATAAAGATAATCGACAATAAACCGGTATTTGGACCAACAGGTGGAGCTCTTGCTTCCGATGTATTTGCCCCGGGACCAATCTACCTGCAGGGTGATCATGAAGCAGTTCAGTACAGGAATATGGTGCTTACTCCAATAGTTAAGTAAACACGACTTTCAGATTACTGAATAATCTCCTCAGATTTATATAGCCGGGTAGATATTATTAATTCCTTTGAATTTTTAATACTCTTCCGGCTTTTATTTCATAATATTAATAATCGCATAGCATGAGATCCGTTCTTGTTATTGTCAGTATATTTTTGATTTTCAGTTCAACCCTGCCGGCACAGAAGAATAAAATCGTTATCGTGAAGGCCGGCACTAAAGTGATCGATTATTTTCCCTATGGTGAGAGATATCGCTACCCGGAGTTCGTGCCAGGGCAGGTGGTACTTAAAAATGGCAATTCAAATAATCTGATACTCAATTACAATATTCTTTATGGGGAAATAGAATTTATCCAGTCAGGCGACACCCTCTATATTGCAAAGAAGAAAGAAATACGTTTTGTTGTTGCGCAGGACACATTTTTCTTTGATAAAGGATATATTGAGATCATTTCCGGAGGACAGTTGAAGGTTGGTCTTAAACAATATATAAAACTTAAGGATATCCTTAAGAAAGGTGCATATGGTACCACCAACAGGGGAGTTTCAATAGATACATATAATTCGGTGGCGACCGGTGGAATATCATATGATCTTATTCCTAATGAGGACCTTGAATTACAGAAGACACTGGAATATTATATTTCGGATCTGTCAGGAGGGTTCATGCTGTTCACCAAAAAAAATGCAATCCAGCTTTTCCCCGGGAAAGAAGATGATATAAAAACCTATATTAAGTCAAATAAAGTGGATTTTGACTCACGGGATGACCTGATCAGATTCGCAGATTATTTACGCAGCTTGTAAATGACTATTGAATGATGGTCTCGTAAGCAGCGACTTTTTCAAATCCGTTCCGGTTGACAACAGTATTTATTGATATTAACTCTCAAAATAAAATATAATGACTAAGCGAAGAGAATTTATCAGGCAAAGCGTGCTGGGAACAGCCGGCATTGCTATAGGCGGTATGGGATTCAGTGCCAGTTCATATGCATCAATAACAGGAGCCAATGACAGGATAAATGTAGCAATTGTTGGATTGCGCAGCCGGGGGAGCAATCATCTCGATGAATGGATCTACCTGAAAGATAAACAGAACCTGCGGGTAACTGCTTTATGTGATGTAGATGAACAGTTTTTTGCTGAACGCTCAAAGACAGTATATGACAAGACAGGTGTAAAACCATCTTTGGAGTGGGATATCAGGAAGGTAATTTCTAATCCGGATATCCATGTTGTTTCTGTCGCCACTCCCAATCACTGGCATGCTCTGGGTGCTATATGGGCCTGTCAGGCAGGTAAGCATGTTTATGCAGAAAAGCCGGCCTGCCATAATATCTTTGAAGGCCGCAAAATGGTCGAGGCAGCCCGTAAATATAATGTCCGTGTCCAGGTAGGATTCCAGGCACGTTCATATAAGAACATTATTGAAGCTGTTAAGTTTTTACATGATGGTGGCATAGGTGAGGTTTATATGGCACGGGGTCTGTGTTACAAACCACGTGATTCTTTTGGCATTGCAAAAGACAGCACCCCTCCTGCCACGCTTCATTACGACCAATGGCTGGGACCAGCTCAATGGCGCGATTACAATGAAATGAGAGGCCACTACAACTGGCACTGGCATTGGAATACCGGGAACGGGGACAGTGGAAACCAGGGGGTTCACGAGTTCGATATTGCCCGCTGGGGACTTGGCAAAAATGAACACCCTGTATCCGTGTACTCAACAGGCGGTATTTATGGGATAAGCCCTGAAGAGTGTTCCCAGGAAACTCCAAATACACAATCTTCAGTGTTCAAATACGGGGATGGAACAATGCTGGAGTTTGAAACCAGAGGGCGTTATTTTAACCGGGAAGGAAACCTGGGAGTCGCAATTGGAAACATATTCTACGGTACGGAGGGTTACCTTGAACTGCAGTCGTGGGAAAAGAGCGGAGGTGAATGGCAGGCTTTCCGTAAGAGGGAAAAAGAACCCTTTGCCGGATCCAAAATCGGAGAGGGTAAACAATTAGCCCCAACCCTGATGGGCCCCGACAGCACAAATCACTTCTCCAACTTCATAGATGCAGTGCGGACCGGTAAAAACGAAATGCTGAACTGCGACATAAATGAAGGATTTTATTCTTCAGCACTTCCTCATCTTGGCAATATCTCATACCAGCTGGGGAGAGAATTGAAATTTATGGGTGATTATGAAAGGTTTGCCAATGATCCCGAGGCAGATACGATGCTGACACGTAACTACCGTAAACCATATGTGGTTCCTGACGAAGTTTAATTTTAAATTATCCAACATGAAAAAGATCTCAAGTTTGTCTTTGATTATTCTCATTGCACTCTGTTTCTGTTAATGGTCAAAAAGCCCCTACCGGCAATCCAAAGGATTTCAAAGTCAAGACCTGCCTTCATTCCGTTAGTTATAGCGGAGCGTGGAGGGGTCAGGCAGTTCTTTCGGTTGATGAATTTCTTCTGAAGGCAAAAGAGCTGGGATTTGACGGAGTAATGCTTGGAGCAAAGCGCCCTCATGTGTCCCTGATCGACTATGATGACGCAGCACGGAAGAAACTTCGTGCACGGATAGAGGACCTTGGCCTTGAACTGGTATGTATAGCCGGGTACAATGATTTCACTGCCGGAGTTGACAGATCGGGTGTTCCAAATGTTGAGATCCAGGCCATCTATATCGGTGAGCTGGCACATCTGGCACGTGATCTGGGAACCAATATTGTAAGGATCTTTACCGGCTATGAACGTAACGACATTCCTTATGAAAAGCAATATGCACTGGTTGTAGAGGGTCTGAAAATGGCAGGGAAAATTGCTGCAGGGTACGGAGTGACACTTGTCTTACAAAATCATCATGATATTGCAGTACATCATGATGTAATGAAATGGCTCCTGGATGAGGTCAATATGCCGAATGTGAAGGCGGCATTTGATTGCTGGTCCCCGACAATGGAGGGATTATCTTCCGAGGAGATAAAAAATGCCATTTATACAATGAAGCCTTATATTTTTCACACAACAGTTGCCGACTATGAGAAGCTGCCACGGTTCAGATATGATTCAGGCCTGACCAACTATGTGCCGCAGCTGCCGGAGAACAGACTTGTTCCTACAGGAGAAGGGTACCTCGATTACAAGACATTTATCGGAACCCTTAAAGAGATAGGATATCAGGGCTATATTGCCTATGAAATGTGTGCTGAACTGAAAGGAGGAGGATCAATCGAAAACCTTGATAAGACGGCAAAGGCTTTCCTGGAATATGTGAAACAATTTGAATAGAAAATAATATATCGCTTGAAAATCAGTAGATTTACCCAATCAGGGGATGTGATGGATGTTTGTAACCCAATAATAATCACTTTAAATTCGGTCAGGAAATGAAGAAAGTTTTAGTTTTGTTTTTTCACATCATTTTAGTCAGTTTATCGCTCTCAGCCCAGAAGTACGAACCCGTTACCGTAAAGGCAGGAATGAAAGTGGAGGATTGCTTCCCTTTTAACGAGAGATATCGCTATCCGGAGTTTATTACCGGCAGGATACAGGTAAAGAGCGGGGTTTATTCGGATACAAAGCTGAACTATGACTTTCTGAATGGGGAGATGGAGTATATCAAGAATAAAGATACCCTGGCCATTGCAAATAGAAAAGATATCAGATTTGTTGCTGTGGCACAGGATACTTTTTACTATGAAAAGGGCTATTATATGGAACTGATTTATGGAGGTCCGGTCAAAATTGCCCTGAAACAATATATTAAGCTGAAGGAGACACAGAAGAAAGATTCTTACGGTACTGCGAGCTCAGGTTCTGCTACAAATTCTTATGGGTCCCTTCCTGCCGGAGGTGATTTTCATAAGCTTGTTGCCAATGAAGATATGGTATTTCAGAGAACCCTTGAGTATTATCTGTCTGATCAGTCCGGCGGATTTGTATCATATAGCAAGAAGAATGTCTTGCAGCTTTTCCCTCAGCATAAGGATGAAATTAAGGCTTACTTAAAATCCAATAAGGTCAAATTTGATAATCGTGATGATCTGATAAAACTGTCTGAATTTTTAGGTAGCCTGTGATCGTGATCTTCGCAGGCAGTACCTCCTCTCAGACTTCAGTGACCTTTTTATTCTGAGGATCCCATTTCAGATATTTCCTGTTACGGAATGATTCAACTCCCATCATGCATGCAACAACGCCATAAAGACCAAGATTCTGGTCACATTTTAGGGCTTCGATCTATTGATTCGATACTTTCTGCAAATTACATCCGAATCCATGATAATCATCTTACCCTTACCTCCAAAAGTTCCCCGGAATAGATACCCTCCAGACTTAACTCAAAACCCTTTGTCCGGAGATCATGTCCGGTTAAAGATACAAGCACTTTCCCATCCATAGTTTTTATTTGATAGTTTTTAAGGGGATCGAGGTATTTTATGGTTACAATCCTTTTTGATTCAACTGAACCATGCCTGAATACAGCAATTATTCCTCCGTTTTTTGTTTCGGTATTTATGCGCTGAAAGCCATCCCAGCTGCCTTCCATCGGTTCACCGAATCCGGGCAGATCCTGCCGGAAACTCATAATGTTATAGGTTTTTTCCATCAGATGGAGCCAGTCGGCATATGTACGGTATTTTTTCAGGTCATCAGGCGACAGTTTCCGCGGATCCCCAAGCATGATTGGCAGGGAACCTGCCTCCGATTTGATGTGTGTTTCCCATCCCTTGTCGTCCATTTGCGGATTCCCGATAACCAGTGCTGTTGCCGGCATAGCAGGAGAGCGCCACCACGACATATTCCTGATACGGAGATCACCAATTTCATCAGGACCATAGAAATTCGACATCCAGTTTCCTTCGGCATGTTTCAGCATGGCATAATCGATGAGTTGCAGACCGCCCATTGTTTCAAATGTGCAATCAATAAACAGGCTGGGTTTGGCAGCATGAAGCTCATCATATAGTTCCCAAACCTGTTCGAAATTGGTGTACATCGATTCGTGGTGGTCTTTATGTCCGGGATGGTCAGTTGCATAACATCCCGATATTTCATTGTCAAATACATATGCACTTGTCACAATGGCAAAATCGAGCTTCAGGTATTCCAGCCCGTATTCCATTGCCAGTTTTAGAAGAATATCCCTGATATAGTTTTTCCATCCGGTTGAAAAGCAGGCGGAACGGACACCGTCATCAGTTTCGGTATGTATACTTCCGAATTCTCCGTTTTTATCTCTTACAAACCATTCGGGATGTTCGTGGTAAACCTTGCTTTCAGGAGAGGCGCTTCCAACACTTACCCATAAGCCAGGTTTCATTCCCAGCGATTTGATGTAGTCGAAAACAGGTTTCAATCCATTCGGGAACTTATTCTTATCAATACCCCAGTCGCCATAATTGTCCTGCCATCCGTCATCTATGATAAATTCCTTCATCCCTGCATCAGATGCAGCTTTTGCCAGTTCCATTATAAGTTTTTCATTTATGTCTTTCCTGAAAGGATTCCAGGTATTATAGACATATGTTGGTTTTTCATCCAGTTCAGAAAGGCGAATACCCATGTGCCTGCGGATATAATCAGGCAGGTAAGTATTCAGTACTTCTTCCGGAGTTTTCTGGTTGTTATAGACCATCGTAAATACCTGTGGCGTTTCAAATGATTCCTGCGGCTTTATCCATTTGCGGAAGGGGAAACGGGCATCTCTATGGGTAAGTCCGGCTGTTACATCAGCTTCATCCCAGAGAAACGAAGTACGTTTCAGTACTCCTGAAGCTTCGTTGCCAATCAAGATCCCTGCCTCCCAGTCCATGTTGTGAATAATGATGAGGGCATCCTGCATGTTACCTTCGTAAGGTCCGATTGACTTTCTCCGGCCGTAGTCACTGTAGATCCAGCTGAATGTAGTTGCCCAGTAATGGGTGACGCCTAACTTCTCGACATCTACCGATTCAAGAGCGACTTCGCCACTGCCAAGATTTTTCACAATAAGACTTTTGCGTATAACTGGCAGATCGGGGTAAAGCAGATATTTAATTGTAAGCCCTATCTTCCTGTCTCTGCTCAGCAGTGTAACTGCAGCACCATTGCCCTGTAATTCATCACCGGCACTCTTCACATTTACCAGACTCCAATGACCTCTTCCTGAATATCTTACACCGTTAACCTCAAACTGGAAATCAGTATTTTCATCCAGGAAATATTTAAAATCCCCTGTAAGAGGTTTATATGACAAAGTCAGAAATGTACTATCAGCAGAAGGAAGCTTTATGACACGCTGAACTAAGCCATTATTCAGAACCAGTTCTGTCTCTGACCATTTTGCAAATGGTGTTTCGGCTAAGGCAATATTCACCGAAACAGAGACAAATAGCAAGGCACAAATGACTTTTTTCATAATCTTATTACTTGTTGATTTTAATCTTGCCCAGCGAATACCATCCATCGTCAGTCTTTCCCTTGTTGGCAATTGGAATTGTATGCTCTATTGAACTATGAAATACAATTCCCATTTCAAGAGTATAATTACCGGCAGTAAGTCAGCCGGCAGTTTATAATTTACAGAAACATTTGTCTCTCCGGGAAGCCATGCCTTTAATGGATTGGTCTGGTAATTACCGTTATCCCGCTATTAACATTATTGTTTCTTTCAGCCTGAAAGCAATCCTGTGATCACGATATGGAGGAGCAATACCCAGGTTCTCCCATTTCATATTTACAGGAATCTCAGCACCGGAAATAACCGTACTGTCATAAGTTATCTCCCTGAGCACCAACCTGAACCCCAGTCTTCAACACAAGACGTTCTATTTCAGGGATGATGATCCTCTGGGATATAACGTGATTTATTTGAAACCATACTGGTATGCCAGGCAATTGCATCATCAACTATCCTTTTGGCAGGGAGCGGTCCATCCATCCATATATCCCCCGGGCTCTCCCGGTTCAAAAACAACAGGCCCGGATTTCCACAGATTCAGGATACCTGTTGTGTGTCGGCCAGTATAATTTCTCATGGTGATTCCATCTGTCCGCCTGTTGCATCAGCATCACCCCAGCTGTCCGCCGCGCCATCCGCAGACGCCTCTGTTAACTGCGTGATCATCATCAAGGATACAGGCCTCCAGTGCCGAAAGCGGTGTATTGGGGAATGATTCGTAATACAGATCGACAACCGCATGCCGTATGGAAGTATCGGGCATCAATTCCTGATCACAGTAAATATGCCATTCTCCCCAGAGCCCTACTGAACCGATATCCACCTGGGCAAGATCGGGATGACCATCATACCGTTCTCCCAATGCACGGATCAGTTTCTCATGGTAATTAATGAATACCGGATCTGACATATCCGGCGCATAATGGGCTCCTTCTTCGGGACATGCGCTGTAAGTTCGTTTGATACCCTTGTCAATCAGCCATTGGGGAAGTCCCTCTCCCCACGGATCTTCGCACATCACCCTGAAAGCGAGTGCCTGATTGTTCTTCCTGCATGCCTTCAAAATATCATCAATCATCGCAAAGTTGTACTGGCCTTCCTGGGGTTCCAATGATACCCAGTACCAGCGGTAATATGCACAACCCGATTTAAATTTAAGTGCATTCAGTGTATTGTCAAGATCTGCCGTGCGATTAAAAGTTTGCCAGCCCACGCCGGGGATCTGAAGAAAATGAGTTGTATCCTCATTAGTAACAGGATTCTCGATTTTTTGACCTGGTTTGCAATTGACAACACTAATGAAAATAATAATCAACAACAAAAACATAGTGAT
Source organism: uncultured Bacteroidales bacterium (assembly GCA_963846335.1). GTDB lineage: Bacteria > Bacteroidota > Bacteroidia > Bacteroidales > VadinHA17 > LD21. The sequence continues at coordinate 32,384 of CAWJVS010000023.1, forward strand.
GACAACAGGACAGGTTTAGTAATCCTGCAGATAATCATGGGAATTTTCATATGAATTAACTAATTGGTTACTTAGTTTTTCAATACTTTCTGCTACCTGTTCACGAATTCCGAGTACTTCCTCGGGTGATTTCCTGCTAGGAGACCTGATTAACAAAGTTGCTCTAGGAAATACTGCATTAGGACCTGCCAGGAAAACAGACATTGCAAAGCTGCTGTTATCGGGTACAGAAATACCTGCATTACGTAAAAGAACCAAGTTAACAATGAATGTTGGCCAGATATTTTTCATTTTAAGTTTTTCGGATTGATAATGCTCCTCATGGTTTAGTTTGCAGCCATTTTTCAATCATTCCGGCAAATAACTTTTCGGGTTGTATCATCCATGTCAGATCTTCAGTCTGACTTGCAAGATGGAAATAGCGGTCAGGGATATAACTGGAAGGATAAGAGACAAACCGGGTCTCTCCATAGACTGACTCCAGTTCTGTCCATGCCTGTCGGAAATCCGTTATTGCTTTTTTCACCTTTACGATACCTGCCTTTTGCAGGTTCGTATCCGGAGTGTCACACTCCCTGAGGGCGAGCAGTAATTGGGGAGCTGTGAACTGAAGTTTGTAAAGTGCGGAAGAGAGGGTCCAGTAATACCTGTTTCTTTTGGATGAATTATAAAGATCTTCAAGTCTTTCGGTTATAACCTTATTATTATTTTCTTCAATCTGTGCCCTTTCAATCCTTGATATATACTTCTGACTCCATGAGCCCGGGTTATTAAGATCTGGCAGTTCAATGAGTTTGGAAGTATAATCAAAACAGACTTTTTCCTGTCCTTCCAGTGCAGGGAGCCAGTGCTCCAGCCTCTGAAGGCTCTGCAGGGCACTCTCATCATCAAGACGGTTGCCGTTTTTGTAATAGGCCTCATACCAGAGTATTGAGCCTTTTCTCAGAAGATCAAAAAAGCTAAGGTAATCAGGCATTGATAATCCAAATTCCCGCTGCAGCCAGGCACTGTCATATTCCCCGAGGGTTCGTCCGTTTGGAGACCAGCTATATTCTGCTGATGCAATAAATCCGCGCCAGTAATTTTCCATATGAGGAGATTTGTCATCCCAGGCAGTACAAAGCATTCCGCTGATATTCCTTTCGGCTGCCAGCTGAATGAAACTTTTTATTGTACTGATACCGGAAGATGCATTTCCCTTGTCGCGTTCTTCAGGCTGAAAAAGCATACCTCCCTCGCCATTGGTAGCTGTTGCAATCATTGCCTGTAACCCGCGGCTCTTATACCAATCGAGAGCCCTGATGTTTCCTGGTTGCCTGGCCATGGTATAATTCCAGCGCATATAGACACAATTCTTAGGGAAATCCTCCAGCAGTTTATCGAGTTTGGGTATACCTTCCATCCAGCTTTTTTCAGCCTCAGCCGATGTTACATCATCGCTCCAGGTACTTTCATACACCCCTCCCTCTTTTAATGGCATGTCATCCCAGAATACAGGGATGCGGTCGTTTTCACCCGCAAATTCGCATACACGTTTCAGCCAGTAGAGACTAAGACTCAGCATACCCTCTTTATCAGCCATTGGTTTACAGCGGGGACATAATCCGATATTTCCAATTTCGTCACCCCCGATATGAAGGTATTTTGATCCCGGGGTGGCCTCTATGGCATCCCTGTACAGGTCAAAAAGCACCTGGTAAGTTCCTTCATGCAGTGGACAAAATGCCCAGGTATTCCATTTCAATTCCCGTAAACCTTCATATTCCTGGTGTTTCAGTATAAATGTTGCATGTCCGAGACCCTGGACCAGCGGAGTGATCTCAATATGCCTTTCACTTGCATATCTGGTCAATGCAGCCATTTCATCAATGCTGATCGATTGCGGAGCACCCACCAGAGGCTGCCGTCTGTACCGGAGCTTATCTTCAAACTCAAATACAACTGCATTTATCTTATACTTCGCCAGCCGGTCAATGCTTTCATAGTAATAGTTCATGTGATCGAGGTGGTGCTTAACATCGAACTGAACTGCCCGGTAGGAGAGAGCCGGGAAGTCAGTAATTCTGCATGCCGGAACCGGTTTTGTGTAATCTCTTGAATCTTCCAGCAATTGTTCGAGGGTCTGACAGCCATAAAACAGACCTGCTGCACCCCTGGCCTTTATCTCTGCTTTTTCATCCGAAACAGTAAGGATATATCCCTCATCTGAAGGAATATTCATAATTGTCTTGTCAAGTACCAGAGTGAGCGTTCCATTGCCGGCAGTTTTTACAATCTTAAGCTGAGAAAGAATATTACCCATCACAGGACGTCTGAACTCTCCGGTCATTTTAAGATTCTTCAGTGTGCCATATTGCAGACCTGATCCTTTAATCAATACAATATCTTGTGGTTGGGGAATGATTACAAAAGGAGAGAGTAGTTTATCAGCTGAAAAACTTCTACTACAGAAAAATGCGAACACCATAAAAGTTAAAGCAAATCCGGAAAGTTCTTTTTCATATAAATTCTAAGTTGAGTTAAATTTGAAAGTTATTTTTTTTGCCACCAAGGCGCCAAGGCGCCAAGGGACACAAAGAATTTTTCTTTGATTACATATTCTTGGTGAACCTTAGTGTCTTAGTGCCTTAGTGGCAATGGTTTTAAGCTGTAGAGAATGAACAATGTTTAGCTAATTATTTGGTAAACATCTCCTCATAATGTGGAGATGGCATGAAGATCCCTCCGCTTTTTGAGTAGTAATCATCATCCAGCCCGAATACACCGTTCCTGGTTTGAGCCCAGGCTGCATCCTTGCATGGATGGTATCCTCTCATTGTTTCCCAGTTTTTGTAATTCTGGTGTCCATTGGTTTCCAGCAGTCCGATGCCGATACCCGGGAAAGGGGAGAGGCGTGCAGCTATATTTTTGTTCCACTCCACAAGTATCGGACTCACTGTCAGATCGGCGCAGAAGCATGGAACATTGTTTTCATGAGCTACCTGTGCAATTTTCATAGTCATGCTGAGTGTCTTGGCAATTGCTTTCAGTGCTACTGCCTTGTAGCCCATCTGGATACGTTTCAGGGCATCCTTTTCGGTGTGTGCGCTTTCATCGGCTGCAATGCGGACAGGAATATCCGTAATATCAATTTCCATTTTCTCGTCAAAAGGTTCTTCAATGATTGCTATCTGATCGAATGCCCCGATTTTTTTTGCATGGTCAAGCAATCGCATAAGGGTATCTTTACTCTCATATCTCCCGTTTGCGTCGAAATAATAGGGAAGTCTGCCATCCTTTGTATGTGCAGTTCTGGCTTTCCCGATTGACTTATGGATCTCTGTTAATCGGGCCATATCTTTTTCCAGCATCTCTGCCTGTGTTCCTGGCTGTCCGATCTTGATCTTCATGAAGAAATATCCCTGATCGACAGCAGCTTTTATGTCACCTATTGGAATTGAATAGGCCATCAGCGGTATACTTGCGACACTTTTATGATGGTGGGATAAGTGCCGGTTTGTAAGCTTCAGGTATGAGATCGTCGAACTTTGAGATATTGTTTTCTTCAGCATACAGAAGCCAGATTGCATTATCAACTGCAACAAGTGAATTCAGCGCAAAGGTCTGACGCAGATCAGTTTTTGAACAAATCTTTTTCCCATATTCAAGAACTTCCGGCCATATTTCGTCGAGGAGTGACACCGGGTCAGTAAAGCTCCGTCCTTTCAATAAATTCAGCCCATATTCGGTCATGGCGTACATCAGCGCATTTCCGCCGCTTTCCGAATGGGAGGCAAAAACCTGTGCATCCGACCAGAGGATGCTCTGGGAACAGGTACCAATTTTATGGATGCCGGACTCGCTTTTGACCATGGCAACACTTTGCCAGATCTCCCTCATATAGCCCCCTTTGAAGCCGAAAGGCCGTATCAGTGGTTCCCTTTCAAAATTTGAACTGACTTCAGTTATTTTAATCAGTCCTGGCAGGTTTTTTTTCATGAAGTTCCTCTTTCGGGCAAATGACCCAGCATGCTGCCTCCAGCTGCAATGGCAGATGTCTTGATAAAATCTCTTCGTGTGATTGTCATAGTCGTGTAATTTTTATTAAAAATTAAAATTGGCAGAAGGCGGTTGAGAGGCAGAAGGCAGAAGGCAGTAAGTTGTAGTATGTAGTATGTAGTATGTAGTATGTAGTATGTAGTAGTTTATCTTCAGCCCTCAGCCCTGAGCCCTGGCCCTGCGCCCTCAGCCTAACTTCCATGGCTTCCTGTACTCGTAATGCAGAAGTTTATTGGCCTCACTGCTGTTTGTAAACTGTTCTTTATCAGCATCCCACAATAACCTCGTTTTTGTTGCCAGTGCGATATTAGCCAGATGTGCGAAACTTGTTGAACGATGTCCCTCCTCAAGGGAGCAGAGCGGTGTTTGCCTCGATTTTGTACAATCGAGGAAGTTCCTGATGAGTGTGGAGGTACTGTCGGCGCTGCTGCCATCGTCAAGAGCACGGTTAATATTTTCATATTCTTCCGCTTCAATGAGTTTATCCCAGGTCTGGAACTGTCCCCTTGTAGCAGGAACAATTTTATAGCCGCCTTCATGGGCCAGGACCGTTCCTTTTGTCCCACGTACCTCAATTTCACCAAACGGGACCATGCTTCCGCTGTTGGCCTCATAATCGCTGAACATTATTATTGATCCTGATGCAAACTCGAAGGTTACCTGCAATGTATCAGGAATAGTGCTGTCATCATCAAGGACATACTTGCCTCCGTGTGCACTCACGGCAACAGGAGCTCTTTCACCCATCATCCAACGGATGACATCCATATAATGTACCCCCCAGTTTCCCATCTGCGAGGAGTAGTCGCTCCACCATCTGAAAGTATATGGGGCAATGTTATACTTGTAGGGAATGAATGCTCTGGGTCCAAGCCACATGTCCCAGTTAAAATCTTTCGGGGGTGCTTCAGGATTCATTTTCCCGATTCCTTCAGGGAACATATTGTTTATGTGTGCAGCTCTTCCAACGGTCAGCTTCCCAAGCTTGCCAGAGTCCATTATCTTTGCTAACTTCTGATATACCGAATTGCCTCTCCGGTTTAACCCGACGGCAACTACACGCTTTCCAGCCATCTGGGCATTGACCATGCTGCGGCCTTCATGGATGGTTGCGGTGAGTGGCTTTTCCACATAAACATCCTTTCCTGCTTTAATGGCATCAATAGTTTGTATGGCATGCCAGTGGTCGGGAGTGGCAATGCAGACAGCATCGATTGTTTTATCTTCCAGAAGTTTACGATAATCATTGTAGCGGGTAACACTATTTGGGAATTTTTCCCCCATCTTAGGAATCTGTCCTCCCTTTCCCAGTGGTCCTTCGGTATACCGCCTGTCTACTTTGGAGTAATCTCTCTGGAGATATGGTTCATATAAATCACATAATGCTGCCACCTCACAGTCAGGCTGACCCATAAACAACCTGAGCAGCTGTGTTCCGCGATTGCCTACCCCGATAAACCCTACCCTGATCTTATCGTTTGCACTGGCAATGCGATTGCTATTTGCCAGATATAGTATTCAGTCCAAGAGATAATACCTGTTGCAGCCAGTGTTGTTTTTGCAATGAATTCCCTTCTGTTGGTTTTGTTGTTTTTCATGGTTCTTTTATTTAGTAAAACTGTTTTTTGCTTTAATTAAAAACAAATTCGATTTATTTTTTCACGCCTACTGATTGGTTGTCTAAAAATCAAAATCCATTAACCTCAAAGATATCCATTATTATTCATCGCTGGATTAGGACTCTTTGGCAGTTTATCCCTTAAAAGAGGTATTATCATCTCAGTGTAATTTCAGAAGTCTTTAAAATTACAATAAAAGTTTACTTCAAAATTAACATGGGAGTTGATGAAAACCGCATATTAAGATAAAATATTTTTAAAATACGTTTCTCAGGTTCTAAAGGATATATTGTCCCTCCTCTTTCAACCTTTTTCTTAAAAAATTAGTGTCAACAGCATGAATATCACTTTTATGATTCTTCAGAGCATGAACAGCGGCCATTCCGGCAGCCTCACCAGTGACCAGGCACGAAGGCTGAACCCTGGTGCTTCCCTGCACTAATTCATCTGTGGATATGCAACGTCCCGCAACAAGTACGTTTTTTAACCCTTTTGGAGTAAGGCAACGATAAGGAATTCCATGTGATTCTCCCTTCTTATAAAACTCAGGATCATACAGGTCTATATTTATTGATCCCTTCCTCCTGGCAAGTTCTTCTTTGGGGCTGTGAATATCGATATAATAACAATTCCTGCCAATTTCATCAGGAAAACTTGCCCGGTTAAGCCAGTCATCAAGGGATAATTTATAATCACCTTCAATAATCCGGGATTCTCTGATACCCATAAGCTGGCCAGTATTTACAAGGAATGAGCCGGCAAAGATCTCAGGACAGAATTCCTTTAATGCCTTCAAATACTGAATTGCAATCTCCCTTCCAACCGGCATTGCATTTGAAATACATTTGAGGATCGGTGCTATCAATCCCGGGCAGATGCCCACCATTAATCCCGACTGTATTTGGACCCGATAAGATTAACAATCAAATGTGTATCTTTAATCAATGGATATCTTCCGGAATCAAGGATTTCTTTAATAGGGCTCTTTTCGTTAGCACCATGAAGGGAATTAAATAACTCTGCATTAATAGGATTGACATTTGCAATTGTAAAGCAATGAGTAGCGGCCATAGTCAACCCTTTTTCATTCCCTTTTGTGAATGAAGCGCCTGCCCAAGAGGCCAGGTCTCCATCTCCGGTGCAATCAATGTATATTTTCGCTTGATAAGCTGTCAATCCGGATTTATTGCAAACATTAACAGAATCTACTTCACCGGATGCTTTTAGATTTACTGATGCCAGCCGTGAAAAGAATAAGATATCTGACCCTGATTCTTTGACCATCCGGTCATAGACATGTTTCAGCCATTCAGGATTAATGGGCACCCAGTCAAATTTGTCTTTTGGCACATTAGGTACTCCTTTACGTGACTCAGAAAATACTTTCTCAGCTATTCCCCGGTATATAATTTTCTCTCCATCTGAAAAGGGCGCCCATGACGGAACCAGTCCGGAAGTTCCCATTCCCCCGAGACAACCCATTGCCTCAATTAAAAGGGTCTTGGATCCTTCACGCGAAGAGCGATGGCAGCAGCACATCCCGAAGGCCCTCCTCCAATAATAATCACGTCATAATCATTGTTCAGAGGGACACTCTTTTTTATACAGGTAACCATAACCTGATCTTTTTTAAATTCCTTCACCATTAAGTGCTTAGCATTCATGGCAATACCCGTCCCGGATAAAACAGATGCGATAAAGAACCTTCGTCTTTTCATAGTGAGATCTGGTTATTTTTATTATGTTTAATTAAATGTATTTAAAGTACTTAAATTAAACAATGATAATTTTATTAAGGTTTCTTACGTGAATCAACCACAATGCCTTTTTTATATTGCAACAAAGAATATATCCATCCTTTATTCCATTTATGTTTGTATTGTAAGTCAGGGTTGTAGTAATAACTTATCTTCTTTTCATCCATTAATTTAAGGAAGATCTCTGTCTCTTAAGAAACATGTCATATCCGCCAATAGCGATGATTTTTTCCTTAAGCTCTGTGGCAGATTTGCCGATTCTGTCCGTCAGGATATAATTGCTGTTAAAATATTTCTCATCCCGGAATATCTGATTCATACCCCAGTCTTGATTGAATCCGGTACAAAAAGGTGTATCCCAGATAAAAATCCCGTCAATGATATCGGGATAATTTAACAATACACTCATGCTTCCCCAGCCGCTCTTTGAAAAGCCTAGCAGGTATATATTTTTGTGATAATTTTGAAAAATCATAGAAACCTGGCTGATCACATCTATCAGGTATTTTTCCTGTGATATTTGTCTATTGTCAGGATGATCGCCATACCATGGAATCCTGACAAATCCAGGCTGAACGAATACGATATCGTTTCTGATCAGATTTGAGTCAGCCAATTCCATGATCTCCCTTATGCCTGAGCCAAATAGTAAACTTTTTTCTCTTCTTCTACCGGTAATACAAATATAAGTGTCAGGTTATCAGATCCTGAGTATCTTGTCTGGAAGGTAGTTATAGTAGTTGTATCTTCCTGATAGAGACGATCTTACTTTGTTACGTACCTGTTCACCTTGGCGGAATTTTATCTGAGCCTTCAATGCAAATGTGATAAAAAGTAGCAGCAATATCATTATCCTCTTTTTCACAATTGCGTATTTTATCGACAAACTATAATGCTTTGTGCATATTACGGTTAAAATGAAGACAAATACTGATAATCACTAATTGACTTTGCTTCTTCTTTGCAGACTCCTCAATTGCAAGGGCTATCTTCTGTCGTGTGTCAAATATTCGTTCCGGCTGGTCCGGATAGCGCAGGGTATTTTCAAGTGTTAATTTTATTTTCCTTGGATACTTATAAAGCAGGTATTCCTCCGGATTAAGTAGCTGGCGGTATTCATTCAGTCTGTCATCCGAGGTGTTGTCCTTATACTTCGCCAGAAGTTCCCTGAGCCTGAACAGGTATTCATAATCATCCATCCCATCCCTGAAATTCTCGAGTCGTATTGATGAATAGGGGACACCGTCAGGTCCCGGGTATAAGAGTTGTCCTTCACCATTGAAATAATAGTAGGTGCGGGAATCCCATGGAACATTTGGCCATTTCTCAGTCATAGGTTTACCTTCCTTTACATTCCTCCAGAAGTAGTTAGAGCTCCAGTGCTCAAATCCGTCTACCCCATACATCCAGCAATACCAGGCGATACTGCGCTGATAGATCGCAGGGCAGTCGATAAAGAAATTCGGTGCGCTCTCCCTTGCAAGGGTGCAGAAATAGGTCCAGATCTCGCCTCCTTTTGCTTGTGTTTCAGGTGATTCGATTATGTTAACAGGCGCCCAAATATTGACCAGGTTATTTAACCCGTACTTATCTGTGGATTTATCAAAGAAATCATACGGACCTCCTTCGGCAAACAATTGCAGCCGCAGATCAGGATCGATCTTTTTCAGCCTTTCCGCACGCTCTTTGATGTAAGGCCATTCGAGATCTGTAGGTTCATCCCATAATTCAACAAGAGCCTTGTCCAGCCAGCCTTTATTTTTCAGGAATCTGGTATATGCCTCAACAAAATTATAGGCCTCCTCCGCTTCTTCAGGTGTGTAAAGTCCCTTTTTCATTTGAATGATTGAGAACCGGTCGAGTCCGCGTTCGATGCAAAAGGCAAGGACCTTTTCCACCTTGCTGAAGTCGTACTCTCCTGTATTTGCGGGTCTTTTACTTACGTAATTAACTCCTGCGGACCCGGGATTAAATCTGTTCTTTAATAGCAGTTCACAAAATCTTTGGTACCATTCGACAGGAAATTCCTCAAGATTGTAGAAATCCTTATAATATTCAATCTGATCCCACGAATGTGTTTTCAGATGACTGGCTACTGGAAGGTCAAAGTCCCATACCCGGCACCTGAGCTCTGCCGTTACATTCTTCATGCCTTTGGCCTTGATGGTGATCGTACCTGTATAGTCTCCCGGTTTTGTACCGGCCGGGGCGTAAACAGTAATCCATAATGGTCTGCAAACATCATGACCTTCAATATTGACACCTGTTTTCACAGGTATCAACGGATCGGGATGCCATCCTTTACTCGCTACATAGTCGGCCTGCCAGTCGATTTTATTGTAATCGACCATGGATATTTCCATATTCTTTCCAGAAATAACTCCCCCGTATTTATTTGTTAAATCGCTCATCTCCACGGTAAGCAGATCCAGATTTTTTCCAAAAGGCAATATGGCAAGCTGAAATGATTCATACTCATTCCTGGCAAGAGAAATTTCAACCCTGTCATTCAAAGGCTGAGGAAACAGGCTATCCTTTCGCAATTTAACAACAGAATGTGTGAGTGCTATTCCAAAATCATCTTCTGTCCTCCAGTGTTGCAGGGAGGTCCATCTGACTTTATGCAGATTGTGTGAGATCTCAGTGTCCATTTTCTCAACCTGTGAGGTCAGATCGTCCCATTTACCTGAATTCCAGGCCGTATCAGCATATTTTTCAAGCTGCTGAACCGACGACAGGATGCTCTCTGCCTCTGCCTTGAATTTTTCAGCCAGTGGATTGGAAAGCCTTGTCATTGCGGCTATTGACTCGCCTATTCTTTCCTTAAGGATGAGAAGTTTTTTGCGGTTGGCTTCAATAGTGAACCAGAAATCCACACTTCTTCTTATTATCTTCCCGTCGATTGTCCTGACAATTGCAGAAGCATAATAACTTCCTTCAGAAGGCAGTTCATATGTAACTTTTTCATTGATTGAACCTCCTCCGGGTACAGAATATTCGAACTTATAATGTAATGGTTCAGAATTTAGTTTTAACTGAAGATCTGAGGATGGTCCCTGTCCGGACTGATTTATGAATTCAGGTTTCTCCAGAAGTGGCATCAGTTCAAGCTCAAAAATTACCTTAAGATTTTCTTTTCCGGTGTTTTGTGCCTTGAAGTCCAGAAGATTTTTGCCAGGTACAGGATGAGGCCATCTGCTGTATTGTACAAGCGCAATGTTTGGTCCGGCTAACTGGCATTTCCCTGACCAGTCAGAGGATTCACCGCGAGGATAACTTCTGGACAGGCTTATTTCCAGCTCTGTGTTCCCTGAATTCCCGGTAATTCCGAATAAGCTCAGTGGGATACAATATTCAGCAGTCCAGTCAGTCTGATTGATTGAAGCTCCATATAGCCAGTTGCCATTCCATGAGATATCGCCATTTTTCCAGTCGGTCTGGGTTCCTTTCGGATCGGCCATCAGCCTGAGAGAGATCTCCTTGTTTCCTATGCCTACCGATACATGGTTTCGTCCCCAGAGAAATGTGTCCCACGGACCCTTGGGGTTCACTGTCCTGCTTAACTCAACGGCTGCAGGATCAGAATTGCGGAAGGCAACATAGAGGTTTTTATCATCATAACAAAGGAAAACAGCGACAGCATCCTTTATGTAACTGTCAAGAGACCAGTTAATGAACTCCGATAGTTGCGCACTTTTTTGCCAGGAGGCATCATTTAGCTTACCGTCAATGACAGGAGCCACTGATATATACGGGATCTGAAGCTGCGGAGAATGAATTGCGGCATTAATGAAAAAAGGCAGTCCCGAAGAAATAATTAGAAAAAAGAAAAGTCTTTTAAGAACCGGTTTCATTTTCATCCTTATTTGATTTTATTAGCTCTGTCAGAATGTGATTACTTTAGTGATAACTTCTCGAGCCTGCGGGCCATTGACTGCCGGGCCAGGTATAGTTCTTCCACATTACGTGAAAAGGCACTGACATCCACAACCATATTTTTGACAGTTGTTTCTGCAAAATCTTTATCGCCAAGATCAGTAAGCATCCACAGGTACTCATAATCCTCAATTCCCTCCCTCAGCAGCTCAAGCCTGATTGATGATACCGGTCCAATGACATCCGGTTGTCCGGTATATCTTTTGGTATGGTCACCCGGATATATAAGTGATCCTTCCCCGTTAAGTACATACCCTCCGCTGCAATCAAATCCTGAAATAAAGGTAACCGGATCAAGCCATGGATCGGGTGTCTGATTCCAGAAATTGGCTGCCCAGTATAGAATACCATTCATATTATGTCGTGCCGTTATCCATGGAACCATTACCGGATCCATTGCAGGTGCATCGATGAAGTAGTTTGGTTGCGGATATGCCTGGTCACATGAGATATACCATGTAGCTTCACCTCCCTTTGCCTGTTCCTCTGTAAGGGCTTGTTTTACCTTCGGATCATTAAGTGAATTCCCATGTACACAGAAATTATCGACGTACCCTCTTAAGGTGCCCCATTCAGGATTGTCGCTCACGGGTGATTCGGTTGAAAGAAAATGGACTCCCGGGGCAGCATCATGTACCAGACTAGCCCATTGGCGGGTTTCTTCATAATCCTTCCTGGTATTGGGCTCATCGATCGGACTGTTGAATACAAGCCGGTCTGTCCATCCGTTTTTCCTGAAATATGAGTCAACAGCTGTCAGGTAAGATTTCACTATTTTATTGAAGGTGGGAGAAAAGGGCTCTTCCTTTATCTGACTTACAAGTTCATGCGGTCCGGATTCCAGTATTACCCTTTTGGTTTTCAGCTTATTCATATAATAATCATAGCGTTGTTCATTGAATTTAAGGACAACGTTTTCTCCGTTAAGCGTCAGTTCGGGAACGAGAGGTTCATTAAACCATGTCTCCAGCCTGTGATCGAACAGAAAATCAAAATATGCCTGGGAAAGTTTTTCTATATCAGGATTTGAGGAGGGTTTATTGTAAAGCCTTCCCAGTTCCCCCTTGGAGATATTAAAATAGGTTATCAAATGGGTCTGCTCAGGAAGGGAAAAGTTATATACTTCGAGCTGCACGTCCAGTATCTCCAGAGTTTTTCCGTCTTTGGAAACCGTGATTTTGCCTGCATAATTGCCGGCAGGAGTTCCTGAAGGTATTGCAATATCTATCCAGACCGGCCTGTTTCCCACCACAATATACTGAGCCTGCATGCTGAATGGCTCCTTCAGGGGGGCCAGTGCATCCGGCCAGTAGCCGGTAGCTCCTACAGGACTCGATAGAGCATAGATCTGGATATAGTGTTCCATGAACAGGTTTATCTGCTTTTGAGGAATTACTTTTCCGCCTGAAGATGTGAGGTCAGAGATTTTCATAAAAAATCCGTCAGGTGCCTTTGGCCTCCATCCTTCGGGTACAGGCGCTGAAATTACCACCTGGAAGGGAACATGCTCATTCCCGGCTCCTGCGACCTTAATTTGTTTTTTCACTCCCGACCATACCAGGTTGCTGGCTTCAGGTTTGTCCATAGGACGTACCTTTTGTTCAGCCGGAACTGCCCAGACCTTAAAATCATCCTTTGCAGGGACCTGCTGAGCCATCACATTACCCGCAGATATGCATATTGGTATGAAGAAAATTAAACTGCGGTATATGTTATGAAATTTAAATTTCACAGGACCGCTTTTTGAAAAAATCACAGGTATTCTCATGCTTTTTATGGATTAAGATATGTATGACAATAAGTGATTACATCTGAAAGATAGCTGTTTGCATTCTCAATGGACCTCCCGGTAAATTACGAATTATTTTTAAATTTAAAGTGGATTAAGTTCCAGCAAGAGATAATCATCAAATGATAAATTGAGAAAAGGATTATCTCCGTCTATTGTACCCATTTCAATTTGATTGACATAATCAACAACCGTGTATTTCACATTTTCATCCAATCCTCTGAATTCAAGTTTTCCTGAATAGTTCTCTGTGGGATAATCTGACTCAGACTGTCCCTCCTGTGTGAAGTCAAATTCTGTTCCGAATCTGTACCATCGCTCAGGGGGAGATCCCAGCTGAGTCCAGGAATGTGTATAAAATGCATAGTAAAACTTACCGTCTTTCTTAATTACGTGAGCTTCCGGATAATCAAATCCAATATCATATAAATTCATGTACTGTCCTTTACTTAACCTGTATTTCTGGTAAATGTTTAACCATTTTTCATGATATTTATCGAGGAATGTGGAAAATGTTCCGGGTACTCCACCTGTGCCAATGGTAAGCTCGTATGTCGGGCCGCCCAAAACACCACAGTATTCTTCCAGAACAGGGAAGCTATCACCTCTCAGGGCTTTGTACATTTTTATTCTTTCGGTTATCTGGCTTATATTAGGATCGGATGTAACTGCCAGATTTGAGAACGGAAGATGAAATAGAGTCGGTGGCAGACTGCAGGAACAATATTCGAGCAAAATGTCCGGGTTATATTGACTGGCTGTTTCAAAAATATTTTTAAACAAAAGCGGAGTACTCCGGAAGGATTCGTACGGATCTCCATGCTGGTGAATGGGATTGTAGCAGGGTGCAGCACAGTTTATTACTCCAAAGTCCAGCTTAAATCCATCAATTTTGTACTCCTCAGCAAACTTCCGGACCAGTTTTTTATAGTGATCCTGAACGGGCTGATATCCGGGGCATAATCCGAATGAGCGGTGCACGGAACCATCCTGGTTTTTAATAAGCCAGTCGGAATGATCAATGGTAATCCCTGAGGTACTTGTGCTGTCAACGTACCCGGGTACCCACCATAACCATACCTTTAAACCTGAGTCGTGTATCTTATTGATCAATTGTTTAAAATCATCATCTCCCCCCGGGAACTTATCAGGATCGGGAATCCAGTCTCCATGGTTAACGGACCAGCCATCATCAATTATGACTGATTTTATCCCCAATGATTTCAATTCCTCCAGCCTGCCAAGGATATCTTCCGGTTTGAAATTCGTATTGTAACCCCAGGTACACCATTCAGGTTGATATTGAAGATCTCCCGGTTTTAAAAAATCTGGTAAAATGTTCTTCATCAATTCTGAATATGCTCTGAGCGGATCATAGAAATCATTCTGATGTACAATAATTGCAGATTGAACAGATACTATACTGTCATCAGGCTTCAGTGTCCCGGGCTTATAATTATCTTTAATTGCTAATTGAATTGCCCCTTTGTCGACTGTTACAGGTAAGGAGATATCATATGGCTTATCACCAACATAGGCCAGAGCCAATCCATATTCTTTATTCCAGACATCTACCAGGGGTATACCACCTCCGGAGGTTATTGAATTTAGTCCCATATAATTTTCCTGGTTAAATAAGTCGGGGAGCATAAAAACAAAATCCTTTCCCCAGAAATATGAAGCTCCCTGGAAGGACCACCATTCTTTCCTTTCATCGGGGGCACGAAGGTAAAAATGATTAAGTGTGTAATCGCTTATATATAAGTTTTTCCCCGACATGTTTTTAAATGAGGCTTGTACGAGGATCGTATTAGGATATTTTTTGTAAGAGCTCAAAGATACTGTGCATTTTATCAGGCCGTTTCCTGATATGCCTTCAATAATTACATTTTTCCCCTTACCGAATATATCATTGATTTCACTTTGTCTGGCTGAACTCCTGGTAAAAGAGATCATCTCCTTAAGGGAATCCATAAGGAAAACAGATGGTGTTAGCTTGTTCTTCTCTGTTATAAGATAGTTTTTATCATTTTTTTCAAAACTGATTTCGAAGTGAAATTCATTATCAATCCGTAGGGATGTACCGGCATTCCTGACAGTAATAAAATTGTCATCCACAGTACAGGAAATGACAGAATTCTCAGAGTCTGCACAAGATAAGACAGCCAGGCATAATACAACAGCAAAGAATATTGGTTTATATTTCATAATGTTAATAATAATCGGATAACCAGGTTAGTACTGTTTATTCCAACAGATGCAGCCAGGAATCATTAGTATTTATTCAGTACTGTTTTCGCCTTTTCCACCATATCTGCAGCAGGTATCTTTTCAAGGTTTTTAATGGTAAAATTTGAAAGAACTTCATTTAATTCTTTAAGCTTTTCCTCATTTCCTTCATTAGTAAACTGTTCACGAAGTATTCTTATCTTTTCGTAGTCCTGGATCCCCTCGATAAGTTTCTCAAACCGGATTGAAGATCTCGGACCAGGATAGATCTGGTAACAATCGCCTCCCGGCCAGGTTTTATACCTCGTATCCTCCAGAGTTGATCTGGTCCAGTTATTGATAAGCCCATCTCAGATATCCCGTGAACCCTTCTGTAGCTGCATACCAGCTTATCCAGGTGTTTTCGGCAGGAGGTGAAAAGGTAAACATGTTGGGACGGTTTTCCCCGCAGGCGGTATAATATGTAGTTGGCATTCCTTTGGCTTTCCTTGCTTCAAGAATATCCTCATCAAATTTTCCATGAATTATGATGCAATAATCATAAATGTCCATTGCAATCTCACGGTGGTAATTGCCGGCCAGTGCCGTTTTCCATTCCGGATCAATTCTCCTGAGAAGGGCCATTACTGCATCATGCTTTCCATATCCCTCTCGTCCATTGCTATTGTTGTTTTGCCAAACCATCCCTTTGATTTAAGATGGTTTGTAAAATCGCTGATCATCGGTTCCCATAAATCATTATAAGCCTGGGTGCCCGGTTTGGCATAAACAGACACAGTATCTCCCTTCGATTCATCAAAGTAGATGAATTTAAGATCCCAGGTAATCATCGAATAGCAATTTATCCTCTGATTTATACCACAACTCATTACAAACTCAATATAGCGGTCAAAGATTGAATAGTCATACGACCAGCTTCCATCTTTTTTCCTGGACCATTTGACAAAAGTCGGATCCCTGTGGTAAACATGGTCGGGCCCCCATGGCTGATCAATAATGAATGCTGTTATGCTTTTCTGTCCGGCGGCTGCAAGCATTTCATAATATGGTCTCATAAGTCTGTAATGCTCATCACTCCATAATTTAACATCATGCACCTTTGCAACGGGATCAGGGTTCTGCCAGAGATCAAGGTCATATTTCCACTCCTGCGGAGGGGGAAGCAAATGGTTGGAAACATCAACAGATACCTTTAAGACATGCCTGTTGTCTGCATTAACAGTAACCGATCCGGAATACTTTCCTGACGGGATATTGGCAGGAACCTTAACCGAAAGCCATACAGGCTGTACAGTATTAGCTTCAACGGTAATCTTGCCGATGATATCGATAGGGTCCTCCACGAGAGAGGAATCATATTTTCCGGGACTTCTTTCGTCGCATCCTTCCCCGAATTCATCCGTCATTACATATCTTACAAAGGCCGCTCTAATATTTTCACTCTTTATTACATGACCCTTCCCATCTGAAAGGTCTCCTGCCTGACAGCTGAGTTCAGGTATTTTTTTCTTTGTCCAGACAAGGATCTGAGTATGGACTTTCTCACCCTTCCAGGCTTTGACCTCCCATTCCTTTGAAGAGACTGCAGGTACCTGTTCTTTGGGGTACCTGACATTGTCACTGGCAAAACTGACACTGACATCACTGGAAACTTTTGCCCAGGCTTCAACCGGGGTTTTGGAGGGATTCGGCAATTCCTTGTAAGCGTTCTTTCCGGGCAGGGAATAACTCATATCCTGAGCGAACAAAGTAGCGCCAGTCAAAGTCAGGGCGATTATGAGAAGTTTTTTCATCGAAGAGTTTTTATATTAAACATTTGATATCAGTATAAATCTTGCTGAGTCCCGGCTTAAGGGTATTATTGCTACAAAGGATAAATAGTGCTGTCAAAAGTCCTCAGTGGAACTTTGTCACCTCTGCCTCGGAATCTAATAGCGTTACCAGGCTCACGTTCAAGAGCAGGGAAAAATAATTGATCTCGACTTTTTGCCAGATCTTTCAACTAAATTCAAATAATCCGTGTATCTTTATTGACCCTACCTTGAAAACCCTTTTCAAATTCCTAAGCTTGACGGCAATGTCCCAAAAGTTCTTACCGGACCTTTCTGGTTTCTCCCTTGTAAGTTGTAAATGTTACAGAAACAACACCTTCCGGTATCGGACATACTCTTGATGACTGAGAGAGGTAGCCGCTGCCATAATAGAATTCCCGGTACTCTTTAGTTCCATTTTTATACGTCAGTTCAGCAGATACCTCATCATTCTTAACTCTGATCGTTTTCAGCGGGGTTCTTAAAGACCTGATAACTTTCAGGCTGTCAGAATTCCTGGCAACAAGTACAAGAGAACTTCCATCCTTCAGTGTCAGTTCAGCCATCCCTTTGGCATCACCATCTGCAAAGAATCCGCTTTCTCTGCCCGGAACAGGAATAAATCCTCCTTTCCCGTCTCCTGTGAGCAGTAATCCGATCAACGCATCGTATTGTCCTGTGAATACATTGGAAGAATAGGAATTTCCGGTAAGCAGGATGTCCGGATTTCCGTCTTATTGTAATCCCCGGAAAGCATTCCGAACACCGGAGATATTTGTGCCTCAATGGGTAGGGGATGCATTTTGAAGGCTCCGTTCCCCAGATTTTCAATCCAGGCTGATTCAAAGAACCGGCAATCTCTTATATATGCATCCTTCTGATCAGCAGGAGGGAAAATATCATCAAAAGTGGCTCTTGCATATTCTTCATATGTTTTGAATTTATTCTTCAGCGACGGAATCTGGGAAATCAGTAAATTTCTGTGATAGATCGGATAGCTTTTCCCCTGAACAAAATAGCTGCAGACAGGATCCAAGTGTTCCATTCCTGTCGAAATCCTTTGCAATTATCCTCATGGGTTCTTTCTGTGAAACTTTATACTGGGTGTTCAGTCCAAGGTTTCCGGCAACATAGTCGATATCACCATCCATATCAAAATCACAGCGGCAATACTGTTCCACCATCCGGTATATTGATCCAGTCCTGTTGATGATGTAACATTTATTAATTTTCCCTTTTCATTTTTAAAGAAAGTAAGAGGCATCCATTCTCCTGCAAGTATCAGATCTGACCAGCCATCCCTGTTAAAGTCGGTCCAGATGGCTGATGCCATGAGCCCGGGTTTTTCAAGATCCTTTGATACCGATCCTGTGATGTCGGTAAACCGGATTTCAGATCCCTTGCTGTCGTTGCGAAGAAGAAAGCTTCTTGGGGGAACCGGGTAATTTTCGAGGCTGACCCTTCCACAGACAAAGAGATCCAGGTCCCCGTCCTTGTCAAAATCAGCTCCGGTAACCTGTGAGCCGCAGACGCGTTCATCCGGCAGAGCATCCTGGTTCATCGACAAACTGTCCCTTACCATCATTGATATACAATCTGTCGGCATAAAATGCATTTCCGGGCGGCAATCCTGAACCACCGCTTACTACATACAGATCGTTATCCCCATCGCTCTTCGGCATCAAAGAGCAGTGCTCCCATGTCTTCGTAATTATTGGGACCTGGCAATGCATATGAGGAAAAGGTTCCCGACTTTCCCTGTGTAAAGATCATACCGGAAAAACTGGTTGATCCGCCAATAAAGAGATCATCCATGCCATCTGAATTAACATCCCCTACAGCAATCCCGGGCCCTTCCTGTGAATACTGATGCGGGACCAGTGGTTGAATATCAAAATCGATAAATTGTCTTTCTTGATGTGTATACTCTATTCCAGATTTACCTGGGAATGATTTAAATATTTTATTTGTGTCGTCCCTGTTATTTTCAGGCTTGGAATTGAATGATGCCTGCGAATAGTTGAGTGATATTAGCTGATCAGCAGTCAGATCATACAGATTTTGTTCTTTTCCGTCAGGCCACCAGATGTGTAACGAATCAATCAGAGCAACTCTCCCCAGTCCGAAATGAATTTTAGGATCAACCATAGATTGAAATCCCCTGACAGGAAAATGTTCATAATACTGCTGTTTCTTTTCATAAAATAAACTGATTTTTGCACCAATTCCACCCTTATTTAAACTATCTCCTGTTAAGTTAACTATTAGAAAATGGTTGTTTCTGTTGACAGAGTCCTTATTAATGAGTCTATTCTCATAAAGTGAAGCCGGATCATTAATATTATTCAATACCAGGTCAAGGTCTCCATCATTATCCAGGTCTGAAAATGCTGATCCGGTTGAATACAACGGTTGGTTTAAACCCCATTCACTGGTTTTAATCTCGAAAATCAGGCCTCCCGAATTCCGGAATATGACATTTGGTTTTTTTACATTTCCTTTTTTATTCAATTCATCCTTTAATATTTTATAAAGCACGGGGAAATGAATATTAGGATTTTCCCTGATCTTTTTCATCCACAATTCAGAAAAATCCATATTGGTCATATCGTGTGGAATTCCATTTCCGATGAACAGATCCTTGTAAGCCGTCATTATCAAAATCTGCAAACAGCGGAGCCCAGCTCCAGTCTGTTTCAAACACTCCGGCAAGCTGGCCTATTTCACTGAAGCTGTATCTGTCCTTCTATCTCCCCGTTATTCATCTGAAGCATATTTCGTGATGTACTGCGGTGAATAACCAGCCTCCAGCTCATTCATATACCTTTTATAGTCACGCATATGTCATGGCCATAATTCTTTTCCTGTAATAATCTTCAGGTTGCATATCAAGTGTAAAAATATCAATCAGACCATCATTATTGAAATCGGCAATATCCACACCCATGGTGCTATTACTTATATGTTTGGTATAGTTTTTAATCATTTCTTTGAAAGTACCATCACACTGATTTACATATAAAAGATCATTTGAAATATAATCATTCCCGACATAGATATCGGGCCATCCGTCTCTGTTTATGTCACATACGCATGACTCCAAGTCCAAACCCGTCCCATACAATGCCAGCCTGCTTTGGAAACATTATGGAAAACCGGTAGTTTAGTCTTTGGATCAATGCCATCATTCCTGTATAAACGGTCGGTATTGATCATTGATCCGTCATTTTTTCGTGGCCGAAGTGTGTTTTTATTTGGGACCTTCATGGATGAAGTAACAAGATACAGATCCAGATCTCCGTCACGATCGTAGTCAAAAAAGTTTGCCTGTGTGGAATATCCGTCATCATCAAGTCCGGCAAGGGCAGCACACTCGGTGAATGCCAGGTTGTCTTTATTCCCATTGCTGATATATAGAAGATTATGGTAATCATCAATTATATTTCCCCCCACGCTGAGGTATATATCCAGCCATCCATCCTGGTTAATGTCGACCATGGAGACTCCAGTGACCCATTTTCCTGTTGTATTTATCCGGGATTCATCTGTTATATCATTGAAAGCCAAATTTCCTTTGTTCAGGTACAACCTGCTTTTTGTCATATTTGCCCCGAAAAATATATCGCTTAATCCGTCATTGTTCATATCTCCGACTGCAAGACCAGCGCCATTGTAATAATATTCATAGAATATTGAATTTGAACTGTCTGTTTCCTGCAGCTGGTTTGCAAATCTGATACCGCTGTCTTTCAGGCTTACCATCCGGAACAATGTATGCTTTTGAGCTCCACCGGCATGATCATTTCTATTGCATGAGGAAAGTATATTTATCCCAAGCAGTAACAGGAAAGATACCCTGAAACAGATTGATTTTAGCATATGCAGAACTTTAGGAACCTTTAACTTCTTATTTGCTTTAACAGCTTCTTTTTACCCATAATGATAATGAAATTTACGATAAAAAAAAATAGCCGCAGAAGATAAGATACCGACGGCTATCTTTAATAATTACTCAAGTGTAATCTATATCATTCTGCCGGACCTGCATAACCCGGATTCTGTGTAAGGAGAGGATTCAGTCTCATATCAGTTAAAGGTATAGGCCAGAGGTAATCATCATCACTGAAATTCTGCTGTATGCTCGGGACTGACTTCTTACAAGAATCCTTTTCCGCAAAGGTCATACCAGCTGTCATATTCGAAGCACAATTCCAGGCTTCTCTCCTCAATAACTGCATCATCAAATTCCTCCTTTGAAAGCGCAGTAGTAACTTTGGATCATGCAGGATTGTCTACTTAACCGTTTGCCCTGTCTATAATCTGGTTAACTGCATCAACGGCTGCCTGTGTAGGGCCCGTTGTTTACCATGTTCTCAGCTTCGGCAAAAAGTAGCAATGCATCAGCAAACCTGAGAATAGGATAATTTTGAGCTGAAAATACCTTTCCATGTTTTCCCGTGACTCATAAAGGAATTTTTTGATGCCAGGACCGTTCCCAATAGAAACCAGGTTGTCTTCCAGGATTCACCGTCCCAGTTCTCAAGCAACAAATAAGCATTCTTGCGGGGTTGATCGGGGAAAGTTTCTGCCCATATCCGGATCGGTTGAATGTCACCCCATCCGTCAGCCATTGATCCGGGCAGGCATATCTGAGGTTCTGTGCAGGGTCATCGTCCGAAGCATTGAAAGCTCCACATTATTTCAGGTCCGAAACTGTTTTCAGGTTTAAATACATCATCAACATTCAGGTACCAGGAATGATAAGTTCGGCATCAATAACCTGCTTTGCCATATCTCTTGCTTTCACATAATGAGAAGCATCATTCATCGGGAGCAGTAGCCATTGTTATATAGACTTTAGCAAGTAGTGTCTTTGCGGCATCTTTGACGGACGGCCATTAGTATCCGGACCATGTACGAGGAAGATTTTCAACGGCAAAGAGCAGATCGCTTTCAATCAATGCATAAACATCGCTGATAGGGGCTCTTGTTATCTCGTCAGTAGACCGGTCTGTAGTCTTCAGTGATCAAGGGTACAGCGCCCCATAATCTTACAAGTGAAAAATAATTGAATGCCCTGACAAATTTTACCTGTGCCATCAACTGGTCTTTCACTTCCTGTGTTGCAGAAGTTCCCAAATTATCCTCATTGAAAGCCTTAATGGCAGGATTAAGGTCAGCGATGGACTGATAATGACTTCTCCAGAGATCAGATCCATGGTTGTCCTCAATTACCAGTTCCCCACTCTATTGATCATCATTCTGGAAGTTATAATAGGTATAACTCATAAGCACCCCATGCGCTCTAAAGCCGTTGCATTGAACTTGCAAACGCAGATTCTATCTGTGGAACACTCTGGTAAAAGTTGTCAGGACCGGTAAAATCCAGAGGTTTCTCTTCCAGCTCAACACATCCGGGCATTAAGAAGGATTATTAGTCCTGACATTAAAACCAGATTCAATATTTTCGATTTTCTTTTTTTCATGATATTGTAATTTTTATATTATTATCAGAATGTAAAGTCAACACCAAATGTCCACATCTTGGCCGGTGGGTAAGCGCTCAGATCAACCCCACTGGTTGCATCATTATGTGAATGCAGCTACTTCAGGATCGTAACCGGTATAGTTGGTGATTGTAAACAAGGTTTGTTCCGCTGACATAGATCCTGGCTTTTGTAAATCCGATTTTTTTCAGCAACTTCTGCTCAAATGAATAGGCCAGAGTAATCGTTTTTAACCGTATAAAAGAAGCATCTTCCACCCACTGGGAGGTTACACCGCTCTGTTGCCAACACATACTTGTTTACAAGTTGCTGCTCTTCAACCTATTTTCCGTCATAATATTGCGGGTATATCTGGAATCCTGGTTTTCGGTTGTCCAGTAATCCAGTAGTTTCGGATCATTTCCCTCCCAGGACGATTCCCTGCGGATCCTCATGGTATTGAAGAGGTCATTGCCTTGTTAACCGATGATCAGGAAGGACAGTTCAAAATTCTTGTAGGTAAACAGGTTTGTCCATCCCCATGTGAATTTCGGATACCCGTTGCCGATGTTTGTTCTGTCGTAGGTTATCAATTTGACCGTCACTCATTTTTATCCCAGTATTTAGTCATTCCCGGAAGCTTTCCATACTCACGTGCTTCAGACTCCTCATCAGCGCCCCACATACCGAGCCATTTCCATCCATTCATTAAACCAAAAGGCTCACCAACCTCGAGAAACATAAAATCGGAACCAGGCTGTATCCACCGGTTGATGGCGCTGTAACCTATGCGATCATCCGGACCAAGATCAAGGACTTTATTCCGGTTCATTGTGAAGTTAAAGGAGGTATTCCACCTCAATTTTCCTGCGAGCGGATCACCTCCGATCATGATCTCCAAGCCCTGTATTCTGAATGGATCCGACATTGTCCAGTACACTTGATACCCCTACATAACCAGGTAGTTACCTTGGCATCAGCAGATCATCCGTTACTTTTTTGTAGACGTCAATGGTGGAGGTCAGTCTTCCCTTGAACATAGAAAGATCAACCCCGATGTCGGATTGGGCGGTGGTTTCCCACTTAAGTTCCGGATTTGCAATTCCGGCAATACCAAAACCTATATCTGTGGTGGTCTGCCCATTCCATGGATAACTAAACCATTGTCCTGAACCAAGGCTGGCGAGGGACTGATAAGGACTGATACCCTGGTTGCCGGTAATACCGTAGCTTACCCTTAGTTTTAAATCGTTAACTGATTGGAGAATCTCTCAGGAAACCCTCCTGTGATATTCTCCAGGCCAGAGAACCGGATGGGAAGTAGCCCCATTTGTTATTCTCACCGAAAACAGATGAAGCATCGGCCCTGTAACTGACTGTAGCCAGGTACTTGTCCTTCCAGACATAATTGATACGGCCCATATATGACAATAATGCCCTCTCGTTATGCCAGGAGCTGGTTACTAATTGTTTGGCTCCACCCATATTATTGACTCCAAGCTGGTCAACAAGAAAATCTTTTCCCTGTAAATTGTTTCCTTTTCCTTCCTCGGCGATCTGTTCCAATACCCCGGTAAATGTAATATGATGTTCACCAAAGGTTTTATCATAAGTAAGGATATTGGTATTCTGGTATCTTTCGTACAGGGTACTGTTTACATTTCCATACCCGTTGTTCTGCAGTCCCTGCAGGGTATTAGCATTATAGTAGTCATTGTAATATCCGTTTGTAAACTGCGCGCCACCCTGTATTTTGAGTGATAATCCCGGGAGTGATCTTGAAGTTAAGGAACAGGTTTGCATTATTGCGATACATAGGGTTATCGATCACCGGTTCCATTGCTGAAGCAAGTGGGTTCCATGTGTCACTGGGCCCATAACCTGACCGGTGTTTCGAATAATTTCCGTTTTCATCATATACTGGCTCTGTGGGTGCCCACCTCGGTGCGTTATTGACAACCTGCGAAACAAATGCCACTTCATCTTTAAAAGAAGGAGATTTGTAAGTTTCCTTTGTGTATGCATAATTCAGTCCAAAGTCGCACCATTTGTTTACATCAGCTGAAAGGTTTGCCCTCAGCGATATCCTGGTATATTTTGAATTTACGAGAATCCCTTCATGATCCAGGTAATTTCCCGATACCATGTATTTGAGACGGTCCGTTGCGCCACTAATAGCTAAATTGTAATTCTGGAGTACTCCGGTCTGGTAGACAACATCCTGCCAGTCGGTCCCCCCTTTCTGGTCATACTCGGCAATCTGTGCTTCTGTGAAAAGAGGAGTCGTAATATTCCCCGGTACCTGTATTCAAACTGCGTTGAAAGTTAACATATCTTGAGTAATCAGAGGCACTCATCACGGGAAGCTTAACAGCAAGATTCTGGAATCCTATATTGTATCCCACATCGATGATGGGTTTTCCTATTTTTCCCAGTTTGGTGGTGATCAGGATAACACCATTTGCGCCTCTGGAACCGTATATTGCAGTTGCTGAAGCATCCTTCAATATCTCCATGGAGGCGATATCATTAGGGTTCAGTGAATTGATATTACCACCCTGAAGTCCGTCTATAACTATGAGAGGCTCATTACCCCCGTTGATTGAGTTGAGACCCCTGATACGGATCATTGTATTACCACCCGGAGAGCCGTCTGTATTCAGAATAAACACCCCTGTTGTACGACCCTGTATGGCCTGGTCAACACGCTGTGTCGGTAACTGAAGAAGCTGCTCTGTTTTTATTGAGCTGACAGAACCGGTTAAGATCACTTTTTCTGACAGTACCATAACCCGTAACAACTACTTCCTCAAGTGCCTTGACATCTGAGACAAGAGAGACTTCTATTGAAGTCATTCCGTTGATGGGAATAGTCTGAGCGGTATAGCCGATGTAGGAAACTGCTAAGGTTCCGTTGAGGTTTGGCACGCTAAGCGAGAATTTCCCATTAATGTCTGTCATCACTCCAACGGTTGTACCCTCAAGAACAACGTTAACGCCAACAAGTGGCTCTTTTGTTGTTGCATCGGTAATTGTACCGCTTACTTTCACCTGCTGAGGAGCTGATCCCTCATCGCTGCCAGATGCCTTACCGGCAGCATACAAACTGGCTGGTGATAGGAATAATATCATGGACAACAGTCCGGTGAAGAAGGCAAACCTTAAAGGCAGACAGACCCTGTCAGGCCGATAAGATAAAATCAAAAATTCCGATTTTTTTTTCATGCAATTGAGGTTTTAGATTAGGTGGAAAGAAGTTTTATTCAAATCAAATATACACTATTTATAATATTAAATAAAATCAAATATGTATTTTGAATAAATCAAAAACAAGAAAAACAAAAGAAATGTGGTTTTGAAAGATAATAGTTTTATTTAAGCTTACATTATTTGTATATTAAAACATTAATCTAATATTATTACAAAATCTTTTCTGTATTAAAGATAAAGTTTTTTGAGAAAAATAAGAATTGAAAAGATAATTTGCCTTTAAGCATTTTTAAATTATTACTAATTTTTTCCCCCTTGTCATAAGTTTTTGATTTTAGCAAATCTATTGTTAATTTTTGTTAAAAATATAATACTTTTATTCACAAGTATAGTACTAATATACATAAAGTCAGGATTATTATAACAGGTGGGATTCCTGTAACTTCATGTTTACCATAAAAATACATCAAATGATAATTGTTCTTTTACCTATGTGAAGCCCAAACCTTAATAAATGGGGAAACCTATTAATTATTAACTTTAATCTTTGCAATAACTGAAATACTCAGATGGTGTATAATTGCAATTTAATTCCAAACCTGATTGATTTTCTTCGTTTACCCCGGCCCAGCGGGCTGGGTTAAGTTGTATAATTTCGGGAATAAAAAGTGTCATGTATTTTAAGATTTTTACCCCCTTTCTAATTTCCCCCAAGGGGGAAAGGTTTTGTTCCTTCCCCACTTGGGGGAAGGCTAGGATGGGGGTATTATGAGTATAGAAAAGTACCAAGATTTTAATAAATAAAATAAATCATAGGAGGACTTTTAATGAGAATTAAAAATTATTTCAGGCCGATTTGTATCCCGTGGTTTGGATTGCTTATCACAATTGCTTGTTCCAGGGAGACTCCAAGTCAGGAAGTAAAGCTTATTGTTCTTAACAGTATGGAACGTATAGGGCCTGATCAGCCAGTCTTTGGAAGAGATCAGGCATCAGTAAAAGCTGCAAAAAATGAGGTGGAATCTTTCCAGGTTGTTGTCGCAGCAATTCAAAAGAGTATCAGGGTAACCGGAGCAGAGATTTCCGATCTGAAAGGTGATGGAGGGACTATTGCGAAGGAAAATGTTTCACTCTTTCGTGAGGAGTATGCCAGGGTCAGGCGTTCTTCACCGCGTGCCCAGCTGTCTCCCGGGTTATATCCCGACCCTCTTGTCCCATTCATAAACCCGCAGACAGGTAAACCGATAGAGCCTTTTAACGAATACCGCAAAAAATGGGGAGAGCCATTCATAAAAAGCGGATTCGAAATGTATGCGGTGCCTTTTGATATATGGAAAGGTCAGAATCAGCCTATATGGGTTGATGTATCTATACCTGCCGGCACAGCTGCAGGTGTGTATAAAGGTTTCTTTACCGTCTCTCTGGCCAATGCGCCTGATCAGTTCGGTAGCAGGACCGACAGTGTTGTTACAAAAACTGTTTCAATTCCTGTTGAAGTAACCGTATGGGATATTTCACTCCCGGAGGGTCCAACCCACAGGAATCATTTTGGACATGTGGCATGGTTAATACCACGAGTCTACGGGGCTGAACATAATTCAGGGAGAGAATTGGAAATTGAATTGAATTATTGCAAAATGATGGCTGCCCATAGAATAAATCCACCAATACCCGAGAGCTTTATGCCTGTGGTAAACCCTGACGGATCGCTGAAGATAATGCCGGAGCGGCACCAGATGCTTGCAAAATTTCTTTCGGAGCTTCATGTGACGGATTTCCAGATTCCAAACGCTCCATTCAGGGAGATAACAACGACAAACCGCTCAAGGGCTTTAAATTATTACAGGGATTTCTATAAATATTTAAAAGACAACGGGTGGGAGAAACGCGCCTACCTCTATATGCTTGATGAACCAAACCTGTCAGAGAATTATCAGACTGTTCTTGACCTTGGAGCCCTGGCTCATGAAGCTGCTCCTGAGATCCGCTGCCTTGTGGTTGAACAGACTTACAAGCAGGATCCCTCATGGCCAGATATGGATACGGCTATAGATATATGGTGTCCGCTGTTTGCTTTCATCGATTCCGCTTCCATTGATTCGAAGCTGAAGCATGGCGATGAAGTGTGGTCATATACGGCCCTTTCCCAGAGAGCCCCTGCATATCATCCTGATTATGCCAGGGTCAAGGATTATGACTCTCCGTATTGGCATATCGATGCAAAACTTACATCATATCGGGTTCCAACATGGCTCAACTGGCACTACAGTATTAATGGGCTCCTGTACTGGTCTTCAGTTCAGATTGCAGATTCCAAAGCAGGCCTTATGGATCCATGGCTGCTACCGGCTTTTACGGAGTCCGATTCCCAGTTTAACGGAGGGGGGCACCTCATGTATCCGGGAGTTCCCTGCGGAATTGATGGTCCGGTTTCCAGCATACGCATGAAAAATCTTCGTGATTCAATGGAAGACTGGGAGTACTTCGCCATACTTGAGCAGCTTGCAGGTAAAGAAGCAGTTAATAAGATTGTATCGGAGGTAGCACCGAACTGGTGGGGAACATCGGAAGATCCTTTAGTTATCGAGGCTGCACGTGAGAGACTTGCAGCTGAGATAATGAAATTGAAGAAATAACAACCTGAGATGAGGATATACCTGGACTTTTATAACCACTGATTGCACGGAGTTACACGGAGTAAGACGCGGAGTAAATTAAAGAAAACACTTTATGAATAGATACAATATTATCATACCTATTACAATCTATCTTTTAATTCTGTTGCCCCAATGCTCTGTACCTGTTGAAGAACAGGTACTCTGGCCTGAAAATATACAGGTTATCCTTGATAACACAACCGTTTTAAAATATGATAACGGAAACCGGCTGCCGCTTTATCTGTGGCCTGCCATTGACCCCGGCATATTAAGTGATGATATGGCGGAAAGGCTTATTATTGAAATGGATAAGAGAGGAATTGGAATTGTTTGCTCCTGGAGCATGAAAGATACCTTAAAAGTTTTTTCCAGTTGTCTGCCTATAGCGAGAGCCCAGAAAAAACTCGGGCAAAGGATCAATATCAATGCAACGGAGCTTCTTGATTCATTCTTCAATGGAGATGAAGCAACAGCCCATATTGACGCCGATGGAATGCCATTTTTTGACAATAGCTTCGGAGACCATAAAATGGGTTGCCCCTTTACCCTCGATTCAAGAAAGGATGAAATAAGAAAACGGATGGAACAATTTGCCGGGAGATATAAGAGAGAAGGATTATCCGTCGACTTTATATTTACAGACTGGGAAATTGACGGACCACTGGAAGTCAATCGAGCCTTTGAAGCATCAAAAAAATGCGAAAGATGCTGCAAACATCTGGGAAAGGATTTTACCTTCCCCGCGTTTCAGCAGCGAATGCGCGAGATGAGGGCATACCTGGAAAGTTATTCATACAGTGAACCGGTACTGGCACATTTTCCTTATGCCCTGGTAGGAAATTATGCCGTATACCCGAATGACGGTTACAGGTACTGGTACGACTATTTTGAATACTATGTTGAAGGTCAGCCATTCAAGCAAGACCAGCATGCAAAATACAGAAAATGGTATAACGATTTTCCTCTTACCGGCTTCACCTTTGCTATGCCGGTTGTTTATCCGTGGTCCGGTATATATAAATGGTATGATTTTGAAAACAGCGACTACAGGTGGTTCTATAATATGCTTCTTAATGCCGGGAATGCAGGAAAGAGTACCCCCAGGTCGATACCAGTTATAAGTTTTGTACACTGGCATACGATTTTTATAGGAGATGGATCAGACAGCACAGCCTCGCAGCTAAGCAGTGAATGTTACCAGGAACTTCTCTGGCATATGCTTCTTAGGGGAAGTGATGGTCTCTTTTTATGGTGCATGGAAAATGAATATCCTGATGAGGTAAAGCTCCTGCATGAAGTATACTCTGAAGCGCAGCAATACGGAAAATTCCTTGATCATGGTATCCCTGTTACATTCGATCTTCCCGATAAGCCGGGAACAGTTATTTCTGGTCTTGCTCTGGGAGATAGTGTCCTGATACGGAGGACTGACTTTGAGGGGAATCGCCAACCGGTTCAGATTATGGCAGGAACCAGGCTCATTGATGTCGGATATACACCCGGCAGATGTAATATTATTTCAATTAAATAGTGTAAAATTTAAAGCCCCCTGGTGGGTTGGAGTAAAAAATGAAACATCTATTCCGGGATGGCTTCCAGGTTAAAGAAGTGTTGATAAAGAGAAAACAAGTGACGGCTGGTATACCATTGGGAGAATAAAAGTGTAATAATTGGTCCTGGTGAAGGATTAAATTCAAATATTATACAATATGATCCCCAGTATGCCGGAAAAAGGGATTAGGATGGCGGCGTTGACTTCATATTTAAAGTTAATTAAAAAGACAATTAAGAAGATGAATATGGCCTGCCAGTTTATTTCAATGTTTCGGCCGATGGTAAAAGAAGCAGCAAAAATCATCCCTATCACTGCCGGTCTCAATCCCATGAAAATTGATGTTACAAGATTGGACCTCTTGAATTTCTCCAAAAAATGAGTGCATATAATCATCAATACTCCTGATGGTAAGAAAATGGCAATGGTTGCAATGAAAGCGCCCCAGACACCAGCAACTTTGTATCCAATAAAAGTTGCACTTATCAGAATGGGACCCGGTGTAATCTGACCAATGGCAATGCCATCTGTAAACTCTTTGACACTGAGCCAATGCAGATTTTGAACAACTGTTTCCTGAATGGCAGGGATAAAGACATATCCACCTCCAAATAAGGTTAAACTCATTCCGCTGAATACCACCATGAGTTTTCGCATGTCTGTAAGAAATCCTTGCGTTCCGGGTGAGGAGAAGTGGGGAAGGATTAAAATAATTGTGATAAGAATGCCCAGTATTGATAAGAATAAATAAGGAATATTTTTCTGCTTTTTAGCAGGTAAGATTTCTGGAGATTCCTTTGAAGCCAGGGATTTATAATAGAGTATAAAACCTGCCAGAGCGCCAATAATAATCAAGCCAAGGGTAATAAAAAAACCTCCAACCCAAATTAACACCAGACCCGATAATATACAGATGCTCCATTGTTTATAGTCGGTTACAGATTTTTTTGCCATTCTGATTGCTACAATGATGATGATAGCAACCACAGCAGGCATTATACCCGAAAAAATTTTGTCAACAATTGGCAGAGTCCCGTATTTGAAGTATGACCAGGACAAAGCAAGGACCAGAAGAAAGGAAGGCAGAATAACCGACATCATGCTAATCAGGGCTCCCCTTATTCCATTCAGATGATACCCGATATAGGTTACTACATTTACTGCCAGAGGGCCAGGCATGACTGATGCCAGACTTATTCCGTCGAGTATGAGTTCATTCTTTATGGTTTTGTCTCTGGTGACCAGTTGGTCCTGAATCACCGAAACCATTGCGAGAAACCCTCCAAAAGAGGTCGCTCCAATTTTTAAAAAAACGATTGCCAGGTATTTTGATATATTCATATTCCCTTTACTCATATTCGTACCCTCACAGGGTTATTTTTTTGCCGGAACTGTTTGCAGTGACCAACCTTTTGTGCAGTATGTTTAACATCTCTTTTTGAGGATACCTGGCCTCGATATCATGTTGGTCTGCCATTAAAACAGCCTCCTTTTTCATTTTGCTGTTTTGTAAACCATAAGCTTCTATGGTATGCGCCTCTATTTCAGCCCCGTTTTTGTAATCTGTAGTAACAGCGTAGCCTAATTTCTCCAAAGTGTCTCCTGCAACTTTTTCAAATATTCTAATCTCCTCCGGTGTGAGTTCTTTCAGGAATTTATCATAATTACCCGTCATGATCGGCTGACTCACATTTTGCCACATCTTTCCGCCGCTTGCAGTCTCAAGGGACTCTTTTGCATGAAAATACTCTAACATAATCCGGTTAAACGGAACATTCAAAAAGTAACATACTTTTTTCAGTACCGATTCAGGATCAGTGATCAGGTCACGATATTTTACATTGATGACCCGGTCGGAAGGAATGTTTTGTTCTACTTCCAGCGATTTTTCCTGGTCACTCTTCCATTGTCTTGCAATATGATATACATGCTTTTCTCCAATAATGGCCTTCTTAAATGAGCACGCAACATCACGGCCATCCCTGTGCAAATAGATATACAAGGGATTCAGACCCGCAGCTTCCAGATCCCTGTACCGATGCACATTACTCATGCTTTTGCAACAGGTGTATTCGCAGTTTTGTAACTCAGCATAATAGGAGTAGATCTCATAAAAAAGCATAATCAGCGTGTTTTCTTTACAACGATTCCTGATTGTGGCCCTGTCAAATTTTGAGATTTGCCACTTCACAGGATTCAATTCAACCCATAAACAAACATCATTAACCAGGGATTCAAAATTGGCATTGCTATTCAGGTCGTTATATATTGGCAAAATGGGTTCGAATATTTCCAGGATATGCGGTGGGTGTGGTGCCGCTATTTCCGGCAATTGGTTCAACATGATCCTCAGCAGGTTTGAACCCGACCGTTGTGTGCCAATGAATTGAATAAATTTCATTATTAATGCGAATTAAGAGTTAAAATTAAATATATGAATGTAGCTGAAATCCTCCCCGGGACAAGAACTAACAAATGTGTTACATCATTTACTTCCTTGGCTTCTCAATGGGAAGTCCCGGCTTTAAATCCTTGCCGTCAAATGCCTTATAATCTGCCGTATATTTAATTGCTCTATATACAATATTGCTTTCGTTTGTCGGATCGTCACCCTGATTCAAAACTCTTGATTTCCCTACCGGACTGACATATTCCCAAACGATATTTTCATTCTCGTCAATTTCAAAGATATGACCTGATTCCCCTTCACAAATAAACAAATGTCCCTGAGGCAATCTCTGGGCACTTGATTTGAAAGGAGAATAAAAATCGGTAATAACCGGCGCAGTATAGATATAATCAGGTTTTGCCGGACCATAAGCGGAATTAGCTTTATTGCTATAGACTCCAGGTGCACCGGCGGGAGGTGTAATGATGAAAACTTCAGAATATTTCGGTTCTCTATGCTCCCCATTATTAAATACAATAATTCCACCAGCCCCTTCCAATCCCTTTCCGATCCAGTGTGCGTAGTGCGCTCCAAACAGCTTCTGATCCTCAATTTTCCCCTGCTTATAAACAGCAGGATTTCCCCATCTGTATAAGAAATCACCACCTTTCTTATAGATTCCTCCGGCGCTGGTCGCAGCTTCTGCGGTTGTTGTGGAATGATCAATAATATAAATCTCACCCATATGCTTACTGGTTAATACAATCTGATCCAATTCTGCATTATATTGTACAGCGTTAAAATGTATCCAGTTCGCTCCTCCGGGGGAAGATCCTAAGTAATTGATATCCAGACGCTGTGGATTATCGCTGATCACTCCATAATGATCTTTCGTTCGGTCATAATCCTGAATCAAATGATCTTTCACATTCCATTCCCAAACGATATCGGCATCATTTGAATTTTTCGGTTTTAGTTCCAGTATTTGTTCATTATACAATTGTTTGAAAGGAGGGGTTAAAAGTTTTCTTCCCATTTGAATGGCTTCGGCTCCGTTGATCACTTCTATGGCCAGGATCAGAATATTACCATTGGGCATGGGATAGACATCATGGTGTTGTGTTGCAGTAGTTGTTGAATAATTGTATTCCCAGATTAAATTTCCATCCCAGTCAAATAGCTCAGCTCTTCCCCCAACACTCGGCATGGTAAAACGATTCTTGCCGGGGACTTCTGCTGCTCTTAATAAATTTCCATTTTCTAAAAGGTAAACGGATTGCCCTACACTGTAATTGCTACTCCATTGGTTTACAATCTTACCATCATTGTTGATCAGGTAGGTCTTATTATGTACGCTAAAAAGCGTATATCCATCAATAGCATTTCCTTTATTCAAAAGCAAACCAACTGTATTTTGAGCTGCTATCAATCCTGTGAACAGAATAGATATTAGGCATGTGATCAGGAAGTATTTAGTGAGTCTCATACATATACATTTACTGATTATGATGTTAAATTTAAGAAATTATCTGTAAGATGTTTGCTTTGTAACGATATCTTCCAATGCATTTTTATCGCCTTTGGCAGGACCATGCCACACGCCACCTCCAAAGGTGATGATGTACACTTTGTCAGGAGTCACAGGATCGGGAATCACAGTCTTGGCCCATTTAAAATTAAAGCCTTTGATGCGGTCCCATTTCAGGCCGTTGTCTTCAGAGCGGTAAGCTGAAGAATTGAATCCGGCGGCATAAAACACACCATTTCTTTCATCTGATGTAAGTTCATAGATATGCTGGTCACTTGTCAATGTAGCCCTCCAGGATACACCATCGTCTTCAGAAAGGTAGATCCCTCCGCCCCGATTGGGCGAAAATTCAGTCTCTCCGTACCTGCCCCAGGCAGAAAGGAACAAACGGTCGGGATTTTTAGGATCAACAAGTAAACTGGTAGGTCCGTTCACCCCTTCGGGCATTTTCATTCTTTCCCATGATTCTGCTCCATTGGAAGAGCGGTATAATGCACCGTCCTGATCATTACCAATGGAACCATCATCGCTTTTTCTGGAAACAACTAAAAATAATTCACCATCGCTTCTGCGTGTGATCCGCCAGGTTGCCGGATGATTATCCTCAATGCCCCTGTTTTTCTGTTGCCATGAAGCACCATCATCACTTGACTTATATACACCTTTTCCAAAAGCGCACACATAGAGGGTGCGGTTATTGGCCTTGCTGTCAGGATCCATAAGCAGGTGCGTCGCTGCTGTTTCTCCCATATCCTGACTAATGGATTTCCAGGTCAATCCTCCGTTTTCACTCACCACTATACCACCTGTATATTCAGCCATACCAGCATTTCGCCACATTTTTGGTCTGGGTAAGTCATGAATTCCACTCATGGCCGCCCACATTTTACCTTTAATGGCTTTGTCAAATACGATGCAATAGGTATTGTGATCCCAACCTGGTGGAATACCGTTATTTTTGGTGGTACTGGTCCAGCTTTTCCCTCCGTCAGGGCTTTTCATCAAACCGATGTCGGTCTCCGCCATAAACATAACAAGTGAATCGAAAGGGTCAACAGCTACCATATATCCTGTAGTCACCTGAATCCCCCTGGATTTCCAGAAACCATCAGAAACCTTGTTGGTATATACTTGCCGCCAGGTCTCTCCCCCATCGGAAGTTTTAATTACCCGGCCCCAATCCGTTGCATAACAAATATCCGGATCCTGATCTGACACCTTGAGGTAAAAAGGATTTTCTCCCCAGCCTGGTCCGAATCGTTCATCGATCCAGGAGGATTCCCTGTTGGGTGATGCCACACCCTCTGAATATTTTTCCCTGGTACTTAACCTGTCGTTCCATGAGAGTTCCCAGGTGGTACCATAATCTGAACTTTTGGCTACTCCAAAACCAACGGAATCCTTGTGAAATTGAAGTTTTGAATACGAGACATAGATGTTTTCGGGGTGATAATAGGAGATTGCAATACTTGCAAACTCAGGATCATCTGCTCCGTTAATTTTCTTATTCAGCAATCCTGTACCCACAGATTCCCATTTTCGTCCACCGCAATCGGTTTTATATATTCTGGAAACATTTCTTCTATCCTCTGCCCCGTATGGGAACGTGCCCGACATGGCATAAATAATATGCAAATTAGCGCTGGTATCAACACCATCCACAAACTGAAGAAAAGGTTCAGCTCCACGTGGGACATTTACCTTGCGCCAGATGCCATTTTCCTTTACTCCCAATCCATCTTTGCCAGACACATAAATCGTGCGGTTATCAACGGGCGAAGTCGGATCAATAAAAATATGATCCAGATCAAACCTTAATTTATCCAATAATTCCCAATGACAACCACCATCTTCAGAAATTAAAACGGCCATGTAAAACCTTGATTTCTTGCCCTTGGCTGGAGGCCAAAGATCAACTTTATTTTTTCGTACAAGTAAGAATAATCTTTGCGGGACAAGTGGGTCAACTGCTAATTTTTCAATCACTGATACTGTACTATCAAGTGTAACAACTATTTCCTCTGCGTGATCTCCCTGGGGATGTATTGCAACAATATCGGAGGGTGTTGGGTATATCGTAGCCCAGCTTATCCCCTTATCCGTGCTCTTAAATAACATATTGGAGGTTCCCGCATAAACAATAGTTGAGTCATTTCTTTCGAAATCGTAGAATTTAGTTACTCCCCTGAGGTTAAACATTCGCCATTTTTCTCCACCGTCGTAGGTTACAAATGAACCCGTCATATCGCAACTTACAAAGACGTTGGCCGGATCATAAGGGTTTACTGCCGGTATAAATGGCATGGCACCTCCACCTCCCGGCCCTAAAAAATCCCATGTATCGTTTCTGCCATTCGGATTCACAATGGCATCCAGGCTTTCAGCTGAATGATTATTTGAGCTGGTATTGCAGGATAGAACAAAAACTGCAATTGCAACAACAACAATTGGAAATTTATCTCGAATATTCATAGAATCATTGAGCAATTATTAACCTTAAAGAATTGTTATTTATCCCGGCAATGATCCCTTTCCTTGCAGAAGGGCCCTCACCCAGTCGCAGGGTTTTAAGTTTTTTGACGTCGCCGGGAATAAATAATCCTGAATCATACCCGCGTACAACCTTAAATTCACCCTTTCCATCTCCCTTAAGAAACAGTCCCTTGCCTGCATCATTACGAGGAGTCTCCATTTCTGAATTGTACAGGTTTCCGGCGATGATCAGGTCATCCAATCCATCCTTGTCAAAATCATCATATATAATTCCGAAAACAGCTGATATTTGGGCAAACTGGGGAAGTTTTACAAGCTTAAAACCCTCTGCTGTATTGATCAGAATACTGTTGGAAAATGTTTTAGCCTCAAATAAATCAGATTCTTCCAAATTGTCAGCATTAAATATTTCCTCTAAAGTTGCTGAGCCAAATGAATTGTAATCTTTAAACTTATTCCTGAGACCGGAAATCTGCTTTAAAGCGCTCTCCCTGTTATGCACCGGGTAGAGTGTATCATTCTCATAGTAACCCAGTACTATATCCAGGGACCCGTTGTTATCAAAGTCCCTGGAAAACAGCTTGAATGGGGCTTCTGGCGTTGCTTTATACTGATAATTTTCCCCCAGATTGCCAATGATGTAATCCTTCCTCCCATCCCTGTTTACATCCCCCTCAGCTATACTAAACCACCAGCCATTGCTGTTGTTTAAAATGGAATCACCTCCAGATTTTGTAAGCTTACCCATATTGTTCCTGAATAGTGTAACCGGCATCCATTCACCAACCAGGATCAGATCTTTTACTCCATCTCCATCGTAATCTGACCAAAGGGCATCAGTTACCATGCCGGGGTACTCCAGCTCTTTTGAATGGGCAGCTGTCACATCCTTAAACTTACCCTTTACATTTTCCAGCAAATAACTCCGGTCTGGTCTTGGATATTGACCGGGCAACAACCTGCCGCCAATAAACAGATCAAGATCTCCATCTCCATCAAAGTCATTGGCCCGAACAACTCCTCCACTTGATTTTAATAAGGGCAGGGCATCCTTTGTTTTAATAAAATGACCTTCTCCGTTATTTAAGTACAATCGGTCCAGATAATAGTCATCTCCCGGAGGAAATTCATTTCCGCCGCTTACAACATATAAATCCAGGTCCCCATCACCGTCAGCATCAAAAAACTGGGCATCCGTATCTTCCTGCTCCTTGTCCGATATAATATCTTTCTGTTGTGTTTTCGTGAAAAATCCGCCTGAATTCTGGATATAAACAGACCCTTCAAAACCCCTGGCTCCACCGATAAAAAAATCATCCATTCCATCATTATTGATATCTCCTACAGTAAGGGCTGGTCCGAGAGTGGACATTTTGTGAGGTAAAAGAACTTCTCTTTTAAAGTCATCAAACTCGTTTTCAATGTGTTTGTGATTTAATCCAAAAGCAGAAGTGACATCGGAAAAAATCACCCGCCGATTTT
This sequence comes from uncultured Bacteroidales bacterium, assembly GCA_963846335.1. Taxonomy (GTDB): domain Bacteria; phylum Bacteroidota; class Bacteroidia; order Bacteroidales; family VadinHA17; genus LD21. Next base: position 70,360 of record CAWJVS010000023.1, read on the forward strand.
CCTCCGATTGTGAAGGTCTGACCGCATCACCATAATCAATGCATACTAATTGGTCTGCTGCAATGTTGGTCAACTCACTCACCCTGCCGTCGGGCCAGGTGACTTTAAGCAGATCAATAATCTTCCTTTGACCCAAACCAAAGAGCAGCGTATAATCGACGCTGGATTGATAACCTCTGCTTACGTGCTGCTCCAGATATTGCTTTTCATCCCCCGTCTGCACCATCACTTTTGCACCAATACCATTTAAATTGGTGGAGCTGCCAATAAGTCTCACGCTCAAAAAATGATTTCCATTGATTCGGGATGCATTGTTTCGGTAAAGATGAGCTTCCTGATCAATGTTGTTAAAAATAATATCCATATCGCCATCATTGTCAAAATCAGCATAAGCTGCACCATTGGAATATGAAGGCTCTGTCACCCCCCAAATCTCATTGTATCTCTCAAAAATAAGACCATTAAGGTTTCTAAAAACCAGATTAACAGCTTTTTCCGTGGGCAGCGAATTTAAAATATCCCGAATCAGGGAATTAGCATCAGGATTTGCTTTTTTTGATTCCTCCTGAATACGATTATCCTTATATGCTATAAAATCATTATTATTTGTGTTTTTACGCATGCCATTTGAAATGAACAGATCCTTGTATCCGTCCAGGTCCAGGTCTACCAGAAGAGGTGACCAGCTCCAATCCGTATTGGTAACTCCGGCCATGGGAGCAATATCTGAGAATGTTTCATTGCCATTGTTTAATTGCAGTGTATTAATCATATATTGGTAATGCGCGTCATATTCGATCAATAAGTTGAAAGCTCCGGGATTTATAGCTGTCATATTTGTTTTTCGACCATAATGGGTGGAATTACGCATATCCAGTTCAAACAGGTCCTGCCATCCGTCATTATCGATATCGGCGGCATTATTACCCATGGATGAATAGGATATGTGTTCCATGGATTTGAGGGCACTTTCATTAAAAGTGCCGTCTTTATTGTTGAAATATAAATAATCCCGTCCTGCAAAATCGTTCGATATATAAATATCCGGATACAGATCGTTATTTAAATCAACGACAGCAATACCGAGTCCATCCCCGAGCTTGGATCTGTTAATTCCTATAAATTCTTTAACTTCAGTAAAATGTCCATTCTCATTATTGAATATTTTATCACCTGTGTAAGGGCTAATATCAAGATCATGAAAGTTTTTGAAAATGCTCCTTTCAGGATTAGGAGAATTATTAAGCAAGTACATATCCAGATCGCCGTCCATATCATAATCAAAAAATGCTGCCTGTACTGAAAAGCTCCAGTCATCCAAACCATACGCTGCTCCTTTTTCAGTGAAGGTAAGGTCTCCATTGTTTACGAATAGTAAGTTGCTTCTTAATCTTGGTCTGTTCTGGCCCGAACGGCATATATAAATGTCAAGAAATCCATCCTGATTAATATCAACCATGGTTACACCGGTTTTCCAACCAGGTATGGTATCCAAACCTGAACCTATTGTAATATCTTTAAATTTTAAATCCCCCTGATTGAGATAAAGTTTGCCTGTAATTGCATTTGCACTCAAATATATATCTGTCAGGCCATCATTGTTAATATCACCGACAGCCACACCGGCACCATTGTAAAAATTTGTAAAAAGATAAATATTATCATTCAGGCTTTCAACAACATCGTTTCTGAAATCTATCCCTGTATGTTCCGGACTCAAAAGCTCAAGCATCCTGATATTGCCTCTGTCTCTGATTGTACATGTGGATAATAGGAGGATTACCCCGGTAAATGCCAGCGCAAGACCAATACCTGTATGCCGGTTTGAGACCTTCACGTGCAATTAAGTTATAAAAGAAAAAAGGTAATTAGACATGAAATACCTAACTACCTTTTCTAAAGACATAAAAAAATACTAAAATACTAATTCCCTATCTGATCATTGGCATCAATCTCTTTTTGCGGAATTGGGAAATATATCTTTTGATCAAGATAATTAAAACTTTCACCCGGATATTTACGCTCCAGATTGGCTTTCCATAATTCAGCATATTTTCCGCTTCTGATCAAGTCCAGTCTTCTGTGACCTTCCTGATATAATTCCATACCCCTCTCTCTTAAAATAGCATCACGCATGTCGGCCTGGTTCATAGCTCCCAAAAGTGTAGCATTTGATCTGGCTCTTACTTCATTGACCAAAGCGAGAGGATCCCCGGTACCAAGTTCATTTAATGCTTCTGCCCTGGTAAGTAATATGTCGGCATATCGAAGTATGGGATAATTAACTCCGTAATAAGAAACATCAGTATATACAAACCGATCATTTCCGATCCCATATTTGGTAGTACCAATTTCGCTCGGTCCCAGATCTTGAAGATCAATGGTAGGATCGCCAGCCAGAGTTTCATATTCAGGTGTGCCGGGTATTGCATACCAGATGTATTTATCACCTTCCATACCCTGATCTCCTGACTGATAACCATTTCCAATTAAACTTCTTCTTTCATCAGTGATTTCAAATGAATTATAGAAATCTTCTGCAATTGTCAGTCTTCCCCAACCTCCATTCAAATAACTGCCCAGAAGTGCAAACCAGGGAATATTTGAATTAGTCCCTACGCCATCTTGTGCAGACATATAGACAAAAATCCATTCGTTTGCACCCTTGTTTGCAACATCAAATAAATCCGTAATACTTGGTAATAACTCATAGTCACCTAGTTCCATTACGGCCAATGCATCGTCTGCTGCTGCTTGCCAGTTTTTTGCATTTAAATTGGCTTTTGCCCGTAATCCCAGTGCTGCACCCTTGCTGGCTCTGCCGGGTGTGGTTGCAGGTCCCAGTACTGCGACAGCATCTGTAAGATCAGCAATAACCTGAGCTATAACATCAGATTGCGGGCTTAAGGGTAAATCACCAGAACTTTCGCCCAGATTTAAGATCACATCGCCAAAGTTAAATCCGAGGTCGTAATATGCCAAAGCTCTCAGGAATTTGGCTTCACCTATATAAGCTGCTTTCTTGCCTTCATCAATTGACATATCTTCTAAAACTCCGATGGCTAAATTGGCAGCTGCAATTACTTTATAGGCACCATCCCATAAATTAACAATGAAATCATAATTGTTATCCCAGGTACCCAGTTCTGCATCCTGAGTACCAGGTTCCCAATTATCCTGCCCATAAATATCAGTGCCCGATTCACTGACCATCAGATAATCATAATTATAGTAAGTACCCCAGTCGGTTCCTGCCATAGCTGCATATACAGATATTATCAGTACTTCAGCATCAGCTTCGGTCACATAGGCTGTATTAACAAGAAGTTCAGAATACACATTTTCCTCAAGTTGCTTGCCACAGGACACTATAGAAGCTGCCAGTACTACAAGTGAAAATAAAACGATATTTATTCTTTTCATAATATTATAATTTTATAAGTGTCGTTAAAATGTTACTTTAAGTCCGGCAGTAAACGTTCTGTAAGTAGGATAGCCAAAATCATCAACTCCTCTGTTCACACTATTTTGCGAACCATCATTCCACATTCCGCTACCGTAGTTAAAACTAACATCAGGATCATAACCTGTATAATTTGTTAAAGTAACAAAGTTTTGCCCCTGAACATAGATGTTAAGGTTTTTAATCCATGAGGTTTTCTTCAGATCAAGATTATAACCTATAGTTAAATTCTTTAACTTCAAATAAGTAGCATCCTCGATGAATTCTGAATTTACATAGGAACCATACTCGTTGACAAACCAATCGACTCCGGGTCTTGTACCTGTCAGATTGGTCGGGCTGTATCGGTCGAGTGCTCTTGTAGTAAGGGTCTGATCATGTGCAATGGCTTTAAAATTAAAGACATCGTTGCCAACACTCCCCTGCCAGAACATATCGAGGTACAAACCATGAAATTCAAAGTGGTTGTTAATACCCCAGAAAAAATCAGGTTCTGCATTACCAATTACGCTTCTGTCCTCACTATTAATGATACCGTCGGGAACTCCATCCGGGCCACTGATATCCTTATACAATGCACTTCCTGCTTTTGTTGTATTTGGCTGTGGTGAATAAATTTCTCCCTCCTGTAAAACACCTATATATGTGTATCCAAAAAATTCGCCCATTCTTCCGCCCTCGATCAACTGCCGGTAAGGCTGTTCTCCAACTTCACCATAAGGCTGTCTTGGAACATATTGAAGAATAGGATTATCACCATCCAGCTTTGTAATCTCATTAACATTTTTTGAGAAATTAACATTGACGGTCCAGGTAAAATCTCCTCCTTTAACAACATGACCTCCTAAGGTCAATTCAACACCTTTATTGTTCATCGAACCTACATTCGCCCGAATATAGTTATAACCTGTTGAAGGGCTGGATATGGGCTTGTCGATGATCAGATCTTCTGTATTTTTATTATATACCTCGACAGTTCCGAATAACCTGCTCTTAAACAATGCAAAATCCAATCCAACATTAAACATCCTGGTTGACTCCCATTTGAGATCAGGATTGGGAGCAAATACACCATCAGATCCCAGACCTGCTGTTGATGTCGATCCATCAAACGTATAGGTTCCTGTCGCACCAACTCTTGCCAGTGAGGTATAGGGTGAAAAACCATTGTTACCGGTAACACCATAGGATACCCTTACTTTAAGATCATTCAGGAAACCGGCATTTTTTAGAAATTCTTCTTCCGAAATTCTCCATGCCGCTGAAATAGACGGGAAATTGCCCCATTTATCATTTTCTCCAAATTGAGATGCCCCGTCTGCCCGCATAGTCAGATTTAATGATATTTTTTGCTTATAATCGTAAGTGGCTCGTCCAAAGAAAGAGATGATTGTTTGATCCGACCTGTAACTGGTGATGGTCTGGTTTTGTGCAGAACCCATATTATAATACAAGGTTTTGGTTGTTGGAAAATTGGTGCCGTCCAGGCTGAACCCATAAGAATCATCATACTGGGTTGAACCTCCTGCCATTAAACTTAAGGAATGAGCAGCTGGTAAGATCTTAAATTGATAGTTAAGTGTACCTTCCACCAAATAGTTGGAGCTTTTAGACTCTTCTATGTTTCCCCAATCCATATTCGACCCCATCATAGAATATTCAGGTGTCTGATATTGAGAATGCGTACTTGTGCCATGGTCAAATCCCGTATTTAATCTTGCCACAAGATTATCCATTATATTGAAATCGATAAATACATTTCCATAGTTTCTCCAACTGAGAAGATCATTCTCACGCTCTGTAAATAATCCAATTGGGTTTTTATATGGTTGTGTATCTCTTGAAAAAGCAGTTTGGGCATAAGTACCATCTGCATTATAAGCAGCCCTTCCGGGAGAAGCAGCCAAAGTGGCATACAAAGGATTCAGGGTACGGGAACCGGGCAATCTGTCGGTGCCGTCTGAAGAAATTCTGGCTGAATAAACATTCATCCCTACTTTTGCTCTCTTACCAAATTTACGATCCGCGTTCAAACGAAATGATAAACGTTCAAAGTCACTTTTAAGGAAAATACCTTGTTGATTAAAATAATTACCGGATAATGCAAAATGCGATACATCATCTCCGCCGGACGCCCGAAGCGTATAATTTTGAACCGGGGCTTGCCTGGTAGCCTCTTTCAGCCAGTCAGTATTGTTTGGCAAAGCAATGTCCGCTGCATTATACCATGGATCTCCGTCATTCACCCCCATTGCATATTGTTCATTTGTAATCCTTGCAACTTCCGTCCAATCCAAACGTTCTACTTCTCCGATCATTGATTGTACTCCGTAATAACTTTCCATAGTGATCTCAGTATTTCCGGTTCTTCCCTTTTTGGTGGTAATTAAAACCACCCCTGCCGAAGCTCTTGATCCATAAATGGCTGCCGAGGCGGCATCCTTCAATATTTCAATGGATTCAATGTCATCAGGTGCAATTGAAACCCCTGCAGGGACAGGGAAACCATCAATTACATACAGTGGTTCGTTACTGTTGGAAATTGAGGTGCTTCCCCTGATTACGATGTTCAAAGCCTGACCGGGCAATCCATCATTACTAGATACTTCAACGCCTGCTGCACGCCCTTGCAACATGGATGAAACCGAGCTTGTGGAAGCTCCTTTGGTTATTTCAGCTGCCTTTAGTGAAACGATGGCACCTGAAACAACCTTTCTGTTGGCTTCCCCATATCCGATAACCACCACTTCATCAAGGGAGGTCAAATCAGAAGCAAGAGCTACATCAATTGTAGTTTGGTTTCCTATAACAATTTCCTGGGTAGCATAACCGATATATGAAACTGATAATTTTCCTGTGAGGTTTGGCACGCTGATAGTAGAATTTTCCGTTAATGTCGGTCATCACTCCAATAGTTGTACCCACAAGAACAACGTTAACACCAACAAGGGGCTCACTTGTTGTAGCATCTGTAATAGTCCCGCTTATTTTCACCTGCTGAGGAACTGTTTCCTCATCACTGCCTGCAGCGTATAAATTACCAGGTGACAGGAACATTATAATGGACAATAGTCCAATGAAGAAGGCAAACCTTACCGGTAGACAGATCCTGTCCGTCCGATAAGATAAAATCAATAATCCCGATTTTTTTTTCATTCAATTGAGGTTTTAAATTATAGATTAGGTGTAAGAGTTCTTAAATAGGTGACTCTTAGCATTGGTGTTCAGTTTAATAGGGATAAAAAAAGATTACTTGGATTCTCCATTCCTGGTGAAAAAGGGGTTATTTTCAACTATAATATTGTTTCGTCAAAAGCAAATATAATATAATGTATTATTAATTACAAGCAAATATCTGTTAAATTGATGTAAAAATAAGTAAAAGTAAATAAGTAATGGTTTTATCAGGTAAGTATTTTATTTAATCTTATAAAAGAATTAATAATTTAAACACAGATTAATTTGATTTATATAGAAAAACCCCCACAGACGACTGCTGCCTTAACAGGAAAAATTGATTTTTCACGTGACTGTTTATCATTTACCCATTTGTAATGCAAAGTTGAGTTTTCGTTCCCTTATTAACTGGTGCAGAAACCAAAAATATAGTTATAGTTAATATTTGTTAAAACATAATACTTTTCTTCGGAAAAATAATACCATTATACATCAAATTACATGAATATCAAGGTTAATCTTTATCTGAAATGTCTGGTAATCATAAAAATCAGATCAAGTTGTCATTTCTTTTTTGTCAGCATGATGCACAAGGCCTATTAATAAGTAAAACTTATTTTTATTAACTTTAGTCCTTTCAATACCGGAATTTTAACCACGGAGCTGCACGGAGTTGCACGGAGGAAATCACTGAGTATTTACATTTACCTGAAAGCGAAAGATGGAATTTTCAGTTCAACAGTGTTCCTCAGTGAAAACCCAGTGCAACTCCGTGGTTAAAATGCTTACGGACAGAACCAACAATATGGCTATATATATTTTTATTTTACTATTATTACAGTTACCTCTTTTATTGCCCGAATAGAAATAATAATTTATAAAGCTGAAACAACTATGAATCAGACGCGAAGAAATTTCATAAAACAATCTATGATTGCAGGAGCTGCAATTGGATTGCACTCAATGCCTGTAAGGCTTCTTTCAAATCCTGCACAGGATGTTATCAGGATTGGAATAATCGGACTTGACACTTCCCACTCCCCGGCATTTGCGGAGTTTTTCAACGGAGGAGGCACGGAACCCGGATTGCCGGGCTTTAAAGTGGTAGCTGCATATCCCTATGGAAGCAAAGATATAAAGTCAAGCTTTGAAACAATCCCTGAATATACTGAGAAGATAAAGCAGATGGGGATTGAGGTTGTTGACTCTGTAAAGGCACTGTTGAAAAAATCCGATGCCGTGCTTCTGGAAACCAATGACGGACGTCTCCACCTGGAACAGGCTCAGGAGGTCATCAGGGCGGGAAAAACCGTTTTTATCGATAAGCCGCTTACAGCTTCCATGTCAGATGCTGTCAAAATATACAGGGAGGCAAAAAATAAAAAGGTCGGTGTATTCTCAGCCTCTTCTCTCAGGTATCTTAAAAATGCTCAGGCTGTGAGATATGAAAACAAGATAGGAAAAGTGCTGGGAGCAGATACTTTCAGTCCGGCCGCGCTAGAACCGGATCATCCTGATCTTTTCTGGTATGGCATACATGGTGTGGAGATACTGTACACCGTTATGGGACCAGGATGCGATACGGTAACAAGGTTCCAGACTGCTGACACTGACTTTGCGGTGGGAAAATGGAAAGACGGAAGGCTTGGAACATTCCGGGGAACCAGGACAGGAACACATGACTATGGAGGTATTGCCTTCGGGAGTGAAGCAAATATCAACCTGGGTCCTTTTGACGGGTATCAGGCTATGCTGGCCAGAGTAGGAGAGTTTTTCAGGACCGGGATAGCTCCTGTTGATCCGGACGAAACTCTTGAAATCTATGCTTTTATGGAAGCGGCGGATGAGAGTAAAAGAAGAGGGGGAGTACCTGTTTCAGTTGATGAAGTCCTTAAGAAAGCAGGATTTAAAGCATAGTCTGACCGGAATAAGCGGAATTGAGACAGGCACCAGCAAGAGGGATTAAGAAGTACAGCACATAAAAAAAGCAATATTGTATGACAGCAGTGAAAAGTTTATTAATCAGCTTATTAATGATTTGTCTGAGTACCGGTTGTAGCCCTTCTGATAAATCGGGCGATGACGGATTGCAGGAGGAGGATGGATTTCTTCAGATTCCCGGAGTCGGTTGGCAGACCTTCTTCAGAACTGCTGATGAGGATCCTTCCATGAACGGGCTTCGGTTTAAATCAGGTTGTGCCTATATGCGCTGGACCTGGGGCGATCTGGAACCTGCAGAGGGTCAGTATGCTTTCGCGATGATCGATGAATGGCTGGCAAAGTGCCGGCAGGCTAACCAGGCGCTGGCATTCCGTGTAATGCTCTCCTGGCCAGGTCATGAAGGAACTATTCCTCAGTGGCTTCTGGACAAGGGCATCAAATATACATATTCAGCTTGTCCGGAAGAAGGGGCTCATTATGAGGTTGATATAGAAGAACCTGTTGTTAAGGAATATCATGAGAAGCTGATCCGTGCCCTTGGAGAAAGGTATGATGGCCATCCTGATCTGGCACTTGTAGATATCGGATCGGTCGGTCTCTGGGGAGAATGGCATAACTACTGTGATCCGGCCCTTATGCCCGGCGATGCAACACGCAAAGCCATAATTGATCTTTACTATGAAGTATTTCCCAATACACCGCTGACTGCACTTGTTGATGACAGGAACAATGTAATATATGCCAACTCAAAAGGCCGTTTCTGCCTGGAGGGGAGATTGCTGGGGAAATGGAGATGAACCAGGTGGCGGATGGAATCATCATAAGGATTCATACTGGCCAATGGCTAATGCTATGCCCGATGGATGGAAAACCGGGACAGTGGCTCTCGAACCGTGCGGCACATTCGGGGGTTATCCCACACCTCCGGACGTCGTTGCAGATGATGCGATTGCATGGCACGCAACATTCATACAGAATAAGTCACACAATATCCCGGCCAGCTGGATGCCTGATATTGAGAGGCTTGTAAAAAAACTGGGATTCAGGCTGGTTTTAAGAAAAGTCTCCTTTGATAATGTTGCCGCTGCAGGAGCGGAAATCCCTGTTGCCATGAATTGGGAGAATATGGGTATAGCTCCTCCCTACAGGGATCACAGGATTGCATTCCGTATAAAGAAAACCGATGGCACCTTCCACGGGGTAAGTATATCCTCAATTTCTATAAAGGGATGGCTGCCCGGGGAAAAAAGTGTTGATACTTCCTATAAGATCCCTGCTGACCTGACTGCGGGAGATTATGAACTTGAAATGGGGGTAGTATTTCACAGTTCAGTGGAACATGTAATCCCAATAGCTAATAAAGGGAAGACCAGCGATGGGTGGTATAAGCTGGGGACTATTAAAGTTGTCGTTTGAAAATATAGTACCGTACTTATGTATTATGAATTATTGTACTTTTAATATATCCTTAAAAATTTAACTATGTCAATTTCACTTTTCAGGCTGAGGCAATTAATTGCCGGTTGTATTTTGTTTTCCTGTTGCCTGACAGGAATTATGCAGGCCCAGACAGCTACCATCAGGGAGTATCAGAAGGTATTTACAACCTATCCATATTCTGATCCAAGTCCTATACCTGTCCTGTCATCACTTTATCCCTATTTCAGATACGAAGGCTACACTGATAAGCCGGTTCAGCAGGCATGGAAAGTTGTTGAACTGGAGAATGATTATATTAAGGTGATGATCCTTCCCGAGATTGGGGGAAAGATATGGACTGCCATAGAAAAGTCGACCGGTCTGCCGTTCATCTATTATAACCATGCCGTTAAGTTCCGCGATATTGGAATGCGTGGCCCATATACAAGCGGCGGTCTGGAACTCAACTATGGAATAATAGGACATACGCCAAACTGTGCCACTCCTGTGGATTATGTAATACAGAACAATCCTGACGGCAGTGTTAGCTGCATTGTTGGTGTTCTGGATCTGCTGACCCGGAGCAACTGGAGGCTCGAGGTAAGGCTTCCGAAGGATAAAGCATATTTTACAACACGTACATTCTGGTACAACTCAACACCTGTCACGCAGCCCTATTATCACTGGCTGAACGGAGGCTATAAAGCAGACGGGAATCTGGAATTTATTTTTCCCGGTACTAAGTATATAGGACATGAAGGCGATTATGCTGACTGGCCTGTTAATAAGAGTAATGGTAAAAATATTTCATTTTATGAGTCAAATAATTTCGGAGGATATAAGTCCTACCATGTTTTTGGCAAGCTGGCAAATTTTTCCGGAGGATACTGGCATGATGACGAATTCGGGATGGTCCGTTACGGATCATATGATGACAAGGCAGGCAAGAAAATCTGGATCTGGGGTCTCTCAGGGCAGGGAATGATCTGGGAAAAACTGCTGACCGATACCGACGGGCAGTATGTTGAAATGCAATCCGGAAGGCTGTTTAACCAGAATGGTTCAACTGCTACATTCACACCGTTCAAACATCTGAATTTTGCTCCGTATGCCACGGATATCTGGACGGAATTATTTTATCCCGTTCTCCGGACAAAAGGATATGTCGAAGCAAATGAATTCGGCGCCCTTAATATAAAAAATGAAGATGGGTTCCTCAAGATATATTTTTCACCGGTGCAAACCATTAATGACCAGCTTGAGATAGCTGAAGGTCAAAAAGTCATTTATAGTAAAAAACTGACTCTTGAACCATTAAAAACCTTTGGAGATTCTGTTAAATTCACTGGAAATGGTCAGAACCTGACAGTCACTATCGGAGGGAACAAACTTGTATACCATTCAGATCCCGGGGCCAATGTTTTAAGCAGGCCAGTAAATGCACCGGCAGATTTTGACTGGAACACCCCATACGGTTTATACATCCAGGGCAAGGAGGCAATGGATCAGAAAATGTATCCCGAAGCAGAGGAAAAGCTAAAGGCTTCTCTCAGAATGGATCATAATTATCTGCCGGCAATTATAAAAATGGCTGAGCTGGACTTTCGCAATATGCTTTATCCCCAGGCACTTGAGATGGCAACAAGAGCAATGAGCATTGATACTCATGACGGAGCCGCCAATTATTTTTACGGACTTGTGAATGCAAAGGTTGGAAATATTACAGACGCAAAGGACGGATTCAGTCTCGCTACTCTGTCAGCAGAGTACAGGAGCGCAGCCTATACCGAATTATCCAGGCTTTACCTGAAGGAAAAAAACTTTGAAAAGGCACTTGGCTTTGCTGAGAGGGCCGTCGATTATAACAGGTACAACATTGAAGCTCTCCAGCTGCAGGCAGTCATTTATCGCAATATGAATGATGCATCAGGGGCGGGTGATGTCCTGAAAACTATTTTGTCATTTGATCCGCTGAACCATTTTTCAAGATTTGAAAAGCACCTTCTGAAATCTGATGAAGAGAGCAAAAATCAGTTTGTTTCACTTATCCGGAATGAGCTTCCCCAGGAAACTTTTATCGAGCTTGCCATCTGGTACTACAATTCAGGCTGCCCGGCAGAAGCAGAAATGGTATTTTCCCTCTCCCCACAAAACGCAGAAACTATTTATTGGCTTAGTTTTCTGCAGCACAGGAAAGTTAATATTTCTGAAATCAATCCTGCTTTTGCCTTTCCCTTCAGGTCTGAAACAGGAGCTGTCTTGCAACAATTGCTATCAGAACAGCAGGAATGGCTGCTGAAATATCATCTTGCACTTATCTATAAAGACAGGAACCGGATAGATGAATGTGTGAAACTGCTGATGTCCTGCGGTGATACACCTGATTTTGCACCATTTTATGTCACCCGTGCTGAGATACTTTCTGGGAAAAATGATCTGCAGTGCGAGACAGATCTTAAAAAGGCATTATCGATTGACAATGGTTGGAGATATCAGCTGAGGCTTGCCAATTTCTATATAAATCACAGTCAGTACGATAAATCACTTGCAATAGCTGAACCTTATTATAAACAGCACCCCGGTAATTTCGTAATCGGATCATTGTATGCAAAAACTCTTTTGCTGAATCGCAGATACAAGGAGGCAGATGCTTTACTTACAAAAATTATCATAATTCCGACCGAAGGGGCAACTGAAGGACACGAACTCTATCGCGAAGCCAAGCTGATGCAGGCTGCCCAAATGATAGAGAAGAAAAACTACAAGGCTTCACTGAAATTTATCACAGCAGCAAGGCAATGGCCTGAAAATCTTGGAGTGGGTAAACCATATGATGAAGATATTGATTACCGCCTGGAAAACTGGATGACCTATTTATGTTACCAGAAAATGATGAAGAGCAATGAAGCAGAAGCTATTTTGAAAAACATTGTAAAGTTTGAGCCAAAGGTTGAAAATACAGTCAGAAATTTCCTGCCTGCAAATACACTGGTCACAGCATGGGCATATGAAGCCTTAAACCAGAGAGAAGAAGGAGTACGGTTTATTGAGCGACAACTAAAGTATTTTCCTGATTATAAGCTTATTCTATGGAGCAAGTCTGTATTTATGAATGACAATTCCATTACTCTGACTGAAAGGGATAAAGATGCAAATGCACGTATCATTGGGGAGCTCATAAAACCAGGTATTTAATTTTGTGTAAGGGGCTGTTGAAAAAGTCCTCAGTGGAACTCTGTGCCACCTCTGTGCTCTCAGTGTAAGTTTTTAACTTATTGTTACACAGAGTTCACACAGAGACTACACAGAGACACACAGAGAAAGATTACATAGAAGCCTCGACTTTTTCAACAGCCCCATACCTGAAATTCTAAAATGAATTAATAGGTCTGATATGAAAAATTCTCTTTTGCTGTCAATTGTAATAATGATGATGGCTGCGTGTGCTCAATCAGGCACTAAAAAGTTTATTTCTGCTGATAACAGAAACATTGCCCTTATCGGCAGATTTGACCTTACTGACAAGACAAGTCCGGTGTTCATGTATTCAGGGAGTGAGATCCGTACTGTATTCAATGGGACATCAATTGAAGTTATACTTAAAGATGACAGCCTGAGAAACATGTTCAATGTCAGGATTGACGACAGCCTTTTTGTTCTCACAACAGATAAGCCGGCTGGCATTTACCAGCTGGCAAATAATCTGGATGACATAAAGCACTCAGTTGAAATCTACCGCAGAACTGAATGGCATGGCGGGAATACAACGTTTAATGGTTTCAACCTTGATAAAGGCAAGAGACTATATAAGCCTCAGGTAAAAAAGAGGATGATTGAATTTATCGGAGATTCATATACCTGCGGCTATGGAAATGAAGGAAGTAGCAGGGAGGAACATTTCAGGTATGATACCGAAAATAACTACCTTACTTACGGATCAATAACCGCACGCGCACTGGACGCTGAATATCTTGCTGTCTGCCGGTCAGGGATAGGCATGTGGCAGGGTTATGGCGGAGATACGGCATTTACAATGCCAAAATTGTACGACCAGATAATTATTAATGGAAACCGGTCATGGAATTTTAACAGATACCAGCCTCAGGCAATTGTTATTGATCTTGGGGGAAATGATCTGTCCGCACCACTTGACTCAGCAGCCTTTGTAAATACATATACCGGATTCCTGAAGCGTTTAAGGAATAACTATGAATCGGCTGATATTATCTGTATCTCAGGCCCCAGCAACCCTGGGGAGGAATGGGAAAGATGGAAGTCTTACATTCATTCAGCAGTAAACAGTTTTGGAAAAACTGATGCAAGGGTCAGCTATTTTGAGTTTTCACCGTTTGAGCCCAATGGGAGCGACTGGCATCCGAATGTTGCGGAACATCAGAGGATGGCACAGGAGCTGATCCCGTTCATCAAGGAAGTGATGAGGTGGTAAGATACGCTTCGCGTCATTAATGGTCATTCAATTGTCACTACTACCATAACAACTTAATGACTATTAATGACTACTGTTTTAATATTCAATCCTCACATCGGCATTCCCTCCAAATGGTTTTATCGTAACCGTTTCGGTTGCCTTATCATAAATTCCTCCTGTAACCTTTGAAGGACTCTTACCGTCTGGATGGGGGATTCTTATTTTTACTTCCTCAGGTTTACGATCGGAATTGCACTCAATGGTTGCAGAAATGTAATTTTTGTTAATTTCTGATACGACTGATAAGGAGAACTGTTCCAAAATAACTTGCAGCGTTCTTTATCTCAATTTTTTTCCCGTTCTCAAGCCATTTACGAGGTACTCCGGATAGCAGTTTAAGTGTCTGGCCATCTTCCATATAGAGCATCCATCGTGTCTCCATCAGAAACCATGCCTCCTCGTGTGTTTTATGCACGCTTACCTTGTAGAGATGCTCCCAGAATGTGTAAGTCTCACGGTCGGCAAGTGCGGAAAAAGTATTGTAGTAGGTCTTCAAAAATGGTTTAACCATACCAAGTTTCAGCTGAACCCAATTATGACGGCTGTAATAAGGCTGGCTGAATGCAGCATTTCTCTGATAAAAAAGGTCGGTGTGATAGCTCAGGAGCATGCGTGAAGCCTGTTCTTCAGGATCAAGAACTTCACAGAACACCAGGTAAAGAGGCCCCAGCATTGCATCGGAAACTGTGAATGTGCCATGTGACATGAATGTTTCCGGATTGAGATACATAAGCCTCATGGCTTTTGCTTCAGTCCAGGGAGGAACTGTCGGACACCATGTTCCGTCTCCGATCGGTACCACCGGAGATCCTGCCATTGAGTTAAAGAATGATGTCCTTATATCCTGCTTCCAGGCTTCTGCCTCTTTTCTGATCCTGAGCGGAGTTTGATACCATCAATACCGGCCAGCATTTCGGCAACCCGGCTTATGCCGATATATGCATACCCGTTTAGCATGAACTGGTGAAACTGATCCTCCGGATCTGCCACTTTTCCATCAATCATGCCATATCCCTTACCTACAAGACTCTCTTTTTTATTCTTTTCACGCCACAGGAAGAGAAACTCGCATGCCTTAAGGAGTTTTGGTTCAACTTCCCTGACCCATGCTGTATCGTTTGTATACCTGAAATACTCACCCATGCTCCAGAGCGCTGCCCCGGTTTCAACCATATAGCCGCCGAAATTCTGGATCATGCCGTCGTCATGCTGTTTATCAAGAAAATACATCAGAGATCGTCTTGCAACATCATGCCATCCCATTGACATATAGAACTGCATTATGGGAGAACTTTCTGTTCCGATGGGAGAATATACCCCTACTGACGGAGCCAGGGTGCCGTATGGTTCTTTACCATAAGTAATAAGATCAAGATGAAGCAGTCCCGCCCTGATCATCTCCTCTATCCTTTTTTCAGGCAGGTTAATTGTTGCGGCGTCATTTAGCTTTGCCTGCCAGAACACTTTGCATTCGTTGAATTTTTCATCGAAGGAGAGTGAAGCAATCTTCATGGCCCTTTCTCCGGAAACGGGATTGTGCGGAAGGCGGAATTCAAATACAGCTTCCTCCCCAGGCTGAAGAAGTACAGCGATCTCCTCATCAGGCAAGGGATTGCCGTTTAACCTGGAGATGCCAAAAACTCTATCTGCAGAATAACCCGAAAACCCTGTTTTTCCATCATAACTGTATTTTATCTTTTCCCACCATCCGGAACCCGGCCGTAATGTTCTGAACCATGAATATCTGGGAACCGAAGATTTATTCTTTGCAACTGTCCGGAAATATAATACAGTTTCTTCAGTTTTTTTTGATTCTTCCTGAACAAGAGATTTAAGCGACTCCTGTTGTTCCGGTGTGAACATGTGCCCATAACTGCTGCTGTCAGCGACCAGATAATGTGTGCCGATAGGGTTATTCTTATCAAGCCACGAGCTTTCTGTAGTGACAAAAGTTGTAGTATTGTATTCGATATCTCCATCGGTTTGTATGGTATGCAGGATTGGCAATACCCTATCTTCGAGATATCTTACCCTGTTGTTTTCGACACCCTGTCCCCGGCCGGTCATATAACCATATGTTATCCCTGAATTGTTTATTTCTGGCAGGTTAACAGGGGAGGATGCCATTCTTGGTATAATCATATCCATGTCCTGGGGAGTGCTGATCTCAAATATCCTCATATCGCGGCTTATGCCCAGCCAGGTGGGACAGGTCATATTCCTGGTATGAACTGATGCAGAATCAAATGACTCCTCAGGATCATCTTCGATTTTCTGTAGATTTGTCTTAAGCTGACGCCCTTTTATTTCATTTTCAATCAGGGAGTATGATCTCATATCAGTGGAAAGGCAAACAATAACTTTGTAATCAGGAATATAGATTGGAGTACCTGCCGTCACATCCCTGAGGAAGAATGAAAAGGAGTCTTTCCCTGAATGAACAGAAACCACTGTTGTGCCACTGCCATAATTCAGTCTTGCATCGCTGAAAGATACCTCCAGACGGTTAAAATCACCTGATCTGAAGACAAAATGATCGTTGGTAATTTTGCCCTTTCCTTTACTGATTGAGATCTTTTCCAGTTTCCCGTTTAAAACCTCAATATGGCCTGATGGTTTGGTGTTTTGCCATTCAATGGCAATTTGTTTGTTGCCGGTTATCTGCTGCGCGGAACAGGTAATAAATGCAGATTGTAACAGTAAGAAGGTGACAGATAATAACATGGATGTTTTCATCGGATCAGATATTACGGTGCTCTGCACCTTTGAGATTAATTTTCGAATGAGTTTCTATAAATATCTTGCAGCTGTCTAAAAAGTACTTTTTCTATGAGATATTCCTAAATTCTGCTACGCGGAACTATTGAGAATCCAGTAACTTATAAGGCCCCCCTTGGTGGTTTGTGGTAAAAATAGACATTTTCAGACAGCCCCAAGGTTGCACTACCAAAAGTACATTTAAAAATGATAATTTCAGAATAAGTATTCATGCAGCATTTAAGATCTTTAACAACATTTTACAACAAAATAGTATAAACTGTTTTGCATTGTTGAATTATGTAACGAAATTGTGACTGTAAAAACAGTTCAATTGCCACAGTTTATAAACTCTAATACCTCAATTTGAGATGAAACTATTTAGCTCACTGCTGATTGTAATAATATTTATTTGTCACAATATTTCATTTGGCCAGAAAATTTATCTCTCGCCTGCAGGTGATGACAGCAATCCAGGTTCCATTGACATGCCTCTTGCCACATTAACTGCTGCACGTGACAAGGCAAGAGATTACCGTAAGAGCGGCAGGATTTCCCAGCCTGTCGAAATTATTCCTCTTGCAGGAGAGTATTTCATGTTTCAGCCTTTATTGCTGACAGCTGATGATAGCGGGACACCCGATTCCCCTCTGACATTTAAAGCTGAGCAGGGAACAAAGGTTATATTCAGGGGAGGAGTACCACTTACCGGAGTTCAGAAGGTGAACGAGAGACTCTGGCGTCTGTTTGTTCCGCAGGTTGCATGGTATAACTCTTACTTTGATCAGCTTTATGTTAATGACCGAAGGGCTGTCAGGGCCAGGACTCCCAATACCGGATTCTACAGGGTGCAGAAGGTTACTGAATCTGTGCTGGTCAGGGGAAACGGACTGCTTCCCAGGCTTGCTGTGCAGGAAATTGAACTTGATTCTTCAGGGGCAGAGTGTATCAGACATTTCACAGAAGAAGATTACCAGGATGCCGTAGCAACGTTTTACCATAAATGGGACAATACCATGAAGCATATTGCAGGCTTTGATGATTCTACAGGTTCAATACGTACGGTAGGTACCGGAATGCAGCCTTGGAACGCGATTGACGGACAGAGCCGTTATTATATCGATAACTTCAAATATGCTCTGGATGCACCCGGCGAATGGTATCTTGAACGATCAGGTTATCTGTACTATATTCCCAGGGCTGGAGAGAATATTGAAACAACATCGTTTTTTGCTCCTGTATTGAAGGAGTTCATTGTAATTCAGGGTGATTCAGCCACTGGCAGGAGAGCAGAAAACATCAGATTTGAAAACCTCAGCTTTGAAGTGGCAGGTTACCAGCTGCCGCCGAATGGCAATGAAGCAATGCAGGCAGCTTCTCCAGTCGGAGCTTCGGTGACACTCGACTTTGCGGAAAATATCTCATTTCAAAATTGTGAAGTAGCCCATACCGGCACCTATGCCTTCTGGTTTCGCAGGGCATGCAGCAGATGCACTGTCGGTCAGTCTTATTTGCACGATCTTGGGGCAGGAGGTGTTAAAATCGGAGAGACTGTTATCCGTCCTGTGACTGATGAAATTACAAATAATATAACAATTGACAACAATATAATCAGGGACGGAGGCAACGTATTCCCCTCGGCGGTTGGAATCATTATTTTCAATGCGAGCGATAATAAGCTTACACATAATGAGATAGCAGATCTGAGGTACTCGGGTATTTCGGTAGGATGGGTGTGGGGTTATACTCCCAGTCCCTCAAAAAGGAATATGATAGAATTCAATCACATACACCATCTCGGTTGGGGAGAGCTCTGCGATATGGGGGGTGTATACTCCCTTGGAGCTTCGGAAGGAACTACTGTGTCAAATAATGTTATCCACCATGTTTATTCCTATGATTACGGAGGCTGGGGACTTTACACTGACGAAGGATCATTAGGGATCACTGAAGAGAATAATCTTGTTTATGCCTGTAAGAGTTCCGGTTTTCATCAGCATTACGGTAAAGAAAATATCATAAGGAATAATATTTTTGCAATGAATATCAGGGCACAACTACAGGCAACAAGGGTGGAAGAACACAGGTCTATCAGTTTTACAAATAATATAATTTACTTTAATCAAGGTAGCCTTCTGAGCAGCAACTGGCATAAATTCAATCTGCTGTCTGATTATAACTGTTACTGGGATGTCAGATCAAAGGAGATCAGATTTGCAGACAAATCGTTTAAAGAGTGGCAGAAAACGGGAAAGGATATGCATTCAACAATTTCTGACCCTCTCTTTGTAAACCCGGAAGCTTTTGATTTTCATTTTAAAAAGGCATCAATTGCAAAAAAGATTAAGTTTAACCCCTTCGATTATTCCCGGGCAGGGGTTTATGGGTCGGATGAGTGGAAAAAGCTTGCGGAATTTGATCCTTCCCTGACAAAAAACTTTGACGATACTGTTCAAAAAATGGAGTCGGTAAGATAACAGAACATCCAAATTATTTATCTCAATATTTAAATTACATGAGAATTTTCTTCTGTTTAATTTTTGTAAACCTTGTAATTCCCGCCTTTTCTGTGGAGAAAAGCGACAGTGTTAAAACAAAACTGATTTTTAACGGTAACGTCAGCCTGAACAGCAATGGCATGGCTCCGATACCGGCTTTTTCACTTGGAAAACCTGCACTGATAGGGGCATTTTCATTACAAAAAAAACGGTTCAGCTACGATGGCCAGCTTGCCTATGGGCTTAATCTGCGACCATGGATAATTGATAACTGGCTGCATTACAGGCTTATATATAAACCCAAATTTGAATTAAGGACCGGTGTGGACTTTGGCATGTTATTCAGCCAATATGATGCGGGGGATTATGAAATATTGCAGGGGCAGCAATATATAACACTGGAGCTAGCCTGTATTTACAGATTTTCGCCGAAGAGTTCCCTATCTCTTATGTACTGGAACGATAACGGACAGGATCATGGGACGATAAACGGGAGCTTTTATAATATACTTTATGAGGTGGTTGATATCGGGATAGGTAAATCTGTTCTTCTGGCAGCCAGTCTTCAGCTTTTTTATCTGGCTTATACAGGCAACAACGATGGTTTGTTTATTTCACCCAGGATAGCAACCTCTGTAAAGAAAATACCCCTTACTCTGTTCTTTCAGGCAACACAGCCCCTTACTACCAATATTGAACCCAACCCGGGCTTCAAATGGAATGCGGGCTTAGCGTATAGTTTCTGAATTCGGATTTCGGATTTCGGTCTCGGATTTGCAGGCTCTTTGTGTGCCTTAGATTTAACCTTTGCGCCCATCGTATTTAATACTATACGCTTTATAAGTGCCTTTGATACTGAATGTTATTCAAGACAATGATAAATGTCAGTTTTTCATTTTCAGTTGGGCCGGCTTAATAACTTGTGAAGCAATATTTCAACAGGAAATCCATCATATTTGCATGATAAAAAGGTTGATCAATGCATTTTAAGTATTTCCTGAAATATTCAGTTTAACTAGATTCCATTTGTATTTTATATTAAATTTGCAACAATTTGCAGAATAATTAGCGAAAATAGTAACAAATTGAAAAATACCAGTCCGAATTTTGGCAGGATTACCGTGAAGGTGGGGAGCAATGTTATTACGCAGAGTGACGGATCGCTCAGCGATGGAAGAATATTGCGCCTTGTTGAGGATGTAGCTATTCTTTACAAGCAGGGGATAGAGGTTATTCTGGTCACATCGGGTGCAGTTGCAGCGGGGAGAGGTGGTGTGACACCTTCCAGGAAAACAAATATTGTGGCGGCAAAGCAGATCTGGGCGGCTATCGGCCAGGTTAAGCTGATGTCGAGTTATCAGTTTCTTTTTGGTAAATACGGGATACAGGCCGGACAGCTGCTGGCAACAAAGGAGAGTTTCAGGGACAGGAGGCATTATCTGAACATGAAAAATTGTATCTCGGCTATGCTTGAGAACAAGGTTTTGCCTATTGTCAATGAAAATGATGCAGTTTCAATCAATGAGCTGATGTTTACTGACAATGATGAGCTGTCAGGACTCATCTCATCAATGATGGACTGTCATTCCCTGTTTCTGCTTTCGAATGTTGACGGGGTTTATACAGGCGTGCCGGGAGAGGATGGGACTGAGATTATCGGGAGTATTGATGAAGAATCTGAGGATCTGGATCAATACATCTCCCCTGAGAAGTCAGGTTTCGGAAGGGGAGGCATGATTACAAAATGCACGATAGCACGGAAAATTGCTTCCCAGGGAATCGATGTGTTCATTGCCAATGGTACCCGTGACGCTATTATAACGGATATTATCAGGGGCAAGGATGTTCCTTATACACATTTTGTAGCCAGCAGGAAAAAGGAAACAGGTGTTAAAAAGTGGCTTTCCCATTCCGATACATTTGCCAAAGGCGCTGTTGTAATAAATGATGGAGCAAGAGACGCTTTATACGGTGAAAAGGCGACAAGTCTCCTGATGATTGGAATTACGAAAATAGATGGTTTCTTTAAAAAAGGCGATATTGTAAGGATTATTGACAAGAAAGGGAGTATTATCGGTTTGGGGAAAGCGCAGTTTGACTCGAAAAAAGCTGAACTGATTATTGGGGAAAAGCTAAGCAAACCTTTTATTCACTATGATTATCTGGTAATTAATGAGAAAGTAAAAGAAAATATAAATTTCTGAAAACTGACAGCGACAAGTTTGAAATAAAGATGGATTGCACAGATATTTTTAAAAAAGCGGTAACTGCCGGCAGGAGCCTGGTTGTTCTAGATACCGGAACAATAAACAGTATTCTGTTAAAAGTTGCTGAGGCGATTATTGTCAACTCAGCTTTTATTATTGAGGAGAACAAGAAGGATCTGGCCCTTATGGAACAGACTGATCCCCGCTATGACCGATTGTTGCTTAATACGGTAAGGCTTGAGGCTATTGCCTCTGACATGAGGAATGTGTCAGCAATGGCAAGTCCGCTGAACCGGATTCTTTCAAGGGAGACACGTCCGAATGGACTTGTAATATCAAGAATATCAGTGCCTTTTGGTGTGATTGGAGTGATTTATGAGGCACGGCCGAATGTTACTTTCGACGTTTTTGCATTATGTATAAAATCGGGGAATGCCTGCATACTCAAAGGTGGCAGCGATGCAATAAACTCAAACAGGGCGATTGCGGATATTATCCGGTCAGTACTTGAGGAAAATGACATTGACAAAAATATCCTTACTCTTCTGCCCGCCGGCCGGGATGAAACCACCCAGCTGTTAAATGCCCGCCAGTATGTAGATCTGATTATTCCCAGAGGCAGCAGGACCCTGATTGATTTTGTCAGGGAGAATGCTTCGATTCCTGTTATCGAGACAGGGGCAGGCATCTGTCATACATATTTCGATGAAGATGGTGACAGGGAAAAGGGTCGTCTTATTATTTTCAATGCGAAGACACGAAGACCAGGTGTCTGCAATGCTCTCGATTGCCTGATTATTCACAGGGATCGCCTGAGTGATCTGGATTATCTCCTGGGATTATGTCAGGAATCAAATGTGATTATATATGCAGATGAAAGGGCCTATGCAGTACTCGAAGGGAAGTATCCTCGCGGACTGCTTATGAGAGCTGTAAAAGAGTCATTTGGAACTGAATTTTTATCCTATAAGATGGCTGTGAAAACTGTTGATTCATTTGATGAAGCATTGTTGCACATAACTGAATTCGGGTCCAAACACAGCGAAGCAATAATTTCCGGGAACAATAACCACATTCAGTTGTTCTACAAGCTCGTTGATGCTTCCTCCGTTTTTGCAAATACATCGACTGCATTTACCGACGGGGCTGAATTCGGACTCGGAGCTGAGATTGGCATATCGACCCAGAAACTTCATGCAAGAGGACCAATGTCACTGGAGGCTTTGACCACCTATAAATGGATTATTGAGGGTGAAGGACAGACCAGAAAATAGATTCTAATAAAATATTGGTATGATTTTTAATTTTGAAATGATCAGGGCTTTTTACAATGAAATGCCCGCCCGTGTTTCTGAAACCAGGAAAAAACTTGGGCGACCGCTCACACTAAGTGAAAAAATTCTTTATAGTCATCTTTATGATAAATCTGATTCGGGTCAATATAAACGAGGCACGGATTATGTTGATTTTGCCCCCGACAGGGTAGCAATGCAGGATGCCACTGCACAAATGGCCCTGCTGCAGTTCATGATGGCAGGAAAGGAGAAAACAGCTGTCCCTGCTTCTGTCCATTGCGATCACCTTATCATGGCCCGGTCAGGCGCTGCAGAGGATTTGAAATCTGCCATATACACAAATAAGGAGGTGTACGATTTCCTCAGTTCAGTATGCAATAAGTATGATATCGGATTCTGGAGACCGGGATCAGGGATCATCCATCAGATAATTCTGGAAAATTATGCATTCCCGGGTGGTATGATGATTGGAACGGATTCTCATACCCCTAATGCCGGTGGACTCGGTATGGTAGCAATAGGAGTAGGAGGGGCCGATGCAGTTGATGTCATGACCGGAATGGGATGGGAGCTGAAACTTCCAAAACTTATCGGTATAAAATTAACCGGAAGGTTAAGCGGCTGGGCTTCTCCGAAAGATATAATACTGAAGGTCGCCGGATTACTTACGGTAAGTGGTGGAACAGGATCAGTAGTTGAATATTTTGGTGAGGGTGCAGAATCTATTTCCTGTACGGGCAAAGCTACAATATGCAATATGGGAGCTGAAATAGGAGCCACCTGCTCGGTTTTTGCCTATGATGGTTCAATGGAAAAATACCTTATTGCGACCGGAAGAAAAGATGTAGCGGACCTGGCAGGTAAAATAAGGGAAAATCTCATTTCTGACAGGGAAATTTCTGCTGATCCTGCAAAACATTATGATCAGTTTATCGAAATAAACCTGTCTGAGCTTGAACCCTATATTAATGGTCCTTTCACCCCTGATATAGCAACACCACTTTCGCAGATGAAAGCGGTTGCAGAAAAAAACGGATGGCCTGTAAATGTAGAGGTAGGACTCATAGGATCATGCACAAACTCTTCATATGAGGATATCTCACGATCAGCCTCTGTCGCAAAAAATGCTCTTTCCCTGAAACTGTCTGCAAAATCTGAGTTTAAAATCACACCAGGATCCGAACAGATAAGATTCATTGCTGAACGGGATGGCTTTCTTGATCTGTTTAAACAGATAGGAGGGGAGGTATATGCCAATGCCTGCGGTCCTTGCATAGGACAGTGGGACCGGAAGGGATCAGAGAAAAACCTGGTGAACACTGTAATTCACTCCTTCAACAGAAACTTTGCAAAACGAACCGACGGAAATCCAAATACCTATGCTTTTGTAGCTTCTCCTGAGATTGTTACAGCAATTGCAATTTCCGGCAAACTCACATTCAACCCGATTACTGATACGTTGATAAATGCTGATGGAAAAGAGGTTAAACTCGCCGAACCTGCAGGATATGAGCTGCCTTTGCAGGGATTTGGAACTGTTGGAGCCGGCTATCAGGAACCAGATAAAGAAGGCAGCAGCAGTAAGATAATTATTGCTGAAGGTTCTGACAGGCTGCAACCACTGAATCCTTTCAGTGAATGGGACGGATCTGACTTTACAGGTCTCCCCCTTCTCATCAAAGCCAGAGGGAAATGTACTACGGACCATATCTCAATGGCAGGCATATGGCTAAAATATCGCGGACATCTTGAAAATATTTCAAATAATTACATGATCGGAGCGGTAAATGCGTTCAACGGTAAAACAAATCTGATACTTAACCAGCTTACCAAGCAGTACGAAGCTGTTCCTGCAGTGGCCAAAGCATATAAATCAAGAGGCATCGGATCAATTGTTGCAGGAGAGGAGAATTTCGGAGAAGGATCATCCCGCGAACATGCTGCCATGGAACCGCGGTTCCTGAATGTAAGAGCGGTGATTGTCAAATCCTTTGCCAGGATACACGAGACCAACCTGAAGAAGCAGGGAGTGCTTACACTGACATTTTCCGATAAGGCTGATTATGACAAAATCAGGGAGGATGATAAGATTGATATAGTGGGATTGCCAAATTTCTCCCCCGGCAGACTCCTTACGGTTGTGCTGAAACACTCAGATGGTGTGACAGAGACCTTCTCAGCGAAACACTCCTATAATGATGCACAGATCGCCTGGTTTAAGTCAGGCAGCGCTCTGAACCTGATCAGGAAAACAAATGGTTAGACTGACCGGAGTTTTCGAAATTTTGATGGATGGGAATAATTAAATTAAAACATTATATGACACCTGAAAAAATCAAACTGGCAAATGGCAAACTGAATGTATCTGATAATCCCATAATTCCTTTTATTGAAGGCGATGGAACCGGACCGGATATATGGAAAGCTTCGGTAAGGGTATTTGATGCAGCAGTAAAAAAAGTTTACAAAGGCAAACGTAAAGTTGAATGGAAGGAGGTACTTGCCGGTGAAAAAGCCTTTAAACTTACAGGTAGCTGGCTGCCGGACGAAACACTCACAGTTTTCAGAGATTACCTGGTTGGGATAAAAGGTCCTTTAACCACACCTGTAGGGGAAGGAATGCGATCACTTAATGTGGCATTGCGCCAGCTCCTCGATCTTTATACATGCTACCGCCCTGTGCGCTACTTTCAGGGTGTTCCCAGTCCTGTAAAACATCCGGAAAAGGTTGATATGCATATTTTCAGGGAAAATACAGAAGATATCTATGCTGGAATAGAATTCATGCATGGCAGGCCTGAGACAGAGAAAATCAAAAAATTTCTCATAGATGAGATGGGTGTAAAGTCAATCCGTTTTCCTGCCACTTCTTCTATTGGTATTAAACCGGTTTCAGTGGAGGGTTCAGAACGGCTCATCCGGCAGGCGATTAAATTTGCTATCGACAAAAAACTGCCATCTGTAACACTTGTTCATAAAGGGAATATTATGAAATATACCGAAGGCTCTTTCATGAAGTGGGGATATGCCCTTGCAGAAAGAGAATTCGCCGACAAGGTTTTCACATGGCGGCAACATAAGCAGATCTCGGATAACCAGGGATCAGAAACTGCTGACACAATGCTGAAACAGGCTGAAGCCGCCGGCAAAGTAATTATAAAAGACGTTATTGCCGATGCCTTCCTTCAGCAAATCCTTACACGACCTTCTGAATATTCGGTTATTGCAACACTAAACCTGAACGGGGATTATATCTCAGATGCACTGGCTGCAATCGTTGGCGGTATTGGAATAGCACCGGGCGCCAATATCAATTTTGAAACTGGTCACGCCATATTTGAAGCAACTCATGGTACAGCTCCGAAATATGCCGATCAGGATAAAGTAAATCCGGGTTCAGTGATTCTTTCAGGCGCTCTGATGTTCGATTATCTGGGCTGGAGTGAAGTCACTGAAAGCATCTATTCCGGATTGGAAAGAACGATTCTGGGTAAAAAAGTTACTTATGATTTTCACAGGTTGATGGAAAATGCTACCCTTGTAAAAACATCTGAATTTGGCGATGCGATAATCGCAAATTTATAGATACCAATTTTATAATACAACTTTTATGAGCGACAAGAGTTTTTTTTCTAAGCTGGAAACACAGGTAAGAGCATCATGCCGGATTGACAATGATTTATTCGAACAGTTTGATGTAAAGCGGGGACTGAGAAACAAGGATGGAACAGGTGTTCTGGTTGGTCTGACCAATATAGGAGATGTAGTGGGATACAAGAAGGAAGACGGGAAGGTTGTGGCAATCCCCGGCAGGTTGCTTTACCGGGGCATTGATATTGAAGATATCACACATGGTTTTCAGAATGAAAACAGGCATGGTTTTGATGAAACTGTTTACCTGTTGCTTACTGGCCATCTGCCAGACTCGGAACAGCTTAAGGAATTTTCGGGTCACATGGCATCGTTACGTTCTCTCCCTGACGATTTCGTTAAAGACATGATTTTGTCGATGAAGGGAAAGGATGTGCTTAATATTCTTGCCAGATCGGTTCTTGGGCTGTATACTCTTGACGAAAAGCCTGACGACATTACTCTTGATAATATGATCAAGCAGTCGTTGAATATTATGGCTAAATTCCCTACTATTGTTGCTTATTCATACCAGGCTTTGCGGCATCTGTATCAGTGGAAGACCCTCTCAATCCGTCATCCTCAGATAAATATGACCACAGCAGAGAATTTCCTTTACCTTATCAAAGGTGATTGCACAGGATTTACAAAACTTGAAGCAGATCTGCTCGACCTGCTGCTGGTGCTTCATGCGGAACACGGAGGCGGGAATAACTCAACCTTTACCATGAGGGTCACAAGTTCTTCTGAAACAGATATCTATTCATCCGTGACCTCGGCTATCGGATCGCTGAAAGGCCCATTGCACGGGGGAGCCAATGTCAGAGTGCTTGAGATGATGGAAAATCTGAAGGCTCATGTTAAAGACTGGACAAGTGAAATGGAAGTTGAAGAGTACCTGCTTAAGATCCTTAATAAAAAGGCAAACGATATGTCTGGCAAGATTTACGGGATTGGTCATGCTGTATATACAATTTCTGACCCCAGGGCTGCAATCCTTAAGTCAAAGGCAAGAGAACTGGCAATTGAAAAAGGCCGTCTTGACGAATTTGAACTTTATTCACTGGTGGAAAGACTTACCCCCGAAGTTTTCAGGGTATTTAAAGGTGAAAAATCAACCAAGGTGGTATGTATAAATGTAGATTTTTATTCCGGCTTTGTCTATGCATGTCTTGATATTCCAAAGGAGTTGTATACGCCATTGTTTGCAGTTGCCAGAGTAGCCGGGTGGTGTACTCACAGAATCGAGGAACTGACTTTCAGTGCCAAGAGGCTGATAAGGCCTGCCTTCAAGAATGTTTACGGGAAACATGATTATATTCCAATGGAAGAAAGATAATTAACATTAGATATATGATCCAGGAAGATTCAAGATATGATGTGCTGATTGTTGGCGGAGGCGTTACAGGAACAGCGCTTCTTTATACACTGAGCAAATATTCAGATATTAAGAACATTGGTTTGATAGAAAAGTATTCCGACTTTGGTCTCGTAAATTCTGCGTCATATAATAACAGCCAGACTCTTCATTTCGGAGACATAGAAACAAATTATTCTATCGAGAAAGCCAGAAGTGTTAAACGGATGGCCGATATGGTGATGAAATATGTCGAAAGTGAAAAGAATTCACCCGATAATCTGAAGATATTCAGCAGGTACTCGAAAATGGTATTGGCGGTCGGTAAAAACCAGGTAAAAGAACTGAGAGAAAGGTTCCCGTCATTCAGCCAGCTTTTCCCCAATCTCAGGATGATAGAAAGGGATGAAATTGGCAGGATTGAACCCAGGGTGCTTGATGGAAGGAATCCGGATCAGGAAATACTTGCACTGGTTACTGAAGATGGTTATACTGTTGATTTTAAAAAGCTATGCCATTCATTCGTGAACAATGCCCTCAGGAAAAATCCCGGACTGAGTATTCACCTCAATACCAAACTGCTTAAAATAAAGCATAACGGAGATCACTACCTTGTAAAGACAGACAAGGGAGACATCTCAGCTACAGCAGTTGTATTTGCAGCCGGAGGTCACAGCCTTATGTATGCCAAATCACTCGGATATGGCAAGAATTTATCGGTCCTCTCTATGGCAGGGAGTTTCTACACTGCTCCAAAAGTGCTGAATGGCAAGGTGTATACAATCCAGGTTCCTAAACTGCCATTTGCAGCAATTCATGGAGATCCTGAGGTTCATAACCCTGAAATAACCAGGTTTGGCCCCACCGCAAAACCCATCTTTCAGCTGGAGAGGCATAACTGGTCCACATTTCCGGAATACTGGAAAACATTTGGTCTGGGAATCAGTCCTGTAATAAGCCTGCTGAAGATTATCTTTGACAGGGTTCTCCTGAATTACATATTAATCAACTTCCTTTACGATCTTCCATTTGTCGGAAGACGCCTTTTCATAAGGGAGATCAGAAAGATTGTTCCGTCAATTAAACTGAATGAGCTCATGTTTGCCAAAGGAATAGGGGGGACCAGACCTCAGATAGTAAATAATACCAAAAGGAAACTGGAAATGGGCGAGGCAAAACTATCAGGAGAAAAGGTCATTTTCAATATAACTCCATCTCCCGGAGCGTCTACCTGCCTGGGGAATGCTTATTCAGACGCTTCAAAAATCGTTGAATTCCTTGATGGTAAATTTAAATTTGACAAGGAAGCTTTCGAAAAAGACCTGATGTAGTAAGCTGGCCCTTAGCTTTAGAGGATTACTTCCAGAACTGAATGAATATGTAGTTCAGGAAGAATAATTTCAGATACTCCATTCTGAAAATCAATATTCAGCTCCTGTCCTTCTGGCTGCAGCAGGATCCTGACCGGTTTCTTCACTGTTTTAATTTGTACAGTCAGATCCTTCAGCAAAGGAATCTCATCGTATCCAAGTGCTGTTTGATTGGTATGCTCACCTGCCACATTTACCAGATTCAGATACATTTTACCATTAAGGTTATTTATTGTCACATGAACCAGACGGGATCCGCTTACTTTAACCAGAGGGTCAGGAAAAAGTTCTTTTATGCTATTGCAGATAAAATCCCTGAGTACGGGAGATTTATATGCAAGGTAGGCCGAGCCAGCGTTGAAATATACTCCTCCTGCCAGTCCTTTGCCAACCTGGTTAACTGATGCAGCTATCTCCTTTCCCTTGTCCCTGAAATCGCTTCCTCCGTAAAAGTTGGAAATAACTTTTGCACCGGCCTGTAATTCCACTGAAGCCCTGGGGGAAAGGACAGCTCCGATATGATCACTGGCGGCAATAAATAACTGACTTTCATCTGCTTTCTCCAATACTTTGATACCCAGTTCTTTTTCAAATAATTTTGCAGTTTCAGCACCTATTATATATAAGTTGCCTCCACCTGTCACGTATTTTTTCAGTTCTGAGAGGAATGAGGCTTCCAAATAATCACATTCAGGGATTATGATCAGCGGATAATTCTCCATTTTACCAGAGAGGTGATGCTCCATAAGAATCTCAACAGAATATTGGCCATCGAGCACCAGATTCAATGCTCCCTGCAGACTTTCCGTTCCATACGCATACGGCCTGGAGGCATTTCTCTGGAATGAGGCAGTTGGGTAAAGCAAAGCTATCTGCGGGAGAGGTTTTGCCTTATGGCAATATGATTGCCGGTTACGGCAAAACTGTGCGATCTCCGAGAGCATCGCCGCAAGCCATGGTTTAATTGAAAGATCTCTGTTCTGCTGAAAATAAAATTGAACCCCACCACCCATGGCAATTATCTGGGCAGCCTCCTGTTCAAGCTGAACTGCTGATTTAACACTCATAGGCATATTGCCCCCGTTCCATGAAAAACCCCATGCCATCAGATCCCATGGTTTCCCCTGTGGAGCAAGACATCGGGCTTCAAATGCCGAACGGTAAACACCGTTCTGAGGTGTCACATCACCAGATAAATAATCGACATCAACGGTCACCTTTTCAGGCATCAGGGAGGAATAAGCCCAGTTGCTTGTAATCTGGAATCCGGGATCATACTGATGGATGGCCTTAATGTATTTTTTAAGGTGTTCCCGGAATAAAGTCCGTGTATATTCCATGAATTCAGGATAATACTTATCGGAGGGTATCTTTGGTATTTCGGCGATCCCGGTTTCCCTTGTAAAGCGTTTCAAAGATGCTTCACCATAATCGGGTTCTACTGCCCAGCATTCCCCGTCGATCCAGGCTCCATCAACCCCATAATCACTCAATTCCTTAAGCTGTGGAATCATATATGTATCGAGGTAGGGACTGAAAAATGAAGTTTTTTCAGTGCTGTACTCTCCGTTGGCTTTGACGATTGCCCAGTCGGGATGCTCTTTCACCACTTTATTGTCCCAGACTCCTGAAAAGTGCAAAAACAAAGCTACTTCATCCTTTTCGGTTATTTCGCGGAATAATTTCAACGGATCTTTTTCAAATCCTTTCACATGATAACCTGCTTTTGTCGGATAGCTTGATATCCCCGGATGACCTTTACAATCAATCTGAATAAAATCTGGGCGTACTTTTGTCAGAAAAGTATCGATCATTTCCGGAGTGAGGGTTTTCCCGGCATCTGTGATCTCTTCGCTGGCATGCAAATCGAAATGAACACCAAAAAAACAGTCGGCTCTTTTTAATTTTCCCTTTGATTTTTCTGTCTGTGCAAGAGAAGTAATACCCGGAAATCCAATCAGGCAAAGAATTAGCAGCTTAAATTTGTTCATAATGATTATTGTTTATTATTATGACTGGGTCTAGGTACCGGCATACACAAGCAAAGCCAGCCCTGCCAGATATGCAATGAACATAAAGAATACCAGTGTATTGACTGGTTTGGATGCTCCCTTGAATTCTTTCCATATGAATACTCCCCACAGGGCTGCAATGAGCGTTGCTCCCTGTCCAAGTCCGTACGAGATTGCAAATCCTGCCTTTCCTGAGGCAATGATGCTCATGGACATTCCTAAATTCCATATAACACCCCCAAGTATACCCGTCAAATGAACGCCAAAACTGCCTTTGGCATAATCACTGAATGACAATGGTGCACCATCGAAAGGCTTTTTCATTATGATATAGTTGAACAAGAGATTGCTTATCACCACTCCAAGTGCAAAGAAGAATAGTGCAGAATAAGGGGTCAGCTTCCCTGCCTCGGGCATCTCAAAACTGGCTGCCATTGAACTTGCAACAAATCTGTAAAATAGTGACATCAGAATACCGGCTGCTATGGAAAGAAGTATTCCTTTTCCGGAGACTTTTTGCATGGAGACGCTGTGCTTTTTATAGGCAACCGCATCGGTAATGATAGCAACAACTATCAGTGCAACTCCCATGAAAAGCCATAACGGGTTCCCCTGCGGGGCAAAAATATAATTGACTATGACTCCCAGTGCGAGGGCAATTCCAACGCCTACAGGAAATGCCACTGCCATGCCGGCTATCGCCATGGCAGCCACCAGCAGTATATTGGAGGCATTGAAGATTATGCCACCCAGAAAGGCATTGAACATATTCCCTGGATCTGCCTGTCTGATGTCTGCGATAAATCCCCTGCCTGCCTGCCCATTGCTGCCAAGAGTGAATCCAAGAAGAATTGAGAAGAGAAGAATGCCCATGACATAGTCCCAGTAGAACAACTCAAAACGCCATGACTTGCCTGCAAGTTTCTGTGTATTTCCCCATGAGCCCCAGCAGAGCATAGTTACAATGCAGAGGATAATTGCCAGCGGATAACTTTGTGGTATAAACATTTTTTTTAAGATAAAAGATAAAAGTAAAAAGATAAAAGTAAAAAGATAAAAGTAAAAAGATGAAAGTAAAAGGTTAAAAGTAAAAAGTTGAGGAACGAAGTAACGAAATCCCGCAAAGCGGGGACAGAAGTTTACGTATGAAGTTTGACTTTAATAATCCTCCCAGTAAAACCTTTTTCAGACTCCTAAGCTTGGCGGCTATTCCTTTGAATGGGGACAGGAAATGTTTTCATTTTCAGGCAGCATATCTCTTATCACTCAAATGAAAACTTATAGCCTTCATTTTTCTTTGGCTCAGTCTTAAAGATAACAGCAGATCTGATATATACTTTGGTTCCAGCCGATTCAGGGCGCTTTTCTCCCCTGACAACAAGTTTTACCTTATGGTCCCCGGGCTTAAGATTGAGTACATGCCATATGCTTTCTGTATGTTGTTGATTCGCAAAATCATAGTACGTATCAATGGTCCTGTGCAATGTACCGTCAACATAAATATCAGCCTTGCCCCCATCTTTATACCAGTTGCCAACCAGCGAAATGCCTGTTCCTCCGAATGCAATTTCAAGTTCATCAGATACTGTCTCAGCATACATAGACTGCATTTCGGATTTTTTATCATTTTCCGAATAAACCTCATATGGTTTCCAGCTTCCCCTGAATGACCATGAGTTTTTATCAGATACGGGAATGTTTTTGTCAAAGACGACATCCGGAAACGAATTCTCCATTGCAGGAGCGGTTGGAGCCTGCATCCTGACTTTTATCATCTTATCCGTAACTTCTCCGCCCTCTTTTACAACCAGATCATGGGCATATTTTTCAGTACTGCTGACAGCTGAATTGAAAGAATAGGATGTAAAAATGAACAGTGAATCGCCAATTGCCTTAACCCCATCCTGCATATATAAGGGAAGGCCGCTGAAACCGTTAATTACACCCAGAACAGCAAGGGCGTTTGAGGGATTGCAATCTGAATCCTGACCGCAACGGGTCGATATTTCAAGTGTCTTCATCGGATCACCTTCCCCGTATAACAGGCCCATTGCAATGTATGCACCATTCAGTTTTGCATCTATATTGAAGGGTGAACCAGCGCCGCAGATATCAACATCTCCCCATTTTTCCTGAAGTTCCTGCCATGCAGCCCTCCAGTCTGAAGGATAGTATTGATGCAATTTAATGACATCCTTAATGATTTTGTAATAATCACTCTCAGCCGGGACCGACATGAGAGCCTTCTCTATGATCTTTAAAATATCTGATTCGAAATATGCTTCGGAATACAGGGCTGCGACAAATATGCCACCGTATATTCCCTCTCCATAGTTCATTATCCGGCCAATCTTGTCTGCTATACCGGAGGCAGTCCGGGGCATTCCCGGACACATAAATCCAATATAGTCAGCCTCAATCTGGAAGTCAATATCATCAGCGTGAAGGTTATATTCAGGGCTCCCCGAGAGAGGTGCAAAAATGCTGTCATAGTAGTTTTTTCTTGCCTGCATGTTGGCATGCCACAAACCATATCCTGCTTTGGCAAACATCTCCTGATACTTCCTGGAGGGAGCATCCATGCCGTATTTATCCATCGACATGAGGAATGTCAGCTGGACATAAATATCGTCCTGCCACATACTTCCTTTTATATCGGCAGGCTTCCAGGTTATGGAATCTTCATATGTCTTATTCTGAGCCCTGAACTCGGTTGGTGCTCCATAAGTGACACCTATCATCTTGCCTGCCCAGCCGCCGGCAATTTTGTCTTTCAGCACATCAGGTTTTATGCTCCTGAATTCCCCGCCGGAATTACTGCAGGAATAAGCCAGGAAAAGCATTAGTGAGACCGAAATCAGGAGAGATGTTTTTTTCATATAGTAAGTTTTAGTTAATCCTTATCAGTTTGTTATGGAAATTCACTTGTGTTGCATATTTCCAATTAATCAATGCAAAGCTGAGTGAAGTAAAATCGTTTCTTCGCAGAGTGATATATGTCAATAAAAAGATCACGTTGTCACATAGCATCCTGATATGCCAGGAACAGAGCTTTATAATACCTCAGAAGCCTTATTGGATCATCGTTACCATCTATTTCAGCATTACAGTAATGTCCTTTAAATTCAATTCCGGAAAGTAATTTAAAGAGAAGCCGGTATGGGTAATCAGTGCGCCATAACTCTCCCATATGTACGCCTTTAATCCGGTCTTTTATTGAATTGAAATTATATTCAAATCCTTGTCCTTCAATATCACTATCGTTACAATTCCAATTTACATAAACATGGGGACTTTTTGCAGTGTCTATTATTTTTTTAATTACAGCAACCCTGTTTGTTTTATTTCCATGAACACATACTCTGACTTCAACACCGTTATTATATCCAAATTCACAAACTTCATTCAATGATTTTGCAATTTGTTCAATGGTCTTTTCTTCCGGTACACCTGCAGGAAGATCATTTGGGAATACCCTGATTCCGATAGCGCCAACATCATGAGCAAGCAGAATATATTCTTTAGTACCTTCGATGTTAATTTTAAGCTGGGCCGGTTCAGGATAATGATAGGCAAATCCGCTGGCCAGACTAATGGCTTCCAGAGGAGAGTTTTGAAAGCGTTTTCTTACCTCTGCCCTCTGTGATGGAGAAAGGGTTACTTCAACTCCATGAGCATGTGTTGTTCTGAGCTCAACCGATTGATATCCTGTTTCTGTAAGATTCCTGATGATAGTATCTATACTCCAATCCCTGGCAATTGTGTAGGTCATAATCCCAATTTTAAGCGGATCGGTGTTCAGAATTAACGAGTTTCTCTTCGGTTCTTCTGATGCACTGTAAGCAACAACTGGAACCATGGCTGCTGTTGTCGTCATGCCAGCTGTTTTAAGAAAATCTCTTCTTTTCATAAATATGCATTATAAGTGATAAGCAAAGCTTTTTTACATTTGTCTCACCATCGATTCCTCACTCTCTGTTGAAAACCAGTTTCCCATCCAGGTAAGTTTTAAGAACTTTTGTATACGGGATCTCATCTGCCGGGCAACTTAATAAGTCGGTGTTCAACACAATGAAATCCGCCAGCTTACCGGGTTCCAGAGATCCAAGCTGGTCTTCACAGAATAACAGCCAGGCGTTATTTATAGTATAGAAACGGATAGCCTGTTCACGGCTTAGAGCTTCTTCAGGATGCAACCTTTGGTCGTACCATTTTGCCTTTCGTGTGATTGATGTTGCCATACCAAGGAATGGATTATAGGGATTCACTGAACGCAGAGAACCTATCTTAATAATGTGGTCCGAGCCGCCACCAGCTATGGCTCCTGTCTCGAAAATGCTTTTTAATGGTTGAAACCAGCGCAACCGATCGTAACCGAATTGCTTTATGAGAGTATGTGTGTCCAGATAAAGCCAGGCAGGTTGAATATCCACACTGACGCCGATCTGAGGAAGCATGTCAACAGATCCCTTACTCATGAAGTTTGAGTGTGAAATGCATGGGCGTGTTTTTCTCAGCTGAGTTGGGATGGTTTGATAGATCTCCTTGTAGACTTCCAGCAATTCGTTTACCGCACCATCGCCTACTGTGTGGGATGTGACCTGGAGGCCCGATTCTACAGCTGTATTCACAATGGGTAAGAGCTTATCTTTTGTGATATAGAGAATTCCACGATAATCCGGATCCGATATCCCATATATTTTGCTTGCTCCCCAGGGCTCGTTCATATAGGCGCTACCAGTCAGCATGCCTCCATCCATGTAGGTCTTTATACCAATTATTCGCAGAAAATTATTTTTCTCTGTGAAAAGTGGATCCTCAGCCACGCGACGTATATTGGCCTGTATCTGTTCGAGGGGACCAATAGTTTCAATATGTTGGGAGCAGGCAACACGTACCGTCATTAGTCCTCTGGCATGCAGACTTTTATAAAGATCCAGATCAGAGGGACCAGGATCACGGTCTCCAATGCTGGTAATACCCACAGAGTTGTAATCGAGAAACAACCTGATCATCTGTTGAACCCGTTCTTCCTCAACCGGGACCCTTTCTGAAGGCCTGACCTTGACAAACCTGTTACAGTTCCGTATTATACCAGTCAGATCACCGGTTTTTTCATCTTTCTCTACAAAGCCGGTACCGCCGTCGGTAACTTTGAAATTCTTATCTATGCCACTCAGCTTCAGGGCAAGGCTGTTTAGTGCAGCATCCGGACCAGTACTGAACATGACCGGATGACCTGGTGCCACACTGTCCAATTCGGCGCGTGTCGGATAGCGTTGCTCCCGCAGACGAGTGATGAACACAAACTTCACTACAATCCATTCACCTTCCTTGATGGCTTGGGTCCTGCTATGAATGTAATCTAACACATCCCTGATTGTCTCCATTTCAGGAATTGGATGATCAAATTCAGACATGGCTGCATCAATAGGATGTGTATGAGAATCTATCAGCCCTGGTAACACCATATTACCGTGCAAGTCAATTAACTCAGTCTCGGGACCCTGCATTTTCAATACTTTCCTGTTTCCTCCCACCAGCATAATACGGTTTCCCTTAATGGCTATCGCTGTATAAACTGAGAACACGCTATCTACAGCAACAATTTTTCCGTTATACAGTATTAAGTCGGCTTTGGAAACTTGTTCTTTGGTAATACCACTCCCGCAGCTATTTAATAAAATTACAGAAATAGCAATAAATATTTTAGGCAATAGATCCTTTTTCAATGTAATATCATTTTGATATTTTATCCGGAAATATTTAGAAAATCTTATAACTGACCATGTTAAGTCAGGAAAAAAAGAGATGCAGGATTAAGAGGTAAAGTGGCCTTGTAATCATAATTATTACTTTTTTGTCCGAAGTTTAACATATGGGGTGTCATTGTATTCGATATTAACGATTTCTCCGTCATTCAGGA
>CAWJVS010000024.1:0-195505 GCA_963846335.1 uncultured Bacteroidales bacterium
CTGTAGTACTGTTTATTTTTCCCATTTCTATTTGTTTAATTTGATGGGTAAAGGTAAATCCTCCACCCATGGCGGCTGTTATAGTATTTTGGGGAAAAAGTATAATATTTTGGGATTAGCCTTACTCTCGCGTTTTCCGCCTCGCCTGCTGGTAGCTGGCATTTCTTCTATTTGGTTTTTACCAGTCATAAGTTCAAAGCCGTTAACCAGAAACAAATTGCAATTACAAGGGATAAAGGAGTCATAAATATTTTTTCCTTTTTGCTTTTTGATAACAGATTAATGAAAACGTTGAAAGAGAGATAAACCGCAAAAAAATAACACAATAAATTCGTTAACTTCTCCGAAAAGCCAAACCGAAGTACACGACCGCCCTGCAATAATGTTAAAATTGCAAATGTTTGAATTATAACTGATATGGTACATATTATTCGTTCTTTACCGGGGAGTATTTTATGCTTTCCACCCATAGCATATTCACCATACGGAAGTCCTAAAGCCAATAAAATGTATAGAACAAGAACAATTGAAAAAAGAATGCTTCCTATTAGTGATGCTACCATATTTAATTCATTTAAGTAATTTTGAGCAATGATTGTCTGTGTTTTTAAAATGACATCAGATGCTCAAATACGATATGGAACCTGCTCGTTTTTCCGAAGGAATCCGCATATTATTGACAATGATGATCATGTGTATGAATCATATCATTGTATGGCTTATTACCGTCAATTACTTCAAAGTTGGCCATCATTCCTGCTGCATGATGCTCCAGTATGTGACAATGATACATCCACGTGCCCGGACGGTTATCAGGCATCCAGGCAATTTTTATTTTACTTCTTGGTGTTAAATTAACAGTGTCTTTCCATGCCATATATTCCGGTGCTTTGCCATTCTCTTCAATGACCTGGAAAAAGAAGCCATGCAGGTGAAAAGGATGATCCATCAGACTGGTATTTGATACTTCCCAGATCTGCAACTCACCAACTTTCACAGGTTTGTCATTGACATGAACATCATCGTTTACAAGAAAGTCCATTCCGTCTTTCAAACTCGGACCAACAGAAAGTTTTACTTTTCTTGTTATTACAGCATCCTGCCTGGCTAAGGGTTCAATCGTTCTTAATGTTTCAGGTAAGAAAGCAACTGAAGGTTTTCTTTCCAGAACCTTTACTGTTGCAAATTTTTGACGCTTTGCTTTAAGGTAAGTACTTCTGTTATAACCCAATGATTCTATCGGGATTGTTTCTCCTTCATTAAAAGGCCCTGCTGCAATGTCTATTCTCTCTCCGGGAGTTATTAAAACTTCGTTCACAGTCCGGGGATGTTCCAGCAATCCGCCATCTGTTCCAATAATTTTAAACTCTTTCCCACCAAGGGACAGCATAAAGTATCTTGCACTTGATGAATTGATGAAGCGCCATCTTTCTGTCTGGCCGGCATGAATATCTATCATCGGATTTTCTTTCCCATTTATCAAAAGCGTGTTGCCTTCGCGACCATCATGTCTTTCAATGATGCGCGGAACAAACCAGCCGGGCTTTGTAAATTTATTATCTTCATCAAGCTTCATGTCATCAATCATAAATACTTTTTCTCCGTCAGTAACCGGATCGGTTTTGTCTTCAACTATTAACGCACCGTACATTCCTCTTTCGCACTGTACTGTTTCATTGCTATGTGAATGGTACCAAAACGACCCGGCATCAGGTACAACAAAACGATATTCAAAAACTTCACCGGGTTCAATTGGTTTTTGAACAGCACCTGTGCCGTCCATTGAAGCAGGAACGCGTAATCCATGCCAGTGAATCATTGTAGGTTCTTTCAGATTGTTGGTAACCCGGATAACAAGCGTGTCGCCAACGTTTGCTTTTAATACCGGTCCGGGAACCTGTTTATTAAAGCCCCATGCTTCAATTGTTTTACCTGGAGCTATGTCCCAGTTAAATTCACATGCTTCGAGATTATACTCTACTAACCTTGGCTTGCTTTTTCATATCGCTTATTTTTGAAATTTAATTTTTAGGATTTTTGATGAATATTTTATTTCAATCGGATTCCAAATCCAAATTCCAATGAAAGGTTTGCCTTATTACCATCTATAGCCCAGAAATCTGAACTCTTAAATGGATACGGATAAAGAGGAATATACATACGGTAACTGAAAAAATATTTTTTCTTTCCGATCTTTAAATTGTACATCAATCCAACGTCCGGACTAACAGAACTTACCGATGCAGATACTTTTTCAAATTCAGGATTTTCCAATGTCTCTTTGAAAGCATCATATCTTATCCCTGCCATGAATGAAAATGTGTGGGAAGAATGTTTCGTGTAAAGAGAAGTTCCAATACCAAATTTTTGACTAAGCGAATAATTATAATTAGTCTTTATGTAATTAAAATCCCGATCCAATGCATCGTTATACGAATAAGAAGTATATGATACAATGCCAAGACGTTTTTTTATATTCCACTGTACCAGGTTGCTTATGACGAAATCAAACATTTGTGAAGTCTTCAGACCAATTGCAGGTTCTATTGTTACTCTTCGCACAGGGTAGTTATTATTTGCTGTTCCAGAAGAATCTTTTTGTGCAGCTGATGCTGAAAGAGTCAGAAGCAAAAAGGAGATGGATAAATATATTATAATTTTCATATTGTTATTATTTAATTAGTTTTGAAATAGCATTTGGAATTATTATCTGTTTTGAAAGTAGAAATTTAATCCTTCGATTATGTTTGGGTTTTCTGAACCCCTGTGATTAAGTTGCGGTTCGAAATGACTCTTAATTTTTATATCGGGATAATTATTTTGCAGTATCTGATAAAAAGCCTGAAAAGGAGCAAGCATTCTTCCGGATTTCCAATTCGCCCAGGCCTAAAAACACCAATTGATAATTGTTTTTATTGATGTCCCGGTTTTCCTGCTCCAGCTTAAGTATGATTTCATTGTCGTACCATAGTGAAGGACTAAGTATAATGTAATTGCCGAATACATTGTTGTAATTTGTAAAAGCATATGCACCACAAAGCCCTCCAAACGAATGACCAAGTATCGTTCTGTTTGTTCTTAATGTGTCCGCACCATATTCATTTTCCATTTCGGGTATTAATTCATTTTTGATAAAGAGCATGAATTTTTCTGCACCTCCACCACCTTCATTTGCTTTTGATGGAGTATAATCAAAAGATCTGTCATTCCCATATCCGATACTAACTACCAGAACATTTGATGTGGAAAAATCACTGCTTATCCTATTACAATTTTCAGCGACAAAATCGAAAATTTCCTCACCATCCAAAACGTAGATGGCAGCATACTTTTGTGTTTCGGGATTAAAATCTTGAGGCAGAGCAACTTTAATATTATATTTTGCACCATTTGATGTTGATTGTATTGAAAACTCCTCCGTAAGGGCAGGGCTGAAAACTTCTTTCTTACAAGATGCAAGAAAGAGGACAAGCAGTATGAAGATTAGTTTATTCATTTGTATGTTTTAAATTGTTGTTTTTATAAGTTAATAATTGCTCCTTACGGCTGGGTTTTAATAATTATCAGTCTAAAAGGAATGCGATAATTGCCTGATTTACTGCAAGAGAGCCACTTTGGCTCAATGCCATTGTTTCTAATGTTTATCTCTTTGAATCAGATGGAGACAAAGTTATATCTACACCCATAGGCGGGTGTTATATTACTTTGGGAAAAGATTATAATATTTTGGGATCAGACTTTTTCGAGCGCTTTACGCCGCGCATTAACTGATCCTTTGAAGCAGGAGGGTGTGATACCGGTAATTTTTTTGAATTGACTGGAAAGATACGCTGTACTGTTGTAGCCAAGTTCAAATGCAATTTCAGAAAGAGTCATCTTCCCATAAAGAAGCATTTCCTTTGCTTTTACAATCCTCTGTTCAATGAAAAAATTCTCAATTGTCCTGCCTTCTGCTTTTGAGAATAAACTGCTGAGGTATGTGTACTCGTAAAGCAGTTTTTCTGAAAGGTAAGTTGAAAGGTTGAGCCTGATATCGCTTTTATCAACCTCATTTCGCGCTCTCTTAATTACGAGCAACCTGATTTTTTCAATCAGCTCATTCCTGTGACTGTCAATTAATTCAAATCCCTCCTTTTTCAGCGTTGCTGAGAGGTTTTCCTTTTGTTCCCGGTCTAGCTCAACCGGTAAATGAATCTCACCAAAGTGTACTTTATTAAAAGGTACTTCTGCATTTTTTAAAATGTCTTCGACTGAAGTTACACAGCGATGACAAACCATATTCTTTACCAGTACTATATTCATAGTCATTGATTTTACGATATATTAATAACGATCCACGACTCATTATCCGGCTCTGTAAATATTCACTTATATAGCTATTATTATAGACATTAAGACTATAACACTTATTCTGATTCAGAATTTTGTAAAGTATACTATAAACAATATGATCTTGATTAAGTTCATTTCACACTGGTGATTTTCCCGGCAATTAAATTTTTGCTTTTAGCCTGACTTTGCTTTAAATTTGATAATGAAATAAATAATCTTCACATGTCAAGTATTATTGAAGGGTATAATTACGACATCTTCATAAGTTACCGCCAGAAAGACAATAAGCATGACGGATGGGTTACCGAGTTTGTTTCTAATCTGAAGGGAGAGCTCGATTCAATGTTTAAAGATGAGGTTAGCGTCTATTTTGACATTAATCCGGGCGACTACCTTCTGGAGTCCTATGATGTGTATGCCTCACTTAAAGACAAGCTCAGATGCCTGATCTTCACCCCTGTTATTTCAAGAACCTACTGTGATCCGAAGTCATTTGCATGGGACAATGAGTTAAAGTTTTTTGTAGATGAAGCATCCGGGGATCATTTCGGTTTCAAGATAAAGCTTCCCAATGGCAACGTTGCGAATAGAGTACTGCCATATCCTGTTACACATGAAAAAGCAGGAAGTATTCCCGGATCATCAAAATCCAGGATTCTGATGCCCTATATCCTGTGTCCGGTGTAAGCTGGTATGAGGCAGCTGCTTATGCTGAATTCAAGGGAAAATCTCTTCCAACAGTATATCATTGGTGGAGAGCTGCCGGCTTTGACTTTCAAAAATATATCCCCGGAGAGGTATTCGGGTTTGATCTTAACTGGTATAACTCTTATGTTATACTAAAAAGTAATTTAAATGGTCAGGATCTGGCACCCGTCGGAACCTATAGTGGAATGACAGGGTTTGGAACATCAGATATGGTGGGAAATGTTCGTGAATGGTGCTGGAACGAGACAATTCCAGGCAATCAGCGAAATATCCTTGGCGGAGGATGGAATGATCCAACATATCTGGCAACAGCAAGCTATGTTCAATCTCCTTTTGACCGTTCTCAAACTAATGGTTTCAGATGTGCCTCCTATTTACATCCGGATGAAAATATGATGCTACTTTCCCATATGAAACATCACAGAAACCTTTATTTGAATTACTGGGTACATCACCCGAAAATAAGCGCATTTTCACTTATGAATCAGGACATTTTGTACCTAAGGGTGAGCTAATTAAGGAAACATTGAACTGGTTGGATAAGTACCTGGGATCAGTAAGATAGAGAGTCCAATGAAGCAGGAATTCATTTCAGCCATTAAGAATCTGGCTTATTTGTAGTCGGCTGCAATGAGACTTTCCACTACATTAATAACAACATTCCCTTTTTTATGGTATTTCTCTACGTATGCATGCGCCTCTCTGATTTGTTCAAGCTTGTACTTTCTGTCAATCACTGTCTTAAGTTTTCCTGATTCAATAAGCTCCTTCAGAAACAATAAATCATTCGGCTTTTTGGAAGGATTACCGGTAACGGAAACATACTTACCTCCGGGCTTTAACAGATTCTTACAAGCCGATCTGGAAGTTTTCCCAACAGCATCAAAAATAATATCAAACCTGGCCTCTGTTTTTGTAAAATCTTCCCTGGTATAATCTATAACATTATCTGCTCCCAGTGATCTTACGAGAGTTATATTTGCCGTACTGCATACAGCTGTCACAGCAGCTCCAAAATATCCGGCAAGCTGAACTGCAAAAGTCCCTACACTTCCTGATGCCCCATATATAAGAACATTGTGTCCATTCGTTATCCCTGCCTGTTTCAAAAACCTTAATGCTGTAAGGCCTCCTATTGGAACAGTTGCAGCTTCGTCGAATGTCATATTAGAAGGTTTAATGGCAATTAAATCATTTTCCGGAAGGCATCTGTATTCAGCATACGCACCGAACTTAAATCCGCAGGAAGCAAAAACAGAGTCACCTGTTTTGTATGATTTAACTTCTTTCCCGACATCTTCAATAATTCCTGCTAATTCAAATCCTAAAATTTTCACCCTGGTGGGTTTGAACAAGCCATTGAAAATTCTTGCAAGAAATGGTTCGGCTTTCCTCATTCGCCAATCCCCTGCGGTTACAGTTGTAGAATATATTTTTACCAACACTTCATTGTCTTTGGGAACAGGTTTTTCAACTTCTTCAAGTCGTAGGACCTCCGGTGGCCCGTATTTTTTGTATACGATTGCTTTCATGTGATTGAGTTCATATTTTAAATTGGATTGTTAAGTGACTCCCAATTCCGATAAGCAGCCCTGCGAGGTAAATTATTCATACAACTCTTGATGTGGTTCTGTAAATATTCATTTATTTAGCTGTAATTATAGTTATTTAGATTATGACAATTATTCTGAATCAGAATTTTGTACAGTATACTATAAACAATATAGTCCTGATTAAGTTCATTACTAAAAGAAAATGAAGAAACTTACATTTCTGACAGGTATTGGTTTAGCAGGTATCGTTTTCGTCTTTTGCAACAGGAACGACCAATATAAAAACTGGGAATATTACAGAGGGGACCCGGGTGCTAACTGTTATTCCAGGCTGGATCAGATTAATATAGATAATGTGCGTGATTTACAACCTGCATGGGTATTTAAAACCGGTGATGCAAGAGAAGGTAACCGGTCAACGATTGAATGCAATCCTATTATTATAGATGATATAATATATTTCACATCTCCACAACTAAAATTATATGCTCTGAATGCAGCCACAGGTAAAGAAATATGGATGTTCAACCCATTCAGGGAAGGCGACGCAAGGGAGGTAAACCGTGGAGTATCCTACTGGAAAGCCGGGAGCGATAAAAGGATCCTCTTCCCGGCATTTAACAAGCTGTATGCTATTAATGCAGAAACCGGGGTGCCTGTACCGACAT
This sequence comes from uncultured Bacteroidales bacterium, assembly GCA_963846335.1. Taxonomy (GTDB): domain Bacteria; phylum Bacteroidota; class Bacteroidia; order Bacteroidales; family VadinHA17; genus LD21. Next base: position 7,262 of record CAWJVS010000024.1, read on the forward strand.
TTGGTAAGAATGGATCTATAGATTTGAGGGAAGGCCTGGATAGAAATCCTGAAGAGATATATGTGGCAGCTACTTCACCCGGCGTGATTTATAAGGATATGTACATTACCGGTCATAGTGCATCTGAAGGGGATGGAGCAGCACCCGGACATATACGTGCCTTTAACATCAGAACCGGCAAAACAGAGTGGATCTTTCATACGATACCTCATCCGGGGGAATATGGTTACGATACCTGGAAAAATCCAGATGGATGGGAAAAAATTGGAGGAGCAAATGCCTGGGCAGGATTGGCCCTGGACCCGGAAAGAGGTATCGTTTACTGTCCTACTGGTTCCCTGGCACCTGATTTTTATGGAGGATACCGAAAGGGAAATTGTCTATTCGCTGACTGCCTGATAGCTTTAGATGCTGAGACCGGAAATAGACTATGGCACTTCCAGGTGGTGCATCATAATATCTGGGATTATGATCTGCCATCCACACCCAATTTAATAACTATCAATAAGGGTGGAAAATTAATTGATGCAGTTGCGCAGATAACAAAGATGGGGCATCTGTTTGTTTTCGACCGTGAGACGGGAGAACCTGTTTTTCCTATAGAAGAAAAACCTGTCCCCCAGTCAGATGTTGAGGGGGAGGAAACATACCCAACCCAGCCATTTCCTGCTGCTCCACCTCCTTTTGTACGACAAAAATATACCGATGACGATCTGCCGTCTATTTCTGAGGAGTCCCGGGAATATGCAATACAAAGACTGAAAACCGCACGGAACGAAGGGATATTTACGCCACTGAGTTATCAGGGTTCCTTAATATTTCCGGGATTCAGGGGAGGGGGCGAATGGAGCGGAGCATCTTTCGATTTTGAATCCGGTATTCTATATGTAAATGCAAATGAGATCCCTAATCTTGTTTCGATAAGGAAGGTTGGAGGATTTAATTCCCGGCAGGAATCCTTAAAAGCCAAAGGCGTTGAACTTTACAGGATCAATTGTACCTTATGCCATGGGACAGATAGAAAAGGACAGGAAGTGTTTCCCTCATTAATAGATATTGGCAAGCGGCTGACCCGAGTCCGGATAGATGAAATTATCCAGCATGGCAAAGGTGTTATGCCGGCTAATCCACAATTAAACAGAGAAGAACGGAAAGCAATTTTAGATTATATCCTGGATACAGATCAGGAGCAGGATATTGCGGGAGCTGACGAAATTTCCCATATTAAATCTCAGAACGAACCAAGATTTAGTTCTTCAGGATATGCACAGTTTCTGGATGAACAGGGCTATCCGGCTGTAAAACCGCCATGGGGAACTCTGAGTGCAATAGATATGAACAAAGGCGAGATATTGTGGCAAAAACCTTTAGGAGAATTTGCTGAATTAACTGCAAAAGGGATCCCCCCTACCGGGACCCAGAATTTTGGAGGGAGTCTGGTTACAAGTGGCGGACTTATCTTTATCGGAGCAACTGCTGATGAAAAATTAAGGGCCATCGATAAAAAAACCGGTGAAATATTATGGGAATATAAGCTCCCCTTTGGAGGTTATGCCACACCTGCCACATACGAGGTTAATCATGTTCAATATGTGGTGATAGCGGCCGGAGGCGGAGGAAAGGTAGGAACAAAATCAGGTGATGTGTATATAGCTTTTAAATTAAAAAGCCGGGAATAAATCTGACTAGATTAAAATCCCATTTCCTTATCCACTATATTCAGCATTGGGAAGCCATGAATATACCTGTATACATTTTCTGCATAGACTTCAGATAACCTCTTCAGACTGTTCGCCGACCGTGCGGCAATGTGAGATGTAATAATTACATTCGGGAGTGTCCATAATTCATGATTGGATGGCAGCGGTTCAGGATCAGTTACATCTAATCCGGCCCCTGCGATCTGACCTGATTTTAATGCCTCGAGCAAGGCCGGCGTTTTCACAAGTTTCCCCCGGGCAACATTGATGAAATAGGCGCTCTTCTTCATCATTCTGAATTGTTCCGCGCCAATCATACCCTCACTTACTTTAGTGTGCGGAGTTGCCATGAGAATCACATCCGCCCGCGGCAATAACCATGCAAGTCCATCATCCTGAACCAACCGGACCTCGTCGCAGATGTCGCCATTTTGTTCCATATATTTTGGCACAATATCAACAGCGATAACATGCATATCCATGGCACGGGCACGGCGGGCGACCTGGCTGCCGATACCACCGATACCAACAATACCCATTGTCATTCCTTCCATTTCAACAAAACTATTCACCGGGGATCCCTGCCATTTGCCCTGAGACATATTCCTGACCTGGGCTCCGATATTTCTGGTAAGTGCAAATAGCAATCCGAATACATGCTCTGATATGCAGGGTGCATAACAGCCTTTCGCATTGGTCAGTACAACATCACTTTTAACCATTTCCGGGAATAAATAATGTTCCACCCCTGCTGATGTACTGTGAACCCATTTAAGATTGGGAGCATTTTTAAACTGTTCCCTGTTGATATCTCCAAACCATGCATTTACCTCCTGTATAGCATGATCATTTTCCTCCAGACGGATCTCGGGAGAGATTTTCATCAGTTTTTCACGAAGAGGGTCTGACAATCCTTCACTCATCATGATCCTGAGTGGCAGCCTTGCTGCTTTAGTCATATTTAAAGGAGCCGTAGAAGCACTATCGCTTCCAAGGGCATGGATAGGGACAGCCGACAAAGCAGCCGCATTGATTGCTAATCCCTTGATAAAATTTCGTCTTGAGGGAAACCTGTTCGTGTTATCAATAGCCATGATTTTTATCTTATTTGATTTTTTATTTCTTGTTGAATGTATATGTTACCCTGCCTGCAACTACCAGGTTGTGATCTGTATATCAGGGTTTAGATATAAGAATATTAACAATATACATCGGTAAAAGTTCATCTTGCTTTCTTTGCTCTGATTCAAACCTATGTATCTGTAACCCGGATTCAGATGCCATCCTGTGTATACTGCAAACCTATATAAAAACCTGCACTCTAACTTTGTGACACGCTGGGAATACAGACCTGGTTCAGTGTTATACTTTGTCTGGAGCCATGCCCGGAATAAGGAAGATGAGATGAATCCTCTTGCACCATGGGGCGAATCAATATACGATCAATCGCTGGGAGGCCAGATTAACGATCTCTTCAGGACCTTCCCTAAAAACAGCTTCATGATCAAGATTGATTATGCATTCCATTAGTGAAACTTCTTACCAGGTTCTTTTTGACATAAATTCATCCAGCTGCGCTCTTGTCATCCTGATTTCACCGGGAGTCTCCTGAAGCCATTTAATAAAATGTTCTTTTATTTCATCGGTCCACTGGGAATCCATCTGACCTGAACTATACTGCCCCTCTTTAAGCATGGTCCTGCTGAAATTGGCACGCGCAGTCATAAATTCTGCTGTAGCTATAACCTTCTCAGCCATATGTGCAGGGATGAAAAGGACACCTTCCCTGTCGGTAATAACAAGATCTCCCGGCAATACAATGGCCCCGCCAATACGTGTCGGGGTATTCAATCCTGTGAGTACAACCTCTGTCAGGAATGAAGGATGGAAGTCACGCACATATGCATTGAATCCTTCAATTGCTGAGATCCCTGTTAAATCACGCGCAGCTGCATCGAATATCACACCTGTACCTGTTTTGGCATAAATGGAAGTTGCCAGCATATCACCCATCATTGTGCCACCCTTGATTTTCCCGAAACAGTCAGCAACATAGACATCTCCCTTCTGCAGGACAGAGATCGGCCAGGAGTTAGTATTTCCCACAAATCCATTTTTCCATCCTCTCTCCTTAATATTCTTTTCGATATCCGGACGGCCTGGCATAAAGGTGGCAGTAACGGCCCGTCCGATAATCGGCACATCATCACGGACCATTTTCCAGTTGCCTTCAAACTGGTTTGTGTATCCTTCATTGTTTAAAATCTGCCATCCATCTTCTATTACCAGATTCCTTGCACGTTTAATCAGATCATCTGAGACTTTGGGACGACCATCAGGAAAACGTTCTCCCTTCCACTCCGATGTCAGAAAGATCAGTTCTTCCCTGGAAATAGTCTGGGAAAATACTGAATTGACTACACTGAGTATAAAACATAGTAAAATTAATGCTGTAAGCTTTTTCATGATGATATAAATTAAATATTTCACAAATTTATTTTTAATAATCAGAATCCAAAGAATAACGTCTCTTATGGTTCGATATTTAATTATAATCCTGCCTCCCTGAGAAGTGTCATATAGCCCGAACTTTCGGGAATAAACAAAGGATTTACTCTCAGCCAGGGGAGGAATGTGTCATGATTTATACTGGCACGCTTCAATGACTCAAGGGCCAATGCCTCTTCTCCGCGGAAACTGTGTATCAGGAAAAAAGATGTTGCCGGCACATACTCATTTTCTGACCTTTTCTTCAAACTCTCATACAACTTCTCTGACTGGTCTTTTTTGCCGGTAAGATAATAACAGCAAATAAGGGCGGCAGTTGCAAATGGATTGCCATCTGAAAGATCAACTGCCTTCTCTACTTCAGCTACCGCCTCCCCGATCATTGCTTTTGCAAAATAGGCATTCCCAAGCATAAGATGTGCATAGAAGTAGTTCGGATTAATTGTCAGAGTCATATGATACTCTTCTATTGCCCTCTCAAGCTTACCGTTATAGGAATATGCAAGCGCTACCTCAGTGTTGATATAGCTTGACAGCGGATCAAGCTCCTGGGCCCGTCTGGCTTCTGAGATAGCCTCCTCATGACGACGGGTACATGTCAGCAAAAAAGAATAGTAAATATGAGTCAGCGATGAGTTCGGGTTTATCTGAAGGGCATGTTTAAAATTAATCTCTGCTTCCTTCCAGTTCCAGTGATAAAACGTATTAATGTTTCCAAGTATTGAATAGGCTTCAGCGAGAGAGCTGTCTATTTCCAGAGCCTTAATAACAAATTCCTTTGCTTTGGGGTAAGCCATATCCGGCGGCACATTTCCAAATGTAGTACTGACATTGTTTATGGCAGCCAATCCAACATAAACAAGAGCGTAGTCAGGATCTTTCAGAAGTGCCTGTTCAAAATACCCTGAAGCTTTTTTATAGCCCTCCGATGTCAGCATCTGCCAGCAATAGGTCCCTTTCAGATAAAGGTTATATGCCTCAATACTTTTTGTGTGCCGTCTTATTACAGATTTTTTATCTCCCAGAAGGTTAAATTTCAGTTTATCAAGGATAGCCAGAGATATCTCATCCTGTACGGCAAATACATCTTTCATATCACCATCGTACCGTTCCGACCAGATATGGGACCCATCGGCAACTTTTATCAGCTGAGCAGTTATACGAAGCCGGTCCCCATCTTTCCGGATACTGCCTTCAAGCAGTGTTTCAACATCGAGCATCCTTCCAATTTCCCTGATATCAATCTGCTTATTCTTGAATGCGAAAGCGGATGTTCGTGCAATAACTTTGAAGTTTTCAATATGCACAAGAGCATTGATAATCTCTTCAGCCATGCCATCACAGAAATATTCCTGATCTCTGTCAGGGCTCAGATCTAAAAATGGCAGCACAGCAATTGAATTTTCCTTCACATCAGCAATATCTTCAGATAAAAGAAAATCATTCCTTTCGATCAGGGAATCATCTGGCTCTGATTTCATTCCATAAATAATCTCTTTAACTGCATTGGCCACTTTATTTATCTGGTTTCGGTATTTTGCACCGCCTGACTTTTTGGTTCCATCATCCATGCTTGTCAGAGGTCTGTTGACCCCGGGTTCCTTATAGATAAAATCCACACCCCTGAGTACTCCTCCAACAACTGACTCACACAGCTTATTGTCTTCATCATCCAGGTGATGAATATAAACCGGGAGTATCCTGCTGGCCACGTTCCCTGTTGGCAATTTAACTTTCAAGCCGAACTTATCCTGCCTGGCCTGTTCAGCAAAGGCCTTGAATTCATATTCCCAGGCAAATGATTTAGGATCGCAGTATGTATGGGAAATAACCGGTATCAGCACGAGGCATTTCAGCTTCTCCTTCAAAGAGGAATTAACATCGTGAGTTTCCAGTAATCCGTCCCGCGGATTAATATCAAAATAAATGCTTATCTCCTCCTTAAATGTTTTGCCAATTTCTATACTCAAAGCATCAATGAACTCACTGACCCATCCGTCACCTTTATTATCCTTCTGCCGGTAGCTGATGAAAATATCGTATTCGTAACCTGGTAAAATGCTTGACATAATGCAGGTTCAAGTTTTTGCTATCATTTGATTTCCTAATCTTAAACAAAATTAAGCAAGTTATGTTGATAAGCTCTGATATAGAGAAATTTTATAGGATTTTCACGCTGATTCTGAAAAAGGGGAAGGTTTCCGCCTGAAGGTTAATAATTTCTTCAGGTATTAGTAAAACCATATATTAATTTTGAATAACTTTAACCTCCTTAAAAAAATTACCAGTAACCATGAGTATTCTGGCACTTTTATTGATGCACCTTATACATTAAATTTCCCCAATGATCCACCTTAAAAACATCCATAAAACATACTATATCGGTCAGAACAGCCTGCATGTCCTCAAAGGTGTCGACATGAAAATCGAAAAAGGAGAAATGATATCCATTATGGGTTCGTCAGGCTCAGGCAAGTCAACCCTTCTGAATGTTATCGGTATTCTCGACAATTATGATGATGGTGAGTTTTTCCTTGATGGCAAGCTTATCAGGGATCTGAATGAAACCCAGGCCGCAAGGCTCAGAAACAGGACCCTTGGATTTGTATTCCAGAGCTTTAACCTGATCGCATTTAAGAATGCCCTCGAAAATGTTGCACTTCCATTATATTACCAGGGAGTAAAGCGCAGGAAGCGGAATATTATTGCAATGGAATACCTCGATAAGGTTGGCCTGCGTGACTGGGCTGCTCATCTGCCAGGCGAATTGTCGGGAGGACAGAAACAGCGTGTGGCCATTGCCCGCGCATTGATAGCACAACCAAAAGTTATACTGGCCGACGAACCAACAGGCGCTCTGGATTCCCAGACCTCACTCGAGGTGATGCAGTTGCTCCGGGAGGTTAATCAGACCGGGATCACTATGCTCATCGTTACCCACGAACATGATATTTCCAATCTTACTGACAGGATTATCCATATCAGGGATGGTGTGATCGGGGAAAATATCATTGTGGAAAAGATAAACCGGAATTAGCCATTTAATAAATAAGCAATGTTTGATCTCGATAAATGGCAGGAGATTTTTGCAACCATCAGGAAAAATAAGCTTCGTACATTCCTGACAGGATTCAGTGTTGCCTGGGGAATATTCATGCTTATAGTGCTGCTTGGTTCAGGAAATGGCCTTCAGAATGGCATAGAATACCAGTTCAAGGCGGATGCAACCAATACCATCTGGCTGCATCCCGGATCCACGACCATGGCCTATAAGGGGATGAAACCCGGAAGACAGGTCAATTTCACAAACGAAGATTATAATTTTGTCAAGGAAAATATTCCCGGTGTTGAAGAAATATCAGCCAGGTATTATTTCTGGGAAAACCGCATCATCTCCTATAAGAAAGCAATTCGGCTCTTTTGACCTCATTTGTGTACACCCCGATATGCAGGTGATTGAGAAGATCACTGTTGACCAGGGAAGGCTGCTGAACCAGATTGACCTGCAGAGGAACAGGAAAGTTGTAATTATCGGACTTCCGGTTAAGGAGGCTTTGTTCAGGAACGGAGAAAATCCTTTAGGTGAATATATCAGAGTGAATGGCGTGCCTTTCAAGGTTGTAGGGGTTTTTACAGACCGGAGTGACCGTGACCAGCAAAGACTTTATCTCCCTATTTCAACTGCACAAATGATATTTAACGGAGGAAACAAGATTCATAATCTGACTATTGCAACCAATATTTCGGTTAAGGAAAGTGAAGCCCTTGAACAGACACTGCGGACTAAACTGGCCAAAATTCACCGTTTCAACAGTGAAGATAAATCTGCTCTTTATATAGGTAATACTATCAAGGAGTTTAAACAATTTCAGAATATGTTTATGGGTATTAAATTATTTGTGACTGTAATCGGCCTCTTTACAATCATTGCAGGGGTGGTTGGGGTAAGCAATATAATGATTATAGTTGTTAATGAACGGACAAAGGAAATCGGCATCCGCAAAGCCATAGGGGCAACTCCGTGGTCAGTAATCTTCCTCATCATCTTTGAATCAGTGATAATTACCGCATTTGCGGGTTATATCGGACTTGTTGGCGGAATAGGATTGCTTGAACTTGTGAATAAGTTTATGCCGGCCAGTGATTTTTTCAGGAATCCTGAAGTAGATTTTAACATTGCAGTAGCGGCAACCCTGGTTTTGGTTTTTTCAGGAATGCTGGCAGGTTTGTTCCCGGCTATCAAGGCTGCCAGGATCAGACCGGTTATTGCTTTACGGGATGAATAACAGAAATATATCATCATGTTCGACAGAGATAAATGGCAGGAGATATATAGCTCTCTGAAAAGCAATAAGTTGCGGACATTCTTTACAGCATTCGGAGTGTTCTGGGGAATTTTCATGCTCATCATCATGCTGGGTTCGGGTAATGGTCTTCGTAATGCTGTCTATGAAGGCATGGGTGATTTTGCCACCAACAGCGCCATAATGTTTACACGCCAGACAACCATTCCTTACAAGGGATTCCCCAGGGGAAGGCAATGGCTCTTCCATACATCCGATATGGAAGCGCTTTTAAAGAATATTCCCGAGATAGACCAGCTGGCGCCCCGCCTGCAACCCTGGGGAGGAAACGGCGGAAACAACGTTGTACATGGATTAAAAACCGGGGCCTATAATATAACAGGAGATTTTCCCGCTATCAATAAAATCGATCCGGTCCGTTTACTTAAGGGCCGCTTCATTAATGAAATAGATCTTCAGAATAAAAGAAAGGTTGCAGTTATCGGAAACCGGGTGCAGGATGAACTGTTTAAAACCGGAGATGCCGTTGTCGGTGAGTATATCCGGATAAATGGCGTGTACTACCAGGTGGTGGGAGTCTTTGAGCCAAAGAATAAAAATATCAATATCGGCGGTGAGAAGGACAAATCAATTTTTATCCCTTTTACCACAATGCAGGTAAGTTACAATCTGGGTGATGATGTTCACTATTTTCTTGTAACGGCAAAACCTGACAAATCTGCTTCGGTGGTTGAGGAAAAATGCATGAAGCTCCTGGCCGAACGTAATCATATAGCGCCGGAGGATGAACAGGCATTTGGCCATTTTAACCTGGAGAAAGAGTTTAAAAAGATGAATGGGTTGTTCCTCGGGATCAGGGTCCTGATCTGGATTGTAGGTACCGGAACCCTGCTTGCAGGGGTGATCGGCGTCAGCAATATTATGCTGATCATTATCAAGGAGAGGACAAGGGAAATAGGAATACAACGTGCTATCGGAGCCACACCATGGAGAATAATTTCACAGGTTATCACAGAATCGGTAACCCTGACGGCGATGGCGGGCAGCTTTGGTCTTGTTCTGGGAGTATTTCTGCTGGAAATGATAAACAATATGCTCGCAGGTTCAGCCGAAAAAAGTGAAATGTTCAGGAATCCTGAAGTTGATATCCAGGTAGCGGTTACTGCGCTGATTGTACTCATTATATCTGGTGTTGTGGCAGGGCTTATTCCTGCAAGGAAGGCTGTAAGCATGAAACCTGTTGATGCGCTGAGGTACGAATGAAAACCAATAAACCTAAATAATTATAAAACCATTAATAAAAATGAGAAAGTTTTTTCGGATCAGCCTCCTGGTAATATTCCTCGCTGCTATTTTAGCCACATTCGGGTATCTGTATGACAAGTCACGGAAAAAAACTGTGGTATACGAACTGAAAAGTCCGACAGTAAATAATATCATTAAAAAAACAGTCGCCACCGGATCCGTTGTACCACGGAAAGAAATCCTCATAAAACCCCAGGTATCCGGAATTATTGAAGAGATCTTTATTGAAGCCGGGAACAATGTAGATAAAGGAGATCTGATTGCCAAGATCCGCATAATCCCTGATATGGTGAATCTCAATAATGCTGAATCGCGTCTCAAAAGGGCCCAGATCAACCTTGAAGATGCCAAGATGGTTTACGATCGTCAGAAAAAGATTTATGAACAGGGTGTTATAGCAGAATCTGAATTTTTACAAAACCGTCTTAGCTATAACAATGCTGTTGAGGAGCTGGAATCAGCAGAAAACAACCTCCAGCTTATCCGGGAAGGCGTCTCAAAGAAGTCAGGTACTGTCACCAATACTCTCATACGGTCCACTATTAAAGGCATGGTACTGGATGTCCCGGTAGAGGTTGGTAATTCAGTTATCGAATCAAATAATTTCAATGAAGGGACCACGGTCGCCAGCGTAGCGGATATGGGAGAAATGATATTCAAGGGAAAAGTGGATGAAACAGAAGTTGGAAAGCTGAAAACAGGCATGCCACTCGTTTTATCGATAGGCGCTATCGACAGCGCTAAGTTTGACGCTAAGCTCGAATATATAGCTCCCAAGGGAAAGGAGGAAAATGGTGCCATCCAGTTTGAGATAAGAGCTGCCGTATCGCTGAAGGATAGCATGTTTATAAGGGCAAACTACAGCGCCAATGCCGATATTGTCCTGGAGCGCGCAGACAGCGTGCTCAGTATCGAGGAGTCCCTTTTGAAATTTGATCATGACTCTGCCTATGTGGAAATTGAAACTTCCACACCTCAGACCTTTGAGAAAAAGTATATAAAAACAGGATTGTCGGATGGGATTAACATTCAGGTGAAGGAAGGGCTGACAAAGGAAAGCAAGATAAAGGGAGAAGAAAAGAAAGAGGAAAAGAAGGATAAAAAGAAGAAGGAGGAAGCTCCAAAGAGCTAAATCTTGCCCTGAATGGTGAATCTGGAGTGGGAAAAGGGTTTCCGGCAATGAGAATTAAAATGAAATCTTGCATGTGATCCCGCTTGTAGTATAACTGAGATTCCGGGAGGCCAGTTCCGATACAGGGATCTTAATATAAGGTTCAAGATGAAGAAATAACCGGGATGACAGATGCTGCTCAAATCCGAAGATAATATTGATCCTGCCCGCAAAATCAAATGTGCTTAACGGAGCTTCTGTTGTCTGTTCGGTGGTTTTAACATTTTCAAGCTGATAATTCACAGTCGCCATCCCATCACTCATCTCCACGGTCTGAACCATTTTTTGCGTGTAGCTGGTGCTTGTATAATTTTCACTCAGGTAAAGAACCGAAGATATTCCTCCGGAAAGATAATAACATGTTGATTTCCTGATCAGGAATTTCCATGTTAAATTAAGAGGCAGGTCGAGGTCAACCAGTTCGGCCTGGTTTTGTCCTGGTGGTATCCACGCAGGATTGTCTGAGCTTTCATTTATTACGGTGTGATGTTCAACCTGAAGACCTGTGGATAACCTGAAACTGCGGGACAGATCAAAATCCGCATTTATTCCGCCTGAATAGTTGAAAGATGAATTTGTATTAGTGGATGTTACTCCGGGTGCAATATTGAATCCGAATCTGAACTTTTGCGATCTTTTCTTATCAGCAGGATCGTTGTCAGGAATTATTGTAACATCATCCTGCCTGTAAGAAGGTTTGCCTTCCGATGAATCTGATCTGTGTTGCTCAGATATAAGACTTTGCCTGTCGGATGTAATGTCACGTGATTCTGAATTGTTACTGACCGTATCCGGCAGGTGGCTGGCAACGTTTTCCGGCAGTGGATAAGAGTCATAACGGGAACCTGAAGTGTCAACCCCTGCATTACCGGGAATATGATCCGGATAAATGATCTCCTCCCGGACCTGATTTTTATGCCGAAGCTCAGGGGTACTCTGCAATGCCTGATCATGCAGTAGTCCCTGTGTCCCATTGTGGTCTGCCGCTATGGCCGGATCCTGACGTATCAGTGGCTGTTCTCCGGGTGTATCTTCCGCCGTAGATATCTCCAGGTTACTGATCCTTTGCAGGGGATGATCTGTATCGCTGCTGAAAAAACCCGGGAGTATGAACCTGAAACCAAGCCAGCCTATTAACAGGCTTGCTGCTATTCCGGTGCTGCTAAACCATATTATATGCCTCCTCCTCCTTTTTTTACTTCTGGCAAAATTCTCCCATGACCCGAGGATATATGGTTCTTCGTAGTTATCCAGGGTACTTTTTATCAGATCAACAAACTCTCTGTCAGTTTCCGAATTTTTCATAATTGCTGTTAAAATAGATCTGGAATAGTTCCCGCAGCCTCTTCTTTGCTCTGGCAAGATAAACCCTGGAGGTATTCTCAGGGATCCTCAACTTTGAAGATATCTCCTCATGGCTATAGCCTTCGATCTCATACAGGTTGAATATCAACCGCTGAATTTCAGGAAGGAGGTTCAGTAATTTAAGAATCTCCTGTGCCGTAAGCTGGGTAACTATTCCTGGTGAATCATCAGGAACCAGAATAGTTTCCTGCATATCGTAATCAATATTCCTGTTATTTTTTCTGAATTTATCAATAGAAGTATTCACAACAATTTTGCTCAGCCAGCTTTTAAAGGGAAGGGATGTATCATATCTCCCGATCTGATTGAATATCTTGACAAAGCTGTCATTCACAATTTCGATTGCATTGTCACGATTCCTGTTATGTATTAATGCAACTTTCAACGCGTATCCGAAAAATTTTTTATAAAGCATCTCCTGAGACTTTTCTTTTTTCCGAAGGCACCCCTGGATAATTTCATCTAAGTTGTCAATGCCGGTATCAGCCACGCAAATATGATTTTTGTTAAGAGGATGCCGTTGATTTGATGGTCACGACATCCTCCGACTTTCTCTACTAAGACATCTGGTAAATGTACTAATCCAGGCTCAAAAATGATACCATTTTATTTACGTCCCTTGCGTCCATTTGACGGCGATACTGTCCCATCTCCACCCTCTATGACCTTATAGAGTTCGCCGAAATCTACTATTGAAGTCTCCCCGTTCTGTGTGATTTCAGCCAGGTTATCGCAGCTACCGGTACCGTAATTCAGCGAATATTCCTCTGTTACCCCGTTTTCGACTGAAGTTATGATTTCAATCCCTGACACCGGCACCCATGAGTCGGGACAGTCATAATCAGTAATAAGGGGAACTGTTACCAGGTAGTGATACTCATAATCATCCGAGGTGCTTTTATAGTAGTAATCACCCTCAAGGACTTTATAAGAATTATTGTCCCAGATATTTGAATAATCTGATTTGTAATAAGTGCTGTTGCCATCATCATAGGTCATTGTAATTTCATCGTGCCCGGTGGAAGTTCCCGACCAGTTTATTTCAACAGGCATTATTGTAACAGTTGAATCACTATTATCCTCTTTGCCCGCGACTGTGTAGTAAGAGTTACCGTCAGAAGTAAAAGTATAATTTGAAAAACCGTTCATCTCAACACCATAAGAATAGTAATTATCATAAATAACTTCAGAATAGTAGCTGTTATCCTCATTCTTCCATATATAGGTGATTTTACCCTTGTAGAGACTTCCATATTCATCACAGCCGTCACCATAGTCATAAATAGTCGTATGGGTACCATCTTCATTATCACTTTCCGTCACTTTGGCACAAGTAACCGGAGCCCAGTAATTTGCAGTGTCATAATAAATACTGTCGGGGTAGCCAGGTTCAGTACCTGTACTGTCAATATTTAGCTCACCATCCTTAAACTGACTGTACCCGATTACAGACATAAAACCGGTCATTTTGTCCGTACCGGCATTAACAGCATTCATCCGGGCTTCAAGCTCCAGTATCTTTTTTACTTTCTCAGACGGGTTGACAACTTCTTTTTTGTTTTTATCACAGGCAACAGTCCCGGTAAGCAGAATTGCAAAGAGAACAATTACTTTGAAGATTATCTTTTTCATATTTTTATGTTTTATTGATATATCTCCTAATACGTAACTCAGCACGTGAACGCTACAGGCAACAAGTCATTTTCAAAACAAAGTAACATCATTTTGGAGCTTTCAGACTGTAAAACCGGACAAAACTTTTTGAAGTTAAATTGAAAAAGGCTGACCCATTTGAGTCAGCCTCTTCACTAATTAATTTCTGGTGTCACAGGAACGATGTGAGAAACTGCTTTTATATCTATTTACCTAAACCCTGTAGAAAAGTACCATCATTCTCTGTGTGACGAACAGAATATCTCATGAGAGATGAGGCAGTTTCAATACAAAGATATACCCTGCCTCTCACGAGAGTGTTATATAATTCCAGGAATAATTTATATAATTCACATTTTATAGTTTCTTAAACATTACGGCTCTTCGCTCCACTTCGTTGTTTACTTTCCACACCCGGTAATAGCACTCCTGAATGCTTCGCCAATATTTCTGGCTGTCTCCACATCAGTTGCCTCTATTTCCACACCGGTACCCCAGGCTTGCTGTTCCCCGTTTTTATATACTTTCACAAGTTTTTCCTTATTCACGCAGGAAAGGATCACTTTCATACTTTTACCGCTTACTTTTAAATCGACCGCCAGCTTATTCATATCAGTAAGGGTAAATTCAAAGATTTCATCAGTGGTTTTACCCTTATCGTCAGTAGTGGATACAGTCAACGAGATTCTGCAGGGATCATTATTTATAAGCCCTATTTTCTGCTTAATCTCTTTCCCATCGCTTTTCAGGTCACCAACATTTTCAGTTATGAATTTTATGACTGACTGCTGATCGCCCCAAACCTTATCTTCCGGCTTGCTATTAGTGGCAATATATTTAATGGCTTCGGCAATGTCCTGCGATTGTCTGGCATCGAAAGCCATGATCTCCAGAACATCATCATAAGCCTGGTGTTTGCCTTCTTTGAATTCCTTTATGTATGCCTTTTTGTCTTTAACTGATACTTCCACATTGAGATATTTACCTGATGACTCTATTTTTACCGTTCCGGGGTCCAGCATATAAGGATAAAATTCAAATGACTGCTCCACCTTTGTTCCTTTCGCATCGGTTTTATCCACCACATATTTCACATTCAAAGGTTCGTTTGAAAGGGAGCTGAAATTCAGCTTATAAATATCGGGTCCGATAGTTTCACCGCTCAGAGTACTTGTTAAAAAATTCAATGGCTTCATCAATGCTCTTCCATTCAGCAGGCTTAGTTTCGGAGCTTTTAATGGCAGATTTAAAAGCTTCTGCCATTTCACGGGAATCTTCTATATCGGCAGTTAAAATACCGATCTCATTCTGAAAATCCTGCAGTATGTTGTCTTTATAATACTTTATGAATTTTGTCTTGTTCTTTGAAATGGGAACGATGGTTATCTTTTTCCCGCTTACTTTAAAGTTCATGTTGTTTGCATCGATGTCGTTGAGATAAAATTCATACCGTTCCTCAATTAGTTTTCCTTTCGAATCAGGCGAAGCATAGGTAAATATCGTTTTTGTTCCGTTTCCCGGGGTGAAACTGATCTTTTGGCTAAGTGTTTTTTTATCCAGAGTCAGATCTTTGGTGTTGTCCGTTATAAAATCGAGAGATTTCTGCAAGCTGCCAAAATCAGGCAACACTGATTTACTTTTTTCAATTGCTGTTGACAAGGCAGCAATGATATTATGAGCCTGATCGATATCTTCTGCAACGATTTCAAAATCATTTACAAAATTTTGCTGTTCATTATTTTTTGAATATTTGATATATGAGTCACTCCCTTTGGTTTCAACCGAAACTGAAAGTTGAGTTCCGCTGACTTTAATGGTTAATTTTTTCTGGTTGAGATCCAGGATACTGAATTCATATTTTTCCTCTGTGGATACACTTTTCTGATCGGTCTTTTTTACGGTAAGACTGGCCAGGTAGTCTTTGCGTTCACCAAATGAGAAGGATTGTTCAAAAGTCACCGGACCTGAACTTACTTTGGAAATGTTGTCTTTAAGCCAGTTAAGCGCGTCTGAATTTGTGTTCCATCCTTTTTCACCGGAAGTAACCAGTGGTATGGAAGCCTTAAACAGATCTGCAAGCTCCTGTGCTGCATCGGCACCCGATAATAATATTTCAATATTACTGGTATAGCTGTCAAGCTTATCTTCCTTGAAGTATTGTATGAATTTTTGATTATTATTGACTGACAAGCTTATAAAAAGCTTTTTTCCGGATGTTTTACGGATAATTGTATTTTTGTCAATATCAGACAAATAGAATTCAAATCTCTCTTTGGCAGTTTTGCCCTTTTCGTCAACCATAACTGAGACGAATCCAAGCTTTCCCTTACTCTCGTCCAGAATATCGATTGATTGCTTATAGGTGGTTTTGTCAATCTGAACATCCTGAACCTTCTCCTTAATAGAGGCCAGTGACTGGCCAGGATTATTCTGGGAGTTCGCATCGAAAATTGAAACCACGATTAAAACAACCATACATATTACCGGGGAATAACTCGTTTTCATATTGTTGCAGATTAAGGTTTTGCTTAATAGTACAAACTAAAAACAAAAGTTTTTGTTCATTCACTTTACCTGAATCTGTATTGTTCAAGGAACCGGAAAAGCCATGAATTTAGTTTTTTGCCGGTGCAGACTTTTCCACAATATTATTTATCGGGTTTACTGTTTTCAGGTATTCATAAATTGCTATCAGATCTTCATCCTTCATACTGCCAAACATTATCCAGGGCATAATAGAATTGAAATCACCCGGCTGAAGAGTTGTATTCAATGTTAAAGAATCGGAAAGCGAGTGAAAAAAATAGACGAAAGTTTCCTGATTCCAGGCACCTATGCCAGTAGCCATATCGGGAGTAATATTGCTGGAACGGACGATTGAGCCATCAGGTAAAGCAAATTCCCTTCCGCCGCCGAATTCAGTTCCCTCAATCAATTTCCCTTTGTTAACTTTTGTATGGCACTCAATACAAAGTGCTGAGGTAGCAACATATTTTCCGTAATTAATAATATCATTCCTTTCCGGTCTAATGGAAAAATGAGCTTTTTCCGGAATCGTGTTGATTATAAAATTCATCGGAAAATCAGAAGAGGATTCCGGAACTTCATTTTCAATCGGATTAAGTGTTCGTATATAGGCAATTATCGATTTTATATCTTCTTCATCCATTTTGCCATAATAAGGATAAGGCATGATAGGAAACATTGCTTTACCATCTTTATTGACACCTGTGGTGATGACGCGAAAAAGTTCTCCGTCAGTATAGCTGCCTATTCCCGCCGGAGTAATATTATGTGCATAATATTTCCCCGGAAAGCCAAATCGCTGATCGAAGAGTTCTCCTCCCATTCCGAGAGTTCCTTCAGCAGGAGGACCTGAAAATATTGACCAGTCGCGCTTTGAGTGACAGTCTATACAAACCGTTACATGATTCGCAAGATATTCCCCGCGGGCAATGCGTTCGGGGGTGGGCTCAACCTTAATATCGGGAGCCGATCCCACCCGCGGCAAAGCAATTTTAACATATAACAATGTTCCGGTAATAAATACTGCAATAACGATTACTAACCATAGTAAAATCTTTTTTACTGTTTTCATCCTTTTGAATTTTTAATTTTTCCTACTCGTATGGCTTTTCGGTAGCGCCTGATTTCTAATAATCGGTCGGGGCCTGTTCAGTTAAATTATTATTGTCTGCATGTCCTTTTAATCGTGAGAATTAACCGGACCTGCTATCAAAATTAAAATTTAGTTTGTTCAGAAACAACTTTTTTTTTCTGTTCCATAAAGTCAGCCCTGCTGATACGGCAATCAGAATAATGAATATTATGATCTCCATACGCATAAATTTTTTGAATTTCTGACTACATATCGCTTTCAACAGCATGCTTCAATGCAGCTCTTGCAAGTATCCTGGTAGAATCAAGTACCGGCAATGATGAATCTTCCGGAAGAACAATCAAAGGAATCTCAGTGCATCCCAGAATGACAGCATCACATCCTTCCGATCTGAATTCATCAATAACATCCAAAAAGTATCTTCTTGAGACCTCATCCATAATCCCATACACAAGCTCGTTAAAAATAATTTCATTTATTTTCACCCTTTTCCCTTCAGCAGGTATAGAATGACCGATCTTTCTTCCTTCAAGAACGTCCGGATATACAGGTCCTTCCATTAAAAACCTGGTGCCGAGAATTCCCAGTTTGCCATAGTTGTTTTTCTCAGCTATCTTTGCCACCTCTTCACCGATATGCAGCCATGGAAGAGGAGATCTGCTGAGTATGATTGAAAACGCCTGATGTATCGTGTTATCAGGACTTATCAGAAAATCTGCTCCGGTTTTAAATAACTTTTCTGCCGAGGATAGCATCAGCTCAGCAACACCCTCCCAATTTCCGGGAGTGATGTATTTCATATATTCATTCAGCGGATGATTATGAAGACTTATCTCCGGATGAGCATGTTCTCCCAGCAATCCGGATCCTTCCCTGCAGATTGTCTGATAGCAGAGAGCTGCTCCTTCATAGCTGCATGCGACTATTCCAATATGTTTTGCCATAGTATTAAATTCTGATAAATTTTAGATTGGCAATCAGACTGTCTGCCCTGGCTTCAATGTCGGTTATCTCTTTTTTCAAACCCAATACAAACTTATTTTCCTCGTATTCTCCCCTGACAGCCCTGAAATCCATATCTCTTGTATTTTCGTTTCCGTCAATTCCAAATCCCAGTCTTGAGCTGATATCAAATTCTTTTTCTGCATCCTTCAGAATCATATTATTAAGCTTGACAGCATTTATTTTCCAATCAGAAATGATCGAGATTAAACTTTCAACGGGAATATCAGCCATTTCAACTCCGGATTGCCGTTCAATAACATCTGCACACCACTCCCAGTCATATTTTTCATAATTATCATATATCTCCTGCAGATAATTGCTTAAATCAGCTATTGACCTTATATTCCCTGATTTGACAGCATCCAGTAAATTTTCAATTTTACCTGTTGGAGAGAATAATCCGCATATATCGATCCATGTATCCGCCCCATCTTTCCCCTGAGTTTTTAGTTTATTCCTGATTTCGCTTAATACAGATGTGTCATCGATGCTGCCAATGCGTTTGACTACCTCCTGTCCCAAATATAGTTTCAAAGCCAGTTCATAGTATTTTCTGGAAGTCTTCAGTATAAGACGGTGTATATTGATCCCCTTATGATTAACATAATCCTGTGTTTTCGGTGTTTTTTCTGCAAGCTCATTAAGTATGCCTATACCATTCAATATTCGGCTTACAACATAAGGGTTGAACAATTCGAAATTGATCAAATCCAGCTTTTCAGGATCATTTCTTTTATCCCTGACAGACCATTTCTCACTATCTCTGCGGGTACCGACAGTAAAAATGTTCATTGCCGGAGTAAGCTCACTCTTCCCTTTTTCTACAGTTATATAAGAAAAAGGAAAATCTGACGAGTCAAAATTTGTATAATGACTCCCCATAACAACAGTAAATGATCCGATCCGGCATGGTAAAAGAAGGTAAGCGAAAGAACCTGTCTTTGAACCTCGTTCAAAAATGCCCTGGTGAACCGGACCCAGCTTATACATATGATTGCTTTGATTGGTTCCGCTGCCTGCATTGAAAAATGAAAAGAGGCTGGCTATCAGCAGGGTTGATTTATGATGTGTAACAGTATAAGGACCTGCAAATATACTGCAACCTTCGCCGTGGAATGCTTCACTATTTGCGAAAAACAGAGAGTTCTCGGCAGAATATTGCTTACCCATTTTTACACTTTGTCCAATAAAGGTCTTTTCCAGAATGGCACCCCCGTCAACTCTGGATCCTGACAAAATTATGAATTTTTTTGCCGTCACTCCTTCACCAATGAATGATGGTGCCTCCCTGCAGCTTTTGACAGTTCCATCCTGGAGAAGACAGGCACCGGATATTGTAGAATATGCTCCGACAGATACATTGCGAATTATGAGTGTATTGCGTATAATGGCATATGGTTCAATCCTCCCCCTGTCTGACAGCATGGATGCGGAATAATCCCTTATTATTCCCAGCAATTTTTCTGTAAAATCCCGGTCATGTCTGTAAAGGACAGATAAATAGGCTATTTGAGAAGAGAGCCTGTCAAAAATGGGAAGGCCCCTTCCTCCCCCTTCGTTTAAAACATCAATCTCAGTGCCGTTCCCGAAAGCTGATGCCTCATTCATCTCCAGTGAACCGACATTTTCAATATATACATTCTCAGCAATAATGTAGTTTGCCAGATTTTTAACATCTGATATATATACATTGTCAGCTAGCTCACAATCTCTCAGAAAACTGTTATAGATCCCGCACTTTCTCGATTGCCCATCTTCTCCCCTTAGTGTACCTGAAAAACAACCCAGCGCTATTTTGCCTTCAAAACGTGTATTCCTGATATTATCTGCAGAAAATTCATTGCTGACAGATATATCTGACCAGTTCTCCGCAAAACAGCCATGAGAAAGCAACAAACTGATCTCCTCACTTGTTAAAAACCTGGAAGTCATTTAAAAGGTGATATTTATTAAGGAAGAGTATGTTCGGTCACCCCTTCAAGATTATTGAAATATTTCACGGTTTCAACCTGGAGTTCCATTGTGGCAGGTTCATCGCATACAAAGATGGCCTTTTCGTGCATCTGCAGCATAGATACAGTCCACATATGGCTGATGCCTCCTTCTACAACTTCTCTTACAGCACGGGCCTTATTGTATCCCGTAATTACAATTAAAACTTCCTTTGCATCCATAACTGTACCCACTCCGACAGTGAGAGCCTGGGTGGGAACTTTTTTAATGTCCCCGGAGAAAAATCTTGAATTTGCAAGAATGGTGTCATAACTCAATGTCTTAATCCTTGTTCTGGAGCTCAGTGAAGAACCCGGCTCATTAAAGGCTATATGTCCGTCAGGTCCAATTCCCCCGAGGAATAAATCAATCCCCCCCGCCTGCCTTATCTTCTTCTCATATTCGCTGCACTCCGTTTCAAGATCAGCAGCATTCCCGTTGAGAATATTGATATTCTCTCCCGGAATATCAATATGGTTAAAGAGGTTATCATACATGAAATAATGATAGCTCTCCGTGTGACTCTCAGGAAGGCCTACATATTCGTCCATGTTGAAGGTGACAACATTCCTGAATGATATATCTCCTGCTTTGTATCTCTTTATAAATTCCCTGTATACAGGCTGAGGGGATGAACCCGTAGGCAGGCCCAGCACAAATGGATTTTCCTTAGTCGGTCCGGCCTTTTTTATTTTGTCAATTATATAGGATGCAGCCCAGATTCCGACCTCATCAGAGTTTTTCTTAATAATTATTCTCATAGAAATATAATTGTGATGTTAGTAATTATTTAATATTACCTGAGGAGGTGATCTGACACAGAAGCCTGCCTATAAATAGGAGCTGATAAAAGCAACCGCTCCCGATACAGTCTGAACCTGCAGGGACTTATCTTCATCCATCTCAATATTGAATTCTTCTTCAAAGCCTGCCACAAGACGGATACTTTGTATGGATGAAGCACCAAGATCCGTAACAAAATTTGCATTGTCGCCGATATCGGCTATATTCTTTTCGAGTACTCCGGCAATGACTTTTTTTACCCTGGAATTAATTTCTTCAATATTCATAAAATCAAAGTTAATTGGTTTATTATTACTTTTATCCTTTCAGGAATCTTTTGATAAGTTTTTTAAAAATTCAATAAATAAATGCTTATTTAAGATTCTTTAAGCTTCCATTGTATTTTAAACAGAAATCAGGCATAAACTCTTTAACCTTCGCCTCAAGCTCTTCATCTGTAATAGTAGACAGACGTCCCTCTTTTTCATACTGGTCCATTACCCATTGAGCAACCCTGTGCACTTTAATTTTACTTATCCGTTCAGCTCCTGACAGACCAAAAAATTCATTAACCCAGATAGAGATTCCGTCAACACCGCTTTTATCAGTAATAGCTACTCTTGGAGAGCGTCCGAGTAATTTTGTCGTATCGAAAATGTTATAAATCTGCTCGGCCTGCCTTAAACCGCCTGCATGGATCCCTGCACGGGTTGTATTAAAATGCTTGCCTACAAAAGGGTAATTGTCAGGAATAGACATGCCTGTCGACTCAAGATAGATGGCCAGTTCAGTTATCATCGCGGTATCAATCCCGCACAGGTCTCCTTTGATTGAAATATATTCAAATATTGCACTCTCCAGCGGAGGGTTTCCGGTTCGCTCCCCAATCCCGAACAGAGTACCGTTGACAGCATTGCACCCATAGATCCAGGCAGTTCCTCCGTTTATATGTACTTTATGGAAATCATTATGCCCATGCCATTCAAGACGATCGCTGGGTACACCACACTCTTTGTTAAGCTTATATATCAGTTTTGGGATACTGCGTGGCAACTCCGCCCCGGGATAACTGATTCCGAACCCCATTGTATCGCATAACCTTATCTTTACAGATAATTCTTCAGGTACCTGCTCGCTCAGTCTCATGAGCCGTTCAACAAATGGAAGGACAAAACCATCAATATCAGCCCGCGTTAAATCCTCCAGATGACACCTTGGCCTGATACCGGCTTCCAGCGCAGCTTCCACAACTTCGCAATAGGAATCAATACATTCCTGACGGTCCTTATATTTCAGCTTCTGGAAGATATGAAAATCGGAACAGCTTGTTAGCATCCCGGTTTCTTTCAGGCCGGCCTCCCTGACAAGCCGGAAATCTCCCTTGTTTGCACGGATCCATCCTGTACATTCAGGATATTTATGACCCAGCCCCCGGCACTGATCAAGAGCTTCCCTGTCGTTTTTTGTATAAAGGAAAAATTCGGTCTGACGGATGACACCATTGGGACCGCCAAGTTTCGAAATCATATCATAAATCTTCACCATCTGTTCAACAGAATACGGAGGTCTTGCCTGCTGCCCATCACGAAAAGTTGTATCTGTAATGAATATGTCTCTGTCTTTCAGGGATTTTGTCTCAAATTCCACAGGCTTTCCATCTATGTACTCAACAATGGGACCATCAAATTTTATTAACGGAGGAAGAGCATAGTTAAAGGTCCCTTCAAGAAGATTTGGTTCTTTAGTGTTCACAAGAGGGTGGTTTCTGATCTGGTTACTCATAGCATGTTCCTTTCGTTTATTTCATTTCAGTCAGGCCATTAATTAAACTTAGGATTAAGTCAATGAAAAAATTAAAAAACTAATCACTGAATATTAATAATGTAAAACGCAGCCGATTCTTATTCCCCTAAATATCTGTGCATTTGTAAGAAATGCACCTGTTGCAATATATATAATTAGTGCAATTATCTGTATCTGATGCAATTACAATTCGTATAAATCGTTTGGAAAACGATATTTCCAAATATAGTATTATATTTGAAAAATGCGCGGGAAATATGATTTTTATTACCTGAAACATCACCTGCTCAGGTTTACCTGTTATATATGAAATACTTTTTCAGGAGTTTTTTCAGAATTTATTAATTTCTATGCTAATAATGAATATTTTTGCGAGGATAACAATTGCAATATGATCCCTTACGGAAAGCCTTTTTTCAGTTCTGACAATTTCAACCTTACGGCAGAAGGAGGGGTAACCTTTTTCAAGTACCTCAAGAGTTTTAATCTGTTCAGTGAACCTGAATTACTTATACTCTCCCCCAACATCCATTTTTATTATGATGAAAATGACCTGAAAGATGTCAGAACTTTTATTCTGCTGAGAAAACTGAATCTGATGAAGGATCTTGATGCATTTTTGAAGACCCTCTCTCAGATCCTGCCTGCGAACGTTAATTTTGTCGGCTGCTTTTATGACAATAAAACTTTGAAATGGAATGGATTTGTCTCCAATCTGTCAAACAAATTCTATAATATCCTGGATTCCAAAACCGACCACTTTCTGGATAAGAAAGATGTCTCAGACCTTCTGGAAAAGTATGGGTTCAAGATTATCGATATGACTGAGATGGATGATTTGATTCTTTTCTATTCACAAACGGTCCGCCCCCCTGAACAGGTAAAATGAACGGGGTACAAAAAGCGCATCCCTGAAAGAAAACCCGTTTTCACTTAACCAGCATGCCAAAGCCTTGGCAATCTTCCTGTTTCTCAGAAGCACCATTCCGGTCTCATCTGAAATAATCTGATAATGTACTTTCATAACACTCGTTATTACCGATTAAAATGATCTGTTTTTCAAATTGCAAACTGATATCTTATTTTGCATATGTCATCCGGATTATACAGACCTGCCAATATTCTGCGAAATAAAATAAGTATATCCGTTCATCTCTTTCATATTTAAAGTTATAAACCCGTTTTTCTCAAGGAGCTCCGTCACTTCATTTCTATTCATATTGTGATTTTTCCTTGTCCCGGACAGATTATACAGCCTGTTAATAAAACGCCAGATACTGACAGTATTAAAACCATTCCCTGTCACAGTTTTATCATCGGCGAAGTATCCTATAAAACTTGTGTTTGGAGGAAGAATGCGAACAAGTGAATTCAAAAACAGATCCAGATGCTTAATCAGATTAAGCCGTTTAAGATTTACTATAATCCTGGCATCTTTTAATTCCTGTTCATTACAGGAATAATTATCTTTTGAAGAGAGTACAACTAAATTTTGTTCTCCCGATATTCCATGACTCATCAGGAAACGGAAAAAGTTCAGGCCCACCTCCGCTATCAGATTTAAAATGGAGGGCTTAAAAAAACTCTGTTTTGTCTCTCCCCTGCCGGGCACTACTGCTTAAAGCTGCAATGTTTTCCATCATTTTATGTCGTTAATGACAGGTTAAAGGTAATTTAAATGAATCCTCAAATCAAGCGTCAAACACTCTGGCAATGAATAATTTAGATGGTTATTACAATCATTGGTCGCACTATTTTTGACAGCTGCTTACAGGAATTGCCCGTTTATATATGGAAGATGGCATTTCGTCAAAAAAGGGCAATTATTGACTAATATTGAGGAAAAACAGGGGAAGACAGATATGCTTCCGAACTATATTGACTTGATTATAAGATATTTAATGATAGTAAAACGGCCTGGTCATTATTTTTCCCGGAAAAATACGGATTTGACCAACGGCCCAAAAAAATTGATAACATTTCAGGCCGATTCCCGGGTAAGCTCAGAATTTCTAAGAGGATCAGACATTTTATGCTTCTGTTTTGTCTGCAAACTTTGGTTTAAGTGTAGCCAACAGGAGTATTATGGCAGCAGCAACTGGAATAGCCATCAGTGCAAGGTCATGTCCAAGGTTTCCGGCATCAGTCGATTTGCCAAGGAGGTTGGTTGTAAAAGCCCCTACAAATATTCCTGCCATATTCATCAGACCATATCCTGCAGCTCTGTTCGCGGGTGATACAAACTGGCAAAGTATAGGCATGCTGTTAGTATCGAACATCCCGAATCCAAGGCCAAAAATTATTCCGCCTGTTAAAATCAAAACGAGCCCGTTCCCAAAACCGAGCAGAAAAAGTGCTGGTATGGTAAGTGATAATCCTATCGCACCTGTAAATATCCTGCCTCTCAGATTTCGCATTACCCATCTGTCAGCAAGAATGCCTCCTGCAATAACTCCTGCAAATGAAGACATTGCTACGGTTATTGTACATAACGGACCTGCCCTGGACATCTCAATTCCAAGTGTCTCCGAGAACAGGGTCGGAAGCCAGTTTTTTACAGCCCACCCGGGAAAACTGGGTGCGGCAAAATAGAAGAGGATTACCCAGAAACTTATAGTTCCCAGTAACAACCCCAGACTCTTTTGTATCGACTGAAACCCATTTCTGAAGGAAAATCCTGAATTGGTTACAAGTGATCCTTCAACTCTTTTTTCAGAAAGAAAAAAGATGAGGACAAGGCTGTATATGATTCCAATCAGACCGAAACTATGAAAAGCAGACTGCCAGCTCCATGAACTGGCAACAGTGGCTCCGAAACCTCCGAATGCCTGTCCGATGTATATGCCAGTCATGTGCAAGCCAACTGCCCTGGATCGTGTATTACCACGGTGATAATCCGCTATAAGTGACAAACCGGCAGGCATATAAAGCGCCTCGCTGATTCCCATAATTGCACGGAGAACAAAAAGCTGTCCAAAACTGGTGGCATATCCCATCGTAAGCGTTACAAATGACCATACACCTAAACTCCCTATTATAAGCCATTTACGGTTAACCCGATCTGCAATTAGCCCCGCCATTGGCGACATCAGTCCGTAAATCCAGAGAAAAACAGCCATCAGCCGTCCAAAATTCTCAGCCTTTTCCAGCTCTGCTATATCAACCATAATAGCCGGTTTCATAGTTGAAAGCATCTGGCGATCCATGTAATTCAGCAGAGCCACTCCCCAGAGGAGAGCAACAACCAGCCATGGATAAAACGACTTTTCCTGTAATTTCATAAGCCGGAACTACCTCTGTTTTTATTGTATTGAAAATAATCCATCAATATCCAGACGCCTGACATCTTCAGCAAACAGAGTCCTTCGATTTCTTTTATTCTCAGCATAAACCTGCTCGTTTAATCTGTTCCTCCCGCAGGATAAAATTAATGAATTTCAAAAGCACAGCCATTTTGTTAAGGAATTTTCAGAAAATAAAATTATTGTAACTAATCAGTATTTGGAGTGAGCTAGAGGTTGGAGTGAGCTAGAGGTTGGAGTGCCTAAAGGTAATAACACATGGGTTTTAACTTTAAGCACTCCAACACCTGACTCTGATGTCCTGGAATTTTGTAATTTTGCATCTATAAATAGCCGAAATGATAAGGTATATATCACTTCTGACTTTTGTATTACTAACATTATCTGCTACTTGTGGATATAGTCAGTCGAAATTGGTATTCACGGGGACATATCAGGGCAATCATCACCAGGTTGACAGTATACTGATTGAGAATGTAAACACCGGAAGCGCTATAGTCAAGTATTATCCGGATACCATTCTGACACTTCTTATAACAGGCATCAATGAACTTCCTGATGAAGCTAAGCATGCTCTCAGCCAGAACTATCCCAATCCTTACGAGTACAATACGCGCTTTAGTATTTATATGCCTCAGGATGACAGGCTCAGCATAAATATATTTAATGCTTCAGGCAATTCTGTCCTGAACTATGAAGAATACCTGCCATCCGGCAGCCATTCCTTTACTTTTACAGGAACCGGGGAAAAGATGTATATTCTTTCCGCAAAAACCAGTACCTGGTCATCAGCCATTAAAATGTTAAATGGCTCCAGCCTCAGGAATTCTGTGGCAAAACTGGAATACAACGGAAATCTCTCTTCTGATAAAAGTTCAAAAAAGGGTAAAGGCGTATTTGAGTACAATACCGGCGACAACCTGATCTTTACCGGATACATGACAGACGGGACCGGCTCAGTTATTTCAGACACGATAACTGATTCCCCGGCAGAAAGCACAACCTATACCTTCCGTTTTGGAAATCAATACCGTATAGTGATCCTTATGTACCATGAGATAACGGACAGCGAGCCGTCAGATGAATATGAACGAAACAACGCCGATTTCGAGAACGATCTCATCTATCTACTGGACCATAATTACCAGATATTATCAATGGAAGATTTGCTGCTTCTCAAGTCGGGCGAACTGGAATTAGTATCGGATGGCATTATAATTACATTTGATGACGGCTATGAATCAAATTACAGCATGGCATTCCCGCTTTTATCACAATATAAAATGCCAGCCACTTTTTTCCTGGTAACAGAATGGATGGAAACTCCGGACTTCATGACATGGCCGGAGGTATGGCTGATGTCAGAATATGTTGACCCTGACGGAAAGAGACCTTTTAAAATGGCTTCCCATACAAGTTCACATCCATACCTGGAAAAAAGCTCCGAATATTTCAGCACTCATGAGGATTATATGAATTTCCTGAATACTGAACTTGCAGATTCAAAGACCTGGATTACAGATATAACGGGACAATCCAGTATTTTCCTTTCTCTTCCGTACGGAGATGGCGCCAATAACGAAGATATCATAAACAAAGCAATAGAAACAGGTTATAAGGGGATCAGGACTTCTGTGTGGGATTCATTCTCGCCCTATAATTTTAACCTCTATTCACTTCCAAGCATACCGGTTCTGTCCGGGACGCACATTAATATCATTGAAGACTATCTGAATCCCTGACCAGGTTCTTATAGTTTAATTAGGGAATCCTGTTGAAACCTTCGTATTTTATCACCCAACTGCCATCTTCAGGAAATCCCGGGGCATGGCCTTCTGCACCATCCCAGCCTGCGGCCATCATTGCCACTGCAGAAAGCAAAGCCCCGTTTGAAGGAAAATATGGGAACGGTCCGCCTGTAGCTAATCCGTGTTCATCGAATTGGAAACCTTTATTATTGACTAAAAGGATATCTATGGCTAATTTCCGGTTGCCTGTACGTGCGGCAGCCATAGATATCATAGGAAAGTCCCAGCCCCATGTCCGGTTCAGGTCCCATGTTGAAATTACCTTCTCAAGAGTATGCCTGAAACGAATTGTATCCACTCCGTCCCCTGGAAGCATCCCAAAAATCCCAATCAAGGCCGGATGTTCAAATGCGAATTTTGTCCACATGCTGTCAATTTTTTCATGAGTAATGTACACTTCACCTTCCTCTGGTAAGGGAGATAATTTTTTTAAAACATCATCCCATTTCTGTACCCTTTCCAATCCCTGCCGTTCCCTCCAAACCTGTGCCATCCTGAGACCAAACCTCCAGTATGACAGTTCGAAACATGGATTAAAAGTGGAGACTGGGTCCGTATTCTCTGAAACAATATATACAGGAGGTCCAAGAATGTAGCGCTCTTTCGCACTTTCATAGAATGCAAAATCCGCCATGAAATCCGCTGTTTCATTTATGATATCTACCCATTTGTCAAGTGTTTCTTTTGTTGGATGCAGCCGGTAATCCAGTTCTGCAAAATAAATGGGATGAGGTTGCTGCCAGATCAGCATGGCATGAATGGGATGAGGCCAGTTGGTATTCGAATTCCCTGTGCATTTTGGCCAGCGAGCACCCTGGTAGCCCTGATCTGATGCTCGCTTTTCTGAGGAAGGAAGAAATTCTGTAAATACATGCAGGCTTTTTTCGAACAGTGGCCATCTGTTCCATAGTGCATAATGGACACCATGCCACCATATCATCTCAAAATGAAATCGTCCGTACCATCCGTTGTTTACCAGTCCTGATTCCTGAGGGGGATATGAACCAGCCTCGTTGATTTTCATCAGATATTGGGAGAGAACAACTCTTCGTTCAAGCTCCTTCCAGCGGTAATCGGTGCTCTGAGACAGGTCAATTGCTGCACCGGACCTCCAATATTCCTCCCACCCTTTCCTGCTCGATTCAAAAACATCAGCTGCAGTAAACAAAGAATGATCTCCTGTTTCAGGAGAATACTCACACGTAAATGAAAACTCATTCACTTTCCCGGGATTAAGATAGAGCCTGTGAGGAGATGCTATTGTATCTCCCTGCAGAAGCTCAGTTTCAGCCGACCACTTCAGCTGAACTGTGTATTTCGTATCATCCAGTTGCCGCTTAATTGCAATTGAATTATTGCCGTTCTTTTCGGTTGATGTGGTATGTGATCCCTTCCGATTATAATCACCAACATATTCCGCAAATGCGCTTGAATCAGCATATGGAAAATCCAGAAAGATTTTTATCTGGCCGCGTTTTATCAGAGCGGATTTCACTGAAACTCCAATTACATCAGTTGAAGAATGACATGCAGTCATGACGGTCACCTGTTCATCATCAAGGGTAAAATAGCTGTTGATAATTCCGGTCCAGAGGTCAACTTCCTGCCTGGTATTCTTAAGATCTTCGATTTTAGCCTTTGAGCCATCAGATCTTAACAAAAGAAATCCAATCCGGCCAAGGTTAAACCTGTGTGGATTTCCAGCCAGCCATGAAGATAACTCAGGCTGCTCTTCATTCCCGATCTCATACCTGACAGGTTTCCCATGTGTATCCAGCTGGATCCCTTTGAAATCTTCAACTTTTTGTCCTGCATGAATGGGAAAGCTGTGCCAACTCCACTGAGACAATGTATTAAAGGGAATAAATGTCTGAAGACCAGTTATATCTACTCCAATTGCAAATTCTCCATTTCCTGCCTGGGCTGGACTTTTGGAATTCAGTTCAGTTGTTATAATCCTGTGTCGGGCCACAACACTTTTACGGTCAATACTGCTCCGTTTTATATCCCCATAATTGCATCCTGAAAGTATAAAAAGAAGAAGGCAGGAATATCTGGTAATTGATCTCATCTGTATACTTTTGAATGATCTTTAAATATATATGATTTTCAGCAAAATAATATAGCATTCGAAAGGAGGTGAGTTTTTTTACCACGGTGTAACACAGAGTTGTCACGGAGTTACACTGTTAAATCCTGAAAAAAATACACTCCGCTAGTTACTCTGGTTGACTCCTTGAGTACTCCAATGAAACTCCGTGAATCTCTGTAAAAACTCAGTGGAACTCCGTGGTTAATAACATGTTCCCTAATATTCCGGATTATTTCAATTTCCTGATTATCCGGACCGGGTGGTATGAATGGTAGAAAAAGTCCTCTTCAATTGCAGATAGTCACATCCCAGGTACCGGGAGAATAAATGACAAATTCATATATAACATCAAACTGAACGGCATGAAATGTATTCCATGACTTGTAGGTAACTTTTACATACAACGGAAATCTCGAATTTTCAATTCCATAAATATTTCCCATTCGATATTCCATACCACTGTCATATGCCAGGAATAAGTCTTCAATATCAGTATTGTCCATCCCATTCTGCATGATTTTAATCCTCACCTCGTTAGAATGACCAACTATTCGTTTTACAGATGAACGTGAAACGTACCTGCTGTTAACTATCCTGTATGGAGGTTTTTGCCTGTGACTCCTGCGGTTATCAAGGCTGGCTGAACCGGTTGCAGATTTACTGGTTGTTGTCGCCCTGGACTCATTCTGATACGGATATACGCTGCACCCTAAAAAAAGTATTGCGATAAAAATTATCCTCTTTGCCATGGCTTTAATATTTTAAAGGTTTATATAAAGAAATTAAAGCATCTCCTTTCTAAATCAAAACCGGTCAATATCAGTAATCCGGCAACAAATGAATCAGCTTTCGCAAAATGGATTACCTGCTACAAAGTTACTTTACAAATAGTAAACAAGTCAAATTTATTTTTGTTCGGGAAGGGGCAATGGGAAGATTCAGATACAGAGCCCTTTAAGGTCTTACAGCGTTAATCTTTCAGGCATCTTATATTTGCGCCGCTCTTTTTATTGCTGTTACTCCTGTCTGCTGAGTTGTACCCGTAATATACATCACGGTACCATGCGCCGCTTGAGGACCATTGGGTTGCAGACCACCAGAAACCATAATCTCCGAAACTGTTGAAACCTCCTGAGTAATTACGATAACCTACCGGCAATGCTGTGAATCCGCTCTCATTGGTAGCCCCTGTATTGGGGCTTTGCCAATGGGAAGTGCCTGTCTCTCTCATCTTGCCTCCGGCAACACTTTTACCACCCAGGTAATCTGTGAGGATTGTCCATTCCTCATCGGAAGGCACATGCCACCCTTCAGGGCAGAGTTTACCCGTATTTGCCGTGTACCAGTTATACAAGGCTCCATAACCTACTGAATCATTATTAAACCAGCAGTATCCGGGAGTGGTCAATCCTGCCCACAAAGTAACATCCATGATAAAAGGTATATCCGTGCCATCATTAAACTTTGTCGATCTCAGGTTTTCTGCCATCCATGTCTGTGTTCCTATCTGGATAGTCCTGTATTTATTTCCTTCAGCATCATAAATTGAATCATATATCAGATCAGGATTAAAATTGATGACAACTTTTGTTGTGTCTGTTGTTTTGAATGAGATATTGGCTCCATTGGCTGTCCCGCTTGCGTTTACAGCATTTATACGGTAATGATACTGTGTATTTGGTTTTAAACTGGTAAGGGTTATGCTGAAGCTGACATTTGAATTCCGGGTCGTTGTATCCGGGACCGGGCTTACACTATTTGTATAGCTTGTTGTTGTATCATACTGGAAAGTTACAGTGGTGAGTTGGTTCTTTCCATTCACCTGACCCTTAAGTATAACCCAGGTTCGTCCCGGCCATGATGCGGAGTGGGTTATTGCCAAAGGGGCAAGAGAAGTTGGTTCAGTTTCTTCTTTCTTGCAGGAAATTAATGCAAGCACCATGCTTATGAGTACAAGAAATTTCTTTATCCCGGAAGTAATATATCTATTCATGATCAAATAATCTATTTTCGCTCCAATTAACAACAAAGGTCATGCCACAACTTATTTTGTTTTTTGGGGGAGGAAGGTAAAATATAAATGTCAAAAAATAAACATAAAGATCAGATTTTTATTGTCTCATCAGATTTGCAGGATCGGAAAGGTTGCTGAACTATTTTTTTTAGCCGGCACTGGTACTATTTCTCTGCTTTTAGCCGCGGATGAGAAATTTTCAGGCATCCTTCAGCAAAGTCAAAGGGAGCAACTTCATGAACTGAATTATTATGACATTTAAGACAATCTGCCTCTTCCGGAAGAAAGGTTCTCGGAATAAATTCACCTTTATGACACGCCTCACAGGTAATCCCATCCTCCTTTTTATATGAAGGACCAAGGGAGGAGAGAGCATATCCTGCTGCCGTAACATGGCATCTCAGGCAGGTTAAACTCTCCTGCGGGCTTTCATTTATACCCGCTGTTCCGGAATAAACAGAAGCTTTCTCAGAAGCAAGCGCCTCATAGGCTTTTGCATGACGACTGATCTTCCAGTTCTCATACTGGTAACCCAGCTCATCACCATTATGACATTTCCCGGCACATGCTTCTGCACCGACATAAACATATCTTGATGTATCCTGCCCCGAAGTTCCTTCCGGAACAGAGGTCCTGATCCCTTTAATGAAAGATAAAGATTTCATTCCCGTACCTGCAGTAACTACTGCAAGAAAAGCTAAACTAAACATTAGGTGTCTCATATATTACCTGATTTCCATTTTATCGCCTGGTTTTAGAATATGATAACGTTCTTTCAGGGCACCGGAAAGCCTAATCATTACTTCATCGGGATAACCTTTAGCCCAGAAACGGTTTTCTGCATTAACTGCCACTGTACTGTGATGCTGAGGGAAAATATAATCGGGATCAAGGGCATTTATCAGAATGACGGACGGATCAATGTACATGTTATGTTCCGTCGGGGAAACGAAAAGCACATTTACTTTTTTGAGAAATAGATGGTCTTCAAGCAGGTATGTATCTCCGGGCTGAAGGAATCTCTTTCCGTTTATGGTGAGCAGATATCCGCAATCCTGAAGATTGGCATCATAATATATGGCAAAATTGGAATTGCCATGAATTGCCCTCAGAGGTTCTACACTTATCCCCCTGACTTCAAAAGGTTCCCTTGGCCTGGCAAGTACTATCCTGCTGTCAGGGATTTTCATCCGGTGTGCTTCGGGAAGACAACTTTCGGGCATTACAAAAAGACAGGAAGATTTCTCAAGCAAAATCCTGGAAGTATATTCTTCAAAATGATCACCGTGGGAATGAGTCACAAACGATATATCAAGAACAGCTGCAAGTTCTTCAGGAGTGACCGGCGAAGGAGCAATACGTCCATCATTCCCAAGGAATAAGTCGGTGGCAATAACCAGGTTTCCTGACTTGATTATCCAGCTATCCTGTCCGGCCCACCAGACAGAAGTTCCGCTTTCCTGATTCCTTATCTGATCTATCATTTTGCTGTTCTGACTGAATCCAGTGTAATAAATGAAGATGACCAGCAAAAGAAAAATTACTCTTTTCATCAGACAAAATTTAATATTTTAAACTGTAATACTTTTAACAACAGAAATACAAATTTCCTTCAGGTTAAGATCAGAAAGATAATAATTTGCAGATTCAGTTTGTTTCCTGTAATAATTTTTTTATTGTTTATGGCCGGATTGAAGGAAAGTTGTTGTATATCGCGATTTGACTGATGAATGTTTAATCCCCTTAAAAGTTCTGACGAGGTAAAATTTGTAATATATCACTATCTTTCATAACTTTAAAAAAATAATACGTTATGAAAGGACTGTTTCTCTTTTTTATAGCATTTGTTTTTTGCCTGAATATAAATAGCCAGAAGCCGGAATCATTCCATTACCAGGCACTTGTCAGGAATGAAACCGGGCAATTGGTTATTTCAAAACCTGTATCCTTCAGAATAAGTATACTTGCAGGAAGCGCATCAGGAGTTGTTGTCTACATCGAAACCCAGACAGCTACAACAAACAAGGAGGGATTGGTTACCCTCTCTATCGGGAACGGGTCGGACAAAACAGGAAATTTCAGCACAGTCGACTGGAACGGGGATAAATATTTTTTGAAAATTGAAACGGACGCTGCAGGAGGGACCGACTATACAGAGATGAGTACAACACAACTGCTGAACATCCCGTTTGAATCTCAGAAAAAATCGACGAAAAGGACATCGGAGATCGTTATTGAAGATGAATTCCTGGTTACAAGAAAATACATCGGGGAATTTCTGGATTACAGACACACAGGACCCGAAACATCTGATGGCCCGAATATTATCTGGATAAAAACCTCAATGGATAAAACCTTTGGAAAATTATCCGCATATGGCAAGAACTGTGACTTT
The DNA here is from genome assembly GCA_963846335.1 of uncultured Bacteroidales bacterium. Classification (GTDB taxonomy): domain Bacteria; phylum Bacteroidota; class Bacteroidia; order Bacteroidales; family VadinHA17; genus LD21. Next base: position 42,081 of record CAWJVS010000024.1, read on the forward strand.
ACCCTGGGAGATAATTTATACCTGAGAAGAATATTTTACTCCCCGGGAGACGTGTCAGGATACTGGATTTACCAGATTGAAAATGACTCTTCAGTCTATTACAGGCTCAGTGAGTTCCAGTACGATAAGAAAGTCTATGTAGAAACTCTGTTTTTACAATAGTCTCCGCGAACTCTGAATACCTTTTCTACTTTTTCCTTTCCCCTTTCTCCTTGATTATAAGGATCTTCTCAATCTCATCCATAATAGAATTCATCGCGGCAATGGTCTTGTCAAACGGAGCCGGAGTGGTCATATCAACCCCCGCATTTTTAAGCAGCTCGATCGGATAGTCTGAACCACCGGAAGAGAGAAACTTTATATAATTTTCCAGGGCTCCCTTTTCGTTATTCATTACCCGTTCAGCCAGAGATATCGAGGCAGTGAATGAAGTACTGTACTGGTACACATAGAATCTCCTGTAAAAATGAGGTATAAAAGCCCATTCCATTGAAATGTAATCATCGACATAACAAACGCCCCTGTCATGCCCGTAATATTTCTTAACCCCGTTCTCATACAGATCTGAAAGGTATTCTCCGGTTAATGGTTCACCTTTTTCAGCAGCTTCATGGGTAAGGAGCTCAAATTCGGCGAACTGGGTCTGCCGGAATATCGTACCCTTGAACTGATCGAGCCAACTCATAAGAAGCGAAAGGCGAACATCTTCGTCACTGATCTCCTTCATAACTTCCCTGAAAAGCAAAACCTCATTAAATGTGGAGGCCACCTCGGCAACAAATGTAGGATAGTCGGCTGTAGGGTAAGGCTGGGTTTTGTTTGCAAAATAGCTGTGCAGAGTGTGGCCAAGTTCATGCGCAAGAGTACTTACATCACTGTATGAATCGTTATAATTCAACAGGATGTATGGATGAACATCGTAGGCAGCGTCGCTGGAGTATGCTCCCGAACTCTTTGCTGTTGTCGGAAAGACATCAACCCACCGGTCATCCAGGGCCTTTTTCACAACAGATACATATTCCGGTCCGAGAGGCGCAAGAGCTTTCAATACAAGCGTCTTTGCCTCTTCGTAAGTATATTTAAGGTTAACATCCTTCACAACAGGAGCATATAAATCAAGATACCTGAGAGTATCAACATTAAGCATCCTTTTCTTTATTGCCAGGTACCTGTGGAATGCAGGCAGGTTCTTATTTACATTTTCTATGAGTGAATGGTAGACCGCTACCGGAATATTATTGGGATAGAGAGCTGCTTCAAGGGAAGATGAATAGTTACGAGCTTTATATGAGAAAATATCAGCCATGATGCTTCCGTATAGCATTTCCCCGTACGATGCTTCAAATTTACCGTAATTGTTCCAGAATGTCCTGAAAACAATTTCGCGGTCAGAACGGTCAGGTACCCCCCTGTAACGGTTATATCCTGAACTGGTCAGAAGGATTTTTTCTCCTGAACCAAGTGTAACTTCCGGTGAGGGCATTTCAGCATTGCTAAAGGTGTTGTACGTTGAAGAAGGAACCCCGGAGACTAATCCCGCCAAAGCCATGATACGCTCTTCTCCCTGACTCAGTGTGTGTTCCTTCTCACGGAAAAGATCTTTTAACCCTTTACGGTACACTTCAAGCTTTGGTTCATCCTTCATGAACTGCTCAATTTTCTGCCAGCTCATGGCAAGTATTTCAGGATTAACAAATGAAGCCCTTGCCGAAAAATCAGAGAAAAGCTGTTGCAATTCCTTGGTCATTGATGAATATTTCATGTCACGGGTGTCCAGATCTGATAGCATGCTGCTGTATCCATAAAGTCTGGAAGCCTCCTTTTCAATATTTGACATGTAATCAAGACACTTGAAAAGATCCTTTCCGCTAAGGGCAAGCGTTCCTTTAAAACTATCAATACCTGACAGACCAGCCACAAGTTTAGCCTTTGAACTCTCCCAGGCAGCGTTGGATTCGTAAATCGGACTGAGGTCCCATTTGTAACCATCTTTTATCTGGGAACGATCTTTCTGTGCAAATACATTCACAACTGAAACGCATGTGAACAGCATTGCAAACAGATACCTCCAATACACTTCACTTCTAATCATACAAATTGGTTTAAGTTTATCTTTAAAATTTTCAAATACCCGGGATGCATATCCGGAATTTCCTTTTGAAAACCGGATAAGTGCGTAAAATTAAAATAATAAATGATGATGATGATGATAAGGAATTAAAATCGGCACATCCTGCATGTTTCATGAATGACTGACAGCCATAAGATATAGTCCGTGAAGAAGTTTTCCTGTCACAAATATTCCTTTATACGGTTCCAGTAAAAGGTTGTCATATGCCCTGAACCATTCCATTTCCTGGCTATACGTTCCAGATCGTAAGGGCCGACCTGATCTGCAAAATATAAGAATATCCTCTCGGAGATTTCATAATCGTACAGATCCTTCATTTTATAATTATTCCCCGTCCGGTTATTGTATTCTTTAAGTCTTATAGGTCTGATCTGGAATATCCCGGTAGCTTCCTCAAGCGGGTTATATGCCAGTGTATTATTCATTGTCTCAACTAATCCAATTGCATGAAGAAGTTGTTTGTAAGGTTCAACCGGAGACGGGGCAAAAAGAGTAACAGAATTTGTACTGGGAGAGGATGCCCGGTAGGGAACGGTTAAAAAAAGAAGAAGGAGAAATAATATTTTTTTAAAGGGGGCTGGCATCGTGAATAAGTTATTAGATTAGAAATTTATTACCGGCCTGGTATGATATTAAACAAAAAAATTACAGAAAATGTTTACCTCTTCTACAAATTTAAATAATATTAACACATTGTAAATAAACTGGATTCGGTTTTTTATGAACAATATCTCAACGTTGATGAATAGCCTTTTTTGGTATGTCAGCAAAAAAATCATCCCTTCGTCAGGTGAATTTTTTCCTGATTTAGGGACGTTGCATGCAACTTCCCTACATATTAAACAAAATAAATTCCCCGGCATGAATAACCTGCATCTGATTTGTATTGTTAAATTTACTGATCAAACGGACTTCCTGCTCCAGGATGGATCTTAACTTATTTTAATTAAAAATAATTTTCAACTCATTTCAATTTCAGGAGGATTTAAACTATGAAAAAACCAGGTTTTTCCAGACGTGACTTTGTTTCTGCAGGCTCTGTATTGGCAGCTTCTGCAGTTGTTTCCTCAGTATCCTGTCAATCCACTTCCGCTCCGGACGGAAAAAGCAAAGGGATGCTGAATGTGATGGACTTCGATGCCAGAGGTGACGGTACAGCTGACGATACTGAAGCTATTCAAAAGGCAATGGACAAAGCTGCCTTGTCAAACGGAGCAGTATTCATCCCGGAAGGGAAATACCTTTGCTCCGAGCTGAGAGTGCCTGAGGGTATTGGTATTCACGGATTGCCTGCCTGGAGTTACAGGAATGGAATGGGTACAAAACTTATTTTCAGGGGAGGAGGTAAATGCCTGCTAAATCTTACAGGGGCATACGGAGCTTATCTGTACGGCCTCTGCCTCGACGGGAACAACATAGAAGGCGGAGCCCATGGGATTCTGGTTGACAAGCCCGATTATGGCAAACAGGAAGATACCCCCGGATCGATACATGCCGGGTGGAGAACTTCACAGGCGACGGAATAAGACTGGAAAGGATTTGGTGTTTTTGCATCCGCCATTCTCACTGCTTTGTGAATAAAGGTTGTGGACTCAGGGTAAGGGGCTGGGATGGATTCATACTCGATAACTGGTTCTCGGGCAATGGGGAAGCCGGGTATGCATCATATGATGAGAATGCTTCCAATACAATAACCGGCAACAGGATTGAATGGAACCGCGGCGGCGGTATAATAATCAAGGGGGGATCACACTACAATATTACAGGCAATTATATCGACAGGTCAGGGAGATGCGGCATTGCCCTGCTTCCGGGCGCAGAAGAGAAAAGCTGCCAGACACTGGCAATCACCGGCAATGTCATCTACCGCAGCGGCAAACCGGAATGGGGCAAGGAGGATGAGTATGACAGCTCGCATGTCAGGTTTGAGTCTGTAAAAGGATTGGTTTTTGTTGGAAATGCCCTTAACTCAGGACGGGATGACGGCGGAGAAGGCAGTTACTCGCCTGACTATGGAATTGTTGTTAAAAATCTGGAAAACTCGGTAATCAAAGATAATGTTCAGCAAAACGGTGCGCTCAAACAACTTGTTGTCGACCTGGGAGAACACGGTGACGGGGTAATAATTAAAGATAATGTCGGATCACTGAGGAAAATTGCCCGGGTTTAATATAATTATACATGGTTTGAAGTCAGATGCCGTGAATGAACTGTAGGGACGTTGCATGCAACGCCCCTACTTCATTACTGGCAGCTCTATATAACTGGGATATTGACTATTGCAGTAAATCTTATGTGTTGCCTTTATGAAATCCTCCTCCCTGGCTTCAAAAATATTAGGGACATATTTTTGTGGATTGCGGTCTATAACAGGGAACCATGTACTTTGGACCTGGATCATCAGACGATGCCCTTTCAGGAAAGTATGATTGATCTGATGCAGATCAATTGTAAACTCTTCAGGTTTATCCGGTGTTAACGGTTCCGGATTACTGAAACTCTTCCTGAAGCGTCCCCTGAATACCTCCATGGCAACCGGCAATTCATACCCGCTCATTAATCTGTCCTTGCTGTCAAAATCAGGGTAGACATCTATTAATTTCACAACCAGGTCAAGGTCACTGGCGGATGTACTTGCAAATATATGGGCAATTATATCACCGGTTACTGTTAGGTTCTCTTTCAGGGTATCGCCAACAAAGCTTACAACATCCGGCCTGGTGGTTACAAAACGCTGGTCTTCAACATGCCAGGAATCCCAGCGGCTGCCATAGCTGTAGGTAGCCTCAATTGGAAGCGTCCGGTAAGGCACCGGCTTTGAAGGATCACTGATAAAATTCACGGAACCCTTGCCTGCGACTGGTCTTGAAAAGCTTACAGTATTGTCGGTCGTCGCATAGAGTTTCTTTAGCTCAGCATTTTTGGGGGGCCATGTTTCATATGATCTCCACTCATTTGTTCCTGTCTGAAAGCAGTAGGCTTCGGCAAAATTACCATCCCCCTCTCCCTTAAGCCAGTAGTCGAACCATTTTTTCTGAAGATTGTGAAACCACTCTGCAGTATTGCTCCCGAACGATATTTTACCAAGACTCTCAGCATTCAGATTTCCCCATTGCCCATGGTTCCAGGGACCCAGTGCAATTATATTTCTGTCTGCAGAATCCTTTTTTTCCATGTGTTTGTACATGAGCTGCGGACCATTGATATCTTCCTGGTCATAATACCCGCCAACATGAAGCATGGGAATCTCAGGTCTGTCAACATAGCTTAAGGGAGAGTCTTTTTGCCAGAATTCATCATAATCAGGATGCTGAACAAAATTATTCCACGTGGGAATTTTATTCTGAAAGTACTTTTCATTTACATTCTTCAGTGACCCCAGTTTAAGGTACCAGTTGAAGAGATCGAATTGAGGAAAGGGGAAATGTATTCTCCCCTTTTCAGATTCAACCTGGTAAGTGTATTCCAGTCCGTAACTTAAGCGGAAAGCCCCGTTATGATGAAAATCGTCACCAATGAACAGGTCCCCCATACATGCCTGCTCCGAGGAGACTTTTAATGCAGGATGCGGATCGACAGAACCGACAAGTGCAAGCCATCCCGGATAAGAGATCCCGAAAATTCCTGCCCTGCCATTGTTGCCGGGAATATTTTTAATCAGCCAGTCTACAGAATCATAGGTGTCAGTACTCTCATCTGTAGCACCCTCCTGAGTCAGATGAATCAATGGAAGATGGATCTGCATTTTCCCTTCACTTTTGAATTTTCCCCTGACATCCTGAAAAACAAAAATATAGCCCTCCTCAGCCATTGATCGCATTGAACCTAACCATTCAACATTAAGCGTGGAATCTTCCCTGGCCGGAAAATCCGCCCCATATGGAGTACGCTGCATGAGAACCGGAACCTTCCTGTCACTATCCATTGGCGAGAGCACTACAGTGAAGAGTTTAATTCCATCCCTCATTGGTATCATAAAGGTTTTCTTAATATAAGTTGTGATTTTCTCATTTTCACCCCTTGAGATCCCTGTGTTTATGCCATCACCGCATGCGGCATGATTGTCTTTCTGGCCTGTGCATACCGGAGATGCAAAAAAAAGTGCCAGAGTGAATATGCCTGAACTCAGGCGTATAATACTTTTCATCCTTTTATATTAATTGGCCCCGCTATTTTCTTTTCTACCAGATCACCCGGATAACTATTCCGGCACCGGAACCAGTTTAATGATCATTCCGGGTGATTCAAGAGAGACATATATGAAACCGTCCGGTGATTCTTCCACATTCCTCATTCGCCCTATATTATTCAGCAGGGCTTCCTTATGTATCACCTTGTTATCTTTCAGTTTCACCCTTACAAGATTATGGAACCTGAGCGAACCCATCAGGATGTCTCCCTCCCAGTTTTTATATTTCTGACCCGAAACGAATGTCATACCGCACGGAGCAAAAGAGGGTACCCAGTAAGTTGCAGGCTGTTCCATGCCCGCCATAGCTGTGTCAGGGCTGATAATTTTTCCGTTGTAATTGATGCCAAATGTAATATAGGGCCATCCGTAATTTTTCCCTGGTTCAATAAGATTGAGCTCATCACCTCCTTTCGGGCCATGTTCGCTCTCCCAGAGAGTTCCGTCGAAAGGACTTACAACCAGTCCCTGGGGATTACGGTGCCCATAGCTCCAGATACTTGGCCGTGCCCCGGGGGTCTTTACAAAGGGATTGTCAGCCGGTATTGAACCATCATCATTCAGGCGGTGAACTTTTCCCCAATCATTTGACAGTTCATGAACTTTTTTCATGGTTCCACGTTCACCGACACCAAAAAAGAGATGTCCCTTGCCATCAAAGGTGATCTTGCAGCCAAAGTGATAGTTTGCTTTTAATGCCGGGATTCCTTCAAAAAGCAGTTGCTTTTCTACCAGTGTATTATCCTTTAGCTTTGCCCTCATAACCGATGTATTCCATCCTTCCTGGGCCTTTTTCGACACACCTGTATAGGAGAAATAAATCCAGCCGTTTGACTTGTAAGCGGGATGTAGTCTGATGTCCATCAGTCCACCCTGACCATCAGCATGTATCTCAGGCAATCCCTTTATTTCAGCAACCAGGGTTCCATTCCTGTAACGAAGCATCCTGCCGTCTCTTTCATTGACTAACATATCGCCGTCGGGCAGAAAGGCAAGTCCCCATGGAACATCCAGGCCAGTTATTATTGTATCGGGGCGTATTTTCACTTCTTCCGTAATAAATAACCCCTGCTCCTTCGTGAATTCTTCTTTTTCCTTCAGTTCAAGTTTCAGGTAGACAAATTTTGCCAGATTTGTCATCTCCTGTTCACTCAGGGTATCTGCATAACCAAGCATCCCAAAATCGGAATATCCCACTTCGATACTATTATAAATGTCTTCCTCCCGGCTTCCATATTTCCATTTACGCGTCTTAAACCAGCTCAGATCATCCCAGTGACAGCTGGCGCAGAAATTGGTATAGTGCCTGGCAGCAATTACCATGGCCGAATCCTGCAAAGCAGCCGCAAGGGGAGAATTTACTTTTCCTTTTAATTTATCAGGAGCAGAATTGCAGCCTGACAGGAAAAGGATCATTAACAACGAAACACTAAACTGTAGATTTTTCATAATGTAAGTATTTAATATTCTTAGTAATAAACAAATAACCCGATATTTATTTCAATTGCGCCGAATTATACAAATGTACATCTCATTCAACCAACCTGTGCTGACCCTGAGGAATTCTGTATTTCAATCCAACAGTAAATGTAGCCCAGCGGGGCATTCCCGGATAGTAATATCTCGGGGGTCTTGTCTCCGTTCCCGGAGCATTTACCACAACCATGGAAGCATAACGTGTATCCGTGATATTGTTAACCGATACCATGGCATCAATTATCCACCTGCTTTTCAGAGGGACCGAATAACCTGCCTTTACATTAAGCACGGTCCATGGTTCAGTAAACCGGCTGTTAGAATCGTCAAGCGGGATTATCCCGGAGGATAATATTTCAATCTGAGAATAGAGTCTGTAAGCTGTCTTCAGATCAATACTCCCTGTAAAATAACTTTCCGGGATGCCAGGCAGCTGATTGCCGGAAAAATCATTTCCTCCTTCCATAAATTCAAGAAACCTGAAACTGTTCAGTGAATAGCTCAGATTCATAACTGCTGAGGAGGAGGCTCGTTCACCAGGTACACCCTTACCCCATAACCATTGCTGAAAAGAAAGTTCAATCCCCTTGTGCAGCGACGCTCCTGCATTCATCCCTATATAAAAATCTTCCTCAACCCTTTTAGGGACAATCAGGTCACTTACCTTCATATAGTATAATGCCAGATCAATAAATGATCTGTTGTTGAAAAGATCAAATCTGACCCCTGTTTCAAAACTCCATGCCTTTTCAGGTTTAATGTCAGTGTTTATTAATCCCAGAGGGGTCATTGTTTCAGACTGTGACGGAATAGTAAAACCATGGTTGACTGCGATATAAGGATTTATTTCCTTCACAGGATTCCATGTGACTGATATCCTGGGAGAAAATACCGGATCAAAGCTCAGGGAACCCGACTGGTCAATAGAGTCATATGAATACTGATCGGTGAACCGGAACCCGGATTTATTCAGATTAAAACCTCCTGTAAAGGTAAAATCTGAAACATAGATATCGGCCTGGGAAAATAAATCGACCTGGTATAATGATTCACTGCCCTTTTGAAGCAAGGCTCCCTTTACTCCCATGCCACCCGGATTATCGAAAATGCTGTTATTGTACAATTCAAAAAACAAATTTGAACCGCCGGTAATTTTATAATTCATCTTCCCGGCGCTGTTTGCATATCTGGCTAAAATCCTTCCTCCATAAGATGTTCCGGATTCATCAAGGAAATTAAAAGGCCGGTTTTCTTCATTTTCACGGAAAGTTGCGAAGACAGAACTAATAATTTCCAGGTTACCGGAATGTTTGTATTTCAGTTTATAACCCGACAAAATCCGGTCAGGGCGTTTATTTCCTCCCGTTTTCAGCCATACCGGAGCGGCTGCCCGGGGATTTGAAGCAAAGGTGGCAGAATCGATGGAGCTTGGGATCTCAGCTTTTACCAATGACCCGGAAATTAGGAAAGCACCGGTAAGTTTACCTCCGATCCTGTGATTATAGTTCAGCATAAGTGAATTACGGTGGTAATTGCTGTTCTCGCGGTAACCATCAGATCTTATCCCTGATAATGACACCAGCAGGTCGCCTTTGCCATTGCTGTTTGTATAGGCAAGTGTATTCTTGAGGTAACCAAATGAACCAAAGGAAGTCATAAGACTCATTTCCGAATGGCCATATTCAGGTCTACGCGGATAGAGAACAACCGTCCCCCCGAGTGACGCCCCGTATATGCTTGAAGCAGGTCCACGGAGAATCTCGATCCTTCCAAGGTATTCAGGGTTTATGTCATCAAAATAAGTTTCTCCTTCAGCACTGTAGAGAGGAATCCCGTCAAAAAACATTTTAATCTTTTTTGTACCGTAGGGATAACGGGACCCAATGCCCCTGAGCGTCAGTTTCATTGTACCCATGGTTGCTTCCTGGATTATGAGACCAGGACTTGCTGACAGGGATGATACAATGTTGTAGCCTGCATATTGCAACGAATCAACAGGCACAGTTGAAACTGCTCCTGCAACAGATATTAACTTCTCCGGATTGTTATACGCGATTACCCTTACTTCAGATAAATTGTAATTAAGCTGGTGAAGCGGTATAACAATTCCTGTATTCATTGATCTTAAAGTATCGGCTTTTATATAAAGCGTTTGATACCCTTCTGCAAAGACCGAAATGAATTCAGACGCTCCGGCAGAAAAGGTACCGTCGGTTCCGGAAAAAGATCTTGTGCTGCCAGATATAATCAATGCATTCTTAACAGGTTCATCAGTGGAAGCATCTGTTAATCTGCCAGTAATCTGCGCACTCACCGGCGAAAAAGTGACCAGTAACAACGATAGAATCGTATACTTCATTGATAATAGTAACTAAATTTAATGAATTTTGTTCTGATCTGCAAGAATTCCGGTTCAAAAACGAGAAGGCTAAACACCAGGGAAGATCATGCCCCTGCAATTATGTTTTGCAGAGTAACTCTTTGTGATCTTTTATTTCAAATCTTTCTGACCGAATTAATGCGTCTGTCCTTTCCCTTTTCAAATTGATTCTTTATATTGTAAGCATTAACAAGTCAAGCCTTTTTAGTATTCAATAAATCACAATAGAAATTATGCCACGCCGGGAAGATATCAGCAAAGTTTTAATTATAGGTTCAGGACCGATAATCATCGGCCAGGCCTGCGAATTTGATTATTCAGGAACACAGGCATGCAAGGCGCTTCGCTCACTGGGGTACAAAATTGTCCTTGTCAATTCAAATCCAGCTACAATCATGACCGATCCGGAAATGGCAGATGCAACATATATTGAACCTCTGAATGAATATGCCCTGACTGAAATAATCAAGAAAGAGCGGCCTGATGCCCTCCTTCCAAACCTCGGCGGACAGACAGGGCTTAATTTGTCTTCACTTCTTGCTAAAAAGGGGATCCTGGAGAAATATAATGTTGAGGTTATAGGTGTTAATATTGACGCCATTGAACGTGGAGAAGACAGGATTGCCTTTAAGGAGACAATGACCCGTCTGGGAATTGAAATGCCAGAAAGCAAAGCCGTTAATACCGTCGAAGATGCTGAAACAGTGGCTGCAGAACTAGGGTATCCGGTTGTTATCAGGCCTGCATACACAATGGGCGGAACTGGCGGCGGACTCGTATATAATGTTGAGGAGCTCCGGGTAATAGCCAGCAGGGGATTATCGGCAAGCATAGTAAACCAGGTCCTTATTGAAGAGTCTGTCCTTGGTTGGGAAGAACTTGAGCTGGAAGTGGTCAGAGATTCCAAAAACCAGATGATAACGGTCTGTTTCATCGAAAATGTGGATGCAATGGGAGTTCATACAGGAGATTCATACTGCACCGCCCCGATGCTGACAATCAGCCCTGAACTTCAGAAACGGCTTCAGAAATATTCATACGATATAGTTGAAGCCATCGAAGTTATCGGAGGGACAAATGTTCAGTTTGCCCACGATCCGAAAACCGGACAGGGTTGTTGTTATCGAAATAAATCCCCGGACCTCACGTTCGTCGGCGCTTGCCTCGAAGGCTACCGGTTTTCCAATTGCATTCGTCTCTTCCCTTCTTGCCGGAGGATTAACTCTTGATGAGATACCATACTGGCGTGACGGGACGCTTGAAAAATACACCCCATCGGGCGATTATGTAGTTGTGAAATTTGCCAGATGGGCATTTGAAAAATTCGACGGCCTTGAAGACAAACTTGGAACTCAAATGCTTGCCGTCGGAGAAGTTATGAGCATCGGGAAAAATTACAAGGAAGCTCTTCAGAAGGCAATCCGGTCACTTGAAATAGGACGATATGGGCTTGGATTTGCACGGGATTTCAACAAAAAACCTCTCGGGGAATTGATTAATATGCTCACTCATCCATCCAGTGAAAGGCAGTTTATCATGTATGAGGCTTTACGTAAAGGCGCTGATATTGAAGAACTTCACCGGAAGACCTATATAAAGCCATGGTTCATATCACAAATGAAAGAGCTCGTTGAGGAGGAAGAAAGATTGCTTGCTTTCAGGGGAACTGTCCCTCCTGAAGAGATCCTTCGCCAGGCAAAAAAAGACGGATTCGCCGATAAGTATTTGGCAAAACTGTTAGGTATACCTGAGAAAGAGATCAGAACAAAACGCATATCTCTTGGAATAAATGAAGCATGGGAACCGGTTCCGGTCAGTGGCGTGGATGATGCTTCATATTACTTCTCCACATATAACGCTCCTGATAGAGTGAAGGTAAGCAACAGGAAAAAAATAATGGTACTGGGTGGCGGACCGAACAGGATCGGCCAGGGCATCGAATTTGACTATTGCTGCGTACATGCAGCTTTCGCTATTCGGGCTGCCGGTTACGAATCTATTATGGTCAACTGCAATCCCGAAACTGTTTCAACAGATTATGATACATCAGATAAACTATATTTCGAACCCCTTACAGCAGAAGATGTTCTTAGCATCTACAACAAGGAAAAACCAGAAGGCGTCATTGTTCAGTTTGGAGGACAAACCCCGCTGAATCTGGCAAAGGAGCTTGCAGAAGAAGGAGTTAAGATCCTGGGCACCACCCCTGATACAATCGATCTCGCAGAAGACCGTGACCGCTTCAGACAGGTGATAACCAGGCTTGGCATTCCGCAACCGGAATCGGGTATGGCCAGCAGCCTCGAACAGGCTCTGGCAATTGCAGGAAGGATCGGTTATCCTCTAATGATCAGACCATCATATGTTCTTGGTGGAAGAGCTATGAAAATAATACTCGATGAAAGTATGCTCGAGGAATATGTTGTAAAAGCGGTAGGTGTTTCACCCGACAGGCCTCTTTTGCTTGATAAATTCCTTGAGGACGCAATTGAGACCGAAGCTGATGCAATATCTGATGGCACAGATGCATTCGTGCCGGCAGTTATGCAGCATATCGAATATGCCGGAATCCACTCCGGTGATTCGGCCTGTGTTATTCCGCCGGTAATAATTGAGAAAGATCATAAAAAAACCATTTATGATTATACGAGGAAGATAGCTATGGAGCTGAAAGTGGTTGGCCTGATGAATATACAATATGCAATCTATGAAGATACAGTGTACATTCTGGAAGCCAATCCAAGAGCTTCCCGCACTGTGCCACTGGTTTCCAAAGTATGTAATATCTCGATGGCCAGGATTGCAACTCAGATCCTGCTGGGACAAAAACTTTCAGACTTTAACCTGAAAAAAAGGGCCATTAGTCATTATGGAGTTAAAGAAGCAGTATTCCCCTTTAATATGTTCCCTGCAATTGATCCGCTTCTTGGTCCTGAGATGCGCAGTACAGGTGAGGTGCTTGGTATGGCAGATACCTACGGCATGGCTTTCTTTAAAGCACAGGAGGCAACACAAACGCCCCTGCCAGTCAAAGGAACTGTACTGATCACAATTGCTGACCGCGACAAGAAAAAGATTGTGGAGGCTGCACGGAATTTTATGAAAATGGGATTCTCCATATTATCAACCGGAGGAACAAAACATTTCCTTGAAAGCCACGGCATCCCCTCTGCCCTGATCCTGAAGGTTCATGAAGGCAGACCAAATATTGTGGATGCAATCAAGAACAGGGAGATCGATCTTGTAGTAAATACTCCTGCAGGACGCCTCAGCGAATATGATGATTCATACATCAGAAAGAATGCAATCAAGTATAAGATACCTTATATAACTACCACATCTGCTGCCCTTTCCTCAACAAAAGGAATTATGGAGCGACAGGAAGGGGAATATAAGGTGAGATCACTGCAGGATTACCACTCTGCAATTGAAGAGTAACTTCCTAGTAACCCCAATTCTTCATTATTTCAAGATCCTTCTTAACACATTCCAGAGGTGTCTTACCCTGGTATGATTCCTGTTCAATTATGTAGCATGTTGTCCCGCCTATCTTTGTAAGGGTGTCAACGACATTTTTTGCATCAACTATGCCTTCGCCAAGAATCGTGCTTTCGTATTTTTCTTCTCCCCCTTTGGCTGGTATTTCATCCTTGACATGGACATTTTCAAACCTTCCGGGGTATTGTTTAACAACATCAATAGCTATGGCCCCCCCGTTATATAGATTCCCGATATCAAGCTGAACTACAACGAGTTCAGGATCCATACTCTTCATCATAATGTCAAAAAGCTTTTCACCATTCAGAGTCTCACTGAATTCAAAATCATGGTTATGGTAACCGAATTTCATCCCCTTCTTGTTGCATAGTTCCCCGCACTTGTTGAAAACATCCATATAACGACTGAAATCGTCATACTTGTTCCTCATGGAAGAGTCCATTGAAGGACTTACCACATACTTCTGACCGAGAACAGCTGCATCTTCGATTGTCTGTTTCCAGCTGTCTGAAAAATCCTTCCTGGCCTCATCCCAGTGCTGCTTCCCCATTACAGTATGACCACTCACCATCTTAAGGCCTAATCCATCAAGGATCTTCCTGAATTCCGGAGCCTTGTATCCGTAAAATTTCCTTTCAATGTAATTTGCATGTTCCACATATACATAGCCCATTTTTGCAAGCTGGGTCATTGTCCCAACCGGATCCTTTGACATCTCATCCCTTACAGAATAGAGCTGCAGCCCTACAATTCCCTTAGCCTTTGCTGCGGCAAAAACCGATCCGGGAAGGATCGCTGTTCCAAGCGCAGCCAGTGTACCTGCTTTTACAAATGTTCTCCTTGAAGTTTTCATATAACTGAGTTATTTATGTTAATAAATTCTGATCCCCCATTTTTAAGGATTATAAAGATAGGAATCCGGTATGTTTTTTTAAACAAATTCATAAATAAATATGTTTACATCACTGACCGGCTTAAATGCTGACCTTTTATTAAACGATATCCTGGCATATTTTTGACAGGATTGTAATAACTTTGTCTTGCACCTATTACGCTGGAATTGAATGAGGGTTTTCAGACATGCAGCTCACTAACTTGTTTTAAACATAAAATACCAGGAGGATTCAGAAATGAGAAAACTTATGATGGTTATAATTTCACTGTCCGGAATCATGCTTTCAGAGACTCAGGCTCAACCTCAGCCCTTAAGCCTCTTTAATGGCATTGATCTTAAGGGCTGGCATGCAGATGTTCCCGATATGGATAAAGATGCATCATTGAAAAGTCCCTTTATTGTCCGTAACGGTCTGCTTGTCAGTCTGGGCACTCCGGGCGGCCATTTGATCACGGACAGTATATACAGCAACTACATACTGGAGATTGAGTACCGGTTTGCCTCCAAACCCGGAAATTGTGGCGTCCTTGTTCACGCCTCCAGGCCACGCGCATTATACGGCATGTTCCCTAAATCCGTTGAAGTGCAGATGATGGATAAAAATGCGGGTGATTTCTGGTGTATAGTGGAGGATGTTACTGTTCCTGATATGGAAGCCAGGCGCGGACCCAAAGATAAATGGGGTATCACGGAAGGAAAAAACCGCCGGATCCCCAACCTGACTGATAATTCCGAAAAACCTGCCGGAGAATGGAATACAATGAAAATTGAATGTTATGGAAGGGAGATCAAAGTATGGGTGAACAATGATTTGGTTAACCATGGTTTTGATTGCACCGCCGACAAAGGACAGATCGCTTTACAGGCAGAAGGTTCTGAAGTTGAATTCAGAAAATTGCTTCTAACTCCAATCACTGTGGAAGTGGCTACACATACAAATCATTAATATCTGCTTTTGATAACTCATACATCAGATTGCCTATCCTTTTAGCCACTTCATTAAAACATTTCTCGCCTTTTTCAACTGTTGCCCTGGAAGGATCACCTATTCCGGTGTCTGTAGTCACCTGAGTCCATTTACGCTCCGCCCATGCCCAGCCCTCATTAAAAGCTTTTATTCTGAATTCCTTTCCTTCGCCCCTGCCGGCTTCATTTAATGGAAGAGTCAGCTCAGGTGCAATATATTGCATCACACTGGTTTCCATTTCATCTGCATGGCCCCCGCTGTTCTCAAAAAACTCAGAATTATCAAATGACCTGTACCAGTTGCAGGTTGAGATAAACACCTTTGGATACCTGAGGCCCAGTTCCCTTATCATCTGCCTGAAATCATTCCCCCCGTGGCCATTGAGAATCAGGAATCTTTTAATGCCATGCCTGTCAAGTACATCTGTCACATCATTTAGTATGGCAAACTGTGTGCTCGGATTCATGTTTATATTTATCCTGATGTCCATCTGGCCGGTATTGACGCCAAATGGTATTGCAGGCAGTACGATCAGTTTTGCTCCTTTGTTCCAGGCTATCTGTGCCGCGTCAGAGGCAATTCTGTCAACCATGATATTGTCTGTTGAAAAAGGCAGATGCAGGTTATGCGCTTCTGTTGCCCCCCAGGGGAGTACAGCCAGCTCAATCTCCTGATCTTTGATTGTTTTCCAGTTTGTTTCTGCTAAAATAAATGGTTTCATCGTTTGAATCTTTAATGGATTAAAAGAATACTTGCAGTTGGCAAATAAGCAATTGGCAAAATACAAAATATTTGCCAACTGTCCAATTGGCCGACTGCAACGGTGCTAATATTAAGTTAGCAGAATAAATCTTGAAAGTGGCACGGACTGCATATCCGCGCCAGCAATGACTGTCAGGTTATTTTTTCGGCTTTTTAAGTTGAATGATCTCCTTATCCTTTGCTTCTATCTCCTCTTCAAGCTTCTTCATTCTTTCATTCAGCTTGTCAACCTTCCCATTGAGTTTCTGTACATCCTCAGTCAACCCTTCCACTCTTTTAGTCAGATTTTCCTTGTCTGTTTCAAGACCTTTGATAACTGGTGTGTATACCGATTTTGCATAGAACCATGAAGTAAAATAGCCTATCATCGCTGCAACAAGGAGCAGGGCTATTACTGTGATTACTGCTCCTGTAACAGACTGTGCGAGAAGTATAAATAATTGTGTCATGTTATTGCATTTTTATTGATATTTCAGTTCTCCTGTTCTTTGCTCTTCCTTCCGTTGTAAGGTAGTCAGCTGCAGGCTCTGTTAACCCCTTTGAATCCGTTACCATCCGGCTGGCGTTTACCCCCTGGTTTTCAAGGTATGAGCCAACAACCTGTGCTCTTTTAAGTCCAAGCTTGAAATTGTATTCAGCAGTCCCTACCAGATCAGTATGTCCGGTAACCGATAGCATCGACTGGGGGTATTTTTCGAGCCATGCTTTAAATTCAGAAACGCTGTTGTCAGTTTGCGGATCAGGTTTGAATCTTGATTCATTGAATTCAAAGTAGATCAGAAGATTCTTTGGCATTGACGCTTTAAGTTTCATTAAAGAGTCTGCCTCATGTGTCTGTGTTTCAGGAATTGTCTGGACCGTTATCGGTTTCCTTATGACTGGCAGAAGCTTATCATTATACAGCCATGCAGAAACGAAGCACCAGATAACGAAGAAAACAAATCCGGTGGCAAGGATTCTCATTTTTAAAAATTATTTGGTTATAAATCGGGTAATAGTCCTTCCAAGTTAGGAAATAATTATAATAATAAGAAGGGTAAACCGGTTTAATTTTTTAATTTCCCTTTATTGCAGGGGGGAGCAGCTTATACATGACCGGTGTAACCAGCCTGGCAAGAAGTGTGGAAGTAATTAATCCTCCTATTATCACCCATGCGAGGGGTGAATAGAGATTGGATTTACCCAGGGCAATAGGCAACAATCCGCCTATTGCAGTAAACGTTGTCAGAAGAACCGGAAGGAACCTTATCTCGCCGGCCCTGATAATAGCCTCATAAAGAGGAGTTCCCTGCTGTCTCATCTGGTTTGTAAAATCAACAAGCAGAATGGAATTCTTGATTTCTATCCCGATCAGGGCAACGAATCCTATGGCAGCTGCGAATGAGAGAGTATACCCTGTCAGGAACAAAGCCAGCAGTCCTCCTATTATTCCCAGTGGAATAACCGAGAGAACAATAAGAGTGCTTTTAAAAGTCCGGAATTCGAGTATCAGGACGGAAAATATTCCGAAAATTGCAATTATTATTGCTGTCCCTATCCCGCCGAAACTCTCCTGCCTGCTCTCAATCTCTCCTGCCGGAATGATCCTGTATCCTTCAGGCAGTCTCAGTGTCCTTACCTTTGCCAGGATCTGCTTCGTTACCCTGTCGGTATTGTAACCTGTTTTCACCGATGAGGTGATAGTCACCGATCTATCATTATTATAATGCTGTATTAAGGTCGGGGAGTCTTCAAACTCTATTGTTGCAAGCTGGGAAAGAGGTATCTGGGCACCTGCAAGCGAGGAAACATAAATATTCTCAAGGGAGGAAAGTGTATTGGAATTCTTTTTGGGCTGCCGCACATTTATGGAGTATTCCTTTCCCTCCCTGTCCTTGTATTTCCCTGCAGAAATCCCGGAGAGTCCCAGCCTTACCGTTCTGTCAATCTCAACTGCAGGGACACCATATATCCCTGCCTTTTCACTGTTGATAACGACCCTGATATCCGTAAGAGACTGGCTAAGAGGATTTTTAATATAGGTGGTACCTTCGGTATCCCTTATTATATCTTCGATCTTTTCTGAATAGACTTTTGTTGAATCAAGGTTTTCCCCAATCAGCCTTAATGCTATTGCAGCATCAATTGGTGATCCGTTTTCAAATTCATGAACATAGATTCTTGCATTAATAAATTTATTCAGTGTATCCCGGAGGTTTTCGATGAATTTCCCTATATCTTCCGGCGAGGATGATTTCAACTCGCAAAGAATCTCGCCCAGAGTGGTCTGCTCGCTTTTCTGAAAAGAGTTATAGTAGATCATCGGATTCCCCTTGCCAATGTTTGACATATAGTACTTAACTTCTGGTCTGCCTGACAGCAATGACTCCACATTTTTTACCATCATATCGGTTTCACCCAGATTGCTGCCCCTGGGAGTCTCAACTGTGATCAGAAACTGCGGAAGACCGGCTTTTGGAAAAAGGCTGAAACCTATTACATTTATCAGCAACATCGATGAGAAAAATAAAAGTGCAGCCACTGTAACTGTCTTTGCAGGATTCTTCAGAGACCATTTCAGCGCACGCCCGTAAGTAAAATCTATACCTTTGTTCAGGGCTTTAAGTATCCGGTTGCCACCAGGATCCGCATCTCCCTTTAAAACATAGCTTGCTATAAACGGGATTATTGTCAGGGCAACAAACAATGAGCCAAGGACAATAAAGGTCACTGATGTTGGAAGAGTACGCATATATTTGCCCGCTTTCCCGGGAAGGAACATGAGAGGGAGAAAAGCAAAAATAAGTGTTGCTGTGCATCCCAGCACTGCCGGACCAATCTGACGGGTAGCCTTAATGGCTGCTTCGAAAGGTTGTGTTCCGCCTCTGATCCAGCGGGTGATATTTTCAACCACCACTATCGAATCATCAACCAGCAAACCCAGCGAAATAACAGCACCTACAATACTCAGCTGGTTTATGCTGAATCCAACCAGGTACAGACCTGTGATCCCAATCAGTACCGACAAAGGAATCGATATCATAACTATTCCTGAGGCACGGATACCCAGAGGCAGCAGGGTGATCAAAACAAGGAGAAAGGCAAACAGGAAATCTTTCTGCAACCTGCCCAATTTGTTTTTTACATTCTGCGACTGATCGAATCCCCGTTCAAGGGAAATGCCGGCGGGAAGATTTTTCTCAAAGGAGTCATAAACCCCATAGATCCTGTTCCGGACATCGTGAATATTCTGCCCTGTCTTCATGCTGGCAATCAGGAAGACAGCCCTCTGTCCGTTATACCTGCCAAGATACCTGAAATCCTCATCCTTCCAGCTAACCTCTGCTATATCTCCCAGACGTACAAGCTGTCCCATGTCCGATGCCACAACAGTTTTCATTACCTCTTCAACAGTCTGGTAATTTCCGCTTGTCTTTATATTGAATTTCTTAGGTCCGATTTCAATGCTCCCGGCCGGAATATTGGCATTTTCACTTTGAACAGCGCTTATCACCCGGGCTATAGTTATATGAAGCTGCGCCATTTTGGCCATGTTGACGGCGACCCTGAGTTCCTGCTCCGGGCAAGCCACAGCAGCGACCTTTCTGACACCCGGAACTGAGGCAACATCGTCCTTCAAATCTTCTATATACTTGTTTAATAGCCTGTAATCTGCGCTGTCCGATACAAGGGCGCTCTGAACAATGTTTGTATTGCCTGCCTGAATCTTCAGGGCCTCAATACTGTAGAGATCCTGGGGAAGAGCTGACCTTATTGAGTTTAATTGTCTGAGAATCTCATCATACTTTTTATCCGGATCGGTGTCTGATGAAAATTCAATAACTATGATAGCAACCCCATCCTTTATCTCAGATTTTATGGTTACGATATCCTCCAGTTCATTGAGCGATTCTTCAACCTTATCCGCAACAAGCTGCTCTATATCTGAAGGTGAGGCTCCCGGATAAATAGCAATAATGGGAAATATTGAAATCGGGAACTCCGGGTCTTCCGCCTGCGGAATATTAAGGTAAGAGTAAATGCCGAGGGCAACCAGGAGAAGAAAGATAACTATCGTGAACTGATAGTTTTTTACTGCCGATTCAGAAATTTTCATAATCTGTTATTTTTACCACGGAGTTGCACGGTGTTACGCGGAGTTGCACGGAGTAATCAGGAGATTTCAATTTCATATTCCTCCGTGTCACTCCGTGTTTAAACTCCGTGCTACCCCGTGGTTAAATATCTTCTTAAATAATCAAAGTAATGTTTCTCTATCTTACAATTTCTACTGCAACCCCATCATGTAAATATGCTGCCCCTTCCGAGACAATCTCCTTAACTCCTGCCGGTATTCCGGTTACAGCTGCCATATCTCCTTTTATTGCAGGGATTCCCACATGTACTTTTCTGGCTTTCATATCATCGGTTACAACATAGATATACCCGTTCAATCCGTCAGCTTCAACAATTGATCCAACCGGCACCAGGGTGAATGTGTTTTGTACAGAGGGGAAAATATCAACCGATGCCACAAAACCGGATGCAAGACGATACCCGGCATCTTCCAGAGTCAGTTCTGCTTCATAGGTCCCTGTGAAGGGATTTGACATTTCTCCGACCTGATCGACCAGTGCTGCAAACCTGACCCCGGGCCAGGCATCGAAACTGACTTCTGCAGAATCTCCGGGAAAAATTTTAATTATATCCTTGTCAGACAACCCTGCCTCTACTTTCCAGTTCTTTCCTGAACAACCAAAGAGAAATACCGGGTAGCCTGACGAAATAAGTTCATTTTCCTTAACAAACTGCTTCAGGATAATGCCGTTATCAGGAGCTTCTATCTTTGAATGCAGCAGGTTGTACCGTGCTATTTCAAGGGAGTTCTTAGCTATATTCATGGCTGTCTCGGCATTCTGCTTCTTTTCAAGAGTTATAGCCCCATCCTTTAAAAGATTCTCCGCCCTTGTATAATCTCTTACTGATTTGTCATAACCAATCCTGGCCTGTTCTGCATTTGCATTTATTTCCAGAAGATTTAAAGAGGCAAGAAGGTCGCCTTTCCTGACTTTGTCCCCTTCCCTGACAAAAATCTTTGCAACAATGCCGCCGGTTTTAAATGAAAGCTTCAGTTCCTCACTTGCAACCAGAGTCCCGGCAGAGTGTACCGGTATACTTAATGACTCCGTTCTGAGACCGGTAACCCGGACTCGTATATGTTCAGCGGAATCTGACTTTATTTCGGGTTGCCTGCAGGCAGCCTGCAATAAAATGATTAAAATAATTATGGCAGTTCTTGTTCCCATTGGTTCTGACGTTATAAGGCTTTTACTCTCTCTCCCATATTTCCGGCTATTGCAAGAAACAGTCTCCTGACGGTTTCCCTGTCCTCAGGCCTCGCCTTATCATATAATGCACCGGCAAAAGTGAATATCTCCTTCTGAAAGGACTCCTGTGCATTCAGGACTATCCTGCCCTTCTCAGAAAGCCTGAGGTTAACCTCTTTCCTGTTATTGATATTTGTTCTGATGATAAGGTTCTTATGCACCAGTTTAGATACTAAACAAATTTAAGAATTGTTCAGACTCTAAACATACTTTTCCTGAATTTTCTGCATTTAGTCGTGTCCGGGTACTGTTATGATATGTTATTTCTTATGAATTAATTTGTGCTTTTAAGTTAACTTTGTGAAACGGTGAAATAATTCATCCGGTTTTAACCATGCAAAAAAGCTTTTTAAAAATAGTACTCCCGACTATCTTATCGATTCTGTTGTTCATCCTGACTATATTTTTAATTATCATCCCCCGTTTTCAACAGAACATAATGAATGGCAAGAGAGAAATGATTAAAGAGTTAACCAACTCTGCATGGAGCATTCTTTCAAAGTACGAGAGCGATGAAAGAGACGGATTACTGACCCGTGAAGAGGCTCAGAATACGGCCAGATCAAGAATACAATACCTGCGTTATGGGGAGGAAAACAAGGACTATTTCTGGATAACAGACATGACCCCAGTAATGATCATGCATCCTTTCAGAAACGATTTGAACGGGAAAGATTTATCAAATTTCACCGATCCCCACGGGAAGAAACTATTTGTTGAATTTGTAGAGACAGTTAAAATATCAGAGAACGGGTATGTAGATTATATGTGGCAATGGAAGGATGACTCAATGCGCATTGTTCCCAAACTGTCATATGTTAAGTTATTTAAACCATGGGGCTGGGTAATTGGAACCGGCATTTATATTGAAGATGTTAAAAAAGAGATCTCGTCACTCACACAAAATATGATCTGGATATCTATAACCATTTCCATATTTATTGCATTTCTACTTTTATACATTTCCAAACAAAGCCTTAATATTGAACACAAAAGGATTCAGGCCGAAAAGGAATTACATGAATCCAAAGAAAAATACAGGACCCTTGTTGAGGCTGCGTCTGAAGGATTAATAATGCTTATTGACGGGAAAATCAGTTTCTCAAATAATATTATCAGTAAAATAACAGGCTTTGAAAAATCTGAACTCGTCGATCTTTCAATAAATGAGATAATCAGCAGGAATAATAATAAAGATATAATCGAAACATTTTCTAAAAAGCCGGTCAAAGAGGGCAAATTTGAATTAAACCTGAAGAATAAAACCGGAGGATTTGTTGAAGTTATGATCACATCATCAACTACGGTGTTCTCTGGCAGGTCGGTCAATATCATAATTGTGAAAGATATCTCAGTTGACAGAATCTCAGAGGTCACAAAGATAGATTATCAGAAACTGATAGGTACTTTGAATATAGGGTTTTTCAAGGCAGAGATAGATTCAAAGGGGAAATTTATTTTCGCTAATGAGACAGCAGTAAAAATATTAGGATTTAACAGCTTTGCAGAATTGTCAAAAGCCCATATTCTTGAATTACTGGCTGAGAGTGAAGTAAGAAAACACCTGAGGAAAATTCTTACTGAACAGGGTTTCCTGAAAAACAAAGTGTTGAAAATCATTAAGAATAACGGTGACTATTCAGTAATTTCTGTTTCGCTTGTTTTGCTGAATAGAGAAAACTCCGATAAGCTGATCTGTGATGGTATTATTGAAGATATCACTTTGAAGGAAACTGAAAAGCTTCAAACGAGAAATTTAATTGCAGAATTAAAAACTAATGATCTCATTTTAGGGCAAACGGTTAAAGACCAACTAAATCCTGTTTATACTCTGGATGCAGATTCAACTTTAAACGATGTTATCCGGGTTTTGCAAAAAAAGAAAACAGATAACATACTGCTTACCAAGAATAATAAAGATTGCATTGGAATTATTACAAAAACCGATATTCAGGAAAGAATCCTGGCTCTTAATCTCAGCCTTGATAATCCTGCATACCTGATTATGAGTTCACCTGTTATTTATATTTCTGAAAATACATTCGATGCTCGATGCAATAAGAATTTGTGAAGAGAAAAGAATAGATCATCTGATTGCCAGAAATGAATCTGATGATATTACCGGTGTTTTCAAAACCAGTGACGCTTATAAGACACTGATAAATTCATATTCTTTTCTTAATACCAATATCCGGAAAGCAGAGACAGCCGAAGAACTTAAACTATGTTACAATAATCTTCTGATGCTGCTGAAACCTCTTATACAAAGTGAGATCTCGGTTAAATATATTACAAAAATTACCGCCTCCTTTTCAGATGCTGTGATTAAAAGGATAATTGAATTATCTATTATTGAGTCTGGTCCCCCTCCGGTAAACTTCTCTTTTATCTGCCTGGGCAGTGAAGGAAGAAAGGAAGACACCTTATTTACAGATCAGGACAATGCAATTGTGTTCAGTGATGTTCCAAAAGAACAGGAAAATAGTGTTTCAGAGTTTTTTTGGAAGCTTGGAGAGAGAGTATGTAATTCTTTAAACTATATCGGTTATGCCTTTTGTAAAGGTAACATTATGGCGAAGAATCCCCAATGGTGTAAACCTTTAAGTGCCTGGGAAAGATATTTCAGAAACTGGATAACCACCCCGGAAGCTCAGAATCTCCTTGATGCCTCTGTTTTCTTTGATTTCAGAAATATCTATGGAGATGAATCAATCACAGAGAGTTTAAGAAAAACCGTTTCCGGATCAGTTAAAGATAATCCCTTATTCCTGTATCATCTTGCCTTTAACACCTCCAATACCAGGCCTCAGCATATTTCATCCGGGAATATCCTTTCAGACAGGAATGCTGACCTGATCGATCTTAAAAGCGCAGTAAGTCCTATAATTATGTTTGCCCGCACATATTCGCTTCAGAACAATATCCGGCACACAAATACAATTGAGCGTTTAACTGCACTGAAAGAAAAAAACATTATCAGTGAAAAGACGATTGACGAAATTATTTTTACATATAATTATCTTATGAAACTGCGGTTCAGAAATCAGGCAGAAATGGCTGACAGCAATATGCCTTTATCAAATATCCTGAATTCAAGGAATCTGATTGATCAGGAATTATTTTTACTGAAGAAAGTGCTGACTGCAATCCCTGAATACCAGAACAAAATAAAATCAGATTTCAGAATTACATCTTAGCCTGCCGGGGGATTCAACATATAATCGGGTGCTTAATGTTTCCCGGATAAACTTCATATTAAATTGAGAAAAAAGCATTATGCTTAAACCGGACATGTTCATTTAAATGAACGTAACCGAGTTGATTTGTCACCAGAATGGTTTGCCCGACAATCAATGGCTTCTGATTATAATGGCTGTGGCCGTAAATCCAGAAATTTGCATTGGATACTTCAATAAAATCAGTTAAATCAACACAAAAAGCCTCCTTTATAAAACTCGCGTTATGTACAGTAGAATCGCACAAAGCTGAAGGGAGATGATGGGTAATAACAACTGTCTTAGCAGCATTCCCATCTAACGCATTCTTGATAAAACTTATGCTTTCATCATGAAGCCTGTTATAATCGGAAGCCCTGAATTTTTTGCTGTTGCTTGTAATACATTCAAAATCTGATACTCCCTGCTCAATGACTTTCTCGTTTGCCTTACTTATTCTCGACCACAGTGTACTGAATATAAAACGGATATCTTCATATTGCAAAACAATATTATTTACTATTCTGATATTATTATGTACCAGAATATTGAATGAGCTGTCATAATCAGAAATATTCCCGTAGTAATATTCATGGTTTCCCGGTACCCAGAAAACCTGACTGTACCTTTCAGAGATGAAACTGAAAAAGGGGTTATCCAGGAATTCATCATGCAAGGGAACAATATCACCCGCCAAAATCAGTATATCTCCGTAATCACTAATTGGGTTCGTAAGAAGATACTTGCTATTCTGCTCAAATTCAAGATGCAAATCCGAACAATATTGAACTTTCACTGATCTGTATATTAATTACCCCTGGTGCTAAGAAACTTCGCATATTTTTTTCAGCAATGGCATATCCAGAATTTCAATTTCTTTGCCTCTTACTGAAATAATATTCTCTCTTGAAAACTCTGACAGAAGTCTTACCGTGTTCTCCTCAGAAATCGCAACCATCTCCCCGATCTCCTTTCTGGATACGTTTAAATGGAATTTATGGTTATTATATATCTCCGATAAATATATCAGATTTTCAGCAATTCTTCCCCTTATCTGTTTCTGATTAAGGGATATTACCTTTTTCATAATATTTGAAACGGATTTCCCGAAGGCTTTATTCAAACTCAATAACAATTCATGGTTCTCATAATAAAGGCTTTTAACCAATTCAAGCTCTATAAAACAAACCTCCGATTCCTCCAGGGCACTGACAGAATAAAAATAAAAAGGACTTTCGAAAAATGATAACAACCCGATATATGCCGGGGGCTTAAGTATGTATAAAATTATATTTCTGTTATTAAGCCCTTCTATATAAAGCTTAGCCGATCCTTTGACCAAAAATAAAGCATGTGTTACCTCGGTCCCCTGTTTACAAATAATATCATGCTTCTTTAAATGTGCATGCAAAGGATTAATCTCAATATAATCGCTGTGGCTCTGTGCAATAGCCGGGTAAATATCACATTTTAGTCTGCAATCAGTACAATTGCCATTTTTTGTAAACTTCATGACGGAGGTTTACTTCAAAAATATAAAATAGTTGTTATAAAACAATGTTACTTTTCAACTTATCAAATTAATTTATAATGCATTTAAAAGTTATTTTTGAGAATCTCACTACTTATAATATAAAAACAAAGGAGGTTAAATTGAAAACGACGAGTAATGAATACAATTTTAATCTGTTTAAACCTGTCAGCCCTTACGGCAGAAAAAACAGAAATCTGATAATCACATTGTTAATAATCTGGTTTGTTGCAATTTTTGGGTTTCAATTCCTTCTCCTGATCGTTCAGAAACCCACTCCGGAAAAAACCCTGCTGACATTCGGGACAGTATGGGAGAATATTAAGACGGGGAGAGCTACTGAGCAGGAAAAGATGGATTTCGTTAATTCGCTGGTTGCTGTTGCCGGTAAATCATCGGTTAGACCTGAGCACAGAAGCGTTCTGGGTAATGCTTTGACCTGGTCTGTATTCAGCATGGTCAGCGACTCAGAGAAAGTGATATTATCACAACAGATAGCGGAACTCAGAACCATCAGGGAAAAACTTCCTAAAGCTAATGATGCCGAATATACTGTGATGCAATCCGAGCTTTTAAGAATAAAGACAAATATAAATAACATTGCAAATGAGAGGACCGGAATTGACCCAACCAATAATAAAGCAGCCATCCTTCCCTATAATCTGAATGCTGAGAATAAGGAACTTTCTGTTACCGATATGGAGGCTCTGCCTGAAATAATGAGATTGTATCTTACTCACAACCAGTCGTTTCTAACCGATTCAAAAATTCTGGGATTCCCTTTTCATTACTTCTATACAGCTGAATTTCTCCTGATACTTTTTGTTTCCATGTGTCTGTTTTACAGTATCCGGGTCACACAGCTCCAGAAGAAATTTTTAATAAAGGAAGAGTAATTGTATTCATTTAATCACTGACTAGAATATGAAAAAAATATATATTACAATAAGTATATTATTGTTGCCAACCCTGGCTATTGCGGGAAATCTGACACAATTGGAAGGGAGTTTTAAAGTTGGTCCGGCTATTATCTTAATTGCCATGCTGACCACTTTTGTTATGGTAGGTTTTTTTTCCAGGGCAAAAGATACTACTGATTATTATGCTGCCGGACGAAAAATCTCTAATATAAGCTCAGGTATGGCTATTGGCTCGAACTGGATGAGTGCTGCCTCTTTTCTTGGAATGGCAGGGATGATGTACACCACCGGATATAACGGACTGGCTTATGTTGTAGGCTGGACTGGGGGTTATGTTCTGTTACTCATATTGATGGCCGGTCAGATCAGGAAATACGGAAAATTCACTGCCGCTGATTTTATTGGCGACAGGTATTATTCCCAGCCATTAAGAGCTGCAAGTGCCGCTTTTACCATTTTAATATCTTTTGCCTATTGTGTAGGACAATTCGGAGGCGTCGGGTTAATGTTCAAATGGATCCTTGGCATTGAGTATTCATGGGCAGTCATTATCGGAGCCTCAGTAGTAATCGGCTATACCATGATTTCGGGTATGATTGGTGCAACCAAAAATATGGTTATTCAATATATCATTTTAATCATTGCATTCATGATTCCGACTTTCCTCTTAACATATAAATTTGATTACTTCTGGCTGTTGCCTCAATTCGGATATGGTTCCATTGTTTCGGATATTGTCCAGGGGATCCCTGCACCGAATATTTCTGATGGCGTTGCCCTGATCAATGCTTACGGTCATAGTGTATCAATGGTGCCAAGCCCTGAATTTGCCATGCCATGGGATCCATCCACGGGAAGTACTGCATTTCAATGGATGGCAATCTGTTTTTCGCTGATGCTAGGAACAGCCGGTCTTCCTCATGTTTTGCAACGTTTTTATATTACCCCGACTATCAGAGATGCAAGATTATCCTGTGTATGGGGACTATTTTTTATCTGTGTGTTATACTGGAGCGCACCAATCTATTCAGCATTCGGGAAAATCTTGTCTTCCAATCCCGAAGTAGGTGGACTGGCATCCGATGCCATAGTTGTCTACACTGCGCAATTAGGAGATATTAATCCGCTTATTGTAGGACTGCTGGCTGCAGGAGCTATTTCAGCAGCATTCTCCACAATTTCAGGGACTTCTCGTTGCAGGTGCTTCAGCCTTCTCTCATGACCTTTACACAAAGATTATAAATAAGAATGCATCGCCAAAAGATCAGTTGAATATGGCACGTTTCGGAACAATATTAATGGGGCTGGTTGTAGGGATTGTTGCCTTGCTTAAACTGGGAATGATTGCCCAGCTGGTTGCAGTTGCCTTCTCAATGGCTGCATGTACGATATTCCCTTTATTCCTTTTAGGGATATGGTGGAGCGGAGCGAACAGAGCAGGCGGAACGGCAGGCATGGCCGTTGGTATAACAATTTCTCTCTTTTCTCTTACTTATTTCATTGCTGCCAAATCAGGAGCTCATTTGCCTGGTCAGGAATTTGTTGAATACTGGCTGAATGTGTGGTATTTTGCGTGGATAGGCGCACCCCTCTCCATCTTCACAAATATTATTGTATCAAAATTAACAACTCCTACCCCAATTGAAATCAAGAAATTTTTGATAGAAAAAGTCCATAGCTGATCGTATTTTACTTTTAATTAAAACATTGAAAGACATATTCAGAATATCTGCTCAGACTAAAAGAGTACTTGCCGGTATTTTTATCATTATATGCACCAGCCTGCTTGTTGCTTATATTTACTATGATGGTAAAAACAAAGCTGAGGATCCCCGGATTGTACAGACCAAATATATGTTCAGGCAATTTGATGAACTGATGAAAGAGAATAGATTTTCTTCAGCACTTCCGCTTTTGGACAGCATTGAAAATATATTCATGAGAGTTCCCGGCTATAAAGAATCCTACGAACCCGGGATCGTATATAATAACAGGGGGTCTGCTTATCTCAGCATGGCACTCTACAGC
The DNA here is from genome assembly GCA_963846335.1 of uncultured Bacteroidales bacterium. GTDB lineage: Bacteria > Bacteroidota > Bacteroidia > Bacteroidales > VadinHA17 > LD21. Next base: position 71,439 of record CAWJVS010000024.1, read on the forward strand.
AGTAAAGACAGTATAGAAAAACTAAGACTACTGGAAATCTCTGAAAAGAATATTGACACAAGCATTAGTATTTATAATTCCTGGATGGAACAAAACAAGAACCTTACCGGGGCAGAATTATTAAAAAATGCAGAACCATTCTTTTCTCAGAATGATGCAGCCTTTACCGGGAGAAATATTAAAAAGATCATCCATAAGAGAGCTGAAGATCTGGCTCTGGCACAAAAGGAAACTCCGCGGCGATTATCTGTTTGTTATACCAATCTGGGTATAGTACAAAGACATCAATATAAACAAAATGAGGCGGCTGAAAGCTATATTAAGGCAATTAAATTATGGAAGGACAATTATACTGCCCGTAACAATTTTAATGTATTAATGGGTAAACCCCCGGAAGACCGGTCAATCATTGATCAGCTGTTCCCTCCCGATAAAAACAAATTCAACTAAATCATAACGCCATGCAGACTAAAGTTATAGCAACCATGTTGATTATGGCCTTTCCATTTTTTGCAAACGCACAGGAGAAAAAGGAAGAACCAAAATTCGGATCAACTCTTTCAGGGTATGTAAAAACTGACCTCTATTATGATACCAGGCAGATTTCTAACCTGCGTGAAGACTTTTTTTTGCTTTATCCGGAGAATCAAAAGCTGGATATCAATGGAAAAGATATTAATTCCAAGGACCATTCAGGACTTCTTTCCATTCAAAGCCGTTTAACCTGGAAAATTACAGGACCTGATGTATTAAAAGCCAAAATCTCGGCATTGATTGAAGCCGATTTTTTTGGCAACGAAAATCAGACTTTTGTAGATATAAACGGGTTCAGGCTCCGGCATGCCTTAATAAAACTCAACTGGAAAAACACAGAATTACTGGCTGGCCAGTATTGGCACCCGCTATTTATTCCTGAAAGTTTCCCCGATGTGGTATCATTTAACACAGGAGCTCCCTTTCAGCCTTTTTCACGTAATCCGCAGATACGGTTAACCCGGAATGCCGGAAACTTTAAGTTTATTTTTACTGCGGCGGAACAAAGGGATTTTGAAAGCACAGGACCGGACGGGAGTAACCATAAATATCTCAGCAATGCCGTACTTCCTGACCTGATATTTAATTTACAGTATTCACATCTGTGGGACGACAAGAATGAATTCATGATAGGTATCGGATTGGAGCATAAGCAGCTGGTCCCAAGATTAAATTCCCAGTCAGACATTAATCTGAAAGACGGCAAGGATACACTTTATTATGCAGCGGATGACAAGGTTAAATCTTCTGCTATAGCAATCTATTCCAAACTCAGGCTAAAACCTGTTACATTTAAGGCATATGCAATATATGGAAGCAATCTGTTCGATCATGTTATGCTTGGAGGCTATGCAGTTTCATCAGTCATTCAAACTCCTCAACTCAGATATGAGTATGCTCCTGTAAGGATTCTTTCTCTATGGACTGAAATCACTTCTAATGGACAGATTCAGGCTGGAATTTTTGCAGGATATACCAGGAATCTGGGGACTGCAGATGATAACACAGGAATATATTACAGCAGGGGTGCAAACATTAACTCTGTCTATCGTGTCGCGCCCCGCCTGATAATGAACTTTGGAAAATTTCGTATTGCACCTGAGCTGGAACTTACGGCAGCCCGATATGGAAAAGCAGGTAGTACCGGCCTGGTAGATTCAGACTTAATAACTATATCCAACCTGAGATTGCTGCTTGCATTTTACTATTTCTTCTAACAGATATAAAAAAACGTAATCAGCATCTGCTATCTCTTGAAAAGCTCTTTCTTAAACCTTTGGAGCAATACCTCCTCGCTTTCGTTATTAGTAATGCCGTCAAGAAGGATAACCCTGAGAACTTTCAATTGCAGCATCGTTAAATCCGGCTTCGGTAGCTATCCTCCTGAGAGCCTTCTTCTCCTCTTCAGTAACCACCTTGTCTGCAAGGATCATTACCGCAACATTGTAAAGCTGCTCAAACTTCTCATCCAGACTGTATGGAGTGTGATACTCGTGATGACCTTCTGTCTCAATTAATTTATCAATTTCCGGATCGGTAAGACCGAACTTCCTCCCTTCCCTGTGAAGCATTTCCATCTCTGCCGGATCTATCTTTCCATCAATCCTGCAGACTTGTATGAGGGTGATATAGTAATTCTTATTTATTTTTTTACCCTGGTCTGTAATAAAGTCAGTAAAATTCATATAATATTCTGTTAAGTTAGTTAAGTATGCATTTCAACTCCACGTAAATCTAATAAACCACTGGCAGATACCTGACAGAAGTAAGACAAATTAATTAAATATTTGTTAACCGTTAACGGAAATAATCTATTTGTCATTGGCCAATTCCGATTTCTTTCAGCCTTGCTTTCCAGAAATCATTAAAGCTCGCAACAGGTTCCTGGCAAAGAAATACAGAGGTGCCAAATTCCCTGGCATCAGGGTTGCTTATGCTTCCTACCAGGGTGATTTTTTTGAAAAATAAGTTAACATCTTCTCCCATTTCATCATTAATGTAGACCACTGAAGTTATATCAGGATCAAATTGTTCCGGGACCCAGTACTGAAAGCTCTCGTTAAAGCTTACAGCCTCAGGCAGACCATACTTTTTACCAATAACTGTTATAGCTCCTGCTTCTCCGTAATTTTCACAGTAGATAAATGCTGAACTCTTATTCTCTATCATCGCATAAGCCTTTGCTGCCAGCGATGTCAGTTCCTCCCACCCTAACATATCAGCATAATCCTGTGGTAAAGAGTGTATCGATCCGTCTTCGAATCTTCTACCGAGTTCTATACCATATTTCTTTTCGAGAGTATCAAAGTACCTGATCAAACCCTCTGTCTTATAAACCGGTAAACCTATTGGAACGACAGGCAGGGTAAGAATGACAAGAATAACCGGGAATATTACCCTCAGCCACATTCTTCCAAACCAGTGGTCGTATGCGACTGCTCCGGAAACTATAAGCAGCGGGAATATACCCAGGGTATAATAGCTCTTCCCCTTAAGCAACATCAGTCCAACAATGATGAAAAGGGAAAGAAATCCCAGGAACCTGAACTTTTCTGCTTTTTTATCTATCAGAAGGAAGATAAGTCCGGCAATCGTCAGGATAGAACATGCAAATGGCATCAGGAGTTGTTCCGTCAGGAAAAGGGAATAATCCATATGTACCAGCTGAGTATCATAAAGTTCATTTATATGATTAAACACCGGAAATCCCTTGATTACCTGCCAGATCAGATTGGGCAGGAATATCATAAATCCTGCAGCCAGACCAGTCAGGAACATCTTATTTTTAAATACTTCACGGTATCGGGTGAAAGGAATTATCAGCAGTAGTCCAGCAAAGAGCATTCCTGACAGGTATTTATTCAGCAAGGCAAAACCGGCAACTATACCGAATGCTATCAACAATCTTTCATTCCGGCTATTTATATATCTTACAATTAGATAAATAGCTAGAGTCCAGAGAAATATCTCTATATGAACAGGTTGAAAAAGTATATATGTCCGCATAAAAAATATTGATGCCAGCAGGCCAACCGAGGCCAGGAAGGAGGCATATCTTGAACCTCCGAGTTCCCTGGCCAATGAAGCGGCTAATAATATCATCGCTCCGCTAAGCAGTGCGGGAAAAAGTCTTACAGCAAAAACCGAATACCCAAAAATATTCTGCATTAACCAGGCGACCCATCCTGTAAGCGGCGGAACAGAAGCATAACCCGCGGCAGGATGCATCCCGAGTGAAAAATAAAGCAGTTCGTCCCTGTGGTATTCAAGATTATGCAGAAAATACCAGATGAATAGCTATGCTGAACAGAGCCATCGCTACTATTTCAGGATGAATCGATTTATCTTCCTTTAAATATTTCATTATTAATGCAAATATGACCAATGATTAATTCAGGATCCGGAAGGAAAGTTATTAATTAATTTCAAAATTAATTGCCCTCATCGGAAATAATTTATCTAAATTAATTGTTTATCAATGAGGCTACAAGTGTTCACTAAAATCTGAGAGAAGTATGAAAAACCTTAATTTTTCAAACCATTTGATCCTGTTGCTTTTTATCATAACTATTTCTGGCACTGCTTTAAAAGGTCAGGATCTGAAACGAATCATCAGCTTGATGAAAAGGTGAAGAAGTTTCTTTCCGGACAATCCCGTCAATGGCATGATATGAATGTACCCGAAGCAGACGGACAGTTGCTGTATGATATTATAGTCAAAAACAACTACAAATCTGCTCTTGAAATCGGCACTTCAACAGGACATTCGGGTATCTGGATCGCCTGGGCGCTCAGCAAGACGGGAGGGAAGCTAATAACAATTGACATTGATGAGAAACGGCACAAGATTGCTCTGGAAAATTTCAGGAAGGCAGGTTTATCAGAATATATTGATGCCAGACTTGCCGATGCCCATTCACTTGTAAAAGAGCTGAAAGGACCTTTTGATTTCGTCTTCAGCGATGCCGATAAGAGCTGGTATAAAAACTATTTTATCGATATTGATCCAAAGCTTAAGGTGGGAGGATGTTTCACATCTCATAATGTGTATGGGGATAGACGCGGTGATGACAGCTGGCAGGCAGTTTACCTTAGAGTATTCTGAAAAGCCTCAAAAATTATGAGACCACAGTCAACACTGAAGGCGGCGGTGTGGCAATAAGTTATAAAAGAGCTGAAAAGTAATAATCATAAAAATTATGGAGGATCAGAATCTCAGGAGGAATCTGGGTCTTTTTCCTGCTACCAATATTGTAATTGCAAACATGATCGGGGCAGGGATATTTACCACTTCGGGCCTTCTTATTGCTGAGCTGAACAACCCTCTGTTAATGCTGGCATTATGGATTATCGGAGGCATAATCGCCCTTTGCGGGGCGCTGTCGTATGGTGAACTTGGAGCAGCCATGCCAGGAGCCGGAGGTGAGTATCTTTTCCTTTCAAGACTTTTCCATCCTGTCATTGGTTTTCTGAGCGGATGGGTTTCTTTTGTAGTTGGTTTCTCAGCCCCTATAGCGGCTTCAGCCATGGGCTTCAGCGAATATTTCTGCAGAGCCTTCCCCCATGTAACGTGACTTTTTTGCCGGTGCCGGTTTGCCAGGGCCAACCACAGGGAAGAAACTTATCACTGTTTTTGTAATATTGCTTTTTACTTTTATCCATTACCGGGGAATTAAAACAGGAGCTTTTATCCAGAACATACTCACAATTCTTAAAATAGCTCTTATTATTTTTCTACTGATGGCAGGCTTCCTCTCGGGAAGAGGGGAGATAAATCATTTTGGTTCATCCTGGAATATGGCTGCCGGACTTCCAGGCCTGTAAGACTGCAGGTCTTTCACTTATGTGGATAATGTTTGCATACAGCGGATGGAATGCCTCAACCTACCTTGGTGCTGAAATCAAAGATCCTTCAAGGGTGCTCCCCGTATCTCTGTTACTTGGTACATCGATTGTTATCATACTTTACCTGGGGATAAATATTTTGTACGTATATGGAATAAATCCTGATGAGATGAAAGGAGTGATCTCAGTGGGCGGACTTGCTATGGGTAATCTTTTCGGAGAAAAAGCCGGAATATTCTTTTCGCTTTTAATCGCCTTCGCCCTTTTCTCTTCGCTGAGCGCCTTTATAATTATCGGTCCCCGTGTCTATTATTCCATGGCCAGGGACGGCCTCTTCTTTAAATCCGCTGCCCGTATACATGCAAAATTCGGAGTACCATCCAATTCAATCCTTATTCAGGGTATAATAGCGGTTATTATGGCGCTTTCAGGAACATTCGAACAGGTGCTTACATATATGGGTTTTGCTCTCGGTATTTTTCCTGTCCTGACAGTCCTAAGTGTTATCAAACTTAGAAAAACCAGCCCTGCAGCCCACAGGATAACGGGTTATCCATTCACCCAGATAATTTATATAACAGCAGGTGTTCTGATACTTGTCCTGGCATTCCTTGAAAGACCGGTTGAATCGGGTATTGCAATTCTGACCGTGATAGCCGGAATCCCGGCATATTTTCTTTTCAAAAAAAATAATCTCAGATACCTGCAAGATTCCGGATGACGACCGATGCACATGCTATACCGAAGGCTGCCGGCATATAGGAGATGGTTCCTACAACTGATGCTTTGTTCCGTTCACCGGCTGCAGCCTGGATTTTAGTCTTGTCGACTGTTTCAGGAGAATAGACTGCTGTAAATCCCTCCCTTATGCCAAGGCGATGAAGCCGCTTCCTCAATATGCGGGCCAGGGGGCAATCGGTCGTATCGGAAATATCAGAGATCCTTATCATTGTGGGATCAAATTTCCCGCCTGCACCCATGGAGCTTACTACATTGTAATTTCTACGAAGGCTGTGATGGATAAGAAATATTTTAGGGGACAGAGTGTCAATGGCATCAACAACATAATCAAAACCTGCATCAAGTATATCTTCCATTCTTTTATCCTTAAGATACTCTCCGATCACAGTCAGATCGATTCCCGGATTGATGTCTTTTATCCTTTGCCCCATTACTCCGGCCTTGGATAACCCTTCGGTGCTTTTGAGCGCAGGCAGCTGCCTGTTGCGGTTTGAAGGAGTTATTGTATCTCCATCCACAATTGTCATCTTCCCTACGCCAGCCCTGCAGATCATTTCGGCAGCATAGGCTCCGACTCCTCCTAATCCAACGATAAGAACATTAGCCTCTTCAAGCTTTTTCAATCTTTCATCTCCCAGGATTAATCCTGTTCGCACCAGCCAGTCAGTCATTTGATTTTATTAAAAAACTCATTAAAATTCTTCAGTATAACTGTTTTTAATTCATCAACAGACAAACCGAGATCATCTGCTACCTTTTCATATATTGTCCTGATTTCTGTGTCTGCTCCATCAGTTTCAAGAAAGATCCTCTCCTTTGGCAGACTAATAATTAGTTTTGATGACTCTGGCCTCACAATAAAGTCGAACCAGAAGGAAAGATACATTCCTTTTGAAATAAGCTGCATTGCCAGCTCGGCATTGCCCCTGAAGCCATGGATCAGCCATGGCATTTTCGGTCTCAGTCTTTTATGCGCAGGCAAAAGTTCATCCCATGCCCTGACACAGTGAATAAAAAGAGGTTTCCCTGCATCTTCAGAAATTCTCACCTGCGCTTCGAATGCCCTTGCCTGTGTCTTCATTTCAGGACCTCTCAGCTTGTCGAAACCGGCTTCCCCGATCGCGACAAGAGCTGGTGATGATGCAACAGATTGAACGTTGAGTGTTAACCGGTCAATAGTTCTTTCGTTCAGGTGCCAGGGATGTATCCCGTATGTACAGGGCTGGTCAGGAATATCTCCGGGTAGCCTGTCCTCATGGGCCATAAGGTTTTCAATGGCATAAATACCGGAAATGACAACTGAACCATGGGTATGGATGTCGATATAATCCCCTGGCTGCGGATAGTTCATCTGTTATTTTCCGATTACAGAAAGTCCTTTGTCGATCCGCCTGATAGTCTCCTCTTTCCCGATCCACTCAATGATATCGAACATATGAGGGCCCCTTGATGCACCGACTATTACCAGCCTGAATGCATTCATTACTGAACCGGTATTATATCCTTTCTTCTCTATCCATGCTTTTATGGCAGGTTCAGTGGAGGCAGCTGAAAAGTCATCAATTTTTTCAAGTTCAGCACGAAGTCCTGTCAACAGACCAGGAGTTTCCTCTTTCCATCGTTTTTTTATTACTTCAGGATCATAGGTCTCCGGAGCTTTAAAGAAGAAATCAGTCTCATCCCAGATATCCTTAACAAAGCTTACCCTCTCCTTCACAAGTCCTATAAGGATCTCAAGTTCAACTATATCAACAAAGTATCCACGGGCTCTCAGGAATTCCCTGAATTCAATAGCCAGCTGGTTATTGCTTCTTTTCTGCAGATACTGATGGTTGAACCATTTTGCCTTCTCAGGATCAAACCGTGAACCCGATTTTCCAACCCTTTCAATTGAGAATGCTTCAATAAGCTCTTCCATAGTGAAAATCTCCTGTTCCGTACCGGGGTTCCATCCCAGCAAGGCAATCATATTAACAAATGCCTCAGGGTAATATCCTTCCTCCCGGTAGCCTTTTGCGGTTTCTCCATAAGGCCAGTATAAGGGGAATACTGGAAATCCCATCTTATCTCCATCCCTTTTGCTTAATTTACCTTTGCCGTCAGGCTTCAGCAGCAGCGGAAGGTGTGCAAATAAAGGAGGATCCCATCCAAAGGACCTGTAAAGCAGAACGTGCAGAGGCAGTGAAGGAAGCCATTCCTCTCCTCGGATAACATGGCTTATCTTCATCAGATGGTCATCGACGAATATGTGCCAGGTGATATGTCGGCATACCGTCTGATTTGAACAAGACTTTATCATCGAGGGTACTTGTATTCACAACAATATGGCCCCTGATAAGGTCGTCAAAATGGATCTCAGTATTTTGAGGCATCCTGTAGCGTATAACATAAGCTTCGCCATTCTTAAGTTTTCCCTTCCATTCCTGTTCACTCAGAGAAATGGAGTTATTCAGTTTCTCCCTTGACTGAAGCATTATAAATGAATGTTTTGCCCTCCTTTTCCGCATCCCTTCTCAGTATTTCAAGCTGCTCAGCTGTATCAAAAGCATAATATGCATCACCTTTTTCAACAAGTATGTCAGCATACTGTTTGTATATGGTCTTCCGGTCACTCTGCCGGTAAGGGCTGTAATCGCCTCCTTCCCTGATGCCCTCATCCACTTCAATCCCGCACCAGTTAAGCGACTCCATTATATACTCCTCAGCTCCCTCTACAAATCTTGTCTGATCGGTGTCCTCGATCCTGAGAATAAATATCCCCTTGTTCTTCTTTGCGAAAAGATAGTTATAAAGAGCTGTCCGTACTCCACCGATATGCAATGGGCCTGTCGGACTTGGGGCAAAACGTACTCTTACCTGTGCCATAGCGTGCCAGAACAGTTTAAAATATGCACAAAGATAGGCAAACCATGTTATAAATAATACTATAACAAAAATCAGCTTTTACACCACAGAATTGTACTAATTTAGTGGCATGGGAGAAATATAAAAGCATACACAAATTCCGATCTTTATGAATATGATGAAAGCCCTTATAAAAGCGAAACCTGAAAAGGGTCTCTGGATGGATGAAGTTCCGATACCTGAGCCTGGCCTCAATGATGTAATTATCAAGGTCAGGAAATCAGCAATATGTGGTACCGACCTGCATATTTATGAGTGGGACTCCTGGTCGCAGCGTACTATTAAAACACCCATGGTAATCGGGCATGAGTACATGGGATATATTGAAAAGATGGGAGCCGGAGTCACAAATCTTAAACTTGGAGAGAGAGTGACAGGTGAAGGCCATCTGGCTTGCGGCCATTGCAGGAACTGCAGGAGGGGAAAGGAACATGTCTGTGAAAATTCTGTGGGTATCGGCGTGAATATTGATGGCTCATTTGCCGAATATGTAAGGATCCCGTCACAAAACGTCATACCGCTCGACCACAGGATCCCGGACGACTGGGCTGCAATTATGGATCCCTTCGGAAATGCAACACATACAGCACTGTCTTTTCCGCTTCTCGGTGAAGATGTGCTGATAACAGGGTCGGGACTTATAGGCAGCATGGCGGTCGCCATTGCCAAGTTTGCCGGCGCCAGATTTATTGTTGCAAGCGATCTGAGTGATTACCGGCTTGAAATTGCCAGGAAAATGGGAGCAACCCTGACTGTAAATCCCTCAAAAGGAGAGAAGATTGTTGATGCAGTTAAGAAACTTAATATGCATGGCTTTGATATAGGACTTGAAATGTCGGGGTCGCCAAAGGCATTTGTAGAAATGATAAGCAGCATGTACAATGGTTCATCAGTTTCACTGCTCGGGATACTTCCCTCAAATTTCGAGGTCCCCTGGAGTGAAATCATTTTCAAGGCAATAACCCTGAAGGGCATCTACGGTCGCGAAATGTGGGAAACATGGTATAAGATGGAACAGATGATAATAGGAGGAATAGATCTGAATCCTGTCATTACCCACCATTTCGCTATTGATGATTTCCAGAAGGGATTCGAACTGATGGAATCAGGAAACTGCGGAAAAGTCATTCTTAACTGGTATTAACGGCAATATACCTTGGTGATCCTTAGTGCCTTTGCGCCTTGGTGGCAAAAATTAAACGCCACCAAGACTCTAAGACGCTAAGATTCACCAAGTATTAATGTATCACTTATTTTTTCTATGGATTTACAAAACTGATAAAGATGTATACAAATTTCAAGAATCATCTGAATAACCTTCTCGGTGAGATCAAAGAAGCTGGTTTATATAAAAACGAACGGATTATAATTTCTCCCCAGGGAGCTGAGATTGAACTTGCATCCGGGCAGAAAGTACTGAACTTCTGCGCAAACAATTATCTGGGATTGTCCAATAATGAATCTCTCATTGAAGCTGCAAAGGCTGCACTGGACGATCATGGCTACGGAATGTCATCCGTAAGGTTCATATGCGGAACTACTGATCTTCATAAGGAACTGGAGAAAAAAATTGCGGATTTCTTCGGCACGGAGGATACAATTCTCTACGCAGCCTGCTTTGATGCCAACGGAGGTGTCTTTGAACCTCTTCTGAATGAAGAAGATGCAATAATCTCAGATGCTCTCAACCATGCATCCATTATAGATGGGGTGCGTCTCTGCAAAGCACAGCGATACAGGTACGAAAATGCCGACATGGCAGACCTCGAAAAGCAGCTTATCGCAGCACAGGAAAAAAGGTTCAGACTCATTGTAACTGACGGAGTATTTTCAATGGATGGAAATGTTGCTCCCGTCGATAAGATAGCGGAGCTCGCAGACAAATATGGCGCAATTGTAATGGTCGATGAATCTCATTCTGCCGGAGTTGTCGGAAATACCGGCCGGGGTGTAACTGAACTTTACAATCTCCGAGGCAGGATCGAAATCATTACGGGAACCCTGGGAAAAGCTTTCGGGGGCGCAATAGGCGGCTTCACCACAGGAAAGAAAGAGATTATTGAGATCCTGCGGCAGAGGTCGCGTCCCTACCTGTTCTCAAATTCAATACCACCGATGGTGGCTGCAGCAGGTATAAGGATGATTGATATGATGACAGAAACTAATCAGCTCCAGGACAGGCTCCACAGGAATGCAGAATATTTCATTGGTGCGATGAGAAAATCAGGGTTCGATATAAAACCCACCAGATCTGCAATCTGTGCCGTGATGCTTTATGATGCAAAACTTTCCCAGGAGTTTGCTGCAAAACTTCTTGAAGAGGGTATTTATGTAATAGGCTTCTATTATCCTGTTGTGCCCAATGGACAGGCTAGAATAAGGGTACAACTGTCGGCAGCTCATGAGATTGAACATCTTGACAAAGCCATAAGCTCATTTGAAAGGATTGGGAAAAAACTGGGAGTATTGAAATAAAATCCTGAGTCAATCTGCGAGATCTGCGGGACTTTTTAATTCTTCCCGCAGATTGCGCTGCATTTCGCAGATTGAGAACGGTCCCCTAACCGCATTTTGATGATCCGCAGTCCTTACAGATCAGGCATCCTTCTTCATAAACAAGGTTTTCTGAACCGCATTCACCGCATTTACCCTTTGCCTTAGTACCATTCGGAATATATTTCTTCAGAGCTCTTTCAACTCCATTCTTCCAATTATTGATTGACTCACTGTCAAGCCTCAGAGACTGAATAAGGTTGACCACATCGGCAATCGGCATCTCATGTCTGAGTACACCCGATATGAGTTTGGCGTAGTTCCAGAATTCGGAGTTGAACATATGGGATAGTCCCTCGATATTTTTCTTATACCCGTATTTATCGGTATATTGAAAGTCATATCGGGTCCTGCCATCCTCATCCTTGATTTTGATGATTTTCCCTTTCACTATACTTTTTGGTATAGGGAAAACCTCATCATCAGCTATTCCTGTGAAGATCTCATAAGGTCTGCTTTCCTTCAGGCCGACGAAAGCGACCCATCTTTCTTCATTAATATTGAATCTGATCACGTCACAATCAAGCACTTTTGGCCTTTTGGGACGTTCCTGGCGCATATCATTTTTACCTGCAATAAGCACTCCGCTTCTCGATCCGTCGCGGTAAACAGTTGCTCCCTTGCATCCCGATTTCCATGCAGTAAGATAGAGCTCACTCACAAGTTCCTCCTTAGCTTCAGCCGGAAGGTTAATTGTAACGCTGATGGAATGGTCGACCCATTTTTGAATAGCTCCCTGCATCTTCACCTTGGCAATCCAGTCTACATCGTTTGCCGTTGCTTTATAATAAGGTGATTTGGCAATTATAGTTTCAATTTCCTCATCTCTCATCCGGGTAACCTCATCTGAGTCGTAACCGTTCAGTTTCAGCCAGTCAATAAACTTATGATGGAATACATTGAATTCTTCCCATGAATCGCCGACTTCATCCTGGAATGTAACCTTAACATCCTTGTCATTCGGATTTACTTTTCTTCTTCTCTTGTAGAATGTTGAAAATATAGGTTCAATGCCGGAGGTAGTCTGTGTCATCAGGCTTGTGGTGCCTGTAGGAGCAATAGTGAGAAGTGCGATATTTCTTCGCCCGAACCTGACCATGTTATTGTACATAACCGGATCGGCTTCTTTCATCCTCAGGATGAACGGATTGTCTTTCTCCCGTTCGGCACTGTAGATGGCAAACGGGCCTCTCTCCTTTGCAAGGTAGGTGGATGATTTATATGCTTCCAGCGCGAGTGTTTTATGAACCTCAACCGAGAAATTTGTGGCATCGTCAGTGCCATATCTCAGGCCGAGGGCTGCAAGCATGTCTCCCTCAGCGGTTATACCTATCCCGGTTCTTCTGCCCTCTTCCGATTTCTTCCTGATATTGGTCCAAAGGTTTTTTTCAACGCGTTTCAACTCTTCGATCTCAGGATCGGCATCGATTTTTGAGAGTATGGCATCTATTTTTTCCAGTTCAAGATCTATGATGTCGTCCATCATCCTTTGCGCCAGTCCTATATGTTCCTTATACAGTTCAAAATCAAATTCAGCCTCTTTTGTGAACGGGTTGTTCACGTAACTGTAAAGATTAATAGCCAGCAGACGGCAGCTGTCATACGGGCAAAGAGGTATCTCACCGCACGGATTTGTTGAGACAGTAGCATATCCGAGATCAGAATAACAGTCGGGAACGCTTTCCCTGATTATTGTATCCCAGAATAATACACCCGGTTCAGCTGATTTCCATGCGTTATGAATTATTTTACTCCAGAGGGTAACTGCATCAATATCTTTTGAAAACTTCGGATTGTCTGAATTTATTGGATACTGCTGTCTGAAAAGCGTCTTTTTCTCAACGGCTTCCATAAAATCATCAGTCAGCTTAACGGAGACATTAGCCCCTGTCACCTTCCCGCTTTCAAGCTTTGCATCGATAAATTTACCTGAATCCGGGTGCTTGATGGATATTGAAAGCATAAGAGCGCCCCTCCGTCCATCCTGTGCCACTTCGCGTGTCGAATTCGAATATCTTTCCATAAAGGGTACCACTCCCGTTGAAGTAAGGGCACTGTTAAGAACAGGTGTTCCTTTTGGCCGTATATGAGAAAGATCATGGCCAACGCCTCCCCTCCTTTTCATAAGCTGAACCTGCTCCTGGTCGATCTTCATGATACCGCCATAGGAGTCGGAAGATCCGTCATTGCCTATTACAAAGCAATTCGACAGGGAAGCTATCTGGTAATCATTGCCAATGCCTGTCATCGGACCACCCTGGGGCACAATATACCTGAAATCCCTGAGAACATTGTATATCAATTCCTCAGACAGGGGATTCTTGTATTTCAGCTCAATCCGGCGTATTTCGCGGGCCAGCCTCCAATGCATATCATCAGGAGTCTTTTCATAAAGATTCCCGAATGAATCCTTCAAAGCATACTTGTTTGCCCATACCCTTGCTGCCAGTTCATCACCCTTGAAGTATTGAATACTTTCATTCACTGCTTCATCGTGTGAATAAACAGTCTTTTCTTTACCTTTTTCTTTTATTTTTTTCATCTCTTTTTCTTCACCCCTGTTTTGATTTGAGGATGCCGACTGGTCTTTTTTCGTTTTTTCAGTACCAATAGCTGGTTCCTGGACAAATAGATCTTCCATAAATTTTTGTTATTCTCTGATTTTAATGAGATTAAACGGCCACTGATTTTTAAAGCGGGTAATTGCTAAATTATACAAGCATCTTTCTCAATCCAAGGGTTAAAATTTAAGTTTATTAACATTTGTATGCATAGTTATTAACCGCCCATTAACTACATGGATATCTGCTACTTAGGCGTTAATTGCCATAAAGTTAAACAGTTAATCAGAACAAATGTTCAGGGAGTGCAAATAATTTAATTAACTATTCAATCCTTAATTCCAAACAACCCTGAGAATTAATTTGATCAGATTAAAAATCATTACTAAACGGATAAAACATCAAATTACCAGGAGATTCTTCGCTCCACTTCGTTGCGCTCAGAATGACAGGCATATATCTTTTAGAGGAGGAGGTGGTTGGCGGCTGTGCCGCCAACCACCTCCTCCTCTCCCCACGACTCTCTAAATACTTGTCATTCTGAGCGAAGCGAAGAACCGAGTCCCGCTTCTGCGGGACGAGCTCGCCAAAGGCAATCTCATACCTATAACTTGACAACAAGGCTAAAAAATAACAGTTAAAAATGTAGGTTCCCGGATCCGGGATCAGAAAGTTTCAGTCCGACTCAACAAACTGATTCCGTATTAAAAGCAGAACCAGGCAATATCTCAGCTAAAAATCTCATGTAAAATTATGGCTGTTGCCCCTGTGTTTTTAGCGATATACTGACCTGCAGTGTCTGCAGCCTTTTGATAAAACAGCTCATCCGATAACAACCTGTCGAGGCATTCTGAAAATCCCTCAGACGAATCGAATGAGAAGGCCCCTTCAGCGCTGATTAATTCAACCGCCTCCCTGAATTTTTCATATCTGGGGCCGAACAGTACCGGCATTTTCCAGCATGCCGGTTCAAGAATATTATGTATCCCTTTTCCGAATCCGCCTCCTATAGCCGCAATTGAGGCATATTTATAAGCAGACGACAGCATACCTATATTATCTATTATCAGAACCCTTGCATCTGCTGCCTCTGCAGTAAATGCAGAGAACCTGATAACTTTAACATCAAACAGCTTTTCAAGCCTGCCTATATTTTGCTGATCAATCTCGTGCGGGGCAAAGACCCATTTCATCCTGTCCGGATACTTATTAATATAGCGGGCAATAATCTCCTCATCCTTCCTCCAGCTGCTGCCTGCTAAAAATAACTTCTCGCCTCCCCTGAACTGTTCTATCTGAGGTATATCCCTGGCAGTCCCGGTTATCCCGGCAACCCTGTCAAACCTCGTATCACCTGCATGAATAGCATTCTTCAGGCCTATCCCCCTGAGAAGATCAAGAGACTGCTGATCCTGAACAAATATTTTTTCAAACCTCCTGAGAATATCCCTGAAAAAGGATCCGTACCATCTGAAAAAATGCTGTCCGGGCCTGAAAATTCCGGATACAAGATATAAAGGTATATCTCTGTTGAAAATCTCTTCAATATAATTATTCCAGAATTCATATTTGATAAAAATCACAATTTCCGGACTGACAAGTTTTACAAACTTCCTTGCATTGCCGGGAAAATCGGCGGGGAGGTATTCAACACAGTCTGCCCCGGTATAATTTTTTCTGATCTCAAAACCCGACGGAGAAAAAAAAGTAAGCACTATCCTGAATTCCGGGTGGTCCTTCCTTATTTCCTCAATTACCGGTCTGCCCTGTTCGAACTCTCCAAGCGAGGAACAATGGATCCAGATCTTCCGGTCTGCAGGATTTATCTTCTCACTTAACCTGGCTTGCCAGCCATGCCTCCCCTTAACCCATTGCGACGCCTTTGGATTAAACAGCGCCAAAATATGAACGAGCGCGGTATAAATATAAATCCCGGTATTATACAGTAATTTCATAACAGTCTAAAACAAGCCATCAAAGGTAATAAAAAAGGTGCGAAGGTGCAACGGTGCGACGGTGCGAACGGTGTTACGGTGATAAGGTGGAAAAGTGAAGCGTGCGACGATGAGAGCCCGGTAGATATGAACCGTCATACCATCCTACCGTCATACCGTCATACCGTCATACCTTTGTACCCTTATTTTATATGCAGTCACTGAGGTATTGGATTAAATTACTCCTATTTTTGTATGAACATATCCTGAGATTCATGGTAAGACTTATTGCCCTTATTATATCGATTGTCCTGCAGATCATAGCGGCATCAATAGCCCTCCGCTTCATGAAGCTGACAAAATACAGGCTTGTCATGGATCTTGCTTTCCCTCTCCTTTGTTTTTATGGCTGTCCGCAAATTCATACAGCTTTTTGAGTATTTCCGCGGAACACCCTCTTTTACATGGCAGATGATTGATGAATGGATAGGAGTCCTTATATCACTTCTGATCATAGTGGGTGTAATTCTCATCCGGGAATTGTTTTACTCACTGAAAAGAGCGGAAACCGACAGGGTGCGTTCAGAAAAAAGGGTTATCAATGCAATTATAAATACGGAGGAGAATGAGAGGAAAAGATTCGCCAAAGATCTTCATGATGGACTTGGACCTATCCTGTCAACAGTTAAAATGTCGCTTTCAGCGCTTACAAGCAGGATAAAGGATCCATCCGGCACTGTTATACTATCCAACACCAATCATCTTGTAAATGAAGCAATAAGCACCATAAAAGACATTTCAAACAACCTCAGCCCGCATGTCCTGACCAATTTCGGACTTATCAAGCGCCATAGGGGCTTTCACAACAAAAATAAATCAGACCAAAACCATTGAAATTGACTTCAAGTCAAATATGGAAAACCAGCGGCTTGAAAATGAGAAGGAGGTTGTTATGTACAGGGCTGTATGTGAATTAATTAATAACTCAATTCTTCATTCGGGTGCCTCAAGGATAGAAATTGAATTAAACAAACACGAAAAATTTGTTACCTTGCAGTTTAATGATAACGGAAGGGGATTTGATACATCCACACTCGAGCAAGGAAGATACTAAAGGTATGGGGTTGTCGAATATTGAAACACGTGTCAAAACGGTAGAAGGTGTTTTCATACTTGAAAGTACCCCGGGAAAAGGAACCAGTGCTCTTATTAAAATGATTGATTGATGCATTGTTTATCAGACCTGTTTAAAATGGAAAAAATCAGAATAATTATAACCGACGATCACCAGCTTTTCAGCAATGGCTTAAAGATCCTCCTCAATGCTTTCCAGGAATTTGAGGTTACGGCAGAAGCATCAAACGGAGAAGAATTTCTGCAGGATCTTAAAAATACGCCGGCAGATGTTGCTCTTATGGATATCAACATGCCCGAGATGGATGGCATAGAGGCTACAAGAAAAGGTCTGAAACTCTGTCCGGGAATCGATATTATTGCTCTTTCAATGTATGGCGAAGAGGAGTATTACTATAAAATGGTGGATGCCGGCGCTAAAGGATTCCTGCTTAAGGATTCTGATATTTCTGAAGTAAAGGAGGCAATACTTACCGTTAGAAAGGGAGGGAGCTATTTTTCTCAGGAATTGCTTTATCATGTGATACAGAAAGATCAAACACCGGGAACACGAAAGCAAGTCGGCAAATCTTTCAAAGAGGGAGAAGGAGATACTGCTTAAAATATGTGAAGGACTATCAAACCAGGAGATAGCTGAGTCTCTGTTCATAAGCAAAAGAACTGTCGATAAACACAGGGCAAACCTCCTCGGAAAAACAAATTCAAAAAATACAGCAAGCCTTATACTGTTCGCGATAAGGAATAAGCTTATCGAAATATAAGTAAGAAGTTTGGAGTGAGCTAGAGTTTGAAGTGAACTAAAGTTGGGATAGGACTATGGCAGAATCACATAACCTGGGCCAGAAAGGCGAAGATCTCGCAGCCGACCATCTCAAAAATGCCGGATTCAGAATCCTTTTCAGGAACTGGAAATGGGGAAAACATGAAATTGATATAATAGCCGAGAAGGATAGCATGATAGTCTTTGTGGAAGTGAAGACTCGAACGAAGGAATTCCTGGGGGGATTGCCATCGGCCGTAACCACTGAAAAACAGAAATCAATTATTTTTGCTGCGAATGGCTACATTCAGAAATTCAATATCGACAAGGAGAGCCGGTTCGATGTAGTTACAATAATAATGAGTGGAGATACCAGGGAAATTGATCATATCGAAGATGCCTTTTATCCAACCTTAAGATAATATCAGCATATGAATATTGAATCTCTCAGAGAATACTGTATCTCCAAAAAGAATGCCACCGAGAGTTTCCCCTTCGGTGATGATACACTCGTTTTCAAGACAGACGGGAAGATCTTCGCGCTGATAAACCTGGACGGGGATCTGAGCATAAACCTCAAGTGCGAACCGGCATTTGCAACAGAGCTCGGGAAAGACACCCTTCAGTTACCCCCGGATATCACATGAATAAAAAGCATTGGAATACAATTATTTTGGATGGTTCAATTCCTGATAATGAGATATCTTAAATGGATAGATCATTCCTACACGGTTCAGCTGGATGAAATGACCAAGGTAGAAAGTCAGAACTTTTTACTTCCGTAATCGATTCTGAATGTCGTTAACCCTGAAAGGGTTTAATCTGAATAACCGTTGGGTGCAACCCACTGTAAAGGCAAGAAAACCGTCTCTGGACCGTGGGTTTACACCCGCGGTTATTCAGATTGTGCCACCTCGCGGCACGATATATTGAAATCAAACGCATCAATAGCAGATTGTAATTAAATATTACGGTGCTCTGCACCTCAGGTTCTGCTTTTCAATAAAATTTCTACAAATATTTCGCAGCGCTGCTGCTTGCCATTCGAACTATAAAGATTAACATTCCTTAAAATTCTAAAGCAAATTTTGTCGAAGAGCTTATTCGAACATAAGATGTTTAACGTACCTTAAAATTCGAAACTAAATTTTGTGTGGCCATGGGCTTATTTTAACGTCCCTTAAAATTCAAAAGAAATTATGAATGGCGATGAGCTTAAGGTGCAGAGCACTATAATATTTGTAGATTAATGTATATTGTAAACATTAAAGGTGCATAGCACCGGAATATTATATTATATTATGTTAACCTTAAACTTAAATTATATAACTTATATATAAGTTGTACAACTGAAATATAAGTTATAGCTTTATGGGAAATTTAATAAATACTACAGCCATGACTAATTCATTTATTTATTATGTTTTGGAAAGTTCAATTTGTCTGTTACTATTTTTAACGGTCTACAGATTACTGATTGCTAAGCCTAACTCATTTCTCGTGGATGAGGATTTATTTATTAATTAGTGTAATTCTAAGTTTAATTCTTCCACTGGTAATTATACCTATTCAGTGGAACTCATCAATTCACAACTGCTAACCTATTTAATTATTCCAGCTTTCTCACGGGCAATAAATCTGTTGGATATTATGAGGGTCAATCTTTATCGAATGATTCCAGGAATAATTTAGGTGCCATTTTACTTCAGGGAATGATTATTTTGCTAATTGCAGTATACATAATTGGATTGCTTTATAAGGCTTTCAATTTCGCCAGGAATCTGAGAAGTATTCAAAAATGTATTAAGCAAAATCCAAAAGTGAAGGGAGGACAGATTTTGGGTGGTTGATCTGAATGATAAAGTGCCACCATTCTCCTTTTTTAATTATATTTTCATTAGCTAATTCTTACCAAAAGTTATCAGCCGATGAGTTACAACGGATTAAAGATCATGAGAAAGTCCATTCACAGCAGTTACACTCACTGGATGTTTTATTTATTGAATTTATCTCAATTATTTTTTGGTTCAATCCTCTATTGATCTATTTAAAAAAATCAATTCAAGAGATACACGAGTACATTGTGGATGAAAAGATTGTAGAAAAAGGTAAAGGGAAAAAGGACTATGCAGAGCTTCTTCTGAAACTAACTTCGGAAGTCAAAGGATTTAATCTTTCAGCAGGTTTCTCCGGTAGCCAAATCAAACGGAGAATAGTTATGATAAGCAGGCAAAGATCTCTTCCTCAATATAAGCTTATGTTTATTATTCTCATCCCAGTTACAATAATTATAATGCTTTCCTTTTCTTATCTGAAAAATCCGGATACCCAAACTGCTCAGACAAAACATAATGTAATTGCCAATCAAAGTCAGTTAAAAATCGGTATGATTACCTGGAAGGGTAATACTGTTTATGACAAAAAGACTTTAAATCAGGCCTTTGGCCTGAAAGAAGGCTCCGTATATAATAAATCCTTAATTGAAGACAGGCTCAACGGGACATCAGGTGCCCAGGATGCCGTGAGCAATCTATACCTGGATAATGGATATCTGTTTAGCAGAATAAGCGTGGAGGAAAATCAAAATTTGGAAGCAGTAGACCTGATCATAACAATTTATGAAGGTAAACAGTTTAAATTTAATGATGTCATTGTAAAAATTGATGGAATAAGTAAAAAAGATCCGGTCAATGAAATTGGAATTCACAAGGGAGACCTTTTCAGTAAAGCAAAAATCATACTGGCTGTACAGGCACTTGTAGCTACTGGTAAGTATGATCCGGAATCTATACATCCGAAGCCACTTCCAAATGTAACGACGGAGGAATTTGACAATGTAGACCTGTTATTTGAACTTACAACAATTAGCAATAAAAAATAGTATGGAAGAATTAACAAAAGCTGAAGAGAAAATTATGATGATATTCTGGAAGCTGAAAAAAGCATTTGTAAAAGACATCATTGCAGAGCTTCCGGATGAATCAAAGCCGCCATACAATACTATATCATCAGTAACCAGAATACTCGCTGGAAAAGGATATCTCAAGTTTAAAGTATATGGGAAGACATACGAGTATTATCCGGCTGTTACTCAGGCTTATTATCGGAAATTAAAAGTCAAAAAAATGCTGTCAGCTCAATTTGGTAATTCACCTGCATCACTGCTTTCTTTTATTATTAAAGAAGAAAAATTGAGCAAAGAGGAAATAAAAAAGCTAAAGGAGATAATTAATGATATTGATTGAGATAAAACTCTTAATAATCTTATGGCTAATTTGACTTATGTACCTTTAAACTAATTGACTAAGGTAGGACCGTGGCTTTTAATTTAGATAAAAGTGTTGTATTTCAATTATTTATTAAATATATTTAAAAACCATATGAATAATCCAGAAAAAGTTACCCATGGAGATCGGTCGGCTTCTGGCTGATAAAGATCTTCAGGTTTTTGGAGAAAAACTTTTTTTCGATACAAATCTTTCAACACCTGAAGGGCAGTCATGTGCAGTATGTCATGGTCCGGAAGTCGGATGGACCGGTCCTGATGAACCGGTTAACAAAACCGGAGGAGTATACCAAGGAGCAATTCATGAGCGTTACGGTAACCGTAAACCAAACAGTTCTGCTTATGCATCGTTGAGTCCGGTTTTCCATACAGTAACTGAAGACGGGAAAGTTGTGTTTATTGGCGGTAACTTCTGGGATGGACGCGCAACAGGCAAAAAACTTGGGAATCCTGCAGCAGACCAGGCACAGGGACCTTTCCTGAATCCAGTTGAACAAAACATTGCCGATGCAAAAACTCTGGTTGAAAAAGTATGCCGGTCAGAATATTCAGACATGTTTAAAAAGGTTGGACATGACATCTGGAAGATTAAGGATATTTGTGCCAGTAAGGATGTTGACCTTCAATTCGACATAATAGGAATAGCTATTGCAGCCTTCGAGAATTCCGGAAAGGTAAATGAATTTTCCTCAAAATTTGACCAGTACCTCAGAGGTAAAGTGAAATTATCGGCCAAAGAGCAGAAGGGACTTGAATTATTCAGGGGTAAGGCAAAATGCGCTGATTGTCATAGTATTGAAAAGGGTAAAGACGGGACTGCTCCGCTATTTACTGATTTCACTTTCGATAACCTGGGTATGCCTAAAAATCCACAGAATCCATGGTATTTAATGGATGCCACATTTAATAAAGACGGAAAGAACTGGATAGATCCGGGTCTGGCAGAAGCTCTTACGGAAATGCCGGAGTTTGCAGGATATGCAGAAGAAAATTACGGAAAACACCAGGTCCCGACACTTAGGAACGTTGATAAAAGACCTTCACCGGGGTTTGTAAAATGTTACGGACATAATGGTTATTTCAAAAGCCTTGAAGCAATAGTACATTTCTATAATACCCGTGACGTCCTTCCCTACGCATCAAAGGTTTCAGATCCGAAACCCGGTATTAACTGCTGGCCGGAACCTGAAGTTGTCAGAAATATGAACAGAACCGAATTGGGCAATCTGGGACTGACAGCAGATGAGGAATCTGCCATTGTCGAATTCATGAAAACCCTTTCGGATGGATATGTCCCCTGAGTCCGCATGATTGAATCCCGAAACAAATATGGGACTTAATTAAAATCTGACATGCCATGTATCTACGTATTATAATCCATATTTTAAAACGTATCATAATGGCTCAGTTCTGATTTGAAAAGCACTACTAAGATTTAACTATCTTACATAATATCAATAATATATATCATTACTGTCCGGTTAAAAGTATGAGATTGCCTTTGGCGAGCTCGTCCCGCAGAAGCGGGACTCGGTTCTTCGCTTCGCTCAGAATGACAAGTATTTAGAGAGTCTTGGGGAGAGGAGGAGGTGGTTGGCGGCTAAAGCCGCCAACCACCTCCTCCTCCAAAAGACAAAGGCCTGTCATTCTGAGCGCAACGAAGTGGAGCGAAGAATCTCCTGGTAATTTCACGTTTTATCCGTTTAGTAATGAATATATATCTTATTTTAATTAATAGTATATTAGCTATCATTAATATCATTCTTTTTGCCCGCAGGGCATCAACAATAGTAGAAAACCCGGATAATTTTACCCATATTACTTTGCCCGCAGGGCATCTACGACAATAGAACCAGGGATCAATACACACATACCCCTTGCCAGTATGGCATTAACGACTTTGACATAGAATAATTATCTTGACTTCTGAAATATTTATTATTAATGTTTTAATAGTATATAAATACTATATGATCAATAAAACCACTGGAATACGGTTCAGCTGGATGGATCAGTATCTGACAAGGAGATCTGTTCGTGGATCGATCATTCGTACGAACGAGTGACAGGAAAGAAGTGAACCTTTACTCAGCCATCAGGTTGCACCCCCTGATGTCGCTTTGATCGTATCTCCCCAGAACTTCAAATCCTCCGTTCTCATGAAGCCTTCCAAGGTCACCCGTGGCAATGAATGAACAGGAGTTACGATTTGCCAGGTCAATAATATTTATCCCTCCGGTTTTCCCCGGATGTCTGAAAAGAGAGAGCGGATCCTGAGGATCCCTTAATACTATCCTCATCCAGGGCGGACAGTAAAATATCCCATCGCCTGATGAATATGCCTGGCTCATCAGTTCAGTCATTCCATACTCCGAATGGATGGTATGCACATTAAATTTTTCTTTCAGGATATTATGCAACTCTGAACGGGTCACCTCTTTTCTCCTTCCTTTCATGCCCCCGGTCTCCATAATGATAACACCGGAAAGATCGGGAGATTCGCTCTCAGCAAGATCAAGAAGAGCAAAACTGACTCCCAGCAATAAAATTTTGCAGCCCTCCCTTTTCCCCTTGTCGATTGTATTCAGAATGCCATCCTTCCCGCCAGTGTAAAACCCGCTTTGCGGATGATGACTTTCCTTAATCAGTTTACCGGCCATATAAACAAGTGAAGAACCTTCTCTCCCTGTATATGATGGCAGCAGTGCTATTATCAGATAATCGCAGGGATCACCGTAAAACAGCCTGAAGGATCTTAAAAAACTCTTCTCATACAGTGCCAGATCACTTACATAATGCCTGCCTGGAGTAACTCCGGTGGTTCCGCTGCTTTCAAAGACCATCTCAACCGGCCTTTCACCTGTAACTACTCTGTGATTCCGGAAAAACTCCACAGGCAGAAAAGGAATATCCCCGGCAGATTTCAGCGGATCTCTGTTCCTTCCCAGAAAGGTTACAAATTCTTTATATACCTGATTATTTTCGGATTGATAATTAAATATTCTCAGGGTTGTATCCCAAAATTCCTCCTCCGTCTTAATATTGAAAATACTATCGTCTGTTTCAGCGATCATTTTACGGGGAAGGTTGTGGAACCATCAGGCTGGTAAACCCATTCGAAAGTGCAAGCCCCGAAAGGCAGGTCATCCCTTATTTCATTGACTGTACTTATTATCCTGACCTTAGCGTAAGTTTCAGTTCCGGTCCTGTATACCCAGACCTGGTTTGCGAGGACCGGATCGGCCATTTCCGTCCACTGGTAACTTCCGACCGTTTTCAGATCATCAAAAGCTGCCGAAGCTGACTGCGCATCAGGGTAATCTCCGAGTTTATAAAAAGAGGGATTTAAATTGCTAACCTGAAATGTTAACCTGTTGGCAGGATCGCCAGTAATTACAAAAAGAGTAACATCAGGTCCGGGTGTTTCAAGTGTCGAGACCTTCTTTGCCTTTGAAAATGAAAACCCGTAGGCATAATAAGTAGTTGACTGATAGATTTTACTATCGATTGTGACGGTACCTGATATGGATGGTGTTTCATCCTTGCTGCAACCTGACAAGACAATTGTTGCCAGAACTATTATAAAAAATAACCTGTTCATAGATGATGCAATTATTGGTAGCAATAATATAACGCAAAGATACTATGAAAAGTTTATAAACAATATTTTCAAGCCATGGGACATGCCATTGCAGGGGGTGTTGAAAAAGTCCTCTGTGGAACTCTGAGCCACCTCTGTGCTCTCTGTGTAAGTTCTTACCTTATTGTTACACAGAGTTCTACAGAGAAAGCACAGAGACACACAGAGAAAGTTAACGTAGAGGCCTCGATTTTTTCAACAGCCCCTATTCCCCCCTGATCGCAGTTATTCCCGGAAGTTTTTTGCCTTCCATATATTCAAGCATCGCGCCGCCACCGGTTGACACATAGCTTACCTTATCGCCAAGGCCATTCTTGTTTATAGCAGCTACAGAGTCGCCTCCTCCGATAAGGCTGTATGCACCTTTTGAGGTTGCAAGAGCAATGGCTTTTGCAACCGCCGTGGTCCCCTTCGAGAATTTCTCCATTTCAAAAACGCCCATTGGTCCGTTCCAGAGAATTGTTTTCGAGGCCTCAATAACCGAAGAGAACTTCTCAATTGTCTTTTCTGCAATATCCAGGCCAAGCCATCCGTCTTCAACGGCATCAGCTGCAGTAATACTTGTATTAGCTTCATTATCAAACTTGTCTGCATTCAGACTGTCGACAGGAAGATATAAATTAACACCCTTTGCCTTTGCCTTTTCAATCAGCTGAAGAGCCAGGTCAAGCTTATCCTCCTCGCAAAGTGACTTGCCTATTTTGCCTCCCATGGCCTTTATAAAGGTATAGGTCATACCCCCTCCGATTATCAGATTATCCACCCGGTTCAGGAGGTTCTCGATAAGCATAATTTTGTCTGACACTTTTGCCCCGCCCATTATGGCTGTAAATGGCCTCTGTGAATTATTAAGCACCTTATCCATTGCAGCCAGTTCACTGTTTATAAGAAAGCCGAACATTTTATTTTCTGCCGGAAAATAATCTGCCATCACCGCAGTGGTCGCATGAGCCCGGTGTGCCGTTCCGAATGCATCATTTACATAAATATCCGCGTAACCTGACAATTTTTTTGCCATCTCCTTCTGTTTAACCTTCATAGCTGCCTTGGCCGCTTTCTTTTCCTCTTCAGTTACGTTTTCCGGGAGAACAGGTTTGCCTTCCTCCTCAGGGTAAAAACGAACATTCTCGAGCAGTAAAATCTCTCCCGGCTTAAGGACTGCAGACATTTTTACAGCTGAGTCACCGAGACAATCATCGGCAAAGAGCACCGGCCTGCCAAGATATTTTTCAAGTACCGGAAGCACCGGTTTAAGGGAATACTTATCCATCCGCCCTTCCGGCCTTCCAAGGTGCGACATCAGTATAAGACATCCACCATCATTGATAATTTTGTTGATTGTAAGCAGCGCTCCCCTGATTCTTGTATCGTCTGTCACAACAAATGTTTTCTTGTCCAGGGGCACGTTGAAATCGACCCTTACAATAGCTTTTTTACCTTTGAAATTAAAATCCTGAATCATTTTCATAGATCAAATATTTTTATTTAACGGAATAATTCTTCTACTGCAAACCTACATTTTTTTTGGAAATAATTATCTGACCTGAATAAGATTAGTTATATATTCCTCTGTGAAACTCTCGTCCCGGTGAACCTAAACTGCAATTGATTTGTTCACCCTTTCAAAATATTAATTAAATTTGAAAAAAAACGCTATGGCAAAACTTACACTTCAGGGAACACCGGTAAATACATCCGGTTATTTACCAGCGATTGGAAGCAAAGCTCCTGATTTTAGTCTGGTCAGATCTGATCTGAAAAACCTTAAACTTTCTGAACTCAAAGGGAAAAAAGTGATACTGAGTATATTCCCAAGCCAGGAAACCGGAACCTGTTCTGCCCAAATCCGCAGATTCAACAAAATCGCCACAGGAAAGAAAGATGTAACTGTTCTTTGCATCTCAAAAGATCTTCCTTTTGCTCACAAGCGTTTCTGTGAATCGGAAGGAATTGCAAACGTGATCACCCTTTCGGGTTACCGTGATCAGGAATTCGGGAAATTATATGGTGTAGATGTGTATGACGGAGCATTTGGCGGCCTGTACGCCCGCAGCATAGTTATCGTTGATGAAACCGGAAAGGTGGTATATACCCAACTCGTTTCTGAGATGGCCAATGAACCTGACTATGAAGATGTTCTGGCTGCATTGTGACAACCAGTAAACCAAACATGCTCTTTCCCTGAAAGACTTATTTCAATATGAATTTCGCACAGATACCCGGTCAGACTGATATAAAAGCTAAACTTATCCGGTCTGTCGGGGAGGAAAGAGTGAGCCATGCTCAGCTTTTTGCAGGTAAGGAAGGCTGCGGAAGCATGGCTCTTGCTTTGGCATATGCGAGGTTTATCAGTTGTGAGAACCGCTCAGGAAATGACTCCTGCGGCACCTGCAAATCCTGTGTTAAATACGAGAAGATGATTCATCCCGATCTTCATTTCGTATTTCCCGTGATTAAAGGCAAAAAAGCCACCGATCCTGTAAGCGACAATTACATTGAGGAGTGGAGGGAGTTCGTTAAGAAATCTCCTTATTTTACAATTAATGACTGGTTCGATTCAATTGAAGTTGGAAATGCCCAGGGGATGATCTTTGCCTCAGAAGCTTCTGAAATCATAAAAAAACTGAGCCTTAAAACTTTCGAATCGGATTTCAAGATCATGATCATCTGGCTTCCTGAAAAGATGCACCAGGCTACGTCAAACAAGCTGCTGAAGATGATTGAGGAACCGCCCGACAAGACTTTGTTTTTGCTGGTCTCCGAAGAACCTGACAAGATCATTCCTACCATCCTTTCAAGATGCCAGCTAGTAAAAATCCCATCATTCAGCAGAACCGACATTGAAAAACATATCATTCAGAAATTTGGCCTGACAGCTGAAAAAGCATCCGATATTGCACGCGTTTCAAACGGTAACATCATCAGGGCTGCCGAGTTATGTGAATATGAAGATTCTTCCCTCGCAAACCTTGATTATTTCAAGAGCCTGATGAGACATGCCTGGAAACGCGACATAATTTCAATAATCAACTGGTCGGAAGAGATGGCTTCGACAGGTAGGGAGAATCAGAAAAACTTCATCTCATTTTCCCTTAGACTGCTGAGGGAGAACCTTATGCTGTCGCTTGATCAGCTGAAAAACAACCTGGTCTTTCTGGCAGGAGAAGAAGCAGCCTTTTCAGGCAATTTCCACCCTTTCATTAATGAGAAAAATATATTTCCGCTTACAGAGGAGTTCAACCTGGTCTATTCGCATATCGAAGCCAACGGCAATGCAAAAATCGTCTTTCTGGACCTCGCCCTAAAAGTTACAAGGCTCATTCGCTGATTGTTATTCCTTTTATTGAAATAATATTTTTATTCACTACTTTTGCGGAGTAAATTCTGCAGCACTGGAATAAAATGACAGATAACGAAGATATACAAGGGCAATCGCCGGATGATATCCGGATGCCTGATATAACATACAAGCCCGGCTACAATAAACTGGATTCCTACAACTGGCTTAAGGATATTCCGGAAATTTCGGCAGAGAACGATATTGTGGAGATCCGTTTTAAAAATACAAGAAAAGGATTCTTCAGAAATGTGAACGGACTCAGGCTCGAGACAGGAGACATAGTAGCTGTTGAAGCATCACCCGGTCATGATATCGGCAGGGTGTCAATGACAGGATACCTCGTTGAGGAACAGCTGAAGAAACTCAAGATACATCCTTCTCCGGATGATATGAAAAAGGTATACCGCAAAGCCAAACCGGTCGATATCCAAAAGTGGGAAGAGGCCAAAAAGCTGGAGACAACCACAATGCTTCGCTCCAGACAGATCTCTGAAGAACTCAAACTCAATATGAAAATCGGTGATGTTGAATACCAGGGGGATAAGACAAAAGCCATCTTCTATTATATTGCCGATGAAAGGGTAGATTTCCGCCAGCTCATAAAGGTGCTCGCAGATGAATTCAGGGTCAGGATTGAAATGAGGCAGATAGGCGCACGCCAGGAAGCCGGGAGAATAGGCGGGATAGGATCTTGCGGAAGAGAGCTGTGCTGCTCTACCTACATTACGAATTTTATTTCTGTCACCACAACGCACGCCAAATACCAGGAGCTTTCACTGAATCCCCAGAAACTTGCCGGACAATGCAGCAAGCTGAAATGTTGCCTGAACTTCGAACTCGATTGCTATGTTGATGCCCAGCGATCCTTCCCCCCTAAGGACATACCCCTCGAAGCAATGGACTGTACTGCCTATTTCCAGAAACTTGAAGTCCACAAGGGAATTTACTGGTACTCCACAGATGCCCATTCAAACGCCAACCTCATCGCTCTTCCGGTTCAGAGAGTCAGGGAGATTCAGGCCCTTAACAGGAAAGGTAAAAAGGTAGACAGGCTTCAGATATTAATTGAGTCAGGAGATCTCGCTCCGGTTTCCCAGGACCTCCTGAAAAATAACAGCCTTACAAGGTTCGATCCTCCTGAAAAGAAAGGTCAGCCAAATAAAAACGCTAACAGAAGAAAAAACAGGAGATTTAATGATAAAAGGAATAAATAGATATTCTTGCATTCTCATTCTGACTTCCTGCGTTCTGCTGTTATCCTGCAACAATAATGTAGTCTATACTGATTCAATGCCAATGCCCGGGAAAAAATGGGAACTGATGAATATCCCGTCATTCAGTGTACCCATTGATGACACTCTGAACAGAAATGACGTCATCTTCACAATCAGGACCAGCTCATTCTACCCATTCAGAAATATTTATCTTTTCGTCCGGACAACTTCTCCGGATGGGAAATTTATTACAGATACCCTTGAATATTATCTTGCAGATGAAAAGGGTAACTGGTATGGCAAAGGATTCGGTGATATCCACGAACTGAACCTTCCCTATAAATCCAATGTCTATTTCCCGGTCAAAGGCACTTACCAGTTCAATATTCAGCATGGCATGAGGGTTGAAGACCTGAATGGCGTTTATGATTTCGGACTGAGAATACTAAGGACCGGTAAATAAAGCATCGGAGGTGGGAAAGAATAAACTTGCCAGATGGAATGAACTGGGAACATTGAACAATGTATTCCAGCCTGAAACAGGCGCTGTCAACGGAAAAGATCACCAGGTAAAGGGAACATGGAAAAAAGAGATATTCAGGAACCTGAATCCTGTAGTTCTGGAACTGGGATGCGGCAAGGGAGAATATACAGTCGGACTGGCAACCAGGTTTCCCGATAAGAACTATATCGGAGTCGATATAAAGGGAGCACGGATGTGGAGGGGCGCTAAATCAGCCAGCGAACAGAACCTACCCAATACAGCTTTTCTCAGGACAAGGATAGAGTTTATAAACTCATTCTTCGACAGAGGATGAAGTTGATGAGCTGTGGATCACCTTTCCTGACCCTCATCCCGGGAGACGAAACTCAAATAAAAGACTCACCTCCCCCTGGTTCCTGAACAAGTATCGCCTTTTCCTGAAAGATAAGGGATTGATTCACCTGAAAACAGACAATACGGAATTGTACGACTATTCAAAAAAAGTTGTCCTTCACAATGACCTTGAACTGATAAGCAGTACAAACGACCTCTATGCGGAAAACCTTTCAGATGAAATTCTTTCAATTAAAACCCATTATGAAATGAGTTTCCTGAAGGAGGGATTAAAGATTAATTACCTGTCATTCAGACTGGACAAAGAAAAAATAATTGATGATGCCCCGTTTAAAACAAAAGGAACCTGACGACTTTTTTTCGAGGGTATATGAAGTTACAAGACTCATTCCCTGCGGAAGGATAACTTCTTATGGTGCCATAGCCCGATATCTTGGCTCAGGCCGTTCGGCAAGGATGGTTGGATGGGCTTTAAATGCCTGCCATAGCAGTCAGGATTTCATACCTGCACACAGAGTGGTGAACCGTAACGGGATCCTGACCGGCAGACATCATTTCGGAAATTCAACTTTAATGAGTCAACTCCTTGAAAATGAAGGTCTGATTATTGAAGATGACCGGATTGTCAATTTCAGGGAAAATTTCTGGGATCCGCTTACCGAACTATGATAATTATTTTGCATTCTGCTAAAAAAGTGGTAAAATTGTGCCTTGTTTATATTTAAATTAAATAAAAATAGCCTTGTTCAAGGTGATTAAATGACATCATTATGTTTTCCGAAGAGCAGATTTTAAAGTCACTGGCAAAAATAATACATCCGGAAAAGAAGAAAGATATAGTCAGCCTCGGGATGATCTCGGAGATTAAAAGCGGGGAAACGGGTATATCTCTTACACTTACACCCGAGAAATCAAACGACCCGTTCATTTCATCAATAAAGAGCACAATCGTAAGGAACCTTAAGGATGCCCTGGGCCCCGATGCTGTGATCAATGAAATAAAAGTTCAGCCAAAGGTCATCGTTGGAAAACAACCCGAAAAGCAAAGGGAAATCCTTCCGCTGGTAACCAATATAATTGCTGTTTCATCGGGAAAGGGAGGTGTGGGAAAGACAACAGTCGCTGTAAATCTGGCCATTGCCCTTGCACGTAATGGCTTTAGTGTCGGACTCCTGGATGCAGATGTATACGGACCCTCGGTTCCTAAAATGTTCGATGCTGAAGATTTCAGGCCTGAGGTGAAGAGGGAAAATAACGCTGACATAATAATTCCCTTGATGAAATACGGGGTGAAAGTACTCTCGACAGGTTTTTTTGTAGATCCTTCGGAAGCAGTAATATGGAGGGGTCCCATGGCATCCAACTTCCTTAAGCAGCTTATTATGCAGGGGGATTGGGGCGCTCTTGATTTTCTGCTGGTAGACCTTCCTCCGGGGACCAGCGATATTCACCTCACACTTGTGCAGGAGGTGCCGGTGACAGGTGCAATTGTTATTACCACCCCTCAGGATGTGGCTCTTGCCGATGCCATAAAAGGCATTTCAATGTTCCGGAGCGACAAGATTGATGTCCCTGTTCTCGGTCTCGTTGAAAACATGGCCTGGTTTACCCCTGCAGAACTTCCTTCAAGCAAATATTATATTTTTGGAAGGGATGGAGGTAAAAAACTGGCTGAAAAGATGAATGTTCCTTTGCTGGGGCAGATCCCCCTCGTACAAAGTATCTGTGAGGGGAGTGACCAGGGCAGACCCGTTGCCATGGACGATTCTGTTACAGGAATTGCTTTTATGGAACTGGCTTCAATGCTTATTGAAAATGTTGATAAGAGGAATAAGGAGCAGAAACCTACAGTTAAACTAAAAATAACTAAATAATATAAGAAATGGCAGATTTAACAAGCATTAGAGAGAGAGTTGCAAAGGCTCTGGAAAGAGTCAGACCATATCTTCAGTCTGATGGTGGCGATATAGACCTTCTGGATGTCACTGATGATATGACTGTTAAGGTAAAGCTCACAGGAGCATGCCATGGGTGCCCCTACAGCATGCAGACTTTAAAGGCAGGAGTGGAACAGGCAATCATGAAGGAAGTACCCGAAATAAAGAGAGTTATTTCAGCCTGATCAGCCACTTATTCCCAATTTTCCTTACCTTTGAAATACTATACACAGTTTTAGTCAGTTATAGTATAAGTCTTTTATTGGCATCAATCAAGACATTAAAGAAATACCTGCTGTTCCTGGGATCGTTCCTGATCCTGGCTGGCTGTTCGGTTGAAAAAAACACGGATGCATCGAGGTTTTATAATAGCATGACAGCCAGATACAATATCTATTTCAATGGTTATGAGAATTATAAGGCCGGGCTGGCAAATATCGCCAATAATCACAGGGATGACTATGCCCAGCTGATCAGCGTATTCGAATACAGCGACCCCGCTACGGTGTCTTTCTGTTCATCTGATATGGAAAGGGCTATACAGAAAGCATCAAAACTGATTGCACTGAAATCAATAACCGCACGACCGGAAATTAAAGACAGCAGGGATCTCTCCAACAAGGAGAAGAAGCTGACGGAAATGAAAGAATTTAATGAATGGGTGGATGACAGCTATTTTTTAATAGGGAAAGCCCGCCACTACAAGCACGAATACAATGAAGCATCATCCTTATTTGATTACAGTATAATAAACGCCAACGATCCGGAAATAAAGACAGAAGCTGCAATCTGGCTGGCAAGGGTAAACAATGAGACAGGAAAATACAATGAGTCTTTAAGAATACTCGCAGAGCTCGAGGTAAATGAGACCACCTCAAAATCATTAAGGGCAATGTACTATACAACATTAGCCGATCTGTATGTCAAGCAAAAAAGGTATCCTGAGGCTATTGACCCGCTTTCGGATGCACTTGAAATTGTTTCGGGCAAGAGAACAAAATACAGGCTGACCTTTCTGCTGGCTCAGTTATATGAAAAGACTGGAAATGGCTCACTGGCGACTGAAAACTTTGAGAAAGTCATCAGGATGCGCCCGCCATATGATGTGGAATTTTATGCAAGAATCAATATCGCCGGTGTTTTTGATATAAACTCCATGGATCCGGCGAAGATGAAGAAAGAGCTCGAGAAAATGCTGAAGGATAGCAAGAATGTGGATTTTCAGGATCAGATTTATTATGCCATGGGAAATATGGCAATGAGGGAGGGTAAGGAGGAAGAGGCCGTGGAGTATTATCATAAATCAGCAACAGCAATTTCGCAGAACCAGAATCAGAAAGGACGGTCATTTCTTGCCCTGGCTAATTATTATTTCGATATCCCCGATTTCATCAGCTCGGGAATGTACTACGACAGCACGATGTATTTTCTTGATCCCTCATTCCCCGAATACACGGAAATACAGGAGAAATCCCAGAATCTCAATGCCCTGGTCTCGCAGCTGAATATAATACAGAGGGAAGACAGCCTTCAAAAGATTGCCGGGATGAACGAATCACAGAGGAATGCCCTGATTTCATCATTGATAGCTGAAGCAACCAGGGAAGAGACTGAGAGACAGAGCTCAGAATATTCTGACAGATATAATCTCGGCCAGTTTTATGAGAATGAAAGACGTTTCCAGGGAAATATTGAACAGGAAGGGAAATGGTATTTTTACAATCAGTCGGCTATGGCCTTTGGCCGGACTGAATTCAGAAGACGGTGGGGAGACAGAAAGCTTGAGGACAACTGGAGGAGATCAAACAGGGCCAGAGTAAATATTGCACAGTTCGGCGGCGGCGATGAAGATGCACAGGAACAGGTTGATACAACTCTGGCAACATCCAATTATAAAAAACCAGAATACTACCTAAAGGACCTCCCGCTAAATGACTCACTGATGGCCATCTCAGATGATAAAATAGCAATAGCCCTGCTGAATGCAGCAAGGGCTTATTCTGAAAGACTGCTCGACAATCCCAGAGCTACAGAAACCTATGAATCACTGATAGCCCGTTACCCGGAGAGTGAACTTGTGCCGGAGGTGCTCTACGATCTGTACAGGGTAAATAAGGAAGATAATAGTGCCAGGTCTGAAGTTTACAGGCAAAGATTGCTACAGCAGTATCCTGAAAGCGAGTATGCAAAAATTCTCTCTGACCCGGCATATTATGAAAAGAAACTGGCCGATATGAAGATGGCTGAAAAGCTTTACAATGACGCCTATACCGCATATAACGCAGAGATGTTCAACGATGCAATTTCTCTTTGTACCGACGGACTTCAAAAATATCCCCAGGATCAGCTCGCACCAAAATTTCAACTTCTTCATGCATACGCTGTGGCAAGGACAAGCGATGAAAGAAGCTTCAAGGCTGAACTGACTCACCTGATTAAAACCTGGCCGAAAACAACCGAAAGCACCAGAGCAGAAGAGATAATAACATACCTCAACCAGAAAAGTCCGGAACTGAAGGTTGAAGAAGACAAATTAATTGCTGCAGAATTATACATAAAAGATACAACCGTTACCCATGTATTTGTCTTGATTATCCCTGACCCTGCTTTCAACATAAACCAGGCAACCTTTGACGTTATCAGTTATAACATTGATAATTATACAAATAAAAATTACCGTACAGAAGGAATACTGATTAACAATAAATACATAATGATTACTGTTTCAGGCTTTCCGGATTATTCCCAGGCTAAGGATTATTATATTAAATTCAACGCAGAAAAGAATATCAGGAATGCTTCAGGTAAGAATCTGATGACCTTCATAATTAATATGGAAAACCTGCAACTACTTAATAATGATGGCAATCCAGGAAGGTACCAGCTGTTCTTCGAGGATAATTATTTAAAATGAGAAAATTCAGAATTTTATGGACTGATGATGAGGTTGAGGCATTGAAGCCTCACATTTTCTTCCTGGAGGAGAAGGGTTATGAGATTGATACCTGCTCAAACGGAACGGATACAATAGACCTGGTGAGACAGAATACTTATGACCTCATTTTCCTCGATGAGCATATGCCCGGGATAAGCGGTATTGAAACACTCAGACTTATCAAGGAAGTGAGAACTGACATCCCTGTTGTAATGATCACCAAGAGCGAGGAGGAAGATATAATGGAGGCTGCCATTGGATCAGAGATTGCAGACTACCTTATTAAACCCGTAAAACCCAAGCAGGTACTTCTTGCAATAAAGAAGATTCTTGATCAGCGGCGCCTGATTACTGAAAAAACAACTACAGATTACAGGCAGGAGTTCAGCAGGATAGCCAGCATGATCTCATCAGCAGCCTCATACAGTGACTGGACTGAGCTGTACAGAAAAATTGTATTCTGGGAGGCGGAACTTGAAAAATCATCAGATCCCGGAATGGCTGAAATCCTTAAGCTGCAGGAAAATGAAGCCAACGTTCTGTTTTCCAAGTTTATAACTAATAACTATCTCGACTGGCTCAATCCCGGATGCACCGATAAACCATTGCAGTCGCCCGAGCTCTTTCCGAAAAAGATCTTCCCTAATGTCAACAGGCAAAAACCACTCTTTTTCATCCTGATAGACAATCTGAGGTATGATCAGTGGAGGACAATATCGGCCGAACTTTCGGGCCTCTACAGGATAATTGAAGAGGATCTTTATTACAGTATACTGCCTACTGCCACACAATTCAGCAGGAACGCCATTTTTGCCGGAATGATGCCTTCAATGATTGCAGAAAGAATGCCTGAGTACTGGATAAATGACGACGAAGAAGAAGGCAAAAATATGCACGAGGAAGAGTTCTTTAAAAATCTCCTGCTTCGCAAAGGACTTGACTACAAATGGTCATACAACAAGATCAGCAGCAATCTGGAGGGCAAAAAGGTAAACGATAAGTTGCATGCCCTGCTTGAAAATGATATCAATATTCTCGTGTTCAATTTTGTTGATATGCTTTCACATGCCAGAACCGAAATCGGTTTGATACGCGACCTTGCAAAAGATGAATCTGCATACAGGAGCCTTACCCGTTCCTGGTTTCTGCATTCATCGCTTCTGGAACTTCTGAAAACCCTTGCCTCCCATTCAATTAAGGTCATTTTCAGTACTGATCATGGCACCATCAGGGTGCAGAATCCCATTAAAATAATTGGTGACAGGCAAACTTCATCAAACCTGAGATACAAAATGGGAAGAAATCTTGATTATGATCCAAAGAAAGTCTTCGAACTTAAAGATCCGGCAAAAGCAATGCTGCCAAAAACCAATATAAGCTCCCGGTATATTTTTGCCCTCAACAAGGATTATCTTGTATACCAGAATAATTTTAACCATTTTGCCGCCTACTATAAGGATACATTCCAGCATGGAGGGATCTCAATGCAGGAGGTTTTATTGCCCGTAGCATATCTTGAACCTGTATGAAGTCAGGAATAAAATAAAACCAATATGTTTTCGCCGGAATGAAGATTCTGATCAGGGATAAAAAGCATCTTGCCAGTGCAGCTGAAGTGTTTCTTAAACATTTCGGAGAGAACAGGATATTTGCTTTTTACGGTTCGATGGGCTCAGGAAAAACAACGATCATCAAAGCAATATGCAAAGCTCTCGGTGCTATTGATATTGTCAGCAGCCCCACCTTTACACTGGTAAATGAATACAGAACATCTAAAGGAGAAACTCTGTATCATATTGATTTTTACAGGATAAAGAAGCAGGAGGAGGTATTCGACTTTGGTGTGGAAGAGTACCTTGACGGAGTGTCTTATTGCTTCATGGAATGGCCTGAACTTGTTGAAGAACTGTTGCCGGAGGAGACCATAAATGTCAGGATCTCAGTGGATGAAAATGAACAGCGTATACTGCTGATTTCGTAGAAAATTCTGATTTTGCTCTCTTGCTCAATTTATTTAACTTTGGGAATTAATCCTCTCCAGAAGATGAACCAGAAAGGCAAGAGCGGAAATGTCAGTTTTGGCAACACGGCATTCATGCCAAAAGAAGAACTTCTTGAAACCGCTGTCAGGAACCGCAGAATTTCAATCGGCATCCCCAGCGATATCAAGGATGATGAAAAAAGGGTGGCCCTTACACCTGAATCCGTGAATCTCCTTGTTGAAAGCGACAATGAGGTTATTGTCCAGCAAGGTGCCGGACTCGGTGCCAACTATACAGACAAGGATTACAGCGAAAACGGAGCAATTATAACAGACTCCGCTGCAAGAGTTTATAGTGCCGATGCTGTAATCAAGGTTGCCCCTTTTACAGAAAGCGAGACCGATTACCTGAAAGGCAATCAGGTGGTTATGTCATATCTGAACGTTCTCAAATTAAATGAGGAAATTCTTGGAAAACTCATAAGGAAAAAAGTCACTGCCATCGCCTTTGAGAAGATCCGCGACAATAACGGGGTAATGCCTGTTGTCGAATCAATGAGTGAAATATGCGGGATAACCTCAATCCTTGTTGCTTCGGAATATCTGAGCAATATGCATGGCGGCAAGGGAGTCATGCTTGGCGGCATCACGGGCGTCACTCCGACTGAGGTGGTAATTATCGGGGCCAATACTGCGGGTGAATATGCTGCAAGGGCTGCAATAGGACTCGGATCCACTGTTGTAATTTTTGACAATTCACTTCACAGGCTGAGAAGATTTCAGAGTCTGCTCGGACAGAGACTCCAGACATCTGTTTTTCATCCCCAGGTGCTGAGGAAGGCCCTTAAATCAGCCGATGTGCTTATAGGCGCCATTGAACTGGAAGATCTTCGACCCTGGTACTATATAACCGAGGATATGATCCGGAATATGAAAAAGGGAAGCGTAGTCATTGATCTGAGCATCGACCGTGGCGGCTGTATTGAGACAACCGAATGCCGTGCCCTTCATGATCCGGTTTATGAGAAGCATGGGGTCATCCATTTTTCAGCCTGGAACCTCCCCTCACGCGTTGCACGCTCAGCATCAATTGCACTCAGCAATATTTTCACACCTCTGCTTCAAAGTATGGCAGATGCCGGAGGTATTACACAATTGCTTAAAAATGACCAGGGTGTGCGCAATGGAGCCTATTTGTATAACGGGATGCTGACGAACGAAACTCTGGGACAAAAATTTGGCATAATCTCAAAAGATCTGGATCTTCTTATTTCAGCATTCTGAGGATAAGGACCTGACCGTTTATCCTGCCCAGGTATTATCACCCCAGCTTATGCCCCCCTGCCCCCCTAAGGGGGGCTTAATCCTCGATATATAATATATTCTGTTTAATATCAAATTATTTAGCCCCCCTTCAGGGGGGTTGGGGGGCTAACTCACCGAAAAGGGGGGTTGGCGGTGAGGAGGTAATCACTTCAGGAGTGGGAGTTATAAAGAATTCTTAAATTTATTATCTTTGTTCACTTTTTAAAAAACTGACATCTCATTATCAGAATTATGAAGAATTATAAAAGATATCTCGTCACCTCTGCCCTGCCCTATGCCAATGGTCCGATTCATATTGGTCACCTGGCAGGTGTATATGTCCCCTCAGATATTTATACCCGGTATCTCAGGATGAAAGGAGAAGATGTGATATCAGTATGCGGATCCGATGAACATGGTGTTCCGATAACCCTTAAAGCCCGCATAGAAGGTGTAACCCCGCAGGAAATTGTCGACAGATATCATAAAATAAATGAAAAGGCTTTCAGGGATTTCGGCATTGCCTTCGACATCTATTCCCGGACATCAAATAAGGTACATTACGAAACAGCATCAGAATTTTTCAGGACACTTTATGATAAGGGAGAATTCACAGAGAAGACGACTGAACAGTATTATGACGAAGATGCCGGCTGCTTCCTTGCCGACAGATACATAATGGGGACCTGTCCTCATTGCGGAAACGAAAATGCCTATGGTGACCAGTGCGAAAAATGCGGTACCTCATTAAGTCCCAACGAGCTTATTAATCCCCATTCAACTATCAGTGGAAGCAAACCTGTGCTGAGAGAGACTCTCCACTGGTATCTTCCTCTCGATAAATATGAACCATGGCTAAGAAAATGGATCCTCGAAGATCATAACGACTGGAAAGCCAATGTTTACGGACAGTGCAAATCATGGCTTGACCAGGGCCTGCAGCCAAGGGCGGTGAGCCGTGACCTCGACTGGGGCGTTCCGGTACCGGTCGAAGGGGCAAAAGGGAAAGTACTTTATGTATGGTTTGATGCCCCGATCGGCTATATCTCTGCTACAAAAGAACTTACACCCGATTGGGAGAAATACTGGAAAGACAGTGAAACAAAAATGGTTCACTTCATTGGAAAAGACAATATTGTATTCCATTGCATAATCTTCCCTGCAATGCTAAAAGCCGAAGGAAGCTTTATACTTCCTGAAAATGTTCCGGCAAATGAATTTCTGAACCTTGAAAATGACAAAATATCAACCTCCAGAAACTGGGCCGTATGGCTGCATGAATATCTTGAAGATTTCCCGGGCAAACAGGATGTGCTGAGATATTCGCTCTGCGCGAGTGCCCCCGAGACAAAGGATAATGACTTTACCTGGAAAGATTTTCAGGCCCGCAACAACAATGAGCTGGTTGCCATACTTGGTAATTTTGTCAACCGGACTCTCGTACTCACAAATAATTATTATGACGGAAAAGTGCCGGCAAGAGGGGAAACGGATCAGAATGATGTTTCTGTTTTGAATGAAATAGGAAAGATCCGTGAGAATGTAGGGAGCTCCCTCGAGGCCTTCCGGTTCCGTGAAGCCCTGAAGGAAGCAATGAACCTTGCACGGCTTGGAAATAAATACCTGGCAGATGCCGAACCATGGAAAGTTATCAGGAATGATCCTGAGAGAGTAAGGACAATAATGAATATAGCCCTCCAGATAACAGCAAATCTTACAATAGTGTGCGAGCCATTCCTTCCTTTCTCAATGGAGAAATTGCGCGGATGGATTAACTTCAGCGAGAAAAGCTGGAATAAGGCAGGCAATACGGATCTTCTGACAGCAGGTCATCTCATCAACAGGCCTGGTCTGCTATTTGAAAAAATTGAGGATGAAGACATTACCCGTCAGATTGATAAACTGCTGGCAACAAGGAAAGCCAATGAGGCAACAGGCAGCAGAACAATACCCGGAAAAGAACCTGTGACTTTTGATGATTTCTCGAGAATTGATATCAGAACAGCTACGATCCTTGAAGCAGAAAAAGTGCCTAAAACTACCAAGCTTCTGAAGCTTAAAATCGATACAGGTCTCGATGTCAGGACTATCGTATCCGGAATTGCCGAGTATTACGAACCGGAGACTATTGTCGGCAGGCAGATATCAATTGTGGCAAACCTGGAACCCCGTAAAATAAAGGGGATCGAATCGAAAGGGATGATCCTTATGGCTGAGGACAAAGACGGTAAACTGGTTATGGTTGCTCCTGCAGAAAATGTGAGCAACGGCAGCATGATAAAATAATGCAACGACCAGTTGTAGGGACGTTGCATGCAACGTCCCTACAATAGATAATAATTAATATTTTTTATTTTTTC
Organism: uncultured Bacteroidales bacterium; assembly: GCA_963846335.1. Lineage (GTDB taxonomy): Bacteria > Bacteroidota > Bacteroidia > Bacteroidales > VadinHA17 > LD21. The sequence goes on from CAWJVS010000024.1 coordinate 112,241, forward strand.
TTAGAGATCCAGGTTCCCGGGAACTTGCCAGAAATACTGTCTTTCTTTGTTCTGGCAGTATTCATATCTCTGCAGGCCATTGCACAAACCCTATAGAAACCGTTTGGAGCTGCAACGATTTCAGGATCAAAGCCTTCTGATTTCAGACTGTTAACCTGTGAGAGAGCATTCTGCTCCGATTTAAAGCTTCCGGTGATCAGAAAATATCCGTCTGCCTCAACAACCGGAGGCGCAGCCACTTCTGGCGCTGGCTGCTCTGCAGCCACAGGACTGGAATTATCTTCGGCTTTTGCCTGTTCAATTTTCGCTCCCTCATCGACTGCCAATTTATTCTGTTCAAACTCAGCAGAAACAAGAGGATTCAGATTTGTCGTTTCAACCTTCGACCTGAAGAGGTCTGTTTTCAACGGGACAATAACCAGAACAGACAAAAGAGGAATGATGACTGCTGCTCTCCACAAAGTCTTTCTGAATGAAACCTGCCGTTCGGGATCTCTCTGAAGAGGCCTTGTTATTCGGGTCCTGACATTATAACCTTCCAGAGGCATCAACTGGAAAGATTCCAGACCATATGAGTCAAGATGGTAGTTTGATGAGCGGTCCGGTTCAAATTGTATGTTACCCTCCTGGTTATTGATGAAACTACCTATATGATCAAAAACGACCTTTTCTCCTTTTTCAAGCTTTCTCCGTATCTCACTCACAAACTCCTCAACCAGATTTCTTGCATCTCCGTAATTGATACCTGTTGAACCGGAAATTTTACCAACCAGAAGTCCATCATTGTGATCCAGATTCCTGTTGAATGAAATTTGTTTTACCGGCGGAAAGAATGTGCCGGATTTTTTATCAATACGGGCAGGTGTGTAGTTTCCGATAAACCCCCCAAACCCCGGAACAATGACGCAATCATGCCCGAATAATAACTCCCGAATAAAAGCTGTAATATCCACCTGTAAAATTCTATGTTCAGGACAAAAATAAGAAAAATCCTATACCTCTTTCCTATATTCAAACCTAATTAGGCGGATTGTTAATAAATGTTTTTTCGGTTGTTAAAAAAGAGCTTTTATTAGCTCCCCGCGGATTTTTTGAGTAGGTTTAAATATATTATCTTCGTAATTCATACAGCTTTAAATCAGATGAGAGAGATTCAGATGGTTGATCTAAAGGCCCAGTACGAGAAAATCGGGACTGAGATCGATACGGCTATTAAATCGGTACTGCAGTCAACTGCCTTTATCAAAGGCCCTGATGTAAAGCTGTTTGAAGAAGAGATGCAGGCGTTTATGGGTGTAAGGCATGTTGTCTCATGCGCGAACGGGACCGACGCTCTCCGTATCGCCATGATGGTTCTCGGCCTTAATCCGGGTGATGAGGTTATTACAACAGATTTTACCTTTGTAGCAACTGCAGAAGCAGCTGCACTGCTTGGGCTTAAAATCGTCTTTGTTGACCCTGATCCGGGAACATTCAATATATCGGCCGATGCCATCAGAAAAGCCATCACAGGGAGAACCCGCCTGATAGTACCAGTACATCTCTTTGGCCAGTGTGCCGATATGGAAAGCATAATGGATCTTGCAGGGGAACACAACCTTTATGTGATAGAAGATGCCGCCCAGGCTACCGGAGCAGAATATATCTTTAAAAACGGGACTATAAAAAAGGCCGGGACTATTGGCCACATAGGCACAACCTCCTTCTTCCCCTCAAAGAACCTCGGATGCTGCGGCGACGGAGGCGCTCTCTATACGAATGACGATGAATATGCAAGAAAACTGAGAAGCATTGCAAACCATGGCATGAAAGTGAGGTACTCCTATTCTGAAATTGGAGTCAACTCCAGACTCGATACAATCCAGGCTGCCATTCTCAGGGTGAAACTTAAATACCTTGACGGTTTCAATCTGGCCAGACTAAAGGTGGCCGACCGTTATGATGAAGCCTTTTCAGGATGCCGGTCAATAATAACCCCTGAAAGAGTCAGCTACTCTTCACATATATTCCATCAATACACCATAAGAATTCAGGAGGGTAAAAGGGATGACCTGAAAACCTTCCTTGAATCAAGGAAAATTCCTGCAATGATCTATTATCCCGGACCTCTTCACCTGCAGGAGGCATACAGGCCGCTGGGGTATAAGGAGGACGATTTCCCTGTCACTGCATCACTTTGCAAAGAGGTTCTGTCATTACCCATGCATCCGGAAATGGAACAGGAACAGCTTGAATATATTATTCTGAATATTTTAAATTTCTTCGACAAGCAGAAATAATGGATAAGGAATATTTTGCCCATGAAACAGCAGTCATAGATGATGGCAGCAAAATCGGCAAGGGTACAAAAATATGGCACTTCAGCCATATTATGACCGGATCTGAAATAGGTGAAAACTGCAATATAGGACAGAATGTGGTGATTTCACCGGGAGTAAGGCTCGGCCGTAATGTCAAGGTTCAGAACAATGTCTCGATCTATACCGGTGTCATATGTGATGATGATGTTTTCCTGGGCCCCTCGATGGTCTTTACAAATGTTATAAACCCTCGCAGCGCCGTTAACCGGAAAGACCAGTACGGATCAACAATAGTTGAGAAAGGGGCGACAATTGGAGCAAATGCCACCATCGTTTGCGGAATAAAAATCGGAAAATATTCGTTTGTTGGTGCCGGTGCTGTTGTTACAAAAGATGTAAAACCCTATGCGCTTGTTGTGGGAAATCCTGCACGACAAACAGGCTGGATGAGCGAATACGGGCATAAGCTGTCCTTTAATAATGAAGGCATCGCCACCTGCAATGAAAGCGGAGACAGATACAGGCTGGAGAATAATGAGGTTTCCAGAATATTTTAGTAATTTTAAAACGATTTTTTTGAAATAATAAATGACAGATACTCCAAAGAATTTTGGAATAATAGGTGTTGCCGGGTATATAGCTGTAAGACATCTGAATGCAATAAAGGAAACAGGCAATAATCTTCTCGCCAGCCTCGATAGATTTGACAGTGTAGGCCGTATCGACAATTTCTTTCCCGAAAGTGATTTTTTTGTCGAGTTTGAAAGGTTTGACAGGCATTTTGACAAGCTTAAAAGAACTGGCACCAAGATCGATTATGTAAGCATCTGTTCCCCGAATTACCTTCACGATTCTCATATCAGATTTGCACTGCGCCACCAGGCTGAGGCAATATGCGAGAAACCTATTGTCCTGAATCCATGGAATGTCGATGCATTACAGGAGATCGAAAATGAAACCGGCCATAAGATCTATACAGTTCTTCAGCTTCGTCTTCATCCGAAAATAATGGAGCTGTACCAGACAATAATGAACGGGCCAAAAGGGAAAGTGTATGATGTTGACCTGACATATATAACAAGCCGTGGAAACTGGTATCCTATCTCCTGGAAAGGAGATGTCCAGAAATCAGGAGGTGTGGCAACAAATATCGGTATTCATTTTTTCGATATGCTGGGCTGGATCTTCGGCAGTGAAAAGAAAAATATTGTCCATCTTTCCGAACCCCAGAAAGCTGCAGGATATCTGGAACTTGAAAATGCCAGAGTAAGATGGTTCCTCAGCATCGATTACAACGATATCCCTGATAATGTCAAGGAAACCGGTCAGAGAACTTTCAGATCAATTACTGTCGACGGGAAAGAGATCGAATTCAGCAAAGGATTCACCGACCTTCATACCCTGACTTACCAGGAGATTCTTGCAGGCAGGGGATTTGGCCTTAAAGATGCAAGACAATCAGTTGAATCGGCATATATTATAAGAAATGCAAAACCTGCCGGCCTTAAGGGAGACTATCATCCATTCTTAAAAAAGATATAAAATGTATAATAAACTTATTAATAAGGAGACAAAACTATCTGTCATCGGTCTGGGCTATGTCGGCCTTCCAATTGCACTGGAATTCGCAAAAAAGATCAGAGTCGTTGGCTTTGATATAAAACCTGAAAGGGTTGAACTGATGAAAAAAGGAATCGATCCCAGCAATGAACTGACATCCGAGGCATTTAAGGATACTGATATTCTACTTACAAGCAATCCCGATGATTTAAGGGAAGCCTCCTTTCATATTATTGCTGTCCCCACACCCACCGACAGATATAACCTTCCCGATCTGACTCCTGTACTTAAAGCATCAGAGACTGTCGGCAAGAGTCCTGAAAAAAGGCGATTATGTGGTTTATGAATCAACCGTTTATCCCGGCTGTACTGAAGATGACTGTGTCCCTGTTCTTGAAAGATTTTCTGAACTGAAATGCGGTACCGACTTCAAGGTGGGATTCTCACCCGAAAGAATAAACCCGGGCGATACAAATCATACTCTTACCAAAATCGTAAAGGTTACAAGCGGCTGTGATCCGGAATCGGCAGAAAACATAGCTAAAACATATGAACTGATAATCAAGTCAGGAGTTCACAGGGCAAGCTCAATTAAAGTCGCCGAGGCAGCAAAAATCATTGAGAATACGCAGCGCGACATCAACATTGCCTTTATGAATGAACTGTCAATTATTTTTAACAGAATGGGAATCAATACATTTGAGGTACTTGAGGCAGCCGGAACAAAATGGAACTTTCTTAAATTCTTTCCCGGACTGGTAGGCGGTCATTGCATCGGTGTTGATCCCTATTACCTCTCATTCAAGGCAAAAGCCCTGGGATATCATCCCCAGATGATCGATTCAGGCCGGTTTATCAACGACAGCATGGGCAGGTATATCGGGAAACAGACTGTCAAGAAGATAATTGCAGCCGGCAAAAACCTTAAAGGTGCACGTGTACTTATCATGGGAATCACCTTCAAGGAAGATGTAACTGACATCCGCAATTCAAAAGTTGTGGATGTTATCGCCGAACTGGACGATTTCGGAATAACTGTCGATGTTATCGATCCGGGAGCCAGGAAGCATGAAGTAAAGGAAGAGTATGGAATTGAACTGAAAGAGAGCCCCTCAGGCAAATACGATGCTGTAATTCTTGCTGTATCACACAAGCAGTATCTTAACCTTGATGAATCATTCTTTGCCCCGCTGCTTAACCAAAGAGGGAATAGTTGTTGATGTAAAGGGAATCCTGCGCGGAAAAATTAAAAATCATACTTACTGGAGTCTTTAAATGAAAAGAAAAATACTGGTTACCGGAGGAACAGGATATATCGGGTCGCATACTTCAGTTGAACTTATTAATGAGGGATTTGATGTTGTAATAATCGATAATCTTTACAACTCTGAAGCTGAAGTCGCTGACAGAATTCAGATGATAACCGGAATAAAACCTGCACTGGAGATAATAGATATCTGTGACAAGGTCAAAACTTGAAAATTTCTTCATGACGAAACAAGGGATATCGATGCCATCATTCATTTTGCAGCCTATAAAGCAGTTTCAGAATCTGTCAGCAAACCTCTTGATTATTACTACAATAACCTGGTCTCTCTTATCAACCTGCTGGATCTCATGAAACGTTACAAGGTTCCTGACATTGTCTTTTCATCATCATGCACTGTTTACGGCCAGCCTGAAAAATTGCCGGTCACAGAGGATGCACCGCTCCAGCCGGCTACCTCTCCCTACGGAAATACAAAACAGATTGGTGAAGAAATTATCAGGGATGCAACTTTTGCCGACAAGAATATAAAAGCCATCGCATTAAGATACTTTAATCCGATAGGAGCACATCCCTCAGGACTCATCGGAGAACTTCCAAGAGGTGTGCCGGAAAATCTTGTCCCATTCATTACACAGACTGCATATGGATTGAGGGATGAACTGAAAGTATACGGAAATGATTATGATACTCCCGATGGTTCATGCATAAGAGATTATCTCCATGTTGTCGATCTTGCAAAAGCACATGTTGTTGCCGTGAAAAGACTTCTTGAAGGAAAAAACAAGAAGGGCTTTGAGGTCTTTAATCTTGGTACCGGTAAAGGAGTTTCAGTTCTCGAAGCTATCAATTCATTTGAACGGGTTACAGGAATCAAGCTGAAATACAGGATAACAGGCAGAAGACCCGGTGATATTGAAAAGATCTGGGCAGATCCGTCATTTGCCAATCAGGAGCTTGGATGGAAAACCATAAGCACGCTCGATGAAGCTATGAAAACAGCATGGGAGTGGGAAAAGAAGGTCAGAGACAAAAAGGAACAATCATGAAAAAAACAATTCTAATTACCGGTGGTGCCGGATTTATAGGCTCTCATGTTGTAAGAAGATTCGTTAACAACTATCCGGATTATCTGATTGTAAATGCTGATAAGCTGACTTATGCCGGTAATCTTGAAAATCTTACCGATATCGAGGCAAAACCCAATTACCGGTTCGAAAAGATCGATATAGTTGATAAACAATCCGTTCTGGGACTTTTCAGCAAATACAGCTTTGACGGAGTTATCCATCTGGCTGCCGAATCTCATGTTGACCGTTCAATTACCGGTCCTGATGAATTTGTTTTCACGAACATAGTAGGCACAGTCAACCTTCTCAATGCTGCCCTAAGCAGCTGGAAAAATTCCACTGACGGAAAGCTTTTCTATCACATATCCACTGATGAGGTGTATGGATCGCTCGGGAAAGAGGGATTATTCACGGAAGCAACGGCATACGATCCAAAAAGTCCTTACTCTGCATCCAAAGCCAGTTCCGACCACCTGGTAAGAGCATATCACCATACTTTTGGAATTCCGGTTGTCATTTCCAACTGCTCAAATAATTACGGCCCAAACCAGTTCCCGGAAAAACTTATACCCCTTGCAATCAATAATATCAAAAACAATAAACCCATACCGGTATACGGTAAAGGGGAAAATATACGCGACTGGCTCTATGTTGAGGATCATGCATCAGCCATCGATCTGATATTTCATCGAGGAAACACCGGCGAAACATACAATATCGGGGGAAATAATGAATGGAAAAACATTGACCTTATCAGGCTTCTCTGCAGAATCATGGACAAAAAACTGAACCGTCCGGAAGGAACATCGGAAAAGCTGATAACCTATGTTAAAGACCGGCCCGGACATGATCTCAGGTATGCCATTGATTCCTCGAAGCTTCAGAAGGAACTGGGATGGTCGCCTATACCCGAGTTTGCTGACGGCCTGGAAAAAACAGTTGAATGGTACCTGGCAAATGAAAAATGGCTGGAAAGGGTATTGTCAGGCGATTATGGCAAATATTACGATCAGATGTATTCCGGCAGGTAATAATCAGGCTTATTTTACCCTCCTCATCCGCTCTATCAGTTCATCTCCCAGGGCGGATTTTTGTTTTATATGATCCTGAATTGCAGCCACAACACTGTTTGAGTCAAATTCACCCCGGACCTGCTCAAAATCGAGCTTCTTAACATCCTCTCCATCGTCGATTCCAAATCCGGTCCTCGATGAAAGGTTGAATTCCTTTCTTGCATCCTCATAGAGAAGATTATCAAGTTCAATCACACTTTTCTTCCACCTGGCAACAATTCTTATGATATCCTCTGCATTCAGATTGTCAGCAGGCTTTCCCTCCTCCTCTTCAATTCGCTGGCATGACCAGGTCCACTCCCAGTCATAATAGGATGCATGAATACCGGCAAAAATATCTGACAATCCCTGAATTTGAGAGATCTTCCCGGATTCAATGTCATCCAGCAGATTGTCGATCTCCTTTTTCGGGGCTATCAAACCGGCTATGTCAACCCATTCCCCTGCTCCCTGCAGCCTGTCAGGCCTGAGTCTTTCCTGCAACTCTTTATTTGTGCAGAATTCTCTCTTCTCAAGTCTCTTTATAAGGGAGTTCCCCAGAAATTTGTTGATGCCTGTCTGATAAAGTTCAATCCCGCGTTCAAGTGATTCTCTTTTTATCAGCATGCTGTTATAAATGTATATACTTGTATCGTCTGCTGATTCAGACCTGAGCCTGCGGAGGATTTCCCTTCCTGCGAACATTTTCCTTATTGTATACGGACTGAGGAGGTTGAAGTTTACCTGGTCAGTTTTCAGAGTGTCTTTTCTCCTGTCGCGCAGCGGCCATTTCTGGGCATCCCTTATGGTACCCACACTTCTGAGGTTGATCCCCGGTACAAGGATACTTTCATCATTGCTCTCTATAAGATATGAAAAGGGGAGTGATGAAGTGTCCATATTCTTGTAATGACGTCCCATTACAAGTGTAAAAGGGCCTATCCGTGCGGGCCACAGCAGGTAAGAATCGCTTGTTGTCTTGGAACCTCGCTCCATAATACCCTGGTGAATGGGTCCGAGTTTGTACATATGGTTGCTCTGGTTTGAGCCGCTGCCGGCATTCATAAATGAAAATATTCCGGCAATAAGAAGGGTTGACTTATGATGGGTAACAGTATAGGGTCCTGCAAATATTGAACATGCTTCACCATGATATCCTGCAGAGTTTGCGAAAAACAAGAGAGTTTTCAGCTGAATAATGCTTCGCCAGCACACATCCCTGACCTATGAAACACTTGTCCACAAGAGTGGAATCCTTAACTGTTGATCCTGAACAGACAATAAAATGTTCCATTATCACCCCTGACCCGATATAAACCGGATCAGTCTCCGTACTGTTCACCGATCCTTCATTCAGTGTCATTGAACCCTCAATACAGCTGAAAGGTCCGACTCTGACATTCCGTATAGTGTTGCAATTGAAAATTCGTGAATGGCGGCTGATAGTCCCCTGTCCGGACGTGATGGCTGCAGAATACTCATCCACCATCCTTCCGATTATTTCAACTGCTCTGGTGCGGTGCCTGTAGAGAGCGATGATATAGGCCTCATGAGCAGAGAGCCTGTCCCACATTTTTACTGATCTCCCTCCTGTTTCATTCAGAACAGATACAATGGTTCCGTTGCCAAATGAACTGGTACCTTCCGTATGAATTTTTCCGCAATTTCTTATGACAACATTATCTTCAATATTATAATTTGCAATATAATCTCCTATATTGCTTATAATTACATTTGATCCGACCGTACAGTTATGGAGCCGCGCATTGAGAATTCCGCTTGGAATTGCAACGCCTGATTCATCAATGTAAGGTTCGCTGAAAACACCAAGTCGGATATCCCCCGAAAAAATGATATTTATGCACCTGTACGGATCAAATCCGTCTTTGACCCTGACCCTGTTCCAGTCATTGCAGCTGCAGCCGTTTGACTAACAAAATCTCTGTCTCGTGAGCGGATAAGTTGCGGTAATTATCTTTCATGTTCATTTCAGAACATTTTAGGAATCACTATTCTACCGTAACCGATTTAGCCAGGTTTCTGGGCTGATCAACATTACACCCCCTGAGAACTGCCATATGATATGAAAGCAGCTGAAGAGGAATGACTGCTAGTAATCCGGATAACGCAGGAATTGTCTCCGGGACCTCAAGGACATAGTCGGCCATTTTCCTTATAAGTTCATCACCTTCAGTAACAATGGCAATTACTATGCCTTTTCTGGCTTTTATCTCCTGTATATTACTGACAATCTTTTCGTAGGTATCGTCCTTTGTGGCAACAACCACAACAGGCATGTTTTCATCAATCAGTGCAATCGGACCATGCTTCATTTCTGCAGCCGGATAGCCTTCTGCATGGATATATGAAATCTCCTTAAGCTTCAGGGCACCCTCAAGGGCAACCGGAAAGAGATATCCCCTTCCAAGGTAGAGGGCATTATGAGTGTTCTGAAAAACTTTTGCCAGCTCCAGGGCTTTTTCGTTAACCTCAAGAGTTTTTTCAATTTTACCTGGTATTGCCACCAGCTCGGTAATAAGTTCTTTATAGACAGCATCGGAGATAATTCCTCTTAAATGTCCGATTGCAAATGCCATCATTGCAAGCACTGTGACCTGTGTGGTAAACGCCTTGGTCGATGCCACTCCGATCTCGGGTCCGGCATGTGTATAAACACCTGCATCTGTTTCCCTCGGAATGCTGCTTCCAACAACATTGCACACCCCAATAACCCTTGCCCCTTTTTCTTTTGCGATCTTAACTGCCGCAAGTGTATCGGCAGTTTCACCGCTCTGGCTTATTGCAATCACAATATCTCCCTTTCTGATAATAGGGCTTCTGTACCGGAATTCCGAGGCATATTCAACCTCCACAGGTATACGGGTGTACTCTTCGAACAGATACTCACCGAGAAGTCCTGAATGCCAGGAAGTGCCGCAGGCTATAATTACTATCCTTTCGGCCTGAGCTACTGAATCCAGAACACTGTGCAGACCGCCCAGCATCACACCTGAATAGTCGGGCAATACTCTTCCCCTGAAAGTGTCATGAATGGCCCTGGGTTGCTCAAAGATCTCCTTAAGCATGAAATGTGCAAACCCCTCCTTGTCAATCTCCCCTATCTTAAGGTCAATTTCTTTTACTTCAGGCTGTATATGACTGGTTCTGATAGTTTTAAGGATAAGCTCATCCTTCCTTATTATAGCCAGATCGTCGTCGTTCAGATAGATGACCCGCTGGGTATACTCAACAATGGGTGTTGCATCGGAGGCTATGAAATTTTCCCCCTCTCCCACACCTATTACAAGCGGACTTCCTTTTTTTGCGGCAAATAGTTTCTCCGGTTCCTTTGTGCAGATAATTACCAGGCCATAAGCCCCTTCAACCCTGTTTAGGGCCAGGGTTACAGCCTGCTCTGCGTTAAGGTCTCCCTCGAGGTAGAGGTGCTCTATCAGGTTTGCCAGCACCTCGGTATCGGTCTGGCTTGAAAAAACGATGCCCCTGCTTTCAAGGTGTTTTTTAAGCCGCAGATAATTCTCAATGATTCCGTTATGGACGACTATAAAGTTGCCCTTATACGACACCTGTGGATGGGCATTCAGCTCATTGGGTTCGCCGTGAGTGGCCCATCTTGTATGCCCCATCCCGACAGAGCTGTCAAATCCGGAATTATTTACAATCTCTTCAAGGTCTTTGACCCTGCCGGCACACTTGAATACCCTTGTCTCTTCACCAACAAGAGCCATTCCTGCTGAGTCGTATCCGCGGTATTCAAGCCTTTTGAGACCATTAATGATTATTTCACGGGCAGGTCGTGATCCAATATATCCGATAATCCCGCACATAACGAACTTGATTTGTTAAACCTAAACGAAATTAATTACTTTGGTTCACAAAAGCTAGAACCTTGTATATGTCAATTCAAACCTGATCGGTGTTTTGCTGGCATTTGCTTTAAGGATAACACTGTTCAACCCGGTTGGCCCCTGAAATACTTCAAGCTCTGGCAAATACTCACTATTCTTGTCTTCGAGATAATTCTGAATATATGTAGGTATGTTGAAATAATATGTGCTGTCGAGTTTATGAAGAGTTCCGTCGAAAAACTTGTTGTTGTCATCTAGTTCATAATCAGGAACATCATGTTTTTCGCCTTCCTTATCCGTATATCTTAAGCGCAGCTTTGAAGGCACGGTTGATACAGTATACCGATCCCCGTCATAATAGACAGGAATGCTGATCCTGGCTTTATTGATTGAAACCTTCCCCTTGTTAAACTCTTTCTTCAGGCTGTCAAGACCCGGAAATACAATTTTAGTGTACACTCCGTTAAGATACTGAAGGTAACTAAGGGTGTCCCTGTATGTATAATCATTGATATGCTCAATCCTTTTATCGGGGTCTGCGGTTGAAAAATCGCGTGAAAATTTGTTATACGATGCGTTTGGATTTTTAGGATCAAGAATGAAATAATACCTGATTTTCACATCAGAGGTATCGTGCATATAAAGTACAAAGTAATTGTTATAGGTGCCACCGCTGGTTATTTGAGTAGCCAGACTAAAAGCAATGATTAAAGGATCAGTGCTGGTTTCAGCCATCTGGAAATACATCCCCCTGAACCACGATCTGTAATCAGGCTTGGCGTTACTGTAAAACAATTGTGCGGTGTCCCGTATCAGATACTCACCGAATTCCACGGGAAGTGAAACTGAAATATTGTTTATAGTGTCCGCCTTCAGTTCAGGCAGCTGGACAACAGTCTCGAAACCTGTCGTATTGGTTTGAGTGTCTGAATAATATATTGAATCTACAAAAATCTGGTCTGCTATTTCCGACAATCGCATGGAATGGCTCGCACCTGTGGAAACACCTTTGACAGTAAGAAGCCTGAGATTCATTTTAACCGAATCTATTGTCACAGGCCCGTAATCCCATGCGCCTCCCAGCCTGATCTGCGAAACGAATCCCGTTGTGGTTGTACCAAAATAGGGATCGAAAATATCTCCCACAAAAGCAACTGAAGGATTGCTTGTAGGAACGGAATTATCGTACAGGGTATATGACCATACGGTCAATGTATCAGTCGAACTGATAGTTACAAAATCGTTGCTGGGGAGAAGCTCCGATCCTATCTTTGTAGGACCTTCTTCACATGAAATGACAAAGATGACAGCCGGAACAAACAGCGCAACGCGAAAAAAATGATGGAGATTATTTCTTACAGATCTTAATCTGAAGAAAGAAGAAAAATTATGATAGGATCTGGTCATAAAAATCATTATAGGCATCAATATATTCTGTCTCATCCTTAAACGGAAGAACCGGCTTGTTAATTGTAGTAACATACTTTGCCAATTCCTCATTTATCTCTTCACTGCCAATAATTATTCCGTCGGAGTACTTCATGGCCAGCTTGGATACATTGATAAAATCCGGTTTCTTAACCATTTTGAGGCTCTCCCCGTCTATTCCGTCAAAACGGAGTTTATCAGCGAATGATGATCTGAACGGAGTTTGAAAATCGTTATTGTGAATTGAATAAATAATCTTGTAGTTATGAAACAGCGGATCATCATTATAAATGCTCCTCAGGTAAACAGGGACAAGGGCCGACATCCATCCGAGGCAATGAACAATATCGGGTGCCCATCTCAGTTTCTTCACCGTTTCGATCACTCCCCTGGCAAAAAACAGCGCTCGTTCATCATTGTCTTCAAATTCCTTGCCTGCAGTGTCACTTGTAATATGTTTCCTCTGGAAATAATCATCATTGTCTATAAAGTAGACCTGCATGCGCGCCGACTGAATTGAAGCAACCTTAATGATGAGAGGATGGTCAGTATCGTCGATAATAAGATTCATTCCGGACAGGCGTATCACTTCATGAAGCTGATTTCTTCGCTCGTTAATGCAGCCATACCTGGGCATGAAGGTCCGTATCTCCTTGCCCTTTTCCTGAATGCCCTGAGGGAGATATCTGCCTATCCTTGATAACTTTGTCTCACTTAAATACGGAGTGATCTCTTGTGAAATGAATAATACCTTCCTGCTTTCCATTTATCTGCCTGGATATACCATTTCGATTTAAGGTGCAAAGATAGTAAAAATTAATAACATTATAAATAACGGGATTTTCAAACAGGCAATCACAGGGCTTTATCAATAAGCCATTTTTTATTAATAAATGCATGTTTCTGCTTAAATAATTTTTTTTTTCGCTTAGGTTTGTAAAAAAAACAAAATGAAGGTGATAAGTACCGTAATCGGGCTGCAGAACGAAATCAGAAAACTGCAGTCAGAACCTGTCGGATTTGTTCCAACGATGGGGGCTCTTCACAACGGGCACCTTTCACTTGTTGCTTCCGCTATAGATTTATGTCCTTTGGTGGTAGTCAGCATTTACGTGAATCCCACACAGTTCAATGACAAAAATGATCTCCGGAATTACCCCAGGACGATTGATGCAGATCTTAATCTTCTTGAAAAAGTCTTAAGAAAATCCGACTGTGTGTTTATACCTGCTGATAAGGAGATATACCCCGAAGAAGACAGAAGACAATTTCATTTCGGGAACCTCGGCCAGGTGATGGAAGCAAAGCACCGGCCGGGCCATTTCAACGGAGTGGCACAGGTTGTCAGCAGGCTGTTTGATATTGTAAAACCCGACATTGCCATTTTTGGAATCAAGGATTTTCAGCAGCTTGCCGTAATAAAAGAGCTGGTCAGGCAGACCGGCAACAAGGTAAAAATAATAGGCAGCCCTATTATCCGTGAAAAGGACGGACTGGCAATGAGCAGCAGGAACAGCCTCCTGGAGACTGATATAAGGAAAAATGCAGGGGTAATATTCAGGACGATCTCCTCAGCGTCGGCAATGATCACCGGTCATGATATACCTGAAATTAAATCATTCGTCAGGGAATCCATAAACAGTGTTCCCGGTTTTGATGTCGAATATTATGATATTGTGGATGATACAGAACTGATCCCGGTATCATTTAAAGCTGAAATGAAGGCCGGCAAACGATACTTCGGTTGCATAGCCGTTAAAGCCGGCCGTATACGGCTTATAGATAATGTCGAAATTTGGTTGGTCTGAATAAAAAGGTTATTTACCTTTGCCAAAATAATCACCAGGATACATTCTCATGCTTATAGAAGTCCTCAAATCAAAAATCCACAAGGTTTCCATCACAGGAGCAAATCTTAATTATATCGGAAGCATAACCATTGATGAGGATCTGATGGATGCGGCAAATCTGATTGAAAACGAAAAGGTCCATGTACTCAACCTTAATAACGGCGAAAGGCTGGAGACATATGTTATAAAGGGGAAAAGGGGATCGGGGGAGCTTTGCCTTAACGGAGCAGCTGCAAGAAAGGTGATCATCGGGGATATAGTTATCATAATGTCATATGCTTTAGTTGATTTTCAGGAGGCTAAATCCTTTAAACCAACAGTCATCTTTCCCGATTCAAATACGAATAAACTGATCTGATTTTGAGAAAAAATATATTACAGACTGTCAAATTCATAGCTTTCCTCGCAGTTGGAGTCGTCCTTCTGATGCTTGCGTTCAGCAATGTCAACTTCAGCAGGCTGACTGCCGATCTGAAGGAAGCTGACTATTCATGGCTGCTGCTCTCAGTGTTTTTTGGATTTATAGCATATGTAAGCCGTGCGCGCAGATGGATACTTCTTGTCAGACCACTCGGATATCACCCTTCCTTAAGAAATGCCTTCTATTCGCTGATGACCGGTTATCTCGCAAACCTGGCATTGCCAAGAATCGGTGAGATAACGCGTTGTGTGGCACTCGGGAAAAAGGAAAAAATACCCGTCGACCAGCTGATCGGGACAGTGGTAGTCGAACGTACAATTGATTTCCTTTCTCTTCTGACCATCATGATTATCCTTATAATAACGAGCGGCGACCAGATAAGCATGTTCCTGAGAGAAAGCATCCTTGAACCGATTCAGAAGGAGATATATTCAATGTTTGGTTCCACATGGATATTATGGATCATAATTATTGTCCTGATGGTTACAGGGCTCTTACTTGTAATAAGGTATAAAAAAAGGCTCAGGAAGATCAGGTTCTTTTCCAAGATGTTCGACCTTGCACGAGGGATAATCAACGGACTGAAAACAATTACCAACCTGAAGAGGAAATGGGAATTCATTCTCCTGACCATTTTCATCTGGATAAACTATACACTTATGACCTGGGTTGTTGTTTTCTCCATTGACAGCACATCCCACCTGACTCTCGCCGACAGCATCTTCCTGCTGGTGATCGGAGGACTGGCTATGTCAGCTCCCGTGCAGAGCGGTCTGGGTGCATTTCATTATATAATTTCACGGGGGCTCCTTATTGTCAAGGGCATTCCCCTCGAAGACGGACTTGTGTATGCCTTGCTGACTCATGAATCCCAGTTAATTTTTGTCGCAATAGTAGGGACAATATCTTTCTTCATAGTTTTCAAGAGGCATCAGAAAGAAGAAACCCAGTGATATTATGCCCAAAAACAAAACCATATTCATATGTCAGAATTGCGGTGCAGAATCGGCAAAATGGATAGGAAGATGTCCATCATGCAAGGAGTGGAACACTTACCATGAAGAGATAATCGTTCCGGCATCGCCGCGTGAATCATCATTTCTGGCAAAACAGGAAAAAAGAAGACCTGAACTTCTTGATAACATAAGCTCTGATGAAAAGAACCGTCAGAAATCCGGTATAGCGGAACTTGACAGGATACTTGGCGGAGGTATAGTAAACGGATCGCTTATATTGCTTGGAGGGGAACCCGGTGTGGGTAAATCCACCCTGGCGCTTCAGCTCGCACTGGCCCTTAAGTCAAGGAAAATCCTTTATGTCTCAGGTGAAGAGAGCGAAGAACAGATAAGCATGAGGGCTAAAAGGCTGAAGAGTTCAAACCCGCAGTGCTATATACTTACCGAGACTGAACTGGAAAGCATTCTCACTCATTCTGAAAATATCAAACCCGGTCTGCTGATTATTGATTCAATTCAGACCATCAGTACAGGAATGCTGGAGTCTTCAGCAGGTTCGGTAACGCAGGTGAGGGAATGTGCCGCCCAGCTCCTCAAGTATTCCAAACTGACAGGTATCCCTGTTGTACTTATCGGCCATATAACAAAAGACGGTACACTTGCCGGCCCAAAAGTACTTGAACATATTGTGGATGTGGTTCTCTATTTTGAAGGGGACAATAATTATGTCTATCGTATACTGAGATCGGTAAAGAACCGTTTTGGCTCGACCTCTGAAATTGGGATCTTTGAAATGGTTGAATCAGGGTTAAATGAAATCGCCAACCCTTCCGAGATGTTTATCAATCAGCATACCGAAGCGCTTAGCGGGATTTCTATTGCCTCAACAGTAGACGGAATAAGACCATTTCTGATAGAAACACAGGCTCTTGTAAGCAGTGCAGTTTATGGCACGCCCCAGAGAAGCTCTACCGGGTTTGATATCCGGCGATTAAACATGCTTCTTGCCGTACTTGAGAAAAGAGCAGGTTTCAGGCTCGGGATAAAAGATGTGTTTCTCAATATAGCAGGCGGATTAAAGGTAAACGACCCTGCAATCGATCTGGCAATTATCAGTTCAGTTCTTTCATCCAATCTTGATATACCAATCGGCAGGGAGATATGCTTTGCCGGAGAAACAGGGTTGTCGGGAGAGATAAGACCAGTATCACGAATTGACCAGCGTATAAGGGAAGCCGGGAAAATGGGATTCAGGAAAATTTACATCTCCGGCTATCAGAAAAATATTTCAGCCAGGGGGTCCGATATCGAAATAGTACCTGTCGGGAAAATAGAGAACCTCGTAAGATCCTTGTTCAGTTAAAACACGTCATACTACACATGACAACCGACTCACGGTAGTCTGCCCAGGATTTTCCGGTCACAAGCCTGTTGAGGGTGTTGTCTTGTGTAGCTGTCTGAAATAAAAGTTTCATAGTTAGCCCCCCCTGGGTGGGTTCAAATCTTTCATCACATCTATTTAACGTTATAATAACATTATCCATAATGCACTGAAAAACAATCACAAACAGCAATTGATTAAGATTCATGAGATTCCTCGCTGCGCTCGGAATGACAGGTCCTTCTGTGAGGATGGGAGGGAGAAGCGGGTTTAAAGTTGCCTGGAAGATAAAATGTGAATAAAGATTAGGGGTGGGGTGGGGTCAACCGGGGCAGGGTCAGTATCTGAGCCTTCTTGAATTATCCCTCCCGGAATTTTGTTTTTTGAACTTATCACAATCAAGTTCCCAGCTGAAATCAGAAGGACGCTCAAACTCATCAGTTTCCATAATTCCGAACTGGGGATCATTGTAGACCTTTTTGAGGAATATTGCAAAAATCGGCAGAGCCATATTTGCTCCCTGTCCTTCGCCGAGTGTTTCAAAATGGATAGACTGGTCTTCCCATCCGCTCCAAACACCTCCGACGAGGTTGGGTGTGACTCCCATAAACCAGCCATTGGAATGGTTCTGAGTGGTTCCTGTCTTGCCTCCGATCTGGTTCATGAGACCATATTGCTCACCACGCAACCTTCTTCCCGAACCGGTAAGCACGACATTCTGGAGAAGATTCAGCATGAGATAAGCATGTTCTTCGCTCAGTACCTCTTCAATCTTTGGCGTGAACCTTGATATCGTATTGCCGTTCTTATCTTCAATGCGTGTAACATACATTGGCCGGGTATATACTCCTTTATTGGCAAAGGTCCCATAGGCGCCTACCATCTCTTCAAGCTTTATATCTGAAGTACCGAGGAAGATGGAGGGTACGGGATCAATAAAACTTCTGACACCCATTTTATGCATAAGGTCAGTAACTGCTGTCGGCCTGAACTGCTCCATCAGCCAGGCAGATATATAGTTTTCAGACTGAGCCAGTCCCCATTTAAGCGTCACCATTCTCCCATGGTAATCCCTGGGCCCTGAACTTCTGGGAGTCCATGGAATGGAATCGCCCACATCAAAAGATCTGGGGATGTTTTCCACCTCATAGCAGGGTGAATAACCGTTTTGAATGGCAATAGTATACAGGAATGGCTTTATTGTGCTTCCTACCTGTTTTTTCTGCTGAGTTACTGCATCGTATTTAAAATACCTGAAATCCGGTCCTCCCACATAAGCTTTAACATAACCGTTATGGGGATCCTCAACCACAAACGATGACCTGACAAAATACTTGTAATATCTCAGCGAATCGAGCGGAGTCATTATGGTATCCCTTTCCCCTTTCCATGAAAAGACTCTCATCTTTACGGGAGTATTAAAAGCGAGCATTATGGAATCCTCCGGAACGCCTGCTATTTTCATTGTGTAATAACGATCAGTCCTCTCAATGGAAGACATCATTATCTCATCAATCTCTTTTTTTGTCAGGTCATCTGAATAGGGTGGATTCCTGAATGTCTTTGCCCTTCTGTAGAAGTCAGGCTGGACATCCTTTGAAAGATGTTCGGTAACTGCTTCTTCAGCATATTTCTGCATTTTTGAATTAATGGTAGTATAGATCTTCAGCCCGTCCTTATAAATATCATATGATGACCCATCGGGTTTCTTGTTTTTATTGCACCATCCATACAGGGGATTATTGTTCCATTCCCATAATGCATCTTCATAGGATGTTTCCCTGACATACTTGTTTCTGTCGGGTTCCGGCTTTCTCATTGTATTCCTGATATACTCCCTCAGGTAAGTGGCCAGGCCCGAATTATGATCCTCAACCCTGAAATCAGTCTCTATCGGCAACTTCTGCACCGAGTCCGATACTGAAGGAGTAAGGTAACCGTATTTAGCCATCTGCGACAGCACTGTGTTGCGGCGCTGAATCATCAGGTCATAATTTCTGACCGGATTATATCTGGTGGATGCCTTGAGCATTCCGACCAGAACAGCTGCCTGCTGCAGGTTAAGAGAGTCGGGAGTCGTATTGAAATAGACCTTTGCTGCTGACTTGATACCAATAGCATTATAGCTGAAGTCGAATTTGTTCAGATACATTGCTATAATCTCCTCCTTGGTATAGCTTCGTTCCAGCTTGACAGACGTCTGCCACTCCTTGAATTTGGCAACTCCAAGCTTTACCTTTCTCATTAAGGGGGAGTTTTTTGAAGTGTCCCTGGGGTAGAGCTGTTTTGCCAGCTGCTGGGTGATAGTACTGCCTCCGCCTGTACTCTGACCCAGAAGGATAGTCCGTATCGCTGCCCTCCCCAGTCCGCGTATGTCAATACCTGAATGACGGTAATACCGGATATCTTCCGTAGCGATAAGAGCAGTGACAAGATACGGGGAAAGGTCCTTGAATTCTGTCCATGTCCGGTTCTCTATACTTATCTTTCCCAGCAGGACACCGTCTTCAGAATATACCTCGGCTGCCAGATAGTATTCAGGATTTTCCAGTTCGGCAAATGAAGGCATGGGTCCGAGCTTCCCCGTCGATATCAGAATAAATATTGCAGTAATAAAAGCAAAAGGGAAAATAACCAGTGCCCAGAACCAAATCAGGTATTTTTTGTTGTTTGTATTGCCTTCCATTTACCTTAAATGTTTGGCCCAAAAATAGTAAATAATAAAGAATCTTAACGGTTTATTTTGAAGTTTGGTACCTAATTGATTTACTTTGTCGGGTTAAAAAAGAAATTAATTTCTCAAGGAATGATTGAAAATCTTGTAATAGTTGAGTCACCTGCCAAAGCCAAAACCATTGAAAAATTCCTTGGAAAGGACTTCCGCGTAGTTTCCAGTTTCGGCCATATCAGGGACCTGTCCAAGAAAAACCTGGGCATTGATATTGAGAATAATTTTACTCCTGTTTACGAGATCCCAAAGGAGAAATCCAAAGTGGTTGCCGAGCTCAGGAAAGCGGCTTCGGGTTCAAAGAATGTATGGATCGCATCTGATGAAGACCGTGAGGGAGAAGCTATCGCATGGCATCTGGTGAATGTTTTAAAACTCGACCTGTCAGCTACAAAGAGAATAGTGTTTCATGAAATTACCAAGGAAGCCATTTCGGCTGCTATTGAAAATCCCAGGCTGGTCGATATGAATCTGGTAAATTCACAACAGGCCCGACGGATTCTTGACAGGCTGGTGGGTTTTGAGATCTCACCTGTTCTGTGGAAAAAGGTTCAGCCGTCACTGTCTGCCGGAAGGGTTCAGTCAGTTGCTGTCCGGCTTATTGTCGAAAGGGAGAGGGAGATAATTGCCTTTGAGACAGAATCGTCATTCCGGGTTACTGCCATCTTCAATATAATGGGGGCAGCCGGGGAGAATGCCATTCTGAAAGCTGAAGCAACAAAACGGTTCGAGGGTGAAAGGGATGCAATGACATTCCTTGAACTTTGCAGGGGAGCAGAGTTTTCCGTTGGAAGCCATAAGCATCAAACCCGGGACCAGATCTCCCGCACCGCCATTTACCACCTCGACACTCCAGCAGGAAGCTTACAGAAAACTCGGTTTCTCTGTAGCCCAGACTATGGCGGTAGCACAGAAGCTCTATGAAGCAGGGAGAATAACCTACATGAGAACTGATTCTACAAATCTTTCGAAACTGGCTCTTGCCAAATCACGGGAGGTAATTATTTCCACGTATGGTGACAAGTACTCCAAGACCCGGCAGTTCAAGACAAAGTCGAAGGGTGCTCAGGAAGCTCATGAGGCCATTCGTCCCGCATATCTCGACAATCCGGATACCGCAGGCAGCCAGAATGAGAAAAAACTGTATGAGCTGATCTGGAAAAGGACTATTGCTTCCCAGATGGCTGATGCTGAGGTGGAAAAAACCTCCATCTCAATAGATATGAGCAACTCTCCTGTGACTTTTCAGGCAAATGGAGAGGTTATTAAATTTGATGGTTTCCTGAGAGTCTATTCTGAATCAACTGACCAGGAAAACGGTGATGAGGAGAGATATGTCATCCCCCCGGTTAAGAAGGGCATGCCGCTGGAAGGTGAAAATATTACAGCAACACAGAAGTTCACCACTCCTCCTCCCAGGTATACGGAGGCAAGCCTGGTGAAGAAGCTTGAGGAACTGGGTATCGGGCGACCTTCAACATTTGCACCGACAATTTCCACCATCCAGAACCGTGGTTATGTATCCCGTGAAGACAGGCCGGGAGAAAAACGGCAGATAAAGATCCTTACCCTTCATAATGGCAAAATAACCCCCTCTGCAAAAACAGAAGTTACAGGCAAGGAAAAATCAAAACTCTTTCCGCAGGATATCGGAATGATTGTGAATGATTTCCTTCTTGAAAATTTTTCAGATATTGTTGATTACAATTTCACTGCAGATGTCGAAGAGCAGTTTGACGAGATAGCTCTTGGCAATCTTAAATGGACTAGCATGCTTGGTAAATTTTACGCCCCTTTTCATAAAACTGTTACAAGCACACTTGAAAAAAAGGAGAGGAAAACCGGCGGCAGGATCCTGGGAAATCATCCTGAAACCGGTGAACCTGTCAGCGTAAGGATGGGAAGATTCGGACCCGTTGCACAGATAGGTGATGCCGGGAACACTGAAAAACCAAGATTTGCCAGCCTTTCCAAAAACCAGTTGCTGGAAACCATCACTCTCGGGGAAGCCCTCGATCTTTTCAGGCTGCCCAGATCGCTGGGTGAATATGAAGGCGGGGAGATGGTAGTGGGAATTGGCAAGTTCGGCCCTTATATAAGATACAAAAGCAAGTTCTTTTCCCTGAAAAAGGGAGTGGATGATCCATATATCCTGACTTTTGAAAGAGCGGTTGAGATAATCCTTGAAAAAAATGAAACCGACAGGAACAAAGTGCTTAAGGATTTCGGAGATATAATGCTTCTGAACGGAAGGTACGGACCATACCTTGTCAGAGATAAGCAAAACTACAGGCTGCCCAAGGGGACTGATGCGGAAAAACTGACGAAAGAGGATTGCATCAGTATCATCGAAAAGAATGATAAAACAACCAAGAGTTCATAAAATATCATGGTAGACTTGAATGATTACTTCAATCCGGTAAGTATTGAGGAACCTGTTTTTGAGCATCTGTCCAGGCAGGCAGGTTTTGCTCACAACGTCACTGTACACACCGAGAACTATTCCCTTGGAGATCTCAGCAAATTCAGGATAGCACTTCTTGGAGTGCCGGATGGCAGGAACTCACCAAATACCGGCTCCTTAAAGGGACCGGATATGGTGAGGTCACAATTATACAAACTCTCTAAAATTCCGGGCAAATCGAAGATCATTGATCTCGGAAACATGAAACAGGGTGTTACATTCAACGACACTCTGGCCGGCCTTACCGATATACTTGTCAGGATGCTTCAGGAAAATATCTTCCCGGTCATTATCGGCGGCAGCAGCGCCCTTGTTCCGGCAATTGACAGGGCCCTTACACAGCTTAAAATCAGGTATACCCTGACAGCTGTTGATTCGAGGATTGATTTCAACACTGAAAGGAAAGAAGCCGATTCGTGCAACTATCTCAATACAATTCAAAACAACCACCGGAGCACATTCGATCAGTATATAAATATTGGTTACCAGACATATCTTAACGATCAGCAGGTCATAAACCGCTTCATGAAGCGCGGAGCAGAACTTGTAAGGATCGGGGATGTAAGACAGGCCATCCATCTCACTGAGCCATTGTTCAGAGACTCCGATGTGGCCATCTTTGATATCTCGGCAGTACGCCAGTCAGAGTCACCAGGTACATTCAGCCCTTCACCAAATGGATTTTACGGAGAAGAGATCTGTCTTCTTTCAAGATATGCCGGAATATCCGATAACCTGAAGATTTTCGGACTCTTTGATGTAAATCCTGAATATGACATCCGGCTCCAGACAGCTGGCCTGGCAGCCCAGCTGCTCTGGTTTTTCCTGGAAGGATTCTCTCAGAAGCAATATGAAACACCTGTACTGAATATTGGCAATTCAGGCCGTTTTATTAAATATCATGTAAGAGTTACCGATCTGGATGATGATATGATATTCGTAAAAAGCAACCTTACGGACAGATGGTGGATTGAGCTGCCTGCAGGCAGCGATCATAATATATATGTCGCCTGCTCTCACGAAGATTACCTTAAGGCCAACCGGAATGAGGTACCTGACAGATGGGTAAAGGCGGTTGAGAGATTAAAATCCTGATTTCCGGCAATGGTTACAGGCTTTCCCGGAGTTTTGTACTTCCTTTAGTCAAATATTATGATACACTCATCAAAAGAGCAGGTTTTTAATGTCAAATTATTACTGCTAAATTTGTAAAGGATTTAGATTTTTACTTATTTTACTGGTTCAAATTATGTGAATGGCACCTGCAAATTAAGACATGAAGAGACTAAGAATTGCAGTTACTTTATTAATTCTGGCAGCGTATCCTGTTTTTTCCCAGCAGGATCCATTGTCCAGTCAGTATATGTTCAATACTCTTACATACAATCCCGGTGTTGCAGGTGTTTCAGGTATGATATGCGCCACTGCACTTAACAGACAGCAATGGGTGGGATTCAATGGTGCTCCCTCCACAACAGTCTTTAATGTCAGTGCTCCCGTTAAGCCTTTCAAAATAAGGAGTGGCGTGGGTTTGCTTGTTGAAAGCGATAATGTGGGTTTTGACAAGGACATAAACATTTCTGCCTCCTATTCATATCATCTCGATATAGGACAGGGTATCTTAGGAATCGGCGTAAATGCAGGAATGCTCAATAAAACTCTTGATCCGAAGTGGGTAATACCTACTGGTGATTCACACACCCCACCTTCAGGAGATCCTCTGATACCTGAAAACAAAGAGAGTTATGTCGCTTTTGATGCAGGGGCCGGGCTCTTACTACCAGGCCGACAAATATTATGTTGCACTCTCCGTAACACATCTCAACCAGCCTAAACTAAAATTCAGCAAGGGAACTCCCTATATCAGCCGGCATTATTATCTGACAGCCGGATACACACTGCAACTGCCGGATCCCTCCCTCGAATTGTTACCTTCAGTTTTTGCCTTCAGCGATGGCAAGGCTATGCAATTTAACCTGACTTCCCTGATAAGATACAATAAAAAAGTGTGGGGCGGCGTTTCTTACAGGTATGGAGATGCACTGATCGGAATGATAGGGCTGGAACTGTTCAATGGAATCAGGCTGGGATATGCTTATGATTTTACTCTTTCTGATATGGGAAATAACAGCAAGGGATCGCATGAATTCATGGTTAATTATTGTTTTGACCTGGGCCTTGGAAAAAGCCCGATGAAATATAAAAGCATCAGATTTTTATGATAATTAAAAAAAAAATAACTTACTTGCAATATAAATTCTAAAGTATTATGAAAAAGGTAATCCTATCTGCTCTGATATTGACGATCCTCCTTTCTGGTTGCGGATCATCAAAGAATAACGGAGAACTGACCGGCGTGCAGGGACGAAAAACATTTTTCGAACCAGAGCCTTTTGAAATGGCATTTATTCCTGCCGGAAATTTCATGATGGGGCCAAGCGACCAGGATGCAGTCTTTGCTATGAACAGTATATCAAAATCTGTTACTGTAGAAGCATTCTGGATGGACCAGACTGAAATCACAAATAATAAATACCGCCAGTTTGTCTACTGGGTACGTGATTCTATCTTCAGGACAAAACTGGGAAATGCCGGGATTCCTGACAGGGAATACTTCCTGGTTGATGATGAAGGAAATGTCATCGAACCTAATGTAATCAACTGGAATGAGAAGATCGATCCGGAGGAAGAAACAACCAGAACAGTATGGGAAGAGATGGTTTATCCTCCCGAAGAAAGATTCAGCGGAAAGGTTCAGTTGGATGTCAGAAAACTGAATTATTCCTACTACTGGGTAGACTATCAGTCAGCTGCAAAATCGACATACAAAATTGACTATGCAAATAATACCGGGAAGTACGAGGGACAGATCACCAATCCGGACGGTACACGCACAGATGTAAAAGACCGTTCATCCTTCATCAAACACGGCATCATCAACATCTACCCCGACACACTCTGCTGGATAAGGGATTTCACCTATTCATTCAATGATCCCCAGGCTTCGCTTTATTTCTGGCATCCTTCATTCGATGATTATCCGGTTGTGGGAGTATCATGGGTTCAGGCTACGGCTTTCAGTATCTGGAGAACCGAATTCATGAACTCTGCACTGAGGAAAAACGACATTGCAGATGTTCAGAGCTACAGGTTACCCCTGGAAACAGAATGGGAATATGCATCAAGGGGCGGACTGGATCTCTCCATGTATCCCTGGGGCGGACCATATACCCGTAATTACAAAGGCTGTTTCCTCGCCAACTTCAAACCTCTGCGAGGCAACTATATAGATGACGGGAACGTTTATGCCGGAAAAGTCGGATCATATGAGCCAAATGAGTTCGGACTATACGACATGGCAGGGAACGTAGCAGAATGGACATGCGGCGCATATCACCCTTCAGCCTATATCTTCCAGCACGACCTGCAGCCAAATTATGAATACAATGCAACCCCTCAGGACCCTCCGATCATGAAAAGAAAGGTAATCCGCGGCGGTTCCTGGAAAGATATTGCATATTTTCTTCAGACCAGCGCAAGAGATTATGAATATCAGGATTCTGCAAAATCATTTGTCGGATTCCGCAATGTCAGATCTTATATAGGTGTGAATTAATTAATTAATGTAATCTTAAAATAACCTGTTAAATGAGCCTAGCAGAATTAGTACAAAGCAGCGGTTGGAAAAATTTTATATCTAAACTCTATGGTTTGGGTGCTTCCGTCGTAATTGTTGGTGCGTTGTTCAAAATACAGCACTGGCCACTGGCAGGAACCATGCTTACTATTGGTCTCCTCACAGAAGCAGTAATCTTCTTCTTTTCCGCTTTTGAGCCACTCCACGAAGAAATCGACTGGTCGCTTGTATATCCTGAACTTTCCGGTATTCCGGAAGAGGAAACCGGTGAGCTCTCCTCTCATCAGGGAAAATACTCCGGTTCAGTTTCAGGTGGCGGCGGTAGCGGAAGCGGCGGCGGCGGATATGGCGGTGGCTCCGGAGCTGTTGCCCTTGCCAAATTCGATGAGATGCTTGAGAAAGCCGAAATTTCTCCTGATCTGTTCATGAAACTTGGTGCGGGAATGAAGAAGCTAAGCGATTCAACAGCCAACATAAGTGTAATGGGTGATATTTCTGCTGCCTCCTCAAAATACATGAATACAATCAACGTGGCAAATGATTCACTGGGAAAACTTGCCGACTCATACCAATCCACTGCACGGGTAATAAACGATACAGGTTCTGCATACAAGAATATGGCGGACTCTATCTCCGTAATTGAAATTGGCGGAAAATCATACCAGCAGCAACTCGAAACACTCAATAAAAACC
This sequence comes from uncultured Bacteroidales bacterium, assembly GCA_963846335.1. GTDB lineage: Bacteria > Bacteroidota > Bacteroidia > Bacteroidales > VadinHA17 > LD21. Next base: position 138,914 of record CAWJVS010000024.1, read on the forward strand.
TCTCAGCACTTAATACTGTTTATGAACTTCAGCGCAAAGGCGCAGACGAACATATAAAGGAATCAGAAACACTCCATAAAGGAATCCAGGGTTTAATGAAAGACCTTTCAGAATCAGCAGGTGATACGAAAAAGTACCGTGAGCAAATAACAGCACTAAACAACAACCTGGCAGCACTGAACAATGTTTATGGAAACATGCTCTCTGCCATGAATGTTAAATAAGGTGGCTTTTTTAATCTAACTAAACTAACAAGAAAATGGCTCACGAAAAGCTATCTCCCCGGCAAAGAATGATCGGGATGATGTACCTGGTGCTTACTGCCATGCTTGCCCTGAACGTATCAAAGGAAGCCGTTGAAGCGTTTAAAAAAGTTGACAAGGGCCTCACACTGACAGTTTCTAACTATGCAAAAAAAAATAATCTGATATATAGCGAATTCGACAGAGCAGCCGCTGAAAACCCGGCAAAAGCCGGTAAGTATAAAACACTGGCATACCAGGTCAAGGAACGCGCTGATGAAGCATTCAATTTTATCCAGGATCTTAAAATCGAAATAATTACAAAAACCGAGGACATAGATCCTGAAAAACCGGCCGTTAAAGGAAACGAAGTGCTGGTTGACAATATTAAAAGAATAGATGACCCCAATGTGCCATCAGAGGTTCTTATCGGTGCCAACGAAAACGGAAAAGCCTACTATCTCAAGAATGTACTTAATGAGTACCGCGATTTTCTTATTGCCACACTTGAAGGAAATAACCCGACTGCAGAGGACGCTCTCAGAGTAAGCCTTAACACAGATGACGGAAAAGATCCGGACGGACAGCGTGCGCCATGGGCAAATATGACTTTCCAGACCCTGCCACTGGTTGCCGTTATCTGTATCCTTTCAGAAATGCAGCTCTCTGTAAGAAACGGGGAGACGGAAGTCCTTAATTACCTCTATTCACAGATAGATGCTGCCTCATTCAAATTCAACAAGCTGAATGCAATTGTAATACCTACAACCTCTAATTATGTAACACTCGGAAGCGATTACGAGGCACGCGTATTTATTTCTGCCACAGATACAACCCAGGATGCTTCAATTACAGTCGGTGGTTCTGAACTCACGCTCGATGAAACAGGAAAAGGCATCTATAAAGTCCGTGCAAGCAGCATAGGTCCAAAAAAATGGGGCGGTATAATAGCCATGAAAGCTCCCGACGGCTCTATAAAGAATTATCCTTTTGATGCTTCATACGTTGTTGGCGAACCCAATGTAATTGTGTCTCCGACTGCTATGAACGTAATGTACACCGGCATCTTTAACCCGATTGATGTTTCGGTACCCGGAGTCAGTCCCGATAAAATAAAGATCAGAGTTGTAAACGGAACAGTCACCACTGAAAAAGTTAAAAATCCCAAGGGAGAATACTTCAAAGGCATGTGGTCAGTAAAACCAACAGCTGTCGGACAAAATGTACAGATTATTGTTACAGCAGATATGAGCGGAAAACCTGTACAGTATCCCCCATATGAATTCAGGGTAAAACCTCTTCCTCCTCCAATTGCAGTATTCGGAGGAAAGAGCACAGGCAGCATCCCACGGGCAACTGCCGCTGCACAACAGGGAGTTTTTGCGGTAATGCCTGATTTTGATTTCGATCTCAGATACCAGATTACCGGATTTTCCGTTATCTTCAATGATAAGGGCAATGACTACGAAGAAATAAGCAGCAGCAGTAATCTTACCCAAAGACAAAAGGATCTGATTAACAGGCTTACACGTGGCAAAAATTTAATTATTAAAGACATAAAGGCTCTTGGTCCTGATGGGAAAACCAAAGACCTGCAGCCTATAATCTTAAAGATTGACTAGTAAAAAATAAATATACAACCATGAATAAGAAGATTCTCTTTGGAATTATCTCCCTTTTATTGTCAGGTGTTGTGAAAGCCCAAAGCTTCGGCGATATTTACGATAAAAACCTGCCGGATGCAAAGAAGATTGATTATGCCTACCTGAGGGAGGCTGATGTTATCTGGTCAAAAAGGATGTACCGTCTGATAGACCTTCGGGAAAAGATGAATCAGCCCATTTATTATCCGACTCAACCAACCCTGGACGGAAGGAAGAACCTGATCAGCATACTGCTTGAAGAGATAAAGGCTGGCAGACTCGCTGCTTACGATCCCCTCACTCCTACTGTCAATACAACATATTCTGATATTGAAGGGAAAATGGGAGCAATAAACAAAACCGAATCAATAACCGTAAATGCTGACGGCGCAACAAGGGATACCATAATAAAACAGGACGCCAGACCTGAGGAGGTCAAACAACTGCTTCTGTATGAAGAATGGTACTTTGACAAGAAGCTTTCAAAAATGGACGTCAGAATAATAGCCATGCAGCCTTATTATATGGGATTTGATGAGCAGCTCGGTTATGTGCTAAGGAAACCACTCTTCTGGATCAGATATGATGAGGTGAGGGATGCCCTGGCTAAACAGGAAGTATATATGTATAACAATGATGCTCAGAGAATATCGTTTGATGATCTTTTCATGCAGAGAAGATTCGGAAGCACTATCACAGGAGAGTCAAATGTATACAACGACCGCAGGATATCTGAATACGAAGTAGCCAAAGGTGCTCTTTTTGAAGCTGAACGGATTAAAAATGAACTATTCAGCTTTGAACACGACCTCTGGGAATTTTAATTGAATTTTATTGAATATCTACAGAAATTTCTCCTTAGTGGATTTTTTTACATCCTCGAGGTATTGTTTGATATTCTGCTCCTCTTCCTTCCTGACAACCAGAAGCACATCATCCGAATCTACAATGATGTAGTCTTCCAGTCCCTGTAATACAGCAACCTTACCCGGGGCAATATTTATAATATTCCCCTTATTATCGTATGAAAATACATCCCCGCTGACACGCGCATTGCCTTTTTTGTCGACCGGGGTATGCTCATACAGTGAACTCCAGGTACCAAGATCAGACCAGCCGATATCAGTACATTTTACATAAACATTATCTGCCTTCTCCATTATCCCGTAATCAATCGAAATGCTCTTGCACACTGCATATGTCTTACCTATAAAGCTCTTTTCCAGATCTGTTCCAAAATGATTCTTCCCTTCTTCAAAAACAGTGAAGATATCAGGAAGATGTTTCTCAAATGAAGCCATAATTGACTTGATGTTCCATACAAATATTCCTGAGTTCCAGTAAAAATCCCCGCTCTCAAGAAAGACTCTGGCAAGGTCAATATCAGGTTTTTCCGTGAATGTCTTTACTTTCAGAAGGTTTTTATTGCCATGCACCGGTTTCTTCTGATCAGCCTGGATATAGCCATAACCGGTTTCAGGCCTGTCAGGCTTTATTCCCAGTGTTATGAGCGCATCATGCCCTGAAGCAAACTCAAAACAACTCTGAATCTCTTCACAGAATTTATCTTCCTTGACAATAAGATGATCGGAAGGGGTAACAGTAATCACTGCATCCGGATTTTCCTGCAGAATCCTGAATGTTCCATAAGCTATGCAGGGCGCGGTATTTCTCCGGAAAGGCTCCCCCAATACCCTCGAAGGGGCTATTCCAAGCTGTTTCACAACCAGGTCCTTATGCTCAGCGCTTGTTACAACAAAGATGTTCTTCTCAGGACATGTAGTTTTAAACCGTCTGTATGTCTGCTGTATCAGAGTCTCACCTTTGCCAAGAATATCAAGAAATTGCTTTGGCTTTTCACGACGGCTGAGAGGCCAGAAACGGCTGCCAACTCCACCTGCCATTATTATTACATACCTGTTATCCATGAGAGAAATATCTTTACAGTAATTAATACAAATATATATTAATTATATATATGAGTTTCATAATCATCTTTACGGAAATACAGTAAATAATTGTAATTTTGAAACCGGAGAATCTAAGATTATGTTTATATTCCTTTCACAGTTAGGGCGATATGTCCTGCTCCTTAAAAAGGTTTTTTCCAAACCTGAGAAGCGGGTCGTTTATTATAAACAGACAATGAGGGAATTTGTCAATCTTGGACTGACTTCCATTGGTATCATTGCTATTATTTCCTTCTTTATGGGAGCAGTTATTACCCTGCAAACTGCATATAATACTGAAAACCCGATATATCCGAAATATCTTATTGGCCTCGGTACCCGCGACTCAATGATACTTGAGTTCTCTTCCACTATTGCAGCACTCATTCTTGCCGGAAAGGTGGGCTCCAATATTGCAGCTGAGATAGGTACTATGAGAGTTACGGAACAAATAGATGCCCTTGAGATAATGGGTATAAATTCTGCATCTTACCTTATACTCCCGAAAATAATTGCCACTCTCCTTTTCAATCCGATACTTACACTTATTGCAATTATTGTAGGGATCTTCGGAGGGGGGATAGCCGGTACTTTTGCAGGTGTTATCACTATTGAGAATTATATCTATGGAATTCAGTATGCCTTCATCCCTTATTATATCACCTACTCCCTGATAAAAACTGTGTTCTTTGCATTCATCATTACCAGTGTCTCTGCCTTTCAGGGCTATTATGTCGAAGGAGGGTCACTCGAGGTGGGAAGGGCAAGTACAAAAGCAGTTGTTTACAGCAGTGTTCTCATTCTGCTGTTCAATGTAATTCTTACTCAATTGCTGCTGTCATGATAAAGGTTAAGGATCTGAACAAGTCGTTCAATGGAAAGGTTGTTCTTAAAGATATCAGCGTGACTTTCGAAGCTGGAAAGACCAACCTTATTATTGGAAGGAGCGGTTCAGGAAAAACAGTACTTCTTAAATCAATAGTGGGGCTTCACGAGATCGAAAGCGGCGAGATATGGTATGAAGATACTCTCTTTAACAAACTCAGTTTTGTAGATAAAAAAAAGATCCGCAGCGAAATGGGGATGTTGTTCCAGGGAAGTGCACTTTTTGATTCACTCACTGTAGAACAGAATGTAGGTTTCCCTCTCGATATGTTTACCAATAAAACCCAGGAGGAAAAAATGGAGAGGGTAAATTTCTGTCTGGAAAGAGTTAACATATTAAATGCCAATAAACTATTCCCCGCTGAATTATCAGGCGGAATGAAAAAGAGAGTGGCAATCGCAAGGGCAATAGCTTTAAATCCCAAATATCTTTTTTGCGATGAACCCAACTCAGGCCTTGATCCTATTACAGCTATCCTGATCGATGAACTGATAAAAGAGCTCACCGAGGAGTATTCAATGACGACAATAATTAATACCCACGACATGAACTCGGTAATGGAGATCGGGGAAAAGATCATTTTCATTAATGACGGGGAGATAAACTGGGAAGGTAACAAAGATGAGATCCTGACTTCAGATTGCGAACCCCTTAATGATTTTGTTTTTGCCAACGCACTGGCAAAAAAGCTCAGGCCCGCAAACAAATAACTACTGTCCTTTCCTATTTCTTTAGCTCCTCGTAATCAATATACTCCCCGATTTCTTTTGATACTTTCTTGGTTACCCCATGGTTTTTATCCTGCCCCCCCTGACCCGCAGAAGGTCTGTTCCTGTCTCCGTATCTGACAAATGACCTGACTATCAGATATACAATCAGACCGATTAATAGAAAACGAATTAATATCATTTATTAAAGCTATTTATTATCAGTTTCTATTTTATAATTATAGAGGAACCTGTCAGTGCCTCCAACAATAAGGTTCCATCCGCTTTTTTCGGACAATCGTCCGATGGAGAACATAGACGCTCCCCTCAACGGAAATCCTTCAATGGTCTTACCATCCCTGTTTATCAGGTAAATAAGCTTTTTGTTTATATCAAATACCCCGATCTTTCTGTCTGTTCCGGAAAATATAAAGGTTATCGGCCCTCCCAGGTTTTCGGAACCAAAATCCCTCTTAAAAATCTCTGTCCTGTTATGACTGTAAAGATATAGTACCCCTTTATCAATGAAGATGTACTCTCCAAATCCATCCCCGTTCACATCAAAAATGTCAAATGAATGCTCCGGTGAAAACTCCCTGAGCCTGAATTTCTTCACAGACCCGTCGAAATAAATGTGCTGTACCGTCCCATCCGGCGAGGAGCATACAACTGAAGGGTCTGAACCCGCTGTGAGCCGCATGGCTGATCCCTTTGACCTGGTAACGGTCTCCTTCAGGTTCAGTCTCTTGTTTCCCGTCCTGTCCAGAAAATATACAGAATTCTCGTCAGAACCCACAATATAGTCCTTGCCTGAGACTTTAAAATAGGCGATTTCTGATTTAACCAGTCCCGTTGTTCTGAAAGGCTTCCATCCTTTTACAACGCTGCCGGTTTTGTCGTATGAGTAGATCAGTTTATCTTCACCTGCGATAAAGAGCCTGTAACTCAAATTATTGTCATAATCAAAAATTGCAAGTGCATTACTGGCCGGGGACCTCAGTTTAACAGGATATCTTTCAACATAATTGCCATTACGATCCAGCAGATGGAGGTAATCTTTTCCTGAAAACAGGAGCTGATATTTTCCATTCCTGAAATAATCTATCATAAAAATATTACCTATTATCCTTTCACTGAGCGGTACTTTCCACATTACCCTTCCGGCAGCATTAATAAGGTAGGTATTGTTCTTTAAATCCTGGATGAAAATCTCCCTCGCACCAGTTGTATGGTTGATAAAGAAGAATGGTTTTATGCCAGCCACCGTATCCAGCAAAGTCTCCCATTCGGTTGTTGATTCTTCTCTCTCCTCCTCCTTATATCGTATTGACAAACTGTTGTATATCATACCATTGCTGGATGCGAGCTGGTACCCTGCCGACTGTATCCTCCTGAGTGAGCTTCTGTTCTGATTAAGTGCCTTTATTATGCTGTCATCAAGGAATTCTGACATATAACTGACTATGCGTGACGGAACACAATAGAAAAAATAACCGGCGCGACTTGGCAGTGTGCTCTCGAAATCACGATAGGTAAGGTCATTTGCAAGTGTCTTGTTAAGCAGATTGTCATACAATAACCTTGATATCGTAAAATAAGAGTTGCCCGCTATCATGAAATTATCATAAAAGGTGAAATATGTTTCATTGAATCCGGGTTCAAAACCTGGTTTAATCATCCGTGTAAAACCGTGTAAAGGAGTTTTGTAAACAGGAATTTTTACCTGCTCGTCAGGCTCGAAATAGATAATCTCCGGATCAGATCCAAGATCTTCAATAAATAACTGTTCAGCCCTCACCCGGTTAAGCAACTCAAATACAATGAGTGAGTTCTCGCTGAACGGTCTGGTCTTTATATCAATCAGCGACCTTGTAATCTCATCACCCGCATATTCCTTAAGTTTTAAAGCAATTTGTTTTGTTTTCTCAGGAATCTGATCTCCTCCGATAGCTGCCTGGTCTTCATTGCGCAGAATAAGTGTCTCAAAGAGCACTGTCGACGAAGGGAGAATTTTATAAGTATGGAATTCCTCAGGTGTAATAAACTTATACTTATACAGATACTCTGATGAATCAGTGCTTTCGGCGTAACCACTCAAAACCAGTCCATTCTCATTTATATATATATCGCCGGCTGCGGTGCCTGCCAGGTTGGCAATCTTTTCTGCCATATCCTGTTTACCGGCTGAAAGAAATTTTCTGAAGATCCGGGGAATATTTGCAAAGAGTACAAAGATCTTGTCTTCTTTTTTACCTGAAGCCATATGAACCCTTGCAAAACCAGGATTTACTCTTACATCGTCTCCCCTGGACATTTGCAGTATGGCTTCTTCTGCACCTTCCTTCGATGTATTGCATACAAGTAAACCGGAAACCAGAGTTATGTACAGCGTGTCTCTCTGCTTATTCACTTCATAAGGGACCCTGAGAAAAGTATTGCTTCCTGATTTGCTTTCACTAATATCGCTGATCCCAGAGGAACGCAATATTTCCTTTATATGCCGGAATCTGATATCGCCTGCCATTGTGACGGAGAGCTGTGTACTGAGCACCCCTTCTTCAGAGGGATAAAAAGATATCAGCGCTGTTCCTCCTTCAAGCAACTCCTTATATCCTGTTTTATTGAGCTGGTCGGCAAGATACCTCAACTTAACATTAAAGCTCTCAAATTCCTTTATTTTGGCTAACTCTCCGAACAATCCCTTGTCGGTAGCGAGGGAATTCATGAAACTCTTAAGATCGATAGTCTCAATAACAACACAGGCAGCTGGCGATACCGACTTGAAAGGGTCAGTCAGCAATCTTTTTCTGCCCTGCTGTATATAATACCCCAGAATTGAAAGACCTATCAGAAGGAGTATTACAGAAATTATAGCTACCCGTTTTCCCACGACCGGATAATTGTTATTTGTTATTCTTCAAAATTAACAAATAAAAGATTATCCCGTTTGAATTTCTTTTCCTGGCAGTAACCCTGATATGTATTACCGGTCAGGCCTCTTCCGTTACTTTCCAGCCAATTGTATCTGCAAAGGCATAGACGGGTTCCTTCAGATCACCATAAAAAGTAACCCTGTGCCATCCCCAGCTATCCCACATTGTGAAAAGCTTCTCGATATCTCCCAGAGGTTCGGCACATAGCTTCGTCCTGCATGCCCTGTCATCCGGGTCATTCTCCACTGCTACAGCCTGGTGGAAGAGAATCTCTTTTTTATCTTTATCGATCTCGAGGGTGGTTGTCATGTAATTGAGAGGCAGAACGGACCTCACAGAAGCTCCTGCCCTGTCTTCGGAATGGGTCATTATCCTGAAAGGATTTGTTTCGCCCTCCGGTCCAAAAACCCGGTTTGGGGCAACACAATGAGCATAAATGATCTGTCTTTTGGAAGTATCTATAACAGGATCGGAAATATATCCCGGCCTTCCATTGGTCATTGTTGTAAAGGCAAGCATTGTTGCAGTTGAGCGGACATCACATTCGCAGGCTCCGATCAACCCTTCATTGCATAATTCATGGAAACCAAGGCAGGGATAGGCATGGATATGTCCTCCGTAAAAGCCCCCCAGGCAATTTACTGTAATTGCATTTGCATCATGCTTCTTAATTACAGATTTCATCCCCAGGTACATAGCCGCAGAGGTCAGTAATGTTTCATCTGTGACACCGGTTATTTCAATAGCTGTCTTCTTCCAGCGCTCCACAATACCGGCAGCTTCATCCTTATCTGCTCTGCTCCATGCTGCATTCACCTCAGAGAATGGTATGTATTCCAGCGGTATGCCCATAATCGGTTCAGCCTTTTCAGATTTCTGGTCTCTCACCGCAAGTATCCTGGATTTGCTCAACCGCCTGATGGTCTCTTCAGGTGTCAGGGATGTTATATTATTGGCTGCAATGGAATAATTGCCTGAAGCCCGGGTAGAATTAATCCTGGCCTTTGTGACCGCAAGCGAAAAATCTGAACCGGCTCCCCCGTCCCTGATCAGCCTGAAACAACTGACTGCTCCCAGGAAATCTTCGATCCGGGATGAGGCAACATATCCTACATTTGCTTTCTGATCGCGAAGGAATGATGCATTGTACACCAGAAATCCACCACTTCCGCCGAACTGAAAATCAACATATAATACAGGTTTCCCCGTTTTTGCAATAGTCTGTACAACCATGTTCCAGCAGTTCATCTGGTATACGATATAACCGTCAATCTTTTCCTGTATATCAGAGGCTGTAATCTTTTCAGCATCCTCAGGTCCTTTGGCCCAGGCGGGTATAAATTCAAAATCAGGAAAATTCTTTGCAAGTACCATATTGATGTTGTCCATGGCCGGATTGAAGTCAAACCCAATATTCGGCCAGTCAGGATCAGTCTGAACCGGGGCATGCATTGAATACAGGACACGGATCTTCATTTTTTTATTCGCGCTTCCTGAAGAACATGAAGTACTGATAAAACTCACAGGGGCTAAAGCGGCACATGCAGCGCAGGCAGAACAGGAGGAAATGAAATTTCTTCTCGTAACATTTGTTACTTTTCCTGATTTGAGAATTCTCTGGTCATTCCGGGATAGGCTTTTCATAATCTGAAATATTTTGTATTAAGTGCTTTTAACCTGAAAGAAGCTATTAATATACAAAATAAATCAGACAAATTTAAATTAGTACCGTGGCTGTTGAAAAGTCCTCTAAATACCAGGGGCCATCAATATAAGGAGTCTGGAAAATAAGATCCCTCGCTGCGCTGCTAATGACAACATTCCTTAACCAATTGATATATAAACCTATGAGATCCTTCGCTTCGCTCAGGATGACATTGTTGCTTTTTATGGATTGAGGAGGGAAGCAGGGGCGTTTCGCATGAATTTTTCTTAAAACTGTCAATTCTGCTTCGAAACGCCCCTGCTTCCCTCCATTTTTATAAAAAGGGACCTGTCATCCCGAATGCAGCCATCATGAGCTTGCGAAGGATGGCGAAATGAGGGATCTAATGGATCTGCCAGAAATTTTGGCAGAGGGATGAACCAGGCTTAATTAATGTAAACAGCTCAAACTTTGACTCCCGGGGGGCTTACTCTAAGGGATTTGGACTTTTTCAACAGCGACTTTACAAAAACTATATTTTGGCACGAAATTTGATTTGATATTGATAATACCAGCAATCTCAATCATATACTTGATTCGTCAAGCTCAGCCAGGTCAAAAGCCTGGCTTTCTTCTTTTCAGGCGAAAGACTTGTATCCTATTATTTGCCGCACCTCACGGATAGTTTTGGATGCACTGATCCTGGCTTTTTCCGCACCCTCGGCAACTACTTTTGCAAGGTATCTGCTGTCAGAATGGAGCTCTAAGATTTTTTCGCGTATTGGTCCGGTAAATTTCACAATATCCTCAGCAAGCTGTTTTTTCATATCGCCATACCTTATCTCACAGGAGGCATGCTTATCCTTGAAATATTTCAAAGTTTCAGGCTCAGAAACTACGCTCATGATTGTAAACAGGTTCTTCACCGGCTCTGATGGGGTCTGATGCGGTTTAACAGGTCCGGTGTCGGTTACTGCTCTCATTACTTTTTTTCTTATTTCCTGAGGTGGATCTGCAAGGAAGATTCCGTTTCCTTCACTCTTTCCCATCTTGCCGGTGCCATCAAGACCCGGGATCTTAACCAGTTGTTTCCCGAAATTATATGCATCGGGTTCGGGAAAATAGTTAACATCATACATCATATTGAACCTTCTCGCAAATCTTCGTGTCATTTCCAGGTGCTGCTCCTGGTCTTTTCCGACAGGAACCTTATTCGCCTTATGTATAATGATATCAGCAGCCATCAGAACAGGATAGGTCAGCAGTCCGGCATTTATATTATCGGGTTGTTTTCTGACCTTCTCTTTAAATGACGCTGTCCGTTCAAGTTCGCCGACATATGCATTCATATTGAGCAGGAGATAAAGCTCCGAGACTTCGGGTACATCACTCTGGATAAAGACTGTCGCGATCTCAGGATCTATTCCGCACGCAAGATACTCAGCCAGAACCTGCCTGATATTCCCGTGAAGGTCATCCGGGTGAGGGTGGGTTGTAAGGGCATGGTAATCAGCAATGAAAAAAAAGCAGCTATTCTCCGTCTGCATTTTAAGGAAGTTCTTAATTGCACCAAAATAATTCCCGAGGTGAAGATTTCCCGTCGACCTGATTCCACTGACAACTGTGTCCATTAGCTTCTTTTATAAAAATCAAACGCAAAGCTAATAAAAAAGGTGTTATGCCACAAGGTCCCGAAAGCATATAGACCTTCCCGGGAACCATAAAGCTGTCATGCCGTTACGCCGTTAAGCCTTTTTTATTACCTTTGCCGCATAATAAAACAGGCCATGGAATCAACAAGACAGAAAAAAGTATCACGACTAATTCAGAAAGAACTGGCCGACATCTTTCTTAAAAGAGGAAATGAATTTGCCCACGGTAAATTAGTCTCTATAACAAGGGTAAGAGTAAGTCCGGATCTCTCCTTTGCAAAAGTTTATATCAGTATCTTTCCGGCTGCAAACCAGGAGGATATACTCCATTCAATACAGGAGCATGGCTCAAAAATAAGATTTGATCTTGGTCAGAAAATAAGGACTCAGCTCCGGATTGTGCCTGATATTGCCTACCACATTGATGATAGCCTTGATTATATCGATAAAATTGACAAGCTGCTGAAATCCTGACCTATGCAGTACGAACCTATTAAAAGATCGGTTGGCAGATTCTTTACAGGTCATCCTGTTTTGAGGAAAATCCTTTATTCCCTGCTGGATCTTCTTCTCCTCCGGACATGGCATGTAAAGAAAGCTTTAAGGAAAATTGCAGTCCTGTTTCCCGGCGATGCAACAGTCCTTGATGCCGGATCGGGCTTTGGGCAATATACATGGCGGATGAGCAGAATTAATCCGCGCTGGAAGATAAAGGCCATCGATATCAATAGTGATCATGTCCGGGATTGTATCAGTTTCTTTGAAAAGACAGGACTTTCCGGAAGGGTATCATTCGAAACAGGAGATCTGACGGCTCTGGCCGACATCAATACCTATAACATAATTCTGTCGGTGGATGTCATGGAACACATCGAAGAAGATGTCAGAGTTTTCCGGAATTTTTACAATGCATTGCATGAGAATGGGATTTTGCTGATATCAACCCCTTCTGACAAGGGAGGTTCAGATGTAAACAGTGAGGAGGAGGAATCATTTATTGATGAACATGTAAGGGATGGGTACAGTATCGGGGATATTACACAAAAGCTCTCCCTTGCAGGCTTCAGGAATATTGAAGCTTCCTACACCTATGGAAAACCCGGTAATATCTCATGGCGCCTCTCAATGAAATACCCGATAAGGATGCTCAATACTTCATACTTATTCTTCATTTTACTGCCATTTTATTACCTGATCTTTTTCCCTGTTTCAGTTATCCTTAACTTTTTTGATCTTTATACTACACATAAGACAGGGACCGGGTTACTTGTCACAGCCAGAAAATAAGAAAAGTGAAACTCTCAATATACATAGCAAAGAGATATCTGCTCGCGAAAAAGTCACGAAATGCCATTAATATTATATCCGGGGTATCAGTTGCCGGAGTTGCAGTGGGAACAATGGCTCTCATAATTATTCTTTCAGTATTTAACGGGCTGGAAACAATGGTGAGGTCAATATTCAACACATTTGACCCCGATATCAGGATCACTGCAGCAGAAGGAAAAACATTTGTTGCCGATACATCCAGACTGAAACTTCTGGCCGATGTCGATGGGGTATCATGTTATTCACTTGCCATTGAGGAAAATGCACTGCTTAAATATGGTGACAGGCAATATATTGCAACAATCAAGGGCGTCGACGAAAATTATGCCATGGTTACGGATATTGACAGCACCATGTGGGAAGGAGAATTCATATTAACTTCTGACCGCGGAAGACCCTATGCGATCCCCGGTGTCGGCGTTGCCCAATACCTTGGCATACGCGTCAATTTTATCACTCCGCTGAATATTTATGTTCCGCGTAAGACAGGAACCTCGATGAATGCTGAAAATGCATTCATGAAAAAGTACATCTTTCCATCAGGCATATTTCAGATAGAAAAAGACTACGACTCAAAGTATGTTTATATCCCTCTTGAATTTGCCCGTGAACTTACTGAAATTGAAGAGGGAGTGACCTCCGTTGAGATAAAATTCAAAGAAAACGCTGATGAAGGATCAGTGCAGAAAAAAATCAAAAAGATCTTTGGAAAAGGATTTTTGGTTCAGAACAGATATGAACAGCAGGAGATCTTTTATAAGGTAATGCGTTCCGAAAGACTGGCTATCTTCTTTATCCTCACGCTGATACTTACAATAGCTTCTTTCAACATCATTGGTTCCCTTACTATGCTGATTATAGAGAAAGAACGGGATATTGAAATCCTGAAGAGCCTCGGGGCCAACGATGACCTTATCAGAAAGATCTTTATTTTTGAGGGCTGGCTGATTTCTATTATCGGAGCAGTCACAGGTATTATGCTGGGTTTTATTGTCTGCTGGTTGCAGCAGACTTTTGGAATTGTAAAGCTCCAGAGCGAAACGCTGATAATGGATGCCTATCCGGTGGTAATGAAGGTCAAGGATTTTATCATCGTACCTTCCACTGTGCTGCTTATCGGATATTGGGCAGCCTGGTATCCGGTAAGGTTTCTTACAAGGAAATTCCTGAATAAGGAAATATGAAAATCATTGTTATATTTAATAACTGCTAATTATCCCTTCCATGATCAGGCTCATCTTTCTGATATTAATAACCCTGTCACTGATAATCTCCTCCTGTGAAAGCAGAAGAAGCAAGCTTGACCGGAAAAACCTGATACCGGAAAATGAACTGGTTTCCATCCTTACAGATATTTACCTGACTGACGGGCTTATCGGAATGCCCAGAATCGCAATGAAGTACTCACCGTTTGACTCCCTATCAACCTATAACCATATAATTGAAGAACATGGGTACACAAAGGAAATAATGGATAAAACAATGAAGTATTATTTCATTAAGGATACCAAAAAACTTATTAAGATATATGACAAGGCCCTCGGAATACTGAGTGAAATGGAATCGCGGGTCCGGAGAGACGTAGAGAAGACAAAACCAGATACCGGAAACCTGTGGCCGGGTCCTGATTTCTACTCCTTCCCTGATCCTTCAGGAACCGATTCTGCGTCCTTTGATATCTCATTTACAAAACCTGGCTCTTATACCCTTACTGCAAAGGTGACTCTTTTCCCCGGAGATCAGTCACTCAATCCGCGATTAACGGCCTTTACATGCCACCCCGACAGTATAGAAACGGGAAAGAGGGAGTACATTCAACCTGTTTACTATATTAAGGATGGTCATGAACATCAATACCGCATAATCTTCACCGTGCCGCTTAAAACAACCATGCATGTCAGAGGTTGTTTCTATGATTTTTCCAACCACCCCGACGACTGGGGAAAACATCTTGTAATTCGAAATATAGATGTCACTTACTCCGTGCTTGCAAAATGAAGCGGTTCTCTGCCCAGTATATAATAACCAACACCGGAACTCCCTTAAAAAGGGCAATTATTACTGCCGGGGAGGACGGAACCATAATCAGTGTTGAAGATACCCTCGGTGACCTGCAGGAAAAACATTCCGTTGAATTCTACAACGGAATAATAATACCCGGTTTTGTAAACTCCCATTGCCATCTGGAGTTGTCTCATATGAAAGATATTGTGGGACGTGGTACGGGACTGGCAGGTTTTATTGAAAAGATAAGGAATACAAGGGCAGCCGGCACTGAAAGAATAATACTGGCAGCAGAATCTGCCGATCATGCGATGTATGATGCCGGAGTCAATTTATGCGCCGATATATGTAATACCCCTTTAACCTTCGAACTCAAAAAGCAGAGCAGAATCAGTTATTTGAACCTTCTTGAAGTATTTGGTATTGACCCGGCCAAAGCTGGCCACCGGATGGATGAAATAATTAAAATGGCTGAAATTGCCGGTGAAAACAATTTGCCATGTTCACTGGTTCCGCATTCCGTTTATTCCCTGTCCCTCCCTCTTTTCAGGCTTCTCAGGGAAAAAACCAGGGACAACAGGGTAACTTCAATTCATTTCATGGAGAGTGAGGGAGAAGCGGAGCTGGTGGAAAAACACTCGGGCCCCCTTATGAATTCATATTTGCAATCAGGATTAATTTCATCCGGAATTGAAACAGTAAAGAGCCATGCAGATGCAGTTCTTAATGAGATCACAGGAAATGGCAACCTGATACTCGTACATAACACTTTTGCCGGCAGGACGGTCATCAGAAAGCTCAAAACAAGAGGGAATCTGTTCTGGTGCCTCTGCCCGAACTCCAATAATTATATCGGGAATGCACTCCCGCCTGTTGATCTACTTACTGATGAGGGTTGCGACATAATTATAGGGACAGACAGTCTCGCATCAAATAAAAAGCTTGACATTCTTGACGAGCTTAAAACACTTCAGGCTAATTTCCCGGGTCTGTCAATTGCGGAGCTTGTATTGTGGGCAACCTTAAACGGGGCAAGGGCTCTGGGAGAACAGGAGCTGTTCGGGAGCATTGAACCCGGTAAAAAACCCGGACTGCTTCTGCTTCAGAATGTCGATCTGCAAAATATGAAATTGCTTCCGGAGAGTTCTGTAACCAGATTAATCTGACCTTTTCTCTGTGAAAACAGCCCTCTACCTCCCGGAGAAGAGCCCCCCAACCCCATTATCTCTTCCAACCCTTTTTTCCCCCCAACCCCCCTAAAGGGGGGCTTGAAACTGCAAGTAACCTGTTTTTTAACTCCTCATTATTTGGGCAGAGGGGTTACATAGAAATCTTTAAAGCGATGGATTTCAACCCCCCTTTAGGGGGGCAGGGAGGCAAAACTTCCATGCCCTGGGGAAGATGGGAAAATAATTTAAACACATAAAGGCTCAAAGGATTTCATAAAGGGTCATAAAGGTATATCAAATATTGCTAATTTTGAGGCCGCAAAGTGATTCTAAAATGGGTACATTTCTTTTTGATGAGATAATATTCGGTCCGGTCAGAAGCAGAAGACTGGGTGTTTCTCTTGGCATAAATCTGCTGCCGACAAAAAGAAAAATCTGCAATTTCAACTGTATTTATTGTGAATGCGGATGGACCAGACAGGTTGAAAAATCACCGGCCCGTTTGCCGGAAAGGAAAGAGGTGTTTGATGCACTTGATCTGAAACTCTCGGAAATGAAGGCATCCGGTCAGACACCTGATGTAATAACATATGCAGGAAACGGGGAACCAACTCTTCATCCCGCCTTCGCGGGAATAATTGATGACAGTATAGCTCTCCGAAACAAGTATTTTCCCGGTGCCCGGATTGCAGTTCTTTCAAACGCCACAACAATAACTGACAGGAGAGTGAAAACAGCTCTTTTAAAAGTGGACATGAATATACTGAAACTCGACTCGGCATTCGATTCTACCATTTGCCTGCATAACCAGCCTGCATCAGAAATCAAGGTTAAGGATCTTATAAATAATCTGGCAGGGTTCAACGGAAAGCTTATCATCCAGACCCTTTTCCTGCGGGGAACATACAATGGCACGATCATTGACAATACTACTCCTGAAGAGCTCGATGCATGGCTTAAAGCTATAGAGAAGATCAGGCCGGCAGAGGTGATGATCTATACTATATCGAGGGATACTCCACCGGAAGGCGGAGTGCTGAACAAAGTACCATCAAAAGAACTGAAGGCAATAGCATCGATGGTTGAAAAACTTGGCATTAAAACACAGGTTTCCTCTTAATATTGAATAAAAGACTTAACATACTTATCTGTCCCCTTGAATGGGGATTAGGACATGCTGCACGCATGATACCAGTTGCAAGAAGGCTGCTGGATATGAACCAGAATGTATTCATTGCCTCCGGGGAAGAACATTTAAACCTCTTCCGTGAAGAAGTGCCAGGACTTTCATATATCGATTTCCCGGGATTCAGGCCTGGTTACTCACGTCATCTGCCCCAGTATCTTCCGCTGCTTCTTAAAACGCCGCTGCTTCTTTTTCATATTGTCCGGGAACACAGCAGGCTGAAGAGGATTATAAATGATTACGCCATAGACGCAGTTATAAGCGATAACCGTTTCGGACTCTGGAACAGGAAGATAAAAACTGCATATGTAACTCATATGCCTCTTATCCCATTCCCGAAACCTTTTCACTTCCTGGAGTTCATCGGGATCCATCTCCACAGGATGATTATCAGGAACTATACCTTATGCTTTATCCCGGACCTCCCCGGTGAAATAAATCTTACCGGCAGATTATCCCATTATATGAAACTTCCTGAGAATGTCAGATATATAGGCATCCTTTCACGTTTTCCCGATGCGGTTCAGCCATCACCCGTGAATCCTGTATCATTTAAGCACAATACTGTGATTCTTTCGGGACCTGAGCCTCAGAGATCGGTTTTCAGGCAGACGGTAATTAAACTTCTCACAGATGAAAAGATCCCGGCCGTAATTCTTGAAGGCAAGCCGGGAAAAGGAAATGAGATAAGCTGGTCAGGCAATATTGCCTTCTTCAATCACCTCGCTTCTTCTGAAATGCAACAGGTAATATTATCAAGTGAAAAAATCATCACCAGAGCAGGATATTCTGCAATAATGGAGCTCGTGAGCCTTAAACGCAGCGCATTACTTGTCCCGACCCCCGGGCAGACCGAACAGGAGTATCTTGCTGAATACCTCTCATCAAAAGGATTGTTCACTTACTGTGCACAGAAAAACTTAAACAAGGGTCTTGCTCTTAATTCCGCTGAAGGAGCCTGGCCGGCAGAGTTAGAAGACCAGGGCAGTACTCTTCTCGATGAAGCATTAGGCGAGCTTCTGGAATAACATCACAATGATTGAAAATCCCAGGAATCCGGTCAGAAATCCTGCCCATACCTGACCCGGATCGTGACGGTCCAGCTGCAATCTTGACGAGAGTATCAGTCCCCCTGCGAGAATGGAAGGTATCAGAAACCACAGAAGCGGAGTGTACATTTTAAAGGCAAGGATCAGAACAAGAGCCAGAATTACCCCTGCTCCGATAGCATGAAGGGATATTTTCCACCATAAATTTATCACGGTTGCCGTAAGGGAAATAAAAGCAATGGCAAGAAAAAATGATTTCAGAAAATTGGGAACCGGGAACCTGAAAATAATATATGCTGTGACAGCATAAAGTATGGTACTTATAATCAAGGGGGTAGTCCTGTCAGTTCTCTCATCCATAAACCAGGATCTTATCAGATTATTATGTACGAAGAAGGGGATAAGCGACAACGGCAACAGGACATTATTAACTAACACTATTAGGATCACCAGTTTCTTAACATAGAAAGGCAGATAGTTATACAGGGTAGGTGCCATGAAGATGATTAACAGTCCATAGACTGGCATCAAAAACGGGTGAAAAATGACTGATATTGTTCTTGCAAGTTTATAAGAAAAATCCGTCTGACTGGTCATATTCATAAAGGATGTGAAATTGATTTTTTAATATCAGTAAGTATATTCCCCGTAATATATTGGACACCCTAAATCTCCCTCCTCAGTCTGGCAACGGGTATATTCAGTTGCTCGCGGTATTTTGCAACAGTCCGGCGTGCTATCTGGTATCCTTTTTCCTGGAGTATCTCTGTGAGCCTTTCGTCAGTCAAGGGTCTTCTTTTCTGCTCGTTTTCAATGCAATCCTGCAATATTCTCTTTATCTCCCTTGTCGATACTTCCTCTCCGCTGTCGGTCTGAAGGCCTTCTGAAAAGAAAAATTTCAGGGGGAATATTCCGAAGTGGGTCTGTATAAATTTACTGTTGGCAACTCTCGATACTGTAGAAATGTCAAGTCCTGTCATTTCAGCGACATCTTTTAGTATCATTGGCCGCAATTTAGTTTCATCCCCGTCAATAAAATAGTCCTGCTGGTATTCCAGTATGGCATTCATGGTCAGCAGAAGGGTATTTTGTCTCTGCCTGATAGCATCAATGAACCATTTTGCAGAGTCAATCTTCTGTTTCACAAAGAGAACAGCATCTCTCATCTCCTTTTTCTGGCTCTTATCCCTGCTGTATGAATGGAGCATTTCGTTGTAAGCCGAACTAAGTCTGAGCTCCGGCTGATTACGTGAATTAAGATGCAGGTCGAAACCATCTTCACTCAGCTCCAGAATAAAATCGGGGATTATCGGCTGTGATGTCTTGCTGAACGGATCACTATACACCCCTCCGGGTTTCGGATTTAGCTTCAGAACTTCATCAATTGCAGCTTTAAGTTCAGTTTCTGTTATGCTGAGCCGGGCAATTATTTTATCATAATGTCTTTTCGTAAATTCTTCGAAATAGAGATCCAGAATAGAATGTGCTATTTTTAATGATGGTTGCGAATTGCCCCTTTTGTCAATCTGCAGCAACAGACATTCTCTCAGCGACCGTGCACCAACACCAGCCGGTTCAAGATCCTGGATTACACTGAGCACCTCTTCAAGTTCGGCTTCCGTCGTTTCAACGTTCTGCAGAAAAGCAAGATCATCAACTATATTTACAAGTTCCCGCCTCAGATATCCATCCTCATCTATATTTCCAATAATATATTCGCCGAGGATCTTCTGCTTTTCGGTAAGGTCCCTCAGGCTGAGCTGGGATTCAAGATGTTCGTGAAAAGAGAATCCAACCGAAAATGGTATTTCCGAACGTTTTTCTTCGTCTTTGCTGTAATTCTTCTCCTGGAGCCGGTAATCAGGGATATCGTCATCTTCAATATAGTCATCAATTGTGAACTCCTCCTGGTCCTTGTCGGTCTCCTCAAATTCTTCTTCTTCAGGCTCGGCATTAACTTCGTCATCCTCCGGACCCTCTTCCAGCGCAGGATTTTCCTCGAGCTCCTTCTTGATCCTCTGTTCTATCTGCAAAGTCGGAACCTCCAGTAGTTTTATCATCTGGATCTGCTGAGGCGATAGCTTCTGAAGCAATTTTTGCTGTAATCTTTGCTTTAACATGCTCTTCTCTTCAACGAATAGATTCCGTAATTAGTATTTCTAAAACTCCGCATTTTTCGGGGTGCGCGGGAAAGGTATCACATCCCTTATATTTGACATTCCTGTCATGAATAATATCAGCCGTTCAAATCCAAGTCCGAATCCGCTGTGGGGAGCTGTTCCAAACTTTCTGGTATCAAGGTACCACCAGAGGTCTTTTTCAGGCATTTTCATCTCCCTGATGCGGCTAATCAGCTTGTCATACTGCTCTTCCCTCTGCGATCCTCCGATAATTTCACCTATTCCCGGAAAGAGCACGTCCATTGCCCTTACAGTTTTGTTGTCATCGTTCTGCTTCATGTAGAAAGCCTTGATCTCCTTCGGATAGTCAGTGAGTATGACCGGGCGCCTGAAGTGTTCCTCAACGAGGTATCTCTCATGTTCAGCCTGCAGGTCGCGGCCCCAGCCCACAGGGAATTCCCATTTCCTGTCCGATGCAGAAAGAATTTCCACCGCTTCAGTGTAACTGATCCTTACAAAATCATTCTTAAGGACAAAATTCAGCCTGTCAAGAAGGCCCTTGTCAATCATGGTATTTAGAAACTCAAGGTCCTCACGGCAGTTCTCAAGTGCATACTTGATCAGGTACTTGACAAACTCTTCAGCGAGATCCATGTTATCGTTCAGATCATAAAAAGCCATCTCAGGCTCTATCATCCAGAATTCCGCAAGATGCCTGGGTGTATTTGAGTTCTCAGCCCTGAAGGTAGGTCCAAAGGTATAGATATCTCCTAATGAAAGGGCTCCAAGTTCGCCTTCAAGCTGCCCTGAAACAGTAAGATTTGTCTCCCTGCCAAAAAAATCATTTCTGTAGTCAACAGACCCATCTTCATTCCTGGGCATGTTTTTCAGATCCATTGTAGTGACATGAAACATCTCGCCCGCACCCTCCGCATCACTCCCTGTTACAATCGGGGTATGCAGATAAAAGAAACCCTTATCGTTAAAATATTTATGAATGGCAAAAGCCATGGCATGCCTGATCCTGAAAACAGCGCCAAAGGTGTTGGTCCTGAAACGGAGATGTGCAACCTCCCTCAGAAATTCCATTGAATGTCCCTTCTTCTGCAGAGGATAAGTCTCTGCATCGCTTTTCCCGTAAAGCTCAATCGCAACCGCATTTATTTCAACATTCTGCCCCTGTCCCTGCGATTCAACAAGCTTCCCGGTTACAGCGATACACGCTCCGGTGGATATATCTTTCAGAAGAGACTCATCAAACGATGAAGCCTCTGCAACCACCTGTATATTATTGATTGTGGATCCGTCATTCAGCGCAATAAAAACAATATTCTTATTCCCTCTCTTTGTCCTGACCCATCCTTTAACCACCACTTCTTTACCAACCGGTGCGGTGGCCAATAGTTCTTTTACCTTAATCCTTTTCATCATGATGCTTCCCTGATAACAAAAAAATTTTACGCAAAAATAATAAATTGCTACATAATAAAGCTCCATTGAATCGTATCATCACTTTTTTATCCCCGAAAAATCCATTTTGACATCTTAAATGGCACTGTTTTTGTGCAAAAACGTCTTCCCCTTCTATTTAGCCTGAACCAAAGCATAATAATTCGCCTTTCATTAAGTTATTATAGTATTAAGGAGAACGCAATAACATATTGGTTTGTAATTTTATAAAATCTGAATAACTTTGGATAATAAACTGAAAACCTAAAAAACTATGGAAGAACATAAGAATTTAATAGTTGTACCATGGGACTTCACACCTGTTGCATCAGCTGCGCTTGCTCACGCAGTTAAAATAAGCAGTATGGTGGGAAACGAAATAGCTCTGCTTCATGTTGTGGACGCCGGGATGAGTCAGAAGGCCATGGCGGAAACAAGAGCACACCTGCAGAAAGCAGTTGATGAAAACAGCAAAAAATACAATAAAGCTCTGTCATGGAATATTGCCAAGGGAAGTATATTCCATGCCATTGCTGAATTTGCCAATGAAAAGGAAGCCAGCCTGGTTATAATGGGCACCCACGGAATGAAGGGAATGCAGAAGCTCACAGGAAGCTGGGCCCTTAAAGTAATGGTTAAATCAAAAACTCCATTCATCGTTGTTCAGGAGCCTCCGACGGACCAGGGAAGATACCATAACATTGTCTTCCCTATTGACTTCAGGAGTGAAAATAAGGAGAAGATGACGATGGCAATTTTCATGGGGAAATATTTTGATTCCAAGATTCATATGCTGGTTGCAGCAACCACTGATAAGGGTCTGGCAAAAAAGACCAGAATCAACCTGAATTTCGCTATCAAGTATCTGATACAAAACAATATTGAATATGAAATCCATGAAGTTCCCAAGAAGAAATTTGCAGAACAGACCCTCGATTTCGCTCATGAAATAAAAGCAGATCTTATTCTTATCGTAACGACAAAGAATATAACTTTTGCCGATTATGCATTTGGTGCATCTGAACAATTCATTATCGCTAACAGCGAAAGGATACCGGTTATTTGTGTCAATCCAAAAGTTTCATTTATTAAGACCGGGCAATTCATGGGTGGATGGGGTAATTAGAAATCCATCCCTGCATTGTGCATGGAAAATCTGATGCAGAAACAAAAAGCCGTTTATGTCAATTGTAGTTAAGGAGGTAACAAAGTTCTTCGGACAGCAGAAGGCTCTTGATAACGTCTCCTTCCAGGTAAAAACAGGTGAGATTGTAGGTTTCCTCGGACCGAATGGCGCCGGGAAATCAACCATGATGAAGATAATTACCGGATTTATACCTGCATCTTCAGGCAAGGTATTTGTCAATGACCTCGAAACCGGAAACGATAATACCTCTGTCAGGAAGATCATTGGCTATCTTCCTGAAAATAACCCCCTCTATCCTGATATGTATGTGAGGGAATATCTTGGATTTGTTGCATCAATCTATAAATCCGGGATCCCGGTTAAAAAACAGGTGGACAGAATAATAGAGGTGACAGGGCTGACACCTGAACAGACAAAAAAGATCGGTTCACTTTCAAAAGGCTACAGGCAGAGGGTCGGACTTGCTCAGGCTCTTATCCATGATCCGTCCGTTCTTATCCTCGACGAAGCAACAACGGGACTGGATCCAAATCAGATTGTTGAAATAAGAAACCTTATTAAAGAAGCCGGCAGGGAGAAAACCGTTATGCTCTCCACTCATATTATGCAGGAGGTGGAGGCAATCTGCGACAGGGTGATCATTATTGACAAAGGTATTATTGTGGCAAATGAGGTTAAAAGCAATATCTACTCAATGCTCACACAACCGAAACAGGTAATCCGGATTGAGTTCGACAGGGATATTTCTGAGATTACCCTGCCAGGGCATGACAATATAAAGAATGTGCAGAAAGTCAAAAATAATATCTGGATAATAGAAACTGAAGGCGAGGAGGATATTCGTCCTGCCCTGTTCAATTTTGCAGTCAGTAACGGCCTCACCGTCCTTTCACTTCAGAAAAATGAAAGCAACCTGGAAGAAGTTTTCAGACATCTCACCAATAACTGAAAATTTTGTTATTCCATTTTTTTTTACTTGCTTTGTGACTTACAGACTGGTGGAAAGATTTGAGCTGATTGCAACCACGGGAAAAAATGCTAAACCACGTATAATTTCCTTTTCTGTCAACTAAACCTTCTCCCATCTGTTTATTCACTAATTAAAAAACAGTATTATGGGATATTTATTTACTTCCGAATCAGTTTCCGAAGGGCACCCCGATAAGGTAGCCGACCAGATATCAGATGCTCTCCTCGATGAATTTCTCAGGTGGGACCCGGAATCAAAAGTTGCGTGCGAGACATTTGTTACAACAGGTCTTGTTGTTTGCGGAGGAGAGGTGCGGACTGAAGGATGGGTAGACGTGCAGGAGACTGCCCGCAAGGTTATCAGGAATATCGGATATACCAAAGCAGAATATCGTTTTGACTGTGATTCATGCGGTGTAATTTCGACAATTCATGAACAGTCAAGCGATATCAGACAGGGTGTTGTCAGGGAAAAACCGGAAGAACAGGGAGCCGGAGATCAGGGAATGATGTTCGGCTATGCTTGTCGTGAAATGGATAATTATATGCCTGTCACCATTGAGCTCGCTCACCGCCTTCTGCATGAACTCGCTGAGATAAGGCGCGAGGGAAAGGTTATGAAATATCTGAGACCCGACAGCAAATCACAGGTGACCGTTGAATATGACGACAATAACCAGCCTCTGCGTATCGATACCATAGTGGTAAGTACGCAGCATGATGAATTCATTCTGGCAAAGACCAGATCACATGCTGCTGAAAAAGCCGCAGAAAAAGCCATGCAGGAGAAAATCGCGGAAGATATCAGGAAAATACTGATACCACGGGTTAAGAAGCTTCTTCCTTCGCGGATAAAGAAACTGTTTGAAAGTGAATTCAGGCTTTTCGTTAACCCTACAGGAAAATTTGTAATCGGAGGACCGCATGGTGATACAGGTTTGACCGGCCGAAAGATTATTGTTGACACATACGGCGGTCATGGCGCACATGGAGGAGGAGCATTTTCAGGGAAAGACTCCTCAAAGGTAGACAGGTCGGCCGCATACGCAGCCAGACATATTGCAAAGAACCTTGTAGCAGCAGGTGTCTGCGATCAGGCTCTTATACAGGTGGCTTATGCTATCGGTGTGGCAGAACCCGTGGGCCTCTTTATAAATACTTTCGGAACAGCCAGGGTAAAAGACAGCAAGGGGGTGGTCCTCCATGACGGAGAGATCGCTAAAAAGATCTCGAAGCTTTTTGATATGCGCCCGTATTCAATAGTGAAACGGTTTGGACTGAAAAACCCGGTATTTATGGTCACATCATCGTATGGCCATTTCGGACGTGAAAGTTTTTCCAAAAACGTTGATGTCTATTATGAAGTGCCGGGCAGCAAAGCAAGATCCGCAAACGGGAAT
Source organism: uncultured Bacteroidales bacterium (assembly GCA_963846335.1). Lineage (GTDB taxonomy): Bacteria > Bacteroidota > Bacteroidia > Bacteroidales > VadinHA17 > LD21. The sequence goes on from CAWJVS010000024.1 coordinate 164,393, forward strand.
GGAAATGGAACCGGAATTGGGAAAAAGACCTACCAGAAAAAAGTGGAATTCTTTGCCTGGGAAAAACTCGACTATGCCGATAAGATAAAGAAGGAATTTAAATTATAATACAGGCTTTAGGCGTCTGGCTTCAGGCATTGCCAGCCGAAGCTTTCTTTGGCCTCCGAAACGAAGTGAAGGTGGCAGCGAAGGCTGGCGTAAGGTTTAGGAATATGAATATTCTTGATGAAATAAGATCCAAAGGAGTACTCCTGTCAGATGGCGCATTGGGCACTATCCTGCAGTCGAAAGGCCTGAAACCCGGTGAATGTCCTGAGCTATGGAATATCACCCACAGAAAGGAAGTCAGGGAGATCGCAGATTCTTATATCCTGGCTGGAGCGGATATCATCTCCACAAACAGCTTCGGAGGCAGCAGAATAAAACTTTCACAGTATGGTCTCGGTGACCGGACAGTCGAAATTAATCAGGCTGCTGCCGAAATATACCGTGAGGCTGCCGGAACCGGGCGTCACGTTGCCGGTTCTGTCGGTCCGACCGGGAAAATGCTGCTGATGGGAGATGTCACTGAAACGGAATTGTTTGATTCATTCACCGAACAGGCTGCCGCACTTGAGAAAGGGGGGGCAGATATAATTATTGTTGAGACAATGTCTGCTGCCGATGAAGCTGCACTGGCTGTAAAAGCTGCAAGAGCCGCCACCGGATGCACTGTCATTATAACCATGACCTTTTCAGCTGATGCTGATGGCGGTTACCATACAATGATGGGAGTAACACCGGAGGAGATGGTTATCGCAATGAAAGAAGCCGGAGCCCACATCATTGGTTCAAACTGCGGTAACGGGATCAGGGACATGATCGGTATTGTAAAGGCAATCAGGTCAGCTGATGCCGGGATCCCTGTCATTATCCAGGCGAATGCCGGCATACCGGAATTTATTGAAGGAAAGACGCTCTTTCGCGAATCCCCTGAAATGATGGCTTCCTTTATTCCTGATCTCAAAGAAGCAGGAGTTAACATCATTGGAGGATGCTGTGGCACCACTCCTGCCCACATAAGGGAAATCGCAAAAGCAATGGGACGTTAAAAGGAGGCCCTGACGATCCTGGCGATATTGTCTGAACGTCCGAGCGTGTAGTAATGAATTCCCGGGACACCTTCACTGATCAGTTCCCTTGACTGCATTGTTGCCCACTCGATGCCCACTTCACGGGCTTCACTGTCGTCTTTGCATTTCCGGACTGCTGTTACCAGATCATTCGGAAGATCAATATGAAAGACCTGCGGCAGTAATTTTATATCATTCATTGCAGAAATGGGTTTTATCCCTGCTATAATCGGGACAGTAATTCCGACCTTTCTGCACTCATCCCTGAAGCGGCAAAACTTCTTGTTGTCGAAGAACATCTGGGTGACAACATAGCTTGCGCCAGCCTCTATCTTTTGTTTCAGGTTTGCAATGTCAACCTGCCTGTTTGGAGCTTCAAAATGCTTTTCAGGATAAGCTGCGACACCTACACAAAAATTTGTTGGAAAGGGGTCCTCAAGCGATTCCTCAAGGTACCTCCCATTATTCATATTGATAATCTGCTTTACAAGCTCATGGGTATGAGCATGTCCGTCTTTTTCGGCAATAAACCTGCGGCTACCCTTCTGAGGATCGCCCCTCAATGCCAGTACATCATGTATCCCGAGAAAATTCATTTCGATAAGCACGTTTTCCGTTTCCTCTTTTGAGAAGCCGCCGCAAAGGATATGCGGAACAACAGTTATGTTATACTTGTACTTAACCGCAGCTGCCAGGGCTATCGTACCGGGCCTGAGCCGCACAATCTTTTTCTCGAGCAGCCCGTCCGGCCTCTCATGATATATGGTCTCGTTTCGGTGCGAGGTAAAATTTATGTATGCCGGATTGAATTCAAGCAATCTCTCGATAGCGGTATAAATTCTTTCAATGCTATGGCCCTTAAGGGGGGGAAGCAGTTCAAATGTGAACAGGGGTCCCGTGGCATTCTTAATCTTCTCAATAACACTCATCGCTGTAAATCATAAATTGGGAGCAAGCCACCTGGCCGCCTCTTTAATAGTCATTTTTTTCCTTCCGGCATAATCTTCAAGCTGATCAGGGTTAATCTTCCCGATATTGAAATAGGTCGATCCCGGATGTGAAAAAATGTATCCGCTAACAGATGCCGGGGGTACCATTGCAAAATTTTCAGTCAGCCTGGCACCAATAAGCTTTTCAGCTCCAAGAAGGTCAAAGATAAGCTGTTTTTCGGTATGATCCGGACATGCAGGATATCCGGGCGCAGGTCTTATCCCTTTATATTTTGCCTTCAGAATTTCGTCCATCTCAAGATTCTCCTGTGCCGCATATCCCCAGTATTCTTTGCGGATCCTCTCATGAAGCCATTCAGCTGCCGCTTCTGCAAGCCTGTCGCTTAATATTCTGATCATGATCGAAGCATAATCATCATCCTCATATTTTTTCAAACCTTCATTGTCAAGATCTGCTGTCACAACGAAAGTTCCGATATAATCTGTCAGTCCTGAGGATTCAGGAGCAATATAATCTGAAAGCGAAAGATTTGGAATATCCTTTTCCTTAGTCTCCTGGTTCCTTAAAAACCGGAAGAAAGCCTTAAACTCATTTCTGTCTTTGTCAGAAAAGATTTTAACGTCATCGCCATCTGATACTGCAGGAAACAATCCAAATACTGCCTTAGCCAGAAGAAGTTTACTGTCGATTATCTCTTTCAGATATTGTTGTGCATCATCAAATAATTTCCTTGCTTCAGCTCCCTTGACCGGATCCGTAAAGATTGCAGGATACTTGCCCGATAATTTCCAGGAAAAGAAAAAGAAAGTCCAGTCGATATAATCTTTGAGTATATTAAGGTCAATCTCCTTTAAGTGATGAAGACCCGGCTTCAGGGGTTCTGAAATTTTAAAATTCTTCCAGTCGGTAAGCAGCCTGTTTTCCCTGGCATCGCCTATTGAAAGAAGATTCCTTTCCGTCTGTCTGGAACTATGGTCTTCCCTCATCCTGTTATAACGCTCCCTCATTGCAGATGCATACCCGCTGTTATCCTTCTGAAGCAGCGACGAGATAACTCCGGCTGCCTTTGATGCATCCTTTACATGCACTACAGGATTGGAGTAGGCAGGTGCAACTTTTACAGCGGCATGAATTTCGGAAGTTGTGGCCCCGCCGATAAGCAGTGGCGTCTTCAATTTCCTTCGTTCCATCTCTGAAGCAACATGCACCATCTCCTCAAGGGAGGGTGTTATTAATCCGCTAAGACCTATTATATCGACGTTCTCCCCGATTGCAGTGTCAATGATCTTATCTGCGGGGACCATCACTCCGAGATCAATAATCTCATAGTTGTTGCACGACAGGACAACACCGACAATATTTTTTCCAATATCATGAACATCACCCTTTACCGTAGCCAGTAGAATTTTCCCGGCAATTTTCTTCTCCTCACCCTCACTCTCCTGCTCAATGTAGGGAGCAAGTTTCGATACTGCCTTCTTCATTACCCTGGCACTCTTTACCACCTGGGGAAGGAACATCTTCCCCGATCCGAAAAGATCCCCCACTTCGTTCATACCGCCCATCAGCGGGCCTTCTATCAGCTCTATTGAACGCCTGAAAAGAGAACGTGCCTCCTCCACATCCGTTTCAATGAATTCATCGATGCCCCTTATAAGGGAATGTTTAATTCTTTCAATTACCGGCAACTGACGCCATGCATCTTCCTTTTCCTGCTTCTTCCCTTCATTCTGAATGTTTTCTGCAAATTTAACAAGCCGTTCGGTTGCATCTTTTCGCCTGTTAAGTATCACGTCTTCAACCAGCTGAAGAAGATCAGGATCTATTTCAGTATAGACCTGCAACATGCCCGGATTAACAATGCCCATATCCATTCCTGCCTTTATGGCATGGTAAAGAAAAGCTGAGTGCATTGCCTCGCGCACCTTGTCAGTGCCTCTGAAGGAGAAGGAGAGATTGCTTATCCCGCCGCTCACCTTGCACAGGGGAAGGTTTTTTTTGATCCATTCTGTAGCCCTCATGAAATTGATGGCATATTCGTTGTGTTCCTCTATGCCCGTGGCAACAGCAAGAACATTGGGATCGAAAATTATATCTTCCGGAGGAAATCCCAGCTTATCGACGAGCAGCCGGTACGATCTTTCAGCAACGCTGATCCTTCTTTCGAATGTATCGGCCTGTCCAAGCTCATCGAATAACATGACAACTACTGCTGCACCGTACTTCCTTACTTTCCCTGCATGTTCAAGGAATTTCTCTTCTCCCTCCTTAAGACTGATGGAATTTACCACCGATTTGCCCTGAATGCACTTCAGGGCAGATTCAATGACGCTCCACCGGGAAGAATCGATCATGAGCGGAAGCTTTGAAATATCAGGTTCAGCCATTACAAGGTTTACAAACTTTACCATGGCTTTTTCCGAATCGAGCATCGCTTCATCCATACAGATATCGATCACCTGCGCACCTCCCTCAACCTGGTTACGGGCAACTGCAAGAGCCTCATCGTATTTTTCATCCCTTATAAGACGGGCGAATTTAATTGAACCCGATACGTTGGTACGTTCACCGATGTTCACAAAATTGGCTTCAGGCGTTATTGTAAGAGCTTCAAGTCCGCTTAGCCTTGTGTATTTTTTAATTTCAGGCCTGATCCTTGCTTTGTATTGTTTTGCTGACTCTGCAATTCTGCGGATATGAAGAGGTGTTGTTCCGCAACAACCTCCGATTATATTTACCCATCCCTCCTTAAGGAAATCTTCTGCAACAGAGGCCATGAACTCAGCGCTCTGGTCATATTCGCCAAACTGGTTTGGCAGCCCCGCATTCGGGTGAACCGATACATAGAAGCCGGTTTTTGCCGACAGCTCCTCAACAAATGGCCTTAGCTGCTCCGCTCCAAGCGCACAGTTAAGCCCAATGCTCAGCAATGGGAAATGCGAAACGGATATCATAAATGCCTCCAGTGTCTGGCCTGTCAGAGTCCTGCCGCTGGCATCGGTAATTGTACCTGAAACCATTACCGGCAATCTTGCATTTATCTCTTCAAAAACAGTACTGATGGCAAACAGCGCCGCTTTACAGTTCAGCACGTCAAATATTGTTTCAATAAGCAGTAAATGGGCTCCTCCGTCAATCAATCCCCTTGTCTGTTCAGAATATGCCTCAACAAGCTGATCGAATGTTACTGACCTGGCTCCCGGATCATTGACATCCGACGACATTGATGCTGTCCGGTTGGTGGGTCCAAGCGTTCCTGCAATAAAATGCGGTCCTGATCCGCCGGCTCTCTCATATTCGGAAATTGCTTCCGCAGCCAGACGTGCCGACTGAAAATTCAGCTCATAAACCAGGGTCTCCATTCCGTAGTCCGACATCGAAATCCGGTTGGAATTAAAAGTGTTGGTAGTAATGATATCTGCTCCTGCCCCGAGATATTCCCTGTGTATGTTTTTAATTACATCAGGCCTGGTTATGGACAACAGGTCATTATTACCCTTCTGGAGCTTTGGATGGTCCCTGAATTTTTCTCCCCGGTAATCATTCTCCTGAAAATTATGCTTCTGGATCATGGTACCCATTGCTCCGTCGAGGATCAGTATCCTTTGTTTTAAAATATCTTCAATGCGGTGGTTCAATTTTGTATATTATTAATTTACTGTTTGTTATTACTAGATTCAACTGTTTGTCAGGCACTTTTTTACCGACTGTCATTTTTCCTCCTCCCCCAACGTCTCATCCTCCGCTGCCATTTTGCCCCCCCTTGCCCCTCATGCACCTGTTTTGCACCTGTTTTGCACCTCTTGCACCTCTTGCACCTTTTGCACCTCTTGCACCTCTTGCACCTCTTTTGCCCCCCTGCCCCCCTAAAGGGGGGTTAATTCACTGGTTTCATCCAGATTTTACCCTCCCCCGGTGGGGGCTAATCCATTGAATCATCCACACTTTAACCCCCCTTTAGGGGGGCAGGGGGGCTAAACCTCTCTTCAGCGGCAGGGGGGCTAAACCTCTCTTCAGCGGCAGGGGGACAGAGAAGGGTTGGGGATTAAACCTTCTTCCCCGTATTCACTATAAAAACATCCATCCCGGCAAGTTGTTCCCGCAGGGTGTAAAGCCGTTCAAGATTTACCACCCCGATCACATACTTAAAGAACTTACCGCTAAAGTATTCCGAGACTTCCTCAAATCCAAACAATTCCCTGTCCTTTTCGTCTTTATACCTCAGGTAAACCTCAAGCTTGTGATTGCGGGTATAATTTTGAGACCGTTCCCTGCTGATATTTCTTATATTCATACCTGTACCCGTATGAGTTTGCTGAGATGTCCGAAAGCACTGCACTGCCTGTCGCATGACCTCCCGCACCTTTTCCGCTGAAAAACTGCTTGTCTGCAAATGCAGCTTCCGTAATTACTCCGTTATATTCATTGTCGACATTGTAAAGGTATTTGTCTGATGAGATAAACCTTGGAAGAACAAAGCTGGTTATAGTGTTATCATTTGTCTTTCCGACATAAGGCACCAGTTTGATCTTGAATCCCTTCTCCTTTGCATACTGGATATCATATTTGGATATTCTCCTTATACCGTAATGAAATACTTCCTCAGGGTTCAGAAACAACCCGTAGGCATGGCCTGTAATAATACAGAGTTTATATTTTGCATCCCACCCGTCAACATCGAGAGTCGGATCAGATTCCGCAAAGCCTTTTGCCTGGGCCTCCTTAAGTGCTTCAGCATATGGAATTCCCTCATTATGCATTTTTGTCAGAATATAGTTTGTTGTTCCGTTAAGAATCCCCCTCAGCGAGTGAAGCAGTTCATTATCGTAATATTCCTCAAGGTTTCTTATTATTGGAATGCTGGCTCCGGCCGAGGCTTCATAAAGCAGTGATACATTATATTTTCCCTGCATCTCCACAAGCTCCCTGAAATGTTTTGCCACCATCATCTTGTTTGCTGTAACGACATTCTTGCCGTTTTTCATAGCTGTTGTCACAATATTGAATGCTTCGTCAGCATCATCAATAAGTTCCACAACGAGGTTTATTGAAGAATCATTCAGGATCTCATCCTTGTCAAAAGTGAAGTTCGACATATCTATCCTTCTCTTTTTTGTGCGGTCCTTCACGCAGATCCTGACAATATCCGCTTTAAACCCTTTGCTGCTGTTCAGAACATCATGCAGTCCCTGTCCGACACAGCCGTATCCGAATAATCCTATTCTCAGTTTTTCTATAGTCATCTTACACTCAGTTTATAGTCACTAAACAACTTGCCTGAAGGCCTGTTCAAAATCATAAATAATATCGTCGATATGCTCTATCCCCACAGATACCCTGAAGAGGCCGGATTCGATGCCGACAGCAAGCTGTTCTTCAGTTGAAAGCTGTGAATGAGTGGTGGCTGAGGGTTGAATGATAAGTGTCTTGGCATCACCGACATTGGCAAGGTGGCTTACAAGTTCAAAATATTCCACCAGCTTCACTGCCTTTGATTTTTCCGCTTTCAGCACGAAGCTTAAAACCCCTCCTGCTCCCTTTGGCAGATATTTGTTTGCCAGCTCATGGTATGGATTTCCGGGAAGGCCGGGATAATTGACTTTCTCAACAACCGGATGGGCCTGAAGCCATTTTGCGAGAGTCAGGGTATTCTGAATAATGCGTTCCATCCTGAGAGAAAGGGTTTCGAGTCCCTGCAACAGAAGGAAAGAATTGAACGGGCTGATAGCAGGTCCCAGATCCCTTAATCCTTCAACCCGCGCCTTGACAATGAAGGCAATATTTCCGGCAGCTGAATTCTGTGAGAAAATCTCACCAAAGATCTTCCCGTGGTAACCCTCAGCCGGTTCTGTAAAAACCGGGAAGTTGCCGTTGCTCCAGTTGAAATTACCGGCATCGGTAATTACACCGCCGATGCTTGTACCATGACCGCCGATCCATTTTGTGGCTGACTCGACGACAATATTTGCGCCGTGGTCGACAGGACGGAACAGGTATCCGCAGGCGCCGAATGTATTGTCCACGATAAATGGCAATCCGTATCTGACAGCCAGCTTTGAGAGCTCTTCAAAATCCGGTATGTTGAATCCCGGATTACCGATCGTCTCAACATAAACAGCCTTTGTATTGCCGTCGATCAGTCGCTCGAATGACCCTGGATCAAGGTCCGCTGCAAACCTGGCATCAATGCCAAAATTGTCAAATGTGACCTTGAACTGGTTATGTGTCCCGCCATACAAAAACGGTGAGCAGATAAAGTTATCTCCCTTGCGCATAATCGTGGTGAGGGCAATGAATTGTGCTGCATGACCTGATGAGACAGCCAGGGAGGCCACACCCCCCTCCAGGGCAGCAACTCTTTTTTCAAATACTTCGGTAGTGGGATTATTGATCCGTGTATATATATTTCCCCACTCTGCCAGATCAAACAGATCTGCAGCATGCTTTGCATTCCTGAAAACATAGGAAGATGTCTGATAGAGAGGTACTGCCCTTGACAATGTTTCCTTATCCGGCTGATGCCCGGCATGTACCTGCAATGTTTCGAATTTTATTTTTCTGAGTGACATTTTTTGTTGATCCTTAAAATTTTATAAATTGACCGGACGGTCAGATATGACCATTCATTCAGTATCTCCGGTGTTAACGCATTAGAAAGGCTGATAGGAAATCAAAGCTCCTGCCTGCGCATGCACATAGGCATGAGAGGCATATTGAAGTTGTTGTGTGTCAGATCAATTGAAGTCAAGGAATGTTTGATTTGTGGAGTCAAAGTTAAAAATGATTTTCTTAATTACAAAATATTTTGATTTCAGAGGATATTCCTCGTCAGCTTAAACATAAAAATAATATTTAACTTACTTTTGTCAGATCAAAAAATAATGTATGCAAAATAATCTGTTCATCTTTAACAGCCTCACTAAAAAGAAGGAACTTTTCAAGCCTCTTCATCCACCCTTTGTCGGATTGTATGTTTGTGGCCCCACAGTTTACAGCAATGCACATCTCGGCCATGCCCGCCCTGCAATAATCTTTGACCTCCTCGACAGATACCTTCTGCACCTGGGCTATAAGGTCAGGTATGTAAGGAATATTACAGACGTAGGCCATCTCGAAGATGAGAATGCAGGAGAAGGGGAAGACCGGATAACAAAGAAGGCACGCCAGGAACAGCTTGAACCGATGGAGGTTGTCCAGAAATATCTTAACACTTACCACAGGAACCTTGAGCAGCTGAATACTCTCCAGCCTTCGATCGAACCGAGGGCGAGCGGACATATAATTGAACAGCAGGTGCTTATTAAAGAGATCCTGGATAAAGGATTTGCATATGAAGTAAACGGCTCAGTCTATTTTGATGTATTGAAGTACAACGAAAAATATAATTACGGGAAGCTTTCCGGCCGGGTTCTGGAAGAGCTGCAAAGCAATACGCGCACGCTTGACGGTCAGAATGAAAAACGCAATTCGTTCGATTTTGCTTTGTGGAAGAAAGCGGCCCCGGAACATATTATGAAATGGCCTTCGCCATGGAGCACCGGATTTCCCGGCTGGCATCTTGAGTGTTCAGCCATGAGCACGAAATATCTCGGGGAAGTGTTTGACATACACGGCGGAGGAATGGACCTCCAGTTCCCCCATCATGAATGTGAGATCGCACAGTCGACTGCCGCACATGGAAAAGAATCTGTCAGGTACTGGGTGCATAATAACATGATCACAATCAACGGCCAGAAAATGGCCCGTTCACTTGGCAACTTTATAACCCTCGATCAGCTTTTCAGCGGAGACCATCCTATGCTTCAGCAGCCATTCACTCCCATGACCATCAGGTTTTTCATTCTGCAGGCTCATTACCGCAGCACCGTCGACTTCTCCAACGAAGCGTTGCAGGCTGCAGAAAAAGGTCTTCAGAAACTGATGAAAGCAATTGCAACTCTTGACAAACTTAAAATATCAGACAGTTCAACTCTGGATATTGCCAGACTGAAGGAAAAATGCTATGAGGCTCTGAATGATGATCTGAACAGTCCTGTCCTCTTATCCCATCTTTTTGAAGGAGTAAAGTTTATAAATTCTGTAGCCGACGGAAACGAAAAGATTGATCAGCCGGGTCTCGTTGCCTTAAAGGAACTCTTCAGAACATTTGTCTCTGACATACTTGGGCTGAAAGATGAATCAAAAGGAAAGGAAGATGAGCAGCTCACCGGTGATCTGATCAATTTAATTGTTGATCTGAGGCAGGACGCCAAAAACCGCAGGGAATGGGACGTCTCGGATAAGATCCGCCAGACGCTTAAAGATCTGGGAATCATTATAAAAGACCGGAAGGACGGAGCGGACTGGGAGAGGGAGTGACCTTTTAAATCAAAGACAAAAGATAAAAGTAAAAAGACAAAAGTTAAGTTGCATGGTTCCCCTCCCTCGAGGGGTTACGGGTGGGTTTATGGTCAGGATTGCAGGAATTGAGACAACTGGTTCCCCTCCCTGGAGGGGTTAGGGGTGGGTTAAGAATTTAAAAAACAATACCATAAAGAGAAAAATAATTCCATATAACCCTGAATTAAAAGTTCTTGCAAAGGAACTCAGAAGGAATATGACCCTTTCTGAAGTTCTACTTTGGAAGGAACTGCGAAATAAGAATATCCATGGATATGATTTTGACAGACAACGACCTATCGGTAACTTTATAGTTGACTTTTTTTGTAAAGAACTCTCCTTGGCTATTGAAATTGATGGAGATACTCATATTTACAGATACGATTATGATGAAGCTAGGCAACAAGATCTGGAAAAACTAGGAGTTCATTTTTTAAGATTTGAGGATATTGAGGTAAAGAAAAACATATCAAATGTGTTAAGGGTTATTGAAGATTGGATTGAGAAGAATAAACCAACCACTGACCGCTCCGGGAAGGTGAATCCAATTCGAAATAATTCTTCGCACAAAGAAAACCCACCCCTAACCCCTCCAGGGAGGGGAATCATATGAAGTAAACTCCTCAGTTATATTCAACCATGAAATCAGATCCATACAATTCTCCCTTTATCTCCACCCCCATCTTAATCGGCACCACCCCTCTTGGCGGCACCTACCCCATCCGCATCCAGTCGATGACCAATACGGATACTCTTGATACCAGGAGTTCTGTTGAACAATGCATCAGGATAATTGAAGCAGGGGCCGATTATGTCAGACTGACAGCCCAGGGGGTAAGGGAAGCGGAGAACCTGGCGATAATAAGAAAAGAGTTGCGGAAAGCAGGGTTTAATACTCCTCTGATAGCAGACATACATTTTAATCCCATTGCTGCCGAAACAGCAGCCCGGCTTGTCGAAAAGGTAAGGATCAATCCGGGAAACTACGCCGATAAAAGAGCCGCTTTCGAAAAAGCAATCCTCACAGACAAGGAGAATGATGAAGAAATTGAGAGGACCCATGCCAGGCTTCTTCCCCTTATAAATATCTGCCGGGAAAATAAAACTGTCATACGCATTGGAATAAATCATGGCTCATTATCCGATCGCATAATGACCCGCTTCGGAAATACCCCTCTGGGAATGGTTGAGTCAGCCAGGGAATTTATTAGGATCTTCAGGGCTGAGAACTTCAACAATCTGGTCCTGTCAATGAAATCGTCCGATACGGCAATAATGATCGAAGCGACACATCAGCTTGTAATGGCAATGCAGGAAGAGGGGTTATCTTACCCTCTGCATCTGGGTGTGACTGAGGCAGGGGAAGGAGAAGATGGAAGAATACGTTCGGCAGCCGGAATAGGAGCCCTCCTCGCAGAGGGGATCGGCGATACAATCAGGATCTCATTGTCGGAAGACCCGGAACTTGAAATCCCGGTTGCGAAAAAGCTTGCAGGATTCTATCCAAGGGGTTCTGCCGGTGCAAATCAGGCCGGTACAATAAGCTACAGATCACCATCTGTCAGACCCGGGATGCTGAGGACTATCAATGGTCCGGTCGTAATGGTGAATATGACAAATTCCACTGATATTGACAGTGAAGGGTACCGCGATGCCGGCTATAAAATAAACGATGCTTCAGGGCGGATTGAAAAAACCGACAACTCAGCTGATTTCATAATTGCGTCAGGATTGCCTCAGCACTTACCTGATGATGTCTCACTTATAATTCCTTTTAAAAAATGGTTTGATCTCAGGGACAATGAAAGGGTGTTCCCATTATTCTCACCGGAGACATACCATGAGCATCCTATGAGATCAGATAACCTGAATGTCCTGCTTACAGGATCACATTTTGATATCCGCTATCTCGTAAAACCTGATCCCCTGACAACGCTTGTAGTATTCACCTTCAATCCTGACAAGGAGAAATATGCTGCTGATCACTTCCTGAAAACCCTCGAACAAAATAATCTTAACCATAATATTATTCTTAACCCTGTTTTCCATGAAGATAACTCTGAAGAGCTGGGGATAAAAGCTGCCTCACTGCTGGGCCGGTTCGTTATCGGCAAAAGGGTTGCAGGACTTTGTCTGCATAATATCGGGACAATCAGTCAGAGGGATGTGACTGCCATTGCTTTTTCCATACTTCAGTGCACCGGGACAAGAATTACCAGGACTATGTACCTGTCGTGCCCGACATGTGGCCGTACAAAATTCAATCTTCAGGAGTCTGTAAGAAAAGTCAGGGAGGCGACAGGTCACCTAAAAGGTCTTAAAATTGCTGTTATGGGATGCATCGTCAATGGTCCGGGGGAGATGGCCGGCGCCGATTACGGCTATGTAGGAGCTGCCAGCGGGAAGGTCCATATTTACCGCGGCACTACCCCGGTGCTGAAGAACATACCCGAAAAAGACGCCGCGGCAGAATTACTGAAGCTTATTGAAAGCGATCTGTCTCTTTAGCTAAGCGAAGTCTCCTGACTTCGTTTCAGGTAACCAGCCTGTAATCAAGTTGTTTTTTCTGAAGATCGGCCTTAACAACCTCAATATTAACACGGTCGCCCAGAGTATAGATCTTGCCTGTTGAACGGCCTTTCAGGCAGTAGTTTTCCTCATCATATTCATAGTAATCATCGGCCAGTTCCCTTATATGTATCATCCCCTCGCACTGATTCTCAATTATCTCAACGTAAATTCCCCATTCGGTAACTCCTGAAATAACACCTTCGAATACCTGTCCGGTCTTATCGCTCATATACTCAACCTGTTTGTACTTTACAGAAGCCCTTTCAGCCTCGGCTGCCAGCCTTTCCATTTTTGAAGAGTGGTCGCACATTTTCTCGTACTTGTCGTGGGAACCCGGGTTTTCCTGGGCAAGATAGGCTGATAAAAGCCTGTGTACCATCATATCAGGATAGCGGCGTATGGGAGATGTAAAATGGGTATAATGTTTGAATGACAATCCGTAATGTCCTATATTCTCTGTTGAATAGACAGCTTTGGCCATCGAACGCAGGGCAAGGGTCTCAATGATATTCTGCTCCTTCTTCCCGGCAACTGAGTGTTAATAGTTTATTCATTGCCTTAGGCAGGGAAGTTTCTTCACCATCGACCAAGCTTATAGCCGAAACGGGTAATAAAATGGCTGAAATTACTCAGTTTTTCAGGATCTGGCTTATCATGGATACGGTAAACAAAAGTTTTACCTTTCAGTTTTTTGCCTACATATTCTGCAACATGCTTGTTGGCCAGAAGCATGAATTCCTCAACAAGCTGGTTGGCTGTTCCCATCTCACGGAATTTTATCCCCACAGGTTTGCCGTTTTCATCAAGATCGAACCTGACTTCAATCTTTTCAAAGGCAAAAGCCCCGGATGCAAATCGTTTTGTCCTCAGCTGCTGTGCAAGCTTATGAAGCAGAAGCACCTGGTCCTTCATATCCCCTTCACCGGTATCTATTACCTTCTGCGCCTCATTGTATGAAAACCTTCTGTCAGAATTAATGATTGTCCTCCCGAACCATTCACTTATTACCTCTGATTTGTCATTCATTTCAAAGACAGCTGAATAGGTAAGCTTATCTTCTGCAGGATTAAGGGAGCAGATATGATTTGAAAGCCTTTCAGGAAGCATTGGCACCACCCTGTCGACCAGATAAACAGATGTTGCCCTCTGCTTTGCCTCTTCCTCTACAAGTGTACCTATCTTAACATAATGAGTCACATCTGCAATATGAACTCCTGCCTCCCAGTTGCCGTTTTCAAGCTGCCGGAGGGAGAGAGCATCATCAAAATCCTTTGCATCTTCCGGATCAATTGTAAAGGTTGGGATATGCCTGAAGTCGCGGCGTGACTTTATCTCATTTTCTGTTATCTCCCCCTTAATCTTGTTCAGCGTCATTTTCAACCTCCTCTGTAAAGTTGTAGGGCAGCTCATATTCTGCCAGGATAGCATGCATCTCTGTCTCATGCAGACCAGGATATCCAAGGACATTTATGATCTCAGCCACCGGATTCTTTGATTTCGGATCCCAGTCAATCACTCTGGCGACAGCCTTCTGACCCTGCAGATGCCCCATTTAGTTTAGAGGTGGGGATAAAAAGGTCGAAGGGCATATTTTTGTTATCAGGAATAAGAAAAGCAAAATTGGGCATTACTTCAACTGTTCCGACAAATGAGGTTCTCCATCTCTCAATGATCTCCACAACCTCTCCCTCGGGTCTGGATCCTTTTCTTTTGGCATAAAGCTTCACCTTGACCGTATCACCGTGAAGGGCAGTTTTCAGATTATTGGCAGAAACAAAAACATCATCTTCGAGTTCCTCAGTCGATATGAAACCGTAACCCATCCTTGTCATATCAACCGTACCAGTAATATACCCCCTGCCGGCCTTCACCGCCTTATACTTCCCCGGGTAAATCTCCTGCACTCCTCCCTTACCTGTGAGGTCTTTAAGAATGTCAAGTATCACCTGTCTTTCACCGGAATCTATAACATTCAGGCGTTTTGCGATCTGCTTATAATTGAACCCCTTTTCAGGGCTTTTAGTCAGTGTTGCAAGTATCTGTTCGGTAAGTGTTTCCCTCGAAATGCCGGCACTCTGCTTACCCCTTCCCTTTTTACTCATAATTCAGTTTTTGCGAAGGTACAAAAAGGAACTATAAATTTTAATACATTTGATTTTTAAATGGACCATCATGGCAGGGCTTAAAACAATTCTTTCCCGTTCACCATCAGTAGTAACCACAAAAACAGGCAATGAATATGTCCTTGTTCCGGTTGCAGACAACATTGCCGATATGAACAGTGTATATACTCTTAATGAGACAGGGGCTTTTATCTGGGAACATATAAACGGGGTAAACAGTGTTGAGGATATTATAAATGAAATGATGACGAATATGAAGTTGATACCTGAAACCGCGTCGAATGATGTTTTTTCATTCATTGATGAATTTGAGGAAATATCTTATAATTGCTGAATAAAATTCTAATATCCTGTTTTATTTTTATTGCCACCAAGGCACGAAGACACCAAGTAACACCAGGATATGTATAAAGAAATTTCAGAGGAGGAAGATCGTATTGGCAGGGAAATAGTCAATGCAGCTTTTAAAATTCATAAAGAACTTGGCCCCGGATTACTTGAAAAAGTTTATGAGGTTTGCTTTTGTCATATTTTAAAACAGAAAGGGTTTGAAATTAAAAGACAATTAGATATTCCAATTGTTTTTGAAGGGATGATTTTTGAAGAAGGGTTAAGACTGGATGTTATGGTAAATGATCTGGTTATTGTTGAATTAAAAGCTCTGGAAAATGTCAATCCTGTTTGGGAGGCACAATTACTGAGTCATCTTAAACTGACAAATAAAAGACTGGGATATCTTATTAACTTTAATGTCCCATTGATCAAATATGGAATAAAAAGAATGGTAATTTGATACTTGGTGACTCTTAGTGTCTTGGAGCCTTGGTGGCAAAAAATCCTTAACAAATGTCCCGCTTTAATGAGGAATTTTAATTTGAAAATAGCAGGCTACAACATCGGTTTCGAGGCAGCAGCCAGCGGACCGGACCTTGCTGTTTCTCCTAAATTTCTCAGAAATTTAAGCTATGATTCAAACCCTGATGTCAACATAAAGATCCATTCCGGAGTTTTTAATCTTCCGGCTGAGGCTGAAAGAGTATTCCATGCTCCGTTTGTTGAGGAGAAAAATGGCATCCTGATCCAAAATACCCCGGATTTCTGGAGTATATGGAAGCATAATTCTGAGCTCTATATCAAGACTAACTTTCCGCTTTCCGCAGAATCGAAAAATGCTGTCCTTAAGTTTTCCCCTGATAAATCTCAGTGGGATCTGTGGATCAAAACCGGCAAAACAGGTACAGACCCGTTTGAATATCCTCTTGACGGACTAATCCTGTATTACCTCACTGTAATGAAAAATGATATTCTGATACACGCATCCGGAATTAATAATCTGCAGGCAAAGGGTTCCTTTTCAGCGGAGTTTCAGGAAAAGGTAAATCGACGATGGCCGAAACTCTGGGATAAACCGTGGGGCAAAAGTGATTCATGATGACAGGCTTATCATCAGAAAAACAGAAGGTGGTTACAGAATGTACAATACTCCGGTTTATGACAATGATGATCCGCGTGATTCCCCGCTTAACAGGATCTTCATAATTGAACATGGAATTGAAAACAACATGATTCAGCTTAAAGAGGCAGCTGCTGTAAGTCAGGTAATGGCAAACTGCATTCAGCATACATGGGACCGGGATATTATTGCCCGGCTTTCCGGATCCATTTCAGAAATGTGCAGGAATAATTCCAACCTGCAGGCTCCGGTTCAGACCGGACAGATAGTGTAATTGATTATATTCTTGAAAAGATGAGCAGTCAGGATAAAAAGATGATGATAAAGAATACCGGACTGACACTTCTTTCAGAAGGAAAGACAATCCGTCTGAAAGCACATGGTTACAGTATGTATCCCTGTATCAGACCAGGCTCGCTGGTGCTTATTGAGCCGATACATCTGAAAGGAGCTCCTGTTCCGGGCGAGATTATTGCAATAACAAGGGAAAATGGCCTTATCCTGCACCGTCTGGTTAAGATAGTGGTTAAAAACAATGTTACAAGCTATATTGCAAGGGGTGATGGTAATGCATTTGCCGACGAACCGGTGAGAATAGATAAAATTGCCGGCAGGATTGTCAGGGGCGGAAACTACCGGTGAAAATCCGGTGCCTGGCGGATATAAGGATAAATACCAGGCCAAATTATTTTATTAACCGGTTAAGAGTTATTGCTTTACATTTATGGAAGAAAAATTTAAAAAGTGGTCAGAAATTATGATAGGTTACAAAGATATGAGGAGAAAGATAAGTCTGTTCAGGGAATCACTGAAGCTGGTCTGGGAGAGTTCACCGGGATGGGCGACTGCCAATATTTTTGCTCTCAGTTATCAGGAGTTTTCTTCCATTGGCGCTAATATGGCTGTTTAAAGGTCCTCATTGATGATATAACCACAGCTGCCACATCCGGGTCAGGCATAACATCCGGTAAGTAATATCATCCTGAATGATAATTGCCATTGTGGCATTATATTTTCTCGATGAAGCCTCCGGCGATTTCAGCAACTATATTCGGAAGAAACAATCCCTGGAACTTGAAGTTCTATATGTACGGACTTCTGCATGCAAAGTCGGTAAAACTCGATCTGATAAATTTTGAAAAACCTGAATATTTTGATTGTTTGTCACGCGCCACCAGGGAGGCTCCATGGCGGCCAAACAGTATTCTCAATAATCTGGTCTCTTTTCTGCGCGGACTTCTTTCGCTGCTCCTTATGGCCGGACTGATACTGACACTTCACTGGACAATTGCCGTACTTCTGCTGGTTGCCAATATTCCTGCGATCTGGTTGAGGCTGCATTATGCAGAGATTCTTTACAATTTTCAGAGGGAGCAGACTCCGGAAGCACGCAAATCTGCCTATTTCAACTGGCTGCTTACAGGTGACAGACCATCGAGGGAAATAAGACTTTTCGGACTGGGAAATTACTTCATGGACCTGTTCAGAAAATCTTTCCTTAAACAAAAAGAGGAAGAGCTGAATATAATCCGGAAAAGAACAATAATTGAACTGGTTTCAAACTTTTTAAGGCATCAGCACTTTCTTTCTGCATTATTGTTTATTGCACGTCAGACAATAAAAGGAAACCTCTCACTCGGAGAAATGGCGATGTTCCTGCTGGCTTTCAGGCAGGGAATGATCTATATTAAGGATCTGTTCAGCTCATGGCAGGACTATATGAAGACAGTCTTTTTATAGAAGATACATTTGAATTTCTGAATCTTAAGGAAAGTATCAAAGCGTCAGAACCTGTAGTGCTTCCCTCTCCCCTTGACAAGGAATATTGTTGTCGAGAACCTATCTTTCACATATCCGGGCAATGCCAAGACAATCAATAATGTTTCCTTCAAGATCAACAAAGGAGAGGTAATTGCACTTGTAGGACCCAATGGAGCAGGGAAAAGCACACTTGTAAGGCTGTTGTGCAGACTATATGATCCGGATTCAGGAACGATCAAATATGACGGTAAAGGATATAAGGAATATGGATCCTGATGAATACAGGAAACTCTTTTCGGTCGTTTTTCAGGATTTTATGCTTTATAATCTCAGGCCGGCGAGAATATCCGGATGGGCAATATCAATGAAACAGGATCTGCAGTGATAAAATAAGAGCAGCTGCTTCAGATGCGGGTGTTGATGAGATGTTATCAGGTCTTCCGGATGGTTACGATACTGTTATCGGGAATCTGTTTAATGACAGCCGGGAGCTCAGCTGGGGTGAATGGCAGAAGATAGCAATTGCGAGGGCCCTCTTCAGGGATGCGCCTCTGTCCTTATCCTTGATGAACCATCAAGCGCCCTGGATGCGGATACTGAATATGAGATCTTCAGCCGTTTCAGGGAGATTGTGAGGGGACGGACCTCAATTCTGATCAGTCACAGGTTTACAAATGTAAGTCTTGCCGACAGGATTATTGTCCTTGATAAAGGATCAGTTATTGAAACGGGAACTCATGATGAGCTGATGAAGAGTGGCGGCATCTATTGCAAAATGTTCATGAAACAAAGCAGCCGATTCAACAAATAGCTCAAAACTATTCCAGGGTTCACCAGACAGGCTTTTACCAGTCACTTATTAATTTAAACTTTAAGAGTAAATTATACTACTGATGCGTTTGATTTCAATATATCGTGCCGCGAAGTGGCACAATCTAATAACCGTGGGTGTAAACCCACGGTCATCTATAAACTAAATCTCACAGCCCTGAAAGGGCTGAATATTAGAATGTTATATTGAGTTCATTATTCAACCCCTCCGGGGTTGCCGGAAGGTTTTATTGTCTTTACCGTGGGTTGCACCCACGGTTATTCAAATTAAACCCCTTCGGGGTTAACACATCAATTCAAATCAAAAAATCAATGAACAATTATATTTTACTTATTATCAATAATATAAAAACATATTTCTCAAGTTAATGCATCACTAGTAAGTAAATTATTCTAATTATATTTGGTTATTACCAGAAATTTTGTTTAATTTTATAGTGAAGTCGATGATCATTTAAGTTTTATTATTTCTGGTATGAGGACCAGGTTTAGGAAGGAGACTTTGAAAGTCCGGCTTTTAAAACTTGCTGAACTGAAATGCACAGGGGCACCTGCTGATCTGGCTTTGAGGTTTGAGATCAGTGAGCGGCATGTCAAGCGGATTGTAAAGGAGATCCGTGATGGCGGGACAGATATCCGGTACAGTCAGTCCAGGAGGTCGTATGTCACCGGAGAGGATTATCAATAAAAGGCAAAAAAATTATTGAATTTATGATTATAATGTCCCCGGCTGGTTTTAAAATTGTAATATCAATGGTTGGTTTACTGTCCGGGTCGATGATTTTTGATAGAATTCCTATAATGATACAGGGTTTCGAAATAGCAGGGTTTAAGTTTACAAAGGGCTGCATGTTTTTCCAGGGCGCGTCTCGCTGCATTCCGTGCTAATTACGGGTTCTTGATGAACTGACGGTCCCCTAGGCCGGCGGCCCATTTCCCCGGGAGATTAACAGATGTTTCCCGGGGTTTTTTTATCCCCATGCTGAAGCATGGGGTTTTCCGGTTTGCCTGCGCGCCGCTAAAGAGGAGAGATTCAAATTACTTCAGAGACCTATGGAATTAGAAGATAAAAACGTAAGGGTAGATTTTTTCTCCCCCACCGGGGGAGATGGCTGCGCCAGCAGCCAGAGGGGGTTTAACAACATTACTTTCTTTTGCTCCTCCAAAAGAAAAGGGGCCGAGCGTTAAGGAGGGTGTCTCAAAAGGGCACTCTTCTTTTTCTATTAGATTGTTCATTTCTTTTGCTTGCCCAAAAGAAATGAACCAAAGAAAAAGGCCCCGGAAATGACAACTTCAGCCAAAACGGGCGCCTGCTGCACAGGCCTTATTGGCGCAACCGTTTTGGCTGAAGTTCGCACCATTTCCGGTTTGCCCTCGCGCCGCTAAAGAATTGGTTTTGATGGTCTCGGAGTCCATTGGAATTTATTAATATAAACGAAAGGGCAGAATTTTTCTCCCCCCGGGGGAGATGGCTGCGCCAGCAGCCAGAGGGGGTTAAATATCATGCGCAAAAGCTCTTAAAGAAAAGAGGACGAGAGTTATGGAGGCTATTACAAAAGGGCACCCTTCTTATTTAACATGATTTTCATTTCTTTTGCTCCTCCAAAAGAAAAGGGGCCGAGCGTAAAGAAATAGCCCGGTGGGCTATTTTAGCGAGGAGCCAGGCTGCAGCAGAGGCGAAAAGGAGTCCGGAAAAGACAACCTCATCCTTTTTGTCCGCCTGCTGCACAGGCCTTCATGCGCCACCAAAAAGGCTGAGGTTCGCGCCTTTTCCGGTTTGCCCTCGCGCCGCTAAAGAATTGGTTTTTCAGCCGGCTTCTGACACCGGGGGTTATTCATATTATGCCACTGTCGTGGCAACGATCCTCCTTTGATTGCCGGCCGAATTGGAGCCAGTTTCTTACGTCAGCCATAGTGTTTTAGTTATGGGCTAAAGCCCGGTTATCGTGGAGGTTCATGGCCCAGGCTGAAGCCTGGGCTTATATCAACCATTATCCTGCGCCGGCTGAAGCCTGGGCTTATAACACCGGACTACAGTCCGGGATAATGTGATACTGGTACCTACTGACACCCGACTATAACCTGGGTTTATGAGATCCTGCTGGTTACTAACACCGGGCTATGGTCCGGATTTATGTGATATTCACTAATATCGGGCTATAGTCCGGGTTTATTGGATCCCGTCAGTTACTAACGCCGGGCTTTAGCCCATAATTCTTTCAAACCCGTATTTAGTCATATACTCATCATATTCCTCCTCCCAGGTTTTCTTATGGTGATGTTCTTCCTGGTTTCTGATATAATTGCGTACTTCCGGCACATGGGATTCACTGACTGAAACGGCATAGTACTCCACAGCCCAACTGAATTTGTTCCTTGTGAGGTGGTTTTTATTGATCCAGTATGTTTAGCATCCCCTACGCATGCTACCCATGGCACTTAATGAATGTTATTAACTGATCAGGCTCTGAAAGAGCCAAATTTGAATAACCCCCGGCGCCAGCCGGGGGAAAATCTGCAACACACTTTCGTCAGCTCTGAAGGAGCTGAATATCCTCTTTACGGAAAATACCTTTCATCCGGAGTTATACCATACTCCATAAGAAGGATCCTGTACTCCTCTTCAAATGTAATTTTTCTGTGATGTTCCTGTTGATTCTTAATATACTCAATTATCCTGTCTATATCCCTGTATGAGCAGGTAAAAGAGCCATATCCCTCTGCCCATCCTTTAAATGCCGGGAAAAGACCACTGCTTTTAATCCATAATGAAGTTGATACCTTAACCACTCTCATAAAATCCATAGGTGCAATTGAAGGATGCATATCAGTTAGAATATGAAGGTGATTCTCAATGCCATTGATCCGATAAAGGTGACTGCTTTTGTTTCTTATTATACCTGTAATGTAGGCATAAAGCTGATCGACCTGATCTTGCTTAATGGTTGGCTGATTGTCCTTTGTATGGAAAACAAGGTGATACAGATGTTGACGATAACTGGACATTTTCTGAATTATTATGTTATTGCAAAAGAGAGTTAACTAAGTCTGAAAACTTCTGATTATCTCCAGATATATTAAGCCCCTCTTCAGGGCTTGGGATCGGAGGGTCAGGCACCACCCCCGGTTGACACCGGGGGTTATTCATATTATGCCACTGTCGTGGCAACAATCCTTACTAACGCCGGGCTTCAGCCCGGTGTCAGAAGCTAACATAAGAGAGCGGGCTTTAGCCCGGAATCATTAAACCCCCATCACAATATAAAAATCCATAAATGATTACTCTTACTCAACTCCAATATTCAAATGAGATAGCTAACCTCAAAATACAATCGTTAAATGAAGATTGTTGAGGCCATCTCTGTATAAATTCATCTTAACAATATTATGCAGTAGAGACTATTCATCAATATATGGGTAGCTATACACAAATAGAATCCATAATAAATACCTAACCCTTAAATAGCCCAAGAAACATCCTGTAATTATATACCCAATGACGAAAAAAGGGAATAAATAAAAATGCTGAAGATCAACGTTATAATTAGTCAGATGTAAGAATCCAAATATGATAGCTTGAAAATAGAAAAATAGAAGGAAATATCTCTTAGAGAATAAGCTAACTCTTTGTAAAAATTCAGGTACCATCTTAATAATTACAAATAAAACTATAAATAAAATTAGGGATAGCGAGATAGTGAGATATATGTTTAACTTACTTATAGAAACAAATAGTATTAGACTTAAAGAAATCGCTAGATTGATTCTTGATATTCTTAATGGAAGCCTGAAAATTGACTCTTCAATTATTGGTAGAAGCAATGAATACTTTAGCAGGATATATACACTAAAATTAATTTCTTTTTGTTCAGGAAATAGTCCTAAATATCTTAAGGGTGTTGATATTAATAATCCAACAATAATATCCCTAGCAGAAATAAGTAATGATTCCAAAGTAATATTAAAAATGCTTAAAAGATGTAATATCATAATTGCTCTCAATGCATCAGGGCTATTTTAAGAATAAAATAAATCCTTTAGATTAATCATCATTAATTTAAATATTGAATCTATAAAATTTTAAAATCAGATAAATAGGTTTTAGAAGACGATACAAATTAACCGCAAAGGACACATATATTTTCGTTAGTTATACATTTAAGCTTTTTTATCGAAAACTATACTATTACTAAATTTATAATACACTGATTACTTTGCGGTTCAATAAATACTCATCGACAGACCCCTTAACTTTAAAGTTAAAAAAAATCTCTTAATCCTTTTAATATTAAAAGCTGTCTTAAGATGAATCCCAATCGCATATCCGAGTTCATAAGCCGGATTTACACCTCCTGAGATTTCAGTCATCTCACAAATTCCAATTCTTTTAACTTTTCCATAAAATTAAAAATTAAACTGTTTTAAATATGTTCACCTTGCAAACCACCAACTAAACCGGCAACAAAACTTACTGTGGTTCCACCAATAGCTCCAATTGCATATCCCAGATAATAGCTAAAAGTTTTGCCTCCATCAATTGCGATCATTTCATTTAGATCTAACTCAGTCACTAATAATCTTTCCATAATAGATAATTTTAATAAATAAAACCTATGGCTGGGTTGTTCGTGCATAGCCATCTCTTACCCCATTACAGAATGCAATAAGGCCATCGATATTTGGCCCAAACATCTTTATTATAAGCATAGGAAATGTTCCGCCGCTGATCTCCATTATTTCAGCGCTGGTTAATTCAATTAAATCAAATGATTTTTCCATAAACCTTAATTTTAGTTAGTCGTTATGCCTTCTCCCATTTATTTTAAATGCCCGGGTCTTTAGCATTGTAACGTTACAATACTAAGTTCGGAGAGCATCGTCCGGAAAAAAAGGATTTTGGGAAAAATATTTATTCCACCGGCATGTTCTTTTGCTTCATTATAAGTTAATGGTTTAAGGGTACAGGTGACAGCTATATCATACGGCTGGCTGTAGAAAAATGTTTTCGCAGATTTTGAATATGTTATAGGCGCGCCCCTCGACCTTAACTCATCAAGGAGTTCATAAAGGGTGGTCCTGCTTACTCCCAGATGGCGGGCAAGCTCTTCCGGTGTTCCTGTCTTTTGTCTGGATACCAGTTTATGCATCATGCTTATGCGGTCAAGATATTCAAACAGTTTCATTATATTCTATTTTTAATTTATAACCCTTTCATTTAACTGGATATTCTGATATTTCCACATCCTGTGAAAGTATCCATCCCTGTTTGCCAGATCAGCAAATATGCCCTCCTCAACGACTTTGCCTTTATCAAGGACAATTATTCTCTGAGCCAGGCTGATTGTCGATAACCTGTGTGCTATAACAATAACAGTTTTGTTTGTACTCCGTAACAACTCCAGAGTGTTAAGTACGAATATTTCAGCGTTTGAGTCCAGCGAAGAGGTTGCCTCATCAAGAATCAATATCTCCGGATTTCTGTAAAGTGCCCTGGCTATTGCAATACGCTGCTGTTGTCCCCCTGACAATGTGGTTCCGTGTTCACCCAGGCAGGTATTAAATCCATGAGGGAGTTGTTCAATAAACTTTATCATTCCAAGCAATTCACATACCTTTACTACTTTCTCCATGTCAGGATTAAATTCACCCAGCGCTATGTTTTCCAAAACATTGCCTGCAAACAGATCAATCTTTTGAGGTACAACAGAAATAATCTGGCGCAAAGAATGATTGGAAAGATGCCTGAGATCATAATTCCCAATCCTGATATTTCCTGACTGCCAGGGATAAAGTTTCTGTAGTATAGAGATCAGTGTGGTTTTTCCTGAACCACTCTCCCCAACAATCGCAGTTATTTCTCCTTTTCTGATTAGAAGATTGAGTGAATCAAATACCTCCACCCTTGTCCCATACCTGAACTTTACATTTTCAAAACGAATATCACCGGCCATTCCCGGCTTAAGTTCGATACTGTTGATCTCATCTTCAATTTCAAGATCAAAAATTTCAAATAACCTGTCGGCTGCAATCTTAGCATCCTGAAGGGTACGGTTGAATCCAATAATACTTGTTACAGGGCCTGTAAAATAACCTACAATGGAATAGAATGAAAGCAACTCCCCCGGAGTTATTTTCAAATCGTTGGCAAAACCAGCTCCCGCCCAGAGAACAACCACTGTAACTATCTGGGAAACAAGACTGGTTGAACTTCCTGAGAAAATTCCATTCAGTCCTGATTTATAAATTGCTTCCAGAAGAGATACAAACCTGGTCTCAGTCTTCAAATTGGAGAACTCCTCCATACCGAATATCTTAATTGTACCAGCAGAATTAAGTGATTCCACAAGTTGGGATTCGAGGTCAGCCGCCCTCTCCATGGCACGACGTTGAATTTTCCTGTTAAGCCTGTTAGAGATAAAATAGATAGCAGAATAAAATGGAATTACAAGTACCATAATTAAAGCAAGTTTCCAGAAAAAAGTGAACATCAGAACAAAGGAAACAACCAGTATAAATATGTTAAGGATCAGATTGACTGAGACATCGTTTACAAATACCCTAATCTTGACAGCATCCCCAATCCTTGAAATAATCTCCCCGGTTCGCATATTGTCAAAAAAAGTCTGAGGAAGCTTTAACAAATGCTGATAATAACCCAGAATAAGCGTTGCATCAATTTTCTGACCTGTTTTAAGAACAAAAAGTGACTGGAAAAAACTTAAAAACAATCTGAGTATGATTATTATAAGCATAGCTATTCCCAATAGGTTCAGAAGGTTAAGATTTCCTCCCGGCAATACATTATCCACAATCTTACCTACATAAATTGACATTGATAAACCAAGTACAGAAAATACCAGGGCACCTATGAGCGATTGAATCAGGATCCCTTTGTTTGGCTTTATCAGTTTCCAGAACCTTAAACTTGTAGAGATTTTTTCATTTTTTACTGAAAACTTTTCACCTGGAGCTAAAAGCACCAAAACTCCCGTCCATTGTTTTTTGAAATCATCATGTGAAATTCTGTGAAATTCTCCATCGGCAGGATCCATGATTTCAATGTACCTTTCAGTAGCATTTATTAAGACAACAAAATGATGAAGTGTTTCCCTTACAACAATATGGGCAATTGATGGCTTTGGTATTTTAAACAGGCTGTCCCATTCACCTCTTACTCCCCTGGCAAGAAATCCCATTTTTTCAGCAGCTTCAACAAGTCCAAGAATATTTGTCCCCTTTTTATCTGTTCCTGCCATTTGCCTTATCCTGGATACAGGCAATTCAAGTTTATACCAGGCTGCAACAGATGCCAGACATGCAGCTCCGCAATCAGTAATATCCCGTTGTTTTACTTTAATCGACATTCACTGCCTGCTATTATTGTAAGTGTATGGATTAAACCATTTGTCTGTTTTATCGAATAATAAATTGTACAGGCTACGGCGTATTATAACGATTCTTGCATTAAAACTCATCCCTTTTTTAATATATACGATACTGCCATTTTTCAATGAAAGGAATGTTCTCTCAGGATTACATCTGACTCTGAAATAAGCTGATGACTCCTCACCAATGATCATATCATCTGAAATATCAATAATTTCAGCAGGTAACATTCCCCATTCATGATAGTTTAATGCATCCACCTGAATTCTGACTGACTGCCTCTCATTGATGAGTCCTATATCGTCAGGCTTAATAAAACATGTTGCAACCAGATCACCATCCGGAGAGATTTCAGCAATTTGTTGTCCTGGACTAACAATACTCCCCGGTTGAATATCTGTGCTCTGAATGATTTCCCCACTTATGGATGCAAGGACTATCCTGTTTGACATTTCCTCATAACATCGCTCCAGGTCTGCAAATAGTTCAACTCCTTCATTTTTCCGTACAGTCAGATCACCCTGCCAGACAGATTTCTGAGATAATAAGATCTGATTCAGGTTATCTCTTTCGGAACCAAGAATGAAGAGGCTGTTTTCAAAATCTGTCTCAGGTATTATCTTCTTGTTATAAAGAAGTTCATTCCTCTCATGCTCAGTTTTTCTCTTTCTGTACTTTTGAAATTGTATGATCTGCTGGTTAATGATATTCCTGTATTCAGCCTGATATTTCTCTGTAACCAACCCGATATGAGTCTTTTTGAAATCTATCGAATCCAACCTGGTTAAAATCTCAAGATCCTTTATTGAAGCATTGTTTTCAGTAATTTTCTGGGCAAGTGATATTTGAAGTGCTCTTATCGCTTCAGAATCAATAATAAGCAGAGTATCTCCTTTTTCAACCTTTTTACCATTGTGGGTGGATGTAAAAATAATTTTCCCCTGGAATGGAGCATAGACAACCTGTTTTTCGATATTGGACTGAAAATATCCTCTTGCCTGAATTGAAACATCAACAAGGATGAACGGCAGTAAAGCAATTCCGGATATCACCATCCCAATAAGATATCCAGTAAATTATCCTGCTCCTGGTTGAAATTTTAACCAGATAATACTCCAGGGTAGAATTTGCAATATTGGCAGGAATCAAATCCATTATTTTAACTGACTAAAGTTCGGAGTGCCAACTGTGCCTGGAACGTAAACAATTTTTAATGTTGCTCTGACCAGAAATAGAAATAGGCAGCAACAATAAAAGAAGTCGTAATCTTTCGATATACTTCAGAAGTGACATGAAAACACAATTTTGAAATGCAGCTAACCAAATTTAAGAAATATTTCAATTTCATATAGTAAAAAATGAAAAAAAATTGGAGAGTCAAAAAAAATGTTGAGGAGGATTAAAATGTTGGCTGGATTGAAAAGGGTTGAATGAGTTGAAGGGATTGAAGGGATTGAAGAGGATAAAATGAAAAAGGCTGCCCTTTTGAGACAGCCTTATCTATGCGGATTGTGGAATACGGTTTTAATTATTATAAACAAAACTTCATAACTTTTCATATCTGATTGCTCAGATCTCATATCTCATATCTCATCTCAATCACAATCTCATCTCTAATGACCGCCTTCTGCCCTCTGCCTTCAGCCTTTTGCCTTTAATGCAGCAACGTTATATCTCCCACCTGCTTGAAGGGTTGTCCGTTGGCATACTTGCCCTCCACAAACCATACATATACCCCCTGCGGACAAAGCTTATGCTGATAATAACCGTTCCAGGGCTTGTCAGGATCACGTGTCTCAAATATCAGCACACCCCACCTGTTGAAGATCTGAAGCTTGTACTTTTCGACTTTATCCATTATCGGCGGGAAGAAGAACATATCATACTCCGGCCCTCCCGTAGGCAGATGATCTATGTCAACCTCACCATCCTTGTTGGGGGTGAAGACTGTGGCAAATCGTATTACTCCTGCAGGATCAACTGTGACACCGGGTGAGAGCAGGTATTTATCACTGCATCCGTTTGCCGAATAAGCCCAGAGGGTAATGTCATAAATTCCTTCTTCCATGTATTTATGATATGGCTCGGCAACCTTCGAGGTGTCGCCGTCACCAAAGTCCCAGAGGTAATAACTTGCACCCTCACTCAGGTTAAAGCACCTGACCTTCTCATCATTAACGAAGACCTTGGTCGGTGAAACCTCGAAATAGGCCTTGGGTGAAGCATAGGAATAAACCATCTGCGATTTTCCAGAGGTGCCGCCGGGTCCTGTGACAGTAAGATCAACACGATAAGCTCCTGCATCAAAGTAGGTATATGTCGGGTTCTTCGCTGTTGAAATGCTGCCGTCACCAAATTCCCACCTGTACGTAGTGCCGGGGATATCGGTATTCAGCGAGGTGTTATTGATCACCAGAGTCAGGGGTTCACAGCCTGACGGCAGTGAATCAAAATCGGCTACCGGCGACGGCGGAACTATTGAAACCTGATGTGTAACGGTACTTGTACAGATTCCGTTGGTCGCTACGAGGATCACATCATAAGTGCCCACCCCGTTGGAATAAGTGTAAACCGGACTGGTGTCGATCGATGTGTTGCCGTCACCAAAAGCCCATGTGTACGTAAAGCTGCCCGGATTGGGAGTCTGATTTGTAAAGGTCACAGTATTACCGGCCGGGTCAAAGACCTGGGGTGTCGGAGCCGCAGTAAACTGGGCTGCAGGCACCGGCATCACGGTAATATCAAGTGTCTTTTCATCCATGCAGCCGTAGGGAGACATAGTTTTAAGATTTACTGTTCTCACTATCGGTAAAGCACCAGGATTTGTGAACAGATGCTCCTGCATACTTGTTCCGGGTCCGCTTATGCCATCACCATAATCCCAGAAATAGCTGCTTGCATAAGGGTTGGCAGTGAAGGTGATCACCTGACCGCTGCATATGGTATCCCGGCTTGCCGTGAAGGTAGCATCGATAGCAGGATAGACGGTTATCAGTATGGTTTGTGTTGCCTGACACCCTCCCGGAGATACAACTGTCAGACTCACATTGTAAAACCCGATCGTTGAAGGATTACTGTTTGTGAATATATGAACGGGATTATCATCAACCGTATTGACCGGCGAACCATCACCAAAGTTCCAGGTGAAGCTTGCAATACCTGTCATATCTTTTGTGAAGGTCACTGTATCAGGTGAACACATTAACGTCATATCCTGGGTAAAGGAGGCATCCGGACTGTCAACATTAACTGTAACATCACCACTTCCGTAACATAAGTTGCTGTCTCTTACCTTGTAATTAAGATTATACGGACCCGCTATCGTTGATTTGAATGTAGGCGACTGGATGAAGTAATTGTCCAACGGCCCTACATCGCCTGTCCATGTGTGCTGATTCCACGTGCCTGAACCTCCTGAAATAATCGGAGTTAAGACCTTTGACTCTACTCCGCATACTGGTATCGGATCTTCAGCAAAGGTGATCACCGGCAGTGAATTAACTGTAAGTGTAGCCCCGTTAGTAAACACATCGCCACAGGCTGCCTTAAGAGCCAGCCGGTACCTGTTGTTGTGGTAAGCAAAAGGAACATCGATAATCGCCAGCTGCTGTGTTACTGCCCCGCTGTATATCGTATCGTCCATGATATCTGTCCATCCGCTGCCGCTGTTTACCTGCCATCTGAGAGAATCGATCATGCCCGAACCATTGGCCATGAAGTAAACAGGACCGCCCCCGGCGCAAACTGCTCTTGGATCCGGATGCTCTTATTATTGCCGGAGGTACATTTACCCTTAGTACAACAACATTGGAGTAAACGGAGGTTCCGCATGTGCCTCTCACAATTACCCTGAAGTAATTATTGTTAAAGGATCCCGGGGCATTTGTAATGGTAAGGGTGCTGTCGTTGGCTCCGCTGAAATTGGCGCCACTCACATTGACGAATGGCGCACTGCCTATTTTCACCTGCCATTGGTAGGTAAGGGCTGTTCCTGTTGCCCTTACCGAGAATGTTGCTCCTGCACCCGAACATATTGTTGAGTCTTTTGGCTGCCTGATGATTTCAGCTACAGTATTTACCGTAAGAACAGCACTTCCTGAGGTCAGAGTGTCTGAACAACCTGCCACTTCTGCGCGGTAAATATATCCGTTCATATTCCTGGTGGCTCCGTAGAGTGTAAGTGTCTGAAGGTTGGCTCCGTAATATACCGCCGTGTCACCTAAAGGAAGAAAACCGCTGCCCTGATCGACATACCACTGGTAGGTAAGATCCGAACCCGAAGCCAGGACATTGAATGCAACCACACCATATTCACATATTGACTGGTTACCGGGTGACGTGGTAATGACCGGATAAGCACGGACTGCAACAGTTGCCTGACCGGACATACCCGTTGCCTCACAACCGTTGAGATCGGTCACTCTTACAATAGTATAGATTGTGGTGTCAGCAGGTGATACCAGTATATCTTCATCACTGTTATACGGGCTGATTACTGTACCGTCAGAAAGCTCAACCTCGTATGGTCCTGTTCCGTTAAAGATAG